>NZ_JAZKMA010000001.1:0-1240395 GCF_056498065.1 Celeribacter sp. SCSIO 80838
GGCCCGGCTTGGGGCCAATGAGCTGTCCTTCGGCCCGTCGCCCAAGGCGCTTGCGGTCATGTCGGAGAGTCTGAGCGGCATCTGGAAATACGGCGAGCCGGAGAACCGCGATTTGCGGATTGCGATTGCCGCGCATCTTGGCATCGCGCCCGAGGAGGTGACGGTTGGCGAGGGCATCGACGGGCTCTTGGGCAATCTGGTGCGGCTTTACGTTGGGCCGGGCGATGCGGTCGTCACCTCGGCGGGGTCCTATCCGACATTCAACTACCATGTGGCGGGGTTCGGCGGCGTGCTTCATACCGTGCCCTATAAAGGCGAACATGAGGACCCGGAGGCCCTGATTGCCAAGGCCAAAGAGGTCGGCGCGAAGCTGGTGTACTTGTCCAATCCGAACAACCCAATGGCTTCGGTGCATTCCGCCGAAACCGTGCAGGCGATGATTGAGGCAGTGCCCGAAGGATGCCTGATGATCCTCGACGAGGCCTATACGGAGTTTGCGCCGGAGGATACTCGTCCGGCGCTCGACACCTCCGACAAACGTGTGATCCGGTTTCGCACCTTTTCAAAAGCTTATGGCATGGCAGGTGCGCGGATCGGCTATGGGATCGCGCATCGCGACATCGCCACGGCCTTTGACAAGATCCGCAACCATTTCGGTGTGAACCGGGTGGCGCAGGTCGGCGCTCTGGCAGCGCTGACGGATCAGGACTATCTTGCCGAGACCCTTGAACGGGTCGCTGAAGGGCGTGCAGAACTTGCACGGATCGCACAATTGAACGGTTTGACGCCCCTGCCCTCCGCGACCAATTTCGTCACCATGGACTGCGGCCGCGATGGCGATTACGCCCGTGCGCTGGTGAAGGCGCTCGATGCCCATGGCGTGTTCGTTCGAATGCCGGGGGTTGCGCCGCTGGATCGGTGTATTCGCGTGTCGGTCGGGCTGCCGGAAGAGATCGCGGTGTTTGCCGAACGGCTGCCTCTGGCGCTGGCCGATCTGGCCTGAAAGATTTAGGCTGGCGCGCCTCAATCAAAGATCAAAGGAAAAGGCGCCCGAGGGCGCCTTTATCGTTTTGGCTGTCGGGCGCGAGATCAGACCCGCTCGGCCAGAACCATTGCCGCGGCGCGCGAGGCCCCCGTGCCGTGCGGAATTTGCAGCGCCGTAAAGGCCGTTTCCATCGCACCGATGATCCCCAGCACCATATGCGCATTGATATGGCCCATGTGACCGATGCGGAAATAACCCGCAGCCTCGTCAGACCCGATCTCACCGAAGCCCAGCGAAATCCCCAAAGTGATGCCGAGATGTTCGGTCATCCATTCCCGGAGGCGCGTGCCGTCCGGGCCGCCGAGGCTCAGCGTCGTCACGGCATGCGAGCGATATTCCGGCTCCGCGATGTTGAAGCGCAGATTGCCGCCCTGCCCCCAGGTGTCGACCGCCGCCCAATAGGCGCGCGCCAGCGTCGCGTGACGCTCCCAGACATTTTCCAGCCCCTCGTCGAGGATCATCGTCACAGCCTGACGCAGACCGTAGAGGTGATGGGTCGGCGGCGTGCCGTCGAAATATTCATAGAGGTGCACCGGCTTGGCACGGGTTTCCCAGTCCCAATAGGGCGTGCGCAGATCGTTGCCCTGCCCGGCCACGCGGGCCTTCTCGGAGAACCAGACAAAGCCCATGCCCGGCGGGGTCATCAGGCCTTTTTGCGAGGCGGCGATCATCACGTCGACGCCCCAATTGTCCATTTCGAACCGGTCACAGCCCAGAGAGGCGATGCAATCGACGGCGAAAACGGCCGGGTGACCGGCGGCGTCGATCGCTTTGCGCATGGCGGCGACATCGTTGCGCACGGAGGTGGCCGTATCGACATGAACGGTCATAACCGCCTTGATCTTGTGATCTTTATCGGCGCGCAGAGCCTCTTCGAGACGGGCCGGATCGACGGGGGCATGTTTGCCGAATTCGATGGTCTCGACATCGGCACCGAGGCGACGGGCGACATCGGCCCAGCCATGGCCGAAATTGCCGGTCAGACAGACAAGCACCTTGTCGCCACGGGAGATCATATTGGTGAGGGACGCTTCCCAGAGACCATGGCCGTTGGTGATATACATCGCCACATGTTCCTTGGTGCCCGCGATGGTCTTGAGATCGGGGACGAGGCCATGGGTCAGTTCAACGAGTTCGCCGGTATAGATATTCGGCGCCGGGCGGTGCATCGCCTGCAACACCGGATCGGGGATCACGGAGGGACCGGGGATGGCGAGATAGTGGCGGCCGTTGGCAAGGGACATGGAAAACCTCAAAGTCAAAGAGAGGCCCAAGCGGTAACCCTCCCGCAGGCGCAGGTCAATGGCGCGGCCCGTCACATCGGGTGCGCGGCTTTGCAAGGCGGCACGGCTTCGCGCATGGCTCCGAGCCGCGCAAAGCCCGTCGCTTGCCCCATTGGTCAAAGAAAGCTAAAGAGGCGCGATCCATGATGAAACGGTCCCGTATGTTCAAGACGCTGAAAAAAGGGTTCAAGAAACTCGAACGGGCCGAGGTCGGCGCCTTTGGCAATGACATCTCGACACCGCGCACAAGGCGGCTGGCGATGTGGCATTTCCACCTGTTCGACCATGCTTTCCTGCGCGGGATCTGGACCAATCTCCATGAATTCGCGCCGGGTGCCTGGCGGTCGAACCAGCCGTCTCCGAAACGCATCGCGCGCTATGCCAAGATGGGGATCAAGACGATTCTGTCGCTTCGGGGCGACAAGGATGTGTCTTATACGCTTCTGGAACGCCAAGCCTGCGAAGAGCATGGCATTCGCCTTGTCATCACCAAGAAAGCGGGCGCGCGCACGGCGCTCACGGCCGAGGATTATGTCGAACAGATCGACATTCTGGCCTCATTGGAGAAGCCCTTTCTGATCCATTGCAAATCCGGGGCTGACCGGGCGGGGATGGCGGCGGCGCTGTATCTTCTGCATTGCGAAGGCGCCTCGATCGAGGAGGCGAAAAAGATGCTGTCTCCGCGGTTCATGCATCTGAAGAGCACCAAGACCGGGGTTCTCGATTACATCCTCGGCATGTATGAAAAGGACGTCGAGGCCCATGGTCCGATCCCGATCCGCGAGTGGTTCCTGACCCGTTACGATCGCAAAGCCGCTCGAGAGTTCAAAACCTTCAGGTCCTTCCCATGAAACCCGCACAGCCTCACATTCCCGAAATCCCATCGCTGAAGCTGATTTCCTGGCTGTGGCGGGGCTATCTCAAGCCCTATCTGGGCTATGTTTTCATTGCGGTCCTGCTGATGTCCACCGAGGGGGCGATGCTGGGTGCGTTGTCCTATCTGATCAAGCCGATGTTCGACAAGGTGCTGGTCGCCGGGCAATCGAGTGCGGTGCTCTGGGTGGCGCTGGCGGTGTTCGGCGTGTTCAGCCTGCGCGCCGTGGCGTCTTTCGGGCAGCGTGTGATCATGTCCCGTGTCGGGCAAAAGGTGGCCGCCGCGCTTCAGGGCGATCTCGTGGCGCATATGCTGACGCTCGACGGCAAGTTCTTTCAGGACAATTCACCGGGCACGCTGATCGAGCGCACGCGGGGCGATTCCTCGGCGGCGGCGACCGTCTGGGGCACGATTCTGGCCGTTGTCGCCCGCGACATCATCTCGCTCATTTCGCTTCTGATCGTGGCGGTCTCGGTCGACTGGCGCTGGACCCTCATTGCGGTGGCGGGCACGCCGCTTCTGGCGGTGCCGGTGACCATGTTGCAAAAGCTGGTGCGGCGCACCACGCGGATCGCCCGCGTCGCTTCTGCACGGGTGTCGACCCGGCTCGACGAGATTTTCCACGGTGCCACGACGATCAAGCTCTCGGGCACGGAAAAGCGCGAAGCCGGACGGTTCCACGACGAAATTTCCCAGATGGTCCGCGCCCAGATCAAATCCGAAGCCGGTCAGGCGGGCATTCCCGCGCTGATGGACCTCGTGGCGGGGCTCGGGTTCTTTGGCGTGCTGCTTTACGGCGGTCATCAGATTATCGAAGGCACCAAGACCGTCGGCGAATTCATGTCGTTCTTTACCGCCATGGCGCTGGTCTTCGAACCGCTCCGTCGGCTGGGCAACGTCTCCGGCGTTTGGCAGGCGGCGCGCGCGTCCCTTGAGCGCATCTACGCGATTTTCGAGGAGCGCCCGGAGATCACCTCCCCCGCCCAGCCCACCGCCCTGCCGGTGCCGCCGTCGCGTGCCGATATCCGGTTCGAGAATGTCGAATTCGCCTATGCCGACAGCCCGGTGCTGCGCGGCACCACTTTCACGGCGGAGGCGGGCAAGACCACAGCGCTCGTGGGTGCCTCGGGCGCGGGCAAATCCACGGTGTTCAACCTGATGACCCGGCTCGCCGATCCGGTGACCGGCAAGATCACCATCGGCGGCGTGCCCACGACCGCGCTCGATCTGAAGACCCTGCGCGGGCTGTATTCGGTGGTCTCGCAAGACGCGCTTTTGTTCGACGAGAGCCTGCGCGACAACGTGCTGATGGGGGCGGAGGTCGATGAGGCGAAGCTCAAGGCCGCGCTGACCACCGCCCATGTCGCCGACTTTGCCGAACGACTCGATCACGGGCTCGACACGCCGGTGGGACCGCGTGGCTCCGGGCTTTCGGGCGGGCAGCGGCAGCGTGTGGCGATCGCCCGCGCCGTGCTGCGCGACCGTCCGGTTCTGCTTTTGGACGAGGCGACCTCGGCGCTCGATGCGCAATCCGAAAAGATCGTGCAACAAGCGCTTGAGAAACTGTCGGAAGGGCGCACCACATTGGTGATCGCGCACCGGCTTTCGACCATCAAGAATGCCGACAAGATCGTGGTGATGGACAAAGGCCGCGTGGTGGACGAAGGCACGCATGAGGAATTGCTGGCGCGCGGCGGCTTGTATGCCGATCTTTACCGGCTGCAATATTCCGACGGGCGCACGGTCATCGACGGTAGCCCCGTGAAAGCGTCGCGGGGTCGGCCCCGAGGCGAAAACGGAGAAGACGGAAAAGGTTCCGGGCTCCTTGGCGCCACCAGCCGGATGTTCGGTAACGTGATGGGTCTGTTCGGACGCGCAAAGGACTAAGCACGAGGCGGCCTTTGAGGCGGCGTGCGAGATCGACATCCTCCATCAGGGGCATATCCCCGTACCCCCCGATCTCGTCGTACAGCTCGCGGGAGATCAGCAAAGCCTGATCGCCATAGGGCAGATCGAAGCGTTTGGTACGCAGATTGGCCCAGCCCGCCGTCATCTTCGGCCAAAAGCCTTTGGCATCCCGAAAGGACAGAGAAAACACCAGCGCCTTGTCGTAGTTCTTTGCCAGATGCTGCACCACCGCCTCGGCCCAGCCTTCGGGCATCCATGTGTCGGCGTGCAGCACCAAAAGCCAGTCGCCCTCGGCCCGCTCCGCTCCGCGTTTGAGCTGCCCGCCCCGCCCGGCCCCGCCAATCACAAGCTCGGCCCCGACGAAATCGGCCATCTTCTCCACCCCGTCCGTCGATCCGCCATCCGTCAGGATCAATTCGCGCACCAACCCGGCGTCCAGCCCCTCCATCAGCGACAACATCGTCTCGCGCAAACCGGGGGTGGCATTCAGGGTCGGGATGATGACGGAAATCGGCGCGCGCATAGGGGGTCCGGCAAGGTTGCAGCTTTTCGTTTGGTTCCCCCTTCCTATATGAAGAGACACAAGGCAAGAAAGTGCAGGGGCGACACAGTGGCGACGGAAAACGACAGGAAAGTCATTGAAATCACCGGCGAAGACCGACTGCATTTCCTTCAGGGGCTGATCACCAACGATGTGAAGCGTCTTGAGGACGGCGCGGTTTACGCGGCCCTTCTGACGCCGCAGGGCAAATTCATCGTCGATTTCTTTTTGGTGCCCGAAGGCGAGGCGATCCTGATGGACGTGCCCGCCTCCCAAGCCGAGATGCTTATGAAACGGCTCACAATGTACAAACTCCGCGCCAAGGTGGCGCTTGCGCTGACGGATCGCCCGGTGTCGCGAGGTCCCGGCCCTGCCCCTGAAGGCACGGTTCAGGACCCGCGTGCCCCGGAAATGGGCTGGCGCGCCTATGACGGGCGGCCCTCGGAGGAGGCCGATTGGGACGCGATCCGCGTGGCGCTCTGCATCCCCGAATTCGGCGCGGAGCTGACGCCCGACACGTTCATCTTGGAGGCAGGGTTCGAGCGGCTGCACGGCGTGGATTTCCGCAAAGGCTGCTATGTCGGCCAAGAGGTCACCGCCCGGATGAAGCACAAGACCGAGCTGCGCAAGGGGCTTGCGACCGTCGGCATTGAAGGCCACGCGCCTGTCGGCACAGAGATTGTGACCGAAGACGGCAAGACCGCCGGCACGCTTTTCACCCAGTCGGGCGGGCGCGCAATCGCCTATCTGCGGTTCGACCGGGCCAAGGGCGTGCTCAGGGCCGGTGATGCCACGCTCACCGTTTAACTGAATCGAAAACTCTTTTCTGTTCAATCCGCTCAGGCGGCGGCATGATACCCTCATCCGCCGTTTGGGAGGCGATTTGCAGGCCACCGTTTCGGGGCCGTCATATGGAAAGGAAGAGGCGATCATGAGCGATGTCGCGGGCAAACCCTGTATCATTTGTGTGGCGATCACCGGCTCGCTGCCCACGAAGGCGGACAACCCCGCCGTGCCAATCACCATCGAAGAACAGATCGAGAGCACGCACGCGGCCTATGAGGCCGGAGCCAGCATCGCGCATTGCCATGTCCGTGACGACGAGGGCAAACCGACCTCCGATCCGGAACGGTTTGCGCGGTTGATGGAGGGCATTCAGCTCCATTGCCCCGGCATGATCGTGCAACTCTCCACCGGCGGGCGCTCCGGCGCAGGTCAGGCGCGCGGCGGCATGTTGCACCTGCGCCCGCCGATGGCGTCGCTCTCGGTCGGGTCGAACAACTTCCCGACCCGCGTCTATGAGAACCCGCCCGATCTCGTCGACTGGCTCGCCTCCGAGATGAAAACCTATGGTGTGAAGCCGGAGATCGAGGCTTTCGATCTGTCGCATATCTACAAGGCGCATGAGATGATGGAGCGCGCCCAGATCGGGGCGCGGCCCTATGTGCAATTCGTCATGGGCGTCAAAAACGCCATGCCCGCCGAGAAACGCGTGTTCGATTTCTATGTCGAGACGGTGAAATACCTGTTTGGCGACGATATTCCGTGGTGCGCCGCCGGGATCGGTCGGCATCAGCGCGACCTCAACGACTGGGCGGCGGCAGCAGGCGGGCATCTGCGCACCGGGCTTGAGGACAACATCCGCCTCGACAAAACCACGCTGGCGCCCTCGAACGCCGCTTTGGTGGAACTGGCCGTGAATGCCGCGCAACGCTACGGGCGCCCGATCGCCACGCCGTCGCAGGCGCGCAAGATCCTCGGGCTGCGCGCGGGCTGATCGCCTCTCAGCGCCCATGAACAAAGCCGCCCCCGAGGGAGCGGCTTTACTTTTCAACTCTATTGAAACCTTTGGAGCGTTATGCACGCTCCGAGTATTCCATGGTCTCGGTGTTCACGACGATGTCCTCGTCGGTGCCAACGAACGGCGGAACCATGACGCGCACGCCATTGTCGAGGATCGCCGGTTTGAACGAGTTTGCCGCCGTCTGACCTTTGACGACCGGCTCAGTGTCGACGATCTTGCAAATGACCTTCTGCGGCAGGGTGGCGTTCAACGCCTCGGCATCGTGGAATTCCACGACGATGGTCATGCCGTCCTGAAGGAAGGGGCGACGTTCGCCGAGGATGTCGGCCGGGATCGTGACCTGTTCGTAGGTCTCGGTGTCCATGATGTGCAAAAGCTCGTCGCTCTCGTAGAGGAACTGCATGTCTTTCTGCTCAAGACGCACGCGCTCGACCTTGTCGGCGGAGCGGAAACGTTCGTTGAGTTTGCGACCATCGCGCAGGTTCTTCAGCTCGACCTGAGCGAAGGCACCGCCCTTGCCGGGCTTGACGTGATCGACTTTCACAGCGGCCCAGAGGCCCCCGTCATGCTCCAGCACGTTGCCGGGGCGGATTTCGTTACCGTTGATTTTGGGCATTTGACTATACGCGATTGGTTGAAGATGGATCAGCGCACCCTATATCTGGCGAGTCGCTGGCTGACAAGCATGCTGACACGTGGCGCGATAGGAGGCGGAGATTTCGGAACAGGTGACGGACCAGCACTCACCATGCTCTGAACGCATAGGAGATATGCAAATCAGGCGTACCCGAATCGACACAAACCTGTCATAAGGCGCTGCACGCCAGAAAGACAAGAGCAATAAAACAAGGAAAAACCATGGCTGAGTTCGTGGATGGCACCGCATTCAATTACGAGCAAGGACAACGCGCCCGCAAGCTGTTTGCTGCGGTTGTGCTGGCTGCGCTCGATGATGCGATTGCCGATGACAAGAAATATGGCAACGGCCCGGAACAGATCGCCCGCTGGGCGCGGTCTCGCGATGGCCGTGAGGTTCTGTCCTGTGCCGGTATCGACCCGTGTGAGCGCGTCGTTTCCGGTCTGATGGAATTCGTCTCCAAAGGCATCCGTACCTCCGTCGCGCTGTCGCGCGAGGAAAGCGAACGCCGTCACGCCCAGGAGGCTGCGGAAGCCGCATAGGCGCGCCGTTTCTGCCATTTTGAAGAAGACGCGCCATGCTGCTCGCTGGCGCGTCTTTTCTTTTGCCGATTTGTTTTGCTGCCGCGGCATGAGTATTTGTGCCATCAGAAAACCCCTTCCCTCTTCAAGGCCGCTTCACTACTCAGGACGCGCGGCAGAAAAGAGAGGACGGCATGGCCAAGGCGATCATGATCCAGGGGGCGGGCTCGAATGTCGGGAAATCCATGCTTGTGGCAGGGATTGCGCGCGCCTTCACCCGACGGGGTCTCAAGGTCGCACCGTTCAAACCGCAGAACATGTCGAACAATGCCGCGGTGACCGCAGACGGCGGCGAGATCGGGCGGGCGCAGGCACTTCAGGCGCGGGCCTGTGGATTGCGGCCACATACGGCCATGAATCCGGTCCTGCTGAAACCCGAAACCGATCAGGGCGCGCAGGTGATTGTCCAAGGGCAACGCGTCGGCACGCTCAAGGCGCGCGATTACGGCAAGGAAAAGCCCAATCTCATGCCGAAAGTGCTCGAAAGCTTCCACCGGCTGGCCTCCGGTGTCGATCTCATGGTGATCGAAGGCGCAGGCAGCCCGGCGGAGATCAACCTGCGCCGGGGCGACATTGCCAATATGGGCTTTGCCGAGGCGGCGGGCGTGCCGGTCGTCTTGGTCGGCGACATCGACCGGGGTGGCGTGATCGCGCAACTGGTCGGCACGCAAGCGGTGTTGCCGCCAGAGGACCGCGACCGGATCAAAGCCTTTGCCGTCAACAAATTCCGCGGCGATGTGAGCTTGTTTGCCGAAGGGTCGAAAGAGATTGCCCGTCGCACCGGCTGGGTCGATCTCGGCACGGTGCCGTGGTTTCAGGACGCCCATCGCCTGCCTGCCGAGGATGTGATGGACATCGCCTCACGCGGCGACGGGCGGGTGAAAATCGCCGTGCCGAAACTTTCGCGGATTGCCAACTTCGACGATCTCGACCCGCTGGCCGCCGAGCCGGATGTGACGGTGGAGATTGTCGAACCGGGGCGCGCGCTTCCGGGCGATGCCGAGCTCGTACTGATCCCGGGGACGAAATCGACCATCGGCGATCTGAAATTCTTTCGCGATCAAGGCTGGGACATCGACCTCGCAGCGCATCTGCGGCGTGGCGGCCATGTTTTGGGGATTTGCGGCGGATATCAGATGCTTGGGCAGTGGATCGACGATCCCGAAGGCATCGAGGGGCACCCCGGTCGGCACGCGGCGCTTGGACTTCTGGAGGTCGGCACCCGGATGCAGGGCGACAAGCGGCTGGCGGAGGTGACGGCGACCGATCTGGCGTCCGGCACCGAGGTCAGGGCCTATGAGATCCACATCGGGCGCACGGACGGGGCGGATATGAAACGCGCCTGGCTCACGCTCGAAGGCCGACCCGAGGGGGCGCAAAGCCCGGACGGTCGGGTGCGCGGCTGTTACCTGCACGGGCTGTTCAGCTCGGATGCGTTCCGTGCGGCGTATCTCGAACGCTTCGGCCTCTCGGGGGGAATGACGGATTTCGACGCAGGGGTCGAGGAGACGCTCGACCGCCTCGCAGATCATCTCGAAGCCCATCTGGACCTCGATGCGCTTTACGCTTTGGCGCAAGAGGTCTGAACGCGCCCGAACTTACCCGAACTTATTCGAACTCGCGCAGGGTGAGCGCGCGTTGCACCTCGCGGCGCACGAGACGGCGAACGTTGGCGGTGATACGCTGGCCCAGCTCACCCTGTAGCTCTTCGCGGATGACCTGCGCCACGAGATCGCGCAGCGCCTCCTCATCCATGATATCCTCATCGGCATAGCCCGCGAGCGCCAGTTCTTCCTCGAGGCTGGGATCGGGATCGTGCGCCACTTCCGGCGCGGCTCCGAGATCTTCGACCTCCGGGGTCTGGGCGTCCGGGGCTGGCATCTCAAGGGGTTCGGGCGTGTCCCCGGCCTGCGGCGCGGGGGTTTCCTCGATCACCTCGGCATCGGCGATGGCATCGCCGATCTCATCGGACAGCGGTTTCGTCTCTTCGCTCTGGCTCATCGCAGCGTCATCCTTGTCCCCCGACCACGCATCCGCCGACATATCCTGTGCCTGATCCTCAGCGACCGGTTCGTCGGAAACCTGTTCATCGCGGAAATGATCCATGCCCTGAGCGTCCACAAGCGGTGCCGCCTCACGGGCGCGGAAATGCAGAACCCGCGCGCCGGGTTCGATGAAACCGCGGGGCATTTCACGCGGGATCTCCGCGTCGAGATCCTCCGACCCGTCGGGTTCCCAGTCGAGCCCCTGCGCGCCCACGGCGGCCTCGAGTTCGGCAATGCGTTGCTCGAGCGTCAGACGCGCGACATGGCGGGCGGCCTCCGCGTCGGGGGTGTCATCCAGCGCCTCGGCCCAGTCGGCCTCCGCCGTCTCAGCGGCTGCGGTCATCGCCCGCGCTTCCGCCTGCACCTCTTCGGCGATGAGGGTTTCGAGCGTCGGGTTTTCCACGCCCTCAATCCCGGTCTGCTGCGTTGCGACCTCATCCGGCAGATGCACCGCGAGATCGGGCGACAGGATCAACGGCTCCGCAGCCCCTTCTTCGGCGGTCGCCGCGTCTGGAAGCGGCTCCAGAACGAGGGGGGCCTGAGCCACCGGTTCGGGCACGGCGCTCTGGCGCACGCGGAAATCGGGGGTGAGCACCAGCGCTTGCGCCGCAGGCTCGGAGTGAGGCTTTACTGCGGCCGTTTCCCGAACATCCATGGACGGCACAGCGGCTGTCACTGGCGCAGACACCGGCACGGGCCGATGACCATGGGTCTCCGCCACAAGCCGACGGATCGAGGCAAGGACCTCATCCGCTTCGGTATTTGTCATCGCATCGGACATGCCGACTCCTGCCCCGTCTTACCTACCCTCAATGGTAGCCAGCTTCGCGCAGACACACAATAGATCGTTAAAACGCCGTGCGTTTCCATGGCCCCAAACATGCAAAAACCCCGCGCGATCTCCGCACGGGGTTCGAAGGCATGGGGCCGCGCTTACTGGCCTTGCTGTTTCATCAGCCCTTGCAGCACGCGGTCGAGTTTTTCACCCTGGGGGCTAACGTAACGCGTCGGCGCATTTTTCACCGCGTTGTAATAGGCCGCCGGATCGTAGACCGGCACGTTCAGCTTGAGCTGTTCGACGGTCAGCATGCCGAGAGATTGCAGCACGGAATAGACCTGGGTCTCGCGGGCGATGCGGGCCTGAATGGCGGCGACCTGCGCGTCGAGCAGATCCTGTTCGGCGCTCAGCACGTCGAGCGTGGTGGAGGCGCCGAGATCGGCCTCTTCCTTGACCCCGTCATAGGCAACGCGTTGGGCTTGGACATAGGCGTTCGACGCCTCTTCGGAGGCGGCATAGACCGAGATCATCGCCCAGTTGGTGCGCACGCCCTGCTCCACTTCGCGGGTGGTTTGCAGCAACTCGGCGCGGGCCGCGTCGCGATCGGCGATGGCACCGCGCACGGCAGAGGCGACGGCCCCGCCGGAATAGATCACACCGGAGATGCCGACGCCCACCGAGGTGGTGTCATTGTCGAAATCGTCGGCATAGCTTTGCGTCACATCGGCGGAGACGGTCGGCAACATGTTGCGCTCGGCGATGGTCACGGCAAGATCCTGTGCCGCCGCCTGGTGTTGCAGTGCGATGATCCCCGGGTGACGCTGTTTCGCCGTGGTCACGGCAGTCTCGAGCGAGGAGACCGGCAGTTTGATGGTCGGCGGGGTCGAAAGCGACTGCGGGTAATGCCCCACGGCAACCTTGTAAGTCTCGCGCGCAGCCGACAACGTCCCTTGCGCGGCGGCCAGATCGGCGCGCACGGAAGCGAGCTGCGCCTCGTATTGCGCCACTTCGGTGCGGGTGATTTCGCCCACGTCGAAGCGGTCCTGCGCGGCCTTGAGGTTCTGTTGATTCAGACGCACCGCACTTTGTTGCAGGTTCAGTAGCGCCTGCGCCTCACGCACGCCCATATAGGCGTCGACCGCATTGGCCAGAACGGTCTGCTCGACATTCACGAGAGACGCACGTGTCGCGAGGACGACTTCTTTTTGCACGTCGATCGAGAGCTTGTTGCGCCCGAACGTATAAATGTCCATGGAGGCCACGAAAGCGAGCGTATCGCTCCAGTCACTCCAGGCGTCGGTCAGATAGCTTTTGGATTTGCCAATCTCGTAGGAATAGGACAGCGTCGGGCGCAGATCGGACAGCGCCGAGGCCACACCTTCGTCGGCGGCACGCAATGTGGCGCGGTTCTGTTCCAGAAGTCCGGAGGTCTTGTAGGCCGAGGCCAGCGCATCGCCGAGCGTTTCCGCCCAGGACGCCACCGGCCCTGCCATAATGCCCAACGCCGCAACACCGGCGAAAAGGGTCTTTTTCAATTGTCTGCTCATGCTCATTGGCCTCTGCCCCTTTGTTATCTTCGAACGCCGGGGCCGTCCCGGCCTATCGCACGTCCTGCATCAGAGCGCGAATTTCGCGCGTTTTTCAAATCCCGGAAGGATCGGCACCGTGGCGTTGAACACCATGCGCCAAGTGATTTCGCCACCTATTTTGTACCCTATACGCACAATGCCAAGGGCTCCGTCGAGAAAAATAGCACAGATGCGGCCATTTTCCTTCACCTGCGACAGAATGGCCTCAGGCATTTCCTCAACCCCGCCTTGCAGGATCACAGCATCATACGGACCATGCTGAGCTGCCCCTACGGCAATCTCTCCGATTTCGAGGATCACGTTGTCGGAACCGTTCTCGGCCAGAGCCGCCGCAGCGTCCTTGGCCAGTTCCGCATCTTCCTCGACCGCGACCACCACCTGCGCCATGCGCGCGATGACGGCAGAGGAATAGCCAAGCCCGCACCCCAGATCGAGCACCATTTCGTCATTCTGGATGTTCAGCGCATCGAGCATCTTCGCCAGAACCCGCGCATCGAGCACCACGCGGCCCTGGCCGAGATCGACATGCTCGCCCACATAGGCCGCCTCTCGCTTGCCGGCGGGGACGAAATTCTCACGCGGAACGGTGAGCATCGCCTCGATGATGGGGAACTTGGTCACATCGGAGGGGCGAACCTGAGTGTCGACCATCGTGGTGCGGAGCTGGGTGAAGTTTGCCATGGGCTGAACTCTTTCGTTCAAGGACGTGTCCGCGCCGTTTTGCCACAAGCCTGCGGTCGGGGCAACATCCCAATGCGTTCACAAAATCGCGCAAATGGCGGTTGCACAGTGTCTGACCATAGTATAGACACCGCCTCACCCATTTCGGCGAGTTGGCGGAGTGGTGACGCAGCGGATTGCAAATCCGTGTACAGGAGTTCGATTCTCCTACTCGCCTCCATCCCCCCTACATCTTCGGGACATGAAATTTCCGCATTTCGGGAGAGATGATGTGGTCCGTGCCCCCGGTCTGACGCGTACATCAGCCCCTTCCTCCTCGGCGTCCCCGTTGCGGCATTGACATGCCCCCTCCCCGCCTTCAGTCTCGGCATCATAGCGTGTCGCTGCCCGGAAAGTCGTTTTGGAACAGGCCTCTCAGCTCCCTCTCCAGACCCTCGTGGTCGATCTCGACGGCACGGTTCTGCGTTCGGACATGCTGCATGAGAGCTTCTGGTCCGGCTTTGCCAGGGACTGGTCCGTACCGTTTCGCGCATTCGGAGCGTTCATCCGGGGCAAGGCGGCGCTCAAACGGCTTCTGGCGGAGCGCTCCGATGTCGACATCGCGACCCTCCCCTATGACGAGACCGTGTTGCAGCGCCTGCGCGACTGGCGCGCACAAGGTGGACGCACCGCGCTTGTGACCGCAACCGATCAAATCCTTGCCGAGCGGATCGCGGAACACCTCGGCCTCTTCGATGTCGTGATCGGCTCCGATGGCAACTGCAATCTCAAAGGTCCGGCCAAGGCCGTGCGTCTCGTCTCGGAATTCGGCGCGGGCAATTTCATCTACATGGGCGATCATCCGACGGACCTGCCGGTCTGGAAGGTGGCGGGCGGGGCGATCACGGTAAATGCCAGACCTGCACTTCAGGCGCGCGTCGCCTGCAACGGGCCCATCGAGCATCTGACGCCCTACACCCGCGACCTGCGCCCCTATGCCAAGGCGATCCGCCCGCATCAATGGCTCAAGAACCTGCTGATCTTCCTGCCGATGCTGGCCGCGCATGAGCTGAACGTCGGGGTGTTTTTCCTCGCCTGTGTGGCGTTTGCCTCCTTCAGCCTCATCGCCTCCTCGGTCTATGTGCTGAACGATCTTCTCGACCTGAAGGGCGACCGGGCGCATCCGCGCAAGCGGCTTAGGCCCTTTGCCGCAGGCACCATCCCGATCGCGCGCGGCACGGTGATGGCGGCCTCGCTGCTGATCGCAGGGCTGATCCCGGCGATCCTTCTCGGGCCGCATTTTCTTGTCATCATGCTGGCCTATTACGTGCTGACCATGGCCTATTCGCTCTGGCTCAAACGCCAGTTGGTGGTCGATATTTTCGCGCTTGCGGGGCTTTACACCCTCCGCATTCTCGCGGGCGGCACCAGCGCGAGCATTCCGATGTCGGTCTGGCTGTTGGCTTTCTCGATCTTCTTCTTTTTCTCGCTCGCCGCCGTAAAACGTCAGGCCGAGCTGGTCGACAGCCGCAATTCCGGCAAGCTCAAGGCCCATGGGCGTGGCTATCATGTCGAGGACGTGCCCATCGTGACGATGATGGCGCTGGCTTCCGGCTATGTCTCCGTCCTCGTCATGGCGCTTTATATCAGCGCGCCGCATGTTCTGGAGATGTATCCGCAGCCGGGCTTTCTCTGGGGGGCCTGTCTGGTGCTGCTCTACTGGATCAGCCGCATGGTGATGACCACCCATCGCGGTCAGATGAACGACGATCCAGTACTTTATGCCGCGAAAGACAGGGTCAGCCTGATTTGCTTTGGCCTCATCTTCGCCCTCGGGGTCGCCGGCACCTTGCTATGAGCACGACATCCCTGCCCCTGCCCCTGCCCGCTCTGGTCCTGCGCTACGGGACCTTCGCCGTTCTCGCCACTCTGGCCAACCTCGGAACGCAACGGATCGCTTTGGCGCTTTGGCCCGGCCCCGGCGCGCTGCTTGTGGCGCTCATCGCGGGCACCGGCATCGGGCTTGTCGTCAAATACCTGCTCGACAAGCACTGGATCTTCAACGACCGCGAGGGCGGTGCACGGGCGCATGGTCGCAAATTCGGGCTTTATACCGCCATGGGGCTGATCACGACGGCGATTTTCTGGGGCATGGAGGCCGGGGCCTGGGCGCTCTGGCACAGCACCACTGCGCGCGAGGCCGGTGCAATCCTCGGCCTCGCCATTGGCTATGTGGTCAAGTTTCAGCTCGACCGGCGCTATGTGTTCCGGTCGAGCCTTTGATCCTTACGCGGGCGTCAGGCCCGGCGGGTGCGGCAGTTTATGGCCGCTGTTCGCCAGACAGCTCATCAGCGCGTCTTGCAAGGTTTCTTCGAGCACCGGGTGGTAGAACGGCGTTTCGAGACAGGCGTCCACCGTCAGCCCCTGTTCGATCGCCAGCGCCAGCCAATGCGCCATATGCTCGCCCGCGCCAATCGCCAGCGTCGCACCCAGAAGTTTCAGCGAGCTCTTGTCGGCATAGACCCGGATCGTGCCTGCGGTCTCCGCCTTGACCTTCGAACGCCCGTTGCCTTCCGCAGAGGCAACACCGATGGCGATCTGCTCCGGATCGAGCGAGTCGAAAGACGCGCCGACTGTGGCGATCTGCGGGCTGGTGAAGGCCATCCCCAGCGGCACGCGGCGGCGGAAGGGTTTCCGGCTGCCTGCGATAATATTGAGTGCGGCGATCTTGCCCTCGTCCTTGGCCTCATGCAGCAGCGGCCGCTCGGCATTGGCATCCCCCGTCAGATAGACCGGCAGATCGCCGATCTGTAGCGTCTCGCGGTCGTAAGCGGGCATGCCGTGGCCGTCCAACTCGACACCGAGGGTCTCAAGCCCCAGACCGGTGACATTGGGGCGTCGCCCGATGCTTGCAAGCACGCGTTCGACATTCACTGTCTTACCGCCCGCCGAGATCGTGACCGTGCCATCGGCTTCGAGCTTCGGCTCGACGCTCGCGCCAAGGGTGATCGACATATCCCGCCCAAGCCATTCGGCGGCGGCTTCGGCCACCACCGGGTCCTTGATCCCGGCAATCACCGGCGCGGCGTCAAAACCGTGCACCTCGACACCCAGACGGCCCAGCGCCTGACCGATTTCGCAACCGATCACACCAAGACCCACGACTGCGATGGATTTCGGCAGATCCGGTTGTTCGAAAAACGTATCCGTGGTCAGAAGCGCCTCGCCCAGCGCGCGAAACGGCGCGGGCAGAACCGGGGTCGATCCGGTCGCGATGAGGATCGCCCCGGCCTCGATCTCTTCGCCATTCACCGCGACACGGTTCGGCCCGAGGATCGTCGCATGGCCGTCGATGAACTGGGTCTCGTCGAGATGTTTATGGGTGCGCGTGATGAAGCCGTTCACCAGCTTGTCGCGGATCGCCCGCACCCGCGCCATGACCGCAGGCCCGTCGACGGCAAGCGCCTCCGTACCACTCAGGCCGAACGCTTTCTGGCGCTCCCGATCATGATAAAGCGTCGCCACCTCGATCAGCGCTTTCGACGGCATGCAACCGACGCGGGCGCAGGTGGTGCCTTCCGGCCCGGAATTGATCAGAACGACGCTCTTGCCCGCCCTGAGCAAGGTGAAAAGTGCCGTCACACCGGCACTACCGGCCCCGAGAATGGCCACATCGACTTTGCGTGTCATGAAACATGTCCTTTATATGCTTCTGCGACGCCGCACAGAGACCGGGGTCTCCGCACGGCTTCGCTCAACTGATGATGTCATAACATGTATCTATCGCGGAACAATCGTCGCGCCACGCGACAAGACGACACCCGCCCGGGCCGTGCGACCTCGTCTCAGCGCTCCCCACGCACAGCCCCCCAGAGCGGCGGGCAGTTTGGCGTTGCGCCCGGCGACCAGCAGCACCAGCATGACCGCCACGAAAGGCCGCATCTGCACCACAAAGGAACCGAAGCGCCTGACCAAAAGCGCGAACGGTTGAGATGCAGTGTGTCAGCGGCAATAGGTGTATTCAACAACGCCAACCTGTCTGATCGCATCCAGACGAGACCTGCCTTGCCCCATCAGGACCTCAACCTGCCGTAACTTCGAGACGATCCCTTCCGGCCCTTCCGGCTTCGGTCGCTTGCTGGCCAGAACTGCCCCTCCATTTCTTAAACATAGGGGGACCCATGCAACTGGAGAGGCTCAGTGGCCCACGGCTATTTCCGATCCATACCAGACGGAACTGACGCCTTCGTTCAGATCAACGACAGGCGGCGTACAGTCCTTCCGGATCGTCGGTCGTAATCTGATCTACGCCCAATTCCATCAGACGTTCGCAGAGCGCCACTGTCGCGGGCGTGGTGGTTTGGACCGTGTAGGCGTCGATCCGGCGGCCCTCGGCATGAAACGCCGCGATCATATCGAAACCACGCCCCAGCGCATCGAAGATGAGCCGGATGTCGAGATAGATCAGCTCCGCCCGCCCTGCTTCAGCGAGCGCCCGCGTCACAAAGCCCGTGTCGTTTCCGGAAAGCGCCAGCGCTTCTCTCGTCCCGAAATGACAGGGATCGTGTCCGACCTGCATATCGGGCAAGGCCTGTGCCAGCCGCGTGACGGCTTTCGCATCTCCGCCCGACAGGATCAAATGGCGCTGAACCGGCGCGACACTTTGCGCAAATGCGTGAATGTCGGCTTCCGTGAGCGTTTCTGAGGTCTCTTTGAGATCGAGTTGAAGCAGGGCACCGTCACCGATGCGAGTCCCGGAAAGATGCGCACAGAGATCGCCGAGCAGAGCGATGGGCGTCTCTGTGGCGAGCCCCGCATTGTCTCGCCGCCTGAGCGTCCGGATCTGCACCGCCGTGGCGTCGGACACGAGGCCCTTTCCGGTCGTCGCGCGATCCAGCGTGTCGTCATGGAGTACGGCAAACCCGCCACCGGCATGACGAACGATGTCGATCTCGACAGAAGCCCCGAGGCGCATGCCCTCGACGATCCGCGCCGGATCGAACTCCATGTCGGAGGCACATCGGCGCCCCCGGTGCCATTTGAGCCAAGTGCGGCCCTTGGCGTGGTTCAGTGCGACGGGCGCGTCAGACATGTTCGACCTGCCGTGTTTCGGACGACGTCACATCGGCCAGTTTTTCTGAACCGCGAAACAGGGCGACACGGCTGGCGTGCAGTGCGACGGTTTCGCCGGTCGCGAGGCGCGTGGCGGGCGGGCACATGGCCTTGATCCGGGTCCCGTCCTCCAGTTCAATGTCCACGAGGATATGTGTCCCATAGTCGGTTGTCCGGTGAACGCGCGCGCCTGCACGGGCATCGGGGACAACCGTGATCGCCTCCGGCCGGATCGCAAGTTCGACGGGGCCATCGCTGACCTTTGCTTCGATTTGAAAGAGCGGGTGATCGCTGCGCCCGCCGCGCATGTCGCAGGCGAGGAAGTTCATCGAACCGATGAACCCCGCGACAAACCGCGTCGCGGGCGCACGATACATCTGATCGGGGTTGGCCACCTGTTCGATCTCGCCGCCTTGCAAGACAACGATCCGGTCGGCCAGCGCCAGAGCTTCGTCCTGACCATGGGTCACGAACAGCGTGGTGATGCCGAGACGGCGCTGAATGTCGCGCAGCTCTTCACGAAGGTGTTCACGCAGATGCTGATCGAGGCTGGCAAAAGGCTCGTCGAGCAAAAGAATTTTCGGTTCGAGCACCAGCGCACGCGCAATCGCGACCCTCTGTTGTTGCCCGCCCGAAAGCTGCCAGACCCGGCGTTTGCCATAGTCGGCAAGCCCCACCAGTTCGAGTGCTTCGGCCACTTTCATCTGAATGTCACGACGCGGCATCCGGCGCAGTTTCAGACCGAAAGCGATGTTGTCGGCGACCGACATATGCGACCAGAGCGCGTGGCTTTGGAACACCATGCCGGTCGGGCGTTTCTCCGGCGGAATGCGGGTCACATCCTGACCGTCGATCAGAATGCTGCCGCGATCCGGCGTCTCGAACCCGCCGACCATGCGCAGGATCGTGGATTTGCCCGAGCCCGACGGTCCGAGAAGGCACACGAGTTCGCCATCTTTCACATCGAGAGAAATATCGCGGATGACATCGGTTCCATCGAAGGATTTGCCGATATTCTTGAGAGTGAGTTGAGCCATGGTTTTCTCCTCAGACGCCGAAGCCCTTGGCAAAGGATGCGGACCCGACAAGGCGGCGGGTGAACATCAGCGCGAAGAAGCTTGGCACCCACAACAGGACCGACAGCACCGCGCCGTATTGTACGACGATCTGGTTGTTGATGAACGTGATCATGAGGACGGGCATGGTGCGGATTTCCGGTGCGCCGATGAGCCATGCGCCCTCGGTCTCATAAAATGTGCCGACAAAGCTCAAAAGCACGGCGGCAAAGATGGTTGGGGCGGCCTGCGGCAGAGACACCGACCAGAACACCCGCAGAGGCCCCGCGCCTGCATCGCGGGCGGCTTCCTCCATCGCGCGGTCGACATTCTGAAAAGCCGCCACGGGGATCCAGATCATCATCATCAGCGTGCCGACGAGCTGGATCAGCACGACACCCCAGAAGGTGGAGATCAGGCCCAGATTAAGGAAAATCCCGGCGATGGCAACCAGCAGGCCGAATTTGGGAAAGGCATGCGAGGCAAGGAAGGAAAGGAACAACACGTTGCGTCCCGGAAAATCCAGCCGCGCAAACGCATAGGCCGCTGGCAAACAGATCAGCGCCGACAAGAGCGTCACCGTCAGGGAGAGCCGGATCGACAGGAACATCGCCCCCCAGACATCGGGCCGCGACAGGGTGTCGTTCCAGAAGCGCAGGCCGAATTTCTGCGGCAAAAGGCTTGGATAGCGCCAGACCTCGGCAAAGGCCCAGATTGCCACGACAATGAGCGGGACGACAATGACGATCCCGAGCGCGACGGTGATCCCAAGACCGAGCCAGTCCGTCCGTTTGGTCTTATGGGTCGGGATTTGGGTCTCGTGAGACAGGGCGATGGGGTCAATGGCGGTCATCGCCGGGCCTCCCGGTTTTTGGCGATGGAGCGGACGTAGAACGCCCCGAACCCGGCACAGATGACAAAGGTGATGACGGCCTGTGTGACGGCCATGCGCGGGTCCTGAACCTGCGAGAAGGTCCGCTGCATGAACGGCCCCATCATTTCCGGCGAGGCAGGGCCGAGGACATAGGGGAGCGTAAAGGCCGAGAAAATGCTCAGAACCGTAAAGGACAGCACCACCAGCATCGCATTGCCGATCTGCGGCAGGATGATATGCCGCAACAGCGCAAAATGGCGCGCCCCGGCGTCCCGCGCCGCTTCGACCGCATTGTCGGACACGCCGCCAAGCCCGGCGACGAGCATGAGCGTCGTGAGCGGAATATTATCCCAGACCAGACCGATCACCGGTCCCCATGGCGTCAGGTAAGGCGAATTGAGTTTCGGCAGCCCGAGCGCATTGAGCACGAGATCCACGCCGCCGTTCGGCCCGATGGTGCGGATCAGCGCATAGGCGAGAATGACCGACGGCACGAACATGGGAAAGAGCGCGAGGCCCTGAACGACCGCCGCGATCCGGCTTTTGGCAAAGCGTAGATAGAGCGCCAACGGCAAGCAGATCGCCATGAGCAAAGCCGCGCAGACCACCGTGACCCAGAGCGTCAGCCAGAGATTGGCAAGAGAATAACTGTCGGTGAAAAATCTCCGATAGGTGTCGAGGCTGAAGCCGATGCCGCTCTCGCTGTCGACAAAAAGCGTGCGCGCGACCGCGTTGAAGATCGGGTAGATGATCAACCAACCCAGAAGAATGACCGGAGCAGCAACGAGAAGGAGGCCCGTAAGCCCCCTTCCGTGACGTTTCGCAAAGCCATCCTTCCGGACAATGCTGTCCGGGGATGCCAGGTCTGTCATTCCGATTAGCCCCGCGAGATGCCCGGAGCCACGTTGCGATACCAACCGTCGTTGATCGCCGCGTCCCAGTCGCCGCCCGGGAAGGTCGGGATGGAGGCGGGGATGACGTCCTTGTATTTCTCACGCAGGGTGGCGTCGACATAGTCCCAGGACACGCCCGGGAAGCCGCCAAGCTCGGTGATGATTTTGGACTGGACCTCTTCGCTCAGAACATAGTTTGCAAGCTGCATCGCGACGTCTTTATGCGTGGCATTGGTCGGCACGGTGATGCGGCTGAAACCACCGCAAAGCGCGAGGTCCTGAAGCTGCACGAGACCTGTGGTTTCCGGCAGAACGCCCATGCTAAGCGCCTGAAGCACCTGATCGGACCACACCGGCGTCATCGTGACAACGCCCTGTGCCAGAAGCTGGATCGACTGGGTGTTGCCGGAGGTATAGGCGCCCGCTTCATAGAGGCTCGGAGCCAGGTCTTTCAACAGCCCCCAAGCGCCCGGCAGCGTGTCGTTCGCATAGGCGTCGGAATAGTTGGCAAGCGTGAATTTCTGCGGATCGCGGCCGTTGGCCTCGTGGATCGCACGACGCACAAAATTGCCGCCGGAGCCGCCTTTGTCCGGGCGGTTATAGACGAACTGGCCCGGGTTCGCATGGATCCATGCGGTCATCTCGCCCCATGTTTTCGGCGCGTCTTGCGGTGCCACGCGGGTGGCGTCATAGGCCAGAAGAACCTGAGACCCGCGGTACGGCAGATCGAAATCCGTCTGTTTCGCGGCCGGGTTGACTTTGGACCAACCTTCCATGCCCGCCTCGGCAAAATCGACCCAGAGACCGGCTTCGATGGAGCCCGCGGTCTGGTCCGGCGTATAGGCCTCGAAAACATCGACCTGCGGATCGTTGGACGTCCCGAGAGCCGCCATCGCACGATCGGCAATCGCCCGGAGACCCGCACCGTCACCGGCATCGACCACGCGGACTTTCGCAGCACCGTTCACCTTCTGGAAGCCGGGAAGAATGACGTTGGTCCAGAAATCGGAAATGTTACTGTCAGAGCCGGTGTAGACGTTGACGAAACCATCGGCGGCAAGAGCAATGCGCGGCATCGCAAGCGTCGCGGAAGAGACGGCTGCCGTTTTCAGGAAGCCGCGGCGGGAGAGTTGGGAGGTCATGACATATCCTGTCTTGTCTTGGAATAGTTCCGCCGAAAGGGAAATCGGCAGACTGGTCATGCAGCCTCATAAAAACGAACCAAAACGGTTTGATGATGGTTTCACGACAGAAATATGAACTTTGACAGCGCTAACATTCCCACTTTGACAGCCTCTTAAAATGGTGATTGAGCAGGCGCGTTCCTCTCTGACCGGACCAACGAATGCCCGCTTCCCTGCCTCTCGCCTTTCTCCCCGCCAGCATCTTCTTTGCCAATGCGACGCTCTATGTGACGCTCTATTCCCGCCTGCCGGAAGTCAGCAGCGCTCAGGGCGTTTCCCCTTCGGCACTGGGGCTGGCGCTTCTGGCGCAAACAGGGGGCACATTGCTCGGCTTTCCGGTCGCAGCACCGCTGATCGATCGCTTCGGCGCCCGTCGCATGGCGGGGGCGATGCTCTTGGCGGCCATGATCCTTTTGCCTACCGCGGCCACCGGCGTCACCGGTCCGGGGCTTTGGGGCATTGCCATCCCGTTGTGTCTCTATGGCTCCGCAATGGCTGTTCTGGAAGTGGCGAAAAACCTGATCGCCGCGCGGATCGAGGAGCGCAGCGGCCGGAACGTGATTTCCAAAAGCCACGGTTTCTGGTCGGCCGGCCTGTTCGTCGGGGCACTGATCGGCGGCTGGGCAGCCGGAGCAGGCATGTCCACCGGAAAAGAGCTGCTCTGGCTCGGCTGCGCCTTTCTGCCCCTCGTCATCCTTCTGCTTGTCCGCGCAGGCGATAAGGAACCAATGGGACCCGCGCCGGACAGCGGTCCGAAATTTGCGAGCCCCGACGCCTTTGTGATCGGACTTCTCATACTGGTCGCGGGGTTCAGCATCACCGAGGGGGTCATCTACGACTGGTCCATGTTCTACCTGCGACAGGATTTGGCTCTGGACGCCAACACGGCCGCGAAAATCTACGCCGCATTCACGATCGGGATGTTCGTTGCGCGCATGGTCGGCGATGACCTGCGCAATCGCTTCCCGACGCCGCATCTGATCCGCTATATGGCGGTGTTCGTGTTGCTTGGCGTTGCGCTTACGGTGCTCGGACCCAAAATCGCCCTCGGGCTGCTCTATCTCGGCTTCATTCTGATCGGGGCCGGTGTGGCCTTGGCCGCCCCCGTGGCGACAGCGCTGGCCATGCGCCATCCGACGCGCTCGGCAACACGGACGATGGCCTCCTATTCACTCGTTTCGCTTTTGGCGCTGTTTGCGGTTCCACCGCTGATGGGCACAATTGTCGAAACCCATGGCGCGGTCTGGGCGATTGTCTTTTCGTCTCCTCTGCTCGGCATCGTCGCGCTCTGCGCGCCGCGCATCGTCTTGCGCATGCGCAATGTCTCAACCGAACCACAGTCATAGGAAAGCGCAATGTCTCTGACATTCACCGGCCAACTCGGCCTCGATCATATGGGCACGCATGTGCCGCATGGTTTCACCCTGCCGGAGGGCGTCGGCACCCTGCGTCTGAGCTTTACCCACGATCCTACGCATCCGGGCAGCGGCGACATTCCGCACCAGTTGTCGATCTCCGTGTACGGTCCCGATGGCGCGCGCGGCACACGACATAACAACGCCGACCAGAGCCCCGTGATCTCCACGCACCATGCCTCTCCCGGTTACCTGCCCGGTCCAATCGAGGCCGGGAACTGGAGGGTCGAGATCGACGTTCACCGCATTCTGCCGCCGGGCCGTGTCACGTACAGCATCGAGGTTGCGTGGGACGCGGATGAGCTGCCGGTTCCGGAAACGCCTCGGGCCAAATTCGGTGAACGCAAACGCGGCCCGGGGTGGTACAAGGGCGATCTGCACGGCCATACGCTTCATTCAGACGGTCGTCTGACGGTCGAGGACTATCTCGATTATGCACTTGAGCGCGGTTTCGATTTCGTGGCCCTGACGGATCACAACACGACTTCAGCACTGCCGGAGTTGATGACACGTGCAGGTGAGGCGATCACCATCATTCCAGGTGAGGAACTGACCACCTACAACGGGCATGCGCTTGTGCTTGGAACCACCGACTGGGTCGATTGGACCGTTCGCGACGGGCAGACCATGGGCGCCCGCGCCCGCGACGTCGCAGCAGACGGCAAGGTCTTTGTCATCGCGCATCCCAAATCCGAGGGACACCCGTTCTGTACCGGATGTCGCTGGGCTTTCGCCGATCTTCTTCCCGGTGTCGCCCGTCATGTCGAGGTCTGGAACGGTCCATGGACGTCCTGTCCGCAGAACCCCGGCAGTGTGGCGCTGTTTTACCGATGGCTCAATCAAGGTTACCGGATGGTTGCGACATGCGGCACCGACACTCACCGCCGCGCCACTGAGGGACAGCGTTTCGGGGTCAATGTCATTCGGGCTGAGGACAACACGCGTCCCGCCCTGCTCGACGGGCTGCGCGCGGGCGAATCCTACGTCACCAGCGGCCCGTTGCTTTCGGCCTGGGCAAATGGCTCAGGTAACAACGCGACCTTCGGGGGCTGCCTGCCCGAAGGCGAAGTTACGGTGACCTGCCTCCTCGGCGAGGGCGATCTGCCCGACGGCCTGAACCTGTCCCTCATCCACTGCGGCACAGTTGTCGCGAGCGCGGCCTGCATCGCCGGTATGGCGCTGACCGAAACCTTCACGGCCCGCTCCGGAGAATGGGTCACATGGGAAATCAGGGACAGCGCCGGTCACATTCACACACTCACCAACGCCATCCGCTTCGGCGGAGAAGACGTCTGGAGATAAGATATTACCGCCCCTTTGCGAAACGGAGTTAAGATGTGCTGAGCTTCGACGAAAGCGTTCAAAGCGAGCGATGTCTTGAAGCCCGGCAAAGTGCTGTCTGTCTTCTGTTTTGTGGTCCGTTTGGTCTTCTTCCCCGCATGGTCCTATCCCTCATTTCGCGCCGCGACTGGGGGAAACGGTGACGCTCGGACTGTTGTTCCTTTCAGTACTGCCGTCGACAGTGCAATCCTCCATCGCCTTTACCTCCATGGCCGGGGGCAATGTGCCCGCAGCAATTTGTGCGGCATCTCTTTCCAACATCCTGAGGGTCTTCCTGACCCCGGCGCTGGTGGCGCTCATGTTGCATCAGGGTGGCGGCGGGGTGCGTTCGAGCTTCCCGTGATGATCTCTCACATAAACCAGTTTCTGACCTGCGCCTCTCTGGCACAGACTGCCGTCTGAAACCGATCGGGAGGCGTTCACCGCCACTGTCAGAGGAGCCTGGCTTGGGCAGGACAGACGCGAACGCCCGGCCTTGTGAAGCTGCGCCGCAGCGGTCGATAGCGGGGCTCATGCCCGGTATGGATCGGAAGTCTCGATACATCGGGAAGGGCTGAAAACGGTCGCTGGCTGCACCCAACACAGATGTCTGGTTCGGCAAGAAGTCAGAGTTTTGCCCTGAGTTCCCGCGCCAGTTGGGCAAAGGCCGCGTTGGATTGTTGGGCAAAGGCAATGACCCACGCGCCTTGCAATTGACAGTGCAAGGAAAAGGCCGCTTCGTCGGGCCGGGGATGACCCAACCGTTTGGCGTGTTTCTCGATACATTTCGTCCAGCTGCCATACACCTCCTGCGCGGTGATCTGGAGGCGCGGCTCCAGCGGGGCGGCTTGCAGGATGCTGAGCACGGGACAGGCCGGGACATGAGTCTGTGACGTCACCTCGGCGGCAATGGCCTCACACACCATGAGCGCACCTTCGTCAAAGCTTTCGGCCTGCGCGAAGGTCGCATCGAGCAACCGTTCCAGCCATGCACCGGCCCAGCGTGTCGCGGCTTCGGCCAGTTCCTGTTTGCCGTTCGGGAAATGGTAATACAGCGACCCTTTGGGCAGCCCCGCTTGTTTGAGAATCTCCGAAAGACCAACGCCCGAGTACCCCTTCTGGCGAAAGAGGTTCGAGGCGGTGCGGATCAGCTTGTCGCGGGACGTTGGGTCACTCATGGCAAAAGGGATAGCGCTATTGGACCGATTGGTCTATTGCTTCCGTAGACCAGTCGGTCCAATGCGGGGGAAGAATGCAAGGAAAGCGAGAGTTTTGGAACAGGCCGCGCAGACAATCTCCATCCCGGCAGAGGGGGCCACACTTGTCGGGACTTGGTATCCGGCATCCGCTGCGCCCCGGGCCAGCTTGGTGCTGCATGGGGCCACCGGTGTGCCGCAGCGCTTTTACCGCCATTTCGCCGCTTGGGCTGCCGAGCGCGGGATCAGCGTTCTGACCTATGACTATCGGGATTTCGGCGCGTCCCAGACCCGACCGATGCGCGACAGTCAGGCGAATTTCGCGGACTGGGCCGTGCACGACCAAGCTGCGGCGCTCGACACCTTGGCAAGACTGGCTCCGACAGGCTCTTTGTGGGTGCTCGGGCACAGTTTGGGCGGGCTTGGTCTTCCGTTCCAGAACCTGCCCGACCGCGTCACACGCATCACCACCGTCGGGGCCGGGATCGGGCATTATACCGACCATCCCTGGAGCTACCGGCCTAAGGTTCTGGCCTTCTGGTTCGCGCTTGGCCCCGTGGCGACCGCCCTTGCGGGCTATATGCCGGGCAAACGATTGTTGCTGGGGGCCGATCTGCCCGCCGGTGTCTATTGGCAGTGGCGCAGGTGGTGCACCCGGCGCGATTTTTACGCCTCGGACATCGGCGTCACCCTGCCCGAACCGAATTACACCATCGACGGCAAGGACATCCGTATTTGCGTTGCCGCCGACGATGCCGTCGTCCCGCCGGTTGCGGTCCGACGCTATGCGGAGGCCTTTGCGCCCTCAGGGGCCGAGTTTCGCATCTTCGATCCTGCCGACTATGGTCTGCATGCGCTCAAACATATCGAAATCCTGTCCAAAGAGAGCGCGCCCGTCTGGACCGATCTCCTTGAATTGCCCCAGCCCGACCTGACCTGAAAGGCCCTCCCATGACGGATGATGCGACACGCGGTGGAACCCGCTCCGAAATCCTGAGCGCCCGCGCCCGGAAAACCATCCTCTTGGCCAATATCGCCATGATTGCGATGATCGTGATCCATGACAGCGATCACGTCCGGCAGGCCGCGAACTGGTGCTACACGATCAACGCGCAGCTTTGGCTGGTGAATGTGTCCGTCTATGTGCCGAGCCTGATCGCATTGGCGCTTTTGTGGCGCGGCAAAGGGGCGGGTGTCGCGACGATGATCAACGGCCTGCTGGTTGGCGCGGCCTTTTCCGAAGTTCACCTGTGGCGCCCTTCCATTCCGGTCTGGGGCATCTGGAATGACAATTTCTTCATTCTGGGTGTCGACTGGATCAGCTGGACGACTTCCGAGATCGCGAGCGCATCCTCCAGCTCGCCCCAAAGTATCGCACCGTGCGATCCTCTCTTATCAAATCACCCGAAACTGTCCGATTGGTGCTGACGTTAGACAAGTTACACATCATAGACAGCTATTGCGACGCACAATCACATGACTATCATACCCGGTACCTGACAGCATATTTCGGAATAAAGACATAAAGCGCATGGGATCGAACTCTGACACGCAAGACCAGATACGCGAAATCGCATGGATGCATTACATTGGCGGCCTGACACAGGCGCAAATCGCCACGCGTCGCGGTTTGAGCAAGATGAAAGTCCATCGCTTCGTGCAAGCCGCCCATGAACAGGGGCTGGTCAAGATTTTCGTGAACAATGTCCCGACGAATTGCATGGACCTCGAAAGCCGCCTGATCGAGCATTACGGTCTGTCGAGCTGCACCATCGTCCCGGATGTGAACGAACTCCAGACCATGGATATTTCGATGTCCGCCGTCGCCAGCGCCGGGGCGCGGTTCCTGCATGGCCGCTTGGAAAACACGGATCAGATGATCCTCGGCATCGGGTCGGGGCGCACCATGTCCGCGATTGTCAAAGCCATGCCTGCGATCAAACGCAAGAAAGCGGAGTTCATTTCCGTCACCGGAGATTTCGCGGCCCTGAGTGACGCCAACCCCTTCGAGGTCATTCACGCCCTGATCAACAAGACCGAAGGCAAGGGATACGCTTTTACCGCGCCCTTGATCGTCGACAGCGAAGCTGACCGCAACCTGTTCCTGCGACAGCGCAGTATCCGGGAATCCTTTGATCGCTTGCGCGACGCCTCCATGATTATGATCGGCGTCGGCCATGTCGGCCCCGGCTCGTTTTTCCGCTCTTTCGGCCTGATCACCGACGCCGAACAGGGCGAAATGATCCGCCAAGGCGTGGCCGCCGACCTCGCGGGCAACCTGATCGACGACACCGGTGCCTTTATCGACAGCGGCATCGCAAAACGTATGTTGGGGATGGAGCGCGACCTGATGCATGATCGCGAAATTGTCGCCGTCTGCGCCGGGATCGAGAAATGGCAAGCGGCCCGCGCGGCGCTGCGCTCGGGCCTGCTCAATGGCTTCATTTCATCGTTTAGCGTGGCCCAGCGCATTCTGGACGCCGAGTAACGGCCACTTTTACGCTTTGGGTTTGAGCTTGGCCTGTTCCAGCGACCAGTATTCCATATCGAACAGATCGCGCTCATTGAGCGGCGTAAAGCGCCCGATCCCTTCAGCGGCCAGAACGATCCGCGCGGTCTGTTCGGCGAGATCGGCAGCCACACCGGCCTCTTTTGCCGTCCGCCCGATGCCGACAATCCCGAGCCCCCGGATCAGCGCCACGCGCGGCAGCGGATCGAGCATGGTTTTCGGTTCGTCCGCATGGGCCGCGTTGCGGTTGAAATAGGCCTCATACCACGCCGCGAAATCTTTGATCGCTTCGCGCCAGTCTTCGACGCCGAATGTCGCCTCGCCGATGACCGGACGGGGTTTGATGCGGATGACGTGATCCGGTGTCGCGGTGCCCCGCCCGGTGATCTCCGCCAGTCCTTCCAAGGCCAGAAAGCAGTCATTTGCCTCGCTGAGGCGCAAGTCTAGCGCCAGATTTTCCGCGAAAAGCCCCCATTCCCTCAAAGCGATGCGCAGTGCCGCAACCGCGGTATGAGCCTCAGGGTCCAGCGCTTTGGTGCCGACTTCCTCGGGCATCAAAGCTGCCCCTTTCGTGGCGAGATAGTCTTCGCACATCGTCGTGTAGCGCAGGATGCGCTCATATGAGGTGCGGGCATCGTCGCCAAAGGAGAACAGGCCGTGGTTCACCAGAAACTGCCCGGACGTGCCCGCGCCCTCTTGGACATGGATTCGGTCTGCCGCGTGCGAGAGTTTGAAGCCCGGCATGACATAGGGCACGATGCTCAGCTCATCGCCAAAAATCTCGCGGGCGATCTCCGCAGCGTTGGGCTGGTTGGCAATCGCCAGCGCCGCACAGGAATGGGTGTGATCGACAAATTTCGCGGGCAGGAACGCGTGCAACAGCGCCTCCACCGACGGATTCGGCCCGCTTTGGTCCAACATCTCGCGGCGCAGAAAGGCGACCATTTCTTCGTCTGACATCGTCGCCGTCTTGCGTGCTTCCAAAAGCGGATCGAGCCACATCGCGGGCAGGCCCGGCCCCTCGATGGTCGCCAGATCCCAGCCGGAGCCCTTCACATGAATGACATCGCGCTCGGCTTCGTTTTCGTCGCGCCGCCGGGTCTTGACCGAGGTGTTGCCCCCGCCATGCAGCACCAGATCCGGTTCCTGCCCGATCAGCTGCGACGTGTAGACCCGCATTGCAAGATCCTGTTCCGCCGGATCATCCCCCGCCGCCTTGCGCAAACGCTCCGCTTCCGCATCGTCCCAAAGAGACTTCATAATCACATGTCCTTTTCCATAGTCACAGTTTCACACGCGCCCCCGCCGGGCGCCAGATCGGCTCCAGCCCGGTATCCGCACCGAGATCGCGCACGCCGTCGGTCACCTCGGACCAACGCGCCTTCAGCGGCGCATAGAGCGCCATGTTGTCAGGATCGGGCACCACGCGGCGTTCGATCGGGCTGGCCATGGCCGCAACCGCCTCATCCATCGTCGCGAACACCCCTGCACCCACGGCCGCCAACATGGCACAGCCCAGCGCGGTGGTTTCCTTGACCACCGGGATCTCGATCTCGCGGCCCGTCACATCCGCAATGATCTGCGGCCAAAGCCTGCCCTGACTCGATCCACCGGTGAATTGCAGCGTGTCGTAGCGCTGCCCCGACAGGGCTTCGAGAGTTTCAAGGTGGCGATTGGCAAGGAAAGCTCCGGCTTCCATGACAGAGCGCGCCACCTGTCCAAGCGCCAGTCCCGGCGCGTTCAGATCGAGCCCCAGAAAACTCAACGGCGGCTGTTTCCACGCATCCGACTGCATCGGACAGGCCGTGGCGGCCATCGCCCCAGCAGAGCCCGCAGGCGTGTCTTGCGCCAGCTTTTCGATCAGATCGAAGGCGTCAACCTCGCTGCCGGTGAGATGGAGCAAGGGCTCGAAGAACGCGTCCCGGACCCAGCGCAGAGCAAAGCCGCTCAGAAATCCGATCCCTTCGACCATCCACTCGCCCGGCCGCGCATGGCACAGCGTGCGCGGCCCGAAGGCCGGGTCGATCAGCGGCTGATCCGACAGGATCGTCATCTGCCAGAAACTTCCGCCAACGAGCGTGGCCTGCCCGGCCCGGCGGCCAAGCCCCAAGAGCGCAAGCTGGGTATCGCCACCGCCCGCCACCACCGGCGTGCCTTCGGCCAAACCGCAGCGTGCCGCGGCCTCCGGTGTGACTTCGCCGATTTTCGTCCCGGCTTCGACCACCGTCGGCACGGTTTCTTCCGACAGTCCAATCAGACCGAGCAACTCTTTCGACCAGCCCCGCGCCGCAAGATCGAAAAGTGCACTCGACGAGCCCGCTGTCGGTTCGGTGACATAGGTGCCGGTCAGCCGGGTCGCCATCCAGTCGGAAATCATCCCGAGGCGATGCACACGCGCGAACACATCGGGACGATTGTCACGCAGCCAGTGCAACCGCGCAGGCGCCGTGATCGACACCCAATCTCCGCCGCGACGGTAAATCTCATCCGAGATGCCCGCCTCGGTCAGCGCCTCGGCCTGAACCTGCGCGCGCCCGTCGACATTCGGACAGGCCCAAAGCACCTCGCCCGCATCGTCGTAAAGCACGATCCCCTCACGCATCGAGGTCGTTGACACGGCGGCGATCTCCCCGGCGGAGATTTCAGCGGCGACGATGGATCGGGCAATCACCCGGTCAATCAGTTCGCCATTTGGCCCGGTTGTGAAATCCAGACCACCGGGGACACCCTCCACCGCCGGATGCACCCATTCTTCCTGAGCACTTCCGACAATCTCACCTCGCGTATTGTAAATAATCGCGCGCCCGCTGCCTGTGCCGGCATCGACCGCCATCACATAGGCTGTCTTCATAATGTCCTCCCTGACGATGCCTCCCCGCACCGCCTCGCATTCTGCCTCAGTTACAAGGGTTTTTGAGTTTTTCCCCTTTCAGAAAGCGCGCCAGATCTTCTGCGATCTGTTCGGCGGCGAATGTCGCCACGCGGCGCGATGCACCGGCAATATGAGGGGTCAGGGTGACATTGGGCAATCGCAACAATTCATCGTCGTTTTTAGGCGGCTCCACCTCGAAGGTATCAAGCGCCGCGCCGCCGAGATGTCCGCTGACCAAAGCCTCGCAAAGCGCCGGTTGATCGACCAATTCGCCCCGCGCCGAGTTCACCAGAACCGCGCCTTTTTTCATCTTCGCGATCCGCTCCGCCGAGATGATACCCGTCGTCTCTGGCGTCACCCGCGCATGCAGGCTCAGAATATCGGATTGCGCAATCAGATCGTCGATTTCGACCTGCTCGACGCCGTCAATGGCATCCTGCACGGTCAGTTTCGCATAGGGATCGCAGATCAAGATCCGGCAGCCGAAGGGTTTGAGCAGACGCACCACCCGCTGTCCGATATGGCTGTACCCCAAAAGTCCGACGGTCAGGTCCGACAACTCGTCGCCGGTACGATCGTAACGGTAGAGATCGCCGCGCCAGATGCCTTGAGACAGCCCGGCATGGCCCACAGTGATGCGGCGCACATTGGCGAGGATCACCCCGACGGTAAACTCCGCCACGGCGGAGGCGTTGCGACCGGGGACATTGCACACGGTCACATTGCGGGCGCGGGCCGCCTCCATGTTGATATTGGTCGGCCCACCCCGCGAGACGCCGATGAATTTGAGGCGCGGCGCTTTTTCCAAAAGCTCTGCGGTCACAGGCGCCAGATGCGTCACCAGAACCTCCGCATCCGCCAGCACGGCTTCGAGATCCTTGGGGTTGCCGCTGTATTCCTTGATTTCCGTCCCCGCCGGCCCGTCATGCGCAAAGAACGGCACCTCGGGCCATTGCAAATCGCGCGTGACCACCTCGCATCCCTCGCCAATCGCATCGCGCACCGCAGCCTCAAAAACCGCCGAGGTGATGAATTGATCGCCGATGGCGGCAATCTTGAGTTTCTCCATGTCGTCCTCCCATTCCATGTCTCTCACATGTTATAAATAACTTGACTGATATTAATTTCATGTCAAGGTCATTTATGCGGCTGCCGGTTCGGGAGGAAACAGGACCCAGCCCAAAGGGAGGAAAATATGAACAGCAAAACTCAGACAGAGACTCGAAGCACACACGACACCAAGGGATCGGCGATGACGCGTCGTCAGCTTTTGGGAAGCAGCATGGGCGTGGCCGTCGGCGCCGCTTTGGGCAGTGGCGTGCTATCGGCGCGTGCCTATGCGCAAGCGGGCGAGACCATCACCGTGCTGATGTCCCAGCCTCAGGTGGGCGGCGCCCGAATCGTCGCCGCAGCTTTCGAGGCCGAAACCGGCGTGAAGGTGGAAATCGTCCCCGTACCGCTCGACCAGATTCAGCAGCAACTCACCCTCGACCTGCAATCCGGCGCGAAACGATTCGACGCCTTCGATTATTGGTACATCTCGAAAGGCTCGCTGGTCGAAACCGGTGTTCTTGAGGACATCACCGACCGAATCGAAGCCGACGCGGCCGAAATCATGCCGGAAGATTTCATCGCGACCGTTTACGATCCCTACAGCCTGTACAATGGGCGTCGCTATGCCCTGCCCTTCGATGGCGACACTCATGCGCTGTTCTACAACACCGAGATTTTCGAGCGTAACGGTCTGACGGCCCCGAAAACATGGGATGAGGTCATCGCCACGTCCGAGGCCATCACCAAGGCCGAAAGCGCCAATGGCATCTATGGCATGGCCTTGATGGGCATTCGTGCCCCGCTTCAGAACATTTCCGTCTTTGCCAACCGTCTCGCCAACTATGGCGGCGAGTTCCTCGATGCCGACGGGCGTCCGGCGCTCGACAGCGACGCCGCGCTCATGGCAGCGCAAAACCTTGTCGCCACGGTGCCCTCGGCGCTGCCGACACCGGCGGAAACCGGATTCGATCAGGCCCTGACCGCCTTTGTCGGCGGACGCGCCGCAATGACCGAAGGCTGGATCGATCTGGGTGCCTATTCCGAAGACAGCGAAAACTCCAAGATCGCGGGCAAATGGGACGTGGTACAATTGCCGGTCGGCGGCAGCCAGACCGACAGCCGCGCGCCGCTTAACGCGGGCTGGGCGCTTGGTATCGCGGCCTATGGCAGCAAGAAAGATCTCGCCTGGGAGTTCATCAAACTGGCCTCCTCGGCGAAGATGCATCTCGAGTTGCTGACCACCACCGGCTCCGGCATCGATCCGACCCGCATCTCCGCCCTGACCAGCCCGGAGTACGAGGCCTTCAACGCCCGCAGCCAACGTGCCGCGAGCGCCTCGCTTAATGGGGCGATGGCCTGGCCCACCGGCCCGCAAGCGCCGCGCATGCTCGAAAGCCTGTCCGAGCAGCTCGCCATCATGATCTCCGGCGAAAGCACGCCCGAAGAGGCGATGGAGCTGACGCAGAAAAGCTGGGAACGCCTGCTGCGTTAAGCCCCCTGCGGACAGGACCTGCCTCTTGGACGCGCATCGCGGATGCCGCGCCCAAGGGGTGTAATTTCATGAATGACAACACAGAGGAGGCCCCACGATGGCGACGCCACCGGCAGCTTCTTTCGGATCAGATCGCGGCGTAAGCCAGCGCAAACATGCGGAATGGAGCATGACCCTGCCCTTGATGGTCGGGCTTGCGATTTTCGCAGGCTACCCTTTGGTGTACCTCGTGCTTCTGGCCTTTTCCCGCTCCGATCTCGGTCAACAGTTTCAGGGCTTCGTCGGGTTCGAGAATTTCGACTGGGCGCTCAGCGGCACGAATTTTTCGGGCTCCGTGGGCCATGCCATCCTGTTCGCTCTGATCGTATCCTTGGTGCAACTGGCGCTCGGGCTCTACCTTGCGGTGATCCTGAGCAAGATCGTGCGTGGCGGGCGATGGCTTCGGACCATCGTGCTTTTGCCGCTGATGACACCGCCTGTGATGGTCGGGATCGCGTGGAAGCTCATCCTCAACCCGTCTGGCGGCTGGCTCAACGGCATCTTGCTTCGCACCGGGCTGATCGACGATCCGATTTCGTTTTTCGGCAACCATGCCCTCGCCTTTCCGGCGATCATGCTGGCGGACACATGGCAATGGACGCCGCTGATCGTGATCCTGTGCTTTGCGATCCTGCAAGGCGTGCCGCATGACGTCGAAGAGGCCGCCGCCCTCGATGGTGCCTATCCGAAACGGATTTTCTGGACCGTCACCCTGCCGATGATCGCGCCTGCGCTGCTCTCCGTCTACCTGTTGCGGGTGATCATGGCGCTCAAGACCTTCGATCTGGTCTATACGCTCACCTTCGGCGGCCCCGGCAATGCCACCAACATCGCCACGTTCGAGATTTGGAAAACCGCGCTGCGGGAATTCGATGTCGGCCTCGCCGCGGCCCAGACGCTGATGTTCGCGATCACCGTCTCTGTCGTCACCCTGCCCATCGTTTTGCTGCACAATCATCTGGAGAAACGTCGATGACCGCCACTGTTCAGGACAGCCGCACGGATCGCCTGATCCGGTTCGGTTTTCTGGCCGCGATGCTGATCTTTTTCGCGCTGCCCATCGTCTACCTGTTCTCGACCTCGTTCAAAACGCCCGACGATGTGTTGCAAGGTCGGCTCCTGCCAGAGGCCGCGACGCTCAAGAATTACCCCAATGCTTTCGCGCATGTCCCGGTGCTGCGCATGATTTGGAACTCGGTCGCCGTGGCGCTTTTGAGCGGGGTGATCACGCTGGTGATCGCGGTGCCCGCAACCTATGCCACGATCAAACTCGGCGCCTTTCGCAGGACCGTCCCCAACATCACGCTGGCCTCTTATGCCGCGCCCCCGATCATCGCGCTGATCCCGCTGTTCTACCTGTTGCAAACCGCACAGCTGATGGACAGCATTCCGGGCCTTGCGCTGGTTCACGGGCTGATGAACCTGCCCGTCGCATTCTGGCTGCTCAAGAGTTTTGTCAGCGATATCCCGGCAGAGATCGACGAAGCCGCCTGGATCGACGGCGCGGGCTATTGGCACACGCTCTTCGCGGTGATCCTGCCGCTGATCTTTCCCGGCATTCTGGCCACCGCACTGATCTGTATCATCCTGTCCTACAACGAGTTTCTCTTTGCCTCGGCCCTGACGTTCAGCGACGCGAGCCGCACGATCACGGTCGGCATGTCGCTCTTTCAGGGCGAGCGGCTGGTGAATTTCGGACAGATGGCGGCGGCCTCCTTCACCGGCATGGTGCCGATCTACCTCATCGCATTCCTGTTTCAGAAACATCTCGTCGGCGGCCTGACACAGGGCAGCATCAAATAGCGCGCGCCCTGCGACGCCACCATTCTTGGGAGGAGAATCTATGGTCTCAATCAACATCCAGAACCTCGAAAAGCACTACGGCAAGATTAAAGCACTTCACGGGCTGAACCTTGAGATCGACGATGGCGAATTCATCGTACTTGTCGGCCCCTCGGGCTGTGGCAAGTCGACCCTGCTGCGCTGTGTGGCCGGGCTGAACCCGATCTCGGGCGGCGACATTCTGTTCGACGGCACGCCGGTCGGGCATCTGCCGCCGCAGGAGCGCGATCTGTCGATGGTGTTTCAAAACTATGCGCTCTACCCGCATCTGACGGTGGCGCAAAATCTCGCCTTCGGCCTCAAGGTGCGCAAGACCTCCGCTGAGGAGATCGAAAAGCGGGTGAAATGGGCCGCCGACATTCTGGCGATCACCCCCTATCTCGACCGCCGCCCGCGCGCTTTGTCAGGCGGGCAACGTCAACGGGTGGCCATGGGCCGCGCCATGGTCAAACATTCCAACGCCTTCCTGTTCGACGAACCGCTGTCGAACCTCGACGCCCAGCTCCGCGTCCAGATGCGCAAGGAAATCCGCGCCCTGCAACAGCGGATCGGCGTGACCTCGATCTATGTGACCCACGATCAGGTCGAGGCGATGACCATGGGGGACCGTATCGTGGTGATGAAGGACGGGCGGATCGAACAGGTAGGCAGCCCGTCCGAGCTTTATACCGCGCCGAAAACCCGCTTTGTCGCGGGGTTCATCGGCTCGCCGCAGATGAGCTTTGTCACCGCGCAGGCCGACGGGCATCAGATGACACTGAGCGATGGCACGGTTCTGACCAGCGCCACCGCCGCGAAAGGCGCGGTCACACTCGGCATCCGGCCCGAACATTTCCTCGATGGCACCTCCGAGGCCAACCGGCTGACACTTGATGTCACCAATCAACAGGTCGTTGGCACCTCGACGAGCTATTTCGCCAATCTTGGCGACGGTGAGATCGAGGTGATCCGACAAGGCAGCGACACGGAACGCCCCGCGACCCTCGCGCTTGGCATCCGGCCCGAACATATCATGGTCTTTGGTAAAAACGATCAGCGCATCGCGGCCTAAAGCCCGACAAAACGAGACATAAAAAAGCCCCCGCAACGCGGGGGCTTTTTCTTGGGACCGGGATCGTTCACTCAGGGTATGTGCGGATCGGTTTCAGGTCGATGGCGTGGCCGGTGCCGGATTCGAGGATCACTTTGAGCTGCGGCTCGCTGTCGAGGTAATAGAACTCGATGGTCTCGCCGATGCGCCCGCCCATGAGCATCTTTGCGCCCGCCGCATCCATGTCCTTCTTGAACTGATCGGCCGCGTCCTGGCCGTGTTTCATCACGGCGACGTGGTGCAGGCCCTCGCCATGTTCTTCGAGCCATTCCTTGTAAATCGAGTCGCCCTCAAGCGGCTGGATCAGCTCGTAACACATGTCGCCCACCATCACCTCGGCGCAGAGCATCGAATAGGTCGCAGGCTTGCCGTGCAGATGGGTGTCATGCAGCACAGGAGCAGTGTGTTCGTAAACATTCCACGGCCCCCAGCCCAGAAGCTGGTGATACATTTTCATCGTCGCATCCAGATCGCGCACAACGACACCGATCTGAGTGATTTTGGTTTCCTCGGACATTCCTATCTCCTCTTTTGGAATGAAACTGCGGGCGGGGGATTACCCCCGGCCCATTTTGCGTGTGATGGCATCGAGAGCGACGGCGATCACCACGATCGCACCCGTGACCACCTGTTGCAGGTAGACGTCGACACCGCCCAGCACGATCACATTGCCGATCACCGCGATGATGGCTGCGCCCAGAAGTGCGCCCCAGATCGTGCCGATGCCGCCCGTGGTGGCGATCCCGCCGATGACCGGCGCGGCAATCGACGGCAAAAGCCAGGATTGCCCCATCGAGGCCTGCGCCGACACAAGGCGAAAGCACAACAGCATCCCCGCCAGCCCGGCCAATGCGCCCGCCACGGCATAGGCGGTGATGCGGACACGTTGTTCGTGGATGCCGATGATCTTGGCGGCCTCGCGACTGTTGCCCACGGCATAGAGACGCCGCCCGTAGACCGTTTTCGTGGTCAGGAACAGGATCACGAGAAACACGCCCGCCATGATATAGACCGGCACCGGCACACCCATGAGCGTCCCGCCGCCCAGAACCGTCACCTCTTTCGGCAGGCCCACGATGGTGCGGCCCTTGGTGATCCAGAGGTTGAGACCCGAATAGACACTGAGCATGCCGATGGTCACCACCAGAGAGTTCAGGTTGAACATGGTGATGATCGTACCATTGATAGCGCCCGCAATGGCCCCGACCGCCAGCCCCGCCGAAATGGCGAGCGCCGGATCGAGCTGCGCATCGACCAGAAGCTTGGTGCAGACGATGCCGCACAGCCCCGCGATTGCGCCAATGGAAACGTCGATGTCGCCGAGCAAAAGCAACATGCCCTGCGCGATGGCTACAATGCCGATAAAGGCAAGATCGCGGGAAATGATCGTCATGTTGTAGCTCGTCAGGAACTGCGGCGCGACCAAAGACGCGACCACACAGATCACCACAAAAGCGATCAGAACCCCGACGATCTGGCCGCCGTCTTTCAGATTGAAACCCCGTCTCTGCGTCATGTTCACCAGCCCGTCAGACATGGGCTTCCTCCCTGTTTGCAGTCGTCGCATCAAAGGCGCCGCCCGTATTGATAATCGAGGACAGCAAGCGTTCCTCGCTCAAATTCTCTGCCGCAATTTCCGCGTTGATCCGCCCGTCATAGAGGCTCAGAACCCGGTTGCTGCATTTCAAAAGCTCTTCGATTTCCGAGGAGATCAGCACCACGGCGATCTGTTGCTCCTCAGCCACCCGTTGCATCAGGCGGTAGATCTCGTCCTTGGCGTTGACGTCGATGCCGCGCGTCGGTTCGTCGAAAATCATCACCCGCGGATTGGCCATGAGGCCGCGCCCGATCAGCACCTTTTGCTGATTGCCGCCGCTGAGGTTCATGATCTTTGTGTCAGCCGAGGCGGTTTTGACCCGATAGTCGCCGATGATCTTGGCGGCGGCTTGCGCCTCACGCGCGTCCGACACCACCCCCAGCCGCGCCACGTCGCGCAGCAAGCCTGCGCCGACGTTCTGACGCACCGACATATGTGGGAAAATCCCATGCGCCTTGCGTTCCTCGGAGAGATACATCACCCCCTTGGAAATCGCCCGCGCCGGTTTGTTGAACACCCATGGCTCACCGTCGAACCACGCCTGCCCCGCTGTCGGTTTGCGCATTCCGAAGAGCGTCTGCAACACCTCGGAGCGCCCGGCGCCCACCAGCCCGGCAAAGCCGAGGATTTCACCCGCGTGAAGATCGAAAGAAACCTCTTCGAAGCCGTCGCCAGACAGCCCCTCGACGCGGAACACACGGTCGCCACGCGGGGTACGCGGACGGTAGAGCGTGCTCAGGTCCATCTCCTTGCCGGTCATCTTGGAGACAATCCAGGCCTCGGAGACCTCCTCGCCATCGGAGTTACCCACAACACAGCCGTTGCGCAGCACGGAGACCACGGAATGCAGCCGCATCACCTCGTCGAGTCGATGGGTGATGAAGACAATCGCCGTGCCGCGCGCCTGCAACTCTTCGATAATCGCAAAGAGCCGTTCGATTTCCGTCGCCGTCAGAGAGGCGGTCGGTTCATCGAGGATGAGAATATCGGATCGGCGGCTCGCCAGCGCGCGGGCGATTTGCAAAAGCTGCTTTTCGGCCACCGAAATGTCGCGCACCATGTCATCCGGCGCACAGGTCATCTTCAGGTCCTTAAGAAAGGGCTGTACCGCCTTCTCAAGCGCCTTGCGCCGGAACAGCGCGCCATTTTCCAGCGGCAGGAACATGTTTTCCGCCACGGTCATATGGTCGAACAGATTCAGTTCCTGCGGCACATAGCCAATCGCCGGAGGCGTCGCACCATCATAGTGCAGATCGCCCTCGTCGGGTCGGTAGATGCCGGTCAGCACCTTGACCAGCGTGCTTTTCCCCGCGCCGTTTTCGCCGACGATGCAATGCACTTCGCCGCGTTCGAACCGCAAATCCACCGCATCAAGCGCCACCACGCCAGGAAAGCGTTTGGTGATGCCACGGGCTTCCAAAAGACTCATGTCGCGTCTCCCTGAGATTGGCCTGAGAGTGAGACCGGGGCATCGCAGAGATGCGCCCGGTCGGTGTCATGTCCGAAAATCGGATCTCAGAAGCCGTCGATATTGCCGTTCGCCACCATGTCGGGCGTCATGTAACCGATGCCCGTGTCGATCCAGGACGGCGTTTCCACGCCCATGTTCTGAAGCATCAGCGCCACGGTGGACCATTCGCCGATCATGCGCGGGCGGGTGGCAATCGACAGATCGAGCACCCCGTCACGCATCAGTTCCTGAAGCTGCGGCACATCGTCGATGCCGACGAATTGCACCTCGCCGACACGCCCCGCTTCGCGCAGCGCCAGTCCGACGCCAACGGGACCCGCAGCATCCACCACGGCGATGGCGTCGAGATCGGCATTGGCCGCCAACATGCGCGAGGCTTCGGTCTGGGCCTTTTGCACATCGTCATAATCGAAGCCCTCGTCGACGATCTCGACATCCGGGTATTGCGCGAACAGGTCCTTGAGCGCGTCATAGCGGTCCGCATGGGCGGAGTTGGTCGGCACCCCGTGCAGGATCGCAATTTTGCCCTTGTTGTCGATACGCTTCAAAAGCTCCTCGCCCAAAATCCGCCCCTGATCGTAGAAGTCATTGGAGATATAGGTGAATTGCGAGCCCTGCGGCGCGGTCGAGACAAAAAGCACGACCGGGATGCCGCGATCACGGGCTTCGTTGAGGATCGGCATGCTGGCGTTCACGTCGATGGCGTCGATGGCGATGCCGTCGGGTTTGGTCGCGATGGCACGCTCCAAAAGCGTGTTTTGTTCGACCAGATCGGCCTGCGCCGGGGCTTGGTAATCGATGGTGATCTTGGTGCCAAGCTGGGCACTCAACTGTTCCGCCGAATCCGCCGCTGCATCATGAACGATGTCGAACCAAGCCTGCGCCAGGATCGGGATCATCACGAAGCGATATTCGTCCTTGATCTCAGGAACGGCGTCTTGGGCCGATACGCTTGTTGCGCCCAGCGTTGTGCCAAACACAATGCCACAGGCTGCGACCGAAAGGCCGCGCATAAGTTTTTTCATAGTTTCCTCCCATTGCGAGCATACCTCCACGCATGCTCAATTTCAGGCCCCTCTCCTCCAGAGAAACCAACTCCAAACCCGCGCCGGATCTGCGCGCCACTCACCGAGGCTCCTCTCCCCTGCGCGAGTCTTTGGCTTGTTATTTATTTCACAACTGTTATTTATATTATTTTAGCTGTCAAGACGCATTCTTCTACGCGTCTGCAACCACCCCGCCTATCAGCTTCTAAAGTGTTGGTCTTCGATGAGAACTTGCCCGGTAGGCCTCAAATTTTCATTGCGAATTGATCCACGCGAACACGTTGCCCTGCCGATTTCAGTCGACGAGATATGGCGTGATCGGCAGGTGATTTTCGAGTGCCATTCGACATTGGGCATTATGTGACATGGATGACAATTCGCGAGATTTCCTGACGCTCGGGCCTGTCTCGCAACACCATCGGAAAGTATCTGCGCGAGGGCGCGGTCGCCCCGCAGTTCAGGACGCCGACACCGCTCAGCTATGCTGTCCTCGCCTTTCAGGCCGTCCAGAACGATCCCGATCGTCTCCTCGGCGGATGTCTTTGACGACCTTCTCACCGTGGCTTTGTTTGGTTCCGGTTTCCAAGACGGTCGCAGAAAACGCATCGGGTGACCGGTCGCAGCCCAACTCCGACATCCCAATGAGTTTTTGCAAAGGGCAGCTACCATACCGAAACTGACGCTCCTCATTTCAAACATACGACTCCAGCCTCACTTTTCTGGTTGACATGACCCAACCGAAATCAAACTATGCATCCACGTCAGGGGAGTCCCGCCCAAGGGACTGAGAGGCTGATTGACGGCGGCAAACCCGCCCGAGGTGACGCGACCCTTAGAACCTGACCCAGTTGACACTGGCGTAGGAAGACCGAAGGGCATCACACGCATCTCAAATATGGGGGCGGTCCTTTCGGGCCGCATGGCCCTATTGCGTTTGGACGCATCGGGCGGTGGCCCATGTCTGCTACCCGTTTCACTTGGGTCTCATCGTTTGAGGAGACCGAAATGAAAGACACGATCCCGACCATCACCACCGGTGCTTTGCCCGCCTCGCAGAAAATCTATGTGCATGGCGATCTGCATGAGCTGCGCGTGCCGCTGCGTGAAATCACTGTGACAGGCGAGGCCCCGCTTCGCGTTTATGACAGCTCCGGGCCCTATACCGATCCGGCGGCGGAGATCGACATTGCCAAGGGCCTGCCCGATGTACGCGGCGGTTGGCAACATCAGCGTGGCGACATCGAAGCTTATGAGGGCCGTGCGGTGACCGAGGCCGACAACGGCTTTGCCACCGGCGAACGTCTGACGCCCGCCTTCCCGCATCAACGCGCGCCCTTGCGTGCCGTGGGCGACCGCGCCGTGACCCAACTTGCCTATGCCAAGGCCGGGATCATCACGCCGGAGATGGAATTCGTCGCGATCCGCGAGAACGAGGGCCGTCTGTCGGGTGCGAAGACGGATGGCGAAGGCTTCGGGGCCACTCTGCCCGAACTGGTCACGCCGGAATTCGTGCGTCAAGAGATCGCCGAAGGCCGCGCCATCATCCCTGCCAACATCAACCACCGCGAATTGGAACCGATGATCATCGGGCGCAATTTCAAAGTGAAGATCAACGCCAACATCGGCAACTCCGCCGTCACCTCCTCGATGGAGGAAGAGGTGGAGAAAATGGTCTGGGCGATCCGCTGGGGCGGCGACACGGTGATGGACCTGTCGACGGGGCGCAACATCCACAACATCCGCGACTGGATCATCCGCAACGCGCCTGTGCCGATCGGGACCGTGCCGCTCTATCAGGCGCTTGAAAAGGTCGGCGGGATCGCCGAGGACCTGACCTGGGAAGTGTTCCGCGACACACTCATCGAACAGGCTGAACAGGGCGTCGATTACTTCACCATCCACGCGGGCGTGCGGCTTCATATGATCCCGATGACCGCCAAACGCGTCACCGGCATCGTCTCGCGCGGCGGCTCGATCATGGCGAAATGGTGCCTGCATCATCACCGCGAGAGCTTTCTCTACGAGCATTTCGACGAGATCTGCGACATTTGCCGCCGCTATGACGTGTCCTTTAGCCTTGGCGACGGGTTGCGCCCCGGCTCTATCGCCGACGCCAATGACGAGGCGCAATTTGCCGAGCTGCGCACGCTGGGTGAGCTGACCAAAATCGCTTGGGCAAAGGACTGTCAGGTGATGATCGAAGGCCCCGGTCACGTGCCGATGCACAAGATCAAGGAGAACATGGACGAGCAGCTCAAGCATTGCCACGAGGCGCCGTTCTACACGCTCGGACCGCTCACAACCGACATCGCGCCGGGCTATGACCATATCACCTCCGCCATCGGCGCGGCGATGATCGGCTGGTTCGGCACCGCGATGCTTTGCTACGTGACGCCCAAGGAACACCTTGGCCTGCCCGACCGCGACGATGTGAAAACCGGGGTGATCACCTACAAACTCGCCGCCCATGCCGCCGATCTCGCCAAGGGGCATCCGGGGGCACAGCTGCGCGACGATGCGCTGTCACGCGCGCGGTTCGAATTCCGCTGGGAGGATCAGTTCAACCTTGGCCTCGACCCCGACACGGCGCGCGAAATGCACGATGAGACCATGCCGAAAGAGGCGCATAAGGTGGCACATTTCTGTTCCATGTGCGGGCCGAAATTCTGTTCGATGCGGATTTCTCACGACATCCGCGCCGAAGCGGCGAAACAGGAGGGCATGGCATCCATGGCGGAGAAATTCCGCGAAGGCGGCGCGCTTTATATTCCGGCAGAGGAACAAGCACAGGAACCTGCGGAATGATTTCGGTGCATGGAACCGGCGTGGCGGGGCTTTGCGCCGCCACTGCGCTTATTGAGGCGGGGCATGAGGTCGAGGTGATCGAAGCCCAGGATGCCCCGCCCCCGGCCTCCCGCCTGGCGGGGGGCATGTTGGCCCCGTTCTGCGAAGGCGAAAGCGCGCCCGAGGTGATCGTCACGCGCGGTCAGGCCGCCATCGACTGGTGGGCCGCGCATGTCGATGTCACGCGGTACGGCACGCTTGTCGTCGCACCGCCCCGCGATGCGCAAGAGCTGGATCGCTTCGCCCGTGCCACCCGCGCGCATCGCTGGGTCAACCCCGGGGATCTCGAACCCGATCTCGAAGGCCGGTTTGCCCGTGGGTTGTTTTTCGACAATGAGGCGCATCTCGACCCAAGGGCGGCCCTTGCAACGCTCAAGGATCGCCTCGCAACGCAGGGGGTGATCTTTCGCGACGGCCCCCCAAAAGGGCGCGTGGTCGATTGTCGGGGCATGGCCTGCACCGGGGCACTCCCCGATCTGCGCGGTGTGCGGGGCGAGATGCTTGAGGTTTACACGCCCGAGGTCACGCTCTCGCGGCCTGTCCGCCTGCTCCATCCGCGCTTTCCCTGTTACATCGTCCCGCGTGGCGCGGGGCGCTTCATGATCGGGGCGACCATGATCGAAAGCAACCGCGCAGGCCCGATCACGGCGCGCGCCACGATGGAATTGCTCTCGGCGGCCTATAGTCTTCATCCGGCGTTTGCAGAGGCCGAGGTGATCGCCACCGGAGCAGGTCTCCGCCCCTCTTTCCCCGACAATATTCCGGCGATCCGTCGCATCGGCGACACGCTGCATCTCAACGGCATGTATCGCCACGGGTTTCTGATGGCCCCGGTTCTGGCGATGGAGCTTGCCACCCTTTTGACACGGGAGAACGCCCATGCGCATTGATCTGAACGGCCATCCCATCGAGACCGCCGCCGACACGCTCGCCGGACTGATCACGGAGCAGACGGTTGACGCGCAGTCTGTCGCCTCCGCCGTCGATGGGCAATTCGTGCCGCGTGACGCGCGTGACGCGTTCAAACTGAGTGCCGGAATGAAGGTCGAACTCCTCTCTCCGATGCAGGGGGGCTGAGACATGTTTTACGACATTCCTTTGAAAAACCGCCTGATGCTTGGCACGGCGCAATATCCCTCCCCCGAGATTTTGCGCGCGGCCATCGCTGCCTCCGGGACAGAAGTGATCACCGTCTCGCTGCGCCGCGAAGGCGCGGGGGGCGCGGATTTTCGTGCCATCCTCAAAGACAGCGGCTGTCGCATCCTGCCCAACACGGCGGGCTGTCATACCGTGCGTGAGGCGGTCACCACCGCCCATATGGCGCGTGAGCTGTTCGGGACCTCATGGATCAAACTCGAAGTGATCGGCCATGCCGATACTTTGCAACCCGACCCTTTCGCACTGGTCGAAGCCGCCCGCATTCTCTGTGCCGACGGGTTCGATGTGTTCCCTTATACGACCGAAGACCTGATCGTCGGTGAAAAGCTGATCGAGGCAGGATGTCGTGTGCTCATGCCTTGGGGCGCACCGATTGGGTCCGGTCAAGGGTTGCGCAACATCGAGGGGCTACGGAGCATGCGGGCGCATTTCCGCGATGTGCCTCTGGTGATCGACGCCGGGATCGGCGCACCCTCGCAGGCTGCGCAGGCGATGGAGATGGGGTTCGATGCCGTGCTCCTGAACACCGCAGTCGCCAAGGCCGTTGATCCCGTCGCGATGGCCGAAGCATTTTTGTACGCCATTGCCGCCGGGCATCAGGCCTATGATGCGGGCCTCATGCCACGCCGCGATATGGCTGAGGCCTCAACCCCCATCTTTGGCATGGCGGAGCTTTTAACATGACCCTCGATCCGTTTTATCTCATCGTCGGCCATGTCGGGCAGCTCGAATTGCTGGTCCCGCAGGGCGTGCGCCTCGTGCAACTTCGGATCAAGGATCAGCCGGAGGAGGAAGTGCATCGCCAAATCCGACGCGCCCGCGATTTCTGCGCGGTGCATCGCGCCCAGCTTGTGGTCAATGACCATTGGCAAATGGCGCTCGATCTCAACTGTTCCTTCGTCCATCTCGGGCAAGAGGACATGGACAGCGCCGATTTCCCCGCTTTGCGCCGCGCCGGTATCCGCTTTGGCCTCTCCACCCATGATGAGGCGGAGCTTGACCGTGCCCTCTCGCATGATCCGGCTTATGTCGCCTTGGGGCCGGTCTATCCGACGCTTCTGAAGAAAATGAAATGGGGGCCACAGGGGCTGGACCGGGTGCGGGCGTGGAAGAAAGCCGCCGGAGACACGCCGCTCGTGGGCATCGGCGGGTTGACGCCCGAACGCCTGCCCGGCCTGTTCGAAGCGGGGGCGGACAGCGCCGCCGTGGTGACCGACATTGCCACCGCGCCCGACCCCGAGGCCCGTTGCGCAGAGTGGATCAAAGCGACGCGGGAGTATGTCAGATGAACCGCTATGCCAGACAGATCAGCCTGCCGGAGATTGGCGCCGAAGGTCAGGCGCGTCTCACCGCAGCAAAGGTTCTGGTGGCTGGAGCTGGCGGGCTGGGGTCTGCGCTTTTGCCGCTCTTGGTCGGGGCTGGTGTGGGATCGATCACCCTCTATGATCCCGACGTGGTCGAGGTTCACAATCTGCATCGCCAAACGCTCTACCGCATGGACGACCTCGGCCAGCCCAAAGCGGAAATCGCCGCGCGACATCTGAAAGCGCTCAATCCCGACTGCCATGTGCAGGCAAACGTAGCGCGGCTCGATCCGGTCGCGGCACAGCGCGAAATCGACAGGGCCGATCTGGTGATCGATGCCGCCGATAGTTTTGCGGTGAGCTATGCGCTTTCCGACCTCTGTCAGACCGCCGTCAAACCTCTGGTGAGCGCGTCTGTGCTGGGGCGTCGGGGATATGTCGGCGGCTTTTGCGGCAAATCGCCCAGCCTGCGCGCCGTGTTCCCGGACCCTCCCGCCGTTGCCGCAAACTGCGCGACGGATGGGGTGATGGGCCCGGCTGTTGCCACTCTCGGCGCGATGCAGGCACAGATGGCCCTCTCGATCCTCTTGCATCACACGCCTTCGCCGCTGGGCAAGGTGCTGTCGGTCGACTTCGCGACCTGGCGCATCTCGCAATTCAGCTTTGACGGGGCACACGAACCCGACGAGATTTTCCCCAAGATCATCGCGCATGGGCAAATCGAAAAGGATGACCTTCTTGTCGATCTGCGGAAAAACGACGTTCTAGATCCGGCACAGCTAGGCCCCGACCCGGATCGGCGCGTGGTTTTCCTCTGTGCAAGCGGTCTGCGGGCATGGCGTGCGGCAAGAGATTTGGCGGATGACAGCGGCCATCGCCGGATCGTGATCTGTGCGGTGGGCGCATGACCGTGCGGGTGCTTCTGATCGGAGGAACGGATTCCAGCGGCGGGGCCGGTCTGGCCCGCGACATCGCCACGGTCGCGGGCATGGGGGCCGAGACCTGTGTCGCAGTGACGGCTGTCACAGCCCAAACAGATGCCTGCGTCAGCGCGGTCCAGATGATGTCACCCGAACTCGTTGCGGAACAAGTGAAGGGGGCTTCCGGCGTGGATGCGGTCAAGATCGGGATGCTCGGCTCCGCGCAGATTGTCTCCGCGGTGGCACAGAGCCTGCCCGCGGCTCCACTTGTGCTGGACCCTGTGCTCGCCTCGACCTCGGGGCGCGCATTACTTGACGGCGCGGGCATGGAGGCGCTTCTGACGGATCTCCTCCCGCGCACGACGCTTTTTACCCCCAATCTGCCGGAACTCCGGATGCTGTCCTCCCGGCTCGGGCTCAAGGATGAGTGCGATGAGGTCACATGCGCAGAGGCGCTCATGACCCGCGGTTGCAGAGCGGTTTTGGTGAAGGGAGGGCATGACGAGGCCGGAGCATTCTGCGAAGACAGGCTTTATATGCAGTCCGAAAAACGTCAGATTTTCCGCGGCCCCCGGTACGGCTTCTCGCTTCGGGGAACCGGATGTCAAATGGCCAGTGCCATCGCTGTCACACTTGGTCAGGGAGGTGATCTGCGCAGGGCGGTGAGCAAGGCCAGAAGCCTCGTTATGACGCGGTTTCGTCATGAATTATGACGGCCCTTTGCGGCCATTCGCTGGGTTGGGCTTCGCTGTAGATCGGCTTTCCCGATCCTGACATGCGTTGCCGCTTCAGACGTGAAGGGTCCGATGTGCTGATCCAATTTTGCCATGGCGACTTTGCGACCTTGGCGTGGCGGTCTTTGGTTTGATATGGGCGGTTCGGAAGAGCAATTGAAAGGACAGACCGATGATTCAGCCCGTTTCCTCGTTTAAGGAGAACCTTCAGAACCTGCCGTCCATTGACGGGATCGAAAGATTGGAGATGGTGGATGCCGCAGGCGATATGGTCGCGTCCATCGAGAACCAACCGGGCAAGCAAGGGTCCTTGGCGGTCTACCAATACCTGTTCGAGACCTATGGGGTTCTGAATGCCGAAGCTGCGGCACACGGGCTGGCTGTCTTTGCGGAACATACCGAGGACGCGCGAAACCGACCCGGCGCACATCCGAACATAGACCGCCTTTTCGAGATTCAAAACGGTGCTGCGTCCTTGACCATGCGGCTCATAGCGAAGTAACCACCTCGGCGGCCGCTGTGTAAGAACTGACCGGATTGAAGGCCCTGTCGCAAAATCGTTCAAATTCAGCAGTCCAGTGGCAGAAACAGTCTGTGCGGCTTCGAAAGCTGTGACCAAAACGCAGCACAAAACAGCGATTTCCTGAAACAGATCAACAAGTGCTTTCTCTCTTGTCCTCAAACGTGGATTTTGGCGACGCTTGAGAACCTCCGGTGTAAATGGCCTCACCGGTAAGATGTCGGTTTCGGGAAGATCCGGGTGCGCATTATGTGCACCCCCGTCGCAAGCAACTGGCCCAATGTCTGTGGCGTGATCGAAAGATTGCGTCGCCGTTGGGGTATGTTGTTTGTTCTTCATGCCCCAGTTTTATGGGGTAAAGAAAATGACCGCACGACGTTTTCTAAAACACATGTCACTGGCTTTGATTGCGCTCTGTTGCATCACAGCACTCACGGAGACAGCCAAGGCGCAGGCGACGGATACAACGCCGCCACGCATCCAATCGATCACCCGCTATGATCCTTCGGACGAATATACCAACGACACGGAACTTACATGGGAGATCACCTTCACCGAAGACATCTCTGACATAAACCTTTCTGATTTTAACGTCTTCACCACTCTTAGCAGTCTCGGTATTACATTTTATACTGCATCTCGCATTTCACCCAACGCTTATAGGTATATGGTAAGGTTTAGTTATCCGGAGGCCAACGGCACACGCTTTGTGCGGCTTGCTCCAAACAGCAGTGCCACGATCACCGACACGGCGGGCAACGCCATGACCGATTTCACAGTGATTGGTGCCGCTGAGCGCTACTACATTGACAATGTGGGCCCGACGATGTCGATCATCTCTTCATCCTCTTTCCCGACCAACAGTTCCGTGATCCCGCTCACCTTCACCTTTTCCGAAATCGTGACCGGTTTCGACGTGAGCGATCTGACCCTCAGCTCGGGCACCGGGTCGTTTTCGAATTTCAGCGGCAGCGGGTCGACCTATACCGCCGATCTGACCCTCAGCTCGACAGGTGCGTTTCAAGTCGCTGTTGGGGATGCCGCCGCTGTTGACCAGGTCGGCAATTCCGGGACCGGGGCAACGCTCAGCGGCACGCGCGATGTGACGGCGCCGAGCGCTGTGCTTTCCGCGATCCCCTCCGAGGTGAACGGCCCCTTCGATGTGACCGTGACCTTCGATGAGGACATGACCGGATTTGCGCTTGGCGATTTCACCGTTGTGAACGGCACGGCCTCGAACCTTCAAACCGTCTCGGCACAGGTCTACACGGCCACCGTGACGCCAGATGCCGACGGCACGGTCACCGTGTCGATCCCTGCAAGCGCGGCCACGGATGCGGCAGGCAATGGCAACACCGTCTCCAACACGGTGAGCACCACGGCGGATGTGACCCGTCCGACGGTGGCGCTCGATGTGCCGAGCGGTCTGGTGAACGCCCCCTTCACGCTGACGATGACCTTCTCCGAGGAGGTGAGCGCGGTGACTTTGGGCAATATTTCGGCCAGCAATGGCACGGCCTCGAATTTGCAGCAAACCAGCACGACCACATACACGGCGACGATCACGCCGACGGCGGACGGCACCGTGACGGTCAGTTTCGCCGAGAACCTCGTGACGGACGCGGCCGGTCTCGGCAATGAGGCGGCAACGGCCGTCAGCAACACCGCCGATCTGACCGACCCGACCCCGACGGTCAGTTTGATCGACAACGGTCCGGGCCAGCCTTACACGGCTTCGATCAGTTTCGACGAGGATGTGACCGGGTTCTCACTCGGCGGGATCACCGTGACGAACGGCGCCGCCTCTGACCTGCAAGCCGCCTCCGCGCAGCTCTATACGGCGACAATCACGCCCGACGCCGACGGCGCGGTCACCGTGTCTGTCCCCGCAAGTGTCGCGACCGATGCGGCGGGCAATGACAACATTGCCTCCAACACGGCAAGCGCCACGGCGGATATCACCCGCCCGACGGTGATGCTCGACATGCCGTCCGGTCTGGTGAACGCGCCCTTCACGCTGACGATCACCTTCTCCGAAGAGGTGACGGGGCTGGCCTTGGGCAACATTTCTGTCACCAATGGCGTGGCCTCCGACCTGCAACAATCCAGTGCGACCGTCTACACGGCGACGATCACGCCCGACACAGACGGCACCGTGACGGTCAATTTCGCCGAGAATGCCGTGACGGATCTGTCCGGTCTCGGCAACACGGCGGCAACGACCGTCACCAACACCGCCGATCTGACCGATCCGACGCCGACATTGACGGCAACCCCGGACTTTCCGGGAACGCCCTACACGGTGACAATCACCTTCGACGAGGATGTGACCGGTCTGGACCTGAGCGATTTCGTCACCACGAATGTCGATCTGGCCTCGCTCTCGGGCAGCGGCGACACCTACACAATGCAAGCCACGGGGACGGATTTCGCTCAGTCCATCCAGCTTGGTGCAAACACGGTGCTCGACGCGGCGGACAATACCAACGTCGCCTCGAATATCATCTCCGTCGTGCCCGACGGCGTTGCGCCGGGTCTGACAATCTCGGGCGTTCCGGGGACGATCACACGAGGCGAGACCTTCGTCGCGACCTTCACCTTCACCGAGAATGTCACCGGCTTCGAGGCGTCGGATGTGTCCCTCACCAACGCGACGATGGGCGCGCTCACGGGGAGCGGATCGGTCTATTCGGTCCCCATCACGCCGGACGATCGCGGCGATGTCACCATCTCGGTGGCGGACGGCGCCGCGCGTGACATGACGGGCGAGCTGTCCGTGGCGGCCTCGGCCATCGCGCAGCTCGACACCTCGGCGGAGCAAAGCGAAGCGATTGCGCAGTTTTTGCAAGCGCGTGCGCGCAGCCTGATCCAGAACCAGCCGGACGTCTCCCGTTTTGTCACCGGTCAGAATGAAGGCAATGCCTCCGTCAGCGTCTCGCGCGGTGGCGGTGAGTTCGCGCTCAGTTCCCGCGGAAACGGTCCGTTTTGGATGGCGGTGTCCGGGTCCTGGTCGGACAGCGACACCGAGGACATGAGCTACGGCCTCGCGTCTTTCGGCTACCACACGAAGCTGTCCTCGGGCGCAATCCTCGGCGCGATGGTGCAATATGACATGGCGGAACAGGAGGACTCGCAAGGCACCAAGGTTGAGGGCACCGGTTGGCTCGTCGGCCCGTATTTTGCCACGCAGATCGGCAATCATCCGTTCTTTGTCGATGGCCGACTGTTGTTCGGCGAGACCGACAACGACATTACCCTGTCCACCGGTCAAACCGGCAGCTTCACGGGGGACCGTATGCTGGCCTCATTGGGGGCACAGGGGCGTGTCGAGATGGACAAGGGCTGGACCCTCATTCCCAACCTGACCCTGAGCCATGTCAGCGATTCCCAGAACGCCTATGTCAGTGGCGGCACGGTCGTGCCTGAGCAAAAGGTGACCCTCACCGAGCTTGCCGCAGGCTTGGATTTCGAGGTGCCGATCTTTGTGCCCGAAGGCGATCTGATGCTCGATTTCGGGATTTCCGGGATCTATAGCCACACCAAAGGCAGCGGCGCCGCCAGCGCGTATATCACGGAAGAAGAAGGTCACCGTGGCCGCATGGACATCGGCCTGAGCTATGACAATGGACAGGGCGTCCGGACCTCCGGTTCTGCCTTTGTCGATGGTCTGGGCGGGGACACGGATGTGTCCAGCTACGGCCTGTCCTTCGAGGTTGCCTTCACCTTCTGATCGGGAATGCTCCGCAAGACGAAAAAACCAACGCCCGCTGACCTCTGGTTGGCGGGCGTGCTGATTTGTGATGCGCGGGCGTACAACCGCCTGACCGCAGCCCGATGCCGTCAGGGCCAGCTCGATCGTGTCACTCGACCATTGTCCACGGACCAATGGCGGGCGCGGCTGCAATCAGCCAGAATAGTGCTGAGATAATACCAGCCCCTGTCATGCTTTTTTGAGCAGAGGGTTTTCCAAGGTGAAATCGGCCTCGCATTCCGTCCGAGCCACGGCCTCTGACTGCAATTCCTTCGACCAAGTGGAATACAGGCTCTCCGCCCCCCTCTCGCGGCGACACAGCGCCGAGATGCTTTCCTCGCCACGAAGGCCCGCCAAAACAATGCGGTTCCTCTCCTCCGCCGCGTAGGTCTTGCGGGGCTTGCGCCGGATGTTTTTGACCACCTTGTCAGCTGCATCTTTCGATGTTCCGGCTTCTAGTTCATCTTCGCGCCTTAAAGGCTACGATGAACCAGAAACCCTCCGTCGTTCAAATCCTCAAATCTGTCCCACAGGTGCTGACGTCAGACAAAAGAGACGTCCTTGTCATTCGACAAATGACAAAAACCCGACTTTAAATAAGGGATTTAACAATCGTGTTTTCGAGATTTAATTTTCTCTATCGCAGCAACAGAGATTGCCCCGAGAGACATCGCAATCATGCCTGCGCAAATATAGGTCAAAGCAATTTGGCTCAGAGAAAACCCCAAAAAAAACGCCCCCGTTGCTGCAATGATCCCGACCACGGCACTGAACAGTAATAGTCCGACAATCATGTCGCCCCCGCAAATCGACAACAGCTTCCGTGTATGAAACCGCACTCACAAACGTTTTTTCATAATCAGCATTGGGAAATTGGTTAACCAAATAAAATATTCGATGAAATTCTCTATCTGGCGCACAGAATGACGCGAAAGAGATTACACCGTCGTCTTATGCCCAAAATATTATGCGCAACTAAAATCTTAGCCACCTCATTGGCGCCGCCAGCACGGTGACCGGATGCGATCCTAAATTCTGCCGTTTTCGACGTCGCATGAGACGGATCAACCGGGGCGACGGTCGCCTGGATAACCCCGTCATCAGGCAATGAATAACGTGATCATGGCTCTCGCTTGTTCAGCAAGGGTCTCCAAGAGCTCATACGGCCTAGGCAACCCGATCAAGCTCCCTGAGTTTCAGAAGCGTCGGCAAGAATCTGAGCTTTCGATATTAGTCCGAAACGCATCTCATCCGCTGCGCATTTGTTTGGGGCGGCGCAAAACGGGTCCATGAGAACGGCGTAAAAGTAGTCCACTTTGGATTGAGCCCTTCGTTTGATTTAACAGGCGCGCACCCGGGGACCCGCGCCCCCTCTCAAGACAAGTTCCTCTGACTTTGCCTCGATAACCATTTGTATTCGTCGAAAAATTTTTGTATACCAAAATGAATGCGAAGAACGCCAAAACTGTTTTTTAGAGAAAACAATGCCATCCCGAAACATTGCACACAACCTCAGGCTACTGCTTGGGAAATATCCTACGTTGACGGAAGCCGCGCACCACATTGGCATCAACCGTCAGCAGTTGAACAAGTATCTGAATGGCAGCAGCATCCCTTCCGCACATACGCTTAATCGCATCGCCAAGACGCTCGACGTCGAGCTGGACATGTTATTCAAGCCCGTCGGAAACAGCGAATACGTGGCGGGTGCGTCACTCAAGCTGACCACCGATCTCGAAGTTTCAATGGCCAATACATTTAATCGGGCAATGGTGCGCACGATGCGCGAAGAGCATGCCTTGGCACAGCATTGTGGTGACTACCTGTTCTATCACCGCACTGCGACGTCAGAGAGCCACGTGCATGTCAGCCTGATCCGCATCTATCAGGAAGTGGGAAAAACCTATGCAAAATCCCTGATGGCCCTGCGTCAGGACGGTCAGCCGAGAACCGGTATCAAAACCTACAAGCATGGCGCGCTCGTGTTCCTGAACTCCGGATGTCTCCAAGTTCTTCGCATGTCTGAACTGAATGACGGGGATACCGATCTGGGCCTGCTGCTCCTGTCCTTGCCGCGCTTCAAGTCTGACAGGTATCTGTTTGGCCACACATTGACGACCAGCCTCTCACGACCGGGGCAAATCGTGCCGTCGAAAGTGATCTTTCAAAAGGTGACCGGCAATCCCCTTCAATTGTTTCGCGCGCATTCTGGCGCCTGGTCGCTTGAAGACCCCAATTTGGATGACACTGTCAAAACACATTTCAGCACCGGAATGCACATCGAATAAAAGAGGGGGCCTTGGCCCCCTCTTTGCATTTTCAGTCTCAGGTCAGTCTCAGAACTTGGCGATCAGGTTCAAAAAGACCCCGGAGCTTTCGTAATCGAGATCGGTCATGTCCTCGGACACCTGACCCCATTCGTAGCCGACACCGACTTTCGCGTTGTTGCCGACATGGCGATACACCCCAAGCAAAGCGCCCGTGTCATAGGTTTCGCTGTCTTCGGTATACATCACGCGCCCTTCGGCCATCGCATCCCAGTTGTGAACCACGTGCCAGTCGAGACGCATAATCCCGAGATGCGCCGTCGAGTCACTAAAGTCCTCCGTGCCGCGCGGGGCGACCTCGGACCGGCGGTAGCCGTATTTGCCGCCCAGCGTGAAGTGCTGGTTCAGGTCGTAATCGACATCCATCGACAGGACGTGGCTTTTCTGCGCATCGCCCTCGGTATCGCCGTTCGCCGTCACCTGATCCGCACCCGGAAGGTCGTAGAGATAGGTGTATTTGAACAGCACGTTCAGGCGCTCGTTGTCGATCGGGCGGAAGCCGTAGCCGAGGCTGGCCTCGACATATTCCCCGTCACGGAAACTGTCGTCATCATTGTCGGAGATCAGAGCATCGACATTGCCGAGCCACCGCGCGCTTTCGCTGACATGGTATTCGAACCCGCCCGCAAAGGCCCAGGTGTCGGCATCCTGCGACACGCCATCGCCGCTTTCAGTGCGGTATTCCAACCGACCACGCGCACGCAGGCGATCCTCAGCCGTATAGGCCACCCCGAAGGAATAGGCATCGCGCTCGATGTCACCATTGATCTTGTCGCGCACCGTGCCGCTTTCCATCGCGCCACTGAAAGACCAGCGCGCATTGGGCGTATAGGTGATCCCGTAAGCGTCTGTCATGGCATGACGTTCGCCAAAGAAATCCATCGAGGTTTCGGCAAAGCTCGAGAAGGTTTGGGAATGGCGATAGCGCCCGCCCATCACCACCTTGCCGCGATCCTCGCCGACAAGCTCATAACCGCCATTGGTCCGCGTCGGGTCCAGCGTGTAGCCGAGATAGAGCTCATTGTCGGCGGTCGGCGAATAGGCCAGACGCGCGTTGGCCGCAAAGCCTGCGGTGCCGTCGGAGGCCTCGCCCGAGACTTTGACCTTTTCGCCCAGACGCGTCGCCGCACCAAAGCCCAGACGGTCGTCACGCTCCAGCCCGCCGGAGCGGTCCACCGTCGCCTGCCCCAAGACCCAGACTTTGGTGTCATCGCTGAACGCATAGCTCAGACGCGTCGCCAGATCGGTGCGATCCCCGGTTTCCGTCGGATCGCCGATCGTGGTCTGATCGAGATGGCCAAGCGCCGCCTCGATGGTCCAGGCGTCCGTCAGATCATAGGAGACGCCCAGCTCGCCCTCGGCCTTGCTGTCGCCACCGTCTCGGTCGAAATCCTCGATCCGCACGCCAAAGCTGAGCCGGTCGGACACCTCGATCTCGCTGCGCAACCCGATCAGGGTCTGATCCTCGGTGATGTCCTCGTTGAGGGTCGAGAACCCGGCCTCTTTGCGCTCGTAATAAAGCTCGGCATAACCGCCGGTGGACAGGCCGAGATCGGCAAAATCGACATGGCTGTCGAAGCGGTAGGCCATCGCATCTTCGAGACCGGAAACACCGTCCTCGGTGATGGTCAGACCGCCGTCCGACGACAGGCTGCGGCTGAACCCCGGCCCGTCGGTGCCCGCCACTTCGACCTCGAGGAAACTCGATTTGCCGAATTTGTAATAGGCATCCACCGCCGCCATGCGCTGATCGGCCACGCCGGTGGTCTCGTTCATCGCGGTAAAGCCGAGGCGCAGATCGTTGGTCGCCCAGGCTTCGATACGTCCGCCGTAGGAGAAGCCTTCCACATCCTCGACGGTCGGGGTGTATTCGTATTGCACCACCAGATTGACGTCATAGGCGCCCGTGCCGGAGCCCACGAGACCGCCGTCCGAACTGGACGATCCCAGAGGTTGGGTCAGGGTGATCACGCCTTGCAGATAATCGATCTCGTAATCCACGCCAGACAGAAGTGTTTCGGTCGAGATCACGCGCCCGGTGTCGGGATCCACCACCTGGACTTTAACCGTCTCGGAGCCCCCATTGAGGTCCTGACGGGTCAGGAAATAGACCGACCCACCGGTACCGCGCAGAATGTCGCGCTGCGGCAGAGTGTCGGGCTGAGCACCGTAAAGCACCCCCTGTACCCGCGCCTCGCCGTCTTCGGTGCGTGCGCTCGTCGCGCTGCGCAGCTCCGCGCCGTAAAGCGAACGTGTGTTGGACAACAACTCACCACCGGAGACATCGGCCTTGAAGTCGCCCCAGGTCAGGCGCGTGTCGTCTTTCTCCAGCCGCAGATACACCCGGCCCGAGGTCGGCGTATCGTCATAGCTCGTCGAGTCGTCGCCATAGGTCGGATAGAGGTCCTCCGGGTCCAGACGTTCGATCACCGAGCGCGGGTCCTTTTCGTCGAGGCGGCGGAAGATGTCCTCCAGATCGCCCTCGCCCGTGTCCAGAGACGAGGTCACCGACCAGCCGTTGCGGGTGATCCCCGAGGCATAATAGGCCAGACGCCCCTCGGCGTAATTGCGTTCGTAATCCGGGTCGGCCTCAGATTCCGTGTCCTTGATCCGATGCCCGAAGGTCAGATCGGCGATGGCCACATAGTGCCAGTCGCTCGCCGGAATTTCGAGCCTGCGGGAGATCTGTTGCGGCTGCCCGTAGCGGCTGAATTCCACATCCACCGTACGCTCGCCCGCCGGCACGATCCGGCTCACGAGGAATTGGCCGGAGGACGTCACCGGGACCGTCTCGCCCATGACGCGCACCGGCTGACCGGCATCGGCACGGCCCGAAACGGTGACCATGCCGCCCGCGAGGGGAATAGCGCGTTGGCGGGTGCGATCTTCGCCCTCGCCCGCCGCCGTCAGCGGCGCGCCGGTGGTCTCATGCGTGTCGAAATGGCCTTCGCTGCGGTTCAGCTCCAGCGGCCAGGTTTCGTCGTAGCGCCCCTTAGCGTCATAGACGCGGACCACATAGACCATCTCTTCCGGCCCGTCCTCCGGCATGGTCCAATTGACCGTGCCATTGGGCGCCACCGGCAGAGTTGCCACCGTGCGTGGGGTGCGGCCCGTGGTGTCAATCACCCGCACTTCGGCGCGGGCAATATAGGCCGGGTAGTTGGTGGAGGCGCGGAACCGCACCGCCTCACCCGCCCGGTACGTGGCGCGCAAATCCTCGGTCGAGACATTGAGCAACCGGCGCGGCGTCAGCCCGTCGAAACGAATGTCGACATCGGCATTGTCCGCCAGGATGTCGGCCGGACGGCGCGGATCGGGGGGCGGCATGGCCCCCGCCACCGGCGTCTTGTCGATGGAGATCGAAAAGCCCTGAGCTTCGAAATCCGATCCCATCACTTCCTTCACCATTTCGGTGTTCTTGCCCACCGGCATGGTCACGACCACGTCGGAATTGGACCGTTCACAGCCTTCGGGCTGCGGCGCCAGCGCCTCGGCACAGAGCGTTTCCGCCCGCGCCTCCCCCGCCAACAGAACGGCGCTGATTGCGATCACCGATCCGCCGCACAAAATCCGCGTGAAGGTTTTCTGTTTGCTGCTCATACCAAGCGTCCTCATTGCTCAACCCTCACGATGGTTTTCTCGATGGTCAGTTTCACACGGCCCGGCTCTCTCCAAAGATCCCGCAGCTCTCTTTCGACCTGTCGCATGGATTGCCGCGCCAGACGTTTCTCATCCGCTCCCGCCTCATCCGGCAGGTGATAGGCGATGCGCAGATGCACGGGTTCGCCAGCGATTTGCTGCACCAGACCTGCAAGCGCCGTTTCGAGCGCAGGCGTCATCTTCGGACCGGAGGCGGTTTGCGCGAAGCCCTGCGCATTCACATCCACACGCACCACACGGGTCAGCGCCGCACCGAAGTTCAGCTCGGTCATCTTGCCGGGCGTGAGACGCACGACACGCGGGTTCTCCGTGGTCAGGCGATAGCCGGTCGGCAGCGAGCGGGTGTCGAGCTTCAGGATGAAGTTCGAACCGCGATCTTCCGGCAGCATCGCACAGGGCACATGGAAGCGGCCGTATTGGTCGGTGGTGATCACCGTGCCATCGACACCGGTCAGGCGCACGGCGGGGATGCCGTTCTCGACGATCTCGCGGTCCAGCTCCACGGGCGCATCGCCCTTGCCGCTGTATTTGCCGCTGAAGATCGCGTCCTCATCGACGATCCGGCTGACCGGACCGTTTTGATAGCCGTCCCGGTTCAGGTCGTTGAACACCTTGCCGTAGACATCGCCACAATCGAACACCGGTTCCGGGAAGATCGTCACGGTGGCCGTCGCCTCGGGGGACAGAGGCTCAAGCGTGTCGGAATCGCGCAGACGCGCCCGGTTCACGTGATCGCCCACATCCGCGCTGGTCAGAACCCGCGCCGAAAGCGTCGCCTCGATGGTGGTGAGCGGCGGCACGGTGACGCCGGGCCAGGTCACGACCTTGCCCTGCACCACCACGTCGATCGGTTCACCGTCCCAGGTCGCAGACCCTTCGACATAGACGAAGTCGGCGGGCAGCACGTCCATGAGATCCATCGTGCCACTGGTGCGCGGGTTCTCATTGGTCACCGTGATCGTATAGGGCACCACGGACCCGCGCTCCACCACGCCACGCGGCGTTGTTTTGCGCAGCACCAGACCGCTGTCATAGAGCAGAGGCTCAAGCGGATATTCCGTCGGATCGTCCACGGTATTGCCGTCGCCATCGTCGCCATCGTCGGAGAGATCTCTCACCTCGGTCGGGTCTTCGGTGAATTCGTCCGGGTACTCCGGCATCGCCGTGGCGAGGATCTGGTTCGACAGCCCGCCTGCGTCCACCGCGTCGATGGTCAGCTCAAAGGTCGCGGTGTAAGTGGCGGTCTCGCCCATCACCAACGTGCCTTCCGAAGAGCCTTCGCTCGCCGACACAAAGGTCGGACCGCTGTCGAGGGCCAGCGTCTGGCCGGTGGTCAGCGTCAGGAAAGTGTCCTCGAGCGCCACATCGTTCACCGTGGTGTTGCCGAGGTTCTCGACCGTGATCGTGTAGGTCATCAGATCGCCAACCCCATCGACACCGTCGCCATTGTCGCTCAGCGCCTGCGTCTTCACCGCCTCAATCGCGCTGATCGGACGTTGGATCACCGTTTCGGTGGCCTGATCGCACACCAAAGGATTGTCGATGCGGCAGATCTCATAGGTCACCTCATAGGTGCCCGCCGGATTGCCTTCGGACAGGGTGATAAGACCCGTGGAGGGATCGAGCGTCAGTGCCGGATCGCTGTCCACGACCGTGATCGTCACATTGTCGAGCGTCGCCTGCTCCAGACCGATCTTGTCGGAGGCCAACATCGAGGTCGTGATGCCACCGTCGGTGTCAAACTCCCAAGGCGTCTCGGGAATGGCTTCGATGAAGACCACATCCGCTTCAGCCGTGTCGTCATCCGAAGTCTCGTCCCCATCCGGGCCATAGGTGCCAGTCGCAGTCGCCGTGTTCGTCACGCTGCCCGCGTCGATGTCAGCCTGAGTGATCGCGTAAATGCCTTTTTCCGTGAAGGTGTACTCTTCGCCGGGGGCCAGAGACGGGATCACCTCGCTGATCTGATTGGCGCCCAAAAGCGGGTCGGTGATCGTGACATTCGTCAGCGTGACGGTGCCCGTGTTCGTGACCTTGAACGTGTATTCAAGCTCCTCGCCCACCTGCCCGACGGTTTGCGTCAGACCGGAATTGTCGACGGTTTTCTCAAGAACGATCGACGGTGCCTGACCGAGCGGCACGGTTTCATCGTCCGTATCCGAGACCTCGCCGACAACCGAGTCTGCCGTGACCGTCGCCTCATTCACCAGTTGGCCTGCATCCAGATCGGCCTGCGTCAGCACATAGCTCGCCTTGAACGTGTCGGTATCGACAGCCCCCGGCGCCATTTCGGCAATGCTTGCACCCGGTGTCTCCCAAACGATCCCCGGAAGGATGTCCGCAAGCGTCACATCGGTCAGCGTCACGTTGCCCGTGTTGGTCACCGTAAAGCTGTAGGTCACGATCTCGCCGACTTCGGAGGGATCGCTCACGTTGCTCGCATCCGCGGTTTTGATCAGCTCAATCGCCGCAGTGCGCGCCACCGGCGTGGTGGTCGGAGTGTCGTTGTCCTGCGACGTGCCGGAGGTGTCAGTCACCTCTTCGTCGAACGGATCGGTACCGGTCACAAGTGCCGTGTTCTCCACATACCCGCGATCGATATCCTCCTGCGTCAATTCATAGACGGCAGAATAGGTCGTGTCGTCTGTGGCGCCCGGCGCCAGCGACGCAATCGGGCTTCCGGTCAGAACACCCACACCTTCAAGCATCGCATCCGTGAGCGTCACATCGGTCAGGGTCTGCGAGCCGGTGTTGGTGATCGCAAAGCTGTAGGTGATCTCCTCCCCCGGCACCGGCGGATCGGAGAACGCCGTGGTCGCGGATTTCACCAGCGCGATGGCAGGCTCATAGATCGGCGTCACCGGCGTCGGGTCGTTTTCACCCGTCTCATCGGCGCGACCGTTGCCATTCGGGTCCGGATCGGTGCCGTCGTCGGAATCATCGCTGAGCAGCGGGTTGTCACCCGGCGTTTGCCCGGTCCAAGTACCGTTGCCCGTCACCGTCGCCTGGTTTTCATAAACACCGCCAGAGGCCTGAGCGCTCGGCAGCGGAACTTCTGGGCGGACGCGCAGCGAGAGGGAAATCTCACAGGTTGCTCCCGCCGCAAGCGTCGCCCCGGAGACCAGCGTCTGATCGCCTTCGCCGTTGAACCCGGCGTTCAGCGCGCCACAGGAGCCGCCCGGAGCGGAGAGGATCGTGTAGGTGCCGCGCACCATGTCATCCGTCGCCGGATTGGACAGGCTCGCATAGCTGCCGAACAGCGGTGCGGCTCCCGACAGGGCGTCCGTCACAACCACCGTGTCGAGCGGCTCAAGGCTGAAGTTCTCCACGACAAAGCTGAAGCCAACGGTGAAGGAGCCATCCGCCGCAGAAGTCGGACCGGAGCTGACACGTTTCGCAATCCCGATCCGCGCTTGCGGCACGAGAGTGAAATCGTAATCGGTGGCATCCGTGTCGGACGGCAGATCAATCGTCGTAATCGCGGTGGCACCAGATGGGCTCCCGCCCTCGGACCCACTCATGGCTTGACTATCTTCGAGATAAGTCTCGCTCACGCTTCCGCGTGTCACCGTGTAGGTGCCGCGTGGCAGGTTGGCGATGGTATAATCGCCATTCGCATCCGTCGTCGCCGACACGGAAACAGGAGTGCCGTCAAAGGCCGTCCCGGTCACCGTCACCGTCACCCCGGCCACGCCGGTGTCGTCGGTATCGAAATCGCCATTGTCATCGAAATCGCGGAACACCGTGCCAGAGAGCGCAGAAGACACGACATCGACCGGGCCGGAGTTTTCGTTGTTGTTCGGATCGACGTCGAGCGAGGTCGTGGTGATCTCTGCCGTGTTGGTAAAGCTCTGCGGATCAGAGGTCACACTGGTGATTTTGACGGGAACCGTGATTTCCGCCGTAGCCCCGCTTGAGAACGTGCCAAGCTCACAGGTGAAACTGGTGCCGCCTGCGGCCCCGTCACAGCTTTGCAGCGTTGCCGAGCCAGAGGTCACATTGACCGACGGCGTCCCCGCCAGCACCATATTGGCCGGCAGGCTGTCCGTCACCTCGACCCCATCCGCCTCGGCCAGCACAACGCCCCCATCGGAGCCGGTGTTGTTGCGCACGGTGATGACGAAATCGAAGGTCTCAAGAAGTTCGACCGGAGATTTGCTTGCAATCTTGCTGACAACCTCGACATCGGCGCGGGTGCGCACGGTGGTGTTTTCAGTCACTTCGTTGTTCGCCGGAAGCGGATCGTAGCCATCGGTGATCCCCGGAGACGTCAGGTTCGCCGTATTGGTCGCGGTGCCTTTTTGCACGCCCTGCGCCAAGATGGTCACCACGCGCGATCCGCCCGCTTCGATGCGGTCGAAACTACAGCTCAACGTGCCGCCGACTTGGCCAACGCTCGGAGCCGTACAACTGCCTGTACCCGCATCATGAGACTGATAGCTCAGATATTGCGCGGGCATGAGATCGTTCATCGTGACGTTCTCTGCCGCGGAAGGCCCGTTGTTGCGGATCGTGACCGTGTAGGTCACATCCTCACCCACTGCCACCGGGTCGATGCTATCGACCTTGTTGACCTGAAGATCATAGCTGGGCGCGTTCACCGTCGTCTGGACAGAGGCGCTGTTGTTTGTGTCATCGGTTTCGTCAAGGCTGGTGCTCACGGTTGCGGTGTTTTCCAGCACGTCACCGACCAGCGCCTCCGTCGGTTGAACCACGATCTCGACGGCTTGTTGACCGCCGGACGTCACCGTGCCGAGATTACAGACAACCTGATTGTTGCCCGATGTGGTCTCGGTTCCGACGGTCGGCAAGGTCGAACAACTGCCAGCGGTCGGCGTCGCAGAGACAAAGATAAGTCCATCAGGCAACACATCCGTAATCGTCGTATCCGGCGCGTTGCTAAGGAAGAACTCTGTCGACGGGTTGAGCGCCGTGACGACGTAGCTGAGGTTCTGGCCAACGACAGCCGTCTCAGGCGTCGCGGTTTTGGTCACGGTCACATCCGTGCGGGCCTCGACGTCGAAGGTCACGGTATCGTCGTTGTTGGTCAGATCGGGGTCGGCCACGCTCGACGACAAAACCTGAACCGTGTTGCTGCGTTGACCGGCATTGCCGCCGGGGCGCACCTGAACTTCAATGATCGGGCAATTGCTTCCGGCAGTACAGACCGGCAGGGCGGCGAATGTGCAGGTCAGATCCCTGCCCCGCCAGCGCGATGTGCTGTCACACACCGCACCAGAAGGCGCGGAGATGCTCACCAAACCGGCGTCTGTCGCCCCGACCTGATTGTTGATCAGGTTCAGCAATGCATCCGTCACGGTTACATTAGCCGACGCGGCAGGGCCATTGTTCACAACCTCGATATAATAAGTCTGAATCTCACCCACGGTTACGGTCGCCTCGGCCACCGTCTTATTCACGGTGATGTCGGCAGAGGCGCTTTCTGAGCTGCTGTCCACATCGTAGCTGTCGGAATCCCCAACGCCCGGATACTCCGGCGACGACACGCTGGCCGTATTGGTCAGGTTCCCTGATTGGGTGGCCTCAGTACGGATCACGGCGATGGGTGTATTGGCACCAGGCGCCAGAGGTCCGGTCACACCTGCGGTATAGACAAGCTCACACACCACATCGACTGGGCCAGCCTGCGGGGCCGCCGGCGAACAGGTCCAGCCATTGCCATCGTACCCCGTAAAGGTCATCCCGGCCGGCAGGCTGTCGGTCATGTAAAGTGTACCGTAGAAATCGGCATTGCCAGTGTTCTGCGTGCGCAGATTGAACTCATACTCATTGCCTACCACGACCAGCGCGGGGCTGGGGCCGGTTTTGGAGACGGAAAGGTCAACCACCGGATTTTCGATGGTGCGACCGCCATCGGTGTCGGTGTTGTTACCGAGATTTGTATCTACGGGGCCAGAAGAACTCACTGTCGCGCTGTTGCTGACAGAGCCCGGCACGATGGCCGTGGCATTGATCAAGATGTCGCCAAGCGGCACATTGGTGCCCGCCACAAGCCCGTCGGACGGACGCGTACAATTCAGGTCCTGACCACTCACCGTACAGTTCCAGCCGCCGGACAACACATCGACAGAGTCGATCTGATAGGCAGAGGGCACACTGTCCGCGATCTCAAGGCCATAGGGCACACCGCCCGCGAAGCTCGGGGAGAGCGTAAAGATAACAGGATCGCCGACCAGAACCGTTCCCGGTGCAGAGTTGCTTTTCGTCAAACGCACATCGCTGCCGTCGCTGATCTGCGTGATCAGGGAGGCGCTGTTGTCATCGGTGAGAGGGTCCTGGGGTTCGGAGATTTCAGCCGTCCCGGAGACGATCAAGGACGATCCTGTGCCCGCCGCGGTCACTTGCCCTGTCACATCGAAAGAAAATGTACCGCCATCCGGAATATCGGTCGGGATCGTACAGAGATACCCCCCGGCGCTGGCACTACAATAGGATGGCACCGAGGTGAACGTCAGCCCCGTAATCGCCGGAATTTCGACGACAGCTTCTGTCACTGTGTCAGGGCCATTGTTGTCGAGCGTATAAGTATAGGTGACCACCTCGCCGGAATTCGCTTCCGTCGGCCCGGTCACCTCAAGAGCGACATCGGCACCACTGAGAATAGTCGTTGTTTCAGAGAAGCTGTTGTTGGAGGGCGCTACATCATTGGCACTCGGAACGGAGCCCGACAGGGTGATCGTCCCCGAAACTGTTGAAGTCACGATCGCAGAAAGGACAAATGTTTCGTCCTCGACCAGAGCCGGGATCACACAAGAAACGGACGCAGGCCCAGTGATCGGAAGAGCCGGATCACAGGTCGTGTTGGTCACATCCTGCAACACGCCACCCGACGGAATGTCCAGATCGATCACGGTTTCAGGGGTCGTTCCGACACCGGCCATTGCAGCGTTGTTGTTGACCGTGATGTCATAGGTCACGTCGCCGCCGGCAACCGTCGGGTCCGAACCTGCATCGGTCACGTTGACAACCCAGTCGTAGCTTTGCGCGCTGGCGCTCGCCGGAGCAAAGAAACCTACCCCCAGCGACAGCATCGCAAAAGTCACGATAGATTTTGCCGCCGTGCGCAGTGACGTTGCCTTTTGCCCCTTGAGGTCAAAAGATACCGTGGGTTGAAGCCCCGTGTTCATATCTGCTCTCTCCGCTCGCCATCGACCGGCGTGAAAACCGGTCGATTCAGGATGAGAGTGGACGTGCTTGGAGAAACCGTCTGAGCGATGACATCTGACACGCCCCTGTCGGGGAACTCATGTCCATGCCTAATTTCGGGAATTTACCTGTCGCAAATGTCCGTATCGACATTCTCTTTTGCCATGAAAAAGCTCTGTCCCAGGCACGTCAAAAATCGACCTGTAAAAACATAACTCAGAACATTCTGGCCTCTCGAAATCCGACCAAGACCAAAACTTCCGGCAAAAGGTTGATCAGCGCGACATGCAGAAGGACACAATTTCAAGTCCTCCTCAAGCTGACGCTTATCACTCCCTGTCTCAGATTGTGTGGATGTCTCGACCGCACATACCGCCCCCGTAAATCAACTACAGCTGCCGTATCTCAAACCGCACTCACAAACGGTTTTTCATATTCAGCATTGGGGGATGGGTAAATCAGGTGAGATATCAGATGAAATTCTCTACGTTGCACACAGAGTGACGCGAAAAAGACTCATGCATGCTCGAAAGAGATTACACCGTAATCTTATAATATAAATATGATGCGCGACTGCTGTCTTGACAACGTCATGGGCCCCGCCCGCTCGGTGACCTGATGCGGACCTAAACTCCGTCGTTCTCGTATGAGACCGAGTAATGTCGAGATCATGGAGCCCGGATCCGCAGACTGCGGCAGATTTTAAAGATGGCAATGGCAGGCTTTGGCTGGGACCGGCCCGGCCCTGCACAAAACTCGAATGTCCGGATTGGACCACAGCTGACACTGTAGATCCTAAGCCGATGGTGCCCGCATCGGCTGGTCAAACGTCCCCGCCAGAATGTCGGCCGCAATCTCCTGCAAGCGTGCTCCGATGTCAAAACGTTCTCTGAGGGCCCGTCCAAGACAGCAACTCGTCCATGACTTCCGGAGACAGCTTTGCCCAATCAGAGAAAGATTCGAGCGCCTCCTCGTCCTGATCCAAAAGTCGTTTGAACGGCGCGCCCATGTCATAGGCCAGTTCCGGCGCATCGGCTTTCCAAACAGCGGCAAGGCGGGCAAGGTAAGAAGAGAGGGACTCTCGCCCGGTCAAAATGAGGCTCAGGTTCATTTCGGGCAATTCAGGTTCGTCACGGAAATTCAGTGTATTCATGAATACGCCAAGGTCGTCTTGAGCGATAGCCCTTCCAAAATTTTGCAAACTAGGAAACCGCTTCCGCCGACATGCGTTTCAAAAAACCGACTTTTGTCGCAAAGACGTAATCCCCATGTCGGACGTCATTGGCAGTTGATTTTATTGGCGATCCCTTGAGGACTCGAACCCCAAACCTGCTGATTAGAAGTCAGCTGCTCTATCCAGTTGAGCTAAGGGACCGCGCTTGGGCCATATCGGCCATAAAAGAGGCGCCGTAAAACCGGCGCCGTCTCAAAGCGTATCGCACCGGATCAGTGGGTCCAGGGCGCGCGTCTGTTGGTGGCGAAATTTTCGCCATAACCGCCCGCACGCACGTTGTGCTGACGTTTGTGCGGCTCCTGCACCACGTACTCGATGCCATGCTCCTTGGCATAGGCGATCGCATGTTCCTTGCTGTCGAATTTCAACCGCACCTGCGTTTGCGTGTCATGCGACGAGGTCCAGCCCATCAGCGGATCGATGTCACGCGCGGAGGCCGGCGCATAATCGAGATGCCATTGCTTGGTCTTGCCTTGCCCGGATTGCATGGCATTGCGGGCGGGCTGATAGATACGAGCGCGCATCGGGTGACTCCTTTTTGCCTTGCGCCGGTTATCCCCGTTTCCTCACAGCGTTTCAAGCCCTTCGCGCATCCCATCCGGCCTTGGACATAAGAAAACCCGCCATTGCGAACCAAGGCGGGGCATAAAACGTTTAGGGTGACTGCCCGACCGACCGCGTGGGAGCGAGGGGTGGGGTGGGTGGTACACGACCAGCCGGGTCAGTCTTTTCTGCTGCTTGCAATGACAGGTTAGGCCCGAACACGGTCGCGGCACAAGGGGAAATATCGCAATGGTTGTAAAAAATAGAAAATAATTCGCCTTAAAGTGGTAACTCTTCGTTAACCTCAGCCCTCTTGCCCGCAAGACTTGAAACGTGAACAAAAAGGGATCATCTGTTAACCACCCCCCAAAGACCCACCCGATGGAAAGAACCACCATGGACCCGCGCCTGATGACCGACCCGCCGAAGGAGCTGAAACACCGCCCGAAACTCGAAGGCGGCAAGAAATTCATCATGCACAGCGCCTTTGAGCCCTCCGGCGACCAGCCGACCGCCATCGCGGAGCTGTCAGCCGCCATCGAAGCGGGCGAGCGCAATCAGGTTCTCCTGGGCGCCACCGGCACGGGCAAGACCTTTACCATGGCCAAGGTGATCGAGGCGACCCAACGCCCGGCCATCATCCTCGCCCCGAACAAGACCCTCGCCGCCCAGCTTTACGGCGAGTTCAAGGGCTTTTTCCCCGAGAATTCCGTCGAATATTTCGTCTCGTACTACGACTATTACCAACCCGAGGCCTACGTCCCGCGCTCCGACACCTTCATCGAGAAGGAAAGCCAGATCAACGAACAGATCGACCGGATGCGCCACGCCGCCACCCGCGCGCTTCTCGAACGCGATGACGTGATCATCGTCGCCTCCGTGTCCTGCATCTACGGCCTTGGCTCGCCCGAACTTTACATGGCGATGACCATCGACCTGCAAATGGGACAGGACTACGACCAGCGCCAGCTCATGGGCGAACTCGTCGAGTTGCAATATCGGCGCAACGACACCGGCTTTGATCGCGGTTCTTTCCGGGTGCGCGGCGACAGTCTTGAAGTCTGGCCCGCCCACATGGAGGACCGCGCGTGGAAGTTTTCCTTCTTCGGCGAGGAGTTGGAGAGCATCACCGAATTCGATCCGCTCACCGGCAAGAAGACCGACACTCTGGAACACGTCCGCATCTACGCCAACAGCCACTATGTGACGCCGAAACCGACGATCCGGCAGGCCATCGCGGGGATCAAGAAGGAGCTGAAACAGCAGCTCATCAAGTTCACCGACGAGGGCAAACTGTTGGAGGCGCAGCGGCTTGAGCAGCGCACGAATTTCGATCTTGAGATGCTGGAGGCCTCCGGCTTTTGCAACGGGATCGAGAACTATTCGCGCTATCTGACAGGCCGCGCGCCCGGCGAGCCGCCCCCCACCCTGTTCGAGTTCATCCCCGACAATGCCATTGTGTTTGCCGACGAGAGCCATGTCTCCGTGCCGCAGATCGGTGGCATGTACCGGGGCGACTATCGGCGCAAATTCACGCTGTCGGAACACGGTTTCCGCCTGCCCTCCTGCATGGACAACCGGCCCCTGAAATTCGAGGAATGGGACGATATGCGCCCGCAATCGGTCTTTGTGTCCGCGACGCCCAAGGATTGGGAGCTGGAACAATCCGGCGGCGTGTTTGTCGAACAGATCATCCGTCCGACCGGCCTTTTGGACCCTGTGGTCGAAATCCGTCCGGTCGACACGCAGGTGGACGATCTTCTGGACGAGGCCAGGAAAATGGCCGAGCTGGGGCGGCGGGTTCTGGTCACGACCCTGACCAAACGCATGGCCGAGGACCTCACCGAATATCTCCACGAACAGGGCGTCCGCGTGCGCTATATGCACTCCGACATCGACACCATCGAGCGGATCGAGATTCTGCGCGACCTGCGGCTCGGGGCCTTCGACGTGCTCGTCGGCATCAACCTGTTGCGCGAGGGGTTGGACATCCCGGAATGCGGTCTTGTGGCCATTCTCGACGCCGACAAGGAGGGCTTTTTGCGCTCGGAAACCTCGCTCATCCAGACCATCGGTCGCGCCGCGCGCAACGCCGAGGGACGGGTGATTTTGTATGCCGACAAGATCACCGGCTCGATGCAGCGCGCCATGGACGAGACCGACCGCCGCCGCGCGCGTCAGATGGCCTATAACGAGGAACACGGCATCACGCCGCAGACGGTCAAAAAGAACGTCGACGACATTCTGGCGGGGCTTTATCAGGGCGACGTGGACATGAACCGCGTGACCGCGACGATTGATAAACCGATGGCGGGGCAGAACCTGCAAGCCGTGTTGGAAGGCCTCAAAACCGACATGCGCGTGGCCGCCGAGAACCTCGAATTCGAAGAAGCCGCGCGGTTGCGGGACGAGATCAAGCGGCTCGAAACCGTCGATCTGGTGCTGCACGACGATCCGTTGGCGCGGCAGTCGGCGGTGGACGATGCGGTGGCGGATGCGAAGGCGAAGAGCGGACGGTCTACGGCGGGGAGACCGGGGATGCGGGGCGGCAAGGCCGGACGGGGGAAAAAACGGTGAGCACACGGTTCTCACTCCCCCTTTTCTCTTTTTGAGAAGTCGCTATCTTATCCCTGAGAATTTAATAGATTTCAGAGAATTAAATGACCCTGCCCCAACCCGACGCCTCAAGTGGCACCCGAATTTCGCCCCGCGACCTTCCGGCGCAGAGCGACCTTGCGACGCTCGATTGGAACATCACCATTCGGCGCGAAGTTGGCGAAGTGCTGGCCGCCAACCGCACGCAGACCCTGCACACAACCACCACCACCAGTGGCGGCGGCGGGTCCATTTACAATGGTCAGGGTCGAATTGATCCCGTGACGACATCGACCTCGACATCAACGACAAACAAAGACTCGCTTTTCCTGCGCCTCAACGATGGTACGGAAAAGCGCCTGAGCCTGACCGACGCGCCGGACATCTGGCGTACCGGCTCCATGCTTGCGATCTGCTATGCCTGTCGGGATGGCAGAGAAAGGCGCGTTGCGCTGCGCAATCTCGACACCGGCGAGGGGATCGACTTCTCTGAACGTGCCGAAGTCCTTCTGACACGTTCAGAGCGCTATGACTTCGCCAAAGGCCATATGCACAAAAAAATGCTGGTCTGGCTTCTGATTTCTCTTTTTGTCGCCGCGTTTCTGGCGGGCTGGCTCGGTTTCGTGCTCGCACTGATCTCCCTGTTGACGATTTACATCACAAGCATGGACCGCGCGGGCAAGAAACTGGCAGCGGATATCTCTGCTCTGACCTAAAGCGGTCCGCCAAAAACCTGAGACACAGCTTTTGACGGACCACAGCAAAAAAACATAAGCGTTGCACGCGCCTCGTCTTCATCTGATGTCTCAGGTTAAAGGCGTGACGCTTTAGACCATGTCACTCCGGCACCACCACCGTCAGCCCCAGCATCCGCCAGACCTGCATCCCGCCGCGGTAGTAGAAAATCTTCTCCGCCGGGTAGCCCGCCTCGATCATCCGCCGCGCCGCCGTTGGCGACTGGCCGCACCACGGCCCGTTGCAATAAAGCGCCACGGTCTTGACCTGATCGCCCTCGCAGATAAAGCCTTCGAAATCCGGCTCACAGCCGAGTTCCCCCAGCCGGTCCGCCGCTTCTGTGTAGGGCATATGCACCGCGCCGGGGATGGCTCCGCCGTCGAAATCCGGTTTCACCCGGCTGTCGAGCACCATTGCGTCCGGGTCCTGCAACATCGCGATCAGCTCAAGCTCGCCGATTGTGGTGACGCCCTCGGCGGGCGTCATCGGTTGGATGCAGAAATTCGGACAGGGCCGCGAGGTCTGCGCCCAGACGCCGCTCACCTCGTTGGCGTTGTCCTGAATCCGGGAAATCTCCACCGGGCCTGCGGGCGTCTCCACCGTCGCGGCCATCATATCCGGCGTGATCCCCACCGGATCGGCAAATGCGCCCCCGGTCGTCAAAACCAAAGCCGTCGCCCCCACAACCGTCGCAGTCAAAATCTTTTGCATCAATACACTCCTTCCACATCATACATCACCGGTTCGAACGACTTGCACATGCCGTTGATCTCCCGATTGCGTTTGCGCATCTCTTCCGTGCGCAACATTGCCTGATAATCCTCGCGCCGTTCCCATTGCGAATAATTCGCGATCCTTGTCTGCGCGTCGTTGATATGCAGCGCCGCCGAAATGAACCCCGGCTGCTGCGAGATCACTTCCGCATAGGCGGCTTGCAACGCCTCCATGAGATCCTGCGCCACGCCCGGCGTCGTCTCGAATGTCGTCAGAACCGTCTGACAGGTCGTGTCCTGTGAAATAACTGGCATCGTCTCCTCCCTGATCTGAGCCAATGTCCTCAGTGTAAGACTGTCTCGCATTTTAGCGAGTCCGGATTTGGAGAATCATCCCTTCCCCGCTAGTCCTTTCGCATTCCGCAAAACTCTCTCCGGGGTCTTCCCTCTCCGTTAACCAGAGTTTTTCGGACATTCTCCCAAGTCAAACCGCGCTTTCGCCCAAGCCTCGCCGCATTCCTTTCCGACGCCCCGAGTCACTTTGGTTTTTTCGCGATTTCAGGATGTTAACCATAACAAATCCTTGCCAGAGCCCCACATGGTTTAGCTAAAATTCAATCCATCTCTCATCGAGGCGCAGAAAACGGCGCCCGGACAATGTCCAGAACGGACCCACTCCCCCGACCGCGCGACCGAGGAATGCCGCGTCGGGGGATGCCCCGAAAGGATATTGAAATGCGTGTGCTGCTTGCCGAAACCAACTGGAACGCCATGATTGCCGCCACCGGCCTGACCGAGGCCGGGATGCTCGTGACCCGGGTTAACGACGGGCGCGAATTGATGGATTTCGCCGATTTCGGCGAACAGAGCGCTGTCGTGCTCGACCTCGACATGCCCGACCTCAATGCGCTCAAACTGATCGCACAACTGCGCCGCAAGGACGCCTTGATGCCGATCTATGCGCTGACCGAGGACGCAAGCTGGGAGACCCGCAAAAAGGCCTATGACATGGGCGCGGACGATGTGATCTATGGCCCGGTTCAGCCCGCCATGCTGGCTGCCAAGATCAAGGCCGCCGTGCGCCGCACCGGGGGCTATGCCAGCAAGGAGCTGCGCGTCGGCGCTCTGGTCCTCAACACCGAAACCATCTCCGCCTCCATCGGGACCAAGACATTGCAACTGACGCGCAAGGAATATGAAATCCTCGAAATGCTGATGCTGCATCGCGAATGTCTCGTGACCCGCGAAGCGTTGATGAACCATCTCTACGCCTGGGACGACGAACCCGATGCCCGCATCATCAACGTCTATCTGAGCCGCATCCGGCAACAGATCGAGACCTGCGGCGGCGACCCGGAGCTGGTCGAAACCGTCTGGGGGCTGGGCTACCGCATCGCGGCGCAGAAAACCACGCGGCAAGCCGCCTGAACGCGGTTTCCGGTGGCGGCATTAAGAGGCTGTCAAACCTTTTGGCCTAACCTGCCCGCGAGTCACTCCTCGCCGCAGATCGCCCCAGACCGAAAAGGCCTCTCCATGCCCCGTTTCCTGTCGCGCCCCCTCGTCTCTCTGCTCCTGATCGGGCTGCTCGCGGCTCTGCTGCCACAGCGCACGCTGGCCGATACGGAATTGCAGCTCAAACTCGACGTTGCCGGTCGCCAGCGCATGCTGAGCCAACGCATGGTGCGGGCCATGTGCAATGCCGGGCTTGGCATCGACACAATGGCGAACAAGAAAATTCTGCTGACCTCGGAATTTACCTTCAAAAGCTCGCTCAAGGCGTTGAAAGAGGGGGGCGGGCCTGCGCAGTTCACGCCAGAAACCGATCCCGAGGCGCTCGGGCTCATGTCCGGGATCGAAACTGTCTGGGTGGATTTCAAGGCCGGGATCGACCGGTTCAACGCAGGCACGCTCACGGGCTATGACGACTATGCCATGCTCTCCGATCTGTCCGTCGATCTGCTCAAGGCGTCCAACGCGCTGGTGCAACATCTCGACGCCCGCTACAAGGCTGTGGCCTCGGATACCGACCCTGCTCTCGGCCGGATGATCGACATCGCCGGGCGGCAACGGATGCTGATCCAGAAAGCAGGCAAGGAGGTCTGCCTGCTCCAGATGGCCGACACCGCGCCCGGCGCCCCGGATCAGCTTGCACACCTGCAACAGACCCTCGTCCTGTTCAACGACTCCGCCTTCGGCCTGACCTTCTCCTCCACGGAGATGCAGCTTCCGCCGCCGCCGACCGCGGACATCGAGCTGGACAATTTCAATCACTGGCAGGAATGGAGCAGCCTCGTCACCTTGTTCGAAGCCGCACAGGTCGGGCGGCTCGACCCCATGGAATTGCACGAAATTTCCGTGAGCGTGGAGTTCTTCCTGCAAGAGTTGAACGCCACGGTCGAACGCTACGCCGCACTCTGAGCCCGATGTAGACAGTCCACAGATGGGCTGACACAAATCCTGACTATAAAACTATGTTTTCTCTGGCCAGCCCGTGCTTTGCCCGTTAACAAAGGGCCATGACAGAGGACAAACCTTCCCCGATCCGCCCGACCGACGCCGAGGCCCGCGCCATGGCGCAGGAGTTGATCCGTGGCGCGCGCATCGCCGCCCTCGCCGTGCTCGATCCCGACAGCGGCGCCCCGCATGTCACCCGCATCGCCTTTGGCCTCGGGGGCAACAACGGCTGGCTGACGCTGGTCTCCGATCTCTCGGCCCATACCAAAGCGCTGCGCGCCGCGCCGCGCGCCGGGCTTTTGCTTGGCGAAGCGCCCACGAAAGGCGACCCGCTCGCCTTCCCGCGCCTGTCCGTCGCGGTGGAAACCCGCTTCGTCCCGCACGGCACCGAAGAGCATGCCGCACATCGTGCCGCCTGGCTCACGCACCACCCGAAAGCCCAGCTTTACATAGATTTCGCGGATTTCACATTTGTCAGTTTCATGCCCCTGTCCGCCGATCTCAACGGCGGCTTCGGCAAGGCCTATCGCCTGACCCCGGACGATCTGAGCCTGGCTTAAACAGGCCATAAAAAACCGGGCCGCCAAAGCCGCCCGGTTTTCCGCCTCTTCTCTGACAGCCCTCAGATCGGGCGATCCATCCGCGCGATCATATTGACCGTGCCCTTCACCGCCTGCGGGAAGGTCAGCCGGATCTGGTTGTTCGAACTGCCATAGTTCACCGTCACATAGGGCGTCACGGACACCGCATTCCCCGAGGCATCGGTCAGCGCATTGCGGAACACGAGGCTCTCCACCACCCGCGCCCAGCCGCCGAACGGCAGATAGCCCGAAGGATCGAGCACCCAGTCGGTCGCGGCCGTGCTCTGGGTAAACTCCGCCGACACCGGGTTGATCGTGAGCTGCGACACCCCGTTGAACGTATTGCCCTCAAAGGTCACGTTGCGCGTCGAGTTATACGCCAGATCGGCAAAGGTCGTGTCCACCGTGTCGACCCGGTCGATGAAGCCGTTGAGCGATTTGAACGTGTTGTTCTGCACCGCCAGCCCCTGAAGGAAATGCCCCGCACCATAGGGCTTGATCACGATCCAGGAGAAATTGCTCGCCGAGTCGTTCACCGTGAAAATATTGCCCGTGACGGTCAGCCCGCCAAAGGAATATTCCGACGAAAACTCCGGCGCGGCATCGTGCTCGTTCGTCATCTCGATAAAAGAGTTGTCGATATAGTTGCCGGTCACGATGGATTTCACGTTCGGATAGGTGAACACCAGCCCCGCCATGCGCGGGCTGTCGGTATCCTCGTCGCCCTGGAACCAATGGTTGCCGACAAACATATGCCCGTTGCCGAACACGATGCCGGTATGCCCGAAACGCTGGAACCGGTTGTCGCGGATCTTGCAGTCGTTCGAGTTGATGTTGAAGGCAATCGACTGGCGCTCATCCGCCCGCACCGTCTGTTCGTTCGAGACGAAGGAACAGCGGTCGATATGGAGATCCTGACAGCCCCCGCCGATCGAGGTCACACCCCGGTTCAGCGGCGATTTGATGTGCACATCGCGGAGCTGAAAATTGTTGCCGCCCGGCGAGAGCATCACCCCGGAGGCACGCCCGTTGCACAAAAGCTCGACATCGGAAAGCTGGAACTGCGACAGTTTCGAGAGCCCGGAGAAATCGAACACGTATTTGAACCGCGTAAACGTGTAGGTCTGGCTCGTATTCGGCGCGTAAAGCGGCTGGCTGAGCGTCAGCGACTGGTTGCCGACATTCACCGCCTGAACATAGACCTCGCGCCCGACTCCGGTGCCGGTCACCAGACTGCCGACCTTGATATTGGCGATATTCGTGACATTGCTCAGGGTCTTGGGCGAAGCCACGCTGTAGCTCGCGGTCGAGGTCGCCACCTCATTGTCCCAGTCGCTCGACGCAACCGTGGTGATCTGGCCGTTGCGGATCACCCGGCGCACCTCAAGCGACGTCGCCCCGGTGATCTCCGCCACATCCAGCGGCTGATCCAGTTCGACCCGCCGCCCGCGCATGTCGAGACTGTCGTGATCGGTATAGTAGAACATCGCCTGAATGGCGCGTTTCAGCCCTTCGACCTCGTCGCCAAAAGCGTCGATATAGGCGTTCAGGTGGAAATTCTTGCGCAGCACGAGGCGGTTCGCCGCCGACATGGTCACCGTGCCGTCAAAGGTCACCTCTTCGGTGAAAGAAACCGTATCGCCGAGATAATACACGCCTTCCGGCACGATCACCCGACGCCCTGCGGCGGCGGTATTGGCGGCGTTGAACGCCTCGTGATCGTCGGTCACCCCATCGCCCAGAGCGCCATAATCGCGCACGTCGATCGAGCCGGAACTGTCGGCCAGAAACCATTCGGAGACATCCTCGATCACGATATCGTCGATCCGCACCGTGCCGCCATTGGCCCCCGTCAGATCGAGCCCGAAATGACCGTAGACCGGCTCGATCCCCCAAGGCATATCGACCCCGCCACGCTGGCCGGAGCCGACGATGGCCGTCACCTCGACCACCTCGCCATAGGCGGTGAGCACCGTCTCCGCGCCGATCTCGGTCAGCCCCGTGACATGGGCGAGCGCACCGTTCCCGGCCCAACCGGCGATGCGAACCGACGGCAGGTTGCCGGAAATCGCCTTCACACGCGCCTTGATCTGAAGATACATCCCCGGCTGAAGCGGCGTTTCGCCCATATAGCGCAGCTTGGTCAGAGTGGTGTTTTTGACGATCTCGAGGCACCCGCCGAAATCGGCATCCGCCACCACCAGAGAGGCATTCGCCGCCCCGTCATAGGTCGCCGAGCCGGGCGTGCCGTCTTCGCTGGACCAGACGTCCAGCCCTTCCTCGAACGCCGGCGGCATCAGCACCAGCCCATCTGTTACGGCCTTGTTCATCCGAACCCCTTTCAATCCTTCAATCCGATGCGCACCGATCTGCATGACGGCACCCCGCGCCTCCGGAGCCCCGGACGCGTGCACTCGCAATGTCTCGTCATGGAAACCCAAGGCGCGCATGTGCCCTGAGATGCGAAAAGGTCTACCCCAAGGGGATTAACGGCGCTGTTAACCCTGCGGACGCCCCGTCCGGCGCGCACGCAACATCGCCTGTACTGGCGCAGATGTCATAGACGGGTCACATATCCTGTCCTATGTTCGGCGGGAGAGGTGATCATGAGCTATCACATACGTCCGAAAGACCCAGACATGGGCGCCGCGCTCCGGCGTATTGCCGAGGATCGTCTGACCCGCGCGATCGAAGCGACCGGCGCCGAAACGCCCGAGACCCGGATGCTGGCCGTGCACGACATTCGCAAGCGTCTCAAGGAGATGCGCGGGCTGATCCGTCTCGTGCGCCCGGATTTCGACGGTTTCAAATCCGCCGATCAGGCCCTGCGCGACATCGGACGCAATCTCTCGGCGCTGCGCGACATCAAGGTGCGCTGCGACACGCTTGGTCATGTCGCGGATTATGTCGCCCTGCCCGACGATCCTCTGGGGCCTTACCTCACGGAGCTGGGGATGCGCCGCGATGCCGCCTATAGCGATCCGTCCGTGGCCCTTCTGCGCGACACCGGCGCGGCGCTTACTGCGCTCCGGGACAGTTCCGCCCAGTGGTCCCTGCGGCACAGCGGGCGCAGGGCGATCTTTCCCGGCCTGTCAAAGACCTATGCCGAGGCCCGCGACGCGATGGAGCACGCCCGCGAAACCCGCGCGCCGGAGGATTTCCACACCTGGCGCAAACATGTGAAATACCATTTCTACCATGCCCAGATCCTCGCCCCGATCTGGCCGGAGGCGATGGCCGCGCATCTCACCGCCGCCGAAGCCTTGGGCGAGCTTTTGGGGAAACATCACGACCTGCATGTTCTGGGCGAAGAGGCCCGCGCCGCAGGTCTTGCCAAAGCGCCGCTCAAGGTGTTGGAGCAGGGTCTGGCCGACCGCATCGAGACGCTTGAGAAACAGGCCTTCCTCGATGGCGCGCGGCTTCTGGCCGACACGCCCGACACCCTGTCGCGCCGCTGGTCCGTCTGGTATCGGCTCTGGCGCAATTCCAACTGAAAAGGGCCACCCCGAAGGGCAGCCCTTTGAAAACACGTCTGAAATAAGACTTACGACAGTTCGCCCGACAGGCCTTTATCGATCAGCGCGATGGTCTCGGTCACGCCGTAAAGCGCCGCGAAGGAGCCGAAACGCGGGCCTTGGCTTTGGCCCAAAAGCACCTCGTAGAGCGCCTTGAACCAGTCGCGCAGGTTTTCGAACCCGTGGTTCTTGCCGACCGCGAAAACGATGCTCTGGAGGAAATCGCCATCCGCGAAATCCGCCTCCGGCAGCGCCTCGTCCGAGCCCATATCGGCGTTTTTCTTGGCAATCGCGGCCAAAGCCACCTCGGCCGAACCGAATGCTGCCTTGAGATCTTCCATCGCCGCGCGTTCTGCGTCCGTCGGCGCGCGGAACACTTTCTCCGGCTTCACGAAGTCGTTGTAATAGCGCACCGCATAGCCCGCCGCCGCATCGAGCTGCGGGTTGGCCTCGGGCGACGCGTCCGGCGCATAACGCTGGATAAAGCCCCAAAGCTGCTCTTTCTCTTCCGCACCCGCCACAGACGCGAGGTTCAGAAGCATCGAGAACGGCACCACCATATCGGACAGCGGCACATCCGCGCCGTGGATGTGGAACACCGGGTTCGCCGCCTTCTGCGCCGCATCCTGTCCCGGATAGGCGCGCAGTTGCTGGTGATATTCGTCCATCATCCGTGGGATGACGTCGAAATGCAGCCGTTTCGCGGTTTTCGGCTTCTGGTACATGAAATAGGCGAGGCTCTCGGTCGAGGCATAGGTCAGCCATTCGTCGATCGACAACCCGTTGCCCCGCGACTTGGAGATTTTCTCGCCATTGGCGTCGAGGAACAGCTCATAGGTGAAATGCTCCGGCTTCTTGCCGCCGAGGATTTCGCAAATCCGGTCGTAGATCGGCGTATTGGTCGAGTGATCCTTGCCGTACATCTCGAAATCGACATCGAGCGCCGCCCAGCGCGCCCCGAAATCCGGTTTCCATTGCAGTTTCACCGCGCCGCCTGTCACGGGCAGCGTCCATTCGCGACCGTCCTCGTCGTCGAACGTGATCGTGTAATCGTCCTTGTTCACCGATTTCATCGGCACATAAAGCACCCGCCCCGTCTCCGGGTGGATCGGCAGGAAGATCGAATAGGTCTGCTGACGTTCTTCGCGCAGGGATTTCAGCATCACTTTCATCACGTCGTCGTATTTCTCGACGGCGCGTTTCAGGATCTCGTCGAACTGGCCGGTTTTGTAAAACTCGGTCGCCGAATAGAATTCATACTCGAACCCGAACGTGTCGAGGAACCGGCGCAGCATGGCGTTGTTGTGATGGCCGAAGCTCTCGAACTCCTCGAACGGGTCCGGCACCGAGGTCAGCGGTTTATGCAGGTTCTCGTGCAACAGCTCTTGGTTCGGCACGTTCGACGGCACTTTGCGCATCCCGTCCATATCGTCCGAAAAACAGATCAGCCGCGTCGGCACATCCGAGATCACCTCGAACGCGCGGCGGATCATCGTCGTGCGCAGCACCTCGCCAAAGGTCCCGATATGCGGAAGACCCGACGGACCGTAGCCGGTCTCAAAGAGCACATAGCCCTTCTTGTCCTTGGATGCCTCATACCGTTTGAGTACAGTCCGGGCCTCTTCAAAGGGCCAGGCTTTCGAGCTCATACCGGCATCACGCAGGTCCGTCATTTTCAGCAATCCTTTTAACACGCGGGTCTCTCCCGCAAGGCGCAACTCCTATTGCCCCTCCCCTCTTCCGTCAATATTGTTTGACCGCACATGCCCCATGAGGAGCCAAGAAAATGAACGATATTCCCCATTCCCTGACCCCGCAGGACTGTCTCGTCGCCGTGATGATCGCCCAGTCCATGTCCGACGAGAACATCCGCACCGCCGAGCTTGTCACCATCGAGAATATCGTCAACCACTTGCCGGTCTTCGGGTCCTATGACACCGACCGGATCAAGGTGGTCTCCTCCACCGTCTTCGATCTCTTCTCCGAAGAGGACGGGCTCGACGCGCTTTTCGGCCTCATTCGCGACAACCTGCCGGACTATCTCCACGAGACCGCCTATGCGCTGGCCTGCGACGTCGCCGCCGCCGATGGCCACACCTACGAGGCCGAGCTGCGTCTCTTGGAAGAGATTCGCTACGAATTGAACATCGACCGCCTCCACGCCGCCGCCATCGAACGCGGCGCGCGGGCGCGGTATATGTTGGTGCATGAGGTGGCGGGGTAAGGGCAAGCATAAACACTACAACCCACTTGTAGGCGCCTATTTGTCATAAGTGATTATAAGTGGCGTAGCATCCTCCAACTCACGCGCTATTTTCCCCATCGCTTTCAAAGCAACATTCAAAGGCGCAGCAGCATCTCGTCTGGACACTTGCAAAAGTCCTTTGAAACCTTGCGTGCTGATCATTGCGACTTCTTGAAAAAGACAAATCGGCAATCGGGAGTTGTTATTAAAGCGCCGATCGGGGCCTCCATTTTTGTTAACATAGCGCCACGTCTCACCGACAACCAAGGCATCCGCAGGTGCATGTTCTACAATCATTCTTTGATCGCGCACATCGGAACGGAGATCTTCGTAACGGACAGCACCATATCGTTTGTTCTCTAAAATCAGAATGCAATCCGGAAGAAAGTAACACGCTTTCCCGTCAATTTTCAGCATTGGCGGAGTGATGTTCGATGCAACTCCCGGCGGGAGGGCATAACTGACCGATGTTGTTGCCGTATCGACCAAACTGGAGGCCCCAGCGTTCTTTTTCCAAGCATGAAGGGTGTGAATATCACCCTTCGCTTTGACAAACTGCAACAGGCTCGCACGTCCAAGAACATCCAGCCCGTCTATCAATTCCCGATATGCTGTCTGGGCTTTTTCATCCAGCTCATAGGCAAAAACCACATTCCTGCGTGACGCATCAACGCGCCCTCCAATCAATAGCCCCACACCAAACAATATCACGGCAATCAATATTGCTACAGGTGCCTGGGCCATGAGGGCCAATGCAACTATCCCTCCGGTAAGAAACCCCAAGACCACAGTCATCGACGTTTGCGCACGCGCATCGTTCAACGTTTGCAGAGCATCCGTATGACTTTCTGAGACCAATAGTGCGGCATCCGCAGATATAATGCGCTGCATGAGAACACCGTCCTCAGTCATATATGCAGGCAAATCTCCCGGCATTGGAATTGTGAGATGAAGCTCAGAAGAGGCGCGCGATTTGGGTTTCCGCCCTATGCCGCCCAAAGTCTTTCTATAGTAGACGCCGTTCACGCCTGCATGAATATAATGCCCTTTGGGCCCTGTCCCAATTCTGAAGCCCCGGAAACCAGCCGAAACTCCAAGACCAGATTTGGAAAGGTTGATACGAAATGGGCCAACAACAATAGAATCCCTGATGTAGAAGGGCATATGAGTCCCCAAGCTCTAAATGCGAGAAAATATTTCTCCATCAGTGAGCATAAAACCCTTTGCGTCAAGCGACATCCTCACCCCGCATAAACCCCCGCCCAGCGCTCGATCAGCGCCTGCTGGAGTTTCTTCGCCCGCGTGTTGAACGTCCGCGCGCCCTCTGGCCGCTCTTCCGCCCCCGCCGCCTTCGCCGCTTCACGGCGCGGTACATCGGCGGCGAAGATCGCAAAAGCCATCCGCCCGCCGCCCGGCGCATCGGCATAGCCCGCCAGCGCGGAAACGAAATCCAGCGTCCCGGTCTTGGCGTGCACGCTCACCGGGCTGTTCTGGATCACATTGCCCTTGGCATCGCGCATCGGGATCGGCTTCATCAGCGGCGCAAGCGTCGCCTCGACCCCCGGCGCACTCAGCATATGCACCATATCCACTGTGGTCACTTTCGACGCGCCCCCGAGCCCCGAGTGATCCACCAGCGCCACATGCCGCATGCCCAGCGCCGATTGCGCCCAATCGCTCATCGCCTGCGCCGAAGCCGCAAGCGTGGCAGGCGCCAGCCCCCGCGCCCGGCTCGCCGTCAACCCGATGACCTCCGCTGTCAGGTTGGTCGAATATTTCAGCATGTCGCGCACCACGACACTGAGCGGCGCGCTCTCGATCCGCGCCACTTCCGTCCCGCCCAAGGCTTTGCGCTGTCCCTGAGGCAGGCGCACACCCTGCGCGCCCGCCACCGCCTGAAACACCTCTGCCGCGTAAAGCCCCGGCAGCCGCACCGGCAACCACCGCGCGCCGCCATTGCCCAAGGCCCCCCGCGCCACGGTCCATTCGTCCCGCCCCTGCCCGGCGACATGATCGAACACCGGCAGGTCCCGCGCCGCCACGCTGATCCGCGCGATCCGCACATCCGGCGCATAGCGTTCCGCGCGCGCGTCCATCTTGAGGCTGTAGTCCTCGCCCTGCCGCTTCCACTCGAAATGCACCCGGTTGTAATTCAGGTTCAGCCCGGAAATCGTCGGATTATACCCCGCGTATTCCACCTGCGCGCCGTCGATCTCCTCGATCCGCGGCAGCGCCGTATCGTCGACGTAAAACTGCCCTTTGACCCCGGTGATCCCCGCCTCGCGCAGCTTGCCCGCAAGCATCCCGAGCCCGTCGGTGTCAAGCGTCGGATCACCGCCGCCGACCAGCACCAGATCGCCCTGCACCACGCCGTTCACGACCGGCCCCGTCGCCAGAACCCGTGTCACGAACCGGTGCTCCGCCCCCAGATGATGCAGCGCGTAAAGCGCCGTCACCGTCTTCGCCACCGAGGCGGGCGGCAGGCGCAGCAGCGGCTCATGCACCTCGTACATCTCGCCCCCGGCGCTGGGCGACACGGCGTAGCTCACATGCCCCGTCAGACCGGAGGCGGCGACAAGCGCCTCCCCCGCCGGAAGCGCGCGTTTGTGCAAATCCGCCGGGCGCGGCTTCGGGATCGCCGAAGCGATCAGCTCCTCCGCCCCCGCCGCCTGCGCCACGACCTGTGCCGCGCCGCCCAACAAGAGCCCAAGCGCCTTCCGTCGGTTCATTCGAGAAAAATCATACCCAGTCATGGCCGCGAGTTAAGCGCGGCTTGGCGATCCGGGCAAGACGGGAAATCACGCCTTTCGCTCCCCGTCGCAGTTTCCCCGATCACCCCCGGTCCCAACCGCCCCGCGCCCGGATCTCCGTCGAAGACGCATCCGACATCGGCACGTTGATGAAACACCAGCACGGCACCCCGCAGCGCCCCAATAGCCGCGACGACCAGGGCGTCAGTTTCGCATGGGCAAAGCTCTGTGCCGCCACCGAATTGCGCGCCGCCCCCCGCTTGCCGGGCCGGGCAATGACGCCCACCGGCGTCGTCTCCATGATCTCGCGCCAGTCCTGCCAGAGGTGGAATTGCGCAAGGTTATCCGCCCCCATCAGCCAGACAAAACTCACGCCGGGATAAAGCCGCTTGAGCGCCCTGAGCGTCGCCGCCGTATAGCGCGTGCCGGTCTTGGCCTCGATGTCTGTAATCTCGACCCTCGGGTGCTGCATGATCTGCCGCGCATGGGACAGCCGCCGCTCCATCGGCGCAGGCCCCTCCGCCTTCAACGGGTTGCCGGGGCTCACAAGCCACCACACCCGATCCAACCCAAACCGTTTCAGCGCCATTTTCGTGATATGCACATGCCCCTCATGGGCGGGATCGAACGATCCCCCCAGTAACCCGATCACCTGACCGGGGCGGCCATAGGGCAGCTCATAACGCATGGGCAATTGCATGGCGTTCTGCATGGCGGCAAGCCGGTCGCCTGTCAATCGCTCTCGCTTGACAGCGCCTATTTCCTGACTAAAGTCAGCAAAAATAACGGACCGAAGTCAGGCACCTCCATGACCCTTTCCCCAATTGCCCGCATCCGCCGTTTCAACCGCGCCGTGACCACCGAAACCGGCGTGTTGGACCAGAGCTTTCTGGGTCGCGGCCGCCCGCTCGGCGCAGCCCGCGTGCTCAATGCCATCGGCCCCTCTGGCCGTGCCGTCTCCGACATCCGCGCCTTCCTCGATCTCGACACCGGCCTGCTCTCCCGCCTTTTGCGGTCCCTTGAGGACGAAGGCCTGATCGAGGTCGCCGAAGACCCCGCCGACAAACGCCGCCGCATCGCGCGCCTCACGCCCGCGGGCCAAAACGAATACGCCGCCTACGAAACCCTCTCCGACACCCGCGCCCAAACGCTTCTGGACCGCCACCCGCACCCCCAAGCCCTCCTCGCCGCCATGGACCTGATCGCCTCCGCACTGGGCCGCGACCGGATCGAGATTGTGGAAAGCGATCCGCACAGCGCCCCCGCCATCTTTTGCCTCGAAAGCTACTACGCCGAACTGGCCGCGCGCTTCGCCATGGGCTTCGACCCCGCCAAAGCCGCACGCCTCGACAGCGACGACATGCGCCCGCCGCGTGGCGTGTTCCTCGTGGCCTTGTCCGATGGGCTGCCCTCCGGCTGCGTCGGATTGAAAGGCACAGACAGGTCTAAAGAAAAGGGGGGCTACGCCGAAATCAAACGCCTCTGGGTCGCCCCCTCCGCCCGCGGTCTGGGCTTGGCCAAACGCCTGATGACCGAGGCCGAAACCCACGCCCGGACCATGGGCATCACCACACTAAGGCTGGACACCAACTCGGCCCTGCCGGAAGCGGCGGGACTGTATCAGCGGCTGGGCTGGACCGAGATCGAACGGTTTAATGATGATCCCTACCCGGATTTGTTTTTTGAGAAGCGGGTGTGAGGCTGGTCTCAGGGTTTACCCAATTGCCGCGCCAACAGCGCCGCAACCGAAATATCTAGGCCGCTTTCGTCGTCCTTAATAATGCCGTCCTGAGTTGGCCGGAACAGTGCAGCCAAGACCACGGCCTCACTATCCTTGCTAACTTCCTGATCTCGACGGAGAGTTCGGTACGACTGCGCGAAGGCTTTCTTCTCTGCCGCATCCAGCATCAAATGTCGTTCGCTCAAGAACACCTTGTATTGAAGACGTATAATCCAAAGCAAAATGGACATCGTCGTTAATATTCCACCAATGAGCAAAGGTCCTTTCGCCGAGAGTTGATCATCAGAATTGAAAAAACTCTCTGCGATTTTATCTCCGTAACCAACGGGGACAAGGATCGCCAAAGCAATCGCACTAAGCGCCAGAACCATAAAAATTCCGATCGCGCGCTCTGCTGCCTTCTTATGTTGTCTTTCTCTTAGATTCCACAAACGAACAGGCGCTTGGAATTTCATATCTTCAAAGAAAAGCTTTTTAACTCCCTCATATTCTCGCTGATTACGTTCGTTTTGAGTTTTCCCTTTCAAGGTGGTTTGACGCATATCCACCGACAAACGTTCGTAAACCTCCTCAATCTTCTCATTGAGTTCGGAAAAAAGCTCGTGCTCAACATCACGCATTTCCTGCGCTTCGTTGTTACGAGCGGAAATCTCATCACTGAATGCTTTCGATTTCTCGTTTTTTAATTGCTCAAACTCTTCTGCCAGCTGATCTCGCAAATTCTGAAGCTTTTCGACTTCTTCTTTCACCGCAGCGAGTTGGACGTCTAATGCTCGTTTTTCTGCCCCGACTTTAGCCCCAGAGACCTTGCCGAAAGGCATCGCCTCAACGGCATAAGCAGCTTCGAAGTAGCGCTGCCCGCGAGCTATATGAGAACTTAAATTACGAAGATTGTTTCCTCTTCCTGGAAGAGAAAGATAGTATGTGTAAACATCAACAGATTGCGAAAAATATCCTGATGAGAATAGGCCGATAATCAGCCTGCCAATCAAGCTATCAGACGGTGGAGGCCCCATCGTATTCGTCTGCCAGCTTCTGCCTGCTTCAGAACTTTTTAGCAGATCGTCACGCATTCGTTTAAAAGGCTCAGAGAGCAAAACAAAGTTCACGCTCTGATACCTAGACGTGAACTCTTGGTGATGACGCTGGATTAAAGAACCTTCTTTCAAAACCTCATCAAGAAACGGTTGCCAAATCTCCTGCTCGATATCCAAAAACTTCCGGACGGCTGTTGGGTTTGGAAATTCCCTGTTCTGTTGATCCGCATAAATGATTTGGAAAATAGGCGTCGGCATATCAATCTCGGCTTCAATGGTTTTGAAGAGCTTAGCGGCATGTAACATGTGGGCATAGCGAAATCCCATGCAGAGATACCCCTTCCCATCCCCCCTCTTCCCACGCTAAACCACCGCCCAAACCATTCCCCCCAAAGGAGCCCCCAAATGGCAGCCTATCAATACGTCTACCACATGGACGGCGTGTCCAAGACCTACCCCGGCGGCAAGAAGGTGTTCGAGAACATCCGCCTCTCCTTCCTCCCGGGCGTGAAAATCGGCGTCGTCGGTGTCAACGGCACCGGTAAATCGACCCTCATGCGCATCATGGCGGGCATGGACAAGGACTTCCAGGGCGAAGCATGGGCCGCCGAGGGCGCCAAAGTCGGCTACCTGCCGCAGGAGCCGGAGCTCGACCCGTCCCTCGACGTGCGCGGCAACGTCATGCTGGGTGTGGCCGCCAAAAAGGCGATCCTCGACCGTTACAACGAGCTCGCCATGAACTACTCCGACGAGACCGCCGACGAGATGGCCAAGCTCCAGGACGAGATCGACGCCCAGAACCTCTGGGATCTCGACAGCCAGATCGACGTCTCCATGGAGGCCCTGCGCTGCCCCCCCGATGACGCCGATGTCACCACGCTCTCGGGCGGCGAGAAACGCCGTGTCGCGCTCTGCAAGCTCCTGCTCGAAGCCCCCGACATGCTGCTCCTCGACGAACCGACCAACCACCTCGACGCCGAAACCATCGCCTGGCTGCAACAGCACCTCATCGAGTACAAGGGCACGATCCTGATCGTCACCCACGACCGGTATTTCCTCGATGACATCACCGGCTGGATTCTCGAATTGGACCGTGGCCGCGGCATCCCCTACGAGGGCAACTATTCCGCATGGCTCGAACAGAAAGCCAAGCGCCTCGAACAGGAAGCCAAGGAAGACAAGACCCGTCAGAAAACCCTTGAGCGCGAACTCGAGTGGATGCGGCAGGGCGCCAAGGCCCGTCAGGCCAAGCAAAAGGCCCGGATCGACCGCTACAACGACCTCGCCTCGCAATCCGAGCGCGACAAGATCACTCGCGCCCAGATCGTTATCCCCAACGGCCCGCGCCTCGGCTCCAAGGTCATCGAAGTGCATGGCCTGTCGAAACACATGGGCGACAAGCAGTTGATCGAGGGGCTCGACTTCTCCCTCCCGCCCGGCGGCATCGTCGGCGTCATCGGCCCGAACGGCGCCGGCAAATCGACGCTCTTCCGCATGCTCACCGGCCAATTGGAACCCGACGCCGGCACGGTCGAATATGGCGACACGGTCAAGCTCAGCTACGTCGACCAGTCCCGCGACGATCTGGACCCGAACGAGACCGTGTTCGAAGCCATCTCCGACGGCCAACAGATCATCGCCTTGGGCGACGCCGAAATGAACGGCCGCGCCTATTGTTCCGCCTTCAACTTCAAAGGCGGCGATCAGCAGAAGAAAGTCGGCGTCCTCTCCGGCGGCGAACGCAACCGCGTCCACATGGCGCGGCTGTTGAAATCCGGCGGCAACGTCCTCCTCCTCGACGAACCGACCAACGACTTGGACGTCGAAACCCTGCGTGCTTTGGAAGACGCGCTGACGGAATTCGCAGGCTGCGCCGTGGTCATCTCCCACGACCGCTTCTTCCTCGACCGGATCTGTACCCACATTCTGGCGTTCGAAGGCGATGCCCATGTGGAATGGTTCGAAGGTAACTTCGAGGATTACGAGGAAGACAAGAAGCGGCGGTTGGGGCCGGATGCCTTGGAACCGAAGCGCCTGAAATATAAGAAATTCTCGCGCTAAAAGCGCGGGGATTTCTTGTAGTTCCGCTTGGGATCAAGACAGCGTGAGGCAAACCGTGCAAAATTGCTCGCAATTTTGTCACGCCCTTCGCGCCCCGTGGAGCAGGAGCGCGATGATTTCAGATCAGTAAGATTGACAAAGGCGCCCTCGGGCGCCTTTTCTAAACCCGCGAATTGCCATCTGAAAGGCCTGCATTATTTTCTAATTTTTTCAACATTGGAAAGCACGATCAAATTTCGAAATAAATAATCAATGACTTCTTAAGTTAAATACCTATATGATTCAGAGAGCAGCAAAGGGATTTAGCGATGAACAAAGCGCCGAAAACGGCTTTTTTTCGCATCATCAAAAGATCGAACCAATCTGGCAGCTGGACAACCAAAGAACAAAATGGTGCCTCTGGACGACATGTGGTGTCTGTAAAGCCTACCACTTATAACAAAGGTGTCCGCGCTGCTACACGCGTATTGAAAGACAAAAAACTTTATGAGCCCACAGGAACTTAATCCGCTCTTCGATCTGTTGGCAGGCGAAGATAACGAAGACATCGAAGGCTTAGTCGCTTACGCACTCTACAAACGTCACAAACGATCATGGGCGTCAAAATTTAGAGAAAAGCACAGCCGCCCACCTTCAAGCGATGAAGAACGCGGCTTCGCAGAAAGCAACGCGACTGATGATCAGCTTGAACGATATAGAATGGATGCGCAGGACATTTTAATTGGCTTCGCAAATTCCTTTGTAGAAGATGAAAAGCCCGAAATTGAAAAAGCCGCAATTTCAAGGGAATTTTTAGAAGCATCTCGAACTGTTAGAGGTTCGGCTTCATTTGGAAACCTCCTGAAAGTCGGCGTCGCATCGACACTCGTTACATCTGCAATTCTAGCTCTTTTAGCATTCGGCACGCAGTATTTCGGCATTGATCTCATCGACGCCTTAACCATCCAAAATATCAACCAAACACAAGAATAGAAATTAGAATATATAGGCCCGAAAGGGACTTCCCGTCGCACCAAAGGCGCGCCGATCATAGTCGGCACGCCTCCGGCGTGACGGGGGAAGGGTAAGGCGGCTTCTCGCACATTGCTTCGCAATACGCTGCCAGCCACGCCCTCGGCTGCGCCGAAGGCTCGCGTCAAAGATGCCAAGGCATCTTTGATTGGTCTCCATTTCAAAACGACCTCTCCATACCATCCCCTTAAGCTCGACCTATTCAGCCTCCCGCCAAGCCCTCATCTGCTCCTCCTCGCTCAACCCCGCCTTCCGCGCCCGGCGCCATGCCTCATACCGCCGCTCCGTCACCGCCACCTCCGCGATCTTCATCTGCGCATAGGTGCCAAGCACATGGTTGATCCGCGCCTGATACCCCGCCCCCTGCGCCCGGAAAAACTTCGCCACACTCTCGTCCAGTCGCAACGTCACCTTCAACTTCTTCTCGGTGACATCCAGATCCTGTTCCAGCGTGGCCCAGGCCTCCGGCACGATCTGCGCCACGTCCCAATCGAAACTGTCCAACCGGCCCAGCGCCTCCGCGTGGCGTTGCAACCGGTCCTGCGCAAGGCGTTGGGTCTTGGTCAGCCGTCTCATGGCACGCTCCTCAAAAACAATGCCTCACTCTGACTCTGACAGACACCGGTTAACCCCGCCTGATCCGACCGCGCGCGGGGTCCGACAGAAGTCCGACGCAAAGCCGACGCTTTGCCGACATCACAAAATCCCCCTATCCAAACCCCTGAAAACATGTCATACGGACAGCGCTAAGTTACCTCTTTCGACCCTTCTGTTCTCCTTAACCGGCCACAGTCATCGAACGATTACGACGACGCCGGGTCCCTGCAATGTCGTGAGGGGCAAATACACAGGAGTACACACGATGGCCACTGGCACCGTGAAATGGTTCAATTCCACCAAAGGCTTCGGCTTCATTCAACCGGAAGGCGGCAACAAAGACGTGTTCGTGCACATCTCTGCTGTTGAGCGTTCTGGCCTCACCGGCCTGGCCGATGGCGCGAAGGTCACCTTCGACATCGAAGCCGGCCGTGACGGCCGCGAATCTGCGGTGAACCTCGTTCTCGCCTAATATCTGGCGAACGCAGGACAAATCGGCCCGGACGCTACGCGCGCCCGGGCCTTTTTCATGCGCGAAGAACAGGAAAGTGGACAGCTCACGCAAAGCCGTTACACTGTTCGGACCCCACCGGAGACCGCCATGCGCCTGCCCCTGCTCCTCTCGCTCGCCTGTCTTGCCAGCCCGGTTTGGGCGGAGAGGCTCGAAGGCACGCTGTCGCTGACCGGCTATTCCAACGCCGAAATCCTCGCCAAGATCGACACCCGGATCGACCGCCCCGTGACGCTCGATCTGACGCTCGACGCGAGCCAATCGACCGCCGTTCAGCAGATGTTCACAGAGATCAATTATCCCGGCGAAGACCCCGGTTTCCTCTCCGGCGAGATTTACAATACACCCTTATCGATCACCGACAAAACCAAATGCGAAGAACGGGTTATGGCCTATTTCAACGAGAACGGCCCGGACCCTGCGACGGATGAGTCCTGTCTTGGCCGGGTTGTCGTGACCTTCGAAAATACCGCAGAGCGGCAGGACCCAACCCATGGCGGCACCGGGATCATCCAGTACCGTCTGAGCGGCGATTACATCATCACCCGCGAGATCGGCGCGGGGCTCACCTTTTACACCTTCATCCCGGTCGACTAACCTCAGGCGAACCACTCAGGCAAACGCCATCAGATCGCCATCGCCTTCCCGGTCATGGCGCAGTCTCAGACTGCCCGCCACCACCGCCAGCCCGTCGATCGCCACACCACGATCCTCCCGGATCACGCAGGGCATCAGGCGCATGGAGCCAAACCCCGCCTCCGCCAAAAGCCCCTCGACATAGGCCTGAGAATGGGCAAATCGACGGCTCTCGCGCAGTTGGACCGGCGCATCGCCCAGCTCGACGGTAAAGGCCAGAACGCCGCCCTCGGCCAGCGATCCGGCGCACCAGCCGATCACCCGTTCCAGCGCACCGAGATAGATGAACACATCCGCCGCGACGATCAGATCATAGCGCCGCTCGGTCACATCGAGCCGGGCGATGTCACGCTTGTCCAGCACATCATAGATGCCCTTGCGGTCCGCCTCGACCAACATGCCGTCGGAAATATCATACCCCTCGAGCCTCGCCGAGACCGGGCGCAGAACCGTCCCCATAAGCCCGGTGCCACAGCCGAGGTCGAGCACGGAACCGAACTGCGTCCGCCCCGCAAGCCTCAGAGCGTCCATGAGAATTTCCGGTCCACGATAGCCGAGCTTCTCCACCAGTGAACGCTCGAATCGTGGCGCGTATTGATCGAACAGCAGTTCGACGAAAGCGGGCGGCATGGCTTCCGCCACCGGCACCCGCCGCGCCAGATCGCGTTTCAAGCCCGCTCCCAAAGGGTCGGAAGGATCGGCCTGAACCGCCTTGTCCCAAGCCTGACAGGCCCCCTCGATCTCCCCGCTGAGCTCCATGAATTCGCCCAGACGAAACCACCCTGCCGCCCAGCCCGGCGCCAATTCGAGCGCCCCGGACAGGGTTTCGATCGCCCCGGCGAGATCGCCCAGATGCGCAAGGGTTTCGGCAAAGGACGCCCGACGGTCGGCCGTCAGGTCCCCCGAGGAAAACACGCTCCCCGCCATGATCCGGATCTTTCAAAAGGGCCCGCTCATTTGCCGTGTCGAAAATGTCGACCGGCCACGCGACGGGCGGCACGCTGCATCTGATGTGCATCATGCGCCCGATACGCCGCCTTTTCGAATCTGTCAATTTAAGTGTTTTGAGCGCTCAGCGCTTTTTGACGAACTCGGTCAGGATCACGATCCGCTGACCTTCGACACGGCCTTCGATATGGCCCGCGTTGTCCGGCACCAGGGAAATCCCCCGCACCGCCGTGCCGCGTTTGGCGGTAAACCCGCCGCCCTTGACCGGCAGATCCTTGATCAGAACCACCGTATCGCCCGAGGACAGCACCGCGCCGACACTGTCGCGATGGATCACTTCGGGACCGGCAGCCTTGGCCCACTCCTCGACCTCAGGCTCGAGATAGAGCATCTCGAGCGCATCCGCCGCCCAGGCTTCGTCGCGGAAACGGTTCAAAAGACGCCAGGAGATCACCTTGACCGCATCGCGCTCAGACCACATCGACGTGCTCAACGCCTGCCAATGCCCCTCAGGCACCGGCTCCCCCTTGAGCCCCACCGCACAGGTCTCACAAAGCGCAACCACATCCGTCCGCGGGCTCACCGCCACTTCGGTCAGAGGCCCTGACGCCCCACAAATCTCACATTCGGCCATCTCGCCCTCCATTTTTCGCGGACCCTAAGACCCGGACCCTATCGGGGCAAGCGACAAACTGCCGCTTATCGGACCCATGTGAAAGAACGGGGAGAAAATCCGCGCTGGGCCCCTTTCCTCCGGCGCGCAAAATCCGCATAGTCGCAGCGACGGGGGGGACCGTCCGAGGGAAAGTCGACCGTGCCGAACGCGACAAGATCAACTGCTCTATCCGCCATTTTGCTGCTTTGCGCCACCACCGCGCAGGCCTTTGACGCACGTCTGGAGACCACTGCGGGCGACGATCTCAAGGCCCAGATCAAAGCCGCCTCTGCGGTGCTAGAGGCCGCCGACACCGATGTCACCGCACCCGAGGAGATCATCGCCGCCGTCCAGAGCGATTATCGCAACCTGATCGGCGCACTCTATCGCGAAGGCTATTACGGCCCGAGCATTTCGATCCGCGTGGACGGTCAGGAAGGCGCCTCCATGTCGCTGATTTCCCTGCCTTCTTCCATTCAGAACGTGGTCATCACCGTCACTCCGGGACCGCAGTTCGTCTTCGGCACCGCGCGCGTCGCGCCGCTCGCCCCCGGCACCGAATTGCCGGAGGGGTTCGTGAGCGGCGAGGTGGCCCATTCCAACCTCATCGCGGACGCCTCCGACACCGCCATCGAAAGCTGGCGCGCCGCCTCGCACGCCAAGGCGGAACTCGCCGACCAGTCCATCGTCGCCGATCACCGCGACGAGACGCTCGATGCCGAGTTGACCATCGCCCCCGGCCCCGCCGTGACCTTCGGCGATCTGCATTTCGCAGGCAAGACCACCGTGCGCGACGACCGGCTGCGGCGCATCGCCAACCTGCCGACCGGCAGCGACTACAGCCCGGAAAAGCTCGCTCTCGTCACCAAGCGGCTGCAAAAAACCGGCACCTTCCGCTCCATCACCCTGCGCGAAGCCGACACGCTGAACCCCGACAACAGTCTCGACATCACCGCCACGCTGGTCGATGAAAAGACCCGTCGCCTCGGGTTCGGTGCGGAACTGTCCTCGCTCGAAGGCGGCACACTCAGCGCCTATTGGATGCATCGCAACCTCACCGACAATGCCGACCGTCTGCGCTTCGAAGGCGAAGTGGCGGGGCTTGGCAGCACCACCGGCGTGGACGTGACGCTGTCGACCAGCTACCGCCGCCCGGCCACCGTGACACGCAAGACGACGCTGGTACTGGGCGCCACGCTCGAGCATCTCGACGAGCCGGAATATCTCTCCGACAGCGGCGAAGTCACCTTGGGCTTCGAGGTCGAGACCTCGCCCAATTCGACCTTTTCCGCCGGGATCGGCTATCGCTATTCCGAGGTCGAGGACGATCTCGGCTCGCGCAGTTTCTCGCATGTCATCCTGCCCATCGACGGCAGCCGCGATACCCGCGACAATTCCCTCAACCCGACCTCCGGCACCTATTTCGAAGCCGAGATCGAACCTTTCATCGGCGTGAACGGGTCCGCCTCCGGCACACGGCTTTTCGCCGACGGGCGCGCCTATCGCCCATTTGGCGACGACGACCGTTTCACCTTGGCGGGGCGGTTGCAGCTCGGCTCCATTCTCTGGGCCGATTACACCGAAGTGCCGCCCGACATGCTGTTCTTCTCCGGCGGCGGCGGCACTGTGCGGGGCCAGCCCTATCAATCCCTCGGCGTCGATCTCGGTGGCGGCGATACGACCGGCGGGTCGAGTTTCTTCGGATTCTCCGGCGAGCTGCGCACCAAGGTCAAAGGCAATATTTCTGTCGTGGGCTTCTACGATCTCGGCGGCATTGGTACAGGGTCCCTGCCCGGCGACAATGCCGAATGGCATGCGGGCGCGGGGCTTGGAGTGCGCTACAACACGAGTTTCGGCCCGATCCGCTTCGACCTCGCGGGGCCGGTCTCCGGCGACACCGGCGACGGCATGCAAATCTACATCGGGATCGGACAGGCATTTTGAAAAAGCTTCTCCCCATCACCCTCGCCGCGACCCTGCCGCTCACACTTGCCGCGCAGGACAGTGTGAACGAAGCGGACAACACCGCCGAGACCGCGCGCGACCGTTCCATGATCGTCGGCTTTCTCGAAGACAACCTGTCGGGTGCCGGGCGCGACATTCGCATCGAAGGCTTCAATGGCCTGTTGTCCTCGACCGCCACAATGGACGAGCTGACCATCGCCGACGCCGACGGCGTCTGGTTCACGCTGCGCGATGCCGAGCTGAACTGGAGCCGCAAGGCGCTTCTGGCCGGGCGGCTCGAAGTGACACGGATCGCCGCTGGCGAGATTGTCTTCGATCGTCTGCCCGTCGCGGGCGAGGATACTGGCGTCGATCTGCCCGACCCGGAGGCCAAACCGTTTTCCCTGCCCGATCTGCCGGTGTCCATCGACATCGGCGCCATCGAGGCGGAGCGCGTGCATCTCGGTGCACCGGTGCTCAAGCTCGGTGAAGCAGTGGAAATCAGCCTCACCGGTTCGGCGAAACTCAAAGACGGCTCCGGCGACACGGCGCTCGAGATCACCCGCATCGACGGCACGGAGGGCGCATTCTCCCTCGCCGCCGCCTTCGACAACACCTCCGAAGAGCTGTCGCTCGACCTTTCGCTCGCCGAAGGGGCCGGTGGTATCGTCTCAACGCTTGCGAACCTCCCCGGCTCCCCCTCACTGGCGCTCACCGCCAAAGGCTCCGGCCCGCTCGACGGCTTTGCCACCGACATCACGCTTGCGACACAGGGCGAAGAGCGGCTCACGGGTCGTGTGGCGCTCACCGCCGAACCCGATGAGGAGGCACCCGGCGCCCCCGCGCCGCGCCGGTTTTCCGCCGATCTCTCGGGCGATCTGACCCCGCTCTTTAGCGCCGAATACGCCCGGTTCTTCGGTCCGTCCTCGACGCTCACCGCGCAGGGCGTCTCCTATCCCGAAGGCGGTTTCGACCTCGAACGCTTCGCGCTCTCGACCCGGACCCTGTCGCTCGTGGGCGCCACGACCATCGCCGCCGATGGCTGGCCCTCCGCCTTCTCGCTCTCCGGCACCCTTGAGAGCCCCGATGACCGCCCCGTGCTTTTGCCCTTCGGATCGGCGCGCTCCATGGTCGAACATGCCGAGATTCTCGCCAATTATGACGTCACACGCGGCCAGAGCTGGTCGGCCTCGGTCGATATGGCGGGCTATGCGCAGGACGGGCTCGACATCGGGTCGGCACGTTTGGGCGCACAGGGCACGATCACCCAAAATCGCGATGATGCAGGTACGGTTCTGGGCGCGATCAAAGCACGGTTCGGCCTGACGGTTCAGGGGTTTGCCTCCGACGACCCCGCCTTGCAAGAAGCCGTCGGCACCGCCCCCGCGCTCACCGGTCAGGTGTTCTGGCGCGAGGGTCAGCCCTTTGTGATCGAAAGCCTAGAAGCCCGCACCGACGCCACCCGCGCCACCGCATCGGGCAGCATCGACGGGCTCGATGCCGGGTTCGAATTCACCGGGCGCATGAGCCTCGACACACCGCGGCTTGCGCGCTTTGCGGCCCTGTCGGGACAGAACCTTTCCGGCGCGCTGAGCGCCACGGCGAAAGGTAGTCTTTCCCCCCTGAACGGCACGTTCGACATCGACATGGAGGCAACCGGCACCGATCTCAAATTCGGCATCGAGCAGCTCGATGCGCTCACCGGCGGCGAAAGCGTGCTGAGCGTTGGGGTGAAACGCAACGAAACCGGTTTGACCCTGCGCCCGACGAGTTTGAAAACCCGGGCCCTTGACGTGGCAGCCGAAGGGCAATTGACCACGGAGAGCGGCGCGCTGTCGCTCACCGCGCGGCTCGACGATGTGGCGCGGCTGGGCGTTGCCCTGAGCGGCCCGCTGAGCCTTGACGCACAAATGTCTCACACCGGTGCCGAAACGCCCTGGACCGCAGAGGCCGACATGACCGGGCCGGGCGGATCGACCGCCGCGCTCTCCGGCACGCTGGCGCAGGATTTCGCCACCGCAGCCCTCGCGCTCACCGGCTCGGCACCGCTTGGCCTGTCGAACAAGCTGACCAGCGCCGCGCTCACTCAGGGCATGACAAGTTTCAATCTTGCAGTGAACGGGCCTCTGGCGCTGTCTTCGGTCAGCGGTCAGGTCCAGATCAATTCCGGTGCGCGGGTGGTGATTTCCTCGGCCGGGTTGGCACTCACCGTCGATCGCGGTGTCGTCACCCTCAATGGCGAACAGGCAAAGCTCGACTTCGCCGCCAGCGCCGACACGGGCGGCGGCCTGACGACCAGCGGTCAAATCGGTCTGACCGGCGCTCTGCCCGCCAATCTCGACATCGGTCTCAACGCGCTGGGTCTCACCGATCCGCAGCTTTACAGCACCACGATCGACGGCGATCTGAGCTTTGACGGCGGGCTTGCAGGCGGTGGCACGATTGCGGGCACGCTCACGCTCGGGCAGACCGATGTGACAGTCTCGCCCTCTGCCCTTGGCAGCGGTGGCGACATCCCCGAGATGACCCATGTCGGCGCCTCCTCCGCCGTCACCACCACCCGCGACCGGGCGGGGCTGATCGTCAGTGAAAGCGGTGGCAGCAGCGCGGCCTATGGGCTCGACCTCACGATCCGCGCGCCGAACCAGATCTTCATCCGCGGGCGCGGTCTCGACGCCGAGTTGGGCGGTCAGCTCCGGCTGCGCGGCACCACGGCGGATGTCATTCCGGTCGGGCAATTTTCTCTGATCCGCGGGCGGCTGTCGCTTTTGGGCAAACGGATCACCATGGAGGAAGGCTCCGTCACGCTTCAGGGCGAGCTGGACCCGACGATGCGGCTTGTGGCGGAAACCGAAACCGACACGATGACCGTGCAACTGATCACCGAAGGCCCGCTGAGTTCGCCGGAACTGACGCTGAGTTCCTCTCCGGAACTGCCACAGGACGAGATCCTCGCCCAGCTTCTGTTCGGCAAGGACATCAGCGAGATCTCGGCCTTCCAGGCCGCGCAGATGGCCGATGCCGTGGCGACCCTCACCGGCGGCGGCAGCGGGCTTGTGGGCTCGATCCGCGACAGTTTCGGTTTGGACGATCTCGATCTGCAAACCTCCGAAGAGGGCGACACCTCGCTTAAGGTCGGCAAATATATTTCCGACAAGATCTATACGGATGTGACCATCGACAATGCCGGCCAGTCGGTGATCAACCTCAACCTCGACGCCTCGCGCCACGTGACGATCAAAGGCTCGGCAAGCTCGGACGGCGACACCGGGGTCGGCGTGTTCTTCGAGCGCGATTACTGAGCCGGGCTTGACCCGTCTCAAGGCGATAAGGTGAAATGGGGTTAGTCTGGCGCCATGAGGGGGGCACGCCATGGCCGAGACGGTCTTTCATACCGAAAAGCTTGTGAAAACCTATCACACCGGCGGCACTGAGGTGCACGCCCTGAGCGGTGTCGACCTCGATCTCTACGCGTCCGAACTGACCGTGCTGCTGGGACCGTCCGGCTCGGGCAAGTCCACGCTTCTGAACATTCTGGGCGGGCTCGATCATGCGACCTCAGGCCTTGTAGAGTTCCGTGGCCGCAATCTGACCACGCTCTCGGACCGGGCGCTGACCCGCTACCGGCGCGATCATGTCGGCTTTGTTTTTCAGTTCTACAATCTCGTGCCGTCGCTGACCGCACGCGAAAACGTCCAGATGGTCACGGACATCGCCCCCAACCCGATGAGCGCCGAGGAGGCCTTGGCCCGCGTCGGCATGAGCGACCGGATCGACCACTTCCCAGCCGAGTTGTCGGGCGGCCAACAACAGCGCGTCGCCATTGCCCGCGCCATCGCCAAACGCCCCGAAGTGCTCCTGTGCGACGAACCCACCGGCGCTTTGGACAGCACCACCGGCGTTCAGGTTCTGGAGGCGATCCGGGAGATCAACGAGGATCTCGGCACCACCGCCATCGTCATCACCCACAACGCCGCCATTCAGGCCATGGCGCATCGCGTGGTGCGGTTTCAGGACGGCAATATTGGCTCGGTCGCCACCAACGCCTCCCGGCTCAAACCTTCCGAGATCGTGTGGTAGACCATGCATGCGCTCGACAAGAAACTCCTGCGCGACTTCCGGCGGCTCTGGGGTCAGTCGTTGGCCATCGCTTTGGTTTTGGCCTGCGGGGTGATGATCCTTTTGACGGCTTTCGGCATGTATCGCGCGCTCGACGATACGCTGGAGGCCTTCTATGAGCGGAACGAGTTCGCCGATGTTTGGGCCTCCACCGAGAAAGCCCCCCGCCCGCTTCTAACTGAGATCGCCGCCATCGAGGGCGTCCAGACCGCCGAGGCGCGGGTTCAGGAATATCTCATGCTCGACATTCCGGGCCGGGTCAAATCCGCCACGGGGCTGGCGCTCAGCCTGCCGGAGAATGGCGAAATGCCCATGCTCAACGTGCCGATCCTGCGCTCCGGTCGCCTGCCCGATCCGCAGGCGACTGACGAGGTTCTCGTCACCGAACCCTTTGCCGAGGCGAATGGCTTTGCCCTGGGCGACACGTTCGATGCGCTGATGTCCGGCCAGAAACGGACGCTCACCATCACCGGCACGGCGCTCTCGCCCGAGTTCGTCTACGCGATCGGCCCCGGCACGCTCATGCCCGATGATGCGAGCTTCGGCGTGATGTGGATGCCCGAGCATATGCTCGCCGCCGCTTTCGATATGTCCGGCGCGTTCAACACCGTCACGCTCTCGCTGTCGCGCGATGCCAATGAGGACCGGGTGATCGACGCGCTCGATGATCTTTTGGCGCCCTATGGCGGCACCGGGGCCTATGGCCGCGCGGATCAGGCCTCCAACGCCTTCGTTGCCACCGAAATCAAACAGCTCAAGAACATGGCGACCATCCTGCCGCCGGTGTTCTTTGGCATCTCCGCCTTTCTCGTCAATATGGTGATCGGGCGGATCATCGCGCTTGAACGCGCCGAGATCGGATTGCTCAAAGCTTTGGGCTATACCGATCTGCATATCGCCGCGCATTACGTTTTGATGGCCGGGCTGACCGCCATTCTCGGCATCGTCATCGGCTGGATCACCGGCGGCATGTCGGCGCGCTGGATGGCCGCCGAATACGCGCAATATTTCAAATTCCCCTATCTCATCTTCAACGTCTCCTATGACGCCTATGCGATCTCCGGTTTTCTCGCGCTTTTGACCGCCGCCCTAGGCGCGCTGCGCTCGGCAATGGGGGCCGCGCGCCTGCCCCCCGCCGTTGCCATGTCGCCGCCCGCGCCGCCGCGCTACAAACGCTCGCTCTTCGACCGAATGCTGGCCGCGGCCCGCCTCAGCCAGCCCTCGATGATGATCTGGCGCTCGATCTTTCGCTGGCCGCTCCGCGCCGCCATGTCGGCGCTTGGCCTGTCTCTGGCCGTGGCGATCATGATCGCGGTCGGTTTTTTTTCCTATTCGATGGATGAGATTTCCGATGTCGCCTTCAACCAGTCGAACCGCGAGGACACGGTATTGTTGTTCTCCAAAGACCGCCCGCTCTCGGCGTTCGAAGACGTGCGCAAACTGCCCGGCGTGATGGAGGCGGAGGGCGAGCTCTACACCGCCGTCAAACTGCGGCACGGTCCTCTGGAGAAACAGCTTTCCATCGTCACCCGCGGCTCGGGCGCGACGCTCGCGCGCTCCATCGACGCGACCGGCCATGTGGTCGAAGCCGAGGGCAACGGACTTTTGATCACCACGCGTGTCGCCGAGGTTCTGGATCTGGCCCCCGGCGATCTCGTTGAGGTCGAATTCATGACCGGGCGGCGCGAGACCTATCGCCTGCGCGTTGCGGGCGTGACCGAGCAATTCTTTGGCCTCGGCGCCTATATGACCCGCGCGGAGATGGCCCGGCTCACCCGCAGCATCCCGCAAATCTCGGTCGCGAACGTCACGCTCGACCCGACCCGGGACGAAGCCTTCAACGAAGCCATCAAGGAAACCCCGATGATCTCGGGCGCTGTGCGGGTGACCGATATGAAAGCGTCTTTCGCGGCCACGGTGGATGAGAATATCTCGATCATGAACGGGTTGTTCATCATCGTCGCCGTGTTGATCACCGTCGGGCTGACCTACAACAGCGCCCGCATCCAACTGTCAGAGCGCGCCCGCGAACTGGCCTCGCTCCGCATCCTCGGCTTCTCGAACTGGGAAGTCTCCTATGTTCTGGTCGGGGAAATCATGCTGATCGCCGCCTTGGCCCAGCCTCTGGGCTGGCTGATCGGGTACGGGCTCGGGCATCTGATGGCCGCGAGTTTCACCTCCGATCTCTACAATATTCCGATGGTCCTGCCGCCCGCCGCCTATGCCACCGCCTCGCTTGTGGTCTTGGCGACGGCGTTCACCTCCGTCATGGTGGTGCGGCAACGCGTGGACCGGCTCGACCTTGTCTCCGTGATGAAAACCCGGGAGTGACCTGATGACTTCGAAATCCCGCAAATCGCTTTTGAGCCTGATCGTCCTGGCGCTTGTCGCCGCCCTCCTGTTCATTGCCTTCCGTCCGCATCCGGTGGCCGTGGACCTCACCGAGGTCACACGCGGGCATATGGAGGTGACGATCAACGCCGACGGCAAGACGCGCATCCGCAATCTCTACGAAGTCTCCTCCCCCATCGCGGGCACGGCCTTGCGTTCGCCGGTCGAGGAGGGCGATGAGGTGGTGGCGGGCGATACGGTTGCCCGCGTCGAACCCCTGAGCCCCTCCCTGATCGACGCCCGGAGCCGGGTTCAGCTTGAGGCCGCCGTCCGCGAAGCCGAAGCCGCTGCGGATCTCGCTCAGGCTCAGTTGCGGCAATCCGAAGAAGAGCTGTCCTACGCCCAAAGCCAGTTCGAACGCACCAAAGCGCTTGTCACCCGTGGCGTCTCCTCCGTGACCACACTGGAGGACGCACAACAGCTCCTCTCCGTCCGCAATGCCGCGCGCGACGCCGCCGTGTCGAACGTACAAATGGCCCAGTCTTCCCTAGCCCGCGCCAAGGCGGCCCTGATCGAACCCGGAGCCGCGGAAAGCACGGCCGAGACCTGTTGCATCGCGCTCACGGCCCCCATCTCCGGCAAGGTTCTTTCCATCACCCAAGTCTCCGAACACGCCGTCGCGGTCGGGTCATCTCTGTTGTCCTTGGGCGATGTGACCGATCTCGAAATCGAGGCGGATCTGCTCTCCTCCGATGCGGTCGGCCTCGAAATCGGCGCCCGCGCCATGGTCGAACGCTGGGGCGGCACGCCTGCACTCGAAGCCCGGCTCAAAAGTCTCGCGCCCAAGGCCGAAACCCATACGTCCTCTCTCGGCATCGAAGAACAACGCGTCTCCGCCGTTTTTGATCTCGTCACCCCGGCCGACAAGCGCCCCGGCCTCGGACACCAATATTCCGTGTTTCTCAAAGTGGTCGAATGGGAGGCCGATGACGTGGTGATGATCCCGGTCTCCGCGATTTTCCGCAACGGCGATGGCTGGGCGGTGTTCGTCAACGCGGGCGGCATAGCCCGTTTGCAACCGATCGAGATCGGCCACCAATCGGATCGGATGGTCGAGGTTCTGTCCGGGCTCAATGAGGGCGATCAGGTCATCCCTCACCCCGCCGACACGATTGTGGACGGGGTGCGCATCGTCGACCGCGACAACCTCTGAACCCCGAGCCTGTTACGAAAAATAGCCGATCCGCTCGGCAAGCCCCCGCCCCTCTTCGGTCTCAAGGATCTGCGCCACCTTGGCCTTATGCGTCGCCACGGCGAACTCATGCCATTCCACCAGTTCCGGATCGCGGGCAAACCCTGCGCGGATCTTGCGGGCCGCAGGCGACGGCGTGGCATAGCGCAGATCCTCATCGCCGGGGGTGTTATACCCCTTCCAATAGTTCACGGAGGCCCCCAGCCGCTCGGTCAGCACCGCATCGCCGCGATCCACCTTGACCAGAAACGCCTCCATGCTGCGGATCGCGTAGTGGTTCAGCTGCGCGAACTCCACGGTGCTCACCGCGTCAATCGCCTTGGCCCCGCCATCGGTATACTCCGCATCGAGCACATGGCCGGAACCGTCCCGCCAGACAAACCCGGTCTCAGAAAAGCTCGCCAACAGGGGCCGGTGATTGCGCCGCCGCGAGAACGGGACTTCGTTGCGAAACATCGTTTTCACCGCATTCGACACCAGCTTGCCGTCCACGCGCGCCGCCTCATAGCCCTTGTTGCGCTGAGTGAACTGCCCGACCAGCGGCGCATCGACAAAGGTCTTGTGGCCGTTGCTGTTATAGGGGACCGAGGTGAAGGAAATCACATCCGTCTTGCCGACCCGTTCGAGAAACCCGTCGAGGGTCTTCGTCCGTGTGTTGATCTGGAGATATTCGTCCACGTCGGAAAACATGATCCAGTCGGCATCGCGGTAGATGTTGAACAGCGCGGCATAGCGCAGCGTCATGACATGCCAGGCGCCCTGACTGCGTTTGAGCATCCGCGGGTTGGGCACATGGGTGACATGGCCCATCTCGGCCAGACGGTCGAGAATGCGGTCGGTGCCATCGTCGCAATCGTTGGTCACGACAAAGAAATGATCGAACCCCAGCGCCATGTGATGCGCCACCCAATCGAGGATATAAGGCCCCTCGTTCTTCATCGGCGTCACGATCATGTAGCGGCTTTTCTTCGCCATCTCAGCGCCCCTTGTTCCTGTTGCTTTGCACAGTCCCGGTGACGGCCTCGACATCCGTCACTCTCTCAAGGATCACAACAGACGCCCCGAGACGGATCTGAACCTCCCCGCCGATCACACCGATCTCCGGCACCCCCGGCCAATCCGTGAGATCGAGCGTCACCCCCGGATGCCAGTCGGTGATCCGGCTCAGCCCGCCCCAGGCGATGACATAGGTGGTCTTTCCCGGCCCGCCGGTGAGCGTGTTCTCCCCTGTGCCGACGCGGATCGTGTCGTCGCCCTCTTCCGAAATCACCCGGTTGCGCCCCGGCCCTGTGTCGATCTCCGAAGATCCCGGCCCGTCGGTGATCAGATCGTTGCCATGACCGCCGAAGATCGTGTTGTGGCCTTCGTTGCCGTGAATCTCATCGTCGCCCGTGCCGCCATCCAAATGGTCGTGCCCGCCGCCGCCCCAGAGGTAATCGTTGCCCGCCCCGCCAAAGAAGCGGTTGCGGTCCTTGCGCCGTTTCGAGCGCGCGATCAGCCGGTCATTGCCAGCCCCGCCATGGAATTCCGCACCCGCGTATTTCGGCCCGATCATCACATCGTCGCCCAGCGAGCCCTGCACCTCGATCGTCACCCGCTCCGAGGTTTCAAACTCGATCGGGCTGTCGGGATGGGCCACAATGCGCAGGCGTTTGCCATCGCGCGAGCCGTCCGCATTGGCTTTCTCATTGCGCGACACCACCGTGGCGATGCGGATTTTCTCGATGTTGGCGGGCGCGTGCAAAACATAATCGTCCGGCCCCGCCATATACCAAAGCGTATCCGTGCCGCCGTCCTTGTCCTCAACGATCTTCTCGGCGTCCGAGCCATAGGCCCAGTAATCGTTATCGCCCCGCCCCCCGGCCATCACCACAGTGCCATCGACCGCCATCATCGCGTTCACGCCATCGGCGGGGTTTTCAAAGCCCCTCAGGTCCAGCCCGAGGTTCAAAGCACCTTTGACAAGCTCCTCGCGCAACCGTTCCAAAGGTGCGGTCTCGGCAAGGTTCGTAGTCTCGCCCGGATCGGCCACCACGTCGTAAACGTGCTCCTCGCCATTCGGGTAGCGGAAGTAACGATACTGGCTCAGCCCCTCGACTGAAGGCCGCACCGACAACGTGCCGAACACACAGGTGATCGGCGATTTCGAAGTGTCGAACGTGCCAAAGCTCTCATGGATCAGCGGCAAAAGGCTCTGCCCCGACACCCAATCGGGCCGATAGGGCAGCCCAGCCAGATCCATGATCGTTTTCGGCACATTGTGCAGCGACACCGGCAGCGTGACCTCCGTCCCCGCCTCCATTCGCGGCGACCAGACGCAGAGCGGCACATGGGCCGCACTGTCCCATTGGCTCATCTTGTGGAAACTGTCGTGATTGCCGAGGTTGAACCCGTTGTCCGACAGCAAAAGCACCGTCGTTTTATCGCCGATCTCGGAGGCCTCCAGCGCATCGAGGAACCGCCCGATCTCATGGTCCACATGCGAACAGGCCGCGAAATAGGCGCGCACCACCTGCCGCCAGCCCTCGTCCCCCGCCCGCTCCGGCGTCCATTGACCGTTGACGATATACGCGAGTTCATAAACCGCCATGCCCGGCTGCGGCCCGTGATAATCCGCCTCGGCGGCGATCTCCGGCCAAGTGATCTTCTCAACATCATACATCTGATAAAACCGGTCCGGCGTCACCAGATTGTAATGCGGATGCTTGAACCCCAGCTGAATGAGGTGCCGCCGCTTGGGGTCGATTTTCGCCAGATGGTCGATGGCATTCTGCGCCACCCAAAAATCGAAAAACCGGTCGTCCTGCGATCCGTCGTCATTCGGGTGATTGACCCCCGCAACCCCCGGCCCCTTGCCATCGAGGTAATCCTTAACCCCCTTGCGCCCGCCCTTGTCATTGGCCTCCACGTCGTGATGGAACAACAGGCGTTTGTACTCTTCCGGCATGGCTTTGTAATTGCCGTCCGTTTTGCCGGTGGTGAAGGTCTCGAACCCGACGCGGCGCAGATCGTATTGCCACGCCGCCGTCGGCGGCAGAACATCGCGCCAGAGCCGATTGAGATCGACAAGCCCGGTGCGAAACGGCGAAAGCCCCGTCGCCAGTTCGGCGCGGCAGGGCGCGCAGAGCGGCACGGTGGCATAGGCATTCGCAAACCGCGCGCCCCTGGCCATCAGCCGGTCGATATTCGGCGTCTTGATCTCGATCCCAAACGCGGTGCGCCATGTAAAAATGTCGATCATGTCATCAATCCAGATGACACAAAGATTGTCGCCCCGGACGCTCTCGCGATCAAAGCCCATAGGCCGCCTCCTTTTGCCAAAGCGCCGTCAGCTTGCCATAGGCCTCACCCGCAAACACATCCTCGCCCGGCCAGATCCAAAGCCGCGCGATCTGCGCCTCGCCCAGCGTCTTTTTGATCCCCGCCCGGTCGCTGCGACAGCCGATGAACAGGTCATGAAACCCGGCCTCCAGCCCCGAAGGCACAGCCAGCCCGCCGGGCGTCTCGCCATTGACCGCCAATTTCATCTTGCCGCCCTCGACCGAAGCACAGACCAGCGAGAAACGCCCCTGCGAATGCGCCATGGGTCGGGTCAGACCCGCCACGCCATCCCGGAATTTCAGCTCAACCACCCCGTCGGCCTCGGACAGAAAAAGATAATCGCGCCCCTCGCGCGGGTTCAGCGTCATCAGCGTACTGGCCCGCCCCATCGGAGAGGCAAACATCACCGCCACACTGAACCGGGGCGCCTGAATCGCCAGTTCTTCAAGGACAAATCCGCAATTCACCCCGTCCCGCAGCCGCAAGACGGGCCGGGCACCAAGGGTTTCTTGCCGCGCATGGCCCTCATTCGGGGAAGCCGGGCGCGCAAGCCGCATCCCGGTCAGATCGCGCCAGCCGGTCACGGCCTCCGCTGCGAAGACCAGCCCGGTCGCATCGAACACGATGCCGCCGGGATTTTCCGCCGCGCCCGGATCGGGCAGTAATGCGCCTTTGGGCAGGTCCATATCGACATACAACATCAGCCATGCACCTCAAGCCGGGCGGGCAAGGCCCAGCGTTTCACATCGGGCGCAAGCGAAGACGTCCAACTGTCACGCAAGGCCCCCGGACCGTCCCAGGCGTAGCTCAGCATCAGCCCTTTGCGCGGGGCGTTTTCCGCCAGTTCGATCACAACATCGCGCGGCTCGTCTGCATCCACCGTGACCGAAGCAATCGCAATCGCGCCCTCCGGCCCCACGATCCTGAACCCGCAATCGACGGCGTCAAACGGAGTGTCGGCATCGAGCACCAGAGGCGTCGCCGCATCGGTGCGCAGCCGGATCGCGCGCTTGCCCTCCCATTCGGCCAACAAGACCCTCGGACAATGCCATCCCCGCCCGGCTTCGATCTCCATCAATGCCGCCGCCTCCATGCGGGCGCGCAGGCGCATCGCCGCTTCGGTCGGACGCAGCGCCTCATTCATCTCCAAAGCATAGCTCGGAAGCGTAAAGACCGGCCCCATCTCGCCGCCGTAAACCGCCAGCTCCCATTGCGCCGCCCGCCGGTCGCGCCCCGGCGCGGAGGCCATGGTGTCAAACACCATCAGCGCCGGAACCGGCCGCAGGTCGATGGCCCAGAAGGCCTTGGCGAGCCGCTCCAGAAGTGCACGCATCGCAGGCGCAAACTCGGCCTCCGGCGTCAGAATGTCTTCGAGCGCGAAATCGACGCTCAGCGCGGCAAGCTTTGCGGGTTTGTTCAGGGTCCCGGCCAGCGCCTTGAGATTGGCGGCGGCGCGCATCAGATTGTCAAAGGCCTTGCCCGACGCCAGATCGGCCAGAGAGGCCGCGCAGTCGGTCTCGCAACGTGCAAGGATCAGGGGAAGCCCCCGCCCCGACGCCTGCCGCAGCCGCAGCATGTCCTCGGCCAAAAGCGCGTCCTGAGTCTGTTCGCGCAGGCCCTCGGCGCGATGGGTTTCGGGCGCATCCTCGATCCCGGCCATGCCGACCGCGCCGATGTCGTCCTCGGGCGCCACGATATGATAGGGATAGGCCCCGGCCCCCGGAATGGCGCCCGCGCGCCGCGCGCCGCCAAGGCTCAACACGCCCAGAACCGGCCCCGGCGTTTCCGCCAGAATGGCTCCGCCTGCCAAGGCCCGCCGATAGCCGCGCGGCCCCGGCATGCCCGGAAGATTGGCCTCGAAGAACAGCCACTCTCCCTGCGCGCGCAGGTTCCACGCATCGAGATCGCCCAGAAGCTCGGCATCCAACGGCGCGAAAAGGCGCTGGCGCAGATCGGCCACGACCTGATCGGACAGGTTCAGGATCAGCCCGGTGTCGTCATAGCGAATGACATCGCCATTGCGCGCCCGCAAAAGGACTTGCCCGTCACCCGTTTGCTCGATGCGTCTTTCGTCGGAAGACATTGCCTGCCCTTGCTGAACCCTGTTTCAAAGATAGTCCGGAATGTACCGCCCTGTCACGCGGCCCGGTCTCGACCGCCCTGCGTCATGTTCGGCTCCGATCGAAGATCAGCATGCCGCGATCCTGCCAGTCCTCGTTGAGCGCGAACCCGAGCCCTTCAAGCACGTCCCGATAAGCCTCTTGCGGCGCATCCTCACAAAACAGCTCCATCGGCAGGATGATCCGGCGCAACCGGTCGAGCTTCATGTTCAAAAGCACGCCCGGCGTCACATCCCGGTCGCAAAGCCGCAAGACGGAGGGGCGGAAATCCTTGGCATAGGCCAGAAAGCCACTCGCTTCGTCGCGCCCGTCCGTGGCGAACACCAGCGGCCCGTCGGTGACCCGTAACCGCGAGCTGTCCATCAGACCGTTGCGCCGTGCCAAGCCTTCGGTCACCCGCGCGATGTCGGGGCGGCTGTGCTGGGCCATGGCGATGAGATCGGGGACGGTCTTGAGCGCCTGAAGCACCACGACCCCCGCCTCGCCGCCGATGTTGAGAAACCGGTCCCCAGCCTGCAACTGCGCGGTGATGAACCGCATGTGACGACGCGCGTATTTGCCCTCCGCGATCTGGTCGAGCGCATCGGGTCCGAACACGGCGGCATCGGCCGGGATCATGATGTCATGATTGGCGACCACGTCGATATGCGGATTGTCCTGCAATTTCACCTTCGGCGGCAGAAAATCGTCATGCCAGCCATCGGCCACCGGGTTGCGGCGCTCTTCTTTGGGTTTGTCGGAGGTGGTCTTTTCAACCTCGCTCATGAGCGCGGCGATCTTGGCCGGGTCGCGGGCCTGCGGCGGTTTCGCGACGACCTTGTTGATCGGCACCTTGCCCGCCTCGATCAGCCCGCGCTTCATCTCGGCATAGGCTTCGGTCTGTTTGTACGCGTTGAGCCGCGCCTCAACCCGGTCGAGGGCCGCGAAATGGAGCCGGTTCAGAACCGGGTCCTTCAGCAACTCTGCCATGATCTCCGCACGCCGCTTGGCATGGCGCAAAATCGAGTCGTCTTTCACCTCGTTGCGGTCCTGAAGCGCCCAGTAATCCGCGTTGTATTTGTCTTTCTTGTTGTTCACGTTGCCGCGGAATTTGCGGATCGCATAGGCGTCGATACCCTTGACCGCATAGTGGTTCATCTGCGCCCAGTCATAGCCCAGCGTGCGCCGGATCGAGCGCCAGCCGCGGAACTTGAAATAATCCTCCATCGGCGCGCCGGAACCGTTGAGCCAATGCACCGTGTCGGGATAGCCGTCCTTGAGATGTTTGGTCTTCATCTTCGGGCGGTGAATGCCGAGCTTCCAATATTCCGGGTCGAATTTGAACAGCGTCTTGACGCCCCAGCCCTTGTTCCACAGGGGCGGCGCGGCATAGAGATATTGCTCCGTCACAGGATCGCGCGACCAGTCCTCGACATAGCCCGACCCGAAAATGCGCCATGTGATGACGATGCCATTGGCCCCCTTCTCTTCCGCCTCGCTCAGCATGCCGTCGAGCGTGCCGTCGCCATGCTTGATGCAGAGAAACTCATCCGCATCGAACACCAACACCCAATCCGCCGCCCCCACCAGCGGCTCGTCCTGCGCATAGTTGAGCGCGGAGGGCTGCGGCTTGATGCCTTCGGGGATGTCATTGCGCCGGTGATAGCCCAGTCCCAGCTCTTCGAGCCGGATCAGCATATCGTCCGTGCCGTCGCTGCAATCGTTGGTGTAGACCAGAATATCGGTGAAGCCGACCGCCATATGATGAGCGAACCACTCCAGAAGATAGGGCGCTTCGTCCTTCATCATCGACACGGCCATCACCGTGCCATGCGGGCTGACATGTTTTTTCAGGTCCATGCCGCGCGCTTACTCCAGCGCCAGAGACGGGTCGATCCCCACTTCCTTGCACATGCGATCGGCATAGGAATTCTCCAGCGGCACGTTCTTGCGCCACCACGGTTTGGTGCCGTTGGTGTAAAGATGCACGCTCACCGTGTTCTCGGTGAACCAGCCTTCGACGCGCCCGTAGGGATCGTAGAAAATATCGTTGAGCTGGAACGGCACCGGGTAGAGCACATCGTTGTTCATCGCGCGTTCGATGTCGCCGGTTTGTTGCGCGAAATAGGTGAAGGCCTGCGGCCCGAAGGCGGTACGCTCGGTTTTATAGATCCGAACCGGCAGCGGGATCGACGGGTCGAGCTTGTCCATCTTGCGGCGCTGGTTCTTGTTCCACCAGGCCGGGTAATCCGGCAGGTTGTCGTAATAATCCAGCAGCCGGTCCATCAGCTCGCCCTTTTGCGGAATGCCGACCACACCACAGTTCAGCGCCCCCCGCATGCCGTGACCCGCATAGATATGCTCCCATTCGTCCGGAAAGGGCTTGTGACAAAACGCATCGCAATCGATCCAGATCGCGCCGGTCTTTTGGATCATCTTGTAGCGGAACACATTCGACAGGAAGGAGGCGGAGGTGTTCTCCACCACGCTCATGTCTATGTCCATGATCTCGGTGGCGGGACGGATTTCCACCCCTTCGGGCGCGTTCGTCACCTCATCGGTGCAATAGAGCGTCGTCGGATGGCCATGCCGCAGATGCGACTTGAGACACAGCTGGTTGAGATATTGCAGCTTGTCGCCGATCCACAGGGAGGCGACGGGACGACGGTTCAGTTCCATGATGATACTCTCTGCCCTGGTTGACCATATGAACGGGGTCTCTGCCCTTTTCCTGCGGAGCTTATCCCAAGCGCCCCGGCCTGTCTATCGCCGCGCAGCGGCCACTCAGGGGGAAAATCGTGAGAAATCATGCGAAACCCGGTGCTTGTCCCCCCCGTCCCCGCCGCAACTCGATTGCGCCCAAGGCGATCTGTGCTAGTCTCCCGCCAAAGGCAAAATGTGACGAGATCCCGCCCGTGTTCAATCCCCAGACTCCGCTGACCGATGACATCGTGACACTCGAAAACGCGCTCATCGTGCCTTGGGGCGAAGGACGCAAGCGCGGCATTTCCCGGCCCGCCGGGGTCTATGATGCACAGGGGGTCTATCAGCCGCTCAGTCAGTGTTTCCGCAACACTTCCGCCGCCACCACCACCGAGCCGAAAGGCCCGCCCCCCGAGGCTGAAGAGGAACTCAAGGGCACATGGCTGTTCGGCGGGCTGCTGTATCAACATTTCGGTCACGCGCTTCTGGAATCCACCTCCCGGCTCTGGGTCCGCAGCGTGATGCCGGAGGTCGAAAACGTCGCCTTCCTGATGAAGAAACAGGTGAACCGCCCCAGACGCTTCACTGAGCCGATGGAGCCGATGATCAATATGTTCGCCGGTGACATCGGCAAGATCGCCGGGATCAAGGGTCCGACCCGCGTCGAGCGCCTCGTGCTTGCGCCGCAGGGCTTCGGCACCGGTGACATGATCGCCGGAAGCCCGGAATTCCGCGCCCATATCCACAAGGTGCTCGCAGATCGCATCAAACCCGAAGGGCCGGAAAAGATCTACATCTCGCGCACCGAACTTTATTCGAAGCGCGGTCGCTATTTTGCCGAGGACCGGATCGAAGCGCTGCTGAAGGCCGAAGGCTATCACATCTACCATCCGCAGACCCACGACCTCGAAGCGCAGGCGGCGCAATACGCCGCCGCCCATACGATCATCTCGAGCGACAATTCCGCGCTGCACATGGCAGCCTTCTTCGCCCGCCCCGACAGCCGTCTGGCAATCATCCAGCGCCGCCCCGCCGATGTGCTCGACGACTATCTGACGCAATACCGATGGTTCGCCAAGATGCAGGTCAAGGTGATCGATGCGCTCAATGGCCGCTATTACCAGTTTGACGGCGCGGGGCAATCGAACGAGCTTTACGCGGAACTGGACTTTCCCAGGCTTGGGCGCGCGCTCGCGGAGAGTGAGTATATCTCTGACGCGACGGGTTGGATCGCCCCTGACGCGGAGGTGATCGAGGAGGAACGGAAGAGCCTGAGCGAGAAACTCGGCATCGATATCCGCCTTGCGGAGATCTCGCGCTAAAGCCTCCTGCACGGCACTTTCCGGACCGTCCTCGCCGTCCGCCCGAGCAGCTGCGGCGCCAGTTCGACAACGCTAACGTTGTAGGGAGGAATCGGGGATGTTCGGAACGGTTTGTACTCTTTGGGGAATGTGTAGCGCGGTGTTACAACGCAAAAAGCGCGCGTTGGGGCGCTATGGATTTGTATTTTATGGTGTTTATTGGTTGCGGGAGTAGGATTTGAACCTACGACCTTCAGGTTATGAGCCTGACGAGCTACCGGGCTGCTCCATCCCGCGACACTTTGTTTTGGGCTACCGCGCGGAGCGCTACTTGAGCCCGATGTCTAGCCTATCGCACAGTGTACGAATTAGGCTGATATGCCCCACGGGCGAATGATTGTTCGTGTGGGGAATTTTTATCGTTTAGAGAGATTTATAAGCTTCTTATTAGGTTTGGCGGTGACCTACTCTCCCACGTCTTAAGACGCAGTACCATTGGCGCAATCGTGCTTAACTGCCGAGTTCGGGAAGGGATCGGGTGTTTCACTGACGCTGTGACCACCAAACCGAATAAGGAGCTTATTTCCAAGTCAAGTAAGTTGTATGTGTATGCTTTTGTTCGAGTAAGAGCAGTTTTGCTTTTACTGGATCAAATCAAGCCTATCGGGCAATTAGTACTGGTCAACTGAATGCATTGCTGCACTTACATCTCCAGCCTATCGACGTGGTGGTCTTCCACGGCCCTCAGGGATACCTTGTTTTGAGGGGGGCTTCCCGCTTAGATGCCTTCAGCGGTTATCCTTTCCGATCATAGCTACCCTGCACTACCGTTGGCACGATAACAGGTCCACCAGTGGATCGTTCACCCCGGTCCTCTCGTACTAGGGGCAACTCCTCTCAAGTATCCTACACCCACGGCAGATAGGGACCGAACTGTCTCACGACGTTCTAAACCCAGCTCACGTACCTCTTTAAATGGCGAACAGCCATACCCTTGGGACCTGCTCCAGCCCCAGGATGAGATGAGCCGACATCGAGGTGCCAAACACTGCCGTCGATATGGACTCTTGGGCAGTATCAGCCTGTTATCCCCGGCGTACCTTTTATCCGTTGAGCGATGGCCCTTCCACTCGGGACCACCGGATCACTATGGCCGACTTTCGTCTCTGCTCGACTTGTCAGTCTTGCAGTCAGGCTGGCTTCTGCCATTGCACTCAACGAGCGATTTCCGACCGCTCTGAGCCAACCTTCGCGCGCCTCCGTTACTCTTTGGGAGGCGACCGCCCCAGTCAAACTACCCGCCACACAGGGTCCCGGGCCCAGATAATGGGTCGCGGTTAGACATCAAGCAGAACAAGGGTGGTATCTCAAGGAAGGCTCCACAGGGACTGGCGTCCCTGCTTCAAAGCCTACCACCTATCCTGCACATGTTGTGCCTGATGCCAGTGTGAAGCTGTAGTAAAGGTGCACGGGGTCTTTCCGTCTAACCGCGGGAAGCCTGCATCTTGACAGGCAATTCAATTTCGCTGAGTCGATGTTGGAGACAGCGGGGAAGTCGTTACGCCATTCGTGCAGGTCGGAACTTACCCGACAAGGAATTTCGCTACCTTAGGACCGTTATAGTTACGGCCGCCGTTTACCTGGGCTTCAATTCAGAGCTTGCACCCCTCCTTTTAACCTTCAGGCACCGGGCAGGCGTCAGACCCTATACGTCGTCTTGCGACTTCGCAGAGCCCTGTGTTTTTAGTAAACAGTCGCCACCCCCTGGTTTGTGCCCCCAGCCAATACTTGCGTAGAAACTGGGCCTCCTTCTCGCGAACTTACGGAGGTATTTTGCCGAGTTCCTTCAACATCGTTCTCTCAAGCGCCTTGGTATTCTCTACCAGTCCACCTGTGTCGGTTTAGGGTACGATCTAATGAGAGGCTATTTCCAGGGACCGCTCAGCCGCCCATTCAATCCGATAAGGATGAACGACCTTTGCGATCCGTCACTTCTCTCTGGCCCAGGAATATTAACCTGGTTCCCATCGACTACGCCTTTCGGCCTCGCCTTAGGGGTCGGCTTACCCTGCTCAGATTAGCTTTAAGCAGGAACCCTTGGACTTTCGGCGACAGGGTCTCTCACCCTGTTTGTCGCTACTCATGTCATCATTCTCACTGGTGATCTCTCCACGGGATCGCTCACGCGCCCGCTTCACAGAAAGCTTCGAGCCTCCAATGAACTGTCTTCGAAGAAGATCAGTACTAAGGAGGCATGAAGCTATATCACACCACGCTCTGCTACCATGCCTTACGGCATCCTCGGCTTCGGCTCATGGCTTGAGCCCCGTTACATCTTCGCCGCAGGACAACTTATCTAGACCAGTGAGCTGTTACGCTATCTTTAAAGGATGGCTGCTTCTAAGCCAACCTCCTGGTTGTTTTGGTCGTCCCACCTGCTTTCCCACTTAGCCATGAATTAGGGGCCTTAGCCGGAGGTCAGGGTTGTTTCCCTCTTCACTACGGGCGTTAGCACCCGCAGTGTGTCTGCCATCTAGTACTCCCGGGTATTCGGAGTTTGGTTAGGATCAGTAAGCCTGTGGGGCCCCATTACCCATCCAGTGCTCTACCCCCCGGGGTATTCGGATGACGCTCTACCTAAATAGATTTCGCAGAGAACCAGCTATCTCCGAGTTTGATTGGCCTTTCACCCCTAGGCACAACTCATCCCGACCTTTTTCAACAGGTGTGGGTTCGGACCTCCAGTAAGTGTTACCTTACCTTCATCCTGGTCATGCCTAGATCACTCGGTTTCGGGTCTGATCCCACGAACTCATTCGCCCTATTAAGACTCGCTTTCGCTGCGCCTACACCTAACGGCTTAAGCTTGCTCGTAAGACCAAGTCGATGACCCATTATACAAAAGGTACGCCGTCAGGACTCGAGGTCCCTCCGACTGCTTGTAGGCGTCCGGTTTCAGAAACTGTTTCACTCCCCTCGTCGGGGTGCTTTTCACCTTTCCCTCACGGTACTGGTTCGCTATCGGTCAGTAAGGAGTACTTAGCCTTCGGGGGTGGTCCCCCGATCTTCAGACAGAATTTCACGTGTTCCGCCCTACTTAATACGTCACTCAAAGCTTCCTGTACGGGGCTGTCACCCGCTATGGCCAGACTTTCCAATCTGTTCCAGTCACTCATCGTGCTCGGCTGGTTCCCGTTCGCTCGCCGCTACTAGGGAAGTCTCTATTGATGTCCTTTCCTCCGGGTACTTAGATGTTTCAGTTCCCCGGGTTTGCTCTTAAAACCCTATGTGTTCAGGTTAAAAGTACCTGTTTCAGCAAGATATAAGCAGCCTAAGCTATTATATCGAACTGTCAGGTGGGTTCCCCCATTCGGAAATCCATGGATCAAAGCCTATTCTCGGCTCCCCATAGCTTATCGCAGAGTATCACGTCCTTCATCGCCTCTTACTGCCAAGGCATCCACCAAACGCCCTTCTCGCGCTTGATTTGATCCAGAAAGAGCAAAACTGGTTTGCGAGCAACGCGAGCTGGTAAAGACGCGAAGCTATACTTTCAGGACCAAAAGCATACTTTCCCGCTTCCGATCTTGTATGGGATCGGAAACGCGCTGCAATTCCGCAGAACTGCAACTTGGTTAGTTTACTTGACTTGGGCAACATCATCTTTTCAGCCGCGATACGCAGTAAGACCGGGAATGTGGTCTGTCATGCGCCTTCCCTTCCGGGAAGCGACCGAGATCACCCCTCACTTGGGCGATCAACGATGTTGCATTTAATCTCTCTATACGATGTCAATTGTCGTCTAAGATTAGACGAGCAAACACTGATCTCAGTGCTTGCTGATGTAATCTTAGTGGTAATGGTGGAGCCTATCGGGATCGAACCGATGACCCTCTGCTTGCAAAGCAGATGCTCTCCCAGCTGAGCTAAGGCCCCATACTCGCTGTTTCAGCGAATTAGTGGTGGGTCGAGGAGGACTTGAACCTCCGACCTCACGCTTATCAGGCGTGCGCTCTAACCACCTGAGCTACCGACCCAAGTCCAGACCGGTAGGTCTGTGATACTTTACGAAGAGATATGAGGACGGCCTGGCCGAGTTTGATCAACTATTGTTGATCTATGCTACTATGTAGCTGCTAAGTGTTTCACGAGAATGGCAAGCCAATCTGCTAGAAACATCCTTAGAAAGGAGGTGATCCAGCCGCAGGTTCCCCTACGGCTACCTTGTTACGACTTCACCCCAGTCGCTGAGCCTACCGTGGTCCGCTGCCCCTCCGAAGAGTTAGCGCACGGCCGTCGGGTAGACCCAACTCCCATGGTGTGACGGGCGGTGTGTACAAGGCCCGGGAACGTATTCACCGCGTCATGCTGTTACGCGATTACTAGCGATTCCGACTTCATGGGGACGAGTTGCAGACCCCAATCCGAACTGAGACATCTTTTGGAGATTAACTCACTGTAGATGCCATTGTAGCACGTGTGTAGCCCAACCCGTAAGGGCCATGAGGACTTGACGTCATCCACACCTTCCTCCCGCTTATCACGGGCAGTTTCCCTAGAGTCCCCGGCCAAACCGCTGGTAACTAAGGATGTGGGTTGCGCTCGTTGCCGGACTTAACCGAACATCTCACGACACGAGCTGACGACAGCCATGCAGCACCTGTCACTGATCCAGCCGAACTGAAGGAAAGTATCTCTACGATCCGCGATCAGGATGTCAAGGGTTGGTAAGGTTCTGCGCGTTGCTTCGAATTAAACCACATGCTCCACCGCTTGTGCGGGCCCCCGTCAATTCCTTTGAGTTTTAATCTTGCGACCGTACTCCCCAGGCGGAATGCTTAATCCGTTAGGTGTGTCACCGACAAGTATACTTGCCGACGACTGGCATTCATCGTTTACGGTGTGGACTACCAGGGTATCTAATCCTGTTTGCTCCCCACACTTTCGCACCTCAGCGTCAGTATCGAGCCAGTGAGCCGCCTTCGCCACTGGTGTTCCTCCGAATATCTACGAATTTCACCTCTACACTCGGAATTCCACTCACCTCTCTCGAACTCAAGACATCCAGTATCAAAGGCCGTTCCGGGGTTGAGCCCCGGGATTTCACCTCTGACTTAAATATCCGCCTACGCGCGCTTTACGCCCAGTAATTCCGAACAACGCTAACCCCCTCCGTATTACCGCGGCTGCTGGCACGGAGTTAGCCGGGGTTTCTTTACCTGCTACCGTCATTATCTTCACAGGCGAAAGAGCTTTACGACCCTAAGGCCTTCATCACTCACGCGGCATGGCTAGATCAGGGTTGCCCCCATTGTCTAAGATTCCCCACTGCTGCCTCCCGTAGGAGTCTGGGCCGTGTCTCAGTCCCAGTGTTGCTGATCATCCTCTCAAACCAGCTATAGATCGTAGGCTTGGTAGGCCATTACCCCACCAACTACCTAATCTAACGCGGGCCGATCCCTTGCCGATAAATCTTTCCCCCGAAGGGCGTATACGGTATTAAACCCAGTTTCCCGGGACTATTCCGTAGCAAAGGGTACGTTCCCACGCGTTACTAACCCGTCCGCCACTAAGCCCGAAGGCTTCGTTCGACTTGCATGTGTTAGGCCTGCCGCCAGCGTTCGTTCTGAGCCAGGATCAAACTCTCAAGTTGAAAGCACATTACTGCGCTAACCTTGACGTCGAACCTCTGCACATCACTCCTGAAACCGGCTAAGGTTCCAGGAAACTGTTTCTCGTGCTTGGTATCAAAGATACCGAAAGCCGACAAACAGTGAAGCTGACACTCTATCATCGAACCTGAGTTCTAAGAGTGCGATATACAGACGCTCTTGTCGTTAAGACCAAACCGCCCACATATCTCTTCGTTCATCTATCAATTTCAAAGAGCCAGAGACAAAAACCAGACCAGTGCGCCCTAACTTACGGCGCGCCCGCCCAGATCTGCCTCAAATTTTCTACCTCGCTTCCCGTCCAAGCCACTCTTCCGAGCGTCCCGGCCAGTCCGTCTGGCGCCCCGTGCCGCGCTGTCTGCGCCGCCGGTGAAGGGGGTTCTAAGGCTTACGACTGAGGGCCGCAAGTGCTTTTTTCAAAAAAAGCATGCGCCCCCAACAGTTTTTCCCCAAACACCTTATTTTATTGGCATCGCAGCATGTTTTTTCTGCATCGGCAAACCCACACCAACGGGGTTTCGGGGCAATTTCGATGAATCACCTCGATGAATCGCGGCCTCTCGCGTGTCGCTTTTCGCCTTGCGGGTGCAAATCAGCTCAAATTGCCCCTGCGTAAGGCGAGTGATTTTCCTGAATCACCCCGTGTCAGATGCGAGTCGCCCCGACTCGTCATCCATTTTTCCCGCCTCATATGACACGGGGATGAATCCCCATGAAAAAGGGCGAGGTTTCCCCCGCCCTTTGCCGCTCCCGCTCCAGCACGCCGTTCATGCGTAGCGCACATCCTCGTCGCTGTCGCTTTCCAGTGGCTTCAGCGCATTGATCGCATCATCGAGCGACACCGCCCCCAAGGGTTCCCCCTTCATCGACACCACCGGACATTTGCGATCCGGCGCGCGGGTGAGTTTCGGCAGCGCCTGCTCGATGGACATCCCGCCCTTGAGCGTCGCCCCCTGCCCTGTCTCGCCTTTCCTCGCAATCGAACGCAGGCGCACGACCTTGGCGCGGTTGATGTCGCGGATGAAGTCGGTGATGTAATCGTCCGCCGGCTTCATGATGATGTCCTGCGGATCGCCGGACTGGACGATCTCGCCATCGCGCAGGATCGCGATCTGGTCGCCGATATTCAGCGCCTCGTCGAGATCGTGGGTGATAAAGATGATCGTCTTGTGCAGCTCTTCCTGCAATTCGAGCAGGATCGACTGCATATCGGTGCGGATCAGCGGATCGAGCGCGGAGAAGGCTTCGTCCATCAGGAGAATGTCCGCATCGGTCGCGAGCGCACGGGCAAGCCCCACCCGCTGTTGCTGACCGCCGGAGAGTTGCGAGGGATATTGATCCTCGAACCCGGCAAGGCCCACACGGTCGAGCCATTTGCGCGCGCGCTCCTCCGCCTCTTTGCCATCGACGCCCTGAATCTCCAGCCCGTACATCGCGTTTTCCAACACGGTGCGGTGCGGCAGCAGGCCGAATTTCTGAAACACCATGGACATTTTGAACCGCCGCAGGTCGCGGAGCTGCTTGGCATCCATGGCCAAGACATCCTCACCGTCGATCCAGATCTCGCCGGAGGTCGGCTCGATCAGGCGGTTGAGGTGGCGAATGAGCGTCGACTTACCGGAGCCGGACAGGCCCATGATCACCTGAATCCCCTTGGCGGGAATGTCGAGGTTGATGTTGTTGAGGCCCAGCGCATGATTGTGCTGTTCCATCAGCTCCGGTTTCGTCGTCCCGGATTTGACATGCTCCAGCGCCCCCGCGGGATCTTCGCCGAAGATCTTATAGAGATTGCGGATCGAAACCTTCACATCTGCGTTCGGGGTCTCGTCCATCATATTTACATCAGTCATGCTCTGATCAGTCATGGCCGGTCTCCCGATAGGCTTGCAGGCGTTTGCCATAGGTCTGGCTGACCCGATCGAAAATGATCGCCAACGCCACAATCGCGAGACCATTCATCAGGCCCAACGCCAGATACTGGTTGCCGATGGCCCGCAAGACCTGCGTGCCAAGCCCCTTCACCCCGATCATCGAGGCAATGACCACCATGGAGAGCGCCATCATGATCGTCTGGTTCACCCCGGCAAAGATATTGGGCAGCGCGAGCGGGATCTGAACCCCGAACAGTTTCTCCCGCGACGAGGCCCCAAACGCATCGGCCGCTTCCATCACATCTTTATCGACCAGACGAATGCCCAGATTGGTCAGACGTACAATGGGCGGAATGGCATAGATACAGACCGCGATCAGCCCCGGCACCTTGCCGATGCCCAGAAGCATCACCACCGGGATCAGATAGACGAAGGAGGGGATCGTCTGCATCACGTCGAGGACCGGCGTCACGATGGACTGTGCCCGGTTCGAGCGCGACATCAGAATGCCGACCGGAATACCCAGCGCCACACAGACCAGAGTGGCCACAGTGATCATCGCCAGCGTCGCCATGGTGTCTTCCCACATACCCATGAAGCCGATGAGCAGAAGGGACAGCACGGCCCCGATGGTGATCTTCCAACTACGCGCACCGAGCCATGTGATGATCGCGATCACCAGAATGACAATCGGCCAGGGGGTGTTGATGAGAACCTTCTCGAACCAGACGAGAAATTTGAGAAGGGGATTGAAGAAGGCCTCGAGCGCTTCGCCATAGGCGCGCGAAAAGGTGCGAAACCCTTCGTCGATCCCCTGCTTGAAGGCGGACAGATCGCGCCGCCCCAAAGAGGGAAATTCAGTGAGAAACTCCAGCAAGTTTTCACTCCTATATATAGAGGGAAGGGCCCGCGAGGGTATCGCAGGCCCGAAATGATCAGAAATTCAGACGGATCAAAGTGCGTCCTTGACCTTCTCAGCGACCTCAGGGGTCACCCATTGGGTCCAGACGTCTTCGTGCGTTGCAAGGAACTCATAAGCGGCATCTTCGCCGATGGCCTGATTGTCCGTCATGTAAACGAGCATCTCGTTCATCACCTCGCCCGGGAAGACCCGCGCCTTGAGGTAATCGAGCACACCTTGGGGCGCGATCTCCGGCACATCCTTGGTCACAACCGTGGACACCTCGGATTTGGTCCAGCTCGACGGTTTCGGATCTGCGCATTCGTCCACCGATTTCACCATGCAGCCGTCCCAGTTCTCAGACCCAGCCCATTCGGTTTCGAACGGCAGGAAAACCAAATCGTATTTGCCGACCACGGCCGTCGGGTTCCAGTAATAGCCGAACCAGTATTCATCGCGTTCGGCTGCCTTGGCAATCGCGCCCTCAAGACCGGCGGCAGAGCCCGGATCGACCAGCGTCCAGCCTTTTTCTTCCATGTCGAAGGCACGGAACATGTTGGCATTGGCTGGCTGACAGCCCCAACCCGACGGACAGCCCATAAAGGCGCCTTTGCTGTCGTCTTCCACATAGGGGAAGAATTCCGGGTGTTCGATCACCTTCTCGACCGTGTCGAGCTCCGGGTGCTCTTTGGCAAATGCCGGTGTCACCCACCAACCCTCGCCAAGACCCGTGATCGGACCGTCGAGGAGCTTGATCATACTGCCCTCTTCGACCGCCTTCTCAAGAGGTTCGCGCACCGCGTTGGTCCAAAGTTCCGGCGCGATCTGCGGTTCGCCTTTCTCGTTCATCGAGGCGAACAGCGTGTTCGTACCGCCGTTGATCAGTTCGACATCGCAGCCGAACCCTTCTTCGAGAATGATCGCATCCACATTGGCCATCAGCTCACCCGAGGCCCAGTTGAATTCAGCGACTTTCAAAGCACCACATTCCTCCGCCGCGAAAGCGCCGCCGGCCATGGTGCCGAGGGCCAGAAAACTGGCCGCAAATAGTTTATTGTTTTTCATAAGGGGGACTCCCGCTTACTTCGTGTGAGTTCTCCGATCCCCGCGCTCTTGGCGTCTCAGGACCAGTCACCACCCCGAATTGGGCGATTTCTCCGCGCTTGCCGTTCGCTGCCCATCGAAGGAGCGCCTCGGCCTCCCCCTCTCACATAAGCATGCAGAGAAGACCATGAGGCACGATCCGGCGGAGCGTGACCATAACCCAACATATCACGCCTCGTGATGCAACCATCTTCCCGGACACCGCGACCTCACGCCCCGTCTGACACGAAAAATTCACGAAACTTCGCGCAATCCCCGCAGGTGTTGCGCCAAAGCGACGCGCGCACTATCAGTCATGCACCTATGCGCACTTTACATATACGAAGGACAGGACATGGCCGCCGACCGCACTCTTACGGATGCCGCTGACCGCGAGAAATCGAAACACATCGGCGCCCTCGGTGCGCTCTGGCCTTTCATCCGGCCCTACAAGGGGCTGATGGTCGCGGCCCTCGTCGCCCTCGTCATCACCGCCTGTATCTCCCTGATCCTCCCCGTCGCCGTGCGTCGGGTGGTCGACGGTTTCCAGAGCGCGGGCGTCGTGTTGCTCGACCAGTATTTCGGTGCCGCCCTGATGATCGCGGGCGCTTTGGCCCTTGGCACCGGCATGCGCTATTACCTTGTCACCCGTCTGGGCGAACGTGTCGTCGCCGACATCCGCAAGGCCGTGTTCGACCGGATGATCCGCATGTCCCCCGCGTTCTACGAGCGCATCATGACCGGCGAGGTGCTGTCGCGCATCACCACCGACACCACGCTCATTCTCTCCGTCATCGGTTCCTCGATCTCCGTCGCTTTGCGCAACGCGCTCATCATGGTGGGCGGGCTGATCCTCATGCTCTTCACCTCGGCAAAGCTCACGGGGCTTGTCCTGTTGATCGTCCCAGTCGTGATCGTGCCGATCGTGGTTCTGGGCCGTCGCCTGCGCAAACTCTCGCGCGAAAACCAGGAATGGATCGCGTCGTCTTCCGGCACCGCCTCCGAAGCCCTTCTCTCCGCCCAGACCGTGCAAGCCTTCACCGGCGAAGCCCAACAGGCCGCGCGCTTCGACAGCGTCACTGAGAAAAGTTTCACCTCCGCCCACACCCGCATCAAGACCCGCGCCGTCATGACCGTGATCGTCATCGCGCTGATTTTTTCCGGCGTGGTCGGCGTGTTGTGGATCGGTGCCCGAGACGTGCGCACCGAAGCCATGACCATCGGCGAGCTGGTGCAATTCGTGATCTACGCCATCATGGTCGCGGGCGCCTCCGGTGCGCTGTCCGAGATCTGGGGCGAATTGCAGCGCGCCGCGGGCGCGACCGAACGCCTCGTCGAGCTTCTCTCTTCCGAGGACCCGGTCAAGGACCCCGCCGATCCGAAACCCTACCCCCTGCCCGCCAAAGGCGCGATCTCCTTCAAAGACGTGCGCTTCTTCTACCCCTCGCGCCCGACGACGCCCGCCCTCGACGGTGTCTCCTTCGACATCCAACCCGGCGAAACCGTCGCCCTCGTCGGCCCCTCGGGTGCGGGCAAATCCACCATCATCCAGCTCCTGCAACGCTTCTACGATCCGCAGGAGGGCGTCATCTCCATCGACGGCATGCCACTCTCCGACATGGCCCGCGCCGACTTCCGGCGACACATCGCGCTCGTGCCGCAGGACCCGGTGATTTTTGCCGCCTCCGCCGCCGACAACATCCGCTTCGGTCGCCCCGACGCGCCGATGGAGGAGGTGATCAAAGCCGCCAAGGCCGCCGCCGCCGATGAGTTCCTCGCGAAACTGCCCGAAGGCTACGACTCCTACGTCGGCGAGCGTGGCATCATGCTGTCGGGCGGGCAAAAGCAACGCGTCGCCATCGCCCGCGCCATCCTGCGCGATGCGCCAATCCTTCTCCTGGACGAGGCCACCTCCGCGCTCGATTCCGAATCCGAGCGCGCCGTCCAGAAGGCGGTCGAGGACATGGCCCGCACCCGCACCACGCTGATCGTCGCTCACCGCCTCGCCACCGTGAAGAAAGCCGACCGCATCCTCGTCTTCGAGGACGGCGGGATCGTCGCCACCGGCACTCATGACGCCTTGGTGGCCGAGGGCGGGCTCTACGCGCGGCTCGCGAAACTTCAGTTCACCAACGGGGAGTAACCCGGAAATTTCCCGTTTTCATTTGGTTACATAAGGCGGATAGTCTTGGCCAAACCCTTATGACAGGAGATGAGAGATGGGACTTTTCAGCTTTGTGAAAGACGCTGGCAAAAAGGTGTTTGGCAAGAAAGAGGAAGAACCGAACGCGGACGACCTTCTGGCCGAAATCAAAGCGCTCGGGCTTGAGGCCGAAGGCGTCGAAGTGGCCGTCGATGGCGACAAGGTGGTGATCGGCGGCACGGTCAGCGATCAGGCGACCAAGGAAAAGATCATCATGGCGGCGGGCAATGTCGCGGGCATCGCCGCTGTCGAAGACACCCTCGCAGGCGCCGACCCGGTGTTCCACGAAGTGAAAAAGGGCGACACGCTCTGGGCGATCTCCAAGACCGCGCTCGGTGACGGCAACCGCTACATGGAGATCTTCGAGGCCAACAAGCCGATGCTCTCCCATCCCGACAAGATCTACCCCGGCCAGATGCTGATCATCCCGCAAGGCTGATCCGGCAACACAGCCGAGATATCCGAAGGGCGTCACATCTTGTGGCGCCCTTTTGCATTTGGCAAATATGCCGCTTTGCTGTGCACCTCTCCGCCTATCGTTTCCTTTTGCGAAACAACAAGATGGTTGTTTCGTCGCAATCTGGATAATTTGCCCGCGTCGTAACGAGGAAACGGACCGCCCGCATTGGATGAGAGCACAAGACAGGATCGGCTCGAAGAACAGATCATCGCGTGCCTTCTGATCGAGCGGCAAAGCCCGTATGACGCGCTCAAAACGCTTATGGCGCAACCCGCTCCCCCCGATCCGATGGAAGCCGTCTTTGCGCTGATCACCGTGGGCGCCGATCTCTCCGGCTGGCACAAACCCGTGCTCCACGCGCTGTCGCACCGGTGTTTCGAGGCCGCCACCCTGTTCATCTGCGAGCTTTGGGCAGAGGGCTACCGCCTTGATCCGCCGGAAAGTTGAGCCATCATAAAAGGGACCCCAAAGGCATAAGGCATGAGATGCTCGACGTTTTGAAAAAACCCCTGTTGCTCTTCCGGCGCTATTATCACGCGCTCTGGCTCCGGGTGACGCTCTATGCGCTGATGTCGCTCGCGGTCTCGCTGATCACCCTTATCCTGCGCCGCTACATCCCCGAAGAACTCGCCCAGCGCATCGACACCGCTGCCGTGATGCCGGTCCTGACCATTCTCGCCTCGTCCATGCTGGCGGTCTCGACCTTTACCCTCAACGTCATGGTCAGCGCGCATACCTCGGCGGCCAACACCGCCACGCCGCGCATTCACCGCCTGCTGTTGCAGGACACCACGCCCCAATCCATGCTCTCCGCCTTCATCGGCGCGTTTATCTTTGCGCTCAGCACGATCATCCTGTTCCGCACGCAGGTTTACGGCGATGACGAGGCTGTGGTGGTCATGGCGCTCACCATTCTCGTCGTGGTGGTGATCATCATCGCCATGCTGCGCTGGATCAAGCATCTGAGCCAACTCGGCAGCCTCGACAACAGTCTAAACCTCGCCGAAACGGAAGCGCGGCGCAGCATGGCGGCGCTGCGCAAAGACCCTGCTTTGGGGGCCAACCCTCTGACGCCCGAGACGATCCTGCCGGAGGCAACATCGCCGCTCCGCGCTCCGAAAACCGGCTATATCCAGTTCATCGACACGCGCGCGCTCAACAGTTGCGCAGGCGACCACGGGTTGGTCTATATTTTGCACCGCCCCGGCGCTTTCGTCCTCGAAGGCACGGCGCTCGCCCAGCTCTCCGGCATGTCGCCCGACAGCGATCTCGACGCCATGGCCCGCGCCTTCGTCATCGGCACCACCCGCACCCATGAGATCGACGCGGAGTTCAGCCTGACCACCCTGTCGGAAATTTCCTCGAAAGCCCTCTCCCCCGGCGTCAACGATCCCGGCACCGCGATCGACGCCGTGACCCGGACGACCGCACGGTTCTGGGAGGCCTCCCACATCGCGCCCACCGACACGGTGCGCGCGCCGCATGTGTTCTGCCCGCCGCCCTCGGCTCGGGCGCTGATCGATGCGGCCTTTGCCGCCACCGCCCGCGACGGCGCCGGTCAGATCGAAGTCACCCGCACCCTGCGCCGCTGCCTTTTGTCATTGACGGACGCGCCCGACCCGGAGATCGCCCGCGCCGCCCAAGACATGGCAGAGCGCGCCCTCGCATATGCGCAAAACGCCCTGCCGCTTGAGGCCGAAAAACTCGAACTCGGCGGCGTCTCGGCTCAGAGCTTTTCGACCACCACGGAGCCCACCGAATAACCCGCCCCAAATGAGCAGATCAGCCCCAGATCGCCCGCGCTCATCCCGCTATTGTGCTGCGCAAAGGCAATGATCGAGCCAGCCGACGAGGTATTGGCATAGTCCTGAAGGATATTCGGCTGTTCTTCCGGCTCCGGCGTGCGCCCGAGAACCTTCTTGCCGATGTAATCGTTCATCGACTTGTTCGCCTGATGCAGCCACATGCGTTTGAGCCCGGTCGGGTCCTGCCCTTCCTCTTCCATATGTTGCGCGATGTGATGCGACACCAGCGGCAACACCTCCTTGAACACCTTGCGCCCGTTCTGCATGAACTGCATGTCGCGGCGGTCTTCCATCTGGTCGTGCGCCCGGCGCAGGAAGCCGTTGTTGTTACGGATATTGTTGGAAAACTGCGTGGCGCAGCGGGTCGAGAGCACCTTGAACTGCGGCTTCGCAGCCACGTCCGAGGCTTCCAGCAGCACAGCCGTCGCCACATCGCCGAAGATGAAATGACAATCCCGGTCGCGCCATTCGAGATGGCCGGAGGTGATCTCCGGGCACAGCACCAAAGCGCGCTTGATCGAGCCTGCCCGGATCATATCCGTCGCCGTCTGAATGCCGAAGGTCGCCGAAGAACAGGCGACATTCATATCAAAGGCAAAGCCGCCCGCGCCCAGAAGCGCCTGAATTTCCACGGCCATCGCCGGATAGGCGCGTTCCATATTGGACGCGGCGCAGAGGATCAGGTCAATCTCCGCGGCCTCAACCCCGCCCATGGCAAGCGCCTGCCCCGCGGCATCGACCGCCATCTCCGCCATCAGCGAAGGCTCCTCGTCCGAGCGTGGCACATAGTGCGGGCACATCCGGGTCGGATCGAGAATGCCGTCCTTTTCCATCACATACCGCTGCTCAATGCCCGAAGCCGCAAAGATGAACTCCGACGAGGAATAGCTTTTCGCCTCCACCGTCCCCGCCGCGATCTCGTCTGCGTGTTCCGCATTGAAAAGATCGACATAGGCGTTGAACGACGCGACCAGTTCATCGTTGGAAATTGCATAGGGCGGCGTAAAAACACCCGTTCCGCTGATCACAACCTCTTTCATCGCACCGCTCCTTTGACGTATTCAGAGTGCGCGCACACTAGTCAGGCGCAAGGGGTTCGTCCACTGTTCCTGACCGGGCGATCTAAAATCTGACGTGGCGTCCAAGGGGGAATTTCGTCGCATGACGCTGCGTTTCTCGCCCCGGGGGTGCTCTTGCACGGTGCGGGGATTGCCCGCATCATGACCGCGAGGAGACGCACGTGCCGGAACGCACCGCACGGCGGCATAAGGGGAGGACAGCATGCCATCCGATTTCAGCTCGCTTCAGGCGCGCAACGCCATTGACGCGGAAATGCCGTGGGAAGACCGCGATGTGCCCGTCACGATCTACGAACGCCTTTTGAAAACCGCAAAGGCCTTCGGGGCGCGTCCGGCGTTTTCCTATCAGATCACCTCCGGTCCCAAGGACAAGGCGGAGACCCTGACCTGGTCGGAGACGCTTCACAAGACCACCCAAGCCGCGAACATGTTCCGCGCGCTCGGCGTCAATGAGACCGATGTGGTCGCCTATATCCTGCCCAATGCCAACGAGACGGTGCTGACCTTTCTGGGCGGCATGGTCGCGGGGATCGTCAACCCGATCAACCCGCTTCTGGAACCCGAACAGATCGCCGCCATCCTGCGCGAGACCAATGCCAAGGTCGTGGTGACGCTGAAAAGCTTCCCGAAAACCGACGTGGCCCAGAAGGTCGCCGAAGCGGTGCGCCATGCGCCCAATGTGAACACCGTGCTGGAGGTCGATCTCCTGCATTACCTCACCCCGCCGAAAAAGTGGATCGTGCCGTTCATCCGTCCGAAAAACGACGACGCGCGGGCGCATCACGCCGACATGCTCAATTTCAACACCGAGCTGGCGAAATATCCCGGTGACAAGCTCACCTTCGAAGACATCCGCGAAGACCGCGTCGCCGCCTATTTCCACACCGGCGGCACCACCGGCATGCCGAAAGTCGCGCAGCACAAATATTCCGGCATGATCTACAATGGCTGGCTCGGTTCGCGGCTTTTGTTCACCGAGCGGGACAACATCATGTGCCCGCTGCCGCTGTTCCACGTCTTCGCCTGTCAGGTGATCGTGATGAGCCAGATCGCCTCCGGCGCCCATGGTGTCTATCCGACCCCTGCGGGCTATCGTGGCGAGGGCGTGTTCGACAATTTCTGGAAGCTCTGCGAGCGCTGGAAAATCTCCTTCATCATCACCGTGCCGACCGCCGTCTCGGTCCTGATGCAGCGCCCGGTGGATGCCGATATTTCCTCCGTCCGCATGGCCTTCTCCGGCTCCGCGCCGCTGCCCGTCGAGCTTTACAAACGCTTCGAGCAAGCCGCAGGTGTCGAGATCGTCGAGGGTTACGGGTTGACCGAGGCCACCTGTCTCGTCTCCGTCAACCCGGTGGGCGGGCCGAAGAAAATCGGCTCCGTCGGCATTCCCTTCCCGCACACCGACGTGAAAATCCTGCGCCACACCGCCGAAGGTCCGGTGGAATGCGCCGTGGACGAGGTGGGCGAGATCTGTATCGACAGCCCCGGCGTCTTCCCCGGTTCGACCTATACCGAGAAGGACAAGAATCACGACCTGTTCCACCATGATGTCTATTTGCGCACCGGCGATCTGGGCCGGATCGACGCCGACGGTTATGTCTGGATCACCGGCCGCGCCAAGGACCTGATCATCCGGGGCGGGCACAACATTGATCCCGCCGAGATCGAAGAGGCACTCGCCGGACACGAAGCCGTCGCCATGGCCGGGGCCATCGGCCAGCCCGATGCGCATGCGGGCGAGCTGCCCTGTGTCTATGTCGAACTCGTGGAGGGAGCTTCCGTCACGGCGGACGAGCTGATGGCCTATGCCAAGGTTCACATCCACGAACGCGCCGCGATCCCGAAACATGTCGAGATCATGGACGAACTGCCAAAAACCGCCGTGGGCAAGGTGTTCAAACCCGACCTGCGCAAGCGTGCCATCACCCGCATCTACAACGCGGCTCTGGAGGCCGAAGGGCTCACCGCCCGCGTCATCCAGGTGATCGACGACAAGAAACGCGGCCTCGTCGCCCGGGTCGATCCGGCCGCCAAAGCCGAGGCCGAACAACTCTCCCATGTGCTGGGCCGCTTCACCAACCCCTGGGAATGGGCCGAGTGAATCAGAGAAGAAACATGGGCTGACGGCCCGAAACGACATTGCGAAAAGCCCTGCTCCGGCGGGGCTTTTTCGTGGGCCGGAACCTCATGTCTTTAAAATTCGACGGTCTTTTCTGGCCTTTAATCGAATTTCAACCTTTCCCACGCCATGATTGTGCCCAGATCGCCGCCTAGCGTGGTCACCAACCCGCCGGAATATGCCGGAATATATGAAAAACACCGGCCTCTTGACCCTTGAACCAAACGCCTAGACCCAAACGCTCTGAACGAAAGGACTGCGCCATGCTCGTCGGACTGCTTTCCCTCTCTTTGCTCACCGCAGCGCTCGCCACCGGACTTGGGCTGGGGATCGGCATGCCGCTTTGGCTCGGACTTGTGACCTTCCCGATGATCGGCAGTGTGACACTGCTCCTGCTGTCGGCACTGCTCTACGGTCTGCGGGCGCAATCGCATGCCCCTGATCGCGCCACGCCCGCCGAAGGCGAACACGCCCTCGCCTGAGGCCTTTACTCCTCCCGGATATTGCACGCCATCAGCCGCGCGAAAAGCCCCGGCGACACCCGGTTGAGCCAAAAGGACAGCCGCGCGACGCGCCCCACGGGAATGAACTCGCGGCCTCGCTCCAGGCCGCGCAAAATCTCCGTCGCGGCCTGCTCCGGCGTCATCGCATCGACCGTGTCCCGCGCCGATCCCGGTCGGCTCAACCCGTCGCGCATCTCCGCCTGCCCCGGATTGGTCGCCACGAAACTCGGTGCCGCGATGACACAGCGTACGCCATGGGGCTTTTCCTCCGCCCGTAGCGATTTGAAAAACCCTTCGAGCGCATGTTTGCTGGCGGCATAGCCCGTGCGCCGCACCAGCGGGGAAAACCCCGCCACCGACGACATCGCCAGATGCGTCCCCCGCACCCGCCGCAGGTCCATGAGAAACGCCTGCGCCATATTCACCGCCGCGAAATAGTTGATTTCGAACAGCCTGCGGTGGCTCCCCTCCGACAGTTCGGAGAAGGTCCCGATCTGGGTCACGCCCGCATTGTAGATCACGAGATCGACGCTCGGGACTGCCTGCCGGATCTCCGCACACACATGGCGCAACGCCGCCGCATCGGTCAGATCGCAGCCATAGGCCCGACGCCCCGGCACCTCTTCCAGCGCCTCAAGCGCAGGCCCCGGCAGGTCGATCAGCACCGTCGCCCAACCCCGCGCCCGCAGCCCCGCATCGAGCGCCCGACCGAGCCCCCCGGCCCCGCCGGTGATCACCGCCGTCTTCATAGCCCCGCCGCCTTGCGCCAGAGATCGAGCACTTCCGCGCTCGTAAGCTCCGGCACATAGCCGAACCGCTCTTTCAACGCGGTATTGTCGAGCACCGGACGATATTGCAGGAACCGCACCTGCTCCGGCCCGTAGCGCGACAGACCCAGCGGATGCGCCACGGCCAAAGCCGCACGAATGGCCCAGGGCGATAGGCGCAACACAGGCTTGCCCAGCGCACGCGCCAGATCGGAGACGCCCAGCGCCCCGTCCCCCGCAACATTGTAGATCCCGACCGGCCCCTCGGCGATCGCCCGCGCCAGAATCCGCGCCAGATCGCGGGTCCAGATGAACACGAACGGGCTTTCCGAGCCGCTCAACGCCAAAAGCCGCGGCTTGTGAAACAGCGCGGTGATCTGGTTCTCGAGCCCCGCGCCCAGCACGGTCCCCACTCGAAACACCACCTGTTCGAACTCTGGCCGCGTGCCGCGCGCCTCCGCCAGCATCTCCTCGACCTGCCGCTTGTGATCTGAATAGGCGAACTCGGGATTGCCCCGCACCGGATCGCTTTCCCGGAGCGGCACCGGATTGTCGGCGTAATAGCCATAGGCCGCCCCCGACGAGGTCACCACCAGCCGCCGCACCCCATGCGCCAGACAGGCGTCGAGAATGTTGCGCGAGCCGATGACATCCACCCGATGCGCCACCGCGCGCGTCGTCGGTGTGACGATAGAGGCAAGATGGATCACCACCTCCGGGCGCTCCGCCCCGACCACCCGATCCGGATCGCTTCCCCCGACATCGAGCGGCACGAACCGCATCCCCTCCGGCAGATCCGCGGGCGGGCGCAGATCGGTCGCGACGACCTCCATCCCCTTGCCCGCAAGCTCTGCCAAAAGCGCCGATCCCACCGCCCCGGCGGCCCCTGTCACCAGAACCTTGGTCATCGCACCGCCTCCGTCCGCGACCAGAGCCGTGCCAGAACAAGCCCCGAGATCGCATGCCAGACGCCCCAAAGTGCTGCGATCACCGCCATGCCGCCCAGGCCATGGAAAAACCCGAAAATGAGCACAAGCCCCAGACCCGAATTCTGAATTCCGGTCTCGATGGTGATCGCCCGCCGGTCATAGGGCGACACCCGCGCAAGGCGCGCCGTGGCATAGCCCCCCGCCAGCGCCACCGCATTGTGCAGCACCACGATCAGGATCACGTAGCGGGCGTAGTCCAGAAACACCGCCCAATTCGCCGCCAGCGCCAGCACGATGAAGCCGAGAAAGATCAGCATCGACAGGCTTTGCAGCGGGCGGCGGATCAGATGCGCAATCTCCGGTCGGTAACGATAGAGCGCAATCCCCGCCAGAAGCGGCAAAAGCAACATCAGGCTTACCGTGATCCCGATCCGAACCGGATCGATCGCCACCGCGCTCAGGATCTCCCGCGAAGGCGCGTAAAGCTGCCCCCAAAAGGCGATGTTGAGCGGGGTCAGGACAATCGCGCCCATGGTCGCACACCCGGTCATCGACACCGATAATGCCGCGTTGCCGCCCGCGCGATGGGTGATGAAATTGGAAATATTGCCCCCCGGGCAGGCCGCCACGAGGATCAGCCCAAGCGCAATCGAGGCCTGCGGTTGCAGCACGAGGATCATCCCGAAGGTCAGCGCCGGCAGCACCACGAATTGCGACACAAGTCCGGCCAAAAGCGGCTTCGGCGCGCGCAACAGCCGGGCAAAATCCGACGGTTTGAGATCGAGCGCGACTGAGAACATGACGATCGCCAGAATGGCGTTCATCACCAGAAGCCCCGTGGGGCTGAAATTCAGAACGACACTGTCGAGATCCGTCATGCCGCCCCCCTGGACAGCGCCCGGATCCAGCCGGTGACGGCTTTGCGATAGGTCGCCTTGTCGACGTAATAGGCCATGCGCGCGAGTTTGAGATAGGCCACCCCGCCCGTCGCCCGCGCGTATCCGGCGGCTTTCTCGACCTGCAATTCGAGCGCGGACGTGCGTCCCTCCCGCAGCCCGCGAATATAGCGCGCCACCATCTCCGCCTGTTCATGCCGCCCCTGCCAGCCGAGCCCCGAGGCCTCCACCATGCCCAGCACGAAAAGATCGTCGCGCTCCGGGTGCATGCAATTGAGATAGAGATGCGGCGCGGCGCCCTGCCAGTTGAGCCATGCCTTGTCGATGAACGGATAGTGCAGCAGATAGCCCGTCGCCGTCAGGATCATGTCGTACTCGGCCTGAGAACCGTCGCTGAAATGCACCGTCTTGCCGTCGAGCCGCTCGATGTCGGGACGCACCTTAAGGTCGCCATGCCCGGCGTGAAACAGGATCAGCGAATTCACCACCGGGTGGCTTTCGTAGAGCTTATAATCGGGTGTTGGAAAGCCGTATTTCTGCGGATTGCCGACGAACCATTTGAGCAGGAACCCGTCCACCCGACGCTTCAGCCACATCGGCAGGGTCACCGCCCCGCCCAGCGTGTCGGCGGGCCGTCCGAACACGTATTTCGGCACGAAATAATAGCCCCGGCGCAGGGAAATATCGCAGCTCACCCCGTGATGAATCGCATCCACCGCGATGTCGCAGCCGGAATTGCCCGCCCCCACGATCAGCACCCGTTTGCCTGCGAACTGCTCCGGGCGGCGGTACTGGGCGGAATGGATGATTTCGCCGTCGAACTGGCCTTTGAACTGCGGGACATTCGGCTCCGACAATGTGCCATTGGCGATCAGGACGCCCGCGAACCGCGCGCTCTGCTCCTGCCCCTCCCCATCGCGCCAGGTGACCCGCCAGCCGTCGCCGCTCTCCCCAAGCGGTTCGACCTTGAGCACTTCGCAGTTGAACGCATAGTCGCGGTACAGGTCATAGGCCTTGGCAAACTCGCGGAAATACCGCGCCATTTCGCGGTGCGACGGGTATTCCGCCACCTCCTCGCGCATCGGAAAATCGGTGAATTCCGTCATCGTCTTGGACGAGATCAGATGCGCGCTTTCATACATGGTCGAGCGCGGCGCCTCAATGTCCCAAAGCCCGCCCACGTCGGAATGCAGCTCAAAGCCCTGAAAGGCGATCCCCTGTTCGCGCAGCACCTTGGCCATCGCCAGCCCCATCGGACCGGCCCCGATCAGCGCATATGTCTCCGCCGTGGCGCCCACAGGCGCCCCGTCCGTTTTCGCAGTCATTGATGTTCCTCCCTTTGGCATCCGAAGATGCCGTTTTAGATTGAACGACTGTTAAAAATAGCGCAAGATATTCTTATGGAACCAATAAAAACCAAAGAAAATCAGAGACAACGCGCCCCAAGCCAGAGGTCTTTGGCGACCCGCGCGCGCATTCTTGACGCTGCGGAAACCCTGTTTTCCGAACGCGGTTTCGAAGGCGCATCGATTCGCGACATCGCACGCGCGGCGGGGGTTCAGGGGGCTTTGGTGAACCATCACGGCGGCAGCAAGGACGAGTTGTTCACCACCCTCGTGACCCGGCGGGCAGAGGAACTCGCCCGGCTCCGTCTGGACGCGCTGGAGCGGGAGATCCGGCTGGGCACACCGGAGCTGCGTGGCATTCTCGGCTGTTTCATCACGCCGCTGCTCGACAAGGTCACCGGCGGCGATCCCGGCTGGCTGGCCTATGGTCGGCTGATCGCGCTGGTCTCCGCCGATGACCGATGGCGCGACCTGACGGAGCGCTGTTTCGACCCCACGGTGGCGCGGTTCATGCAGGAAATCCGCAAGCTGCGGCCCGACGCGGACCCGGTCCGGGTCGGCGCTTATTTCGTCTTCACCGTCTCGGCGATGCTGTCGGTCTGCACCTCGCGCTGGCGGATCGCGGCGCTGGCCGGGGAAGACCCGGCGCAGACCCTGACCCAAAGCCTGCTCGATTTCTGCGAAGCAGGGTTCGAGACCGCGACACGCGGCTGATCCGCCTCAGATCAGATCGTCCTCGCTCAGATGCGCATAGGCATCCGGGTAGATCAGCCTCTCATGCGCCATTCCGGTGCCCGGTGCGATCGGGTAGAGCAAGGTGTGCTGCGGCATCATCGTGGTTTCAAGGCGCGACGCCGCCAGCTTGGAGAACCCCAGGCGCGAGAAATACCGCGCCTCGCCGATCACGATCACCGCCTTCGCCCCCGCCCGCTTGGCATGCTCCATGCCCCGCACCACAAGCTCCCGCCCCATGCCGCGTTTGTGGTGGCTCGGCGACACGGCCAGAATCGACATCACCCACCAATCCTGCGGCAGAACCATCCGGGCACAGCAGATATAACCGAGAATCGCGCCTTTCTCGTCATAGGCCACGCGCTCCATCGCCATCGCCTGCTCCTTGCGCAATTCCTTGGCGAAACGGTACATATCCGGACCACCGAACGTGCTATCCAAAAGAATTGAAAGCGGAAGCTCATCGTTTTCCGTTAAAGCGCGTAAGTGCATTTCTTGCCCCATCGACATCAGGTCCTTCGTCAGCTTTGCAAGTGCAGAAAGTTCAAGGCAAGAGAGAAGCTTTCCAGTGTCCCCCTCCAATGCCCTCTTCACCTGCTCGCCAAAATTTCATGCAACCGCACAACAAACAATCACAAAAAAAGGCTGCCCGCAGGCAGCCTTTTCATAGATTTATGACGGGGCGATTACATCATGCCGCCCATGCCACCCATGCCGCCCATGTCCGGCATACCGGCACCAGCGCCGTCTTTCGCCGGCTTGTCGGCAACCATGGCTTCGGTGGTGATCAGGAGGCCAGCAACCGAGGCCGCATCTTCCAGAGCGGTACGGGTCACTTTCGCCGGATCGATCACGCCGAATTTGAACATGTCGCCATATTCTTCGGTCTGAGCGTTGAAACCGAACGCGGTGTCATCGGATTCGCGGACTTTACCGGCCACGACAGCCCCGTCCACACCGGCGTTTTCAGCGATCTGACGCAGCGGCGCTTCGATCGCTTTACGCACGATGGTGATCCCGGCATTCTGATCGGCGTTTGCGCCTTCCAGACCTTCGAGAGCTTTACCGGCCTGAACCAGAGCCACACCGCCGCCGACGACGATGCCTTCTTGCACGGCCGCGCGGGTTGCGTTCAACGCATCGTCCACACGGTCTTTGCGCTCTTTCACTTCCACTTCGGTCATGCCGCCGACCTTGATCACGGCCACACCGCCAGCGAGTTTGGCAACGCGCTCTTGCAGTTTTTCACGGTCGTAATCGGAGGTGGTTTCCTCGATCTGGGTGCGGATCTGAGCCACGCGGGCTTCGATCTCGGCCTTGTCGCCAGCGCCGTCGACGATGGTGGTTTCGTCTTTGGAGATGGAGATTTTCTTGGCGGAGCCGAGCATGTCCATGGTGACGTTCTCGAGCTTCATGCCGAGATCTTCGGAGATCACCTGACCGCCGGTGAGGATCGCGATGTCTTGCAGCATGGCTTTACGACGATCGCCGAAGCCCGGAGCTTTCACAGCCGCGATTTTCAGACCGCCGCGCAGTTTGTTGACCACGAGGGTCGCCAGCGCTTCGCCTTCCACGTCCTCAGCAATGATGAGGAGCGGTTTCTGGGACTGGATGACCTGCTCGAGGAGCGGAACCATCGGCTGGAGCGAGGAGAGTTTCTTCTCGTGCAGCAGCACGATGCAATCTTCCAGATCGGCGACCATTTTGTCCGGGTTGGTCACGAAATACGGGGAGAGGTAGCCACGGTCGAACTGCATGCCTTCGACCACGGTGGTCTCGGTTTCCATGCCTTTGTTCTCTTCGACGGTGATCACGCCGTCGTTGCCGACTTTCTGCATCGCGTCGGCGATCTGACGACCGATTTCGGTCTCGCCGTTGGCGGAGATGGTGCCAACCTGAGCGACTTCGTCAGAATCCGCAACCGGGCGCGCGGAAGCTTTGATCGCTTCGACGACTTTGAGGGTCGCGAGGTCGATGCCGCGCTTCAGGTCCATCGGGTTCAGACCGGCAGCAACCTGCTTGAGGCCTTCTTTGATGATCGCCTGCGCCAGAACGGTCGCGGTGGTGGTGCCGTCACCGGCTTCGTCGTTGGTGCGGGAAGCGACTTCCTTCACCATCTGCGCGCCCATGTTCTCGAACTTGTCTTCGAGCTCGATCTCTTTGGCCACGGACACACCGTCTTTGGTGATGCGCGGCGCGCCGAAGGATTTTTCGAGAACCACGTTGCGGCCTTTCGGGCCGAGGGTCACTTTCACAGCGTCGGCGAGGATGTTCACGCCTTTGAGCATGCGGTTGCGTGCGTCGACGTCAAACTTGACTTCTTTAGCCATTGTTCACTCCGTAAATTCGATTGGATGGGATCGGATGTCTCAGGCGATGATGCCGAGAATGTCCGACTCTTTCATGATGAGAAGCTCTTTGCCGTCCACGGTGATTTCCGTGCCGGACCATTTGCCGAAGAGGACGATGTCGCCCTCTTTGACGGACGGTGCGATCAGCTCGCCGCTGTCTTTGCGAGCGCCTTCGCCCACGGCAACGACTTTGCCTTCGGCGGGCTTTTCTTTCGCGCTATCGGGAATGATGAGACCACCTTTGGTCTTTTCGTCGCTCTCAACACGTTCGACCACAACGCGGTCGTGCAGCGGTTTGAATGCCATCTTCGAGGCTCCTTCGCTCAAAGTTTCAGGTTTGCATCCACCCTCACGGGCGGGGATAAATCATGTGTTAGCACTCATAGGGTTCGAGTGACAACGACGCATAGTTAGGAAGGAGGTGGAAGTGAGTCAACAGGGGAGATGGGGAAAATTCATTCACGCATTGTCGCGCGAAGTAACCGCTCATAAATTTATGTTGGTTTTAACAAAAGAGGCCCTAAACATAGAAAGATGAAAGCATATGACATCAAGAAATACTTAAAAAGCTCCCGAATTATGGGGCGCAAAAGCACCTTCTCAAACGCTTTCGCGTCTGCTCTCGCACCTTTCGATGAATACTCCGAAAGCACCGTCAATTCAGCCATAGTGGATTTAGGGCAAAATCCCGAAGATGAATTGACCTGTGTTTATTGCGATGCTCCCGCTGCGACGTGGGACCATGTGTTCAACAGAGTGATTGCAGGAGAGTTTTCAGGCTACGGACATCGCATACGAAACCTTGTTCCTTCATGCCGGACCTGCAACGAACGCAAAGGCAAAAAGAATTGGCGTGATTTTATAATTCATGAAGGGCGCCCCAACGTTGAAAATCGTATAGCCAAAATGGAAAAGTTCTTGAGTGCCGATGAAGCACGACCAACGACAATGGATGACCTTCGAAACGCTGCACAACCTGAATTGGAGCGTTTTCTTGAAATACGCTCCAAAGTTTTTCACTTGTTGGAAGAGGCAGATGCCGTTGCAAAGACAATTCGTCAAAAGCTGTAATAGGCCGTGAGCAGGTTGCTCTACGAAACCCCATAAACCCCCACCCCAACCTTCTCAAACCACCCATAATGATTGTCCCGCATCATTCGGGTGGCGTGTTTGACGCCTGTGGCCTTGGCCACCTCCGCCCCCTTCGACGGCCCATGCTCCAACAAATACGCCCGGCATTTCTCCGCGTCCTGACGATAGGCCGTCACACGCCCGCCCGCCGGAGTGCCCCCCAAATTCGGATCCCCCTCCCGGCGTTCGAATTCGGTCAACAACTTCCCCGCCTTCGCCTTGTTCTTACGGGGCACAAAAGCACGCGGCTCGTGATGCACTTGCACCGTCTGCTCCGCCACGTTCACCGAAATCACCCCAAGCCCCAGCCGCTTGCACAGCCCAAGGTTCCCCTTGAACATCCGCCACGCCGCCCTGCCCTTCCAACGCGGCACCGCCAGATAGACCTGATTGCTCAAAGACTGCCGCGCCACGCCCTGTTGCAACAGCAACAGCGAAAACCCGGTCTTCAGCTCGACGATCACCGTCTCCTCGCCCCGAACCGCCACCACATCCGCGTCCCGCACCTCCGCCTTCACAACATATCCCAGCCCCTCGAAATGGGCTTTCACGGGCGGATAAAGATCGGTTTCACGCAGCTTGCTCATGTCCCAAGTGTTACAGCCAAGCCGTGAGCGCTCGCAAGGCGTGACAACCCATGCTGCACCGCCTATAAGGTCGCCGAAATCGCCAATATCCATGGGACATCTCATATGACCACGCTCGTTTTCGGCCACAAATCCCCCGACACCGACTCCACCGGCTCCCCGATCATCTGGGCCTGGTATCTCAACGAGGTGAAAGGCGTCGACGCCACAGCCGTCCTTCTGGGCGAGCCGAACACCGAGGCCGCTTTCGTCATCGAGAAATGGGGCTTTGACAAACCGGAGATCATTTCCGAGGTGGCCGAGGGTCAGGACGTCGTCATCGTCGACACCAACAACCCCGCCGAGCTGCCCGCCGCGATCAACGATGCCAACATCACGGCGATCATCGACCACCACAAACTGGTCGGCGGTCTGGAAACCAAAGGTCCGATCGACATCACCATCCGTCCGCTCGCCTGCACCGCCACCATCATGTACGACCTGATGGGCGACGATGCCGACAAGATGCCCGACAACATCAAGGGCGCGATGCTGTCCTGCATCCTCTCCGACACGCTGGAATTCCGTAGCCCGACCACCACGGACGTGGACCGCGCGCTGGCCGAGAAACTCGCCTCCGAACTGAACATCAATCTGGGCCAATACGCCTCCGAAATGTTCGAAGCCAAATCCGATGTGGCCGCCTTCACGGACGCCGAGCTGATCCGCATGGACTCCAAGGAATACACCGTCGGCTCGACCGACCTGCGTGTCTCCGTGCTGGAAACCACCGCGCCGAAGATGATCCTCGACCGCAAGGACAGCCTGATGGCCTCCATGCCCGCCGTGGCCGCCGAGGACGGCGCTCATGAAGTGCTGCTCTTCGTCGTCGACATTCTCAACGAAGAAGCCACGCTTCTGGTCCCCAACGACACCGTGAAAGCCATCGCGGAGGCCTCCTTCGGCTGCACCGTCGAAGGCGACACCGTGGTGCTTCCGGGCATCATGTCCCGCAAAAAGCAGATCATCCCGAACCTCAAAGTCTGAGGCCATCGCAAGATCGCACATATATCAAGGGGCGCCGCCGTGCGCCCCTTTTCCTTGGAGACCCCATGCTCAAATCCCCCGACTTCATGCGCGAAATGAAACGCGGCGAGGAAACCGCCGTCGCCGATCTCCTGACCGCCGCCTTCGGCCAGAAAGCCGAGGCACAGCTGGTCGAGGCGCTGCGCAAATCGCGCGCCATCGCGGGGGAAATGGTCCTGCCCATGGCCAATGACAACGGCTCCGAGGTGATCGGTTATGCCGCGCTCTCGACCATGCTCTCGCCCAAGGGATGGCTCTGCCTCGCCCCAGTAGCGATCCGCCCGGACCTTCAGGGCCGCGGCTTTGGCCGTCGCCTCACCGGCATGATCACGCAATGGGCGGAAATGTCCGGTCAGACCGTCGTCGTCCTCGGCGATCCCGAGTTTTATAGCCGTTGCGGCTTTCGCCCCATCGCGGAGAGCTTCACCTCGCCCTACCCGCTCACACATACGTTGACGGCAGGCCCGGCCAAGGCCAAGGTAAAAGAATTGATCTATCCCAAAGCCTTCGGTGCCTGATGCCCTCATTCCCGCTGCTGTCCCGGATCACCGCAGGGATCTGTTTCGCCCTCGCCGCCGCGATTTTCATCGCCCCGCCGTTGTTCTTCTGGCTCTTCCATCTCGACCCCTCCGTGACTGGCGCCGTCATGGCCCGCCGCGCCGCCGTTTTGTTCCTCGCCCCCGCCCTGTTGCTCTGGGGCCTCAAGGACATCGCCCGCTCCGACCTCGCCCGAAGCGCCATCGCCCGCGCCATGGCCGTGACCATGCTGGCCTTCGCCCTTCTGGGATTGAGCGAATTCGCTCTGGGTCGCGTCGGACCGGGGATCGGCCTCGCCGTGATCACCGAGGCCGCGCTGTTCTGGCTCTGGTATGGGCTGATGAAAGACCCGCAGCGCTGATCTGTGCTGTCCTTTTGCGACCGCGCGCGCTAGGTAGGGCACAACGTAAACAGTGAGGCCGCGATGACCCGCCTGATCCGAGAGCTTTCCGAAATCTCCAACGAATACGACGCGCTGTTCGTCGATCTCTGGGGCTGCATGCACAATGGCGTCACCGCCTTTCCCGAAGCGGTCGCAGCGATGCAGAAATACCGCGCGGGCGGCGGCAAGGTCGTTCTGGTCACCAACTCGCCCCGCCCCTGGCGCTCCGTCGCCAATCAGATCGCGGAATTCGGCGTGCCCGACGACGCCTGGGACGCCATCGCCACCTCCGGCGACTCGGCGCGCATGGCGATGTATCTCGGCGTCGTGGGTCAGAAGGTCTGGCACATCGGTGAAATGTTCGAGGCGGATTTTTTCCAGCCGATGGAAATTCTCGACGCGCCGCTCGACGTGACGGTCGTGCCGCTTGCGGAGGCCGAGGGCATCGTCTGCTCCGGCCCCGAGGACCCGCTGGCCGACCCGGAGATTTACCGTCCGCAATTCCTCTATGCCAAACAGAAGGGACTCAAACTCCTCTGCGCCAATCCCGACATCGTCGTGGACCGTGGCGAGGTGCGCGAATGGTGCGCGGGGGCATTGGCGGCACTTTACACCGAGATGGGTGGCGAGAGCCTCTATTTCGGCAAGCCGCATCCGCCGATCTATGACCTCGCCCGCAGGCGTCTGGCCCAGATCGCGCAGATCTACGACAACCGCATTCTCTGCATCGGCGACGGCATCGGCACCGACGTGATGGGCGCGATCGGCGAAGGTCTCGACGTGTTGTTCATCACCGGCGGACTGGCGGCGCAGGAGTTCGGCCCCGATCCGGTCAACCCCGACCCGATGCGCCTCAAGATGTGGCTGTCGGAACAGAACCTCTCGCCGACGGCAGCGATTTCCTTCCTGCGCTGAGTATTTTTACAGCAAAGGAAACAGGGCGCCGGAGCGATCCGACGCCCTTTTCTCATGTTTGACAGGCCTGTCGGGGTCCGACAAAAGTCCGACGCAAATCCGACGTTCATCCGACAGGGCAAACCGGGCCAAGGCGAGCTCCTCTTTGCAACTTATTTACAATAATTGCGCAAACATGAAAATTTTCTTTCGCGCAATATTGTTTCTCCCCTTCTTTTTTGCTATGCTGCACCGCAACATCACGAAGGAATCGGAGATCATGTTGGACAATCAGCCGCGCGGCACCATCTGCATCGAGGACATCGAAATCGGCATGACGCGCTCCCTGCGCAAGACCATCACCGATCGCGACATCGAGTTGTTCGGCGAGGTTTCGACCGACCGCAACCCGGTACATTTCGACGACGCCTATGCCGAGGACACGATTTTCGAGGGCCGCATCGCCCATGGCATGCTGACCGCCGGGCTGATCTCCGCCGTGATCGGCGAACAGCTTCCGGGGCATGGCACGATCTACATGGGCCAGACACTCAAGTTCCTCGCCCCCGTGCGCCCCGGCGACACCGTGCTCGCAGAAGTGACTGTGACCGACATCATCCATGCGAAACGCCGGGTTGCCCTTGATTGTCGCTGCACCGTGGGCGATACCGTGGTCCTGAAAGGCGAAGCCATGGTGCTTGCGCCGAGCCGCAAATTCGACTGACGCGGGGGGCTGCCTCGCGAGGAGCCCCATGCAGATTTACACGCACTGGACCGACATTCCCGACGAGGCCAAGGGCTGTTCCGCGGCCATTGGCAATTTCGACGGCGTCCATCGTGGCCACCGCCATGTGATCGACCTTGCCCGCGCCCATGGCCCTCTGGGCATCGTCACCTTCGAACCGCATCCGCGTGAATTCTTCGCCCCCGGCGCTCCGCCCTTCCGCCTGATGAATGCCGAGTCGAAGGCCAACCGTCTTGCAAAACTTGGCGTCGAACAACTGTTCCAGCTGCCCTTCAACGCCCAGCTTGCCGCCAAGACGCCGGAACAGTTTGCCCGCGAGATCCTCGTCGAAGGACTGGGCCTCAAGCATGTCGTGGTCGGTGCGGATTTCTGCTTCGGCGCGAAACGCGCGGGCACGGTCGAGGAGCTGAAACGCTTCGGGGAGGAGATGGGGTTCGAGGTCACGGTGGCAGAACTTCTGAAGACCGACAGCGGCGTTTCCTCCTCCTCGGCGATCCGTGCCGCGTTGGCCGAAGGAGATCCCCGCCGCGCGCAGGAGATGCTGGGCCACTGGCACCGGATCGAAGGCAAGGTGAACCATGGCGACAAGCGCGGGCGCGATCTCGGTTTTCCAACCGCAAACATGTCGATCGACGGGTTGCACGCGCCGAAATTCGGCGTCTATGCCGTGCTCGTCGATGTGCTCACCGGCCCGCACAAGGGCCATTACCAGGGCGCGGCCTCGCTCGGTGTCAAACCGACCTTCGGTGCGAACCTGCCCTGTCTCGAGACCTTCATCTTTGATTTCAAAGGCGATCTTTACGACGAACATCTCTCCATCGCCTTCGTGGACTATCTCCGCCCCGAACTTGTTTTCAAAGGCCTTGAGCCGCTGATCGAACAGATGAACGCCGATTGCGATCAGGCGCGGGAGATCCTCGGGGCGCTGGAATGAGCAAGCGCCCCCGGTTCTGGGAAACCGTTCCGCTCACCAAGATGACCGAGGACGAGTGGGAAGCGCTTTGCGACGGCTGCGGCAAATGCTGCCTCAACAAGATCGAGGATGCCGACACCGGCGAAGTCTTTCTGACCCGCGTCGCCTGTCGCCTTCTGGACGATTATTCCTGCCAATGCGGGCAATACGAAATTCGCAAACGTCTCGTCCCAGAGTGCATTCAACTCACCCCCGAGAACATCGCCGATCACGCCTATTGGATGCCCGCCACCTGTGCCTATCGGCTGTTGTGGCAGGGACGCACGCTCCCCGACTGGCATCCGCTTCTGACCGGCGATCCGGAGAGCGTTCATGCGGCGGGCATTTCCGTGCGCGGGATGACCGTGCCAGAATTCGAGGTCGACGAGGAGGATTGGGAGGACCATATCATTGAGGAGCCCAACTGATGTTTTTCGGATCCGACAACGCCTCCGGCGTGCACCCCAAGATCATGGAAGCGCTCGCGAAGGCCAATGACGGCTATGCCGCGCCCTATGCGAATGACCTTTGGACGGCAGAGCTGACCGAGCGGCTGCGCGACATGTTTCAGGCCCCCGATGCGCTGGTCTATCCGATGACCTCCGGCACGGGGACCAACGCCGCGCTTCTGGCTGCGATGACCCCGCCCTGGGGCATCATCTATTGCCACAAAACCGCGCATATCGAGGTGGATGAGCGCAATTCCGTTCCGTTCTATTCCGGCGGGGCCAAGCTCAAACTCATGACAGGCGAAGGCAGCCGGATGACTCCGGAGGAACTGCGCAAAGCAGTGATCAACGACAGCGCCAAGGACGATGTGCATGCCAGCCCGCCCGCGGCTGTCTCGCTGACCAATCTCACCGAGTTTGGCGAGCTCTACCGCCCGGCCGACATCGCAGCTCTGGCCGAGGCCGCCCGTCTGCCGCTGCATTTCGATGGGGCGCGGTTCGCCAATGCCATGGCGGCCAGTGGCGCAACGCCTTGGGTGATGACGCGCGAACTGGCGACGCTGTCGCTTGGGGCGACGAAAACCGGGGCGATGGGGGCCGAGGCCGCCGTGATTTTCGATCCGTCTTACAAAGAGGCGTTCGAGAGCCAGCGGATACGTGGCGGGCATAACCTGTCGAAAGCACGCTATATTTCGGCGCAGATTCTCGCATGGCTCGACGGTGATCTCTGGCTTGAATTGGCGACACAGGCCAATGCCATGGGCGCGCGTCTGGCGCAGGGGATGACGGAGATCGGCGGCAAACTGACCTATAAGGTCGAGGGCAATCTCGTGTTCGCCCGCTTGCCCCGCAAGATGCACCTCAAGGCCAAAGCCAAGGGCGCGGTCTACAACATGTGGGGGCCGGGCACGGATCTCACCGGCGATCCCGAGGAGCCGCTTCTGGCCCGGTTCGTGGCGAGCTGGTCCACGACCGAGGCCGATGTCGATGCACTTCTGGCAGCCTTGAGCGACTGATCTTTTCTCTCTTTCCCGCGCATTAAGGTTAATCTGATTAAGGTTAACGCGCGGGAAAGAGGGCAGTCATTCGACCGGGATCAACTCACAACGTCCCGAGATAATCGTCCAGCATATCCAACCGATCCTGCCCCCAGAACCGTTCATCCGTGTCCGTCACGATGTAAAACGGCGAGCCGAAAATCCCCGCTTTCAACCCCTCTTCAAGGTTTTGCGTGTAAATCTCAGCGCCCTTGAGCATCCCGGTCATAGACAACATCGGATCGAACCCGCTCGCCTTCAGCGCCTCGGTGATCACAGCGTCATCGGCGATGTTACGGTCCTCTTCCCAGACCGCTTTCAACAACCGCTGCACCAGCCCGTCGAGATCGCCGCCCCCGGCTTCCTGCGCCGCGATCACCGCATAAGAGGCAGGTGCCGCATTGGTCGGCCAGAAGGCGGGCTGAAACTTCATCGGCTTGCCCTCTTTGGCCGCAAAGCGTTTAAGCTCCTGCAACCGGTAAACCTTACGCGCCTCCGGTCGCTCCGCCGGGCGCGGTGCTCCCATGCGGTCGAACATGGTGAGAATGTCGAAGGGCTTGTAACGCACGGTTGCTCCGTGTTTCGCGGCGACCTCGGCAAAGCGGTCCCCCGCGAGGTAGGTGAAGGACGACAGTAGCGAAAAATAGTAGTCGATATGTGCCATTTGGTCTCTCCCGGGGCCTCATGATGTTTGCAAGAAGCTAGCGGGGTGGTAAGCGGTGTCAACGTTACGATTCCGTGACGGTCAGGCCGAAAATCACCCCGGGAAAGCTGCTATGCCCATGACTCACGAGCCCAAACTCATCGCCGGTAATGCCAACCGCACCCTCGCCAACGCCATCGCGCGCCGCCTCTCTATGCACCGCGGCATGTCAATCGACCTCTGCGACGCGCGTGTCGAGCGGTTCAACGATGGCGAGATCTTCGTCGAGGTCTACGAAAACGTGCGCGGCGAGGACATGTTCGTCGTCCAGCCGACCTCGAACCCGGCCAATGACAACCTCATGGAACTCTTGATCATCACCGACGCGCTGCGCCGCTCGTCGGCCGGTCGCATCACCGCCGTGGTGCCCTATTTCGGCTATGCCCGTCAGGACCGCCGCACCAAGGCGCGCACACCGATCTCCGCGAAACTCGTCGCCAACATGATGGTCGAAGCGGGCATCGAACGCGTTCTCACGCTCGATCTGCACGCGACGCAGATTCAGGGCTTCTTCGACATCCCGGTGGACAACCTCTACGCCTCGCCGGTCTTCGCCCTCGACATCAAGCACAATTTCAAGGACGGCATGGACGACATCATGATCGTCTCCCCCGACGTCGGCGGCGTGGCCCGCGCCCGTGAGCTTGCCAAACGCATCGACGCACCGCTGTCCATCGTCGACAAGCGCCGCGAGAAACCCGGCGAAGTCGCCGAGATGACCGTCATCGGTAATGTCGAAGGCAAGAAATGCATCATCGTGGACGACCTCGTCGACACCGCCGGCACGCTCTGCAAGGCCGCCGATCTTCTGATGGATCACGGTGCCGCCGAAGTGCATGCCTATATTTCCCACGGCGTGCTGTCCGGCCCGGCGGTCGAGCGCGTGACCAATTCGCGTCTGTCCTCGCTCGTGATCACCGACTCGATCGAGGCCAATGACTCCGTCGCCAAGTGCAAGAACATCCGCGTGGTCCCCACCGCGCCGCTGTTCGCGCAAGCGATCATCAACACCTGGAACGGCACTTCCGTGTCCTCTCTGTTCGAAGACAAGACGCTGATCCCGCTCTACGAAGGCGTGTATCACCCGTAACTCCGGGTCTCTTTTGCATGAGAAAGGCGCGCAGGCTCTCCTGACGCGCCTTTTTCTTTCCGGGTCATGCCGTCTAAACGTCCCAGTCATCCTCATGGCGCACCGCACCGAAGGCGGTCCAGTCGGCACGCACACGGGCGATCTTGGTGTCGCCCCAGGTGCGGAACACAATGACGAAACCGTCCTCCGTGACCATTTCGGCGGAAATGTCGACGCGGTGATTGGTCGACTGATCGATGTCCAGCATCGAGAGGCTCACCTGCACCAAGGGCGGACGCATGAAGGGCTCATCGAAATCCACGACCCGGCGCAGTTCGCGCGGGCCCTTACCGGTCCACATGGCTCCGCCGTCCTGGAAATCGGAAAAAAGTACAAAGGACCCCTGCGTGATCCCAAGCTGATGGCTGTCAATTCTCAACATCGGTCTTTTTGATCTTGTCCCCCACCTTAGACTGCCCCGAAACACCCCGGAAAGGAAAGAGGGAAAGCCGCGCGAAACCTCTCTAAAACTGCGGTTTCCCCGCATGTTTGGCGCGAATTTTGGCGGTGATCTCGGGGCTGTCGATACGCGACAGTTCCTTATGGGCCTCGCGTGCCATGTCGATGCCATGGGCGGTACAAAGCGAGGCGAGCGTCACCATGACCCCGCCAACCTCCTGCGGGGCATCCCCCTTTGGCCGAGAGAAGACATAATCGACGAGATCATGGGCAAACTCCCGACTTGCGCCAAGGGATTGCACCAGTTCCAGCGCCTCCTCAAGAAACCGCCGGTTGCGTTCCACCGCATCCATCGCGGTCTCCTCGCCGAAACAGCTCACGACCCAGTCGTGCACCGCACTCTGGAATGTCTTGTCCATCGGCATGGCGCTCAGCGCTCCACCGGCGGAATATCCTTGATCCGCGCGATATGCCCCGCCAGCTCTTCGGGAGGGTAAGACAGGTGCACACGCGTGGTCGAGGGCGGTTGATGCAGCCGCGATGTGCCGTCGCGCCACGCCGTCTTGGGCCGGATCGGGCGGGGCACGAAACCGCCACCGCAATTGGGACAGACGTTTTGCAGATGCCTGTCCACACAGTCCCGGCAAAAGGTGCATTCATAAGTGCAGATGCAAGCGTCCTGCGCCTCCGGCGGCAGGTCCATGTCGCAATATTCGCAATTCGGGCGCAGTTCCAATGCCATGACACGCTCTCCTTTTCCCACAGTCTAAACCGACACCGCTTGACTGCCTCATCGTCAAAAAAGATAAGGCCCCGCGACAGATGCGCAGGGCCTTTCAATTCATATGTTCGACCAATCAGAGATTGGTGTGGAACCCGAGATCCTCGGCGATGTGCACCAGATCGGCGAGGAAAGAATGCGTTTCCGCCTGTTCTTCCTGCGTCGCCTTATTGTGCTCCGCGCGGGCCTGCATGATCATCTCGTTGACGATCTCCTGAGACATTTCCCCACGCGGCAGAGCAACCTCGGCCAGCACGGAGATATGTTCCGGAGACAGCTCGGCAAAACCGCCCGTCACGATGAACTCCAGCTCGCCCTCCGGCCCGATCGCGATCAGACGACCGGGGCGCAGGGTGAGGATGGTGGGCTCATGGCCCGCCATCGCAGTCAGACGACCTTCGGAACCCGGGATCTGGACCTGCTCCACGTTCAGAGACGCAAGTTTGCGCTCGGGAGAGACGAGATCGAATTGGACTGTAGCCATAATCGGCCTCCTTCCGGGTTACTGTTAAGCGGCTTCCGCAGCGAGTTTTTCGGCGCGTGCCAGCACTTCGTTGATGCCGCCAACCATGTAGAAGGCCGCTTCCGGCAGGTGGTCGTACTCGCCGGCCACAACCGCCTTGAAGGACGAGATCGTGTCTTCGAGCGGAACCTGCACACCGTCGGAGCCGGTAAACACTTTCGCCACGTCGAACGGCTGGGAAAGGAAACGCTGGATTTTCCGGGCGCGGGCCACGGTCAGCTTATCTTCTTCCGACAGTTCGTCCATGCCGAGGATGGCGATGATGTCCTGCAGCGACTTGTAGCGCTGGAGGATACCCTGCACGTCACGGGCCACCTGGTAGTGTTCTTCGCCGACGATCTGCGGGTCGAGGATCCGGGACGAGGAGTCCAGCGGGTCCACAGCCGGGTAGATGCCGAGCTCGGAGATCGCACGGTTGAGAACGGTGGTTGCGTCCAAGTGGGCAAAGGTCGTGGCCGGTGCCGGGTCGGTAAGGTCGTCGGCGGGCACGTACACAGCCTGGATCGAGGTGATCGAGCCGTTTTTGGTGGAGGTAATCCGTTCCTGCATCGCACCCATGTCGGTGGCCAGCGTCGGCTGGTAGCCCACAGCGGAGGGGATACGGCCGAGAAGTGCTGACACCTCGGAACCAGCCTGCGTGAAGCGGAAGATGTTGTCCACAAAGAACAGAACGTCGGTGCCGGACTGGTCACGGAACTGCTCAGCCAGCGTCAGACCGGTCAGAGCGACGCGGGCACGGGCCCCCGGAGGCTCGTTCATCTGACCGTAAACCAGAGCCACTTGCGACTCGGAGAGGTTGTCCGGCTTGATCACGTTGGATTCGATCATCTCGTGGTAAAGGTCGTTGCCTTCACGGGTCCGCTCGCCAACACCGGCGAACACGGAGAAGCCCGAGTGCACTTTCGCGATGTTGTTGATCAGTTCCATGATGAGAACGGTTTTGCCCACGCCGGCACCGCCGAAGAGACCGATCTTACCGCCTTTGGAGTAAGGCGCGAGAAGGTCGATCACCTTGATGCCGGTGACGAGGATCTCGGTGTCGGTCGCCTGCTCGGAGAATTCCGGAGCTTCGGCGTGGATCGGACGGCGTTCGGTGGCTTCGACCGGACCTTTTTCATCGACCGGCTCGCCGACGACGTTGAGGATACGGCCCAAGGTCGCGTTGCCGACCGGAATGGTGATCGGACCACCGGTGTCGGTCACGAGCTGACCGCGCACGAGACCTTCGGTCGCGTCCATGGCGATGGTGCGCACGGTGTTCTCGCCGAGGTGCTGAGCCACTTCGAGGATCAGACGGTTGCCGTTGTTGTCGGTCTCAAGCGCGTTGAGAATTTCAGGAAGCGCGTCTTCGAACTGCACGTCGACAACGGCGCCAATCACCTGAGTGATCTTGCCTTTCGATCCAAGTTGAACCATTGTGTGTTCCTTTGTTTCTTTCCAAATTGCCAGCGATAGCTTTGTGGCACCTGTGATTGATTACGGCACGGTCACGCGCCGCACGTGAGACTTGAGAGCTAAGTTATATCATACCAGCCGCCAGGGATTTGCACCTCTCCGGTTGTACAGAACAGCTTACGCCCGGGGTAGATTTTCGAATACTTCCCGAGAAACGCTTTCCTGCACTGCCGGAACGACGGTCCACGTGCGGCATTGCCGTCGTGCCGCAGGTGGAAATCGATCGCATAGGCGCTTCCACCGGCAAGCTCCGCCATCGAACAGAGGTCCGCCCCGTAGTAATGGAACCCGGACAGATCGTAGGACGAGAACACCGGGCTCTCGCGCTTCGTGACGATGAAACATTCGTCCAGCGACTCGACGCGCCCCGGCATGTCGCCATGCCGACGGTCCTTGCCGTATTTGTCCGTGATCCGCAGGATCTGATGACGGGATTGCCCGTTGTCCTGCCGCCACGCACAACCCGCGACCCCTGCGACCAGCCAACGTGGGTCATGCTGTTCGAGATCTTCGAGCGCCTCGACGAGACGATCGAAGCCGTGATCGATGAGAACGATGTCCTCATGGCAGTAGATGATATACTTGCCACGACATTCGCCATAGAGACGCTTGTGCCAGTTGTAGCCGTCGAACTCGTTGCGCACCCGGTTGTCGGCAACCAGAAACTCCGAGTTCTCAGAGGTGAACCCAAACTCTGCGAAGGACGTCAGGAGGTTGTCGTACCGCGCCATGTCACGCACCAACGAGCACACGGAGAACGTGTACTCATGGTCCATTTCAGGCTCAAAATATCGCGGTACGACAGACAATCCCTACTCCACCCATCTAGAGCGCTTCAGCGCCCGAAATGATTTCGATCAACTCGTTGGTGATCACGGCCTGACGCGAACGGTTGTACTCGATCGTCAGCCTGTCGATCATGTCGCCCGCGTTGCGCGTCGCGTTGTCCATGGCGGACATCCGCGCGCCCTGTTCGGAGGCGGCATTCTCGAGCAGAGCCGAGAAGATCTGCGTGGCCACACCGCGCGGCAGAAGATCGGCAAGAATGCCTTCCTCGGAGGGCTCGTAATCGTAGAGCGCGCTCACCGCACCCTCTTCGACTTCGTACGCCGCCGGGATGATCTGCTGGGCAGTCGGAACCTGCGTCACAACGTTCTCGAACTTCGCGTAGAAGATCGTCGCCACGTCGAACTCGCCCGCGTCGAATTTCGTCAGAAGATCCTTGGCGATCTCCTGCGCGTTGACGTAGCCGACTTTCTTGACCTCAGTGAGGTCCACGTGAGCGACGAACAGGTCCGCGTATTCCCGCTTGAGCTGCTCACGGCCTTTCTTGCCGACGGTGAGAATTTTCACCGTCTTGCCAGCCGCCAGAAGCTCTTTGATGCGGGTCTTGGCGAGCTTCACGATGTTCGTGTTGAAGCCGCCGCACAGACCTTTCTCGGACGTCATGACGACGAGCATCTGCACATCGTCCTTGCCGGTCCCGGCCAGAAGCCGGGGCGCGGTTGCGGAGCCACCGACCGATGCCGACAGCGCACCCAGCACAGCGTTGAACCGCTCTGCATAGGGGCGCGAGGCCTCGGCCGCATCCTGTGCCCGCCGCAGTTTCGCGGCGGCCACCATCTGCATGGCCTTGGTGATCTTGCGGGTCGATTTGACCGACGAGATCCTGTTTTTGAGATCCTTGAGGCTGGGCATCTAAGCGTCCTTCAGGATTAAGCGTAGGTTTTGGCGAATTCGTCCAGAACCGCTTTGAGCTTGTCGGCCGGCTCGCCTTTGATCTTCGGATCCTCGTTGGTGATCCAGTCGAGCACGTCTTTCTTCTGGTTGCGCAGGAACTCGAGAAGTTTGGCTTCGTACTTGCCAACTTCGGAGACCGGGATGCTGTCCAGATAGCCGTTGGTGCCCGCGAAGATGACGCAGACGATTTCGGCGTTGGTCAGCGGCGCGTATTGCGGCTGTTTCATCAGCTCGGTCAGACGTGCGCCACGGTTCAGAAGTTTCTGAGTTGCGGCGTCGAGGTCGGACCCGAACTGAGCGAACGCGGCCATCTCACGGTACTGAGCGAGCGACAGTTTCACCGGGCCTGCCACAGAGGACATGGCTTTGGTCTGAGCCGAGGAGCCCACGCGGGACACGGAGAGACCGGTGTTCACAGCCGGGCGGATACCCTGGTAGAACAGTTCGGTTTCGAGGAAGATCTGACCGTCGGTGATGGAAATCACGTTGGTCGGAATAAACGCAGACACGTCACCGCCCTGGGTTTCGATGATCGGCAGAGCCGTCAGCGAGCCAGCGCCGAAATCTTCGTTCAGCTTCGCGGAACGTTCCAGCAGGCGCGAGTGGAGGTAGAACACGTCACCCGGGTAAGCTTCACGCCCCGGCGGACGGCGAAGCAGCAGGGACATCTGACGGTAGGACACGGCTTGTTTCGACAGGTCATCGTAGATGATCAGGGCGTGACGGCCATTGTCGCGGAAGTATTCGGCCATCGCGGTCGCGGTGTAGGGCGCGAGGTACTGCATCGGCGCCGGGTCGGACGCGGTGGCAGCCACGATGGTGGTGTATTCGATCGCACCGGTTTCCTCGAGCTTCTTGACGAGCTGAGCCACGGTGGAACGCTTCTGACCGACAGCGACGTAGATGCAGTAGAGTTTCTTGCTTTCGTCGTCGCCAGCAGCCTCGTTGTAGGACTTCTGGTTCAGGATCGCGTCGAGCGCCACAGCGGTTTTACCGGTCTGACGGTCGCCGATGATCAGCTCACGCTGGCCACGGCCGATCGGGATCATGGCGTCGACGGATTTGAGGCCGGTCGCCATCGGTTCGTGCACGGATTTACGCGGGATGATGCCCGGCGCTTTGACGTCGGCGATGCGACGCTCGGACGCGGCCACCGGGCCCTTGCCGTCGATCGGGTTGCCGAGACCGTCGACCACGCGGCCGAGAAGCGCGTCACCGGCGGGCACGTCCACGATGGACTTGGTGCGCTTGACGGTGTCGCCTTCTTTGATGTCACGGTCGGAGCCGAAGATCACGACGCCGACGTTGTCGGCTTCGAGGTTGAGCGCCATGCCCATGATCCCGCCCGGGAACTCGACCATTTCACCGGCCTGGACGTTATCGAGGCCGTACACACGTGCGATCCCGTCACCGACGGAGAGCACGCGGCCCACTTCAGCGACTTCGGCCTCCTGGCCGAAGTTTTTAATCTGCTCCTTAAGGATCGCAGAAATTTCAGCTGCCTGGATTCCCATTATCCGACCTCTTTCATTACATTCTGGAGGGAGTTGAGCTTGGAGGCGATCGACGTGTCGATCATCTTCGAGCCCACCTTAACGACAAGACCGCCGATGATGGCTTCATCCACGGTCGCATTGATGTTCACGGTCTTGCCAAATTTCTCGGAGAGGCTCTTGGCAAGTTTGGTGGTCTGCGTCTTGGTCAACGCCTTGGCGGAGGTGACCTCGGCGGTCACTTCGCCGCGCTCCTCGGCGAGCAGGTCGCCAAGCTTGGCGACGAGCTGCGGCAGGACGAACAGACGGCGGTTCTGCGCCATAAGCCCGAGCGTGCCGGAGACGATGCCGGTCAGACCGGCCTTTGCGGCAATCGCCTTGATCGCGGCTTCGAGTTCTTCGCGGGTATAGACCGGCGAAGAGATCAGAGCCTTGAGATCGTCGCTCTCGGCGAGCGCGGAAGACAGCGTCGCCACGTCCTCCTCGAGCGCCGCGATGGCATTGCTTTCCTTGGCCAGTTCAAAAACGGCCGTTGCATAACGGACGGCGATGCCGCCGGAGATCGAAGCTGGTTCGGACACGTCCACCCTTCCGATGTCTTAGGGCCCTTCCCCGGTCGCCCCTTGCGGGATCTCGTGTCGGGAATGAGCAGCTTGATTGACCCGCGCAGCACACGCAGGCAACAAAATCAGCGTGGATGTAGCAGAGCCCAGACCATGCCGCAACCTTGTTACGACAGTTTAGCGCCAACACTGAAAAACTTGCTTTGTTTGCTTTTCAGCGACTTAGGCCGAAATCGCCGCCGGGGCGCAAAAAAATTTCACACAGGATGCAGAAGGCGTTCACGGATTCGTGCGATTCCGCCCGCACCGCCCCTGTCCTGAAGCAGAATTCCCGGGTGCGCGAGACCTGAAGAAACGACAATATAGGGACAAAAATCCGGTCAAAAGACGGGCGCAAACCAATCAGATTTCAGAGCTCACACCGGCTTCGCCTCGGGCACTGGACGGAGTCCTTCGAGCACTCCTGCCTTGCGGCGCACCGCTTCGGGCGTGCCCGATCCGGTCTGGGCGTAAACCTGTTTCGAGGCCTCGACCACAAGCACCCCGCCGACAAGCGCCGAGGGCATCTGCCGCCCGATCCGCTCCCAAAGCGGCCCCCAGCGTTTCCAGAATCGTTTGTGCGAAGGCGGCTGGAACAGCACCGCCGCATGGCGCTCCGGCATGAAGCGCGCGCGCCGGAGCTGGCCTTCGAGCTGGCTGAGACTGTAGGGGCGGCCATAGCCAAACGGCGTGCTGTCCGAACGCGACCAGAGCCCGCCCCGGTTCGGCACCACGAACATCGCACGTCCGCCAGGCCCCAGCACCCGCCAGCATTCCTCAAGAAGCGCATCCGGTGCGTCCGACATCTCGAGCCCGTGCATCACCACGAGCTTGTCGACGAAGCCGGTCTGGATCGGCCAGCGCGTCTCCGGGCAAAGTGCCGAAACATTCGGCAGCCCTGCCGGCCAGTGCATCACGCCTTGCTGATCCGGCATCAGCCCCACGACGCGGCGCGCATCCTCGAGAAACGGGCGCAGAAGCGGCACGGCAAAACCGAACCCGGCCACGGTCTGGCGTTCGGCATTGGGCCAGAACTCCACGACCTGATCGCGGATCGCCCGTTGTGCGGCGCGGCCCAGTCCCGTGCGGTAATAGAAATTTCTCAGCTCAACGACGTCGAGATGCATTGCAATCCCTCGGACTTCCCAGAATGCTGGGGTTCACGGTCACCATAACCGCAAGACACCGGAGAATGCCATGCCAGAGATTGCCCCCGCGAAGACGCCGAAACCCGCCCTCGAAATCGTCACCGTCGCGGCCCTCTCCGACAATTACGATTTCCTCGTCCACGACCCGGTGAGCGGGCGCACCGCCTTGGTCGATGCCGCCGATCCCGCGCCGATTATCAAAGCCCTGTCCGAGCGCGGCTGGACCCTCGACGAGATTTGGCTCACCCATCATCATTGGGACCATATCGACGGCGCGGCGGGGGTGTTCGAGGCCACGGGGGCAACGATCACCGGTGCGAAAGCCGATCAGCATCGCCTGCCGCCACTCACCCGCGTGGTCGAGCCGGGGCAGAGTTTCGAGTTTGCCGGTCATGAGGTCCGGGTGATGGGCGCGGACGGGCATACGGTCGGCCATATTGCCTATTACATCCCCGACGCGAAGGCCCTGTTCTCTGCCGACAGTCTGATGGCTCTGGGCTGTGGCCGGTTGTTCGAGGGCACGCCGGAACAAATGTGGGAAACACTCTCGCGCTTCGCCGCCCTACCCCCGGACACAATGATCTATTCGGGTCACGAATACACCGCGTCGAACGCCCGTTTCGCGCTCACCGTCGAGCCCGACAACACCGCGCTGCAAAATCGTGCCAAAGCCATCGACGAAGCACGCGCCAAAGGCGAGGCCACGGTGCCCTCTGCCCTGTCTCTGGAACTGGCGACCAATCCGTTCCTGCGTGCGGGTCTTGCCCCGGTGAAACAGGCGCTCGGCATGGCGGACGCCTCCGATGTCTCCGTGTTCGCCGCGATCCGCACGCGCAAGGACCGCTTCTGAAACCCGCGAAGCGCCCCTTGTTTTCCTGTCAAGCCATCATAGATTGTTTTTAACGAATGAGGGGAACATTCGGCCCAAACCGCACAAAACTTGGCGTCTCCGAAAAATTTACCGGCGTTAACCACTTTTTTCCTTGAAGCTCGGGCGTATCAATCGATCTTTAAGAGTATGAGGCCACGGTAGGGTGCGGGGCCAGTCCCCCTCCAGACCCCGAATGCGAAGGAGCACAGAACGACGTGCCGTCATTTTCGAACACCCTTGAGCAAGCCATCCACGCAGCTCTGGCGCTGGCCAATGCCCGCCGCCACGAACTCGCCACACTGGAACACCTCCTGCTGGCGCTGATCGACGAACCCGACGCGGCCCGCGTCATGCAGGCCTGCAACGTCGATCTCGAGGAGCTTCGGAAAACCCTTCTGGATTATATCGAGGACGATCTTTCGACGCTCGTCACCGATGTCGAAGGGTCCGAAGCGGTCCCGACCGCCTCTTTCCAGCGCGTGATCCAACGTGCCGCGATCCATGTCCAATCCTCCGGTCGCACCGAAGTGACCGGGGCAAACGTGCTCGTCGCGATCTTTGCCGAACGCGAATCCAACGCCGCCTATTTCCTGCAAGAACAGGACATGACGCGCTATGACGCGGTGAATTTCATCGCCCATGGTGTGGCCAAAGACCCGGCTTTTGGCGAACAGCGCCCGATCACCGGCGCCGACCAGAACGAGGAAGAGGCCCAGACGCAACAGGCACAGCCTGCGAGCGAGGACAAGGAATCGGCACTGGCGAAATACTGCGTCGATCTGAACAAGAAATCCATGAAAGGCGATGTCGATCCGCTGATCGGCCGCGCCGAAGAGGTCGAGCGCTGCATTCAGGTGCTCTGCCGCCGCCGCAAGAACAACCCGCTTCTGGTGGGCGATCCGGGCGTGGGCAAAACCGCCATTGCCGAGGGTCTCGCCAAGAAAATCGTCGACGGCGAAACGCCGGAGGTTCTGGCCCATTCCACGATCTATTCGCTCGACATGGGCGCGCTTCTGGCCGGAACCCGGTATCGCGGCGATTTCGAAGAACGCCTGAAAGCCGTGGTCAAGGAGCTCGAAGATCACCCGGACGCGATTCTCTTCATCGACGAGATTCACACCGTGATCGGTGCGGGCGCGACCTCCGGCGGCGCGATGGATGCCTCCAACCTGCTGAAACCGGCTTTGCAGGGCGGCAAGCTGCGCTGCATGGGCTCGACGACCTATAAAGAGTTCCGTCAGCATTTCGAAAAGGACCGCGCCCTGTCCCGCCGGTTCCAGAAAATCGACGTCAACGAGCCCTCGGTGGACGATGCCGTGAAAATCCTTCAGGGTCTCAAACCCTATTTCGAGGAACACCACGACATCCGCTACACCCACGATGCGATCAAGACCGCCGTGGAACTGTCCGCGCGCTACATCCACGACCGTAAGCTGCCCGACAAGGCCATCGACGTGATCGACGAGGCCGGGGCCGCGCAACATCTCGTGGCCGAAAGCAAGCGCCGCAAAACCATCTCCCCGAAAGAGATCGAAGCGGTGGTGGCCAAGATCGCCCGCATCCCGCCGAAGAACGTCTCCAAAGACGACGCCGAGGTGCTCAAGGATCTCGAAGCGACGCTCAAACGTGTGGTCTTCGGTCAGGACAAGGCCATCGAAACCCTGGCTTCTGCGATCAAACTCGCCCGTGCGGGTCTGCGCGAACCGGAGAAACCGATCGGCAACTACCTCTTCGCGGGTCCGACCGGCGTGGGGAAAACCGAAGTCGCAAAACAGCTCGCCGACACGCTTGGCGTGGAGCTTCTGCGCTTCGACATGTCCGAGTACATGGAGAAACATGCCGTCTCCCGTCTGATCGGCGCGCCTCCGGGCTATGTCGGTTTCGATCAGGGCGGTCTTCTGACCGACAGCGTGGACCAGCACCCGCATTGCGTGCTCCTGCTCGATGAGATCGAAAAGGCGCACCCCGATGTCTACAACATCCTGTTGCAGGTGATGGACAACGGCAAGCTGACCGATCACAACGGTCGCACCGTCGATTTCCGCAACGTGATCCTGATCATGACCTCCAACGCCGGCGCGACCGAGCAGGCGAAAGAGGCCATCGGTTTTGGTCGCGACCGTCGCGAGGGCGAAGACACCGCCGCCATCGAACGGACGTTTACGCCGGAGTTCCGCAACCGTCTGGACGCGGTGGTCTCCTTCGGTCCGCTGCCGAAAGAGGTCATCCTGCAGGTCGTCGAGAAATTCGTGCTGCAACTCGAGGCCCAGCTCATGGACCGCAACGTGCACATCGAACTGACCCGCCCGGCCGCCGAATGGCTCGCCGACAAAGGCTATGACGACAAGATGGGCGCACGTCCGCTGGGCCGCGTCATTCAGGAATATATCAAGAAACCGCTCGCTGAAGAACTTCTGTTCGGCAAGCTCGCGAAAGGTGGCGTGGTCAAGATCGGCGTCAAGGATGGTAACATCGACCTGATCATCGAAGAACCCGGTGCCCCGCGCATCGGGCGTTCGAAAAAACCGCCTCTGCTCACCGCGGAATAAGCCTTTGAAAAGCCCCGTCCCTTGACGGGGCTTTTTCTTCGCGCAACGGTGCCACGAACGATCCCAATCGATGTCTGTCATGCGTGCCCTGATTGCCCCCTTGTTGCTTGCCCCCCTCCTCGCCACCCCGGCCCTAGCCCGTGACCCGGTGCTGGCCCCGCCCATCGACTGTGTGTTGGGCCAGACCTGTTACATCCAGAATTACGTCGATACCGACCCCAGTCCGGGGGCCGCCGATTTCACTTGCGGAACATTGAGTTACGACGGCCACAAGGGCACGGATTTCGCCCTCCCTGTCGTGTTCGACATGTGGCAGGGCGTCGATGTTCTCGCCTCCGCCCCCGGCACGGTGAAGGCCATTCGCGACGGCATGGAGGATGTTCCCCAAGGCAGCGAGGGGGCGCCCGACGTCACCGGCAAGGAATGCGGCAACGGCGTGGTGATCGACCATGGCGACGGCTGGAGCACGCAATATTGCCACATGATGAACGGCACCATCGCGGTTGAGACAGGCCAAAAGGTCGGCGCGTCCACCGTTCTGGGTCAAGTCGGTCTCTCCGGCATGACCGAGTTTCCCCATGTCCACCTCGCCCTGCGCCACAATGGCAAGATCGTCGATCCGTTCAACCCCACCGGATTGATTGCTTGCGGCGAAGAGGCCATGTTGAGCGGCACGCTCTGGGACCGGGACATGGTCTATCACGCGGGCGGTCTTCTGACCCTCGGCCTTGACACCAAGGTGCCGGATTACGAAAGCATCAAGGCGGGAACGGCGGGCAACGTCCCGCTCAGTTCCAACAGCCCCGCGCTTGTGGTTTTCGGCTTCGGCTATGGCACTTTGAAAGGCGACATTCTTCGGATGAGCATCTTCGGCCCCGACGGAGAAGTGATCAGCCATGACGCGCTTCTCGACAAGGATCAGGCCCGCATGTTCCGCGCCGTCGGGCGCAAATCCCCGGGCGCGTGGCCCATAGGCGGCTATACCGCCACGGTGCAACTGATCCGCAAGGGCGCAGAGATCGACCGCCTCGAAGAGCGCTTTCGCATTGATAAGTGAAATTATTTCTCGGTGAGTTTCAACTCGATCCGACGGTTCTGCGCCAAAGCCTCGGGGCTGTCCCCCACCGCAATCGGCTGATATTCCCCAAACCCCGCCGCCACCAGACGCGAGGGGTCGAAGCCCAGATCGTTGACCATATAGCGCACCACGGCGAGCGCGCGCGCCTGCGACAGCTCCCAATTGTCACGATATTCTCCGGTCCCCGACAGCGGCGTCTTGTCGGTGTGGCCGTCGACGCGAATGACCCAGTCGATCTCCGGCGGGATCTCCGCCGCCACCTCGGACAAGATGCGTGCCACCCGCGCGATCTGCGTCTTGCCCAGAGGCCCCAGCTCGGCGGAGGCCGGTTCGAACAGAATCTCGGAGGAGAACACGAACCGGTCGCCGACAATCTTCACCCCTTCACGGTCGCCAAGGATTTCGCGCATCCGCCCGAAAAACTCCGAACGATAGCTCTGAAGGCTTTTCGCCTCTTCCTCCAACCGTTTGCGCTCCGCCTCTTCCAAAGCGGCCCGCGCCCGTTCTTCGGCGGCGACCTGCGCCAGAGCGGCGTTGAGCCGTTGGGTCAGGCTGTCGATCTGAACCTCGTTCTCCGTATCTGCCGCCGTGCGCACATCCAGCGTCGATTGCAGCGCCGACAATTGCTCCCGCATCTGTGCCACCTGCGCATTCAGAAGCGCCAGCTTGCGTTCGCCTTCCGCCGATTTCGCCTCTTCGTCGATCAGAGCCGCCTGTGCGGTCGCCAAAAGCGCCGCCTGTTTGTCGCGATCCGACACGTCGCTGTCGAGTTCGGCCTGCAACTTGTCCCGCGCCGTGCGCGCCGCCGCCAGAAGCGTCAAAGTCTCCTCGGCCTGCTTGCGCGCCTCTTCCAAGGCCAGCGTCATCGCGGTCAGCTCATCGTCCGATCCCGCCATCCGCTCCTGCAAGGCCTTCAACGCCGCCGCATCCGCCAGCCGGTCTTTCTCCGATTGAGAAAGCTGTTCCTGCGCCGCCGCCAAAGCCGCCTGACGTTCGTTCGTCTCCGTCTTCAACTGCGCCACCAAAGCGTCCAGCGCCTCACGCCGCGCCGCTGCCAAGCGCGCCTCTTCCGTCGCCGCGTAGATCTCGTCGCGCGCTTTCGCCAGCGCAAGCTGCGCGGCCTCCTGATCGGTGATCAACTGCGCCTTCGCCGCCTCCAGATCCTCGATCTGCGCCGCCAGTTGCGCGCCCTCGGTCAGTGCCGCATCGCGTTCGGCCATGAGGCTCGCCACCTGCGCTTCGAACGAGGCGATCCGTCCGGTCAGCGCGGCATTCTCGCCCTGTAGCCCCTCGATGGTCGCGGCCTGTGCCTTGGCCCGGGCCTGCACATCCGACAGCGTCGCCTGCAACGTACCGATCTGGGTCTCAAGCCCGAGGCTCTTCTGTTGTTCCAGCCCAAGCGCGGTGGCCAGCGCGTTCAATTCGCCGGTCAGGGCATCAAGCTCATGTTCCTGCCCGGAAATCTGATCGCGCAGCATGGATTGCACCACCATGAAGATGGTCAGAACGAACATCAGCACCAGCAAAAGCGCCGTCATCGCATCGACAAACCCCGGCCAGATCGAGCCGGACATGCGATGGGAGGAGCGGCGCAGAACGGCCATGGGCTATTCGCCCAATCCGCGCAGTACGCGGGTCAGTTCGGCCAGTTCGGCACGCAGCTCGGACACGCTTTCCTGACGCCCCGCCGACAGCTCTTCGAGAATGCGCAGAAGCTGCACATCGATCGAGCGCAACCGCATCCGGGCCTCGGCGTCGAATGGCTCTTCCTCTGTCGCAAACCGGCTTTCCATCACACCGATCAGCCGCTCCTGCCCCTCGGCGATCCGTCCGAGCAGAGGCACCGCCCCGGTGTCCGCATCCATTTGCAACACCAGCCGGTCCATCGAAGACACAAGTTGTTCCAAACGGGCATCAACCGCAACTCGCGCCGCATCCGAGCGGGTGAACATCTCCTGCAACTGTTGCATCTGCTCGCTCATGTAATCGAGCACTGCGACCGCCCCCGACATCTCGCCCTCGCCCGCATCCGAGGCAAAGCCGATGCGGGTGATCGTCGTCATCCACTCTTCCAACTCGCGGTAGAACCGGTTCTGACCATGGGTCGCGAACAGTTCGAGCATGCCGACCACGAGCGACCCCGCGAGCCCCAGAAGCGAGGAGGCAAAGGCCGTCCCCATACCCCCGAGCTGGCTTTCAAGCCCGCCCATGAGTTGGCCCAGCACATCGCTCGCGCCTTCTCCCTCAGAGGGCGACAGCGAACGGATGGTATCGACCAGCGCCGGAACGGTAGTGGCGAGGCCATAGAACGTCCCGAGAAGGCCTAGGAAAATCAGTAGATTGGCAATGTAGCGCGTAATGTCGCGCGCCTCATCAATGCGGGTCGCAACCGAATCGAGGATGGAGCGCGACGAGCTTGCCGAGATTTGCGAATGCGCGCCGCGCCCGCGCAGCAACGCCGCCAGAGGCGCCAGCAGCCGCGGGGCCGCCTTGCCCGGCACATTCGGACGCTGGCCGGTGAAACGCTCGATCCAATTGACCGAGGCGACCAGTTGGGCGACTTGCCAGAAACACGACAGAATGCCGATGATGAACACCACGGCGATAAAGCCGTTGAGATAGAGATTGGCGAAGAACACCGGCCCGACCCGCGGCAGGGCCATGACCAATCCGGCCACGACCAGCCCAAGCACGACGATCATCAGCGTGATCTGGCGCACGGGTTGGGAAAAGAATTTCAGCTCGGCCTGACGCTTTTCAGCCTGCGGTTTAGCCTGACGCTTTCGCGTGTGATCGGGTTGGTCCATCGACGTCCTGACCCCTTGACGTTTCGTGCTCACGATAGGGGCTCTAAAGCCCGCTGCCAACACGCGATTTCGTGTCCGGAGGTTTCCTTACGTTTTAAGCCGATGCCGGACCATGTCGGAAAGCTCTGTCAGCTCAAGATCCTCCATCCCGAGCTGGGCCAAATGCTCGGCGGTCGAGAAAAGATAGTCGCAATTCGGCCCCCGCCCGCCACAGGCCCCGGCGATCACCTCGGCCTGTCGCTCAAGGCTCAAGGGCCCGGTGTATTGCACATGTGCCGGGTCGACCACATAGGCCAGTGCCGGAACATCGCGCCCATCCGACAGGGTCAACACCACCGCGCGTTCGAGATAGGCCGAAGACACCAGCTCGCGTTCGCGCAACTCGGCAAGCGCCTGTTCGGCCACCTCCGGCCCGACGCGAAATGCCAGCCCGTGACAGGAGCCCCCCTCCTCCGCATTGAGTGCCAAAACCAGCCCCGGAACCTCGGGCGAGCCGCGATGATGGATCGACCACATGCAGAAAGACCGCGCATAGCCAGTCAGAACCGCGGGAACGCGCTCGACAAACTCGAACCCCGGGTTCCACATCAGGGAGCCATAACCAAAGACCCAAAACCCTTCGCGCAGATCCACATGCACAAGCGCGTGATCTGCCGCATCATAGGAGGACATCGCCCTCTCTCCTCTTTTCAGCCCCGCCTCCCCCCGTTAAACACGGGCCATCCGGGAAAGAAAAGACGGGACCCCAAGATGCGCAAACTGATCTGGCTCGTGCTGGCCGTGTTCATTCTCTATTCCGGCTATTGGATCATCGGCGCGCGCGGCACGGAACACGCGATTGCCGCCTGGATCGACGCCCGCGCCAGTGAGGGGTGGCAAGCCGAAACCGTCGAGGTCAAAACCCGTGGCTTCCCGGCCCGTTTCGACACCGCGATCATGGAGCCGCGTCTGGCCGATCCGCGGACCGGCGTGGCGCTTTCGACGCCCAAAATCGAAATCCTGAGCCAGAGCTTTCGCCCGACCCGGTTTACCCTCCATATGGCCCCGGAAATGACGCTGGCCTCCCCCTATCAGAAGCTCGACATCACCCAGGACTCGGCCGAGGCGCAGCTTTTCGTCGATCCCGGCCCGAACCTGACGCTCGATCATGCCTCCGTGTCCATCGACGGGTTGAAACTCATCTCGACCGCAACCTGGGGCCTGACCCTCGACAGTGCGCAGATCGCCTCTCAACGTCACGCAGACGACGCACTGACCCATGACATCACTCTGAATGCCCAAGGTTTCGCCCCCACTGGCGGGCTGGTCGAGGAGCTGGACCCGGAGGGGCTTTTGTCGGATCGTTTCGAGGAACTCGATCTCAAGATGACCGCAACTTTCGACACCCCCTGGGACATTCACGCCCTCGAAGGTCCGCGCCCGCAGCCGACCCATATCGACGTCGAGAATTTCTCGGCCCATTGGGGTGAGTTGAAACTGAAACTCACCGGTGCCTTCGACGTCGACAAACGCGGCTATCCCGTTGGCAAGGTGGCGGTAAAAGCCGAGAACTGGCGCGAGATGATCGAGCTGGCGATTGCCGCCGGCGCGATCCCTGAAAACATGAGCAATCTGGCCCTGCGCGGTGGCGAGATGCTGGCCGGGCTCTCCGGGCGCAAGGACACGATCGACGCGGAACTCAGCCTGAAAGACGGGATGATCACACTCGGGTTCATCCCGCTGGGGCCAGCACCGCGCATCGTCATCCGCTAGGCGGCGCTTATCGGCAATAGCTTCCCGAACGGTAACGCGCCGTGTCGAAATGGAAGTGATCCTTGTGATAACCGTCGCTTTCCGGGCCCAAGACTGTGCCGAAAGGCCCGCAGGCAGCCTTGTGCAGTTTGCGCAGCGTCTTGCCCTGTTTGCGGTCGTCCCAGCCCGACAAAACCGAGATCACCGTCCCGTCTTTGAGACGGAAACCGGCAATATCAATCGCCCGTCCGCGCCCATGTTCGGAAATCTTTGCCCCCGCCTGCCGGTTGCGCGGACGACAGGCATAGCTTGCCGCCACGTCGAGCTGCACCAACCCGCCGCCATCCCGCCCGATCACCGGCGCGGCACTCTGCGCCACCCAGAGGCGAAGCGCCTGCGCCGTCGGGCAATCGACGGTCGCGGGCGTGGAAAGTTTCACGCCCGCAACCTCGGTGATCTGAACCGGATGGCTCACGCCACATCCGGCCACCGTCCCGGCAATGGCGCTCACACTTTTGCCGCGAATGTCGGGCATGCCACAGACAGAGCCTTTGGGGCCCGACGCCACGCTTCGTGCCGGGGCCTGTTGCGGTCGGGGTTTTGGCATTGGCGAGAGAAAGCCCGTCTCTTCCGGCGGGAGTTGGGTGACCGGACTTGCCTCTGGGACCGACCCAGGGCGCGGCAGCGGCACGGGCGAGGTCTCAAGCGCAATGGCGGGCATGGCAAGGCCCGCAAAGCAGGCAAGGGCTATGACGCCCCGCGCCTTCATCCGCCTTTTTTTCCACGCCCGAAATCCGGCGCGTCGGTGTCCTGACCCGCCTCGATGATGCCACGACGAATGGCACGGGTGCGGGTGAAATAATCATGGAGCGTATCGCCATCGCCGGTGCGGATCGCCCGTTGCAAGGCAAACAACTCCTCGGTGAAGCGCCCGAGAATTTCAAGCGCCGCTTCCTTGTTGGTCAGGAACACGTCGCGCCACATCGTCGGGTCGGAGGCCGCGATCCGGGTGAAATCCCGGAAACCGGCGGCGGAGAATTTGATCACTTCCTGATCGGTCACCCGACGCAAATCGTCGGCGACACCCACCATCGTATAGGCGATCAGGTGCGGCACATGAGACACCACGGCGCAGACCGTGTCGTGGTGCTCCGGGTCCATCCGTTCGGTGTTGGCACCCAGTTCGGCCCAAAAATCTTCGAGCTTCTTGACCTCACCCTCATCCGCACCCTCGGGCGGCACGATCAGGCACCAGCGGTTGTCGAACAGCTCGGCAAAACCCGAGCGCGGCCCGGAATGCTCCGTCCCGGCCATCGGGTGGGTGCCAATAAAATGCACACCTTCCGGGATATGCGGCATCACCGCTTCGAGCACGGATTTCTTCACGGAGCCGACATCGGTCACCACGGCGCCGGGTTTCAGCGCCGGTGCGATCTCTGCCATCACAGGCCCCATTGCGCCCACCGGCACGGCAAGCACGATCAGATCGGCGCCCTCCACCGCCTCGGTCGCGGTCTCACAGACCCGGTCCACAAGCCCGATCTCGCGCGCCGTGTCGCGGGTGGCTTGCGAGCGGGCATAGCCCGTGATCTCGCCCACCACACACGCGCGGCGCATGGCCAACGACATCGATCCGGCGATCAAGCCCAGCCCGATCAGTGCGACCCGGTCGTAAATGACCCCAGATACAGGCTCACGCACTGGCCTGTTCCCCTTTGAACTGACCGATCACATGGGCAACACGGCGGCAAGAGGCCTCGTCACCAACTGTGATCCGCAGGCAGTTCGGAAGACCATAGCCTCCCACCCGACGCACGATGATGCCCTGAGATTTCAGGAACTCGTCGCAGGCTTCCGCTTCGGCCTGATCGGTGAACCGCGCCAGAACGAAGTTGGCACAAGACGTGTCGGACGGGATGCCCAGCTCCATCAGCGCTTCGGCCAGCCACGCGCGCAGACGCGTGTTGTCCTCGCGGCATTTCTCCACCCAATCGCGATCCTTGACGGCGGCTTCGGCCGCGGCCATCTGCGCCTCCGAGAGGTTGAACGGCCCGCGCACACGGTTCAGCACGTCGATAATATCCTTGGGACCATAGCCCCAGCCGACACGCACGCCGCCCAGACCGTAGATCTTGGAGAAGGTCCGCGTCATCACCACATTGTCACGCGCTTCGACCAGAGCCGCACCGCCGTCGAACCCCTCGACGAACTCGGCATAGGCCCCGTCCAGCACCAGAAGCACCTGCGACGGCAGGTTGGCAGCGAGATGCGCAATGTCGCGCTGGCCGATCATCGTGCCGGTCGGGTTCGCCGGGTTGGCGATGAACACGAGCTTGGTACGCTCGGTACAGGCTTCGAGAATGGCATCCACATCCACCACGCGCTCGCGCTCGGGTACGCAAACAGGCGTGGCCCCCGCAGCGCGCGCGGAGATTTTGTACATCGAGAACCCGTGTTCGGTATAAATCACCTCATCACCCACGCCCGCATAGGCCTGGCAAAGGAAGGTGATGATCTCGTCCGACCCGACGCCGCAAATGATGCGCTCCGGGTCGAGCCCGTGCACATCGCCGATTGCCTTGCGCAGGCTGGTATGATCGGTGTTCGGATAACGATGGAGTGTGTGCACCGCCTTGGCAAAGGCTGCCTTCGCGCTTTCCGGCGCGCCGAACGGGTTTTCGTTCGACGACAGCTTGATCACATTATCGACGCCCTGCACATGGCTCGCCCCGCCCTGATACAGAGCGATGTCGAGGATGCCGGGTTGCGGTTCGATCAAACGGGTCATGGGTCCACTCGCTTAGAATTTGCCCGCCCCTCTTAGCGCCGCGCGCCGGACTTTGCCAGCGGCATGAACACCGCAGGCGCAGTTGTTGCGTGCGTGCTTCGGTTTCTCCGCGACCAGCCGCTCAGACGAGCGCCCCGGCCGCCGGTTTCCACCGGAACCCCGCACGCAGAATGCCGTGATCGTTGGTGCCCGTGGCCTTGTGGTTCTCGATATTGAGATGGTCGTTATCCACCGTCATCTCGTCGAAGGCCCAGAGCCGCCGCTTCGAGTGATCGTAGAATTCCTGCGAAAACAGGATGTGATCGAGGCTCTCACGCTCCTTCTTGAACACATGGGTGTAATAGACATCCCGGGTCGAACGATATTCCTGAAGCGTCTGCGCGGTATAAAGCGCATTGTCGCCGCCGCCTTCCGACAGACCCGTCAGGTATTGCGGCTGCTCGGTGAGGATGTTGAGCGTGTTCGACAGCTTGCCGTCATTCATGTCGCCGATCACCACCACGGGCGTGTTCGTGCCCTTCGTCAGATTGGTGATGATCATCCTGAGCGCCGTCGCCTCCGCCGTGCGCCGGATCGTCGAGACGGCATAGCCCAGCGCGTTGAGGTGATCCTTGTGCAGGTCCGCCTTGTACCACTCCTCGCGCCAAAGCTCGGTCGGGCGGCGGGATTTGAAATGTGCGACAAAAACATGGATCACCGGCGTGTCCGGATGCGGCTGTACCGTAAAATGCAGGACGGGCCGCGAAAACGTCGTGAGCGCCACGGCGATGCGGTCCTGTTGCGGGTCGTCCCCGCCGGAGGCCAGCACCATGTCCTCGGGGAAATCGACGATCCATTCCGGTTCATCGGCAAGGAGATCCATGCGCACCATCCCGGCGCAGACGATGCGATTGCCCGGATGCCCCGGCGGCACAAGCGCCCGATGCGTCTCGTCGAGCCCCGCCATCTGCATCGCTTCCAGAAGGGCCTCCCCGGCCCAAAGCTCCTGAAACCCGACCACATCGGCCGCGATCCGCTTCAACACCGCCCCGGTGTAGAAAATCTTCGCCTCGTATTCCTCTTCGGTCCAGCGCGACCCGGAATACATCGCCACGCCCGGCGATTGCAGATTGTAGAGATTGAAAGACCCAAACGAAATATCGCGCGCCGCCATACCACAGCCTCCTGAAACACCTTTCTCAGCATAACGCAAAAAGGGATTCGGATCAGGCCGGGTTTTCCTGCCCTTGCACGCCAAAGCAAAAGGCCGCCCCGAGGGACGGCCTTTCGGAAATCTTCGATCTTCGGCTCAGATCAGTTCTGAGCGTAGAATTCGATGACGAGGTTCGGTTCCATCTGCACAGCGTAGGGCACATCGGAGAGGCCCGGGGTGCGCACGAAGGTCGCTGTCATTTTGTTGTGGTCGACCTCGAGGTAATCCGGAACGTCACGCTCGGTCAGAGCCACGGCTTCGAGCACGGTGACGAGCTGTTTGGATTTCGCACGGACCTCGATCACGTCACCCTCTTTCACACGGTAGGAGGGGATGTTCACGCGCTCACCGTTCACGAGCACGTGGCCGTGGTTCACGAACTGACGGGCTGCGAAGATGGTCGGCACGAATTTCGCGCGGTAGACGACGGCGTCGAGGCGGCGCTCGAGCAGGCCGATGAGAAGCTCACCGGTGTCGCCACGCTGACGCTCGGCGTCGGCGAAGATGCGGCGGAATTGTTTCTCGGTCAGGTCGCCGTAGTAGCCTTTCAGCTTCTGTTTGGCGCGCAGTTGCAGACCGAAGTCGGACAGTTTGCCTTTGCGGCGCTGACCGTGCTGGCCCGGGCCGTATTCGCGGCGGTTGACCGGGGACTTCGGACGGCCCCAGATGTTTTCGCCCATGCGGCGGTCGATTTTGTACTTGGCAGACGTGCGTTTGGTCACGGCTGATCTCCTTTAGGATGGCATTTCAGCTTGATCCGAAAACCGGTTCCCACTTTTCGGGCTGAAATCGCGTTTCGCCCAAGCCACGGGACAGGAAGGCGGACCGCCTTGTGCCGTTATATAAAGGGCGTTGTCCTCTCCCCGGACGGGTTGCCCCGCGCCCCGGGTTGACAGGCTGCCTCTTGCGAGGGCCACCAACACCAATGAAGACCCGGCGCACATCGCTGCACACCGGATGACGGGCTTATACAGCCGGGCGTCCGGGTGTCAAGCGCCACACCGCGATTTCAGGCCACGTTGTGCAAAAGGATTGCCGCTTCCGCCGCCGACAGCGTCCGGCGCGCCGCCGGGCCGTAATCCTCCGGCTGATCCGCGAGATGCGGGAAACGCATCAGAAGCCGCTCCCTCTGCCCCTCCTCGATCATCGCAAGATCGGTGAAACCCGGATGGTAGCTCTCCGTCTCAAGCCCGTTGGCAAAGATCACCTCATGGGCGTCGAACAACAGGTGGATATACTCCACCGCGCGCAGATGCCGCTCCACGGTGATCGAGCGGTCGTTGACCAGATCGCGCGCCGCCACCAAAACCTCGTCGGCATTGAACAGATCGCGTGCGGCAGGCCCGCGCAACAGCATCCGGTGGTTTGGCGACACAATGAGATCCTCGTCCGGTTGCCCCATCCCGAGGGCATCGGCACGGAACCGGATCGGGCGCAGCTGCGGCAGGGCATAAAGCCGGGCACCCGACATATGCCGCTGACCGATCCAGCGCAGCTTTTGCACGCCATTGTCCTTGGTCTGCACCGCATCGCCTTCGCGCAGCGCCTCGACCGCGCGCGGCCCCTCGGGCGTCAGGATTTTCGTCCCGGACGTAAAACAAATCACCCCGCCCGGCCGCTTTTCCTCGGCGTCGCGGGCGCTGGCGACATGGGTCGAGACCACCCAGAGATCGGTGTCGGACGGCGGCACCTCGCCCACGAACATCAGAAGCGGCGCGCCGAGATGCGGCGTGTCGATCAGCGTGATCTCATAGCGCTTGAGCCCGTCGGTGACGTCGAACCCGCCGTCGAACAATCGCCCGCGCGCCTCCTTGTCCTGATAGATCGGGCCATCCGCCACAACGGCCCCGATCAGCCGACGCACGGATTGCGCCGCACGCTGGTGCAGCTCCGCCCGCCCGATTGCCCCGTCGAGCACATAAACATCGCGCGCACCGTCGACGCAGACCGCCTCGCCCGTCCAGCGCCATGTGGCGCCGACGTTCAATGCGGTCAGCGGCGCATTGGACAGCCCGTCGAGCTCCCCTTGCGTCCACGCGATGACAAACGTGCCGGAATAGCCCGTTCTCATTGCCTGTATAGCCTGCCTAGTTCTTTTTATTGCGCTCAGGCTAGCACAGGCGAATCGCTCTGTTAACGCTTTTTTGACCGCATGTTGGCGTTCTGCAAAATTGTCGCGATGTCAGCGTCAGCAAGCGCATTCTAGAGAACGCTGACCTCCGCTACCCCCGCCGCCAGCGCCGCGATCCCCGGTTCCGGCGCAAGACAGACCATCAGCCCGCGCTTGCCGCCGTTCATCACCACCGGCGCCTCGACCGTGAGGACCGTGGCGTCGAACACCACCGGCACGCGCTTTTTCTGGCCGAAAGGGCTGATACCGCCGGTGTGAAACCCGGTCAGACGCTCCGCCTTCACAGGCTCCATCATCTTGGCCGTTTTGCCCTTGAGCGCCGCAGCTACCTTTTTCATCGACAGCGACCGATCCGACGGGATCACCGCGCAGGCCGGTTTGCCGTCGACCTCGAGCATCAGCGTCTTGAACACCCGCACCGCTTTCCAGCCGATCGCCGCCGCCGCATGCAACCCGATCGGCCCGTCGCCACCGGCGCCATAGTCGTACTCGAACAGCTCATAGGGTATCCCCGCCTTGTCGAGAAAGCGCGTGGCCGGGGTTGCTGTGCTCATCGGGGATCTCCTTTTACTCTGCTCCCTATAGAACAGTGTCCCGCGCAGGCAAACCGCCTGCGCCCGCTGTCTACCCCGTTATGTCCACAAGCCATGCCAATAACGCATAACGGGACTGTCATTCCGGCATTTGCCTTCACAAATCGCCCGACATATACGCACCTCAGGATAAATACTGCCCATTTTTGGTGCGGTTTGAAAACTTTCAATTCAAGGACCGACAAACATGACGACCCTGACCCACACCCTCGCGCCGAGCTCCGTCTCCGGCTCCAAAGGGTTCGGCGCTGGCCTGTTCGGCAAGCTTGCCGCGTACCGTCACGCCGCCAAGACCCTCAAAGCGCTCGACGCTTTGTCCGACCGCGAACTCGCCGACATCGGGCTGAACCGCAGCGACATCACCGATGTGGCCTATGGCCGGATGACCCGCGCCTGATCGCACCGCATCAGAGCTATCGAAAACGCGCTCCCGGCCCCCCGGTGGGCGCGTTTCCTTTTTGTCAGCCTTACTATCGCCAAGTATCTTGACAAAATAACTCAGGGATTATACCCCCCCTCGAAACGCAAGCGCCCCTGCGGCAGCCAGCCCGACACCGTATCTTGGGAAACGGGGCTTGCCGATGATCCGTTCAGTTCTCCGCATGACAAAAGGCGCAGGGGCTTCCCCGCACCGCCCGTTCTCCCGTTCCGTTGCCAAGGTCGTCTGACCCCAGCCAGCGCGCGGGGTGGTCCTTCGTGTCCCGCGCGCGTCCACCCATCACGTGAGGCCTCGCCATGAACAAACCGCTCACCGCAGAAGACATCCGCGCCGCGAAATCCGCCAACACCGGTAAGCGCGACCGCGATCTCGCCGACAGTCTCGGTATTTCCGAAGCCGAACTGGTGGCCGCCCACACCGGCCAGACACCGGGCATGACCGTCACCCGGATTGCCGCCCATCCCGACGCGGTCATGCCGCGCCTCACCGCTCTGGGCGAGGTCATGGCGCTGACCCGCAACGCCTCCTGTGTGCACGAACGCGTCGGCACGTTCGAGACCTACAAATCCGGCCCGCATGCCTCCATGGTGCTCGGCAAGGAGATCGACACACGGATTTTCCCGAAATTCTGGACCTTCGGCTTCGCCATCGAGAACGAAACCGAAAAAGGCATCCGCCGCACGCTGCAATTCTTCGACGCCTCGGGCGATGCCTTGCAGAAAATCTTCCTGCGCGACGGCTCAAACCACGATGCCTGGCAACCGCTTGTCGATGTGCTGGCGCTCGAGGACCAGTCGCCGGAGATCGCAGTCGAACCGCGCCAGCCCACGGAGAACGCAAAGATCAACGCGGACAAGCGCGACATCCTCGTCGAGGAATGGGCGCGCATGACCGACACCCATCAGTTCAACCGTCTGGCCGCGAAACTCGGTATGAACCGCCTCGGCGCCTACCGTCTCGCCGGTGCGCCCTTCGTGCGCAAGGTCAAACCCGAGGCCATCGCGGATTTCCTCCACGCCACCTCCGCCGCACATCAGAAGGTCGTCCTGTTCGTCGGCAATCGCGGCAATATCCAGATCCACTGGGGCACGCTCGACACGATCAAACCCATGGGGCCGTGGCTCAACGTGCTCGATCCGCGCTTCAACCTGCATCTGCGTGGCGACCATCTGGCCGAGGTCTATGTCGTCGACAAGCCGACGAAGCGCGGCCCCGCAGTCTCGCTTGAGGCGTTCGACGCCGACGGCGGGCTGATCTTCCAGTGCTTCGGCCAGCGCGAGAATGACGACGACGATCTGGCCCAATGGCACCAGATTCTCGCCGATCTGCCGGAGGCGTAAATGAAGCCCCTCTTTCTGAGCGCCGCACTCCTCCTGCCGCTCTCTGCCCATGCGCAGAGCTACCCGGAAGCGACCTCCATCGTCGCCATCGGTGGCCCGGTGACCGAGATCGTCTATGCTCTGGGCGAGGAGCACCGTCTCGTCGCCCGCGACACGACCTCGCAATTCCCGGAGGCCGCGAACGCCCTGCCCGATGTCGGCTATATGCGACAACTGTCGGCCGAGGGCGTGCTTTCCGTCGGCCCTGACCTGATCCTCACCCGCGACACCGCCGGTCCGCCCGAAGTGCTCGACCAACTCCGCGCCGCCTCGATCCCCTTGGTGCCGGTCAAGGACGGGTTCTCCGAAGACTCCGTCATTGCGGCGATCCACACGGTCGGCGAAGCGCTTGGCGTCCCCGCCAAGGCCGACAGCCTCGCCACCGAAATCGAGACGCAATTCGACAGCCTCAACCAGGCCCGCACCGAAGCGGGCACCCCGCCCCGCGTGCTGTTCATCCTGTCCAATCAGGGCGGGCGTCTGAATGTGGCGGGCGACGGCACCGGCGCGGATGGGATCATCGCGCTCACGGGTGCAGAAAACGTCATGTCCGGCGCGTTTCAGGGCTACAAGATCATGAGCGACGAGGCGATCATCGCCGCCGCCCCCGACGTAGTGTTGATGATGGCCAGCACCGGCCAGAGCGAGCATGACGCCAACAAGAGCGATATTCTCGACCTGCCCGCCCTGTCGCAAACGCCCGCCGGGCAAAACCACGCTTTCGTTCAGGTCGACCCCGCCGCTCTCGGCTTCGGTCCGCGCACCGCGCATTTCGCCACCGAGTTGCACAACGCGCTCTGGGCTGCGGCGGAGTAACCCATGGCCATCGTGGACAGCCGAAGCGCCCCCCTCGCGGGCGACCGTCGCGACAAGGCGCGTTTTCTGCGCCTCGTGCTTCTGGCGCTCCTTGCCCTGACCATGCTTTTGGGCCTCGGCTGGGGCGCTGCGGGCGACACCGATGTGATCGGCGCGCTCATGGCCAAGGCCGGGATCGGCGAAGCCTCTTTGCGCGATATAACCATCGTCTGGGACATCCGCATGCCGCGCGTGCTCACGGGCGCGCTGGTCGGCGCGGCCTTGGCTGTGGCCGGTGCAGTCATGCAGGGCCTGTTCCGCAACCCTCTGGCCGATCCCGGCCTTGTCGGGGTCTCGGCGGGTGCAGGCTTTGGCGCCGTAGCGGCCATCGTGCTGGGCGGGCTTCTGCCGCTCGCGTTGCAAAATCTCGTCGGCGCCTATCTCGTCCCGGTCGCGGCCTTCCTCGGTGGCTGGATCTCCACCCTCCTGCTCTACAAGATCGCCACCCGCGGCGGGCGCACCTCGGTCGCCACCATGCTCCTCGCGGGCATTGCCCTCGGGGCGCTCACCGGTGCGTTGACCGGTTTCATCGTCTACAAGGCGACCGACGATCAACTCCGCGATCTGACCTTCTGGGGCATGGGCTCGGTGGCGGGCGCGACATGGGCCAAGCTCATGACCGCCGGGCCGATCATTGCCCTCGCCCTCCTCGCCGCCCCGTTCCTCGCCCGCGCCCTCGATGCGCTCGCCTTGGGCGAGGCCGTCGCAAGCCACATGGGCATCGACACCCAGCGGATGAAGCGCATCGCGATTCTTTCCGTCGCGGGATCGGTCGGGGCCTCGGTCGCGATCACCGGCGGCATCGGCTTCATCGGCATCGTCGTGCCGCATCTGCTGCGCCTTCTCCAAGGCCCGGAACATCGCAATCTCCTGCCCAATGCCGCGCTTCTCGGAGCCATCACGCTGCTGATCGCCGACATGATCTCGCGTGTGGCCGTCGCCCCCGCCGAACTGCCCATTGGCATCGTCACCGCCTGTCTCGGCGGGCCGTTCTTCCTCTGGATCCTGTTGAAAAACCGCGCCCTTCTGGAGAGCTGAGATGATCACCGCCACCGACATCACCGTCCGCTTCGGCGCCCGTACCATCCTTGATCGGGTCCGCTTCACCGCCGCCGCCGGCGAAGTAACGGCCATCGTCGGCCCGAACGGGTCCAGCAAGACCACGCTCTTGCGCGCCATCACCGGCGAACAGGCGTTCGAGGGCGAAGTCGCGCTCGACGGCGTGCCGCTCTCGCATCTCTCCCCGCTCGATCTGGCGCAGCGTCGTGCGGTCCTGCCGCAATCGGGCAGCGTCGCCTTTCCCTTCACCGTGCTCGAACTCGTACGCCTCGGCCTCACCGCCGGGCTGGCGACCGGGCGCGCCGAGGGGTTGGAGCACCTGCCCCGCGCCGCTTTGGCCCGCGTCGGGCTCAAGGGATTCGAAGGCCGGATGGTGCAGGAACTGTCGGGCGGCGAGAGGCAACGCGCCCAGCTCGCTCGCGTGCTGGTGCAAATCTGGGAGCCTGTTCTCGACGGCCATCCCCGCTGGCTCATTCTCGACGAACCGGTTTCCGCGCTCGACATCGGCCATCAACTTGCCGTGATGGAGCTGGCCCGCGATTACGCCAAACGCGGCGGCGGGGTGATCGCAGTGATGCACGATCTGAACCTCACGGCCATGTTCGCGGATCGCGTGACGCTTCTGGGCGGCGGGCAGGTTCAGGCCGAAGGCACGCCGCAGGAGGTCTTCACCGACCGCCGCCTGTCGGCCTGTTACGGCTGCGCTTTGCGCACCAACACGCCGCCGCCGACCGGAGGACCGTGGATCTTGCCGCAGGCCTCTCAGCTTTCGGCGTGACATGAACAACCATCGAAAAGGCCGCTGCGATACAGCGGACTTTTTCTGAATTTCATTATGTTTCAGAGAATTAAACGTCAGGCCACCGCGACCATCGGCTCCCAATTCATTTCCTCGAAATTCTCACGGAAGGCGAATTTCTTGAGATGCAGGTCGATGATCGCACGGGCATGCCCCATGCCCGCATCGTCCTTGGCCGAGAGCCGCACCGTCAGTCCGGTTTCGGTCGCCTCAAGCGTCGCCGGTCCCGGCGGAAGCGCTGCACGCCCCTCGGTCGGTGTGCACTCGACCTCCACCTTGTGAGCGAAATGCTTGCAAAGCTGTTGCAGATATTTCGAGGCGTGCGGCGTCTCGAAGCGACCAATTTGAATGTGCGTTTGACTGGGCATGCGTTCTCCTAGCGTTTTGCTCAGATTACGGCTTGCGACCCGACTGCGCAATAACCTATGAAAACAATCAAGAATGGACCCCTGAGTCCCGCATATAGGAGAAACGCATGTCCCGCACCCTGTTGAAGGCCGCTCTGCTCGCGGTCATGGCCACCACTGCGCAAGCCGAAGACGTGACCATCGACACCGCGACCGGCCCCGCCAGCGTCCCGCACGCCCCGAAAACCGTCGCCGTCTACGACATGGGCGCGCTCGACATGCTCGATGCGCTCGGCGTCGCAGGCCTCTCCGCCACCTCCAGCACCTATCTGCCCTATCTCACCGACTATCAAAGCGACATCGGCACCCTGTTCGAGCCCGATTTCGAAGCGCTCAACGCGCTGTCGCCGGAACTCATCATCGCAGGCGGGCGTTCCGCAACCCAGGTCGACGCTCTGTCGAAACTCGCGCCGACCATCGACATGACCATGTGGGGCGACAATCTTCTGGATCAGACCCGCGCGCGGCTCGTAACCTATGGTGCGCTCTTCGACAAACAGGACGAGGCCGCAGCCCTGACCGCCAAGCTCGACGATGAAATCGCCGCGACCGAGGCCGTGGTTCAGGGCAAGGGGACGGCCCTTCTGATCCTGACCAATGGCGGTAAGGTCTCCGCCTATGGCGCGGGCGGCCGGTTCGGCTGGATCCACTCCGAGATCGGTCTGCCGGAAGCCATCGACGGGCTCGAAGACACCGCCCATGGCGAATCCGTCTCCTTCGAATTCATCCGCGAGGCCGATCCCGACTGGATTCTCGTTCTCGACCGTGTCGCAGCCATCGGCGGCGAGGGCGAGAGCGCTCAGGCGACGCTCGACAACGCGATCATCGCCGACACCAAGGCCGCAAAGGCCGGACATATCGTCTACCTGAACTCTGGCGGCATCTACATCGCTGGCGGCGGCATCCAATCCACGCTCGAAACCCTCGACATCATCAAAACGGCTTTCGGCGACGCCTCGTGAGCCGCAAATCTGCCGTCCTCGCCACTTTGGCGGTTCTCACCCTCGTGAGTTTGCTCACGGGGGTGTCGTCTTTGCGCGGGGACAATCTTTGGCTCCTGTTCGTCAGCCGCATTCCCCGCACCGCCGCCGCCCTTCTGGCCGGCGCAAGCCTTGCCGTCGCAGGCGTCATCATGCAGATGCTGAGCCGCAACCGCTTCGTCGAACCCGCCACCGCGGGCACCGGTCAGGCCGCCGCCCTCGGGCTGGTCGCGATTACGCTTGTTGTCCCCGGCGCCGCGATCTGGCTCAAGATGACCGCCTCCACCGTCACCGCCCTCATTGGCACCGCAGGCTTCCTCGCCATCGTCCGCCGCCTGCCCCGGCGCGATCCGCTCATGGTCCCGCTCACCGGCATCGTTTATGGCGGCATCCTCGGTGCGCTCACGACCTTCCTCGCTTATGAGCGCGACCTGTTGCAATATATCGACGTCTGGATGACCGGTGAGTTTTCCGGCGTCATGCTGGGGCGCTATGAATTCCTCTGGATCGGCGGCGTGTTGACCATAGCTGCCTACCTCTATGCCGACCGTTTCACCATCGCGGGGATGGGCGAAGAGGCCAGCACCTCTCTCGGTCTCGACCATCGCCAGATCATGGCGCTTGGCCTTGCCATCGTCTCGATCATCACCGCGATCACCGTCGTGACCGTCGGCATGATCCCTTTTGTCGGCCTTGTCGTCCCCAACATTGTCGCCCGGATCATGGGCGAAAACCTGCGCGCCACCCTGCCTGTCGTGGCCGCCAGCGGTGCGGGTCTGGTGCTGGCCTGCGACATCCTTTCCCGCGTCATCCGCTATCCGTTCGAAGTGCCCGTCGGCACGGTTCTGGGCGTTCTGGGCGCGGCAATTTTCCTTTGGCTTCTGAACGGGAGAGCCGCCCGTGGTTAAAACCCGTTTCCTGCTGCTCGGCCTGCTCTTCGCGCTGTCCATCGCGGCCTTCATGACCCTCGGCGCGCGCGGCAACTGGGATTTCATCCTGCCGTTTCGCGGCATGAAGCTTCTGGCGCTGGTGACCATCGCCACCGCCGTCGCGCTCTCCACCATGGTGTTTCAGACCCTCACCGCCAACCGCATCCTGACGCCCTCGATCATGGGCTTCGATGCGCTCTATCTGATGCTGCAAACCGGGCTGGTGTTCTTTCTCGGCGGCTTTGGCTTTGCCACGCTCGACCCAACCCTGAAATTCATCCTCGAAACCGCACTGATGCTCACCGCCGCGCTCATTCTCTTCGGCGCGGTGCTGCGCAATGCCGCCGATCTGAGCCGCATGGTCCTCACCGGGCTGATCCTCGGCGTGCTCTTCCGAAGCCTCACCGCGCTGATCAACCGCCTGATCGACCCCTCGGAATTCTCGGTGGTTCAGCAGGCGAGCTTTGCCCGCTTCAACGCCGTCAATGCCGACCTGACATGGATCGCCACCGGCATCACGCTCGCCGTCTTCCTCTGGCTGATGCGCCAGCACCGTGCGCTCGACGTGATCTCATTGGGACGCGAGGCGGCGATCAACCTCGGTGTCGATCACGACCGCGCCACAAAGCGCCTTCTGGTGGCGGTTGCCCTGCTGGTCTCCGTCTCCACCGCGCTTGTCGGCCCCATCGTCTTCTTCGGCCTGCTGGTCTCCGCGCTCACCCATCGCCTGATCGGCACCTGGCGACACGCCGCGCTTTTGCCCGCCTCCGCCCTGACCGCCGCAACCGTGCTGGTCGCAAGCCAGACCCTGTTCGAACGCGCGCTGCGCCTGCAAACCTCGGTCTCCGTGGTGATCGAGGCGCTTGGCGGCCTGGTCTTTCTCTTTCTCATCCTGCATCGGAGGCCCCGATGATCGAAACCCGCTCGCTCTCCGTCCATCTGACCGAGACGCCCATCCTGCATGACGTGACGGTCAAGATGCCTCTGGGCAAAATGACCGCCCTTGTCGGCCCGAACGGCGCCGGGAAATCGACGCTCCTGTCCGCCATGGGGCGTCTTATTCAAGCGAAAACCGGCGAAGTGCTGCTCGATGGCAAGCCGCTCGCCGCCTACCCGCCCAAGACCCTCGCCAGACATCTCGCGATCCTGCGTCAGGACAGCCAGATCACCCCGCGCCTCACCGTGCGCGATCTCGTCGGCTTCGGTCGCTATCCCCATAGCCACGGCCGCCCCGGCCCGAAAGACTTCGAAGCAATTGACGCCGCCATCGTCCGCCTCGATCTGAAAGACTTCGCCGACCGGTTCCTCGACACGCTCTCCGGCGGCCAGCGTCAGCGCGCGCTCATCGCCATGGTTCTGGCGCAGAACACAGATGTCCTTTTGCTCGACGAACCGCTGAACAACCTCGATATCGTCCATGCGCGCACCGTCATGCGTGTCGCGCGCGAAGAGGCCGACAAGGGCAAGACCGTGGTCGTCGTGCTCCACGATCTCTCCATCGCCGCCGCCCATGCCGAACATGTGGTCGCGCTCAAGGCCGGACGGCTCCATTCCGAAGGCGCGCCCGACACGGTTTTGACCCGCGACAACCTTTCCGATCTCTACGACACCGAGGTGCAGGTGATCGAGGCCGAGGGGCGGCGCATCGTGCTGACCGTCTGAATATTGACCGTCTGACCTGCGCGTGTGTGTCCGATGGACAATCCCGTGCCAAGCCCCGAGAGTAACACGGCACACACCATCCCCCGGAGCACGCCCAGAGGCCCCCATGACCCGCATTCTCTTCGATCTCGACGGCACGCTGATCGACAGCGTTCCCGACATTCACGCCATGGCCAACACGCTTCTGGATCAGGAGGACAAACCTGCGGTCTCTCTCGCGGAGGTGCGCAGCTTCGTCGGCAGTGGCGCAAAAGTGCTGATCGAGCGTCTGCGCGCCGCCCGCGGCATTCCCGACAGCGAACAAACCCGCCTGCATCAGGCGTTTCTCGGGCTCTACACCGAGGCCGTGCACCTGACCCAGCCCTACCCCGGCGTGATCGACGCGCTCTCGACGCTCAAGGCCGCCGGTCATCGCCTTGGCATCGCCACCAACAAACCCGAGAATGCCGCCCGCGCGGTGCTCGACCACCTCGCGCTCATGCCGTTTTTCGACGTGATGATCGGCGGCGACAGCCTTGCCACCCATAAACCCGATCCGCTGATGCTGACCGAGGGTTATGCCCGGCTGGGCGAAGGCCCCAAACTCTTCGTCGGCGACAGCGAGATCGACGCCGCCGCTGCCAGGAACGCCGGAGTGCCCTTCCTGCTGTTTACAGAAGGATACAGACAGGCTCCGGCGGAGACGCTGGGAGCCTTGGCGCTCTTCTCGGATTATAGGGAACTGCCCCGGCTGGTTGCCGAAGCCGTTTAACTCAGCCGCATTTCGAATGGCCGCAGGAGGCGCAGGTCATGCAGCCTTCGACCATGCGCATGTCGTAAGACCCGCAGGACGGACAGGCCTTGCCGCGCGGTTTCTCACCGATCACGACCACCTCCGATTTCGGGTCGGCCTTGAGCCCCATGCCTTCGCCCTCGATAAAGCCGATGGTCACCAGATGCGTCTCGATCACCCCGCCGATGGCCGCCAGAATGGAGGGGATATATTTGCCCTTCATCCAGGCGCCCCCGCGCGGATCGAACACGGCCTTCAACTCTTCGACCACAAAGGACACATCGCCCCCGCGCCGGAACACCGCCGAGATCATCCGGGTCAGCGCCACGGTCCAGGCGAAATGCTCCATGTTCTTCGAGTTGATGAAAATCTCGAAAGGACGACGCTGCCCGCCGACCACGATATCGTTGATCGTGATGTAGAGCGCATGTTCGCTGTCCGGCCATTTAACCTTGTAGGTATTGCCTTCGAGCTGTTGCGGGCGGTCGAGCGGCTCTGAAAGATACACGGCCTCCGCACCGATCTCCTGTTCCGGGGCTTTCTCCGAGGTTTCGGATACGGACAAAACCGACCCCGTCACATCGTTCGGACGATAGGTGGTACAGCCCTTACAGCCGGTCTCATAAGCCTCCATATAGACTTCCTTGAAATCCTCAAAGGCAATGTCTTCCGGGCAGTTGATCGTCTTGGAGATCGAGCTGTCGACCCATTTCTGCGCCGCCGCCTGCATCCGAACGTGATCCAGAGGCGCGAGCGTCTGGGCGTTCACGAAATACTCGGGCAGCTCGACATCCGCGCCGAACTTGTCGCGGTAGAGTTTGACGGCGTAATCGACGACCTCTTCTTCCGTGCGCGACCCGTCTTTTTGCAGCACCTTGCGGGTGTAAGCATAGGCGAACACCGGTTCGATCCCGGAGGACACGTTGCCCGCATAGAGGCTGATCGTGCCGGTCGGGGCGATGGAGGTCAAAAGCGCGTTGCGGATGCCGTCTTTGGCGATGGCGTCTTTGACGTCCTGATCCATGATCTTGAGCGAGCCGGAGGCCAGATATTTGTCCTTGTCGAAAAGCGGGAAGGCACCCTTCTCCTTCGCCAATCCGGCGGAGGCCAGATAGGACGCGCGCGCGATCATCTTGAGCCATGTCTCACAGGTCGCGGCGGCCTCTTCCGAGCCATAGCGCTGACCGATCATCAAGAGCGCGTCGGCAAGCCCCGTAACGCCAAGCCCGATGCGGCGTTTCGCCTGTGCCTCTTGCGCTTGCGCCTCAAGCGGGAAACGGGACGCGTCCACGACGTTGTCCATCATACGCACCGCGGTGGCGACGAGATCGGACAAAGCCTCTTCGTCCATCTCCGCGCCCGGCCCAAACGGGTCTTTCACCAAACGGGCAAGGTTGATCGAGCCAAGCAGGCAGGCGCCATAGGGCGGCAGCGGTTGCTCGCCGCACGGGTTGGTCGCGGCAATCGTCTCCACATAGGAAAGATTGTTCATCTTGTTGATGCGGTCGATGAAGATCACGCCCGGCTCGGCATAATCATAGGTCGCGCGCATGATCTTGTTCCACAGATCGCGGGCCTCGACCGTGTGATAAACCTTGCCGCCAAAGGTCAGTTCCCACGGACCGTCGGCCTTCACCGCTTCCATGAAATCGTCAGTCACAAGCACCGAGAGGTTGAACATCCGCAAACGCGCGCTGTCTTGTTTCGCCTCGATGAATTGCAAAACATCCGGGTGATCGCAACGCATCGTCGCCATCATCGCACCGCGACGCGAGCCCGCCGACATGATCGTACGGCACATCGCGTCCCAGACATCCATAAACGACAGCGGGCCGGAGGCATCCGCCGCCAATCCCCTGATTTCCGCCCCCTTGGGCCGGATGGTGGAAAAATCATAGCCGATGCCGCCGCCCTGCTGCATCGTCAGCGCGGCCTCTTTCAGCATGTCGAAAATCCCCGCCATGCTGTCCGGGATCGTTCCCATGACGAAACAGTTGAACAACGTCACCGCACGCCCCGTGCCCGCCCCCGCCAGGATGCGCCCCGCCGGCAGGAATTTGAAATCCTCCAGCGCGTGGTAGAATTTCTGCTCCCACGCCGCGCTGTCCTTTTCCACCGACGCCAGAGCGCGCGCCACCCGCCGCCAACTGTCCTCCACAGACAGGTCCAGCACAGTCCCGTCGGCTTCTTTCAGCCGATATTTCATGTCCCAGATCTGTTCGGCGATGGGGGCGGCAAAGCGGGTTATGGCGGTGTTTTCCGTTCGTGAATGCAAGAGCGCGCAGAGCAAGTCGCCTTCCTCCTGCGGATCAACTTGAAGAATCGCGGGCCGGGCCTATGCTCTTATACCACACATAGAGCAATCTGATGTCTGATCACATAAATCTCGTAAAACTCTGCGTTGGCGTCGATTCATTTGATGAACTGAACGCCTATATCGAAGCCGCCCCCAAGGGTCTGCGCGGCCACACCACCCGCATGTGGCCCAAGCAGGAGGACAAGCTCCTGAAGGGCGGATCGCTCTATTGGGTGATCAAGGGAACCATTCAGGCACGCCAGAAAATCGTGGGACTGGAAGAAGTTATCGGCGAAGACGGCGTACGCCGCTGCCGCATCCAACTGGCCGCGCCGCTGATCCGCACGCAAAACGCGCTGCGCCGTCCGTTTCAGGGCTGGCGCTATCTCAAACCCGAAGACGCCCCCGCCGATCTGCCGCAGGGCCGCGAAAACGAACCCGATCTGCCGCCGGAACTGGCACAGGCGCTGGCCGAGATCGGCGTGATCTGAGTATTTAGGGCAACAAAGGAAACAGGGGAGCCCCCCTGTTCCGTGGCTCAGTCCCCCAGCCCCATCATCTCGGTCAGCTCGGTCAACGTCGCCCGCGTCTCCTCCGTCCAATGCGCCATGCGCGATTTGAACAGCGTCGCCTGCGACCGGTGAATCGGCTCGCAACTCAGCACCTTGAGGTGGTTGGCCCGAAGCGTATCCCCCGTCGAGGTGATGTCGGCGATCGCCTCGGCGGTGAGGTTCTTCACCGTGCCTTCGGTCGCGCCCTGACTGTCGACGAGCTGATAATCCGCCACACCGTTCAGCTTGAGGAACTCGCGCACGAGGTGGTGGTATTTCGTCGCAATGCGCAACCGAAACCCGTGCCGCGCGCGGAAGGCCGACGCGGCGGCGTCGAGATCGTCCAGCGTGTCGACATCGGTCCAACATTTCGGCACGGCAATGATCAGATCGGCATGGCCAAAGCCCATGACGGCAAGTTCGGCGACCTTGCTGTCCCACGAGGCCAGTTTGTCGCGCACGAGATCGGAGCCGGTGACGCCGAGATGGATACGCCCTGCGGCCAGTTCGCGCGGGATCTCGGAGGCGGAGAGCAGGACAAGCTCGACGCCCTCAATGCCCTCGACCGCGCCGGAATATTCCCGCTCAGCCCCCGCCCGCGACAACATCACGCCGCGCTCGGAAAACCATTCGAAGGTCTTTTCCATCAACCGGCCCTTGGAGGGCACGCCAAGTTTGACGACCATCACGCGCCTCCTTTCAGGCTCAGAAGCACGCTGGGGCGGATCACCCCGCCCACGGCCGGAATGGAGCGCCCCTGCCCCAGAACGGCGGTCAGCGCGTCATAGCGCCCGCCTGTCGCGACCGGCGGCAAATCGGGACGGCCCTCGGCGTAAAAGCCAAAAACGAATCCGTCGTAATATTCCATCGAGGTGCGCCCGTAAGAGGCTTCGAAATCGAGGTTCTCAACATCGACGCCCCGCGCGGCCAGCGCGTCGATACGACGCCCCAGAAGGCTGACGGCCTCGGAAATCGCAGGCAGGTCGACCGCAATATCGCGCAATTGCGACAGCACATGCGGCAGGGTCTCCTTGAGCGACAGGATGTCATCCAGAAGCTCGATCTCGGACGCGGAAATCGGCGGTTCGCTCGCGTCTTCTTCGAGCGCCCTGATCCGGCTGTCGATCTCCGTCTGGGTGCGCAGCCCGATAAAGGGAGCTTCCGCGTCCTTGAGGTTGGCGCGCACGCGGTCGAGGTTTTGTTGGCGCAGCGCCGTACCCGCCTCGGAAAACCGCGTCATCAGCGCGCGGAAGCGGCGCGGCCGCCAGATATGGCGCAGCAACGCCGCGCGGCGGCGTTCGGTGGTCTTCAACCCCGCCACGGCGGCCTTGAGAATCCCGATGTCGCCGGTGGCGGCATGCAGCCCCGCATCCGCCAGCACCTCGGCAAAGCGCGCAAACACCTCCGCATCCGCCGCCGCCGGATCGACGCCGTCGAACACCTCGTAACCGACCTGAAAATATTCATTGGCCCGGCTCGGCATGTCTTCCTGTTTGCGGAACACCTCGCCCGCGTAGGTATAACGCGCAGGTTCGGCGCCATCGGTCATGTGCTGTTGCACCACCGGCACGGTAAAATCCGGGCGCAGCATCATCTCGCCGCGCTCCGGGTCGTGGGTTACATAGGCGCGGGCGCGAATGTCCTCGCCGTAGAGGTCCAAAAGCACCTCGGCGGGCAGGAGAATGTCCATTTCCACAGGCTGCGCACCGCTGTCCTCGAAGAAGGCCTTGAGACGCGCGGCCTCAGCCTTGATCGCCGCTTTCGGAATGTCAAAACGGGGCATCAGCTATAGCTTTCGATGATCTCGCGCACTTTCGCGACCATCTGGTCACGCGGCACTTCATATTGGTTCGGGCGGTCTTTCCACTCTTCGAGAGAGGCGTTCTCGGCAATCTTCGCCCCGAGGATCAGGTCCTTGATCTGCACCACGCCGCGCTCCGCCTCGTCGCCGCCCTGAATGATCGCCACCGGGCTTTCGCGTTTGTCGGCATATTTGAGCTGGTTGCCGAAGTTCTTCGGATTGCCCAAATACACTTCGGCGCGAATGCCCGCCTGACGCAGCTCCGTCACCATCTCCATATAGGCGCTCATCCGGTCGCGATCCATCACGGTCACCACCACCGGGCCTTGGGCCTTGGACCCGATCCGACCCGTCGCGCGCAGCGCAGCGAGAAGACGGTCGACGCCGATCGACATACCGGTCGCGGGCACGGATTGCCCGGTGAAGCGTTTGACCAGATCGTCATAACGCCCGCCGCCCGCAACCGAGCCGAACTCGCGCACGCGGCCTTTTTCATCGGTGACCTCAAAGGTCAGCTCGGCCTCATAGACCGGCCCGGTGTAATAGCCGAGGCCCCGCACCACGGCGGGGTCGATGACGATGCGGTCGGGGCCGTAGCCTTGGCCTTCGAGCAGCTCGGCGATCTCGCGCAACTCCGCGACGCCCTCTTGGCCGGTCACAGCCGCGCCGACCAACTCGCCCAGACGATCCAGCGTCGTGGCATTGCTGTCCTGACGGCCGTTGACGAAACCGAGGATCAGCTCGACCTGCGCCGTGGCAAGCCCCGCGCCCTTGGTGAAATCGCCGCTCTCGTCCTTGCGCCCTTCGGTCAGCAGCGCCATGACGCCCTCGTCGCCGAACTTGTCATGCTTGTCGATGGTGCGCAGAACGATGCCGCGCACATGCGCGCACTCGTCCGTATCCGGCAGACCAGCGGCCTCCAGCACCCCGTCGAGCACCTTCCGGTTGTTCACCCGCACAATGTAATCGCCACGCGGAATGCCGACCGCCTCAAGCGTATCCGACAACATCGCGCAAATCTCCGCGTCAGCCGCCACAGACGGCGCGCCCACGGTGTCGGCGTCGCATTGATAGAACTGGCGGAAACGCCCCGGCCCCGGTTTTTCGTTGCGCCAGACCGGCCCCATCGCAAAGCGGCGATAGGGCGACGGCAGATCGTTGCGATACTGCGCCGCGACACGCGCAAGCGGCGCGGTCATGTCATAGCGCAGCGCCACCCAATCCGAGTCGTCCTCCTGCCACGCAAACACACCCTCGTTCGGGCGATCCACGTCGGGAAGGAATTTGCCCAGCGCCTCGACGGTCTCGACCGCAGAGGTTTCCAGCGCCTCGAACCCGTAAAGATGATACACTTCGGCGATCTGATCGAGCATATGCTTGCGCTCGCTCACTTCGGTGCCGAAGTAATCACGAAAGCCCTTCGGCGTGACGGCCTTGGGGCGCGGGGTTTTCTTGGGCTTGGCCATGGCTGGTCCTTTTGCACGACTGTCGCGGGCGGCATAGCGGAAGCCCGCCCGCTGAGCAAGGCGGCAGCACTGGCAAAACCCGCGAAATCCCATGAAAAGCTGATGACAAACCCCGTATTCAGGGGCATAAACCCGCTCATAAAAGGAGACCGGCATGTCAGACGAAAATCGCATCATCGCGCTTGAGGAACAGGTCGCCTACCTCACCAAAACCGTCGAGGAGCTCTCCGACGTCGTCGCGCAACAGGAGCGTGTGCTCGAACTGGTGGAAAGACGACTCGGCATGCTGATGGAGGCGGAAGCGCTTCGCCAATCCGAAACCGATGGCTCCGTGCCGCTCGCGGACCAACGCCCGCCGCATTGGTGAAGTTACAATTTGCCCCGCAAATTGTGACAAGACGGGCATTCGAGGCAGCGTTCGCACCGCAAACGCGTTCGAATGCGACCGTCCCCTCGCCCCTCACATATCCTCGACCATCACCACCCCGTCAAAGGACTTGATCGCCCCCTTGATCTCCGGCGTGATCACGAAGGGTTGCGGCACGTCGATCTCGACCTCGTTCTGGCTGTCCGGCGGCATCAGGCAAAAACTGATCGCCCCCTTGGCGGGCTGCTTCGCCTCCCGCGTCACCCGGTTCAAAAGCTCGCCGACCATGACGATGGCCCGAGTGTCCTCGCAATAAATCTTGAGCCCCGCACCGCCCGCATCCGCCACCACGGTTTCCATCGGCGCAACCGAGCGGATCATCGGATCGAACTGCCCGTCGTTGAATCGCCCTTCGAGCGACATCACCAGCTTGTCGTGTTTCTCGAAAATGTCATAGGAGGGTTCGTATTCACCCTTTTTCGGGAACATGGCGATGCCCGCGAGCTGGCCGGTCGGGTCGGAAATATTCATCCGGAAATAGCGCGTCCCCTTGCCGGATTTCATCGGGCGGAACCCGGACACCAGCACACCGACCTTCATGATCACGCCACCCTCGGCCTCGGCGCGGGCCTGCACCTCGGCGAGCGTGCCGATTTTCTTGCGCTTGAGCGCGGCGCTGTAATCGTCGAGCGGGTGGCCGGAGAGATAAAACCCGATGGCTTTCTGCTCTTCCATCAGCCGCTCGGAAGCGACCCAATCGCCGACGGGCGACAGGCGCGGCTCCGGCAGGTCCTCGCCCGCATCGCCAAAGAGCGACACCTGGTTCGAGGCCTTTTGCTCATGGATCGCCGCGGAATATTGCACCAGCGCATCAAGGCTGTCGAAGACCCGGCGGCGGTTGCTGTCCAAGAGATCGAACGCCCCCGCGCGCGCCAGCATCTCCAAAGGCCGTTTGCCGACCTTCTTGAGATCCACCCGCCGGGCGAAATCGAACAGCGTCACGAAAGGCTTGCCGGTTTCTTCTCGGGCTTTGACGATGAGTTGCATCGCCTCGACACCGACGTTCTTGAGCGCGCCCAGCGCATAGACCAGCTTTTGATCCACCACATCGAAAGTCGCCAGAGAGCGGTTCACACAGGGCGGAATGATCTCGATCTCCAAGCCCCGCCGCACCTCTTCGCAGAAGATCGACAGCTTGTCGGTGAGGTGAATATCGCAGTTCATGACGCCCGCCATGAACTCCACCGGGTGGTTCGCCTTGAGCCAGCCGGTTTGATAGGACACCACGCCGTAAGCCGCCGCGTGGGATTTGTTGAAGCCGTAGTTGGCGAATTTCTCCAGAAGGTCGAACACCTCGGAGGCCTTCTTTTTGTCGACGCCATTCTTGGCCGCCCCCGCCTCGAATTTCGGGCGTTCGGCGTCCATCGCCTCCTTGATCTTTTTCCCCATCGCACGGCGCAAAAGGTCAGCGCCGCCAAGCGAATAGCCCGCCATGACCTGCGCGATCTGCATCACCTGTTCCTGATAGACGATGATGCCCTGCGTCTCGGCCAGAATATGGTCGATGGTCGGGTGAACCGACTGCAATTCCTTGCGCCCGTGCTTCACGTCGCAATAGGTCGGGATGTTTTCCATCGGCCCCGGACGATAAAGCGCCACAAGCGCCACAATGTCCTCGATACAGGTTGGCTTCATCTGCCGGAGCGCCTGCATCATGCCCGAGCTTTCCACCTGAAACACTGCAACTGTCTTGGCGTCCGAATAAAGCTTATAGGTCTTCTCGTCATCGAGCGGGATGAGGTTGATCTCGTTCACGCCGCCTTCGGGCGGCTCGTACAATTGCGTCCCGTCGGCGGCGACGTGCAGAGGCCGCCCCGATTTGAAAATCAGGTCCATCGCCGACTGAATGACCGTCAGCGTCTTGAGGCCGAGAAAGTCGAATTTCACCAACCCGGCCTGTTCCACCCATTTCATGTTGAACTGGGTCGCGGGCATGTCGGAGCGCGGATCCTGATAGAGCGGCACAAGATTGTCCAGCGGACGATCCCCGATCACAACCCCCGCAGCGTGGGTCGAGGCGTTGCGCAAAAGCCCCTCGACCTGCTGGCCATAGGTCAAAAGCCGGTCGACGACCTCTTCGTTGCGCGCCTCTTCGCGGAGTTTCGGCTCATCTTCCAGTGCCTGCTTGATCGACACGGGTTTGACCCCCTCGACCGGGATCAGCTTCGACAGCCGATCCACCTGCCCGTAAGGCATCTGCAACACCCGCCCGATGTCGCGCACCGCCGCTTTCGAAAGCAAAGCACCGAAGGTGATGATCTGCCCCACCTTGTCGCGCCCGTATTTCTCCTGCACGTAGCGGATGGTTTCCTCCCGCCGATCCATGCAGAAGTCGATGTCGAAGTCCGGCATCGACACACGTTCCGGGTTCAAAAACCGTTCGAACAGAAGCGAATAGCGCAGCGGGTCCAAATCCGTGATCGTCAGCACATAGGCGACAAGCGAGCCAGCCCCCGAGCCCCGCCCCGGCCCGACCGGAATACCGTTGTCCTTAGACCACTTGATAAAGTCGGCCACGATCAGGAAGTAACCGGGGAAGCCCATCTGTTCGATGATCCCCAGCTCGAACTTGAGCCGCTCCTCGTACTCTTCGCGCGGAGCCGCCGCATCGATCACCGCCAGACGCTTGTCCAGACCTTCCCACGCCTGTTTGCGCAGTTCTTCCACCTCGTCATCGGCGAATTTCGGCAGGATCGGATCGCGTTTATAAGCCTTGAAGGCGCAGCGCTTCGCGATCTCCACCGTGTTCTCGATCGCCTCTGGCAGATCGGCGAACAGCGCCGTCATCTCCGCAGGCGTCTTGAAATAATGCTGTGGCGTCAAACGTCTGCGCGGTTCGACCTGATCCACATAGGCCCCTTCGGCGATACAGATCAGCGCATCATGCGCCTCGTACATCTCTTCCTTCGGGAAATACACGTCGTTGGTCGCGACCAGCGGCAGACCCAGATCGTAGGCCCATTCCACGAAAGGCCGCTCAGTCAGCCGTTCGGCCTCCGTATGGCTGCCGTCCTCACCCGGATGGCGCTGCAACTCGACGTAAAGCCGGTTCGGATAGATCGCCTTGAACCGCTCCAGAAGTGCGCGCGCCTGCGGTTCGTGATTGTCGCGGATCATCCGCCCCACCGGCCCGTCCGAGCCGCCCGTCAGGCAGATCAGCCCCGCCGAATAGCGCTCCAGCTCCGCCATCGTCACCTGCGGAATGCCGTCGTGTTTGTCGACATAGAGGCAGGAGTTGAGCTTCATCAGGTGCTCGTAACCCGTCTCGCTCTGCGCCAGAAGAACCACCGGCGCGGGCGCTTTCTGCCGCTCTCCCGGCTCCGGCTCGTGATAGCCGACGCTGACCTGACAGCCGAGAATCGGCTGAACGCCCGCGCCCTTGGCATATTCGGAAAACTCGAGCGCACAGAACAGGTTGTTGGTGTCCGTCACCGCCACGGCGGGCATGCCCATATCCGTCACCATGCCGCTCAGTTTCTTGAGCCGCATCGCCCCTTCGAGGAGCGAATATTCGGTGTGAACCCGGAGATGGATGAAGGATGCTGTGCTCATGTGCCCGCGAAGCTACCGCAAGCGCGCCGCGCTTTCCAAGGGCAAAACGCCGTTTTTCCACAGCTTCGTGGTCCAGCTCATTTTTTGATCAAAAGTACAAAGCCTGAGCAGATTTCGCTTGGAATCCCTTGCAAAAGCCGTTCTATCCCGGTTTCCTTTCAGAAATCGCACGCGCTTTCCGCCGCATCGGGCGCGTGTCTTGAACAAGAAAGCGGCTGGTCTGACGATGGAGATCACTTTTCGGCTGAACGGCGAGCTTATCACCGCAAGCGACGCGCCGACCCGTACCTTGCTCGATTACCTGCGCGAAACGCGCGGGCTGACGGGCACAAAAGAAGGCTGCAACGAGGGCGATTGCGGTGCCTGCACCGTGATGGTGGAGGACGAGAGCGGCAAGAAACCTCTGAACGCTTGCATTCTCTTCCTGCCGCAGCTGCACGGTAAATCGGTCATCACGGTCGAAGGCCTGTCCAAAGGCGACACGCTCCACCCGGCGCAGACCGCGATGATCGAAGAACATGGCAGCCAATGCGGCTTTTGCACCCCCGGCATCGTCATGTCTCTGGCCACGGCGCACGCGCGCGGCGAGACCAATCATGAGGATGTTCTTGCGGGCAATCTCTGCCGCTGCACCGGCTATGCGCCGATCCTGCGCGCCGCGAAGAAACTCGAATCCGCGCCGATCCCCGAAGAGCTGGAGCACATCCCCTTCCCGGCCCCGGCCATCGTCGAACGGCCGGAAAGCTCCGATGAGTTGGCGGGCCTCTATGCGCTTCGCCCCGACGCCGTGCTGATCGCGGGCGCGACCGATGTCGGGCTTTGGGTCACCAAACAAATGCGCGATCTCGACGTGGTGATCTTCCTCAACGGCGTCGAAGACCTCAAAGGCGTCACCGAGACCGAGGAGGCATTCGAAATCGGTGCGATGACGCCCATCGCCGATCTGATCGCCCTGTTCAAACCGCATTCCGCCTCGCTCTCCGAGATGTACCGCCGCTTTGCCTCCACCCAGGTGCGCGCCGCCGCAACGTTGGGCGGCAATATCGCCAACGGCTCCCCGATTGGAGACAGCCCTCCTCCGCTGATCGCCGCAGGCGCGTCCCTCACGCTGCGCAAGGGAGAAGATCGCCGGACCATCGCGCTTGAGGATTTCTTCATCGCCTATGGCAAACAGGACCGAGGTGCGTCCGAATTCGTCGAAAGCATCACCGTGCCGAAATCCGGCCTCAAGGACCTCAAGGTTTACAAGCTTTCGAAACGCTTCGATCAGGACATTTCCGCCGTCTGCGGTGCGTTCAACATCACGGTCACGGACGGCAAAATCACCGCCGCCCGCATCGCCTTCGGCGGCATGGCCGGAACCCCCGCGCGCGCCAAAACCGTCGAGGCCGCTTTGATCGGCCAGCCTTGGACCATGGACACCATCGAGGCCGCCCTGCCCGCATTTGCCACGGATTACACGCCCATGAGCGACATGCGCGCCTCCGCCGCCTATCGCCTCACCGCCGCGCAAAACATGCTCAAACGCTATTTCGCCGAAAGCCAAGGCCTCACCACCTCGGTTCTTGATGTGAAGGAGGGCGCATAATGTCCGTTGGCTCCCCTCTTCCCCATGACGCCGCCAAGCTCCATGTGACCGGTCAGGCGCGCTATATCGACGACATCCCGCTTCCCGCCGGTGCGCTGCATCTGGCCTTCGGCATGTCCTCCGTCGCCCATGGCGAAATCACGTCGATGGACCTGACCGCCGTGCGCGCCGCCCCCGGTGTGGTCAAGGTCTACACCACCGAGGATTTCCACGGCCATGTGCCGGATTGTTCGCCCTCTCTCGGCGATGAGCCCCTGCTCACCTCCGGCGAGGTCCAATTCATCGGCCAGCCGATCTTCCTCGTCGTCGCCACCTCGCATCTCGCAGCCCGCAAAGCCGCCAAGCTCGGTAAGATCACCTACAACGAACTCCCCGCGCTCCTCGATTATGACGCCGCCATGGCGGCCGACAGCCGGTTCGAAGACGGCCCGCGCATCTATGGCTGCGGGGACGCCGCGACAGCCATCGCCGAGGCCCCGCATAAAATCGAAGGCTCCATCGAGATCGGTGGGCAGGAACATTTCTACCTCGAAGGTCAGGCCGCCGCCGTGCTCCCGCAGGAAGGCGGCGACATGCTGGTCCATTCCTCGACCCAGCACCCGTCGGAGATTCAACACAAGGTCGCCCACGCGCTCCACGTGCCGATGCACGCCGTCCGGGTCGAGACCCGGCGCATGGGTGGCGGCTTCGGCGGCAAGGAGAGCCAGGGCAACTGGCTCGCCATCGCCTGTGCCATCGCGGCGCGCGACACCGGCAAGCCGTGTAAAATGCGTTACGACCGCGACGACGATATGGTGATCACTGGCAAGCGCCACGATTTCCGCATCTCCTACACCTGCGGTTTCGACGACGAGGGGCGCATCCTCGGCATTGATTTCCTACAAATCACCCGTGGCGGCTGGTCGATGGACCTGACGTTGCCGGTGGCCGACCGGGCGATGCTCCACGCCGACAACGCCTATTTCCTGCCGAACGCGCGGATCGAGAGTCATCGCCTCAAAATGAACACCCAATCCAACACCGCCTATCGCGGCTTTGGCGGGCCGCAGGGCGTTTTGGGCATCGAACGCGTGGTCGATCACATCGCGCATGAGCTTGGCAAAGACCCCATCGAGGTGCGCAAGCTCAACTATTACGACGAGATGGTCACGCCCACGGCGGGCGATGGCGTGCCGGAGGATCACGTGCTTTCCCTTGAGGGCGAACCGACCTCCGAGGGCAGCGTCGAACATCTGTACGCCCATCCGCAACACGCAGGCGGACAAGTCACGCCACGCGGCAAGCTGACGCCCTATGGTCAAGAGGTCGAGGACTTTATCCTGCACGGCATGACCGAGGAGCTTTTGAAGACCTCCGACTATGCCGAACGCAAAAAGAGCATCGAAAAATGGAACGATGAGAACCCGATCATCAAAAAAGGATTGGGGGTTTCTCCGGTCAAATTCGGCATCTCCTTCACGCTTACGCACCTCAATCAGGCGGGCGCGCTGGTCCATATCTACAACGACGGATCGATCCACCTGAACCACGGCGGCACGGAAATGGGGCAAGGCCTGTTCCAAAAGGTCGCGCAAGTCGCAGCCCAGGAATTCGGCGTCTCTTTGGACAAGGTGAAGATCACCGCGACGGACACCGCCAAAGTCCCCAACACCTCCGCCACCGCCGCCTCGTCGGGCACGGACCTGAACGGCATGGCGGTGAAGAACGCCTGCGACCGCATTCGCACCCGGCTTGAGGTCTTTATCCTCGAACGCTTCGGGGAAAGCGATGTGATCTGGGCCAAAGGCAAGGTGCATTTCGGGGTCCATGAGATGGATTTCGACGAGCTGATCAGCCTTGCCTATATGAACCGCGTGTCGCTCTCCGCGACCGGGTTCTACAAGACGCCCAAGATCGAATGGGACCGGCTTGCGGGCAAAGGCCGCCCGTTCTTCTACTTCGCCCATGGCATCGCGATCACCGAAGTCGCGCTCGACACGCTCACCGGCGAAAACCGCATTCTGCGCGCCGACATCCTGCATGACGCGGGTGCCTCGCTGAACCCGGCGCTCGACAAGGGGCAGATCGAAGGCGGCTATGTCCAGGGTGCGGGTTGGCTCACCACCGAAGAGCTTGTCTGGGACGCCAAGGGCATGCTCAAAACCCACGCGCCCTCGACCTATAAAATCCCCGCCTGTTCGGACGCGCCCGACGTGTTCAATGTCGATCTCTGGGACGGGCGCAACCGCGAAGAGACAATCTATCGCTCCAAAGCCGTGGGCGAGCCGCCCTTCATGTTGGGGATTTCCGCTTTCCTTGCGCTGTCGGACGCCTGTGCCGCTTGCGGTCCGAATTACCCGGCCCTCAACGCCCCCGCCACGCCGGAGGAATGCCTCGCCGCCATCGAAAGGACAAAAGCGTGAGCTTCGATCGCGACGCGTTGGTCTCAACCCTCGCCCGACATGGCCGCGTCGCCCGTGTTGTCGTGGCCGAGGTGCAGGGATCGACCCCGCGTGAAGTGGGGGCCGCCATGCTGGTCTGGCAAAGCCCGAATGGTGTCGGCCAATCCGGCACCATCGGCGGTGGCACGCTGGAATATGAGGCGGCGAAACGCGCCTTCTCCGCCCCCCGACTGCAACGCCTGCCGCTCGGTCCCGCCATGGGGCAATGCTGCGGTGGCGCGGTAACGCTTTTGACCGAGGTCTTTGAAAGCGTGACCGCGATCCCCGAAGATGTCTTCGCCCGCGGCCCCGGCGACATGCCCTTTTCGATGAAAAAGGCCCTCGCCACCGCCCGCGCCCAAGGTGTGCTCCTCCCGCAGCTCCATGGCGACTGGATGGTCGAACCGATCACCCGCGCCACGCGGCCCTTGTGGGTCTGGGGCGCGGGCCATGTCGGGCGCGCCATCGTCGCCACGCTCGCCCCGCTGCCCGATCTCGCGATCACATGGGTCGACACGGCGGCCAATCGTTTCCCCGACACGCTTCCCGAGGGCGTCACGCAACTCGTGGCCGAACACCCCGAGGCCCTCATGGCCTATGCGCCCGCCGAGGCCGAGCACCTGATCCTGACCTATTCCCATGCGCTCGATCTCGAACTCTGCCACCGCGCGCTCAGCCATGGGTTCGCCTTCGCTGGCCTGATCGGTTCGCGCACGAAATGGGCGCGGTTTCGCAACCGGTTGCGCGATCTCGGCCATGGCGATGCCCAAATCGACCGCATTTGCTGTCCGATTGGGCGACCTGACCTTGGGAAACATCCGCAAGCCATTGCGGTTGGGGTTGCAGCCCAAGTAATCTCGGGGAGAAAGATCACAGAATCTTACGGGGAACGGACAGGGTGACGGAGCTTTTGAAAGTCGTGGGGCTGACCCGCGAATATCCCGGCGTGCGCGCCAATGACGATGTCAGTTTTTCCATCGGCACCGGAGAGGTGCATGCGCTTCTGGGTGAAAACGGCGCCGGGAAATCGACCCTCGTCAAGATGATCTACGGGCTGGAGAAACCCGATGCGGGCTTTATGAAGCTGCGCGGTGGCTCCTATGCGCCGCCCAATCCGCAGGCCGCCCGCGCCGCCGGCGTCGCCATGGTGTTTCAGCATTTCTCTCTGTTCGAAGCGCTGAACGTCGCCGAAAACGTCGCGCTCGGCATGGAAAACCCGCCGAAGATGAGCGATCTGGCCGCCTCCATCCGCGAGGTCTCCGAAAACTACGGCCTGCCTCTGGACCCCGACCGCATCGTCGGCGACCTCTCGGCGGGCGAACGTCAGCGCGTCGAGATCATCCGCTGTCTGTTGCAGGACCCGAAGCTCCTGATCATGGACGAGCCGACTTCGGTGCTGACGCCGCAGGAGGTCGAGATTCTCTTCAAGACCCTGCGCAAGCTGCAATCCGAAGGCACCTCGATCCTCTACATCTCGCACAAGCTCGAAGAGATCCGCGCGCTTTGCGACGGGGCGACGATCCTGCGGCTCGGCAAGGTCGTCGGCATTTGCGATCCGAAAGCCACCACCGCCCGCGAGATGGCGGAGATGATGGTCGGCCAGACGCTGCATGTGCCGACGCGCGAAGGCGGAGAGGCGGGCGAGGTTCTGCTCGATGTGCAGGGGCTGAATTTCGTGCCCTCGAACCCGTTCGGCACACGGCTCAAGGACGTGTCCCTTAGGCTCCGCGCGGGCGAGGTTCTCGGCATCGGCGGGGTTGCGGGCAACGGGCAGGACGAATTGCTCTCGGTGCTGTCGGGCGAGGCGAAAACCGGCAAAGGCTCCGTGATTTTCGACGGTCAGGACGTCAGCCACATGGGCCCCAACGCCCGGCGCAAAATCGGCCTTCTGGCCGCGCCCGAGGAACGTCTCGGCCATGCCGCCGCCCCCAACATGAGCCTGACGGAGAACACCGCGCTCACGGCAACGATCCGCAAAAAGCTCACGAAAAACAACTTCCTGAACTGGAAAAAGACCGAATCTTTCGCGAAAGAGATCATCAAGGGTTTCGACGTCCGCACCCCCGGCCCCGGCTCGGCGGCGCGATCGCTCTCGGGCGGCAATCTTCAGAAATTCGTCATCGGCCGCGAAGTGCTTCAGGACCCGAAAGTCCTCGTGGTGAACCAGCCGACCTGGGGCGTCGATGCCTCCGCCGCCGCGGCGATCCGTCAGGCGCTCCTTGATCTCGCCGCGAAGGGCGCGGGTCTCATCGTGATTTCGCAGGACCTCGACGAGCTGATGGAAATTTCCGACCATTTCGCCGCCCTCAACGAGGGTGCGCTAACCGCGCCGCGTCCCGCCAAGGGCCTGACCGTCGACGAGATCGGCCTGATGATGGGCGGCGCACATGACATGCACGCGGCGGAGACGACGCAAGACGCGACGCAAGACACGGAGGTGGCCGGATGAGCACCCCAATGTTCAAAATCGTCAAACGCCCCGAACCCTCGAAATTCTGGACCCTCGCGACCCCCGTTCTCGCGGTTATCCTGACGATGATCCTCGGCGGTTTGCTCTTTGCCGCGCTCGGCAAGGATCCGGTCGCGGCCATCCGCACGATCTTCTGGGACCCGCTCTTCAACGACCAATTCGCCGCCTATTCCCGGCCCCAACTTCTGGTCAAGGCCGGTCCGCTGATCCTCATCGCCATCGGCCTCTCGCTGGGGTTCAAGGCGGGCATCTGGAACATCGGCGCCGAGGGCCAATATATCATGGGCGCCATCGCGGGCGCCTCCGTCGGCCTCGCGCTGTACCCGCTCGACGCCTGGTGGATTTTTCCGCTCATGGTCATTGCGGGCGCCATCGGCGGTTTCCTCTGGGCGATGATCCCGGCGCTCCTCAAGACCCGCTTCAACACCAACGAGATCCTCGTCTCGCTGATGCTGGTCTATGTCGCCGAACAAATCCTCGCCTCCGCCGCGCTCGGCTTCCTGCGCAACCCCGAAGGCAACGGCTTTCCCGGATCGCGCAACATGAGCCAGATCCCGTGGCTCTCGAACCCCGAACTGATCCCCGGCACAGGCGCGCATTGGGGCGTCGTCGCAGCCCTTGGCGCGGTGGTCGCCGCCTATGTTCTGCTGAACAAACACATGCTCGGCTATCAAATCCGTCTCACCGGAGAAAGCCCCCGTGCCGCCCGGTTCGCAGGTGTGAAAGACAAGCTCCTCGTCGTCTTCTGCCTCGGCACGGCGGGCGCGCTCGCCGGTCTCGCAGGCCTCTTCGAGGTCACCGGTCCCGCCGGTCAGATCTCCATCGACTTCGGCGCGGGCTATGGTTTCACCGCCATCATCGTCGCCTTCCTCGGACGCCTCAACCCGATCGGCATCCTGCTCGCAGGCCTCCTCCTGGCGCTGACCTTCATCGGCGGAGAACTCGCGCAATTCATGCTCGACCTGCCCTCGGCCGCCATTCAGGTGTTTCAGGGCATGCTCCTGATGATCCTGCTCGCCATGGACCTCGTGGTGAATTACCGCATCATCATCGTCAACCGGGAGACCGCATAATGGATTTCGGCTCGATCAATCCCGTCGTCCTCATGGCCTCGCTCATGGTGGCCTCGACCCCGATCCTCCTCGCCGCTCTGGGTGAAATGGTCACCGAGAAATCCGGCGTCCTGAACCTCGGCGTCGAAGGCATGATGATCTTCGGCGCGGTCTGCGGCTTCATCGCCGCCATCGAGACGCAATCCCCCACCATGGGCTTTATCGCCGCCGCCGTGGGCGGTGCCGCACTCTCCATGCTCTTCGGTTTCCTGACCCAGATTTTCCTGACAACGCAGGTCCCCGCCGGTCTCGCCCTCACGCTTCTGGGCACCGGCCTCGCCTCGCTCTTGGGCCAGAATTACCAAGGCATGTCGCCGCCGCGCATGCCGGACCTGCACATTCCGCTGCTCGAAAACATTCCGGTCCTCGGCCCGGTGGTCTTCCAACATGACGCCATCGTTTACCTGTCTCTGATCATGGTCGTGGTGATCTGGGCCTTCCTGAAATTTACCCGTGCCGGTCTCATCCTGCGCGCCGTCGGCGAAAACCACGCTGCCGCCCATGCGCTTGGCTACAAGGTCAAGGCCGTGCGCTTTGCCGCCATCGGCTTTGGCGGCGCCATGGCGGGTTTGGGCGGCGCTTACATCAGCCTCGTGCGCGTGCCGCAATGGACCGACGGGATCACCGCCGGGATCGGCTGGATCGCGCTGGCCATCGTCGTCTTTGCGAGCTGGCGGGCGGGCCGAGTGCTGATCGGCGCGTATCTTTTCGGCGGCATCACCGTGCTGCAACTCAACCTTCAGGCGGCGGGTGCCAAAGTTCCGGTGGAGCTTTTGTCCATGTCGCCTTTCCTTGCGACCATTCTGGTCCTTGTCGTCATTTCCGCCCGGCGTCATGGTGCCACCAGTGCACCCGCGATGCTGGGTCGGATTTTCCACACCTCGTGAGCCTCACGGGGACATATTCCAACAGGGGAGAATATTCCATGAAACGTAGAACTCTGCTGACCGCTGCCGCGGCTTCCGCTCTGGCGCTTGGCGCGGCCTTCCCGTCCTTCGCCGCCGATGCGGTGAAAGTCGGCTTCATCTATGTCGGTCCGAAAAACGACGGCGGCTGGTCGCAGCACCACCATGAGGCCGCGATGGTCATGGCCGAGCATTTCGGCGATGCGGTCGAGATCGTCGAACAGGAAAGCGTGCCCGAAGGCCCGGACGCCGAACGCGTGATGACCCAGATGGCTCTGTCGGGCGCTGACATCATCTTCACCACCTCGTTTGGCTACATGGATCAGACGATCAACGTCGCGGGCAAATTCCCGGACGTGAAATTCGAACACGCCACCGGCTATAAAACCGCGCCGAACGTCGGCGTCTATTCCGCCCGCTTCTACGAAGGCCGCGCGGTCGAGGGCTACCTCGCCGGTCACATGACCAAGTCGAACAAGATCGGCTACATCGGTTCCTTCCCGATCCCGGAAGTGATCCGCGGCATCAACTCCTCCTTCCTGCACGCCAAGAAAGAGAACCCGGACGTTGAAATGTCCGTCGTCTGGCTGAACACTTGGTTCGACCCGGCGAAAGAGGCCGACGCGGCTCAAGCCATGATCGACCAAGGCATCGACGTCGTGCTTCAGCACACCGACTCCACCGCCCCGCAGATCACCGCGCAGAAGGCGGGCAACGTCTACACCTTTGGCCAAGCCGCCGACATGGCCGAGTTCGGCCCGATGCCGCGCATCTCGTCCATCATCGACGAATGGGCCCCCTATTACATCGAGCGCGTTCAGGCCGTGATCGACGGCACTTGGGAATCGGACAACACCTGGGACGGTATCGGCGCGGGCATGGTCGGCATCGGCGAGATTTCCTCCGCCGTTCCGGACGATGTGAAAGCGGGCGCCGAAGCGCTGCGCGATTCCATCTCCTCGGGCGAATACCACCCGTTCACCGGCCCGATCAACAAGCAGGACGGTTCTGCCTGGCTGGCCGAAGGCGAAGTGGCCGACGACGGCACGCTTGCGGGTATGAACTTCTACATCGAAGGTCTGACCGGCGAGATCCCGCAATAAGCGCTCCCGCTCTTCGGCACGCTGCGGATCAGGGTCCGACAAAAGTCCGACAGGTATCCGACGCAAATCCGACAGTGAAAAAAGAGGCCCGTGCATCCCGCACGGGCCTTTTGTCATATTCGCGCAACGTCATGCCGGGTTCGTCGGAATTCATATCAGAATATGTTTGACCGGGATCAAAGTCCCGCCATGCTGCATGTGCGAAAGACTGCCATCGAAGAAACGCGAACAAGGAGACCCTCATGTCCTGGGTTGAAAAGAACGAGAGCATGCGCACTGCGCTGCGGGCCCTGAACAAGGCCAATGCGAATATCCCGGCAGGCTTCGGTGCCCTGTCGAAAGCGGCGCTCGAAGGCGAGGCGCTGGATCACAAAACCAAGGAACTTCTGGCCACGGCCATCGCGGTGGCCGTGCGCTGCGAACCCTGTGTCGGCTTTCACGTCGAGGCCCTGATGAAATACGGCGGCACCCGGGAAGAGCTCACCGAAATGCTCGCCATGAACGTCCAGATGGGCGGCGGCCCGGCCCTGATGTATGCGGCCAAGGCCTTGGAATGCTGGGACGAATTGGCCGAGACGGGACTTCCGAAAAGCTGATCCCTTTAGGGGCAACCACATATGAAACAGGCGCGTGAGGGGGCCCTCCGCGCCTGTTTTTCATGCCGATGTCTGTGTTTTAACCGTTCGACACCGAACAGATCTTGCCCCCGCTGCGGGTCTTACACCCCACCTCGACCGACGGTTCGCGTTCGCCGAACAGCCAGGCGCTGAGCCGCTCGAAATAATACATTCCAAGCTCCCCGATGCTTGCATCTTCCGGCGGCCCGGACACTTCTGCGACCTCTGCGGGCAGCTCAAGCGCCGCACTCTCCCCCTGCGCAACCCGGTCCAGTTCGGCAAGGCTTTGCGGCGCCGGGACACGCACGGTCGACGCGACCTCAGCCACATCCACCTTCTGCCCACCGCCCAGAACGCTTTGGGTCGTCGCAATGCTTTCAGCCACCGTTTGCATCGCATCGGGCGTTCCCTGCGTGAAGTGCAAAAAGGCCAGAAGAGCCACAACGATTCCGACGGCAAAGCTCATAAGCCTCAGTGTTTTCAGAAGAATTCTCACGATTACAATCCCGACCGATAACGTATGATCGTTGCGAAAATGGCTGCGAAACCTGTCAGAAATGCGGAAAGCCTGCGGATATTCGAAGGAAAAATGGCCAAAACCGCACAGGACGGATGCGCTGGACGCCGCTCCGCGCAATTTGTAGTCTCCGCCCGAATGCAGGCTTCGGGAGGGCTGACATTGAAAATCTGCCGGACAAAACAAGACATCCGCGACACGGTCAAAACCTTTCAGGCGGCGGGCGAGACCGTCGCTCTGGTGCCGACCATGGGCTATCTGCACGAGGGTCACATGACGCTGGTGCGCACCGCCAAGGCCAAGGCCGAGCGGGTCGTGGTGTCGATCTTCGTCAACCCGACGCAATTCGGCGAGGCCGCCGATCTCGACGCTTACCCGCGCGATGAAGCCCGCGATTTCAAGATGTTGGAGGCCGAGGGCGTCGATGCCGTGTTCTGCCCCGCCGTCGAAGAGATGTATCATCCCCTGAAACAAACCACGGTTTTGACAGAAGACTTGGACAAGGTCCTGATGGGCGCGCTGCGTCCCGGCCATTTCAAGGGCGTCTGCACCGTGGTGACCAAGCTGTTCAACATCACCGGCGCCGACAAGGCGTTTTTCGGCGAGAAAGATTACCAGCAGCTTCAGGTCATCAAGACCATGGTGCGCGATCTCGACATGCCGATCGAGATCACCGGCGTACCGACCGTACGCGATGTCGACGGGCTCGCCATGTCGTCCCGCAACGTGCGCCTGACGCCCGAAGACCGGCAGGCCGCGCTGGTGCTGAACAAGGCGCTGGCCTTCGCCGATTACGAGGTCTCCGACGGGCGCACCGGTCCCGATCTCGAGCAGGAAATCCGTGATTTCATCGCCCGCGAACCGCGCGCCGAAATCGAAAGTGTCGATGTGCGCGACGCCGAAACCCTAGCCGACGTGCCCGGTCCGATCACCGCCCCCGTGGTGATCCTTCTGGCCGCGCGTTTCGGCGATGTGCTATTGATCGACCAAAGGGTCGCGAACCCTGCGTGAGGAGGAAACGCCATGTCGTCACATACCGAAACCATCCGTCGCGTGACGGTGCCGCAAATCCGTGCGCGCAAGGGGGGCGATCCCATCGTCTCGCTCACCGCCTATCATGCGCACACCGCCGCAATTGCCGAAAAATACTGTGATTTCCTTCTGGTCGGCGACAGCCTCGGCATGGTGATGCACGGGATGGAAAGCACCGTGGGCGTGTCGCTCGAACTGATGATCATGCACGGCAAGGCGGTGGTGCGCGGCACCAAACGCGCGCTCGTCGTGGTGGATATGCCCTTCGGCTCCTATGAGGAAAGCCCCTCGCAAGCCTTCCGCAACGCAGCCCTGATCATGAAGGAAACCCAGTGTCAGGCCGTCAAACTCGAAGGCGGCGCGCGCATGGCGGAGACGATCAAATTCCTGTCCGAACGCGGCATTCCGGTGATGGCCCATATCGGCCTGACGCCGCAATCCACGAACATCATGGGCGGTTTCAAGACCCAGGGTCGCGACGAAGACGACTGGCAATTCCACATCGACGACGCGATTGCCGTCGCTGAGGCCGGGGCATTTGCCGTGGTGGTCGAAGGCGTGGTCGAACCCCTCGCGGACAAGATCACCAAGGCGATCGACGTGCCGACCATTGGCATCGGCGCCTCGAAAACCTGCGACGGGCAAATTCTGGTGATGGAAGACATGCTCGGCCTGAACGACTGGGTGCCGAAATTTGTCAAGAAATTCGGCGCGGTCGGCGAGGCCATCGAAGATGCGATCGCGTCTTACGCCGAAGACGTCAAGTCCCGCGCCTTCCCGACCAAAGACAATGTCTACGGCTCCAAGACATGAACAAAATGACATAAAAGAAAGCGCCCTTCGGGGCGCTTTAAATTTTGTGCCAGAGCCTGTTAGCCGAGATCACCGCCCCCGACCGGCAGCGTCACCCCGGTGATGTAAGACGCCTCATCCGAGGCCAGAAACAGAATGGGCGCAGCCTGTTCCGCCAGCGTGCCATAGCGTTTCATCAGGCTCGACTGCACCGTCTGGTCGACAATGGTCTGATACCAGTCCGCGCGCTGATCCTGCTCCGCATTCGGATTGCGCGGCACAATGCGGGGCGGCGCTTCGGTCCCGCCGGGGGCCGTCCCGACCACGCGAATACCCCGTTCCGCCACTTCCCACGCGAGGCTTGCGGTGATCGCATTCACGCCACCCTTCGCCGCCGCATAGGGCACCCTGTGAAGGCTGCGGGTTGCAATCGAGCTGACATTGACGATCACGCCCGCCCCCGCGGGCAACATGTAGTCGAGCACAGCCCGGCAACAATAAAGCGTCGGAAACAGCGACCGCTGCACCTCCGCGTCAATCTGATGCGGCGCGTAATGTTCGAACGGCTGCGCCCAGATCGTGCCACCGACATTGTTCACCAGAATGTCGATCCCGCCCAAAAGTTCCGCCGCATGCGCCATGGCGGCATGACAGCCGTCCCATGTTTCAAGATCGAACCCCGCCGCATGAGCACGCCCGCCTTCCGCAAGAATCCCGGCGGCCACCTCGTCCCGGGCGGACGAGCGGTCGACGATCAGAACCTCCGCCCCCTCTCGCGCCATGTCCTCGGCCACCCATTGGCCAATGCCCTGTGCCGCGCCGGTGATCACTGCCCGTTTTCCTTCAAACCGTTTCATGGCCATCCTTCTCGATCTGCCCTTTCTGTTCCGCCATCCGACAGTTGCATCTGCCAACTACCGGCGGACTGTTCGCAAAAACAGCCCGCCGGATATGTCGTTCAGCTCGGTTCCTGCGGTGCCATCGCAAATGTGGTCTCGCCACCTTCATACATGGCCTCTTCGTTTTCCGGGCTCACACCATGGCGTTTCTGCCAAGATGACAGCCATGCGACGACGAAGGGCATGGTAAACGCCGTAGCAACCACCGCAGCGGCCACCTGGGCCGTTGCCATACCCTGAATCGGTGCCAGCGACGGGTCGATCAGCGCCACAGCCGCAGGAGTGGCAATCGCATTGCCCGCCGTACTGGCTTCGCAAGCCCCTGCAATCAGGTTCCGGGTCGGGCGCGGGTGACGGCGCACAATGTGCCACAGGTAAAGCGCCAGAACCGCCGCCCCGCCGGACACCACCACGGTCGCAAGACCAAGCAAAAGACCAATCGCCCCCGAATTCAGCAGCACGCCGAAATTAATCCCGGTGCCGAGCGCAAAGGCCGCAAAGGGGATGATGATCTTTTCACCCGGCGCCAGAAAGGCCCGTGCGGTCGGGCTGGTGTTGCCGATCACGAAGCCCAGAAGCATCGGGAAAATCGCAGAAAACAGCGCCATGGCCGGGAATTCGGCCAGACCCGCCGCACCCAGTGCGATCATGGTCAGGAACGGCCCGTCGTTGATCGACAGGATCGAGATCGCGCCCTTGTCGCTGCTGTTGCCGAACTGGCTGGTCAGCGCGACGAACAAAGAACCGTTCGAGTTCGACATGGCGGCAATGATCGCCAGAGGCAAAAGGCCCCAGAGCGTCCCGTCGGGTGTCAGGAACGCGACCCCCAGCCCCACCGCGACGGCCACGCCGTATTTCGCCAGCAAAAGCACAATGCCCTTTTCCACGGCGGGCAGGGCCGCACGCACGTCGATCTGCGAGCCGACACAGACGAAGAACAGACCGATCAGCGGCGCTGCGCCGGTCTTGAACAGAGCTGTGGTGAAGCTGCCGATCTCGAGTGTGGCCGGGGCAAATGTGGTGAACACCGCTCCCAGAAACAGGGGAACGATCATCAACGCTCCCGGAATGCGGCCGATTTGCCGAAATAAACTTTCCATGGTTTCTCCTCCCTTGAACCCGCAAGCCACCCCCGCCCGCCGTCCACAGGACGACAGTTCATCGACCCCTGCAGTCAGATGACAGACAGTGCATGCCAGCGTTTTGATCGGCTTGCCCCGTTCTCAGACAGGTGTCGCAAGCCGGTTTCTCTTCAGATGCGTTTTGCGAGACACATGCGTTTTATCCTCCGCGCATGTGGCTCTTTCCTCCCGAGGCGCAGGATGTGCAGCCACTCCCGGCAAGTCAAATCAGTGGGAGGTATTGGCTGATACCCCTCCGATGTTTTGTGCACAGAGATGATATTTTAAGGCTATTTTCGCACAATAATTCATGAAATCAGATATGTGCCCCCAAGTGTCCCGCCACATGACGGCCCCGAAAAAGGTGCGCCAAAACACAAACCCCGTTCGCCCAGACCTATTTACGCACACACAGGAATGCCCACATGATAAGGCAACAGCAGACACAGGAGTCTCATCATGACATTTCGTCCCGTCAAAGCGACCTCTGAAGGTCAATACACACTCGAAGGTGCGGGCGTGCATCTCTATCGCGCGTTCGGCTTTCACAAACCGCGCGAATTCGATCCGTTTCTCTTGTTCGACGACTTCCGCAACGACGATCCGCGGTTCTATGAAAAGGGCTTCCCCTGGCATCCGCATCGCGGCATCGAGACGATCACCTATGTCTTGGACGGCGAGGTCGAGCATGGCGACAGCCTTGGCAACAAGGGGGTACTGGGCAAAGGCTCGGTGCAATGGATGACGGCGGGCTCCGGCATCATGCATCAGGAAATGCCGCGCGGGAATGCGGCGGGCAAGATGCACGGGTTTCAGCTTTGGGCCAACCTGCCCTCCTCGCTGAAAATGACCGCACCGCGCTATCAGGACATTCAGGGCAGCGATATTCCCGAGATCATTGACGATGACGGCACCAAGGTGAAGATCGTCACGGGATCGTTCTGGGGCCAGCGTGGGCCGGTCGACGGGATCGCCGCCGATCCGCTTTATCTTGATGTGTCTGTGCCGCCGAACACGCGCAAGGTTCTGCCGGTCGATACCTACGCGAACACCTTTGCCTATATCTTTGCCGGAAGCGCGTCTTTCCGCGATGCCTCCAAACCCTATGGCGTGCGGGTCGAGAAAGAGGTGAATGGCGAAGAGGTCAATATCCGCGATATGTCTGGCAATCGCACATTGGTCAATTTCGATACGGGCAATGAGATCGTGGTGAACAGCGGGCCGGAGGGCGTGCGGTTTCTGCTGATCTCCGGGCAGCCGCTCAAGGAACCGGTCGCTTGGCACGGTCCGATCGTGATGAACACGCGCGAAGAGTTGATGCAGGCGTTCAATGAGTTGAACAACGGCACGTTCATCAAGGATCAGCGCGATCACTGAAACGACACCGAGATAAAACGCGCCCTGAGGGGCGCGTTTTCCGGTCTGGTTCAGAGCTTATCGATAAAATCGTTCACGGCCTTGCGGGCCTCTTCCTTCGTCTTGCCGTAGCGCTGTTGAATCTTGCCTTCGAGCTGTTCGCGGTTGCCCTCGGCCTCCGCCAGATCGTCATCGGTCAATGCGCCCCATTCCTCACGAACGCGGCCTTTCATTTCTTTCCATTTGCCTTGAACTTGGTCCCAATTCATCGGGGGCCTCCTTTCAGTGTCTGAAAAGAAAACGCCCCACCCCGGCGACAAGTTCCGAATAAGTCCTCAGGTGGCAGCAACCCGCTCTTTCCAGCTCGACACATCGAACCGGACCTCGTCCGGGGCTTTGCCATATGTAACGGCAATCGCGCGTTCGAGACGGTCACGGTCCCCCGCGATCTCTTTGAGTTGGGCGTCGCTGAGCGCACCCCATTCCTGTTTGGCCTTGGCTTTGAACCGGAACCATTTGTCTTCGATGCTGGACCAGCGCATGATCTGTCCTTTCGGGTTTCACTGCATTTGTCTTCAGACCGTCAACGCAGCTTGGCCCGAAATGGTTGCGAGCCGGTGAAACCCGGGCGCTTTACAACATCTCAGGCACGACCATGTCGGGCGGGCGCACGCCATTGCGGAAATTGCAGATGTTGAGCATCACCCGCTCGCCCATCTCGATCCGCCCTTCCACGGTCGCGGACCCCATATGCGGCAAAAGCACCACGTTCGGCAGCGCCCGAAGGCGTGGGTTGATCTGATGTCCGTGCTCGAACACATCGAGCCCCGCGCCGCCGATCTCTCCCGCTCTGAGACCCCGCGTCAGGGCGTTTTCGTCGATCACCTCGCCGCGCGAGGTGTTGACGATCACCGCCGTGGGTTTCATCAGTTTGAGCCGCCGGGCATTGATCAGATGGTAGGTCGCGGGCGTGTGCGGGCTGTTGATCGAGAGAATGTCGATACGCGACAGCATCTGATCCAAACTGTCCCACCAGGTCGCCTCAAGCGCCGCTTCGCTCTCCGGGCGCAGACGATGACGGTTGTGGTAATGCACCGACAGGCCAAAGGCCTTGGCCCGGCGCGCCACCGCCTGACCGACCCGCCCCATGCCCAGAATCCCAAGACGTTTGCCCCCCAGACGCTGGCCGAGAAAGGCCGTCGGTGCCCAACCCTGCCAATCGCCGGATTGCATCATCGCAAGCCCCTCTGGAATGCGCCGGGTGACCGAGAGGATCAGCGCCATGACCATGTCCGCCGTATCCTCCGTCACCACATCAGGGGTGTTCGACACCATGATGCCGCGCGCCTGCGCCGCCGCCACGTCGATGTGATCGAGCCCCGCACCGTAATTGGCGATGAGCTTCAACCCCGGCCCGGCCTGCGCCAACATCTCGGCGTCGATCCGGTCGGTGACGCAGGGCACCAGCACATCCGCACGTCCCATGGCCGCGATCAGCGCCTCACGGTCGAGTTTGCGATCCTCGTGGTTCAGCACCACATCGAACAGCTCGGTCATCCGGGTTTCGACCGCTTCCGGCAAGGCCCGCGTGACGACGACCTTGAGACGCGTCTTGTCCATGCCCGTTCCGACGCCACTCCCGCCCGTAACATTCCCCATGACTGCGCCCTCCCTTTCTTTTTCCACCCCATAGTGGCAAACTCGATTGCATCCCGGCAAGGCGTAAAGGATAAGATCGGGCAAGACAGGCGCACTGCGCGTCTCATGCGGACCTGTCACAGAACGGGCAAATCGGGTAGGCGGCAGATCGAGTTGGCGATGGTGAACAGTGGTCGATTTCTTGCGGGACGCGCCCTGATGCGGGTGGCTCTGATCTGCATGGTGGTGATGACCCCTCTTGCAGGACAGGCCGCAGACAATCCGACCCGTGGACAGGTGACCAACCTGCCCCTGCCGCGTTTCGTCTCGCTCAAGAGCGACAAAGCCAACGCCCGGCGCGGGCCGTCGCTGTCGCACCGGATCGACTGGGTCTTTGTCCACCGCGGTTATCCTCTTGAGGTCATAGCCGAATACGGCCATTGGCGGCGGGTGCGCGACATCGAGGGCGCGACAGGATGGCTGCATTATTCCCTGATTTCCGGTGTGCGCACGGCGCTTGTGACCGAGGACAGCATCGACCTGTTTTCCCGCCCCGATCCAACCTCCCGATTGGCGGCGCAGGCGGAGAAAAACGTCATCCTGCGCCTTCTCGAATGTGATGTCTCATGGTGCAAGGTCTCTGCCGACGGGCAGAAGGGCTGGGCGTTGAAATCCGGACTCTGGGGGGTACGTCCGGATGAAATTCTGGAGTAACTCCGATGGAGCAAATCAAGTCCCCTCTCGCCGCCCGCAACATTCCCGCCGGGCTCAAATCCTGTGTCATCCACGGCTATGGCAGCTGGCATGAGGCCATCGCGCATGGGCGGCACGATTTCTTCACGCGGCTAACCCCAATTCTCGATAGCAAGGGGCTCACGACCTATCTGGTCGAGGGCAACACACGAACCTCGCGCGCGCTCCTCGAAACCGATCATTTCCACATCATCGTCGGTGGGCCTGCGATGTACGGGCCGACGATCCTGCACGCCTACCCGTCCTATCTCTGGGGCTTCTGGTATTTCGACGAACTGGGCCATGGCAAGGACAGCTCGCTGCGGTTTGCGCATTATTGCACCGATCCGAAGCGGCGCGAGGCAGCGGAATATTTCTTCAACGGGGTCACCGGCTACATGCTGCGCGAGAATGTCTCCAAGCTCCGTCAGGAACCGCGCATGGATGCGCCGCTGCGCCCGGCGACCGCGACGATCCTCTGCCAACCCCGCGAAACGCAGGTGCCCGGCTCGGCCTATCTGACCACCGAACAGATGATCGCCACGGCGGCGACATTCGACCGGGACGCGTTGGTTTACGTCAAACTCCACCCGCATCAGAGCAAACAGGGCCGGCGGCAGATCCTCGAATTCTGCGAAAACCATCCGAATGTAAAACTCTCGGATGCCTCGCTGCACGATCTGATCGAAGCCGCGCGCGTCGTGATCACCCAGAACTCATCGGCGGGGTTCGAAGCGCTGATGCAGAAAAAACCGGTGATCACCTGTGGCAAAAGCGATTACTGGCACGCGACGCTCACGCCCCGAAACGTCGCAGATCTCAAGGCGGCGATCGAGTTCGGTCCCGAGACCATGGGGGATTTCGACTATGAGGGCTATTTCCACTGGTTCCTCGAACGCCAGTGCCTTGAACCCGCCAAAGAGAATTTTCCGACCCGGGCCTGGGCGCGGATTCGTGACAAGCTGATGCTGGACTAAGACCGCGATCCGGGGCATGACGGACCCATGCAGGACAATCATCTGAATCTTTCGGCAGGGATCGCCTCTGTCAGTGTCGCGACCATTCTGGTGATCGCGAAAATCTGGGCGCTGAGCGCAACCGGATCGCTATCGATCGCCGCCTCGCTGGCGGACAGTGCGATGGACCTTCTGGTGGCCTCGGGCGGATTGCTGGCGATCTGGTACGCCTCGCGACCGCCCGACGAGGATCACACCTTCGGGCATACCTCCGCCGAGGATCTCGCGGCATTGGGCCAGTCGATCTTCATCTTTGTCTCGGGCGCGGTGATCGCCGTCACCTCGGTGCGCCGGATGCTCTCGCCCACGCCCCCGCAAATGACCTCCGAAGCCATCGGCGTTGGCGTGATGATCCTCTCGATTGTCCTCACCATTGCTCTGGTGCTCTGGCAGAAACACGTGGCACGCCGGACCCAATCGAAAGTGGTGTCCGCCGACAGCCTGCACTATCTGGGCGATCTCGTGCCCAATATCGGCGCGATTGCCGCGCTGCTGGCCTCCTCCGCCTTTGGCTTCGACCGGCTCGACAGCGTGGTCGCGCTCGGGGCGGCGGCGATTTTGCTGGTCGGCGCGCTCAACATCGGCAAAAGCGCCTGGGACGCGTTGATGGACCGGGCCGCGCCGCAAGACATGGTCGACGAGATCGGCGACATGGCAAAGCACTTCCCCGGCGTCTATGCCTATCACGACCTGAAAACCCGCATGGCCGGGTCGAAACCTTTCGTCAACATCCATATCGAGGTCAATGGCGACCAGACCCTGCGCGAGGCGCATGCAATCTCGGCCGGGCTGAAACGCGCCATCCTCGAAGCCTATCCCAATGCCGAAGTGATCATTCACAAGGATGTCGCGGGCGAGGCGGATTGACCGCCTCGCTTATGAGTATTTCCGGCAGCAAAGGAAACGCCGGAGTTATTCGGCAGCGAGAAGACCCCGCCCCTTGAGCAGTGCCTCAACGCCCGGCATCCGGCCACGGAAGGCTTTGTAAAGCTCTTCGGCATCCTTGGAGCCGCCTTTGGACAGGATGTTCTCTTCAAGGCTTTTCGCCATAGCGGGATCGAAGGGCGAGGTTTCCTCGAAGGCCTCGAACGCATCCGCGTCCATCACCTCCGACCACATGTAGCTGTAGTAGCCCGAGCTGTAGCCGTCGCCCGAGAAGACGTGCGAGAAATGCGGCGTCGCGTGGCGCATGGTGATGGCATGCGGCAGACCGATGCGTTTGAGCGTCTCCGCCTGTGCCGCCATCGGGTCTTTCGGGGCGGGACCGTCATGGAAATCCAGATCGACCAGAGCCGAAGCAACATATTCCACGGTCGCGAACCCTTGATCATAGGTTTGCGCGGCCAAAAGGCGCTCCAACATATCGCGCGGCATCGGTTCGCCGGTTTTGGCATGGGTCGCGAATTCTTCCAGCACCTCTGGCACTTCGAGCCAGTGTTCGTAAAGCTGCGAGGGCAGTTCAACGAAATCGCGGGCCACGGATGTGCCGGAGATTGACTCGTAGGTCACATCCGAGAGCATCTGATGCAGCGCATGGCCGAATTCGTGGAACAAGGTGCGCGCATCATCATAGGACAGCAAAGCCGGCTCGCCTTTTGGCGGTTTGGCAAAATTGCACACATTGAGGACGATAGGACGGATGTCGCCCATGAGTTTCTGCTGACTGCGCATCGCTGTACACCACGCGCCCGACCGCTTCGACCCGCGCGCGAAATAATCGCCGATGAAAACGGCGATATGTTTGCCATTCCGGGTGACATTCCAAGCGCGTGCGTCCGGGTGATATGTCGTCACATCGAGCGGGTCGAAGGAAAGCCTAAACAGCCGATTGGCGCAGGCAAAGGCCGCCTCGATCATCCGTTCGAGTTGCAGATAGGGCTTGAGTTCGGCCTCATCGAGATCGTGCTCTGCCTTGCGCCGGATCGCCGAATAATAGCGCCAGTCCCAAGGCTCCAGATCGCCGTTGATACCATCCTCGGCCATCATCGCCGCGAGGATCGCACCGTCCCGCTCAGCCGCGTCTTTCGCGGGCGCCCAGACCCGCATCAAAAGATCGCGGACATGCTCGGGCGTTTTGGCCATTTCGGTTTCGAGCTTGTAGGCCGCAAAACTCTCATAACCGAGCAATTTGGCGCGCTCTTCACGCAGCTCCAAAATCTCTTTCGCAATCTCGCGGTTGTCGTTTTTGTTGCCATTTTCGCCCCGCGCCGCCCAAGCCCGGAAAGCCTTTTCGCGCAGATCGCGGCGCGGCGAGAATTGCAGGAAGGGCGTAATCAATGACCGGGACAGCGTCACCACCGGCCCTTTCGCCCCCTTCTCTTCCCCCGCCGCATGCGCCGCATCGACAACGAACTGCGGCAGACCTTCGAGATCGGCCTCCTCCAGTTCCATGAACCATTCCCGCTCATCGGCCAGAAGGTTTTGCGTAAACTGCGTCCCAAGGCTGGCCAGACGCGATTTGATCGCCGCCATCCGGTCTTTTTCTGCGCCTTCGAGTTTCGCCCCGGAGCGCACGAAAGAGCGGCGGGTCAGCATCAGCACGCGCTGTTGTTCGTCCGTAAGATCAAGAGTCTCATGCGCCTGCCAGAGCGTTTCGATCCGGTTGAACAGCGCCTCATTGGCGGTGATTTCCGAGCTATAGGCCGAGAGAACAGGAGACAGATCGCGCATCAACCCATCGCGCACATCATTCGTGTCCGCGCCCGCCATGCCGTAAAACGCGCCCAAGACTTTGGACAGGGTCGCATCGGCTTTTTCGAGCGCCTCAATCGTATTGGCGAAACTCGGTGCCTCGGGGTTTTCCGCAATCGCCTTGATCGCCGCGCGCCCCTCGGCAAAGGCGGCATCGACGGCGGGTTTGACATCCGCATCGGTCAGATCGGCGAAGGGCGGCAGGTTGAAGGGCGTGTTCCACTCGGACAGGTAAGCGTTGGTCATGCGTGTCTCCTTTGGCGACAAAGCTATGCCTCGCGCGCGGTAAGGAAAAGGCCTAGGCGCCGCAAATCGGACAGTCGGACCGCTTTTTCACCGCGATGCTGCGCGTCTCGGCATAGAGCGCGTCATGGATCACGAGCCGCCCCTTCAGGCCCTGCCCGGCACCGGTGAGTTCTTTCACCGCCTCCATCGCCATCATCGTTCCCAAAATCCCCGGCAAAGGGGCCGCAACACCCGCCTCCGCACAGCTCGGCACCATCCCCGGCGCAGGGCGCTCAGGGAACACACATTGATAACATGGGCCATTTTCATGGGATTTATAGGTGCTGATTTGACCTTCCCATTGCGTGATCGCCGCAGCGATCAAGGTTTTGCCATGGGTCACACAGGCGCGATTGACAAGATAGCGCGTGTCGAAATTATCCGTCCCGTCCAGCACCAGATCGTACTCGGCCACCAGATCCATCGCGCTCTCATCGAACGCGCGATGATAGGGGCGAACCTCGATGAACGGGTTCTGCGCGGTCATCGCCTCCGCTGCAGAGAACACCTTAGGCTGGCCCAAGTGCGCATCCGTATGGATCACCTGCCGCTGAAGGTTCGACGCCTCGACAACATCCGGGTCGATCACCCCGATGACGCCCACGCCCGAGGCCGCCAGATATTCCAGCACGGGCGCGCCGAGACCACCGGCACCGATCACCAAAACCTTGGCATCTTTCAACTTCCGCTGCCCCGGACCGCCGATCTCGCGCAACAGAATGTGGCGCATGTAACGCTCAAGCTCCGCGGGGCGGAAGCTGTCGCTCTTCTCCTCAGGCGGCGGCATTTGCACACGGCGCCGCAGCGCCCGAAGCCCGGCGCGATAGGCGATGACGATCCCCGCCAGAGCCCCGAGCAAAAGCCACTCACCAAGCCCCTCCCCGAGCGTCACGCGCAGCGCATGTCCCTCCGGCAAAACGCTCAGCGCCAAAATGACGGCAAGATAAAGCACCCCGATCATCGCCCACCGCGCGCGCATCGGCGCGCCGGTCAGCCAACCGATGCCCCAAAGCACCGCAGCGATGATCAGGAAATAGCTCATGCGCGACCGGTCATTTGCGACCCGTCGAACCAAACCCGCCCGCGCCCCGCGCGGTGTCGGTGAGGCTTTCGACCACAGTGTAATCCCCCTGCACGACAGGGGCGACGATCATCTGGCCGATGCGCTCACCATGGGTGACGTGAAACGCCTCCTGCCCGTGGTTGATCAGCAGAATGCCCACCGGCCCGCGATAATCGGCGTCAATCGTACCCGGCGTATTGACCATGGAAATCCCGTGCTTGAGCGCCAACCCGGAACGGGGCCGCACCTGAACCTCATACCCGGGCGGGATTTCCATCGCGAAGCCTGTCGGGATCAGCGCCCGCGCGCCCGGCGCAAGCACAACCCCGGTCTGCCGCATCTCCGGCGGGAAATTCGCGCGCACATCGCCGCCCGCCGCGTGTTCGGTCTCATAGGACGGCAGCTTGATTTCGGAGTCGGCTCCCTCGAGCCATTGGATTTTGATCGGTACAGTCATGTTTTTTCGCTCAATTTCTCAAGTGTCGTTCAGATGGGCTGCGATGCGGTAGGCAAGCTGACGCGCCACCTCATCCTTGCCCATACGCGGCCATTCATCCGCCCCGCGTTCGGAGATCAGGGTCACGGCGTTTTCCGCCCCCCCCATGATCCCCGTGCCGGGCGAAACGTCATTGGCAACGATCCAGTCGCAGCCCTTGCGTTTGCGTTTCGCAGTCGCATGCGCAATCACATCGTCGGTCTCGGCGGCAAATCCCACAACCAGTCGTGGACGGCCTTCCGCCATTTGGCTCACTCCGGCCAAAATATCCGGGTTTTCGGAAAACTCCAAAACCGGCAGCTTTCCCTGTTCTTTCTTGATCTTCGATCCGCTCTCGGCGGCCACGCGCCAATCCGCAACAGCCGCGGCAAACACCGCCGCCTCGGCGGGCAGAGCCGCCTCCACCGCCGCTTTCATCTCGCGAGCGGTTTCCACCGGGATCACCAGCACCCCGCGCGGTGGCGGCACATCGGCGGGTCCCGTGACGAAACTCACATCGGCGCCCAGATCACGAAGGGCCACGGCAATCGCCGTGCCCTGTGCTCCCGAGGAGCGGTTGGCGATATAGCGCACCGGGTCGATCGGCTCATGGGTCGGACCCGAGGTGACAAGGATGTGCTTGCCTTTCAAAGGCCCGTCGGTCAGCGCGGCACGAATGGCGGTGATGATGTCCGGGGGTTCCGACAGACGCCCGGGACCGAACTCGCCACAGGCCATATTGCCCTCTTCGGGGCCGACGAACAGCACCCCGTCCCCCTTGAGCGTCGCCACGTTGCGTTGACAGGCGGGATGTTCCCACATCCGCACATTCATCGCGGGCGCGACCAGCACGGGTTTGTCGGTCGCCATCAACAGGGTCGAGGCCAGATCGTTGGCCAGCCCCCCGGCCATCTTGCCCAGAAGATCGGCCGTGGCGGGAGAAACGACGACCAGGTCGGCGGCGCGAGACAGTTCGATATGCCCCATTTCCGCCTCGTCGGTGAGATCGAAGAGATCGCGATAGACCTTCTCGGCGGCCAGTGCGGAGACCGACAGCGGCGTAACGAACTCTTCAGCGGCCTTGGTCAGAACCGGCACCACGCGCACGCCTTCTTCGCGCAGACGCCGGATCAGGTCGAGCGACTTGAACGCGGCAATGCCTCCGCCGATGATCAGCAGGATGGTTCGTCCGTTCAGCATGACAGCTCTCCCTCAAGCCGGTTGCCCGATCTCAACGCCGGGCAGATCGGTTCTAAGCCAAGCCCCGGCCTGAGACAATCCTCAGCCCTTGTCTTCGGAACTGTCTTCGAAATTGTTTTCGGAGGGCATCGCAAACCCCGCACAGGGATCGTCGCGCTCGACCGGTGCGGTCACAAGCCAAAGATCATAGGGCGGTGTCTCTTCTGGGATCGTTTCCAACTGGCCTATGGACAGAATACGAAGCTCCGGCGCGACAAGCGACAGCGTGGCAGGCATGCCCCAGTCGTTACGCGCATGCCCATTGCCGGTGATCACCGCGACGGGCCCACCGGTTGCTTCGAGCGCCTCGATCACGGTACGGGAAAAGCCTGCGTCGCGCAGCCGCTGCGCCTCGACCATGCCCGCCATCATCTCCCTCGGCATCGCGGAACAATGCGCCTCGAACTGAAGCGTTTCACGCGTGGCCTGCATCTCCTCGGGCAGGGCACTGTTGAGACCGTACCGAACCGCCTCATCCCCAAAGACCTGAGCCGCCCCTTCGGAAAACGCTGCCCGCACCGTCTCACGCGGCAAAGCGGCGCCATAGACCGGGGCGGTGCCGCTTGCGGCAAAAACCGGGTAATACATGGAAAAATCGGGCCAGCCGGAACTGTCCCAGTCCAAAGCCTGTGCCAGAGTTTCCTCATTCTGTCGCAATTCCGGAGTGATGCGTGCGGCTTGCTCCGGGCTGAGCATCTCGAAGACCAGCGCCTTGGGCGCCAAGGCCGAGACCGCACGCGCCTGATGCGCATGGTGAACGGGGTTGTCGTGGATTTCTCCGAGGATCACGACATCCGCCGGAGCCAACACATCAAGCGCCTCCGAGACAATCTTTTCCGACGCAGCGGGGCCTGCGGCCAAAATAGCCACAAAGGCAAAGGGCTTTTTCATGAGAGGAAATTGTGAACTTCGTGCCGGTTGGCTTCAAGGATCGTGCGCATTTTCTGCAAGGCACCCGCCTCAAGCTGCCGTACCCGTTCCTTCGACAGGGACAATTCCTCACCGAGGCTTTCCAGCGTGCGCGGTTCATCCGCCAGCTTGCGTTCCCGCAAGATGAAGCGTTCCCGCTCGCTCAGCGAGTCCATCGCCTCGCCGAGCCAAATCTTGAGCTGCGCCTGATCATGCGCCTCGCCGACCATTTCGGCGGTGGTTTCGCCCTCGTCGGCAAGGGTTTCGATCCACTCACGCCCTTCCTCGTCACCGGACTGTTGGGCGTTCAGCGAGAAATCCGAACCCGACAAACGCCCGTCCATCATCTCGACATCTCTGAGCGGCACGCCGAGATCCATGGCGATCATCTGCAAGAGCTGATCGCGGTCGAGCGCCGCACCCTGCGCCATGGCTTCTCGTTCGAGACGCGCCTGCACCCGACGCATGTTGAAGAATAGCGATTTCTGCGCCGAGGTGGAGCCGGTACGCACCAGCGACCAGTTGCGCATGACGTAATCCTGCACCGAGGCCTTGATCCACCACACTGCATAGGTCGAAAACCGCACACCACGATCCGGGTCGAACTTCTCCGCAGCCTTCATCAGGCCAAGACCCGCCTCCTGAATGAGATCGTTCATCGGCGCGCCGTAACGTTTGAACTTCGCAGCCGTCGAGATCGCCAACCGCATATAGGCCGTAATCAACCGGTGCAGCGCCTCTTCGTCACGCTGATCCCGCCACGCCCGCGCCAGCTGCGTTTCCGTCTCCGCGTCCAGCATTTCCGCTTTCATCGCCCGCCGTGGCAGGGCGTTGTCCGATGCAGTCAAATCGAGTGCCATTGTTCCCTCCTGAAGGTCTCTTGTGCGCTCTGGCTTCGGCTCAAAGGCAGGTCCGATGACGGCCATTTGCGAGCGGTGGCTACTCCTGATACGCAGAGCCTAACAAAATGGTTCCGAAATGGTTCTCACGATCATGTGCACAAATATGACAGTCGTCCTAGGCGGCGCCTCTTCCGGGAAGTCCGATTTTTCGGAAAAAATATGTGTTCACAGTGGGTTGGATAGAGTTTACCTGGCCAGCGCTCAGATCTACGATGAAGAAATGCGCACAAAGGCTGAGCGACACCGCACAAATCGTGGGTCCGACTGGTGCACAATCGAGGAGCCCTATGCCGCAAACCGGGTGATTTCGGAGACCTTAGAGGGGCAGATTCTGTTGTTCGACTGCGCCACGCTCTGGTTGACCAACCATCTTCTGGCGGATCATGATCTTGAACGCGAGACCGAAAACCTGATCACCGCCATCCGGCACAGCCCGGCGCAGATCGTTGTCGTGTCCAATGAGGTCGGGCTTGGCATCGTGCCGGAAAACGCCCTCGCCCGCCGGTTTCGCATCGCCCAAGGCGCGCTGAACCGGCGGCTTGCCGAGGAAGCGGCCACCGTCGTGGGCGTGATGGCCGGTCTGCCTTTCGTCCTCAAAGGCCGCCTGCCGGAGGGGCTGATATGAGCCGCCTTTGGTTGATCCGTCATGGGCCGACCCATGCCAAGAGCTTTGTCGGCTGGAGCGATCTGCCCGCAGACCTCTCCGATCATGCCGCCATCAACCGGTTGGAACAGGCCCTGCCGCAGGTGCCGGTGATTTCCTCCGATTTGAGGCGTGCGGTCGAAACAGCGAGCGCCATTCAGGGCACGCGATCCCGGCTCTCGCACGATCCACGCCTGCGGGAGACCCATTTCGGCGACTGGGAATTGCTGCGCTGGCCGGAAATCGAAGCCCGCGACGGCGATCTGGCGCGTCAGGTCTTCGAGAGCCCCGGAGATGTGGCGCCGCCCGGCGGAGAAAGCTGGAACACGTTTTCCGCGCGGGTCCATGCCGGGGTCCATGACCTCGCCGGAGAAACCATCGTTGTGGCGCATATGGGGGTGATCCTCGCGCTTGCGCAAAAGGCGCTGAATTGCTCAGCGGCGGATGTTCTTGCGCATCAGATCGACCCATTGTCCGCCACGGTGATCGACTGCCCGGAGGGGATCTCGGGACCGTGGTCTTGCGCGCGAATTAATCACAAATTTTGATGATAATTGCGACAAATATGAATTTTCATGATATATGAAAGTCGCGTAGCCTCCCCGAAACACCAACAGGGCCCAGAGGTATTCCCATGTCATACGATCTTTTCATCGGCGATAAAAGCTTTTCGAGCTGGTCCCTGCGCGGCTGGCTTCTTTTTGAGAAATTCGGCATCCCGTTTCGCGAAATCATGGTGGGGCTTTACGCTGGCACGATGAAACAAGACCTCGCGCCGCTCTCCCCCGCCCGCTTCGTCCCCACAGCGCGCACGCCGGAGGGCTGGGTGATCGGCGAAAGCATCGCTCTGGCGGAAACCCTGGCCGAGCGTCATCCGAAGGCTGGTTTCTGGCCCGTCGATCCGCAGGCCCGGATTTATGCCCGCTGGCTGGTCGCCGAAATGCACGCGGGTTTCACCGCGCTGCGCTCCGCCTGCGCCATGCAGCTTTTGTATCGCTATCAAGGGTTTGCGATCAGCGAAGCGGTTAAGGCCGATCTCGACCGCCTTGAGCTTGTCCTCGGCCATGCCTTCGAGCACTTCTCGGGCGATGGGCCTTGGCTCTTTGGTGCCTATTCCGCCGCCGATGCGTTTTACGCCCCGGTTGCGGCGCGGATCGCGGGGTATGGCCTGCCGGTCTCCGACCGTCTCGCCGCCTATGTCAACGCGCATCTCGCCGATCCGGCGTTTCAGAAATGGCGCGCGGACGGGCTGAAAATCAGCTACGATCCGGTGCCCTATGCGCTGGATCTGCCAAAGCTGGACTGGCCTCAGTCGATATAAATTCGCCGCGCCCAATCTCCCGTTAACCATTTGCTAACCACGTTCGCGGTAACACGGATTAACATGTGTTAACGGGAGTGACAGGCCATGGTTGCACGGACCTTCTCCGTCGCCTTCGAAGGCGTCGAAGCGCGTCGCATCGAAGTGCAATGCGCCATCGCGCCGGGCCTGCCGAGCTTCACCATCGTCGGCCTGCCCGACAAGGCCGTCAGCGAGGCGCGCGAACGCGTTCGGGCGGCACTCGCCTCGATGCAGATCGCCCTGCCTTCGAAAAAGCTCATCATCAACCTCTCGCCCGCCGATTTGCCGAAAATAGGCTCGCATTTCGACCTGCCCATCGCCACCGCCATCCTCGCCGCTACAGGCCTGATCCCCGAAGAGAAAGCCGCAGAAACCTTATCTTTGGGCGAATTGGCGCTCGACGGATCGCTGGTTGCGGTGACGGGGGCGCTGCCTGCGGCGTTGAAAGCGGCGGAGCTGAACTGCGTGCTGGCCTGCCCGGAGGCTTGCGGCGCAGAGGCCGCATGGGTCGGGGCCACACCGGTCTATGGCGCAAAAACGCTGGCGCAGCTTTTGCGACATTTCACCGGTGACCGCCCAATCCATGAGGCCCATCCCGGCGAGATCACGCTCCCCACGCACGCCCGCGATCTGCGCGATGTGAAAGGGCAGGAAAAGGCCAAACGTGCGTTGGAGATCGCCGCCGCCGGGGGGCATCATATGTTCATGGTCGGCACGCCCGGCTCCGGCAAATCCATGTTGGCCGCGCGCCTGCCCACGATCCTTCCGCCGCTTTCGGCGCAGGAGGCTTTGGAAACCTCGATCATCCATTCGCTCGCGGGGCTTCTCGACGAAGGCGGGATTTCCCGCGCGCGGCCCTTTCGCGAGCCGCATCACACCGCCTCCATGGCCGCCATCGTCGGCGGCGGGCGCGGCGCGCAACCCGGTGAGATTTCTCTGGCGCATAATGGCGTTCTCTTCCTCGATGAGCTGCCCGAATTCCCCCGCCCCGTGCTCGAAACCCTGCGCCAGCCGATCGAGAGCGGCGAGGTCATGGTGGCGCGCGCCAATGCCCATATGCGCTACCCGGCGCGGTTTATGTTGGTGGCGGCGGCGAACCCCTGTAAATGCGGCTACCTGCCCGATCCCGAACGCGCCTGCGCCAAGGTGCCGCTCTGTGGCGAGGACTATCTCGGGCGCATTTCCGGCCCGCTGATGGACCGGTTCGATCTGCGCCTCGACATGCCGCCGGTGCAGTTTCAGGACCTCGACCTGCCCCCCTCGGGCGACAGTTCCGCGGTGGTCGCCGCCCGCGTCGCCGAGGCCCGCGCGCTCCAGCTAGAGCGCTATGAGGGCAGCGGGTTTCGCACCAATGCCCAGATCGAGGGGCGGCTCTTGGAAGAGGTCGCCACGCCGGATGCCGAGGGCCGGGAAATTTTGCAGAAGGCCGCCGAGAGGCTCGGGCTTTCGGCGCGGGGCTATCACAGGGTTCTGCGGGTGGCGCGCACCATCGCCGATCTGGCGGGCGAGTTCGACATCCGCCGCCCGCATCTGGCCGAGGCTTTGAGTTACCGGGTGGTGTCCGGCCTGCCGAACTGAGCTGCGACCTGAGCCGCAACGAAATCGGCCACCCGGGCCAGCGCCGCATCGGCCTCGGGCAAGACGCCGTGAAACAACTGCCAGACATGCACCATGCCCGGCCAGCCCTGCAATGCGACCTCCGCGCCCTGTTCGGTCAGGTGCGCGGCCATGCGCCGGGCATCGTCGGCGAGAATCTCGCTTTCGGAATACTGGATCAGAACCGGCGGACAATTCGGGAAATCGGCATAAAGCGGCGAGGCTTTCGGATCGGTCTCGGCCGCCCCGCCCAGATACCAATCGCGCACCTCACCGATGCGGGAGCCTGGCAACATCGCCTCCGTCTTGGCGTTGGTGTTCAGGCTCTCCCCCGCAAGCGCCAGATCGGTCCAGGGCGACAGCGCCACGGCGGCCAGAGGCGGCTGACCCGCAAGGCAGAGCGCGGAGAGCAGCGACAGGCACAGCCCGCCACCGGCGCTGTCGCCCATCAGGAGCAGCGGCAGATCATTAGGCAGGGCCTCGGCCACCGCGAGGACATCGTCAAACGCAGCCGGAAAAGGATGCTCCGGTGCCAGACGATAGTCCGGCAGAACCACCTCGACCTGCAATTGCGCCGCAAGATGCCGCGCCAAAGCGCGATGGGTGCGGATCGAGCCCATGATATAGGCCCCGCCGTGGATATAGAGCAGGCGCGCGCGGGCGGGGGTCTGCGGCAGGATGCGCAGACAGGCGATCCCGCCGATGTCCTCGCGCCGATCCTGCGGCCCTTTGGTCGGGCGAAACAGACGCGACTGAAATTCGAACCGCCGACGCTGGTACGGCACCGATTGGATGCGCGCCAGCTTCGGCTTTTCAAACAGCCGCAGGATCGTCGCGAGGGCTGTGGCCCGGCGGCTCATGCCCTCAGCTCCGCTTGGCTTCGATCGCCTGCCAGATGATTTCCGCCGTGTTCGTGCCGTCGAAGCGTTCAAGTTCCTGAATGCCCGTCGGCGAGGTCACGTTGATCTCGGTCAGGTAATCGCCGATGACGTCGATGCCGACAAAGAGTTGGCCTTTTTCCTTCAAAAGCGGCCCGATCTTGGCGCAGATCTCCAGATCGCGCGGCGTCAGGCCGATTTTCTCCGGACGCCCGCCGACATGCATGTTCGACCGCGTCTCCCCCGCCTGCGGCACCCGGTTGATCGCGCCAACAGGTTCGCCATCGACCAGGATCACGCGCTTGTCGCCATTCGACACATCGGGCAGGAATTTCTGCACGATCAACGGCTCGCGCGACATGCCGGTAAACAGCTCATGCAGCGAAGACAGGTTGCGGTCGTTCGGATCGAGCCGGAAAACGCCCGCACCGCCATTGCCGTAAAGCGGCTTGAGGATGATGTCGCCATGTTTCGCTTTGAACGCACGGATGGTCTCAAGATCGCGGGCAATCGCGGTCGGCGGCGTCAGATCGGGAAACCGCAGGACTAGCAGCTTTTCGGGATAGTTGCGCACCCAGAACGGATCGTTCACCACCAGAGTTCCGGGGGTGATCATCTCCAGCAAATGCGTGGTGGTGATATAGCCCATATCGAAGGGCGGGTCCTGGCGCAGCCAGACCACATCGTAATCGGACAGATCGACCTCGGTCATCTCACCAAGGCTGTAGTGATCGCCCTCGACGCGGCGCACCTCGACCGGCCAGCCGCGCGCGGTGACGCGGCCCTCCTGAAACGCCAGATGATCCGGCGTGTAATAGAACAGCTCATGCCCGCGCTTTTGCGCCTCTTCCATGATACGGAAGGTGCTGTCGGCATTGATGTTGATCGGACCGATCGGGTCCATCTGGATCGCCACTTTCAGGGGCGCAGGGGTCTTGGACAAGGGCGTATCTCCTCTGGTTGCCTCTTAGATGGACCAGCCCGGTCTCGCATTCAATGAGAATGTCCTGTGCGCCCCTGTGCATAGGATCACATGCACCCTTTGCGACCTTACATCAGCGCATTCTCGAGAATGTCGACCTCGCCCACACCGTTCACAAGGGCGACATCAATCCGCATCGGTGTCAAAAGCCCTGTCGGCAGACGCCCGATGTAATCCTCGGCGCTGGCGCAAAGCCGGGCCTGTTGCCGCGCACCGAGTGCCGCACTCGCGGCCTCATGGGTTTTCGAGGCTTTCACCTCGACAAAGACGATCTCTTCGCCGTTCCGAAAGATCAGGTCGATCTCCCCGCCTGCGCCCCGCCAGCGCCGCTCCAAAACCTCATAGCTGCGTTCGGCATAATGGCGCGCGACGATCTCCTCCGCCGAGAGGCCGAAATGATAGGCCTTCTCGCCTCGCGCACGTTTTGGATTTTCGGCTTCCTCTCCCGACATCCGGCCTCACTTCCCGCTCATCCCGAGCGCCATCTGATAAACGTCGCGCTTTTTCAGCCCGTGTTTGGCCGCCACCTCATGCGCTGCATCCTTGACCGACAGGCGGCCCAACGCCTCGGCCAGATCGGCTTCCAGATCGGCCTCCGACACCTCTTCGGCCTCCGCACGCCCAACCAGCAACACGATCTCGCCCTTCACCGGCGCATCGCGCAGGCTTTCTTCCAGCTCGCGAAGCGTGCCCTTGCGCACCTCTTCGAATTTCTTGGTCAGCTCCCGACACATCGCCGCCGGACGGTTTTCCCCGAGCGTCTCGCAAAGCTCGCCCAGCGTGCGGTGAATGCGTTTGGGGCTTTCGTAAAACCCGAGCGTGGCGGGCACGGCGGCAAAGGAAGCAAAGAATTTCAGCCGCGCGCCCTGCGACGAGGGCGGGAACCCCGCGAAGAGAAACCGATCCGAGGGCAGGCCCGAGATGGTCAGCGCCGCGATCATCGCCGAAGGGCCCGGCGCGGAGGTGACGGGAATGCCGCGCGCAAGCGCCTCGCGACAGAGTGCAAATCCCGGATCGGCCACGAGGGGCGTGCCCGCCTCCGAGGCATAGGCCACGGATTTCCCCTGTTCCATCAACGCGATAATTCCCGGACGCGCCTGCGCCCCGTTGTGATCGTGATAGGCGATGACATGACGCCCATTCAAAGGCACGCCGTGAATTTCCATCAATTTGCGCAAGCTGCGCGTGTCTTCGGCGGCCAGAACATCGGCGGAGGCCAGAAGATCGAGCGCCCTGAGCGTGATGTCGCGCGCGTTGCCGATCGGGGTGGCGAGGAAATAAAGGCCGGCGGGAAGCTGCTTGGCGTGATAAATCAATGGTCTCTCGGGTCTTTTGCGGCGTTTACTCTTGGGAACGTGTCGCATAGTCTGCCCGCTAAATCGCGTGGCCCTCGGTGTCGCGTTCTTGTTTGCCGTCAGGAGTGAGGTTTCCCCCATGTTCGCCGTTCTGCGCGCCGCCCGCAAGTCGCTCGCCAAATTCGCGCTAGGCCTGTCCCTTCTGGGCCTTATCGCCTGTGATCCGGGTGCCCTCCCGGTCGGCGGCGGTCCGACGATCAACACAACGAAACCGGTGCCGGTCGCCCTTCTCGTCCCCTACGAATCATCGAGCGCCGGAGATATCGCGCTGGCCACCTCGCTCGAGAATGCCGCACGCCTCGCCATGGCCGATCTCGACGGCGTGAGCATCGATCTGCGCGTCTACCCGACCGGCGGTCAGGCCGAACGCGCCGCCTCCGCGACGTCTCAGGCGATTGCCGACGGGGCCAAGATCATCCTCGGCCCGGTCTACGGCGGCTCCGCCAAACTCGCGGGCCTCACCGCCGCCAATGCCGGGATCAACGTTCTGTCCTTCTCGAACAACCCCGAGATCGCCGGTGGCAACGTCTTTATTCTCGGCCCGACCTTCGACAGCACCGCCACCCGGCTGGTGTCCTACGCCCGCGCCAATGGCAAGGGCCGCATCATGGTCGTGAACGGCAACAGCGCGGCGGAAAACGCGGGCGCGAGCGCGATCAAATCCGCGATCTCGCGTCAGGGCGCGACGCTCGCCACAGAGCAAAGCTTCGAGATGAGCCAGCAAGGCGTCGTGCAAGCGATCCAGCCGATTGCCTCCAAGGCCCGAAGCTCCAATGCTGACGCGATTTTCTTCACCTCCGGCAATGACGGCGCCATGCCGCTTCTGGCGCAGATGCTGCCGGAAAACGGCATTAGATCGCCCAATCCGCAATATATCGGCCTGCAACGCTGGAACGTTCCGGCCTCGGCCCTGAGCCTGCCGGGCCTGCAAGACAGCTGGTTCGCCATTCCCGACCAGCAACTCACTGCGAATTTCTCCGGCCATTACAGCGCCACCTACGGTCAGGCGCCGCATGCGCTGGCCGGTCTCGCCTATGATGGCATCGCCGCCATCGGGGCGCTGGTGAAATCCGGCGACCAGAACGCGCTGACCGTGCAGGGGCTGACCCGCAACTCCGGCTTCGTCGGCGTCAACGGCATCTTCCGCCTGCGCACCAACGGCACCAACGAACGCGGTCTCTCCATCGCGACCATCCAAAACAATCAGGTAATCGAGATTGACCCTGCACCAAGAGCCTTCGGTGGCGCCGGGTTCTGAGCCCCCGGCGCTCGCCAGTTTCCTTCCGACCCCACCGGGCACGCTGATCTGTGCCGAGGACGCGGTTTTCAATGTGACCGAGGTGGCCGCAGCGCTTGAGGCCTGTTGGCAAGACGCTGCGGATGCCGCTGCCCTGCGCAAGGCCACGGTCAAGGTGCTTCATGACGCGCAGGAACGCGGCCGCGCCGCCATCGCCAGCGCCATGACCGAGGCTCCGCGCAACGCCCGCCCGGCCCTGCGCGCCTATGCATGGCTCACCGACTGCCTCGTGACTTCGGTGCTCTTTACCGCGATGACCCGGCTGCACCCGAACCCGAACCCGTCGGAGGGCGAACGCATCGCCGTTCTGGCCGTCGGCGGTTACGGGCGCGGGGAAATGTCGCCCTATTCCGACGTCGATCTGCTGTTCCTCGCCCCGCACAAGATCACCGGCTGGATCGAGAGCGTGGTGGAGAGCATGCTCTACATGTTCTGGGATCTGCATCTCAAGGTCGGCCATTCCACCCGCACGATCCGCGACTGCATCCGGCTCGGGCGCGAGGATTTCACCATCCGTACCGCCATGCTGGAACTGCGTTTTCTGGCGGGCAACCGCAAGCTCGCGACGCAGCTTCACCAGCAATTGCGCGACGAGCTGTTCCGCAATACCGCGCGCGAGTTCATCGAAGCCAAGCTCGAGGAACGCGCCTCGCGGCACCGCAAACAGGGCGGTCAGCGCTATGTGGTGGAGCCGAACATCAAGGAAGGTAAAGGCGGGCTTCGCGATCTGCACACGCTGTTCTGGATCGCGAAATACGTCCATGGCGTGCGCAATGCCGCCGATCTGGTGAAGGCCGGAGTTTTCACCCCGGAGGAATATCGCCAGTTCGAGGAGGCTGAGACCTTCCTGCACGCGGCACGCAATGCGCTTCATATCATTGCCGGACGTCCGATGGATCAACTGACCTTCGACATGCAGGTCGAGGTCGCCGACAGGCTGGGCTATATCGACCACTCGGGCCGTCCAGCCGTCGAGCACTTCATGCAGGATTACTTCCGCCACGCCACCCGCGTGGGCGAATTGACCCGGATTTTCCTGACCTCGCTGGAGGCCCAGCACGTCAAACAGGAACCGGCGCTGCAACGCCTGTTCAAACGCCGCCGCAAGATCGGCGATCAATACGAGCTGGTGCACAACCGGCTCAACGTCCGTGACCGTCAGGCGTTTCTCTCCGACAAGCTCAACCTCTTGCGGGTCTTCGAAGAGGCGCTGCGCACCGGCTATCTGTTGCACCCCGACGTGATGCGACTGATCTCGGCCAATCTCGGCATGATCGACAACGACATGCGCACCGATCCAGAGGCGCAGCGGATTTTCATCGACCTCTTGTTGAAACACGGCAACCCGGAGCGCTCGCTGCGCCGGATGAACGAGTTGGGTGCCCTGGGCGCGTTCATTCCGGAGTTTCAGCACATCGTCGCGATGATGCAGTTCAACATGTATCACAGCTACACGGTGGACGAGCACACGATCCAGGTGATTTCCAACCTTGCGGAAATCGAACGCGGCGAATTGGAAGAGGCGCTGCCGCTCGCCACCCGCATTCTGAAATCCGGGGTCAATCGCCGGGTGCTTTATATTGCCATGCTGCTGCATGACATCGGCAAGGGACGCAACGAGGACCACTCCGTGATCGGGGCCCAGATCGCGCGCAAGGTCGCGCCGCGTCTGGGATTGAAGCCCGCCGAATGCGAGACCGTCGAATGGCTGGTGCGCTACCATCTTTTGATGTCCGACATCGCCCAGAAACGCGACATTGCCGATCCGCGCACGGTGCGCGATTTCGCCAAGGCGGTGAAAACCCGCGAACGGCTCGATCTTTTGACGGTGCTGACCGTCTGCGACATTCGCGGCGTCGGCCCCGGTGTCTGGAACAACTGGAAAGCCACGCTGATCCGCAATCTGCATGCTCAGACGGCCTATGCCCTCGAACACGGGCTTGAGGAAATCAACCGCGATGCGCGCGAAGGCGAGGCCAAGAAGGAACTGCGCTCGCGCCTCACCGACTGGAGCGCCGCCGACAAGCGCACGGAGCTTCAGCGCCATTACAGCACCTACTGGCAGGGCCTGCCCTTTGCCGCCCACGAGATTTTCGCGGGGCTGTTGCGCGACATTCAACCCGACGAAATTCGCATCGACGTGCATCAGGACGAAGACCGCGATGCCACCCGTGCCTGTTTCGCGCTCTCCGACCACCACGGGATTTTCTCCCGTCTCGCGGGCGCTCTTGCCCTTGTCGGTGCCAACGTCGTGGATGCCCGCACCTATACCTCGAAGGACGGCTATGCGACCGCCGTGTTCTGGATTCAGGACAAGGACGGCAACCCCTATGAAAACGCCCGCCTGCCGCGTCTGCGCCAGATGATCGACAAGACGCTCCGCGGCGAGGTTATGGCCAAGGACGCGCTCAAATCCCGCGACAAGATCAAGAAACGCGAAAGCAAATTCGACGTGCCGACCTCGATTTCCTTCGACAACGAGGGATCGGAGATTTTCACCATCATCGAGGTGGACACCCGCGACCGGCCGGGGCTTTTGTACGATCTGACACGGGTTCTGGCGGAAAATGCCATTTCCATCGTCACCGCCCAGATCGCCACCTACGGCGCGCAGGTGGTCGATGTGTTCTATGTGAAGGATATGTTCGGGATGAAACTCCATGCCGAATCCAAACGCAAATCTCTTGAGAAGAAACTGCGCGAGGCCATCGTGACCGGCGCGAAACAGGCTCATTCCGAATGAAACCCATCCGCCTCGTCCGGGGCTTTGTCACCGTCGGCGGCTGGACCCTGATGAGCCGCGTGCTCGGATTCGTGCGCGATGCGCTGATCGCGGCATTTTTCGGCGCGGGGCCTGTGGCCGAGGCTTTTGCCGTGGCTTTCTCCCTGCCCAACACCTTCCGCCGCTTCTTTGCCGAAGGCACGCTGAACGTCGCGTTCGTTCCGATGTTCTCCAAGAAAGTCGAAGCCGGTGAGGATGCCAAACGCTTTGCGGAGGACACCCTTTCCGTTCTCGCCACCGCCTTGATCGCGCTCACGCTGATCGCCACCCTGATCATGCCGGTACTGGTGACCATCATGGCCGCCGGGCTGATCGGCGACCAGCGCTTTGATCTGGCCGTCGATTACGGTCGCATCGCCTTTCCCTATGTGCTGTTCATCTCCATCGGAGCCTTGTTCTCCGGCATTCTGAACGCCACCGGGAGGTTCGCCGCCGCCGCCGCCGCCCCGGTGCTTCTGAACGTCATTCTGTCCGTCGCCATGGTCGGTGCAGCAAAACTCGGCCTGCCTGTAGACCGTGCGCTGATCTGGTCCGTTCCTCTCGCCGGGGCAGCCCAGCTTGCCGTCGTCTGGATTGCCGCGTCGAAAGCCGGGTTCAATCTGCGCCCGCATCTGCCGCGGCTGACGCCGGAGATGAAAGAGCTTTTGATTCTTGCAGGCCCCGCGGCACTTGCCGGTGGCGTCGTTCACATCAATCTGCTGATCGGCCGTCAGGTCGCCTCGTTTTCCCAGGAAGGGTCCCTGCAATATCTCAACCTCGCCGACCGGCTTTATCAATTGCCCTTGGGCGTGGTCGCCATCGCCATCGGCATCGTGCTGTTGCCCGATCTCTCCCGCCGCTTGCAGGCCGGAGATCACGAGGGCGCGCGCCATGCATACAACCGGGCCTTCGAATTCGCGCTTTTGCTGACAGTCCCCGCCGCCGTTGCCTTGGTCGTCATTCCGGAACCGCTGATTTCCTTCCTGTTCCAGCGCGGCGCCTTCACCCCGGACGATACCCACAAAACCGCTCTGGCGGTGATGATCTATGGCCTCGGCCTTCCGGCCTTCGTCATGCAGAAGGTATTGCAACCGCTGTATTTCGCCCGCGAGGACACACGCAGCCCCTTCCGCTTCGCGCTCTACGCCATGGTGATCAACGCCGTCGTCGCCATCGGCCTGTCTTTCGTCATCGGCTATCTCGCCGCCGCCGTTGCCACCACGCTGGCCGCCTGGGGCATGGTCGCGCTTTTGTGGTTCGGCAAAAAATCCATGGGCAACGAGGTCCATGCCGACGCCCGGCTGATCCGCCGCGCACCGCGCATTCTGCTCGCCTCCCTGCTGATGGGGCTGCTCCTATGGGGCAGTGAAATCGGTCTCTCGCCGGTGTTCGAGCTTTCGCGTGGCTTGGGCACGCTCCTGCTCGTCGTCATCGGGATCGTCGGCTATTTCACCATCGCGCATCTGATCGGCGCGGTTCGGTTCGTCGAGTTGAAAGGCTCCGTCAAACGCGGCCGCTGATCCGCTCAGCGCTGGCGCAGCCGCATCATGATCCGTCCGAACGCCCCCGGCACCAGAAGCGCCGCAACTGCAAAACCTGCTGCGAACCCCGCCAGATCCGCGACCCAATCCGGGGAGCCGCCAAACAGCAAGCCGAACACGAGCTGAATGCCCATCAGAAACCCGATGAGCGTGAACGCCCGCACCCGGTTCTGTTGCATCGCCCCGAGCCCCAGCCAGAGGATAAACGTATAGGCCCCGATAAACCCGTAGGCCGCCGGGTAGGCACCGACGAGTTGCACATTGGTGGTCAGGATCAGCCCATAGGCCAGCGATCCCGCGAGCGCCGAGATCACGAAAATCAGCAGCACGGCGAAATTGCCGAAGGTTTCGCCGACCATCTTGCCCAACGCCAGAATGAACACGATCACCATCAGCGCATGAAGCATCGAGTAATGCACGAACGCATAGGTAAAAAACCGCATCACATGCTCGAACGGCCAAGTGCCCTGCGCCCGCATCGCTTCGAAGATCGAGTCGAAAAAACCGTAGTCCTCGATCGCGGCAATGCGCCAGCCGATCGCATCCGGCCCGCCGATCAGCCCGAACGATCCGATCTGGAACACAAGTTCGATCCCGCCCAACACCAGCGCAATGGCGATCACCATCGGCGGCAGATTGTTAAACGGCGTTTCCGGGCTGGAATATTCGGGATCATCGGACATTGAACGGGCCTTTCCTTGACGCTCTCGTCCCGCATAGGTAAGCCACGATCACCTATTAATCCAGTGACGGAGTTCCAGATGGACAAGCCTGCCTTCACCCCCCGCGTGTTTTCGGGGATCAAGCCTTCGGGCGGGCTCACCCTCGGCAATTATCTCGGCGCGATCAAACGCTTCGTGGATATGCAGGGCGGTGAGTTCGAAACCATCTATTGCGTGGCGGATATGCACGCGATCACCGTCTGGCAAGATCCCGAAGAACTGCGTCAGGCAACCCGTGAAGTGACCGCGGGCTTTCTCGCCGCCGGGATCGACCCCGAACGCTCCATCCTGTTCAACCAGTCCCGCGTTTCGGCCCATGCCGAACTGGGCTGGCTGTTCAACTGTGTCGCCCGCGTCGGCTGGATGAACCGCATGACGCAATTCAAGGACAAGGCGGGCAAGAATGCCGAGAATGTCTCTCTCGGTCTTTACGCCTACCCGTCCCTGATGGCCGCCGACATTCTCCTGTATCACGCGACCCACGTCCCCGTGGGCGAGGATCAAAAACAGCACGTCGAGCTGACCCGCGATATCGCCCAGAAATTCAATCACGATTACAAGGTCGAGTTCTTCCCGGAATGCACCCCCGTGATCGAAGGCCCGGCGATGCGCGTGATGAACCTGCGCGACGGCACCAAGAAAATGTCCAAATCCGGCGAAAGCGACATGGAACGCGTCAACATGACCGATGACGCGGACACCATCGCCAAGAAGTTCAAAAAGGCCAAAACCGATCCCGAGCCGCTGCCCGAGGAGATGGAAGGTCTGGCGAACCGTCCCGAGGCGCGCAACCTCGTCAACATCTACGCAGGTCTCGCCAATATGACCGGCGAAGAGGTTCTCGCGGTCTATGGCGGTCAGGGCTGGGGTGCGTTCAAGCCAGCGCTCGCCGAGCTGGCCGTCGAGAAACTCGCGCCGATCTCCACCGAGATGGCCCGCCTGATGAACGACCCCGCCGAGATCGACCGCATCCTCGCCAAAGGCGCGGAAAAGGCCAAGGCGATTGCCGACCCGATCCTCGACAAAACCTTCGACATTATGGGGTTCGTTCGCTGACGCTCACGAGATGCCCGGCGCCGCTGGCGACATGGGCTTCGTGCGCTGACAGCCACCATCGACAAAACAAAGGGCGCCCGAATGTGGCGCCCTTTCTTGTCTTCATTGCAGTCCAAATACTCAGATCAGCTTAACCTGCGTGCCCACGGCCACCCGGTCGTACAAATCGACGATCTGTTCGTTGTAAAGCCCGATGCACCCATCCGAAGACCGCCGCCCGATCTTGCGCGTGTCATGGGTGCCGTGGATACGGTAATACTGCCACGACAGGTAAAGCGCCCGCACGCCAAGCGGGTTTGCCGGTCCCGCTGGCACCGTCACAGGCAGGCTCGGATCGCGTTCGCGCATCGAGGGCGTCGGCGTCCATGTCGGGTTTTTCACTTTGTTGATCACGGAGGTATACCCACGCCGCGTCAAGTCGGTCGAGATCGGCACAGAGGTTGGATAGAGTTTATAATCTCCCTCCGGGCTCCAGAAATGCAGCGCGCGGCTCACCGTATCGGCGACGATCGCGCCTTTGCCCAAGGCCTCGAAATGGTCGCGCCAGTCGATGGTGCGAAAGCTCGAAATGTTATTGCGGGCATTTTCCGGAGTCTTCAGCTCGTCCGGCAGGGTCAGGCCGACTTCCTCGGCAAATCCTGCGCGGGCGAGAAAGGGCGTGCTCAGGGCTGCGGCAATAAAATTGCGGCGCTTCATGATGGTCATGACATCGTCCTCGTGCGTTGTCGATTGTTGTCGAATTGCCCCGAATGAACCCCATCCGGCATGTTCACCACAAATCACGAAGCGGTTAGCCCGCTCCGCAACGTCGCAATCGCGACGACAATGTCACATTAGGGATTCAATCTTCCCGTAATGATCAAAGTCGAAGCATCGGAATCAGGCCCGTCCCCGCCCGAAGCGCTTGCCCTTACGCGCCCGATACTTCTGAGCTGATCGTTTTCCCCGACGGATCAGGGCCCATAGACCCCCGGCCTCGCGCCGGGGGTTTCTCTGATTGTATCGCGTGTCTGACCCCGCCGCGACACGCACTCCGCTTGCGTCCGGCGTCCCGCTCGGTCATCATCCCGGTAAACCGGCACATCTGTGTCGGGACAGAAGAATTCAGGACCGAGGCCAGAATGCGCAAATTTCTCGTCATCCTCGATGACAGCCGTGAATGTCTCAACGCCATGCGCTTTGCCGCCATGCGCGCCGCCCATACCGGCGCCGGGGTCACCATCCTGTCGATCATCCCGCCCGAGGAGTTCAACCACTGGATCGGAGTCGCCGATCTGATGCGCGAAGAGACCCGAGACCGCATCGTCGCCCATTACGAGGTCTTCGCCAAATGGATGCGGGATCGTCAGGGCATCGACCCCGAACTGGTGATCCGCGAGGGCGAGGCCGTGCATGAAATCCTTGCGCAGATCAAGGAAGACCCCTCGATCGGGGTGCTGGTTCTGGGCGCCGGTACGGAAAAATCCGGCCCCGGACCGCTGGTGACCGCCATGTCGAAACAGGCCGGGTTCCTGCCGATCCCGATGACGCTTGTGCCCGGAGAGATGTCGAAAGAACGGCTGGAGGCCGTCACCTGATGCCGATGCCCTGGAGTTATCGCCATTCGGAAAAGGAGTTCAAATCCTTCCTGAAAGACGCCAAGGACCGCATGGGTCATGTCATGGAGAGCGACAACATGACCTACACCGCCGTCGATGGCGTGTTGCAATGTTTTCGCCGTCGCCTGACCCCGCCGCAAGTCATCGCCTTTGGCGACGTCATCCCCTCGTCGCTCCGTGCCATGCTGGTCTACAACTGGCGTGTCGATGCGGTCCCCCTGCCTTTCGGCTCGCGGTCCGAGCTGATCCGCGAGGCTCAGGCGGTGCGCAAGGAGCACAACATAACGCCGCTCAACGTGATCGACGCCACCGCCTATGCGCTTTGGCGTCATTGCAACCACCGCGATCTGAAACGTGTCCTCGAATTGATCGGCCCCGATGCGGTGGCCTTTTGGGCCGTGCGCGGCATTCCAGAGACAGAGCTTGAACAGCAGATCATCTGACGCTATAGTTTAGAACCGTTCTAAATATTGACTTTCGGCGCTGAAAAGCGCATATCCGACCTGATCACTAAGGAATACGCGCCATGTTCATCCAGACCGAATCCACGCCGAACCCCGCCACGCTGAAATTCCTGCCCGGCCAGACCGTTCTGGAAACCGGCACCGCGGATTTCACCACGGCCGAGGCCGCGAATGCCTCGCCGCTCGCCACGCGCATCTTCAAGGTCGGCAATGTCACCGGCGTGTTCTTCGGTTCCGATTTCGTCACCGTCACGAAAGACGAAGCCACCGATTGGGACCACGTCAAACCGGCGATCCTCGGCGCGATCATGGAGCATTTCCAATCCGGCGACCCGGTGATGGAAGGCGAGAACACCGCCCCCGCCGGTCACGCCGATCATGACGGCCCGGACAGCGACATCGTCCAGCAGATCAAGGAACTTCTGGACACCCGCGTGCGTCCGGCCGTGGCGCAGGACGGTGGCGACATCACCTTCCACGGCTTCGATCGCGGCATCGTCTACCTGCACATGCAAGGTGCCTGCGCCGGTTGTCCGTCTTCGACGCTCACGCTCAAAATGGGCATCGAAAACCTGCTGCGCCATTACATCCCCGAAGTGCTCGAAGTGCGCCCGGTCGCGGCCTGAGATCGACCGCGTGTCCGATCTGACGCCAGAGGATCTGGCCGCGCTGCATGCGGCCTGTTTCACCACACCACGCCCATGGTCCGCGAAGGAATTCGCGGACCTTCTTGCGTCGCCCACCGTGTTTCTGGTGACCGGCGAGGGCCCCTCCTTCGCCCTTGGGCGCGCCGTGGCGGGCGAAGCCGAGCTTCTCACCCTCGCCGTCGCCCCAGAGGCGCGTGGTCGCCGCCTCGGACGGCTCGCCTTGCAGGGCTACGAGGCCGGGGCTCGCGTGCGCGGCGCTGAGGATGCCTTTCTCGAGGTCGCCACCGACAACACCGTCGCGATTTCGCTCTATCTCTCGGAAGGTTATTGCGAATCCGGGCGGCGCAAGGGCTATTACGCCCCCCCCGAAGGGCCGAAAATCGACGCTCTGGTGTTCACAAAGCGCATAAAACAGACGTAACCCTACGTCATACTGTGCGCAGACCCGCAATCCCCGGAGGAACTGCGACCGATTGGTCAAATATGGTAAAATGTGTATTGACCCCCAGACAGGGACACGCCCTAATCCGGGTCAAGGTGCGCGTGTTGCGCGCTTACACGGGTCATGACGTGACCGCTGCGGGAAAGGTCCCGGAGGCGGCATGGGATGCCCTCAATACAAGTACCTGAACGGGAGATTACCATGACCCTGATGAAAAGCTTTCTCGGCGCAGCCGCCGCTCTGGCGCTGACCTCCGGCACCGCTCTGGCCGACCCCGCGATCATCTTCGACCTCGGTGGCAAGTTCGACAAATCCTTCAATGAAAGCTCCTACAACGGGGCCGAGCGCTGGAAAGCCGAAACCGGCGGTTCCTATCGTGACGTCGAACTGCAATCCGACGCCCAGCGCGAACAGGCGCTGCGCCGCTTCGCCGAAAACGGTTTCAACCCGATCGTGATGGCCGGTTTCTCCTTCTCCACCGCGCTCGAAACCGTGGCTCCCGACTTCCCGGACACGAAATTCGTCATCATCGACGGCGTGGCCGACGCACCGAACGTGCGCTCCATCGTATTCAAGGAAGAGGAAGGTTCCTATATCGTCGGCATCGCCGCCGCCTATGCCGCGAAAGGCGACACCGTCTCCTTCGTCGGCGGCATGGACATCCCGCTGATCTCCAAATTCGCCTGCGGCTATGCCCAGGGCTTCAAATCCGTGAAACCCGACGGCAAGGTCATCGTCAACATGACCGGCACCAAGCCCGAAGCCTGGAACGACCCGGTGAAGGGCGGCGAGCTGACCCGTGCGCAAAAAGCGGCTGGCTCCGAAGTGGTCTTCGCGGCGGCGGGCGGCACCGGTCTCGGCGTGCTGCAAACCGCAGCGGACGAGGGCATGCTCGCCATCGGCGTCGACAGCAACCAGAACTTCCTGCAGCCGGGTCACGTCCTGACCTCGATGGTCAAGCGCGTCGACAACGCGGTCTATGATGCCTTCATGCAGGGCGAAGACTTGGAAACTGGTCTCTTCGTCATGGGGCTCGCGAATGACGGCGTCGGTGCCGCCATCGACGAATACAACGAAGCCCTGATCACCCCGGAAATGAAAGCCGCGATGGACGACGCCACCGCGAAGATCATCTCCGGCGAGGTCGTGGTGCATGACTACATGTCCGACGAAACCTGCCCGGCCTTCGACAAACCGGGTGAGTAAGTCTCACATGAGCGCTCAGAACGAGGCGGGGCGGCAGGAGACTGTCGCCCCCACCGCATCCGCCACCGCCCCCTCCGTCCCTGCGATCGAGCTGCGCGGCATTTCCAAAGCGTTCGGCCCGGTACAGGCCAACAAGGACATCGCAATCTCGGTGGCCAAGGGCTCGATCCATGGCATCATCGGCGAGAACGGCGCGGGCAAATCCACGCTGATGTCGATCCTCTACGGGTTCTACAAGGCCGACAGCGGCCAGATCCTGATCAACGGCAAAGAGGTCCAGATCGCCGACAGCCAGGCCGCCATCGCCGCCGGCATCGGCATGGTGTTCCAGCATTTCAAACTGGTGGAAAACTTCACCGTTCTGGAAAACGTCATCCTCGGTGCCGAAGACGGCGGGCTGTTGAAGCCCTCGCTGGCAAAAGCCCGCAAGCTTTTGCAACAACTCTCTGACGAATATGAATTGTCCGTCGATCCGGACGCCCTGATCGAAGACCTCTCCGTGGGCCACCAGCAGCGGGTCGAGATTCTCAAGGCGCTCTATCGACAGGCGGACATCCTGATCCTCGACGAGCCGACCGGCGTTCTGACCCCCGCCGAGGCCGATCACCTCTTCCGCATTCTCGAAGGGCTGAAGGAACAAGGCAAGACGATCATTCTGATCACCCATAAACTGCGCGAGATCATGGAAATCACCGACACGGTGTCCGTGATGCGCCGCGGCGAGATGACCGCCACCGTGAAGACTTCCGAGACCTCGCCCGAGGAACTGGCCGAGTTGATGGTCGGTCGCAAGGTCTTGCTGCATGTCGACAAGAAACCCGCCACCCCCGGTGCGCCGGTGGTGCAGATCGAGAACCTGCGCGTCATCGACGAACAGAAGGTCGAACGCGTCAAAGGCGTGTCCTTCGAGGTGCGCGCCGGCGAGATCGTCGGTATTGCAGGCGTCGCGGGCAACGGCCAGACCGAGCTTTTGGAGGTTCTGGGCGGCTATCAGAACGGCACCGGCAAAGTCCTGATGAACGGACAGGAGATCGACCTCTCCGGCAAGCATTCCAACGGCCAGACCCGGCGCGCACGCGGCATCGCCCATGTGCCCGAGGATCGCCATGACGAGGGGCTGATCCTCGAATTCCAGGCTTGGGAAAACATGGTGTTCGGCTATCACCACGCGCCGGAATATCAAAAGAACGCCCTTTTGATGGACAATGCGGGCATCAAGGCAATGACCCAGACCAGCATGGACAAGTTCGACGTCCGCCCGCCCAATCCCAAACTTGAGGCGAAATCCTTCTCCGGCGGCAACCAGCAGAAAATCGTGCTGGCCCGCGAGATCGAGCGCAACCCGGACCTGTTGCTGGTCGGTCAGCCGACCCGTGGCGTCGACATCGGCGCCATCGAATTCATTCACCAACAGATCGTGGCGCTGCGCGATCAGGGCAAGGCGATCCTTCTGGTTTCCGTGGAACTCGATGAAATCCTGTCGCTCTCCGACCGGATCATCGTCATGTTCGACGGCCAGATCATGGGCGAACGCATCCCCGCCGAGACCAACGAGGGCGAGCTTGGCCTGATGATGGCCGGGATCACCGACACGAAACACGAGACGGCGGGGGCAGACCAATGAGCAAAATGCCGAAATGGGCGGATGCCATCCTCATTCCGCTGATCTCCATCCTGATCGCCTTTTTCTTTTCCGGCGTGGTGATCTGGGCCATCGGCAAAGATCCGATCATGGCGATCAAAACCATGGTGCAGGGCGCTTTCGGCTCGACCCAGGGGATCGGCTACACGCTCTACTACGCCACGAACTTCATCTTTACCGGCCTTTCCGTGGCCGTCGCCTATCATGCCCGGCTGTTCAACATCGGCGGCGAGGGTCAGGCGACCTTGGGCGGGCTTGGCGTCACGCTCGTGTGCCTTTCGGTGCCGTGGCCGCACTGGTCGCTCGCGCTTCCCGCGGCGATGATCGGCGGGGCGCTCTTTGGCGCGGCCTGGGCCTTTATCCCCGCCTGGCTTCAGGCCAAACGCGGCAGCCATATCGTCATCACCACGATCATGTTCAACTACATCGGTGCCGCTCTGGTTGGCTATGTCATCCTGAACATCCTCAAGGTGCCCGGCTCCATGCTCACGGAGAGCGCGCGTTTTCCGACCGGCGCTCACCTGCCGACGTTCCATGAAATGCTTGCCCCCTTCGGCATCAATTTCAACAAGAACGCGCCCGCGAACATGTCCTTCCTTGTGGCCATTCTGGCCTCCGTCGCCTTCTATGTGCTGATCTGGCGCACCCGTCTCGGCTATGAGATCCGCGCCTATGGCCAGTCGGAATCGGCGGCGAAATACGCGGGGATCAATCCGTCGCGGATCGTGATCATTGCCATGCTGATCTCCGGCGCGCTGGCCGGTCTCATGGCGATCAACAACGTCATGGGCGAGGCCGAGCGCCTGATCGACAACGCGGTAGAAGGCGCGGGCTTTATCGGCATCGCGGTCGCGCTCATGGGGCGCAACCATCCGATCGGCATTTTCCTAGCCTCAATCCTGTTCGGCTTCCTCTATCAGGGCGGCGCGGAACTGGCGTTCTGGGAATCGATCCCGCGCGAGCTGGTCGTGGTGATCCAGGCGCTTGTGATCATGTTCACCGGCGCGCTCGACAATATGGTGCGGGTGCCGCTTGAAAAGCTGTTCCTCGCGTTCAGCAAAAAGAAGGAGGCGTAAGATGGACTATCTCACGATCATCCAGATCCTCGACAGCTCCGTGCGTCTCGCCACCCCTTTGCTTTTGACCTGCCTTGCCGGGCTGTTCTCCGAACGTGCGGGCGTCGTCGACATCGGGCTTGAGGGCAAGCTTCTGATCGCCGCCTTCCTGTCCGGCGCGGCTGCGGCCGTAACCGGGTCGATCTGGATCGGACTTCTCGCAGGGGTTGCGGGCTCTCTCGCCTTCTCCATGATCCATGGTCTTGCCTCGATCACCTTCAAAGGCGATCAGCTGATCTCGGGCGTCGCACTCAATTTTCTCGCTGCCGGGCTTACGGTTGTCGTTGGCCAAAGCTGGTTCCAGCTTGGCGGGCGCACGCCGCCGCTGAGCGGGGCCGGGCGTTTCAGCGAATGGAACCTGCCCTTCTCCGACGCCATGTCGAAAATCCCGGTGATCGGCCCGGCCTATGACGAGCTGATTTCCGGCCACACCGCGCTCACCTATCTGGCGCTTCTGGCGGTGCCGCTGTCCTGGTGGGTGCTCTATCGCTCCCGCTTCGGTCTGCGCCTGCGCGCCGTGGGCGAAAACCCCAGCGCCGTGGACACCGCCGGGATTTCCGTCGTGCGCCTGCGCTACGCGGCTCTGGTGATCGCCGGTGTGCTCTGCGGCCTCGCGGGCACCTATCTCGCCTCTCTTGCGGCAGGTTTCGTCAAGGATATGTCGGCGGGGCGTGGCTATATCGCACTCGCGGCCCTGATCTTTGCGAAATGGCGTCCGTGGTATGCGCTCTGGGCGACGCTGCTGTTCGGCCTTCTGGAGGCCATCGGCAACCGCTACCAATCCATCGCCTTGGGCGACATCGTCATCCCGGTACAGTTCATGCAGGCCCTGCCCTACATCCTGACCGTGATCATCCTCGCCGGGTTCGTGGGCAAGGCGATCCCGCCGCGCGCCAGCGGCCAATCCTATGTGAAGGAACGCTGAAACCCCATTTCAGCCCTTCTGAAAACGGGCCTCCGGGCCCGTTTTTTACATCCATGCTGAGGCTCAGCATTTGACGACACAGGCAAATCATTGCATTGCTGAAAGAAAGCCGACGCGAAAGACCCGCATATGCAGATTTTCCTCCCCATCGCAGAAGTCTCGGTCAACGCCTTCACCCTTCTCGGGCTGGGCGGGATCGTTGGCGTTCTGTCGGGCATGTTCGGCGTCGGTGGCGGCTTTCTCATCACGCCCCTGTTGTTCTTCGTCGGTATTCCGCCCGCCGTGGCTGTCGCCACCTCCGCCAACCAGATCGTCGCCTCCTCCGTCTCCGGCGTGCTCGCGCATTTCAAGCGCAAGACCGTGGACATCAAAATGGGCGTGGTTCTGCTGATCGGCGGCCTTGTCGGCTCCGCCATCGGCATCCAGATTTTCAACATGCTGAAGGCTTTGGGGCAGGTCGATCTGCTGGTGACGCTCTGTTACGTCGTCTTTCTCGGCATCATCGGCTTTCTCATGCTGATCGAGTCGATCCGGGCGATCAGACGCGCCAGAGGCCGCCCCGGCGGACGTCCCGCGCGCAAAAAACACCTCTGGGTCCACACCCTGCCCTTCAAGATGAAGTTTCGCGCCTCCGGGCTCTATATCTCCGCCATTCCGCCCATCGCCGTCGGCGTCATGGTCGGCATGCTCGGCGCGGTGATGGGGGTCGGCGGCGGCTTCATCATGGTGCCTGCGATGATCTACATCCTCGGCATGCCCACCAAGGTGGTGATCGGCACTTCGCTGTTCCAGATCATCTTCACCGCCGGGTTCACCACGCTGCTGCACGCCTACACCAACCATACGGTCGATGTGCTTCTGGCCTTCCTCCTGCTGGTCGGCGGCGTCATCGGGGCGCAGATCGGCACCCAGATCGGGCTGAAACTCAAAGCCGAACAGCTCCGTATCGCGCTCGCCCTTCTGGTGCTCGCCGTCTGTCTCAAGCTCGGGATCGACCTGTTGATCCCGCCCAAAGACCTCTATTCGCTGGGCTCGTGATGAAACGGATTTTCGCCCTCCTTCTCCTTTACCTCCTGCCCTTTGGCGCGCAGGCCGAACAGGTGGTCGCCGCCCTGTCGCAGACCCGCGTCGCGGTGAACGCCAATTTCGACGGCTCGGAAATTCTCGTCTTCGGCGCGGTGAAACGCGACAAACCGATCCCCGAGGACAGCCCTCTCGACGTGATCATCACCGTCGCCGGGCCGGAACAGGTGGAAACCATCCGCCGCAAGGATCGCCGGTTCGGCATCTGGATCAATGTCGAAGCCCAGGTCATCGGCCATACGCCGACCTTCTACACGGTCGCCTCCACCCGCCCCATCGCCGACATTCTGCCGCCGCTGACCGACAGCCTGTGGAAGATCACCGCAGACAAGCGCATTCTGCCTGCGCTGCGTGGCAACCCGGCACGCGAAGCCCTCATCGCGCTGCGAAAAAAGGACGACCTTTATCGCACCCGTGAAGGAGAGGTCACACTGAGCGCAGACACGCTGTTCGACACCTCGATTGACCTGCCGTCCAACATCGTGGAGGGCAATTACACCACCCGGATATTCCTCGTGCGCGATGGCGAGGTGATCGACAGCTACGGCACCTCGATCAATGTCCAGAAGGTCGGGATCGAGCGCTGGCTCTACAACCTCGCCTATTCGCAGGCCCTGATCTACGGCCTCATGGCCCTGGCAATCGCCGCGCTTTCCGGCTGGGGCGCCTCCGAGCTGTTCCGCCTGATCCGGCGTTAAGGCGGCACGCCTTTAACTTATACGTCCTTGTCGAACCCCATGTCCGTCTGCGGCTCAAGCGTCAGAGGAGCCGCCGTTTTCGCGGTCAGATCGGCGATGGACAGCGGCCCCGAGGGTTTCGACAACATCGAGCGCGTCACCCAGAAAAGTCGCGTTTCCGCCCGCGTGATCGCCACGTAAGCCAGCCGTTTCCAAAGCGGGATCCCCGCCTCCGTCCTCCCCGCCCGCGCAGCCGCGTAAAGATCCGGCGCGAAGACCTGCACATTCTCCCACTGGCTGCCCTGCGCCTTGTGGATCGTCACCGCCGCGCCATGCAAAAACGCAGCCCCCATGCGTGCCGCATAGGGGATGAACGGCTCTTCCTCATCCGGGAATTCGATTTTCACGATGGAAGCCGCGGAAATGTTCGGGTCCTCCGCCCCCATCACATGCAGCCGCGAAAAACCGGGTTTGCGCCCCGGTCCGAGATAGACCACCTGCGCGCCTTTGATCAGCCCCCGCGCCTCGAGATCGAGCCGCTTCTTGCGATGCTTCATCGGCAATTCGATCCCGTCGCAGATCAGCGGCTCGCCGGGCAAAAGCGCATCCTCGGGCGCGTCGAACACACGGCGAAACGCCTGGATCAACCGAATGCGCGTCGCATTGCGCCAGACCAGAACCGGCGAGCGCGCCATCAGATCGCTTTCGACCCTTTGCGCATAGACCACCCGGTCGTCGCGCCGCGCGGCATCCTCGATCATCCGCTCGAATTTCTCAAAGCTCAACTGCGGATCGGCCAGCGCATGGGCCAGATCGAGGATCGGGCTGTCCGCCTCCTGCCGGTGAATGCGGTGCAGGATATGTTGTTTTTCTTCGGGCAGGCTCTCGAATACCATCTCGCCCGACTGGTTCACCGGCGCGAGCTGCGCCGGGTCGCCGAACAGCACCAGCGTCGGAAAGATTTCCTGCAAATCCTCGAACTGGCGTTTGTCGAGCATCGAGCTTTCATCGATGAAACCGATGTCGAGCGGATCTTCGCGACGTTTCCAGCCGGTGATGAAATCCGACCCCCGAAGCCCCGCCGCCGCCAGCGCGCCGGGGATCGATTTGTTGTTCTGATAAAACGCATAGGCCCGGTCGAGCGCCGCGTCGGTCAGCCCTTCGATATTGAGCCCCTCGATATCCGGCCGGTTGCCATTGCCCGCCAGCCATTCCGCGATGGCCTCGTATTCCGGGTCATAGACCGGCGTGTAGAGAATGCGGTGAATCGTCGTCGCGGGCACGCCGCGCGAGCGCAGCACCGAAGCCGCCTTGTTGGTCGGAGCGAGAATGGCCAGAGTGCGCCGTTCCTTGCGCTTCTTGCCCTCCCAATCACCGGAAACGATCTCCACCCCTGCCGCCTCCAGTGCCTTGTACAGCTCTGACAGCAAAAGCGTCTTGCCCGACCCCGCCTTGCCGATCACCGCACAAAGCTGGTTCGTCACCGCAGCATGCGGCGTGATGATCCCGTCCTCGAGATCGACCCCCACGCGCGCGAGCATCGTGGTGATGGCATCAAAGGCTTCGGCCTGATCGGAGGAGAAGGTCAGCGTCATGCGGGGGACCATAAAGCTCCCCCGCATGCTGCGCCAGAGGCATCAGGCCAGAGAGGTCAGGCGATAGCGCGCCGATCCTCGACATAAGGATGATCGAAGGCCTCATGGAACCAGCGCTTCGAGGTGCCCCGGTCGATCCCGGCTCTTTCGAGCGTCGGCGCGAACATGTCCTCATGCATCTCCCAAAGCCCGACGCCCACGGCTTCGCGGCCCTCGCCCGAACGTCCGAGCACATCGGGTTTAAGCCCCATCAGGGAATAGATGCGCTCCATGCGCGGGTCGAACACGCCGACGAAATGTTTGAGATGGAATTCTTCCATGATCTCCCCCGCCCCGAGCGTCAGCGCGGCGGTCACCTGACGATCGGCTCCGGGGGCCAGACAGAAGCGGGTGCATTCCCAGATGAACGGGCTTTCGATCCGCACCCCGTCGGTCAGGAACAGGAAGTGATCGTTCACCATCGTGTCCCCCGTCGTCGGCAGAAAGCGCATCGAGCCACCATGGGTGCCGTCGGCTTTCTGCCAGAGCACATAGAGCGGGTTGATCGCGTCATACTCGTCGCGTTCCTCCCCCGCCGCATTGACATGCACGTCCCATCCGAGACGGCGTTTGAACTGGTCGGCGCGGTCCCGGAACATGGTGTCGCGCAGCAGTGGGAAATGGCAAAGGTCTTGTCCGTAAATATAGCGCAGCATTGGGGTGTTACTCCTGTCTCCGTCAACTCAACTGGACGCTAGCGTCCAAGAGTTAACCTTATCCTAGCCGCAGCGTACGCAGCCCCTGCGCAACGCCGCAGGACAGGTTTCGGAGCATTTTTTAGGCAGAAAATCCCTACAACCCTACATCAACCGACACTCAGACGATGATCAACCCCAAGGAGAGCGCCCGTGCCACCGCGTGTGTCGTGTTCATCGCCCCCAGCTTGTGCCGTGCCGATTCGATATAGACCCTGAGCGTGTGCTCGGAGATTCCCATCTCCGCCGCTGCCTGCCCTCGGCTAAAGCCCTTGGCGATCAGCGTGATGGCCGCGGTTTCGCGGGGCGACAGGGCCGGACCGCTCTGGACATCCCCCGGAGCCTCAAAGGACAGCGCTTTTTTGTTGAACTCATGTGCCACGATCATCAAGTCGCGCTCATAGCGCGCGATGAACCGTTCCCAGTGATCGTCGGTGGCGTTGTGGTTCAGGGTCAGCAGGGCAAACTGACCGTTCGGCCCGCGCAAAGGAATTGTATAGCCCTGATTGCCGACCCCGTGATCCAGCGCATCGCGGAAAAACGCCTTTGCCGCCTTGGACGACCAGTCGAGTTGCTTCCAGTTGACCGGCGTGAAACGCTGAAAACAACCGAACAGCACCGGGTCCATGCGCAGATAATCTTTTTCGAGATAACGATCGACCCAGTCCGAAGAATATGTGCCGGCGCCAAAGCGTTCGCCGACGCTGTTTACCCAATGATAAACAACATGGATGATGTTCAGGAAATCGCGCAACCCAACGGTTGCTTCCTGAAATTCGTCAAACGTGTCAACTTGCTGAATAACATCCAGAAAGTCTTGTAACTCCGTCGCCATACACCCCCGCCTGTTCCGACAACACGGCCTGATCCTTGTTCGACAGTTCCGCGGCCACAACAAGACAGGTATCCGCAAGCTGTTCCGCGCTCGCCTTCAGCCCGTTTTGGTCCGCGAATGTCCGCAGATCGGTGAGTACATCAAGAATCCAATCGTTGCGCATGTAAACCCTCTTTCGGCGTTCGCGTGGGTGCGTTTTCAACTTTAGGCATCAAATTTGCATTTTGATATTCGCGGATTCACCCTCCCCAAAAATGGCGAGACCCGCTCAGTTAACTGAATGAATTAAAATATTTCGTTAATTCTCACAGGCTTGCAACGTGAGTTATCGACAATTTTAGGAGTCGCGATGGCGCTTTCCGTCCGCGGGCCGCGGATCAACCCAAAGTTGCGCATTTTCAACAGTCAAAAAATACCCGCCCTCTCGATGAGAGAGCGGGATTTCCCCCCGATCAAGGACAGCCCTTATTTTCCGGCGTCGAGCACATCCTGAAGCGTGTGCAGCCCGGTTTTCGGCGACTGCACAAGCACCGCCATATTGCCCGGCTTGTGCTGGTTCTTCAGCATCTTCATATGCGCCTGCGGGATATCGTCATAGGTAAACACCTCCGACATGCAGGGATCGATCCTGCCGTCGATCACCAGACGGTTGGCCGCAGCCGCCTGTTTCAGGTGAGCGAAGTGGGACCCCTGCAAACGCTTCTGGTGCATCCAGATATAACGCACGTCGAAGGTACAGTTGAACCCGGAGGTCCCCGCACAGATCACAACCATCCCGCCCTTCTTGCAGACGAAGGAGGACACGGGGAAGGTCGCCTCACCGGGATGTTCGAACACCATGTCGACATTGTTGCCCTTGCCGGTGATGTCCCAGATCGCCTTACCGAATTTGCGCGCCTCCTTGAACCACGCGGCATATTCCGGCGTGTTGACGGTCGGAAGTTGGCCCCAGCAATCGAACTCCTTGCGGTTGATCACGCCCTTGGCGCCCAGCCCCATGACGAAATCGCGCTTATCTTCGCCGGAGATCACCCCGATCGCATGCGCCCCCGCCGCCTTGGCCAGCTGGATCGCAAATGACCCAAGCCCGCCCGAAGCGCCCCAGACCAGAACCGTCTGACCGGGTTTCAGATCGTGCGGCGCGTGGCCGAAGAGCATCCGGTAGGCGGTGGCGAGCGTCAGCGTGTAGCACGCGCTCTCTTCCCAGCTCAGATGCTTCGGACGCGGCAGAAGTTGTTGCGCTTGCACGCGGGTAAACTGCGCAAAGGACCCGTCCGGCGTCTCATAGCCCCAGATCCGCTGGGACGGCGAATACATCGGATCGCCGCCGTTGCATTCCTCATCGTCGCCATCGTCTTGGTTGCAATGGATCACGACCTCGTCGCCGACCTTCCAGTTTTTCACCCGATCCCCAACGGCCCAAACGATGCCAGACGCATCGGAGCCGGCGATATGATACTCGGCCCCATGACCATCGAACGGCGAGATCGGAACACCGAGACCGGCCCAGATGCCATTGTAGTTCACGCCCGCGGCCATCACGAGAACAAGCACCTCGTGGCTGTCGAGTTTCGGCGTATCGACCACCTCATTCTTGAAAGAGGTCTCCGGCTCGCCGTGACGTTCACGCCGGATCGCCCAAGCGTACATCTTCGGCGGCACATAGCCCATCGGCGGGATTTCCCCGATCTCGTAGAGCTCTTTCTCTTCGGCCTCATAGGCTGGCTGGTTGGTGTCGAGCGCCATGTCATGTCCTCCAAATTCTTCCCAAGGCTGGCTCCGGATCGCGTTTCTGATCCCCGTGAGTTTGCCTTGAAACACCCTCCCGTGCCGCGACGCAGAATCGCAGCGCACTGACATGGTGATACGCCTCACTGCGCAATTATGCAATGCAATCTAAATAATTTTTGAAATTATATAACCGAGCAATCGCAGAAAATCAGAATATATGAAATGAAATCAACGATGTTGCCATGGAATCCATTAGGAAATATCCTTACGTCACAACGAAATTTGTGAAATTTTCCTGCTCTGCCGCGTTGCGGCGAATTGACATTGGCACATTATTCCACGCATAACTCGCCCTGAGAAATATTGTTGCACATGAACGAAAGGGAGGTTCGCGATGAGTGACGACAAGACCGGGATCCAGAAAGATCGTCCCTGGCTGTTCCGCACCTATGCCGGACACTCGACGGCCAAGGCCTCCAACGCGCTCTATCGCACCAACCTGTCCAAAGGTCAGACCGGCCTGTCGGTGGCTTTCGATCTGCCCACGCAAACGGGCTATGACAGCGATCACGAGCTGGCGAAGGGCGAGGTCGGCAAGGTCGGTGTGCCGGTCGCACATCTGGGCGACATGCGGATGCTGTTCAATGATATCCCGCTCGAACAGATGAACACCTCGATGACGATCAACGCCACAGCGCCTTGGCTCTTGGCGCTTTATATTGCCGTCGCGGAGGAGCAAGGCGCGGATATTTCCAAGCTGCAAGGCACCGTGCAGAACGACATCATCAAAGAGTATCTGTCGCGCGGCACCTATGTCTGCCCGCCGCGCCCGTCGCTGCGGATGATCACGGATGTCGCCGCCTATACGCGCGAGCATCTGCCGAAATGGAACCCGATGAACGTCTGTTCCTACCACCTGCAAGAGGCGGGCGCGACGCCGGAGCAGGAACTGGCCTTTGCCCTCGCCACAGCCATTGCCGTTTTGGACGATCTGAAAGAGAAAGTCCCCGCCGCCTCCTTCCCGGAGATGGTCGGCCGGATTTCGTTCTTTGTGAACGCGGGCATCCGCTTCGTGACCGAGATGTGCAAAATGCGCGCCTTTGTCGAGCTTTGGGATGAGATCACCCGTGAGCGCTACGGCGTCGAGGACCCGAAATTCCGTCGTTTCCGCTATGGCGTTCAGGTCAACTCTCTGGGCCTGACCGAGCAGCAGCCGGAGAACAACGTTTACCGGATTCTCATCGAAATGCTCGCCGTAACGCTCAGCAAAAACGCCCGCGCCCGCGCGGTGCAGTTGCCTGCCTGGAACGAGGCGCTTGGCCTGCCGCGCCCCTTCGATCAGCAATGGTCGCTCCGGATGCAACAGATTTTCGCCTATGAGACGGACCTCTTGGAATACGAGGACCTGTTCGACAATAACCCCGCCGTGGAGCGCAAGGTGGCCGAGCTGAAAGACGGTGCGCGGGCTGAGTTGGAAACGCTCGACGGCATGGGCGGCGCGATCGAGGCGATCGAATATATGAAATCCCGGCTCGTGGAGGCCAATGCCGAACGGATTGCCCGCATCGAGGCGGGCGAGACCGTCGTCGTCGGCGTCAACAAATGGACCACCGGCGAACCCTCGCCGCTCACCGCAGGCGACGGCGGCATCATGAAGGCCGATCCGGAGGCGGAAGCCGACCAGATCGCGCGTCTTGATGCGTGGCGCGACGCCCGCGACGAGGCGGCCGTTCAAGCCGCACTCAAGGAACTGCGCGATGCGGCAGCCAGCGGTGTCAACGTCATGCCTGCCTCGATCAAAGCCGCGAAAGCGGGCGCGACGACGGGCGAATGGGGCGACGTGGTGCGCGCGGCCTTTGGCCAGTATCGCGGCCCGACCGGCGTCTCCGCCAACCCATCGAACCGCACCGAAGGCCTCGACGACATTCGCGAAGAGGTCGCCCGTGTGTCGGCCTCCTTGGGCCGCAAGCTCAAGTTCCTCGTCGGCAAGCCCGGTCTCGACGGCCACTCGAACGGCGCAGAACAGATCGCCGCCCGCGCCCGCGATTGCGGCATGGATATCGCCTATGAAGGCATTCGCCTGACCCCCGCCGAGATCGTCGCCGCCGCGAAGGCCGATGACGCTCATGTGGTGGGGCTGTCGATCCTCTCCGGCTCGCATATCCCGCTTCTCGAAGAGCTGATGCGGCAGATGAAAGAGGCCGGCCTCTCCCACATCCCCGTGGTCGCAGGCGGCATCATCCCGGAGGAGGACGCCGAACACCTGCGCGCCATCGGCATCGCCCGTGTTTATACGCCCAAGGATTTCGAGCTGAACCGGATCATGTTCGACATCGTGGCGCTGGTCGATCCGACCGCACAGGCCGCCGAGTAAGCGTCGGATCATTCTCCCGGACATTCACACACCCGGTCACGTCTTGCGGCGCGACCGGGCATTCTGTCTGCTGTAAGAGGAAACCAGCCGACCACCGACCTGTCGTCTTTACCCCGGTCGCATCCCCCGTTAGAGGCCTTTCACCCACAAGTTGAAGGGAGCCATCGTCATGGGACATCTGCAAAAATCGATCCGCCGGATCGAGACCCGCTACCGCAACTGGAAAAGCACCAGAGCGATTGTCACGACCGGCTTCTGGTTCATCGACATTCCCCGCACCTCCTCGACCTCGATCCGGGCCGAGCTTGGCAAGCGATTTGGTCCCATTCACGGCAAGCGCAACGTGATCGAGGCGGAACATGCCACGGAACAGGTCCTGCCCGAACATCTGAGCGCCCGTGAAATGCAGAAAATCACCGGTCCCAAGGCCTGGGCCAGCCTCTACAGCTTCAGCATCGTGCGCAATCCCTTCGAGCGCCTCCTGTCCTTTTACAACTACATGCAGAAATGCGGCGATCTTCCGACCAGCTGGAGCTATGCCGAATTCGTCGCCCGCCATGTCGAGGCCACGCCTGCGACCCCCTATCTGGGCTATTTCGGCCTGCGCCGCACCGCCTGCGATTTCGTGCTCGATGCCGAGGGCAAACCGCTTGTCACCGAGATTTTCCGCTTCGAGAACCGCGCCGAAGCGATCACCCGCATCGGTCAGAAGATCGGCTTTCCGGAGCTTGGCACGCTCCACGTGCAAAAGGCCTCGCCCATGGGACAGGATTATCGCCTCGCCCATGACGACAAGACCCGCGCCCTGCTCGAAGACTTCTATGCCCGGGACCTGACATATTTCGGCTATAGCTTCTGAGCCATCGCGGAACAAAACCGCGGTTGCAATCTATACAATCGCCGCCGAGGCTGGCTTTATGGCGTCAAAGAGATTTATCGCGAGGACAGCATGCCGACCCCCCATATTGCAGCCGCCGTTGGCGACATCGCCGAAACCGTCCTGATGCCGGGCGATCCGTACCGCGCCAAATGGGCCGCCGAGACCTATCTCGACGACATCAAACTGGTGAACGAAGTGCGCGGCATGTTCGGTTTCACCGGCACCTACAAAGGCAACCCGGTGACCATTCACGGTTCCGGCATGGGCATGCCGTCGATCTCGATCTACGCCAATGAGCTGATCACCGAATATGGCGCCAAGACGCTCATCCGCATCGGCTCCTGTGGCGCGATGCAGCATCATATCAAGGTGCGTGACGTCATCATCGCCATGACCGCCACCACCATGGGCACCACCCCCTCCGCCGGCTTCTTCAAGGAAATCAACTACGCGCCCTGTGCCGATTACGGTCTGTTGGAGGCCGCCGTTGCCGCCGCGCGTCAGAAAGACACTGGCGTCCATGTCGGCAATATCTACTCGTCGGACGTGTTCTATGCCGAACGCCCCGATCTCGACGAGGTGATGATCCGTCACGGCATTCTGGGCGTCGAAATGGAAGCCGCCGAGCTTTACACCGTCGCCGCCCGTCACGGCGTGCGCGCGTTGGGCGTCATGACCGTTTCCGATCACCTCCTGACCCATGAGGCCCTGCCGTCGGATCAGCGCGAAAAGAGCTTCGGCGATATGGTCGAGATCGCGCTTGAGGCGGCCTTCGCCGCTTGATCGCACTGCCGGTCCGGGGCACTCTTGGAAAAACGAATTTCCAAAAGAGTGCCCCGGTCGTCCCCATGTCCTTTCTCGCCAAAGCTTTCGCCCTCACCCTCGCCATCCTGCCGCTTTCGCTTCAGGCCCAGGACTGGCCCAATCTCGATGCCGTTCTGTTTCAGACGCTCGCAAACAAACCCGAGCACGTGGAAGGCTCGTATTTTCTCCCGAACCATCCCGATCCGACGCAGGCCACCGAAGCTCTTGGCTTTATCTATGAATGGATCGAGGGATCGGCGGGCAGTGTCAGCATTGCCGTGGGGCGCTATGCGCTGAACCAACCCGGACCGCAGTTCACCTATCTTGGCCCGGTTTCACAAATCTGGGGCCATGGTCCCCGAGACACCGCCTTTTATCCCGACCGGATCGAGGTGACCCTCACCACGCTGAAAGACGGCGAGCCGCGCTGTTGTCCCACCGGGGAAACGCGCTACACCATTGATCGGACGACAGGATCGGCCTCCACGCTCTGGACCCGCTGAGCCCCTGCAATTCTCAGAAAAGAAGGAAAACGGCATGAGCATGCCCAAACGCCAGCTTGGCGCAAACGGCCCGATGGTGGGCGCGATCGGTTTCGGCTGTATGAGCTTCGCCGGGTTCTTCGGGGAGGCCGATGACGAGACCTCGCTCGAAACCCTCGCGGCTGTCGAAGCCGCCGGGATCGACTTCTGGGACACCGCGAATCTCTATGGCATGGGCCGCTCCGAACGCATCGTCGGCCAATACCTCAAGGAAAGCGGCGCGGATGTGACGCTGGCCACGAAAGTCGGCATCATCCCCGGACCGCCTCGCGCCTTCAGCAACGAAGAAGATTACATTCGCGCCGAGCTCGAAAGCTCGCTCAAGAAACTGAACCGCGACAAGGTCGAGCTTTACTATATCCACCGTCGGCAACAGGAACTGCCGGTGGAAACGGTCGCCGAGACCATGGGCAAGCTGATCGAAGAGGGGCTGATCGACGCTTGGGGCCTCTCCGAAGTCGCCCCCTCCACCATCCGTCGCGCGCATAGTGTCGTGCCGGTGACGGCGGTGCAGAACGAATATTCGCTCTGGACCCGTCAGCCGGAACTGGGCGTGATCCAGACCTGCGAAGAGCTGGATATCACCTTCGTGCCCTTCTCCCCCGTCGCCCGTGGCGCGCTTGGCGTGGCCGATCTCGACCCGAGCACCTTTGACGACAGCGATTTCCGCAAGGTGAACCCGCGCTTCATGGGGCAAAACTGGCTTGAAAACATGGGCTATATCCGAGCGTTTCGGGAATTTGCCGAGACGAAAGGCGTCTCCACGCCCGCGCTGGCGCTCGCATGGGTTTTGCATCAGGGCGATCATCTGATCCCGATCCCCGGAACGCGGACCAAAGAGCACCTCGCCGATTGGGCCCATGCGGGCGAGATCGGTCTGTCCGAGGACGATCTCTGGGAGATCGAGCAAATCCTGCCCGCAGGCTGGGCGGCAGGCGACCGCTATTCCGACCAGCAAATGGTCGGCGTCGAACGCTACTGCTGAAACACAAAAGCCCCGCTCAGGCGGGGCTTTTCATTTTCCGAGGGGCGCGTGGCTCACTCGTAATAGGCGTACATCTGGTCGAGCACGTCCAGCTTGCGCGGCGCCATTTGCTCGCCGGTGTTCACCGCCGGGGTGGTCGGCGCATAGTATTCCAGCCATTCGGAGACTTTCATCGTGGTCTCTTTCGCGGCGGCGTCTTTCAGTTTCGCGTCGTGCAGGGTCATGTGTCAGTCTCCGTTAAGGGTCCGTTGGGCCCTCCCTTGTGTCCCTAGGTATGCTGCAACGCCGCCCGTGACAGCCCCCTTATGGCGCATAGTCGTCATGCGCATGCTGCAACGCAGCACCGGAAATATGCCTTTCGGGGCTAGCGTGGCCCTTGCCCGCCGCAGAACTTCGGCTCCCCGGCAACAGTCTCGGCCTCTGCACCACAGACCGGACAACGCCAGCGCACGCCCGTCTCGTCCTTGCCGACCTGTCGCCACCGGCAGGCCCCGGTCTTGTTCGACCGCATGAGATACATGCCGACATAAAGCGCGATGACGATGAGGGGGACGAGGAAGAGCATGCCCCCTCATACCCTCCGAACCGTCCAATGAAAACGCACACTTGCGTGACGGCAGCCCCGGTTACGGCTGCGGCGGCACCGTCGGCTGCGCTTTGCGTTTCCGACCCAGAAACCCGGTGCCCTCCGGCCCGTACCAATCCTCGTTGCGGGTGAAATACATCGTCGCCGCCAGTGCCACAAAGGCGAGAGACGCCCCCGCCAGCAGGGCATAATCCGCCGAGCGCAGGATCAGATAGAGCACACCGTAGAGCACCAGCAACATCACGCCCAGAACCGCCGTGCGCCGTCCGAGTTTAAGCCCCACCGCCCCGAAGAAGGTCAACAGCACCACCGTCGCCCCGGCCGAAAGCGCATAGGCCGGGCCAAAGCCGATCTGTTCGGAATAGGCCACCATCAGCAGCACGAAAATCGACTGCGCCAACCCGATCAGGATATATTGCACCGGGTGCGCCGGGCGTTCCGTGCCTTTTTCCACCAACAGAACCGTGAGGAAGGTCAACGCGATAAACAGGATGGAGTAATTCGCCGCCCGATAGGATTTTTGATAGAAATCGTTCGGCTCGATGAAATCCACCCCGAAGGCCATGCCATAGCGCAGCGCGCGGGTGTAATCCTCCCGCGTCATCTGCGGCAGGGTGCGTGCCAGATGCGGGATGGTCCAGGTTGCCGAGAAGCCCGCTTCGGAAATTTCCGAGCCGTCCGGCAGGAAGGCACCCCGGAAACTCGGATGCGGCCAGTCCGACGCGATGGTCACCGCGCTCTGCCGCCCGACCGGCGCGATCTGCAACGACTGCGCGCCATTGGCCCCCAGTGTCAGCGCGTAATCGCTCTTGCCGCGCGGATCGCCCAAAGCCGCCATGATCCCCGCAGCCTCATCGGCGGAGGCGATAGGTTCGAGCGGCACTTCCTCCCCGTCGACCGTCAGCACCGCCTGCCCGCGCAGCGCGGCATTGGACGACAGCGACAGGATCAGCTCCGCCCGGTCCCAGAGGATCACCTCCTCATTCACCGCCTGCGTGGCGATCTGGTCCCAGGGGAAATCGAACCCCATCTCGATGCCCGCCTGATAGACCGGCACGGAGAAAATCCCGCGATGTCGGATCTGTGTCTGTGTGTCGATGGCGACATCGAACCGTCCCGGATAGACATAGATCGGATCGCGCGTCACCGTCACCTTGCGCGTCACCTGACGCTGGCGCGGACTGCCATCGGCATCGAGCACGATCTCGCCGCTCTCCGGATCGACCACCGCTTCGCGTTCCGTGCGTTCCACGGTTTCCTCGACCGGTATCATCAGCATCGGCCCGGCGATCACCTGTTCCCCGCCCCATTCGCGCCCGACCTCATTCAGGGTGTATTGCGAATAATTCTTCCGGCTCTGCACGATGTCGGAGACAAAGAACAGTGGGATGAACATCAGAAGCGTCAGCAGGCCGACGATCAGAAAGCGGGCACCGATGGATTTGCGCATGTGGATCTCCTAAGACGTCCGGGAGCGGTTCGGCGCACGATGGCCGATCCCCCGATATGCGACAAGGGGGAGAAGCGCGCAAAGAAAAACCCCGCCGAAGCGGGGCCTTCCTGGTTCGCCTGACGAACGCGCTCAGTGTGTGCGCCCATCTTTCGTTCCGGCGAACGCGCTCAATGAGCGCGCCCATCTTTCGTTCTGACGAACGCGCTCAATGCGCGCGTTCGAGCATCATCTTCTTGATATGTGCGATGGCAGCCGCCGGGTTCAGCCCCTTCGGACAGGTTTTCGCACAGTTCATGATGGTGTGGCAGCGGTAGAGCTTGAAGCTGTCTTCCAGCGCATCCAAACGCTCGCCAGTGGCCTCATCGCGCGAGTCGATGATCCAACGGTAGGCGTGCAGCAACGCGGCCGGTCCAAGGTACTTGTCGCCATTCCACCAGTAGCTCGGGCAGGAGGTCGAGCAGCTGGCGCACATCACGCATTCATAAAGACCGTCGAGTTTCTTGCGATCCTCGATCGACTGGCGCCATTCCTTCTCGGGCCGGTTGGTCTTGGTCTCAAGCCACGGCATGATCGAGGCGTGCTGCGCGTAGAAGTGGGTCAGATCGGGAATGAGGTCTTTCACCACCGGCATGTGCGGCAGCGGGAAGATCCGCACATCGCCCTTGATCTCATCGAGACCGTAGATACAGGCGAGCGTGTTGATCCCGTCGATGTTCATCGCACAGGAGCCACAGATGCCTTCGCGGCAGGAGCGGCGGAAGGTCAGCGTCGGGTCGATCTCGTTCTTGATCTTGATCAGCGCGTCGAGAACCATCGGACCGCATTTGTCCATGTCGAGGAAATAGGTATCCACCGACGGGTTCTTCTCGTCATCGGGATTCCAGCGGTAAATCTGGAACTTACGGACATTGGTCGCGCCCTCGGGCTTCGGCCAGGTCTTGCCCGTCACGATCTTGGAATTCTTGGGAAGGTTGAATTGAACCATCGTTATTTCTCCTAACCGAGCAGGCCGCTCAGACCGCTCTGAGCAATGCATTTGAGGGTTTCAGGCTCGCTGGCAATTTCCGTCACCGTGGACACGGTCGTTTCGTCAACCCCGGTCACGGCAGCTTTCGCAAGCGTCACAAGCTGATCCGTATCCGCATTGTCCATCACGCAATCCACGTAGAGATCGGCATCAACCCCAGGAAACTTGGAGTTGATGACCGTTTTTACGACGCCTTTCGCGGCCGTGCGCGTGGTGTCTTCCACAAGAGAAGAACTCTCCACACAGCCGCTCAGGATCAGAGCGGTAAGGGCAGCAAAAGCAGCCCCCCGCATCAGAACGTCCTCGCTTTCGGCGCGATCTTGGCGAGGCTGATGCCACCTTCTTCCTCGGTGGTCAGCGGCGCTTCGATGATCGGACGATAGCTCAGCTCGACATTGGTGCCTTCGACACGCGAAATGGTGTGTTTGCGCCAGTTCACGTCGTCGCGGTTCGGGTAATCCTCATGGGCATGCGCGCCACGGGATTCTTTCCGGGCTTCGGCGCCATGAATGGTCGCCAGAGCGTTCGGCATCAGGTTGGTCAGTTCGAGCGTTTCCATCAGGTCCGAGTTCCAGATCAGCGACCGGTCGGTCACGCCCAGATCGCCCATCTTGCCCGCCACAACCGTCATCTTCTCGACACCCTCTTTGAGGGACTTGTCGGTCCGGAACACCGCGGCATCGGCCTGCATCGTGCGCTGCATCTCAAGCCGCAGCTCTGCGGTCGGGATCGCGCCCTTGGCGTAGCGCAGGCTGTCGAAGCGATCAAAGGCTTTCTCCACGGACGCCATGTTCATCTCCGGGTTCGGCGCACGTGGGTCAACAACCTCACCGGCGCGGATCGCGGCGGCGCGGCCAAAGACCACGAGGTCGATGAGCGAGTTGGAACCAAGACGGTTCGCACCGTGCACGGAGGCACAGCCCGCTTCCCCCACGGCCATCAGGCCCGGCACCACGGCGGTCGGATTGTCCGCCGTCGGGTTGAGAACCTCACCGTGATAGTTCGTCGGGATACCGCCCATGTTGTAGTGCACGGTCGGCAGAACCGGGATCGGCTCCTTGGTCACATCCACACCGGCAAAGATTTTCGCGGATTCGGAGATGCCCGGCAGACGTTCCGCCAGAGCCTCGGCCGGAAGGTGGCTGAGGTTCAGGAAGATGTGGTCCTTGTGCTCCCCAACGCCACGGCCTTCGCGGATTTCCATCGTCATCGAGCGGGACACATAGTCACGCGGCGCGAGGTCCTTGTAGGTCGGGGCATAGCGTTCCATGAAACGCTCGCCTTCGGAGTTGGTCAGGTAACCGCCTTCGCCGCGCGCACCCTCGGTGATCAGACAGCCGGAGCCGTAGATGCCGGTCGGGTGGAACTGAACGAATTCCATATCCTGAAGCGCCAGCCCCGCACGGGCCACCATGCCGCCACCGTCGCCGGTGCAGGTGTGGGCCGAGGTCGCAGAGAAGAAGGCGCGGCCATAACCGCCGGTCGCCAGAACGACCATCTTGGCGGAGAACAGGTGGAAGGTGCCGTCATCGAGTTTCCAGCACAGAACGCCCTGACACACACCGTCATCCGACATGATCAGGTCGATGGCGAAATATTCGATGTAGAATTCGGCGTTGTTCTTCACGGATTGGCCGTAAAGCGTGTGCAGAATGGCGTGACCGGTGCGGTCAGCCGCGGCACAGGTGCGCTGCACGGGCGGGCCTTCCCCGAATTCGGTGGTGTGGCCGCCGAACGGGCGCTGGTAGATCTTGCCTTCTTCGGTCCGGGAGAAGGGCACACCGTAGTGCTCAAGCTCATACACCGCTTTCGGTGCATTGCGGGCGAGGTATTCCATCGCGTCGGTGTCGCCGAGCCAGTCGGACCCCTTCACGGTGTCGTACATGTGCCACTGCCAGTTGTCCGGGCCCATGTTGGAGAGCGAAGCCGCGATCCCACCCTGTGCTGCCACCGTGTGGGAGCGCGTCGGGAACACCTTGGTCACACAGGCCGTGCGCAGCCCCTGCTCGGCCATGCCGAGCGTTGCACGCAGACCAGAACCACCGGCGCCAACGACCACAACGTCGTATTCGTGGGTTTCATATTCATATGCTGCTGTCATTGTCTTTCATCCTTCCCGCGCTCAGAGGATCGCGAGTTTCAAAATGGCGAAGAGGCCGCTTGCGATCAGCGCGTAGCAGAAGGCCGCCACGGCGATGAGCGTCAGTTTGCGCTTGAGGCCGCCGACATAGTCCTCGACCGCTTCGTCCACTTCGGTTTTCAGGTGGATCACACAGCCCACGAGGCTCAGCGCCATCGCGATCGCGATGAACGGGTTGCTGAAATAAGCGTAGACATCGGCCTGTTCCCGGCCCACGGCGCTGCCGAAGACAAAGACGAAGAACGGCACGAGGACGATCAGCGAGATCGACGTGGCAATGGTCAGCCAATGATGGGCGACACCGGAGCCGCCGGCGCCAAGACCCGTTGCACGTTTGCGGTCAGTCAGAAAATTCATCTCCGCCCCCTCAGAAAATCAGGAATACGATTGCGGTCAGGACCGTCAGCACGGTCGCACCGATGAACATGCCCCAGCCCATCTTCTCGGAGGTCGGAACATCCAGGCAGTAGCCGAAGTCCCAGACCACATGGCGCAGACGGCCAAGAAGGTGATACCAGAGCGCCCAGGCGGCCGCGAGCATCAGGATCTCACCGATGATCGAGGCGAAAATGCCGTCGATGGCGGCAAAGACGCTCGGCGAAGACGCTGCGGCCAAAAGCCAGCACACGGCCAGAAACACGGTGACCAGAGAAGCAATGCCGGTGATCCGCACCATGATCGACGAGATCGAGGTCATCTGCGGGCGATAGTATTTTCCGAGCATGAAGGGAGAAAGCGGCCGGTTGCCGCGGTTCACATCAGCCATGGTGACGTCCTTTCACGAGTGATGCTGTAAGCTGGGTCCGTAATACCCTTTTCTCCCCCCGAGTCACCACCCACTCGCCATTTGGTAGCGCTAACAAAGTCGCTTTTCGGCGATTAATATCACTCAAATCACGCATTGTGATCACAAGATTGGACGTGTGATCACAAATGTAGCGCTATCGGCTTTTCCGAGGGTTTTCATAGGTTTTACCAAGGGAAACAACTTTGAAAATCCACGAAAAAGGGCCGCGCATCTGCCGCGCGGCCCGAATTTGCGATCACAAATTCAAACATCCGAATGGATCAGACCGGCACCAGTGCCCAGTAATCCAGATCCAAAAGGACATCGGGGTGATACTTGCCCTCTTCCGTCTTGTAGGCGAACTCCGGCGCCCCGTGTTTATAGGCCACAAGCCGGAGCCGCAGCGCGCCGACACCCGGAGCCTCCGTCTCCGCCTTGTCGAGCACTTCCGTATAGGCCCGCACGGTATCGCCGGTGAAACAGGGGTTCGCGTGCGCCCCACCATTGAGCCCCACGATCATCTGCGCATTGGCCAACCCGTTGAACGACAGCGCCCGCGCCATCGAAATCACATGGCCGCCATAGATCAACCGCTTGCCATCTTCGCGATTGGTGGCATCGAAATGCACCTTCGCCGTATTCTGCCAGAGCCGCGTCGCCATCATGTGTTCGGCTTCCTCGATGGTCACCCCGTCCACATGGTCGATCTTTTCCCCGATCTCGTAATCGCCGAACCGGTGCGGCTCGCCCGCCAGGGTGAAATTATACTGAAGGAAATCCAGCCCCTCCGGGATCACCAGATCCTCGGGCGCCACCACCTTGGTCAGTTCCGGGATCACCGTCTCAGGCGCGGGCGCATCGAGATCGCGTTTGCGGACCATCACCCACCGCACATATTCGAGCACCGGCTCATCCCATTGGTTCAGCCCCGTTGTGCGCACATAGACAACCCCGGATTTGCCGTTCGAGTTCTGTTTAAGCCCGATCACCTCGGACACCGAGCGCAGCGTGTCGCCCGGATAAACCGGCTTGAGCCAGCGCCCCTCGGCATAGCCAAGGTTGGCCACTGCGTTGAGCGAAATATCCGGGACCGTTTTGCCAAACACCACATGAAACGCGATCAGATCGTCCACCGGGCTTTTCTCCAGCCCACAGTTTTCGGCAAACTCGTCCGAGGAATAAAGCGCATGACGGGCCGGATAGAGCGCATGATAAAGCGCGCGCTCGCCCCCCGACACGGTGCGCGGCACGGCATGCTCGATCACCTGACCGACTTTATAGTCCTCGAAAAAACGTCCCGGATTGGTTTTCACCCTATTGTCCTCCCACTATAGCTGTCCCAGCTTCACCTCGGGCGAATACTCCCCCTCGGCCTCCTTGATCACCGCCTGCGCGCAACGCATCTTGCCCGTCGCCGCGTCAAAGGCGTAGCTCGGCGATCCGTAAAGCGCCCAGCCCTTGTTCAAAGCCTCTGTCACCTTGTGACAAAAGGCCGATGTGTCTTCTTCGGTCAGCAATCTGTAGGCTTTCATCTCTCACCTCTTCATCCCGGAAACGGGTTGTACCCCAGCCAGATGTGGATCCCCGCAATCACCGCAAAGACCACGAGAGAGATCAACACCAGACGGATGTCGCCCGCAAGCGTGCCGTCCTTATAAGGTGTCGGTGCCGGTTCCGCCCGGTTGATCAAAGCCATCTCGACAAAGGCCCAAAGGATCATCCCACCAAACAACACCAGAGAGGCCGCATCGGAATTCACCAGCAAATGCGCCACGCCCCATGTGATCACCCCGGTCAGCATCGGATGCCGCATCCTGCCGCGCAGCCGACTTTTCGACTGACCGACACCAAAGAGGATCACCGCGATCACCATCAGCGTGTTGTTCACATGCCGCAGATACGGTGGCAGGGCATAGAGATCGGCGGTCTCGGTCATCCGAAACCCCACGATCATCGCCACCAGCCCCGCCAGAATGCCCAGCGCCACCGCTCCCTTCCCCTTCTCGCCCATCCGCGCCCGCGCCTCAGGCGCCAGACGTTTAAACAGATGCGCCGCCATCCAAAGCAGCAGTCCGAGACTGAGAAGGGTCATATGTTCACTCCATGGCTAATATGGCTTCGTGTTTCGCAAGCGTCGCCCGCGCCGTCACGATATGCAGATTCTCCACGATTTTCCCATCGACAACCGCCACGCCTTCGCCTTTCGACTCGGCCTCTTCAAAGGCTGCGATCTGACGCTTGGCGAGATCGATCTCCGCCTCAGACGGCGCAAAAGCCGCATTGGCGATGTCCAACTGCGCCGGATGGATCAGCGTCTTGCCGTCAAACCCCATATCGCGCCCTTGCTCGCATTCCGCCTTCAGACCCTCGTCGTCCTTGAACGCATTATACACCCCATCGAGGCAGATCACCCCATAGGCCCGCGCCGCGATCAGGCACATGTGCAGCCCGCCCATCATCGGCAGACGATCGGCCCGGAACCGCGTATTGAGCTCCTTCGCCAGATCGTTCGTCCCCATGACAAAGCCCGCCATACGCGGATGCGCGGCGATCTCGGCGGCGTTGAGCATCCCCAGAGGCGTCTCCATCATCGCCCAGAGCGGCACGTCGGGAATGGCCTGCGCCAATTCCTCGACCATCGCCGCACTTTCCACCTTCGGCAGCAAAATCCCGTCGATCTCCATGCCGACAAAGGCCGCCACATCGTCGCGCCCCCATTGGGTGTCGAACCCGTTCACCCGCACGATTTTCGCCCGGTTGCCATAGCCGCCCGCCGCCAGCGCCTGTTTCAACAAAGCCCGCGCGTTGACCTTTTCCTCGGGCGCCACCGCATCTTCGAGATCGAACAGGATCGCATCGCAGGCCAGCCCCTTGGCCTTTTCCAGCGCCCGCTCTTTCGATCCGGGGATATAGAGAGCCGAGCGATAGGGGCGATTGGCGACTTGGGTCATTGATTCTTTTCCTCCGCAATATTGTTGCGCAAGAGGCCACAGAAACGCACCAATCCGCAAGGGTAAAATTTCCGCAGCGCAGAAATCAGGCGTTGCGCCCGACGCACTCCGCTCCTTGCACGGAAGGTTAACCGGTTTTTTAACGCTTTTCCGGCAAGCTGATCCATGAGCCGACGGGAGCCCTGACACAACGCAAGATCACAGAGAATTGGAGAAGACGATGCACACCGCTATTCTGGCCATTCTGACAGGTGCCGCCCTGCTCTGTGCCACCCCGGCCCTCACGCAGGACAATTGCGCCGCCCGCGATCAGATTCTGGATCGTCTGGCGCAGAAATACGGCGAGACCCGCCAGTCCATCGGCCTTGCCCCCAACAACGGCGTGGTGGAGGTCTTCGCCTCCGAGGCCACCGGCACCTGGACCATCCTCTTCACCCGCCCCGACGGCATGAGCTGTCTGATCGCTTCCGGTCAGGCCTATGAGGCGCTCGCCGCCGTTCCGGTCGCGAAAGGCGATGACGCTTAACCCGCCAGCGCCTCCCAAATCAGCTTGCTGCCGGTGATGACCAGAAACACATAGGCCAGCCCGAAGAACAGCTTTTCGGGCACCTTGTGATGCATCCACACCCCGGCCAGCACCCCGATCACCGCCACCGGGATCAGCGTCAGATCGGCGGTCAGCGACTCGCGGGTGAAAATCCCCACGAAAGCGTAGGGGATCACCTTCATCAGGTTCACCGCCCAGAACACCAGCACAGACGTCGCCTGATAGGTCGTTTTATCCATGCGTTTCGACAGCATGTAGACGGCGGCGGGCGGACCACCGGCGTGGCTGATGAAACTCGTGATCCCCGTCACCGCTCCCCAGAACAGCCCCACCCCCTCGCCTAATTCCCGCTTCGGCGGATGGAGCAACCGGGCGGTCTTCGCAAGCTGCCAGCCGACAAACCCCAGGGCGACGACACCTATCAGAAATTTGAACACGCGCGGATCGGCCACGCCGTAAACCAGCGTCCCGATCAGAATTCCGGGCACCGCGCCGAGGATGAGCACCCCCGCCACCCGCAAATCCCATTTGCGCCAGAACATCTTCACGGCGGTCACATCCATCACCATCAAAAGCGGCAACATAAGCCCGACCGCCTGCCCGGGCGCGAGAATCAGCGCCAGAAACGGCGTCGCCGCAAAGGCCGCCGCCGAACCGAAACCGCCCTTCGACATCCCCGCGAAAAGCACCGCGGGAATCGCGAAGAGGTAAAAATTAAGATCGAGCGCCATAGGTTGTCCTTTTCAGAACCATTCCGGTTTGGTCCTGAAATACAAAGAGGTTAGCGATAACTCCAGTAAAACACAGGTGCATTGCCGCAGCACGGTCTTGCACGAACCGTTTCAAAGGGCTACCCATGCCGCAATCTCACAACCAATTGGAGACAGATCAATGGCCCGACCCAAGATTGCCCTCATCGGCGCAGGTCAAATCGGTGGCACGCTCGCACACCTCGCAGCCCTCAAAGAACTCGGCGACGTCGTCCTCTTCGACATCGCGGAAGGCACCCCGCAGGGTAAAGCCCTCGACATCGCCGAATCCGGCCCGTCCGAAGGCTTCGACGCGACGCTGAAAGGCACCACGGATTACGCCGACATCGCGGGCGCAGACGTCTGCATCGTCACCGCCGGTGTGCCGCGCAAACCCGGCATGTCCCGTGACGATCTCCTGGGCATCAACCTCAAGGTCATGAAATCCGTCGGCGAAGGCATCAAGGCAAACGCTCCTGATGCCTTTGTTATTTGTATCACCAACCCGCTCGATGCGATGGTCTGGGCGCTGCAACAGTACTCCGGTCTGCCCGCCGAGAAAGTCGTCGGCATGGCTGGCGTGCTCGACTCCGCACGTTTCCGTCACTTCCTGTCGGTCGAATTCGGCGTGTCCATGAAAGACGTCACCGCCTTCGTGCTCGGCGGCCACGGCGACACCATGGTGCCCTCCGCCCGCTACTCCACCGTTGGCGGCATCCCGCTCCCGGATCTGGTGGAAATGGGCTGGACCACGCAAGAGAAACTCGACGCGATCATCCAGCGCACCCGTGACGGCGGCGCCGAGATCGTCGGCCTCCTGAAAACCGGTTCCGCCTTCTACGCCCCGGCGACCTCCGCCATCGAGATGGCCGAAGCCTATCTGAAAGACCAGAAACGCGTTCTGCCCTGCGCCGCTTACTGCAACGGCGAGATCGGTGTGAACGGCATGTACGTTGGCGTTCCGACCGTGATCGGCGCCGGTGGCATCGAAAAAGTCATCGACATCAAGCTCAACAAAGAAGAGCAAGTGATGTTCGACAAATCCGTGGACGCCGTGAAAGGCCTCGTCGAAGCCTGTAAAGCCATCGACGGCAACCTCGTCTGATCCGGCCCACAGCCTGACATTTGGAAAACCCGCGCTTAACCGCGCGGGTTTTTCTATACCCGGGCGCAGAGCATAAAAAAAACCGGGCCGAAGCCCGGTTTTCATGTCTCTGAGATCCGCAAGGATCAGAATTTATACGTCACACCGAAGTTCAGCGCGTTCGTGATGATGTCGCTTTCAAGATTTCCGCCGCCATCGAGATCGACGTCGAGCTGGCTGTAGGTGCCCTTGTATTCGGTGAACAGATCCCAGCGGTCGTTCAGCTCATAGCTGGCGCCCAGAACCAATGCGATGGTCGGTCCGGCAATCTGATATTCGAGCGTGTCGGTGTTCGCGGTGGCCACTTCGACATGCGGGATGATGATCCCGGCGGAGACGCTCGCATAGGGGGTGAACTTGTTCCAAAGCCCCGGCCAGCGCCAGATCGGCCCCACCGTCAGGTTGTTCAAACCGTCGGTAAATTCCAGCGTCGAGAACCCGTTGTCGGCCATGTCGTCTTCGTTGGCATAGACCTTGGTGTGGTTGAAATCGGCGATCCAGCCGAAATTGTCCCGCACCCACCAGGTGCCACGGACGCCGTAATAGGGCGGCATCGCAAAGCTCTTGCCCTCCCAACCGGTGGTGAAATCGAAATCGGTCACCCCGTCGTTGCCCGACACGCCGCTGTGCGGCGCGGTCTGATAGCCGCCGTAGACGGACAGGCTGAATTCACCGGCGGAGGCCAGAGCGGTCGACGCCATGAGCGCAACGCCCGCGAGCGTCACCTTTGCAAGGTTTTGCATGGGAAGGGTCCTCTTCATCGAATCTGTTGACTTCGTTCTATACCCCAAGGCCGCCGCGTGGCGAGTTCACATTCAAGAAACTGTCAATCCGTCACAGTCAGGACACATCTGCCCATGCGGTTCCCGATGCTGCCCCGCAGCACAGATCGCCCCTGAGAACAGGGGCTTCCCACCGCCTCCGGATTCGCCGAATGCGATTCTCGAAATTTGTGATCACACAAAACTTTGCTGTGATCACAAAAAACGAAAACACGCGCGTTTTATCGCCGAAGCGACAAAAAACCATTTCTTATGCCCGGTTTCCGGTGGCATACACGGGACCAATCGAACCAGGGAGAGGATATCTCTAATGAACATCCACGAGTATCAGGCGAAAGCCCTTCTCAAGGAATATGGCGCGCCGGTTTCCGGCGGTCGTGCCATCACCCGCGCCGAGGACGCCAAGTCCGCCGCCGGTGAGCTTGACGGTCCGCTGTGGGTCGTCAAGGCCCAGATCCACGCAGGTGGTCGCGGCAAAGGCAAATTCAAAGAAGCCGAAGCCGGCGAAAAAGGCGGCGTGCGTCTGGCGAAATCCGTCGAGGAGGCTGCGGAAGAAGCCAAGAAGATGCTGGGCAAGACCCTTGTGACCCACCAGACCGGCCCGGCTGGCAAACAGGTCAACCGCATCTATTTCGAAGACGGTTCCGACATTTCCCGCGAGCTCTACCTCGCCCTGCTCGTCGACCGTCAGACCTCCCGCGTGTCCTTCGTCTCCTCCACCGAGGGCGGCATGGACATCGAGGAAGTGGCGGCCAACACCCCCGAGAAAATCCTCTCCTTCTCCGTCGATCCGGCCACCGGCTACCAGCCGTACCACGGCCGCCGCATCGCCTTCTCCCTCGGCCTCGAAGGCCCGCAGGTGAAGCAATGCGTGAGGCTGATGGGCGATCTCTACCGTGCTTTCATCGAGAAAGACATGGAGATGCTCGAAATCAACCCGCTGATCGTGATGACCGACGGCAACCTCAAAGTGCTCGACGCCAAGCTCGGCTTTGACGGCAACGCGCTTTACCGTCACCCGGACATCGTCGAACTCCGCGACGAGACCGAAGAAGACAGCAAAGAGCTCGAAGCCTCCAAGTTCGACCTGAACTACATCGCGCTCGACGGCGAAATCGGTTGCATGGTGAACGGCGCGGGTCTCGCGATGGCCACCATGGACATCATCAAACTCTACGGCGCAGAACCGGCCAACTTCCTCGACGTGGGCGGCGGCGCGACCAAAGAGAAAGTGACCGAAGCCTTCAAGATCATCACCTCTGACAAAAACGTCAAAGGCATCCTCGTGAATATCTTCGGCGGCATCATGCGCTGCGACATCATCGCCGAAGGCGTGATCGCGGCCGTGAAAGAAGTGGGCCTTCAGGTTCCGCTCGTGGTCCGTCTCGAAGGCACCAACGTGGAGCTCGGCAAAGAGATCATTCAGAACTCCGGTCTGAACGTGATCGCCGCCGACGATCTGAAAGACGGCGCCCAGAAAATCGTTAAAGCAGTGAAGGGCTAAGAGACATGGCTATTCTCGTTGATGAAAACACCAAGGTCATCTGCCAGGGCTTCACCGGCTCGCAGGGCACCTTCCACTCGGAACAAGCCATCGCTTACGGCACCAAAATGGTTGGCGGCGTGACGCCCGGCAAAGGCGGCTCGACCCACCTGAACCTGCCGGTCTTCAACTCCGTGCACGAAGCCAAGCACGTCACCGAAGCCAATGCTTCCGTGATCTATGTGCCGCCGCCGTTCGCCGCCGACTCGATCCTCGAAGCGATCGACGCCGAAATGGAGCTGATCATCTGCATCACCGAGGGCATTCCGGTGCTCGACATGATGAAGGTGAAACGCGCGCTGATGGACTCCAAGTCCCGCCTGATCGGCCCGAACTGCCCGGGTGTCATCACCCCCGACGCCTGCAAAATCGGCATCATGCCGGGTCACATCCACCGCCGCGGCTCCGTCGGCGTGGTGTCCCGTTCCGGCACCCTGACCTATGAGGCCGTGAAACAGACCTCCGATCTGGGCCTCGGCCAGTCCACGGCTGTGGGCATCGGCGGTGACCCGATCAAAGGCACCGAACACATCGACGTGCTCGACATGTTCCTCGACGATCCGGAAACCACCTCGATCATCATGATCGGTGAAATCGGCGGTTCCGCCGAAGAAGAAGCCGCCGAGTTCCTCGCCGAGCAAAAGAAAAAAGGCCGCTGGAAGCCGGTCGCCGGTTTCATCGCCGGGCGCACCGCCCCTCCGGGCCGCCGCATGGGCCACGCAGGCGCGATCGTCGCCGGCGGCAAAGGCGATGCGGAATCCAAGATCGAAGCGATGAAATCCGCTGGCATCATCGTAGCCGACAGCCCCGCCACCCTCGGCGAAGCTGTGCAGGAAGCGATTGCCAAGGGCTGACCGCTGCCGCGCACCTCACGGTGACGCGATTTGACAACAGCGCCTGCGCCCTTTGAGAGAGGGGCGCAGGCACACCCATATAAGGCGACGCGTGCCTGCCAATAAACGGAAACGCACCCCAAACAAGGTCATGACGATGAACGACCAGTCCCCGAACGACATCTTTCACGCCTCCAGCTTCATGCAGGGGCATAACGCGGAATACCTCGAACAGGTCTACGCGAATTACGTGCAGGACCCCGCCTCTGTCGACGCGTCCTGGGTGGAATTCTTCCAATCCCTGGGCGATGCCGCGAACGATGTCACAGCAGAAGCTGCCGGTCCCTCCTGGGCCCGCATGGATTGGCCGCCGGTTCCGAATGACGACCTGACCCACGCGCTCGACGGCCAATGGGCCGAACCGGTCGCAGCCGAGAAGAAGATCAAGGAAAAAGCCGCCGAGAAAGGCGTTGCCGTTTCCGAAGACGCCGTGAAACGCGCCGTGCTCGACTCGGTCCGTGCGATCATGATCATCCGCGCCTATCGTATTCGCGGTCACCTCATCGCCGATCTCGACCCGCTGAAAATGCGCGACGAGGCCCCGCACCCGGAACTCGATCCGCGCTCCTATGGCTTCACCGAGGCCGACATGGATCGCCCGATCTTCATCGACAACGTTCTGGGTCTCACCCACGCCTCCATGCGTCAGATCCTCGACGTTCTGAAACGCACTTATTGCGGCACCTTCGCGCTGCAATACATGCACATCTCCAACCCGGAAGAAGCCGGGTGGCTGAAAGAGCGCATCGAAGGCTTCGGCAAGGAAATCCAGTTCACCAAGAACGGCCGCCGCGCCATTCTGAACAAGCTGGTCGAGGCCGAGGGCTTTGAGAAATTCCTCCATGTCAAATACATGGGCACCAAACGCTTCGGCCTCGACGGCGGCGAAGCTCTGATCCCTGCCATGGAACAGATCATCAAACGCGGCGGCAACCTCGGCGCGAAAGAGATCGTCGTCGGCATGCCGCACCGTGGGCGTCTGTCCGTGCTCGCCAACGTGCTCTCCAAACCCTACCGCGCGATCTTCAACGAATTCCAGGGCGGGTCGTTCAAACCCGAGGATGTGGACGGCTCCGGCGACGTGAAATATCACCTCGGCGCCTCCTCCGACCGTGAATTCGACGGCAACAAGGTCCACCTGTCGCTGACCGCCAACCCCTCGCACCTCGAGGCGGTGAACCCGGTGGTGCTCGGCAAGGCCCGCGCCAAGACCGACCAGAACAACGACCCGACCCGCAGCACCGTCATCCCCGTGCTGCTGCACGGTGACGCGGCCTTCGCCGGTCAGGGCGTCGTGGCCGAGTGTTTCGGTCTGTCGGGCCTGCGCGGTCACCGCACCGGCGGCACGATCCACATCGTCGTCAACAACCAGATCGGGTTCACCACCGCGCCGCATTTCTCGCGCAGCTCGCCCTACCCGACCGACATCGCGCTGATGGTCGAAGCGCCGATCTTCCACGTCAACGGCGACGATCCGGAAGCCGTGGTGCACGCCGCCAAGGTGGCGACCGAGTTCCGTCAGAAATTCCACAAGGACGTGGTCATCGACATCTTCTGCTACCGCCGCTTCGGTCACAACGAAGGCGACGAGCCGATGTTCACCAACCCGCAGATGTACACCAACATCAAGCGGCACAAGACCACGCTTCAGCTCTACACCGAACGCCTCGTGGCCGACGGTCTCATCCCCGAGGGCGAGATCGAGGACATGAAAGCCGCCTTCCAGGCGCTGTTGAACGAAGAGTTCGAAGCCGGTAAAACCTTCAAACCGAACAAGGCCGACTGGCTCGACGGTCGCTGGTCGCATCTCGACAAAGAGGGCGAAGAGTACCAGCGCGGCCAAACCGCCATTTCCGAAGAGACCATGGCGCAGGTCGGTCGTTCCCTGACCACCTCGCCCTCCGATTTCAACATCCACAAAACCGTGGCCCGTCAGCTCGAGGCCAAGGCGCAGATGTTCGAAACCGGCGAAGGCTTCGACTGGGCGACCGGCGAAGCGCTGGCCTTCGGCTCGCTTCTGACCGAAGGCTACCCGGTGCGTCTCGCCGGTCAGGACTCGACCCGCGGCACCTTCTCCCAGCGTCATTCCGGTCTGATCGACCAGAAATCCGAAGAGCGTTACTACCCGCTCAACCACATTCGCGAAGGTCAGGCGCATTACGAGGTCATCGACTCGATGCTCTCCGAATATGCCGTGCTCGGCTTCGAATATGGCTACTCGCTGGCCGAACCGAACGCGCTGACGCTCTGGGAAGCCCAGTTCGGCGATTTCGCCAACGGCGCGCAGATCATGTTCGACCAGTTCATCTCTTCGGGTGAGCGCAAATGGCTGCGGATGTCCGGCCTCGTGATGCTTCTGCCGCACGGGTTCGAGGGCCAAGGCCCGGAGCACTCCTCCGCCCGCCTCGAACGCTTCCTGCAACTCTCCGCCGAGGACAACTGGATCGTTGCCAACTGCACGACGCCTGCGAACTACTTCCACATCCTGCGTCGCCAGTTGCACCGCTCCTACCGCAAACCGCTCGTTCTGATGACGCCGAAATCGCTTCTGCGTCACAAGCTGGCGACCTCGGTGGCCGCCGACTTCCTCGAAGGCTCCTCCTTCCACCGCGTGCTCTGGGACGATGCCGATGCCAATCACGGCACCGCGAAATCCGAGCTCAAACTCAAGGCGGACAAGGACATCAAGCGCGTCGTGATCTGCTCCGGCAAGGTGTACTACGACCTTCTCGAAGCCCGCGACGCCGCAGGCAAGGACGACACCTATATCCTGCGTCTCGAACAGTTCTACCCGTTCCCGGCCCTCTCCATGGTCAAGGAGCTTGAGCGCTTCAAAAACGCCGAAATCGTCTGGTGTCAGGAAGAGCCGAAAAACCAGGGCGGCTGGACCTTCGTCGAGCCGAACATCGAATGGGTGCTGACGCGCATCGGCGCCAAGCACACGCGCCCGGTCTACGCCGGACGTGCCGCCTCCGCCTCTCCCGCCACGGGTCTGGCCTCTCAGCACAAAGCACAACAAACGGCGCTCGTGAACGATGCGCTCAATATCGAAGGATAACCACATGTCTGTTGAAGTCCGCGTCCCCACTCTGGGCGAGTCCGTCACCGAGGCCACCGTCGCCACCTGGTTCAAAAAACCGGGCGACACCGTGGCCGTCGATGAAATGCTCTGCGAGCTGGAAACCGACAAGGTGACCGTCGAGGTTCCGTCCCCCGCCGCTGGCGTGCTGGGCGAAATCGTTGCCGCCGAGGGTGAAACCGTCGGCGTCGATGCGCTCCTCGCCACGCTCAACGAAGAAGGCAACGCCGGCCCCGAGGAAGTCGCCCCGCGTCACCATTCCGAAATGATGGAAGACAAACCGGCTGCGGCGGCCGCCGCAACCGTCAACGTCATGGTGCCGACCCTCGGTGAATCCGTGACCGAAGCCACCGTCGCCACCTGGTTCAAAGCCGTGGGTGACACCGTCGCCGCCGACGAAATGCTCTGCGAGTTGGAAACCGACAAGGTCTCCGTCGAAGTGCCCGCCCCCGCCGCGGGTGTTCTGACCGCGATCCTCGCCGCCGAAGGCGCCACCGTCGCCGCCGGTGGCAAACTGGCCGAAATGTCCGCAGGAGCTGGCGCTGTTGCCGCTGCTCCGGCCCCGGCTGCGGCCCCTGCCGCACCCGCCGGTGGCAAAGACATCGAAAACGCCCCCTCCGCCAACAAGCTGATGGCGGAAAAAGGCATCAACCCCGCTTCGGTCTCCGGCTCCGGCAAAGACGGTCGCATCATGAAAGAGGACGTGCTCAAAGCCATGACCTCCGCCCCCGCTGGCACGCCTGCGCCCGTCGCCGCACCGCGTGCGCCGGTCGCCGCCGATGACGCCGCCCGCGAAGAGCGCGTGAAAATGACGAAACTGCGTCAGACCATCGCGAAACGCCTCAAGGAGTCGCAGAACACCGCCGCCATGCTCACCACCTACAACGAGGTGGACATGACCGAGGTGATGGCGCTGCGCAACCAGTACAAAGACCAGTTCGAGAAGAAACACGGCGTGCGCCTCGGCTTCATGTCCTTCTTCACCAAGGCCTGTGTCCACGCGCTGAAAGAAGTCCCCGAGGTGAACGCCGAGATCGACGGCACCGACATCGTCTACAAGAACTACGTCCACATGGGCGTGGCTGCGGGCACCCCGCAGGGCCTCGTCGTTCCGGTCATCCGTGACGCCGACAGCATGTCCTTCGCCGAGATCGAGAAAGCCATCGCCGAAAAAGGCCGCCGTGCCCGTGACGGCAAGCTCTCCATGGCGGAAATGCAGGGCGGCACCTTCACCATCTCCAACGGCGGTGTCTACGGCTCGCTGATGTCCTCCCCGATCCTGAACCCCCCGCAGTCCGGTATCCTCGGCATGCACAAAATTCAGGACCGTCCGATGGCCATCAACGGTCAGGTCGTCATCCGTCCGATGATGTACCTCGCCCTGTCCTACGACCACCGCATCGTCGACGGCAAAGGCGCCGTGACCTTCCTCGTGCGCGTCAAAGAAGCGCTCGAAGATCCGCGCCGTCTGCTGATGGATCTGTAATCGCACTTCGCGCCCGGCCTCAGCGCCGGGCGTTTTCCTCTGAGGTTCCGGCCTTCTTTTGTCCGGAAATATCCCGGGGGTGAATGGGACAAAACCGCAAGGGTTTGGCCCAGAGGGGGCAGAGCCCCATAGATCGAAAAAGGTCCGACGGAAGTCCGACATAAGTCCGACACAAGTCAGACACCGAAAAAGACCAAGGAGAAGACCATGGCATCTTATGACGTCATCATCATCGGCGCTGGCCCCGGCGGCTACGTCTCTGCCATCCGCTGCGCCCAACTGGGCCTCAAGACCGCCGTGGTCGAAGGCCGCGAGACGCTGGGCGGCACCTGCCTCAACGTCGGCTGTATCCCCTCGAAAGCGCTCTTGCACGCCTCGCACCTGCTGCACGAAGCGGAGCACAATTTCGCCGACATGGGCCTCAAGGGCAAATCCCCGTCCGTCGACTGGGATCAGATGAAGAAATACAAGGACGACGTCATCGGCCAGAACACCGGCGGCATCGAATTCCTGTTTAAAAAGAACAAGATCGACTGGCTCAAAGGCTGGGGTTCGATCCCGGCTGTGGGCAAGGTGAAAGTCGGTGACGAGGTCCACGAGGCCAAGAACATCATCGTCGCCTCCGGCTCCGTGCCGACCGCCCTGCCGGGTGTCGAGGTCGATAATGACAAGGGCATCGTCGTGGACTCCACCGGCGCGCTCTCCCTGCCGAAAATCCCGAAGAAAATGGTCGTCATCGGCGCCGGTGTGATCGGTTTGGAGCTTGGCTCCGTCTACGCCCGTCTCGGCGCGGAAGTGACCGTGGTGGAATACATGGACTTCATCACCCCCGGCATGGACGGAGAGGTTCAGCGTCAGTTCCAGAAAATCCTTGGCAAGCAAGGCTTTACCTTCATCCTCGGCGCTGCCGTGTCGGGTGTTGAGGCCTCGAAAACCAAAGCGAAAGTGAACTATAAGCTGAAGAAAGACGACAGCGAGCACTCGCTCGACGCCGACGTCGTTCTGGTCGCCACCGGCCGCAAACCCTTCACCGACGGTCTGGGTCTTGCCGAGCTGGGCGTCGAGTTCACCCCGCGCGGTCAGATCAAGACCGACGCGCATTGGGCCACCAATGTGCCGGGCATCTACGCCATCGGCGACGCCATTGTGGGTCCGATGCTGGCGCACAAAGCCGAAGACGAGGGCATGGCCGTCGCCGAGGTGCTGGCTGGCAAACATGGCCACGTCAACTACGACGTCATTCCGGGCGTGATCTACACCACGCCGGAAGTCGCCTCTGTCGGCAAAACCGAACAGCAGCTCAAAGAAGAAGGCCGCGCCATCAAGGTCGGCAAATTCTCCTTCATGGGCAACGCCCGCGCCAAAGCCGTGCATCAGGGCGAAGGTTTCGTCAAACTGATCGTCGACAAGGACACCGACCGCGTTCTCGGCTGCCACATCATCGGCCCCGGCGCTGGCGATCTGATCCACGAGATCTGTGTCGCGATGGAATTCGGCGCCTCGGCGCAGGACATCGCCCTGACCTGCCACGCCCACCCGACCTTCTCCGAAGCGGTCCGCGAAGCCGCTCTGGCCTGCGGCGACGGCGCAATCCACGCCTGATCCATTTGAAATTAAAAGAAAAGGCGCTCTCAGGAGCGCCTTTTTCGTTAGCCCTTTGCGGCCTCTTCCAACCGCTTGGCATGTTCACGGCGCAACTCTTTGCGCAGCTCCGCTGCCCGCCAGCGTTGCTGATCCGCCTCGGTCTCCAGCGTGAATTGCGGCACGGCCACGGTCTTGCCGTCATCGTCCACCGCCACCATGGTGAAATAACAGGAATTGGTATGGCGCACCGTATGGGTGCGAATATTTTCCGCCTCGACCCGAATGCCGATCTCCATCGAACTGCGGCCCACGTAATTCACCGTCGCCCGGAAATGCACCAGCTCCCCTACGTGGATCGGTTCCTTGAACATCACCTGATCGACCGAAAGCGTCACCGCATATTGCCCGGAATAACGCGAGGCACAGGAAAAGGCCACCAAGTCCAAGAGCTTAAGCAACGCGCCCCCATGCACCTTGCCGGAGAAATTCGCCATGTCCGGCGTCATGAGTTCGGTCATTTCCAGATAGCGCGCCATGGCTGTCTCCTTGCCTGTTCCCTTGCACCCAGAACACTCTGCACCGCAGCAAAGGTCAAGCGTCAGAAAAGCGAGAAGGGGCCACCATTTCTGGTGACCCCTTCTCTCCGGTCCTTCATCGGGGGGGGGTGACTGGGACCGGATCACCCGAGCAAGGCCGTTTCGCCCTGCTCGCCGCATGTCGGTTTCGCTCGCGCTCTCAGGGCAACACCTTTGGCGGCGGCTGGACACTCCAACCTCCGTTCCAATGGTCTAACCTCTGTGCGATGCGGGCATGGACAACCTCTTTCATGCGTCTTGACGGATTGAACGCGGATCCCGGAAAATTCCGTCGTCATTTTTTAAAAATTTTTCGTTTTTTCGGCACGTCCCCAAAAGCCGCCTCAGACCGCCAGCATCCGCAGCCCCTGCGTCACGTCGGAGCGCACCGCAAGCCGCAGCCCCGGCTCATCGCCAGCCCTGAGCGCCGCCACGATCAGCCGGTGATTGTGTGGCACTTCCGTGCGGTTCAGACGCGCATATAGCGCCCGCATCGTCGGCCCCAATTGCAGCCAGACGGTCTCCGTCAACGCCAGCATCGCCGGGGCCTGCGCCCGCAGATAAAGCGTGCGGTGAAATTCGAGATTGGTGCGGATATAGCCCACGTCATCATGTTTCGCGACCGCCTCGGCAATCGTGCTGTTGATCGCCTGAAGCCGGTCGATCAGGGCGATATGCGCCCGCGGCAAAGCGCGCGAGGCCAGTTCCGGCTCGATCAGCGCGCGGATCGCCGCAAGTTCCTCGATGCGCTCGTTCGACAACTCCGGCGTCGACACCCGCCCCGAAGCCGAGAGGTTCAACCCGCCATCCGCCACCAGCCGCCGCACCGCTTCGCGCGCGGGCGTCATCGAGACGTCGAACATCTTACCGATGCCGCGCAGGGTCAGTGCCTCACCGGGACGAAATTCGCCATGCATGATGCGCGTCCGCAGAGCCCGGTACACCCGGTCATGGGCAGCGGAGGAATGGTCGGTCGGTCGGGGGGATGGATGGATCATAGCCTCTATGTGATCACAAAAAGCGGCAAGGTCAATCCGTCTCGAACCGCCAGCCATGCAGGCGCTCGCCTTCACTGTGCAACCAGTCCCGATGCGCCTTGTGTCCCGGACAGATGCGCGCCACATGCGCCCAGAACCGCTCCGAATGGTTCATCTCCAGCCGATGCGCCATTTCATGCGCCGCGACATAGTCCAGCACCTCAGGCGGCGCCATCACCAGCCGCCAAGAATACATCAGATTGCCCTGAGACGTACACGACCCCCAGCGCGACCGCGGATCGCGCAACGTGATCCGCCCGTAGCCGACGCCAAGCACCTCAGCATAGCGATCCGACGCCTCCCGCAGCCGCATCTGCGCCTCGAGCCTGAGAAAGGCCCGCACTTTCGCCGCCACGCTCTCGGGCCCGCCCGGCACCTGCAAAGCGCCGTCCATGACCTGCGCCCGCCGTCCCTGCCCCGGCACGATCATCAACTCACGCCCCAGAAACGGCAGATGCGCTCCGAACACCGGCACCCGGTCCGGGCTGCGCCCTGCGAGATGCTTGCGAATCCAGTTCTGCTTTTCCTCGACGAAAGCGATCGCCTCCGCCTCCGGCAGCCGCTGCGGCATCGACAGCGTCACCCGCCCGTCGAGACGCGACACCCGCAAAGACAGCCGCCGCGCCCGCGCGGAGCGCTTCAGCGTCACGGATACGGGCGGTTCCCCCGGCAATCGGATTTCGCGCATTTTGGCCCTTTCACCCCGGTTTTTCCTGCCATACCCTGCCTGCACCGCCCAGACCATCGTCTTTACGGTTTTTTGAGGGAAAAGCCTTTGACACCTCTGTCACGATATGGCATGGCCCGCAAAATCTCCGCAATGGATCAGTGATTAACGAAAGGGATTCATCATGCCCAAAGAGGAATGGGGTACCAAACGGCTTTGCCCCACCACCGGCAAACGGTTCTATGACTTGAACCGCGACCCGATCGTGTCCCCCTACACCGGTGAAATCGTCACCTTCGACGCGAACAACAAATCGCGCGTCGCGATCGCCGAAAAAGTGCAACCGCGCGCTGACGAAGATCTCGACACCGATGACGATCTGCTGCTCGACGACGACGCCGACATGGATCTCGACGACGATCTGCTCGACGATGACGACGACGACGACAACGTGTCGCTCGACGACATCACCGATGTCGCGGCCAACGACGACGAATAAGTCGTCCAAAGTGACGGGCTGAAAATTTCACAGGATTTTTTCGGGCCCGTCATTTTTTCGCTTGCAACCCCAAGCGAGACAAAATAGGAAGCGCGGGCGGACGGGAAACGCCCCTCCGCGCAACGCAAGACCGACGTTACAACGGTCGATTTGGGGCCTTAGCTCAGCTGGGAGAGCGCTTGCATGGCATGCAAGAGGTCAGGGGTTCGATCCCCCTAGGCTCCACCAAATTCCCTTTGAAAAGCACCAGGTAGTTCTGCCTTTCTCGTCAGAGGATTTGCCTCTGCCACGCAGACCGGTGCTGTTTTCCCTACGAAAATCCATGCTGCCTTGATCCGCGCCCTTGGCGTGTCGATCCCGTCGCAGCCCTTCCCCTTTCACAACCGAGGATGGCCCATGAGCGACCATTGCTTCGTCGTGACGGGCGACCTTGGGTCGCGGGCAAGACCAGCCTGATCACCGAGCTTGCCCGCCGCGGCTTTCACACGGTTCCCGAATCCGGCCGCGCGATCATCCGTGAGGAGATTGCGCACGGCGGAGACGCCCTCCCTTGAGCGGATCGTATGGCCTATGCCGAACGGATGCTGGACCGGGACCTGAGCGCCTACAGCGCCGCACAGGCGCTCTCCGGCCCCGTGATCTTCGACCGCGGCATTCCCGACATCAGGTCTCCCAGCACCGCCCCATGTGACCACAGCGGTCAGGACGAGCCAAACGATCCGTCTGCCCTCCCAGCTGTTGCGGCATGATGCCTTTGATCGATCAGGCCGCGATGAAGTCGCGCACGAAATCGCTGGCAGGATGGCTGCGGATATCTTGCGGGCGACCGATCTGTTCGATCCGCCCCATCGACATCACCACCACCAGATCGGCCAGCTCCATCGCTTCTTCCTGATCGTGGGTGACGAAAACCGTGGTCAGGCCGGTTTCGTCATGGATGTCGCGCAACCCCTGCCGCAACTCGCGCCGGACCTTGGCGTCGAGCGCCCCGAAGGGCTCATCGAGCAGGAGCATCCGCGGCTCGATCGCCAGCGCACGCGCCAGCGCCACGCGTTGCCTCTGCCCGCCCGAAAGCTGCGAGGGGTAGCGCGTACCGATATGGGGCAGCTGGATCAGATCGAGCAAGTGATTGACGCGCCGCGCGATTTCGGCCTTTTGCGGGCGGCTTGCGCGCGGGCGGGCAGCTAGCCCATAGGCGATGTTATCGAAAACCGTCATATGTCGGAAGAGCGCGTAGCTTTGGAACACGAAGCCTGCGCGGCGCTCTTGCACACTCAGACCCGTCGCGTCCTGCCCGTCGAAAAGCACCCGGCCGGAACTGGGGAACTCGAGCCCGCCAAGGATCCGCAACAGCGTGGTCTTGCCAGATCCCGAAGGTCCGAGCAACGCAACCAAAGCCCCGGAGGGGATGGCCAGGGTCACCGGGTGCAGCGCCGTGGTCGCACCGAATTCCTTGGCGATTTCATCGATGTCGATATGCATGGGAATGTCCTTTTAATGGGCCCGCCCAGTCCCGAGGGCACCCGCATGGACCCGTTCGAGCAGCGCTTTGACGAGCAGGGTGAGAAGCGCCAGCGCCGTCAGCACGGCGGCCAGAGAAAACGCGGAAACCGAGAGATATTCGTTGTACATCATCTCGATGGTGATCGGCATGGTCGCGGTCTGGCCACGGATTTTGCCGGAGACCACGGCGACGGCGCCGAACTCTCCCATCGCGCGGGCATTGGCCAGCAGCACGCCGTAAAGAAGGGCCCAGCGAATATTCGGCAGCGTCACGGTGCGAAACACCCGCCAGCCGCTCGCCCCCAGCGTCAGGGCGGCCTCTTCCTCGGCCCGGCCCTGTTCGATCATCACGGGAATGAGTTCGCGTGCGATGAAGGGAAAGGTGACGAAGAGTGTGGCGAGCACGATGCCGGGCAGCGCGAAGACCACCGGATGACCCTGTGCCACCAACCAGCCGCCGAGCGTCGAGTTCGCGCCGAACAGAAGCACGATGCACAGCCCCGCCACCACCGGCGAAACCGAAAAGGGCAGATCGATCAGCGTGATCAGAAAAGCCTTGCCGCGAAAGTCGAATTTGGTGATGAACCATGCCGCCGCCAGACCAAAGACGGCATTGAGCGGCACGGCGATGGCCGCAACCACCAGCGTCAGCCGGATGGCGGCCGTCGCATCGGGGTTGGCAAGGCTTTTGAGCGCCGCGCCCGGCCCCTTGGCCAAGGCTTCGGCAAAGACCACCGCCAGTGGCGCGAAGACCATCAGGCCAAGCACCAGCCAAGCGAAACCGATCAGGGCGAGCCGCGCAGGGCGGGTCTCGGTCACGGCGCTTTGCGGGATGTTCACGGTGCTCTCAGACATGACCGATCCTCCGTCGACTCCAGATTTGCAACAAGTTGATCGTCATCAGCAGAGCAAAGCTGATCACCAGCATCGCAAGGCCGATCGCTGCCGCGCCCCGATAGTCGAACTCTTCGAGCTCGATCACGATCAGAAGCGGCGCGATCTCGGTCTTCAGCGGAATGTTCCCGGCAATGAAGATGACCGAGCCGTATTCGCCCACCGCCCGCGCCAGAGCGAGCGCAAAGCCGGTCAGCGCGGCGGGCATCAGCATCGGCCAGATCACCCGGATCAGCGTGGTCAGTCGGTTTGCGCCCAGCGTGGCCGAAGCCTCTTCGACCTCACGGTCGATTTCCTCGATCACCGGCTGCACCGTGCGCACTGCAAAGGGCAGGCCGACGAAGAGGAGCGCCACGAAAATCCCCGCTTGCGTATAGGCGATCTTCCAGCCGATCTCCTTCGCCCAGCCCCCGATGAGACCATTCGGCGCATAAAGCGCGGTCAGCGCGATCCCGGCCACCGCGGTGGGCAGCGCGAAGGGCAGATCGACGGCGGCGTCGAGCAGGCGCCGCCCCGGAAAACGGTATCGCACCAGAACCCATGCGATCACGAGACCAAGTCCAAGATTGACGAGTGCCGCCAGAAAGGACAGCCGGAACGAGAGCCACAGCGCCGCCCAGACCCGGGGGCGGTTCACCGCCTCCCAAATTCCCTCGGGGCCGAGGGTCGCGCCTTGCGCCACGAGCGCCGCGACCGGTGCCAGCACGACAAGCGACAGCAGCGTCAGGGTGATGCCGGCGCTCAGGCGCAGCCCCGGCATCGGCGAAGGTTGGATGAACATCCGGGCCATATTCCCCTCACTTCGCCGTATAGATCTGGTCGAAAATGCCACCATCGCCGAAATGCTCGGGCTGCGCCTTAGCCCAGCCACCGAAATGCGAAATGTCGACCAGATCGAGTTTCGGGAACCGCGCCACATCGGCCGGATCGGTGACCGAGCTATCCCAAGCGCGGTAATAGTGTTTATAGGCCAATGCCTGCGCCTCGGGAGTATAGAGGAAGTTCAGGTAGGCCTCGGCCAGCGCGCGCTGTTCGGGCGTGGCGATATTGGCCTCGACCAGCGCGACCGGCGGCTCTGCCAGAACCGAGACCGAGGGCACGACGATGTCGAACTGATCCTCGCCCAGTTCCTCGAGCGCCAGATAGGCCTCGTTCTCCCATGCCAGAAGCACATCGCCGATGCCGCGTTGCGCGAAGGTGGTGGTGGCGCCGCGCGCGCCGGTATCGAGCACCGGAACATGGGCGAAAAGGTCATGTTCGAAGGCTTTCGGATCGATGCCGTTCTTCTCGGCCCAGGCCCAGGCGGCGAGATAGTTCCAGCGCGCGCCCCCCGAGGTCTTCGGGTTCGGCGTGATCACCTCGACCCCATCCCGGATCAGGTCGCCCCAATCGTGGAGGCCCTTCGGATTGCCCTCGCGCACCAGAAACACGATGGTCGAGGTATAGGGCGAGGAATTGTGCGGCAGCTTGGCCTGCCAATCGGCGGGCAGCTTGCCCGCAGCGGCGATCTTGTCGATATCGGAGGCGAGCGCAAGGGTGACGACCTGCGCCTTCAACCCCTCGATCACCGCGCGGGCCTGCGCGCCCGAGCCGCCATGCGAAGTTTCGAGCGCGGGCTTTTCGTGTCCCTGTGCCACCCACCAGTCGGCAAAGGCGGCATTCACATCGCGGTAAAGCTCACGCGTCGGGTCATAGCTGACGTTCAGCAGGCTCTCGGCCCGAGCACCGGGCTGCGCAAAACCGGACAGCCCCAGCGCCAAGAGCGCAACCGCGACGGCGCGGCTCAGGCGGGCAACCGGCCAGCCGCTCAACCGGCGTTCGCCGTCGGCGATGGTGACGCGCCCGTCGGCATGGGTTTTCAGCTTGCGCCCTTGCGCGCTGACATGGCGGGAAATCAGAATCGTGGTGAGCATGTCTGGTCCTTTCAGAATTAGGTTTGCGGCAAGAAAGCGTGGGCGTCGGTGCGCCAGCGCTGGAGATCGCGGTTGTGCAGAAAGGGGTCTGCTGCGCCCTCGGGGACACGGGGGAACAGGATCATCACTGTGGCACCGATCCGGTGCGGGCGACCGGTCTGGTTGTCGATCCGCGATACGGCATAAAGCGCGCACATCGTCAAAGCCCCCCAAAGCTGCGGCGCACAGGCCGGTGGCCGAGGTGTCGCGGCAGCACGCAGGACATGGTCATGCCCGGGACGGTCACGATACAGGCAGGTGCAATACGGACAGGCACGATACGGACAGGCACGGTGGCGGCGAAATGCGTCATGGGCGTCTCCTTCCTTGCAATGACACTCTCGATATCTAAATCTCCACCGAGTTAGTCGTGATTATCAAGAGAATAATCTCGCCTTTCTTTGTCGTGATTTTAGAATTTCATTCTCCCGGGCGTGTCGAAAACGACCGAAAACCTCGCCGAAGCGGGGCATAGTCGATTGGAATCACAGTGATTTCAAAGCCAGGTCAGGATTCCAGCATGCGATGACCGATGCCGCCCGCTCGAAGCATATCTTCCAGAGTGAGCGAGTCGATCAGCACCAGATAGGACCAGAACACCTCGGCAAAAACCTTGCGAATGCGACAGGTCTCTTCATTGTCGCAATCTTCGCAGCGCTGATAGGCGCTGCGCGACAGGCAGGTCAGCGGTGCGATCGGCCCGTCGATCCGGCGCAGAAGTTCCGAAATAGACACTTCGTGCGGGGGCTTGAGCAAGCTGTAGCCGCCCGCACGCCCGCGAGTCGACGCCACCACCCCGGCTTTGCGCAGTTCGAGAAGGATATGTTCCAAAAAACGCTTCGGCGTGCCCGAACGCGTGGCGATCTCTTCGATCGTCAGCGGCTTCGGCTCCTCCGCCCCGGCCTCATCGGCCAGCGCAAGAAGCGCCTTCAGCGCATATTTCATCTTCTGCGTGATCATGGAACCCAGCATTACGGAGCCAGTTTGCACAAATCAACAGCGATCTTGTCGTGATTTACGGATTTCTAAAATTAATCACGATAATAACAATAGACATTTAGTAATATCTTGGCATGCTGTGTCGGAACATGGAGGTTACGATGACCGAACTCGACCTGATCGACCGCAAGATCATGGCGGAATTGATGCGCGATGCGACCCTGCCGGTGGCACAGATCGCCGACCGGGTGGGGCTCTCGCAGACACCATGCTGGAAGCGTATACAAAAGCTCGACGCGGCAGGCGTGATCGAACGTCGGGTGGCGCTGGCCGATCCGCAAAAGCTTGGGGTCGGACTTGTGGTCTTCGTTCTGATCGAGGCAGCGGATCACAGCCCGGAATGGCGGCAGCGGCTTTGCACCGCAATCGAGGCCTGCCCCGAGGTTATGGAGGTCTGGCGCGTGGCCGGGCAGCTCGATTACCTGCTGCGCATCGCGGTGCCGGACATGGCGGCGTTCGATCTGCTCTATTCCCGCCTGACCGAAGCCGTGCCGATCCGCAAACTGACCTCGCACATGGCGCTGGAGCGGCTCTCCTTCACCACCGCCTATCCGGTCGATACCGTAACGCGTTGACATCCCCGGCGGCCGAAACACCACTCCGCGCCGAGGATCAGACGAAGTCCGCCCGGAGATCGATGACGCGGCATTCGCCAGAATGCGTCTCTACTGCACCGCCCCAGACCCTCTGACGAAACAAGACGGTCGGGTTCAGCATCGAGATTTCGGGGCCCTGCAATCGAAAGGAAATTCAGACGCTCAGCGCCCGAACTCATCGGGCGACCGAATCTGACGTCCCGGACGCCTCCGCAAAACGGCGATGGCGTCCAGTTCCGTCACTGCGGACATCATCCGCAAAAACCAGAGAAGCATCTGAAACATAGAGGTTTCCTTTTGTCCCTTCGCGTCAGGCGAACTGTCTGGCACCGGCCACGCAGAGCACGGTGAGACCGGTGCAGGCGATCATCGGCCATGCAATCGCCTCGTGTAAGAACAGGCTGGCCAGAAGGAACCCGAAGAAAGGCTGCAAAAGCTGCAATTGTCCGACCTGCGCGATGCCACCGAGGGCGAGACCGCGATACCAGAAGACAAAACCCAGCATCATGCTGAACACGCCGACATAGCCAAGGCTCACCCAGGCGGCAGGCGAAATCCTCGCCAGCGTCTCGGGCCAAGTGACCAGCATCACGCTCATCATCACCGGACACGCGATCAGCAACGCCCAGGAGATCACTTGCCACCCGCCCAGACGCCGCGACAGCGTTGCGCCCTCGGCATAGCCCAGACCGCAGACCGCAATCGCCGCCAGCATCCACAGATCCCCGCGCAGCGCGCCGCTTGCACTGTGCGTCAGGGCAAAGCCGGAAACCGTTCCGGCGCCGAGAAACGAAAAAAGCCAGAAGGCGGGTTTGGGCCGTTCTCCGCCCCGGATCACAGCGAAGAGAGCCGTCGATAGAGGCAGCAATCCGATGAAGACGATCGAGCGCGCCGCCGTGATGGATTGCAGCGCCAGCGCGGCCAGGAGCGGAAACCCGATGACCACACCGAGCGCGACCACCGCCAGCGCCACCAGATCTCCCCGCTCCGGCCGGTTTTGCCGTAGCACAGCGAGACACAGTATCCCGAGAAGCGCCGCAATCACCGCCCGCGCAGAGGTCAGGAACAGCGGCGCGAACTCCGCAACCGCCACTCGTGTCGCCGGTAGCGGAGTTCGCGCCGCTGAAAATCAGTACGCCAAGCCCCCCGCTGCCCCATCCCGTCAGTGTCCGATCCATGATGCCTCTCCTTTTTCTCTGGGTAAGCTCGGACGGGTCGTATAGACAGGGACAGTTCCATACAATTCAATCAAACTGTATGGCAAAAAGTGACAATACACTTCGAGACGGGCGAGGATCATGACCGGAACGAAAACCGCAATTCTGATGCAGACCCTGCGCGACCGGATTGCCAGTCGTGCCCTTGGGCCGGGCGACCGCATGCCGTCGATCCGCCGCTTTGCCACACAGATGAACGTCTCCCCCTCGACCGTCGTCGACGCCTATGACCGCCTCGCCGCCGAAGGTGTGATCCGCTCCCGGCCCGGTTCCGGTTTCTACGTGAGCCACACGCATCTTCCGCCCATGAAAGTCGCCAAAATGGGGGTGCCGCGTGCGCGCAATGTCGATCCCTTCTGGGTGTCACGGCAATCCCTTGATGCCCAACCCGGGACGATTCAACCGGGCTGCGGCTGGCTGCCCGAAGACTGGATGCCACAGGACGCGCTCCGCAAAGGACTGAGGGCGCTGGCGAAAGGCGATGCGTCCACCCTGACACATTACGCCTCGGCGCAGGGTTCCTTGACGCTGCGGCGTTGTCTTCTGGGTCGGTTCTCGGAGGAAAACCTGCACCTGCCCGCCGAACAGCTCATGCTGACGGCCTCGGCCTCTCAGGCCATGGATCTGATCTGCCGCCTGCTCCTGCGCCCCGGCGACACAGTGCTGGTCGACGATCCGGGCTATTTCAACTTTCACGCCCTGCTCAGGACGCATCAGGTCAAAATCATAGGTATCCCCTACACACAGGAGGGGCCGGACCTCACGGCTTTCGCAACCGCCCTGTCCGAGGAGCCCCGCCTCTACATCACCAATTCCGCCTTGCACAACCCGACCGGCGCGACCCTCTCGCCGCAGAGCGCGCATCGCCTGTTGTCCATGGCGGCGGAGACAGACCTGACCATTGTCGAGGACGAGACTTTTGCCGATCTCGAACCCGAGCCCTCCCCCCGGCTCGCGGTGCTCGACGGGCTCAATCGGGTGCTGAGAATCGGCGGGTTCTCCAAGACGCTGTCTGCCTCCATACGCTGTGGTTATGTCGCTGGGCGCGCCGATTGGATCGAGGCGCTGGTCGATCTGCAAGTGGCCACCAGTTTTGGCGGCCCAAGCCCGGTCGCAACCGAATTGCTCGCCCATGTCCTGACCGGCGGGAGCTATCGCAAACATCTCTCCGAGGTGCATCGTCGGCTGGCCGGAGCCCGCAAGACGGCTGTTTCCCGTCTTGCTCCCTTGGGAATCGCCCCATGGACCATGCCCCGGGGTGGGTTTTACCTGTGGTGCCGTTTCCCTGAGGGGATGGATACAGGCCAAATCGCACAACGCGCCATGGAAGATGCTGTCATGCTGGCTCCCGGCAACGTCTTCAGCCCGTCGCAGAGCGCCACCCGCTTCATGCGGTTCAACGTCACACACATGAACGACCCCCGCCTCTATGAGGTGCTGGCAAAGGTCATGCGCTAACCCCGGGGGTGTACCCGTCCGCAACCATGCCGCTCCGTCGCTCTCCCGCCGCCCCTGCGCCCTGCCTTACAAACCTCCAAAACCATGTTTCCCGAGGGAAATTGTGACAATTTGCAAAGGAATCCACAGAAAATTAACGGGTCGCCGTCAGGATGCAGGCAATTGACATCCAGTTTCAGAAAGCGGCCCACGATGCTCCGAGCCCACCTGTCCAAACTTTCCACGCGCATTTATGCGATCGTTGCCGTTGCCGTCATCATGATTGCGGCGCTCACACAAGTCATCCTCAACATCGCTTACGATTCCGCGTTCAGCATGCGGGAACAACACCTGAGCGATGTGGTCGATACCGCCATCTCAAGCCTCGATGCCCTGCAACAGGATGTGCAATCCGGCGCACTCACCACGGAGAAAGCCAAGGAAGAGGGCCGCAATATCCTCATGACTCTGCGCTATGATGACACCGGCTATTTCTTCGCCCTCGACTTCGACAACCGGATGATCGCTCACCCGATCAAGACCAACTGGATCGGACAGGATCAATCGGACTATACCGACACCCGCGGAACCCGGATCTTCGTCGCGATGTCCGATGTCGCCAAGGCTCAGGGTGGTGGCACCATCACCTATTTCTTCGACAAGCCGGACGGCAGCGGTGACGAAGAAAAAATCAGCTATGTCAAAACGTTCGAACCCTGGGGCTGGATCGTCGGCACTGGCTCTTATCTGTCCGACATCCATGCTCAACTCTCCTGGATGTCGAAGATCGGCCATGGCATTCTGCTCGCCACCCTCCTGATCCTCGTGACCATTTCAACCCTGCTGGTCCGCAGCGTCACCCGCCCGCTCGACGCCATCAAACTCCGCATGTCACACATGTCCGAGGGCGACACAGACACCCCCGTGCCGATGACCGAGGCGCAAAACGAGATCGGACAGATGGCACGCGTCCTCGAAGTGTTCCGCCTGGCGCTGGTCGAGCGTTCGGAACTGGAAAAAGCGCAGGCGGCGAAAGATGCCGAACTGGCCCGCGAGCGCGAGGAAAATGCCGAACGCGAACGCCAGGCCCATCTGCGCGAAGAGGCCGCCGAGGCCAAACGTCGTGAAGACCGGGAAACCGCTCGTCAGGAAAAAGAAAAAGCCCGCGAGGCCGCCGAACGCGAACGTGAGAAAAACCTGCAGGAGCAACAACGTGTGGTGTCTTCCCTCGCCGACGGCCTCGGCGCCATGTCCCGTGGCGATCTGACCGTGCGCATCGAGGAGAGATTCCCCGACGCCTACGAAAAACTGCGCAATGACTTCAACGATGCCGTCGAGAAAATTGCACGTCTGGCTGGCACCATCGTCGAAGGCACGACCACGATCATCTACGAGACCGACAACCTGAACAGCGCCGCGATCGATCTGAGCCGCCGGACCGAGACCCAGGCTGCCTCGCTCGAGGAAACCGCCGCCGCGATCACCGAGCTTGCCGCCTCCGTCGACAGTTCCGCCAAGAGCGCGCGTGACGCGGCGACAACCGTCGGACAAACCAAACAACGCTCCATGGCCGGGCGTGACGTTGTCCAGCGCACCGTAAAAGCCATGAGCGACATCGCGGAAAGCTCCACCCAAATCTCGAAAATCACCAGCGTAATCGACGACATCGCCTTTCAGACCAATCTCCTCGCCCTGAACGCCGGGGTGGAAGCGGCCCGGGCCGGCGAATCGGGACGCGGTTTTGCGGTCGTCGCTTCTGAAGTGCGTGCTCTGGCTCAACGAAGTTCCGAAGCCGCCAATGAGATCGCGAAACTCATCGAGACCTCCGGGCGTCAGGTCGACGAGGGGGTTGAACTGGTCAACGCCTCGGGAGACGCGCTGGTCGAGATCGAGACCCTCGTGTCCAATCTCGATACCTTGATGAGCACGATCGCCACCTCGGCCTCCGAACAATCCGTCGGCCTGTCGGAAATCACCACTGCCGTCGGGCAACTCGATCAGGTCACCCAGCATAACGCGGCGATGTTTGAAGAAACCACAGCCGCCCTGCAATCTCTGAAGGCGCAGGCGACCGCTCTGGAACGCGACAGCTCGCAGCTCAAGACCAGGCAGGACGATCCCCTCAGACTGGCCTCCTGAGCCTCTGAAACGAAGCTACCGGCACTTTGATCAGGTGCCGGTTTTATTCATTCGGACGGTTCATTCCGCACTGTGCGCGTTGCATGACACCCCGAACACGAGTCGCACGCCACGCACCCGACCATGATCGCGCGGACTTCGGCAATGCGCCACATGCGACCTCTCCTCAAAGTTCCTCAGGCTCGATCCCGCAATACGCCACTCAACGCGGACTGCCTAACAATTTGTAAAGTAATGGATTTTGTTTAATCATGGACTCTTTGTAAATTAAATTTACAAAACGCAAAAAAATTCGTCAATTATTTCACTAAAAAATCCATTCAATGCAGCAACTTAAAGGCAACTTCACAAAAAGATTATAAAGATAGTGAGGAGGAGGAGGTCCGCCGGACAAGCGGACCGCATGTGATATTTCTGGGAGGCCACATGTCTGAAGACACGAATACGATGACCGCACCCTCCGAGGCGTTTGCCTCGGACGCCCTGATCTCGACCACCGATTACGAGGAGCTTTACCGCCGCTCCGTCGAAGACCCGGTGTCCTTCTGGGCCGAGCAGGGCAAGATCCTCGACTGGATGGAACCCTACACCCAGGTCAAAAAAACCTGTTTCGACTTCGGTCGCGTCGACATCAAATGGTACGCCGACGGCGTCCTCAACGTCTCCGCCAACTGCATCGACCGCCATCTGGCGCGCAAATCCTTGCAGACCGCGATCATTTTCGAGCCCGACGATCCCAACGAGCCCGCCCGCCACATCACCTATAAGGAGCTCTCCGACAAGGTGAACCGCATGGCCAACGTGCTCCTGAGCCAAGGCGTCATGCGCGGCGACCGGGTCGTCATCTACCTGCCGATGATCCCCGAGGCGGCCTATGCCATGCTCGCCTGCGCCCGCATCGGCGCGATCCACTCCATTGTTTTCGCAGGATTTTCCCCCGACGCCCTCGCCAACCGCATCAACGATTGCGGCGCGAAGCTGGTCATCACCTCCGACACCGCGCCGCGCGGCGGCCGTCGCACGCCGTTGAAGGCCAACACCGACGCCGCCCTCCTGCACTGTTCCGACAAGGTCCGCTGCCTCGTCGTCAAACACACCGGCGACCAGATCTCCTGGGTGCAGGGCCGCGATGTCGACGTCAAATACCTGATGGAGCACGCCTCCCCCGATTGCCCGCCGCGTCCGATGAACGCCGAAGACCCGCTCTTCATCCTCTACACTTCCGGCTCCACCGGCAAACCCAAAGGCGTCGTCCACAGCTCCGGCGGCTACCTCGCCTATGCCGCGCTCACCCATAAATACGTCTTCGACTACCACGACGGCGACGTGTTCTGGTGCACCGCCGATGTCGGCTGGGTCACCGGCCACAGCTACATCGTCTACGGGCCGCTGGCCAACGGCGCGACCACCGTCATGTTCGAAGGCGTGCCGACCTACCCCGACGCCGGGCGGTTCTGGGCTGTGTGCGAAAAGCACAAGGTCAACCAGTTCTACACCGCGCCCACGGCACTCCGGTCCCTCATGGGTCAGGGCAACAAATGGGTCGAGAAATACGATCTCTCCTCGCTCAAGGTGCTGGGCTCGGTCGGCGAACCGATCAACCCGGAGGCCTGGAACTGGTACAACGAGGTCGTCGGCAAGGGGAACTGCCCGATCGTCGACACCTGGTGGCAGACCGAAACCGGCGGCCACCTCCTGACGCCGCTGCCGGGCGCGATCCCCACCAAACCGGGCTCCGCCACCCTGCCCTTCTTCGGCGTGCAACCGGTCATCCTCGACGCCACCACCGGCGAGGAACTCAAGGAGACCGAGGCCGAGGGCGTCCTTTGCCTCAAGGACAGCTGGCCCGGCCAGATGCGCACCGTCTGGGGCGATCACGAGCGCTTCCAGGAGACCTATTTCCAGCAATACAAAGGCTATTACTTCTCCGGCGACGGCTGCCGCCGCGACGCCGATGGCTATTACTGGATCACCGGCCGCGTCGATGACGTGATCAACGTCTCGGGCCACCGCATGGGCACCGCCGAGGTCGAATCCGCCCTCGTCGCCCACGCCAAAGTCGCCGAAGCGGCCGTCGTCGGCATGCCGCACGAGCTCAAGGGCCAGGGCATCTACGCCTATGTCACGCTCATGAACGACGTGGAACCCTCCGACGCTCTGCGTGCGGAGCTGGAGAAATGGGTCCGCACGGAAATCGGCCCGATCGCCAAGCCGGACTTCATCCAATGGGCGCCGGGCCTGCCGAAAACCCGCTCCGGCAAAATCATGCGCCGCATCCTGCGCAAAATCGCCGAGAACGACACAAGCAGCCTCGGTGACATCTCAACCCTCGCTGAACCCCAGGTCGTCGAGGAACTCATTCAGAATTCGCTCTATCAAAAATCTGCGTGACATTTTCGCAGATATGGTAGGCTAAGGCATCGCCCCCACGAAATGAGGGGCGATGCATCCAAAGGCCCATCGGTCCAGCCACTGGACCACCCCCGGGCCGATATGGAGAAAAAGAACGGTTTCCGCGAGGAGGCGGGGCCGTCACTTTGGAAGACCCGCCCCCATCGGGGTCACGGGTCGGGGACAAAAGGGAGGACCGCTCATGGCGGACAATTCAGACAACAACGCCTATTGGTCGGCAAACAAGCGGATCATCGGCATCTCACTGGTGATTTGGTTCATCTGCTCTTTCGGCTTCGGCATTCTGCTGCGCCCGATGCTTTCCGGCATCAAAATCGGCGGCACGGATCTCGGCTTCTGGTTCGCCCAGCAAGGCTCGATCCTTGTCTTCCTCGTGCTCATCTTCGCCTATGCGGCCCGGATGAACAAACTCGACAAAGAACACGGCGTCGACGAGTAAGGAGCGACATCCATGGATCAGTTTACCCTCAACCTCATCGTTGTGGGCGCGACCTTTGCGCTCTACATCGGGATCGCGATCTGGGCCCGTGCGGGTTCCACATCTGAATTCTATGCCGCCGGCCGGGGCGTTCACCCGGTTCTGAACGGCATGGCCACCGGCGCGGACTGGATGTCTGCCGCCTCCTTCATCTCCATGGCGGGGATCATTTCCTTCGGCGGCTACAACACCTCCGCCTATCTGATGGGCTGGACCGGGGGCTATGTGCTTCTGGCGATGCTTCTGGCGCCCTACCTGCGCAAATTCGGCAAGTTCACCGTGCCCGAGTTCATCGGCGACCGGTTCTATAGCCAAACCGCGCGCACCGTGGCCGTCATCTGCCTCATCACCGCCTCCATCACCTATGTTATCGGTCAGATGACCGGGGTGGGCGTCGCCTTCTCCCGCTTCCTCGAAGTCGACAAAACGACCGGTCTCCTGATCGGCGCCGCCATCGTGTTCTTCTACGCCGTCATCGGCGGCATGAAGGGCATCACCTACACCCAGGTCGCCCAATACGTCGTCCTGATCATCGCCTATACCATTCCGGCGATCTTCATCTCCTTGCAACTGACCGGCAACCCGATCCCGCCGCTCGGCCTGTTCTCCGATCATGTCGGCTCCGGCGAACCGATCCTTGCGACGCTCAACGGCATGCTGCAAGATCTCGGCTTTGCCGAATATACCAAGCAAAGCGACACCACCCTGAACATGTTCCTGTTCACCATGTCGCTGATGATCGGCACCGCGGGTCTGCCGCACGTCATCGTGCGCTTCTTCACCGTGCCGAAAGTGTCGGACGCACGCTCGTCCGCAGGCTGGGCGCTTGTCTTCATCGCGCTTCTGTACCTGACGGCCCCGGCTGTTGCGGCCATGGCGCGCGTCAACCTGATCGACACCTTCTACCCGAACGGCACGTCCGAAGCTGCGCTTTCGCTCGCCGAAATCGAAGCTGGCGTCGACAATCAGGGCAACCGGGTCGACTGGGTCCGCAACTGGGAACAAACCGGTCTTCTCGCCTTTGACGACAAGAACGGCGACGGCATGATTGAGTATAACGCCTCTGCCGAAAACGAGCTGACGGTGAACAACGACATCATCACGCTGGCAAACCCGGAAATCGCGAACCTGCCCGGCTGGGTGATCGCTCTGGTCGCCGCCGGTGGTCTGGCTGCCGCTCTCTCGACCGCTGCGGGTCTCCTGATGGCCATCGCGTCCGCCGTGTCGCATGACCTCATCAAGTCGCAGCTCAACCCGTCGATCTCGGAAAAAGGCGAGCTGATGGCCGCACGGATCGCCATGGCCGTGGCCATCGCGGTGGCGACCTACCTCGGCATGAACCCCCCGGGCTTCGCCGCGCAAACCGTGGCTCTGGCCTTCGGTCTGGCCGCCGCCTCGATCTTCCCGGCGCTGATGATGGGCATCTTCTCGAAGCGTATCAACAACAAGGGTGCGGTTGCGGGCATGGTCTCCGGTCTGGTGGTGACGATCGTCTACATCTTCCTGCACAAGGGCTGGTTCTTCATCGCAGGCACCAACTCCTTCACCGATGCCGATCCGCTGCTCTTGTCGATCAAATCGACCTCGTTCGGCTCCATCGGCGCGCTGGTGAACTTCGCGGTCGCCTATGTGGTCTCCAACGCCACGGATGAACCGCCGGCGGATATCCAGGAGCTGGTCGAAAGCATCCGCATCCCGCGCGGTGCCGGTGCGGCCGTCGATCACTGAGATCGGTTCGGGCTGGCCTTCGGGCCCGCCCCACACCATACTCGGGGCGCGGGAGCATCACGCTTTCGCGCCCTTTTTCAAAGCCCCGCGTTTTACCGCCCTGATCGCTGGAGCCCGCGATGTCCGACACCGCCAAAATCATCGGCTTTCTCCAGACCACCCATCCCTATGACGTGTTGCCGGAGGCCGAGCTCGAAGAGCTGAGCGCATCGTTTTCCCGCAAAACCTATGGCAAGGGCGAGATGATCTATGCCCATGGCGATCTGCTTGAGGGACTCTATCTGATCAAGGACGGATCGGTCGAAATCACCGACATCAACGGCGGGCAGGTTTCGCTCCTGCAAAAATCCAACCATTTCGGCGAACGCGGATTGCTGCGCGACGGGGTGGCCGCCACAACGGCCACCGCCGCCACCGACTGCACGATCCTGCTTCTTACGCCCGAAGCGTTTAAAACCGAGGTCGCGGCCAACGCCGCCTTCGCCCGCTATTTCAATCGCGGTCAGGCCCGCCCCAAAGCCGCCTCCGGCCTGATGGCGCAACATGTGTCCGATCTCATGGCCCATGCGCCCGTGACCTGTTCGGAGACCACGCCCATCGCGGATTGCGCCCGGCTGATGCGCGACGAGAAAGTGTCCTCCGTGGCCGTCACCGAGGGCGAGCGCCTTCTGGGCCTCGTCACCGTGCGCGACATGACGAACAAGGTTCTGGCCGAGGGCCGCGACACCTCGCTCCCCGTTTCCACCATCATGGCCCGCGATCCGATCACGCTCGATCCCGGCGCGCTTGGCACCGATGTGATCCACGTCATGCTGGAAAACCGCATCGGCCATCTGCCCATCGTCGAGGGCGGCAAATTCGTCGGCATGGTGACCCAGACCGACATCACCCGGTTTTTCGGCTCGTCGCAGACGCAAATGGTCTTCGATCTGAGCAACGCCAAAACCATCGCCGATATGGCCGCCGTCACCGCCCGCCTGCCCGACTTCCTGATGCAGCTCGTCGGTTCGCATCTCGCCCATGACATCGTCACCCGCAAGGTCACAGACATTGCCGATATCGTCACGCGGCGGCTTTTGAAAATGGCCGAGGACGAATTCGGCCCGCCGCCCGCGCCCTATCTCTGGGCCGCCTGCGGATCACAGGGACGGCGCGAGCAGACCGGCGTGTCGGATCAGGACAATTGCCTGATCGTCGACAACGCCGCGACCGACGCAGACATGGACTATTTCCGCCGCTTCGCGCGCTTCGTCTGCGACGGGCTCGATGCCTGCGGCTATGTCTATTGCCCCGGCGAAATGATGGCGATGACAGAACGCTGGTGCCAGCGTCTCTCCGTCTGGGAGGGCTATTTCAACAAATGGATTTCCGCCCCGGACAACGAGGCCCAGATGCTCGCCTCCGTCATGTACGACCTGCGCCCCATCGGTGGCGACGAGCGCCTGTTTGCCCCCTTGCAAAAGACCGCGCTGGAGGCCGCCTCGAAAAATTCCATCTTCGTCGCCCATATGATCTCCAACTCGCTCAAACACACCCCGCCTCTGGGCCTTTTGCGCGGCTTTGCCACGATCAAATCCGGCGAGCACCGCAATGCGCTCGACATGAAGGCCAACGGCGTCGTGCCCATCGTCGATCTCGGCCGGGTCTATGCGCTTCAGGGCAAGCTCCCCGCCGTCAACACCCGCGCCCGCATCGTCGGCGCCATCGAGGCCGGGATCATCTCGGAGACCGGCGGCAAAGATCTTTTGGCCGCCTATGACACCATCGCCACCGCCCGTCTCGAACATCAGGCGGCACAGGTGCGCGACGGTCAGAAGCCCGACAATTTCCTGAGCCCCTCGGCACTTCCGGCCTTCGAACGTTCTCACCTGCGCGATGCCTTCGTCATCGTGCGCACCATGCAATCCTCGCTCGGCTCCGCGTCCGCGCGCTCATAACAGAAGGGACCAATCCCCATGCTGCTCGAATTCATCGCCACGATTTCCGCCGGTGTCGGCGCCGCCGGTCTCATGGTCGCCCTGCGCAAATTCACCCGTGGCGGCCTGCCCAAATGGCTGGTCCCCGCCGCCGCCGGTCTCGCCATGCTCGCCTTCACCATCTGGTCGGATTACTCGTGGTTCGCCCGCGCGCAGGCCACTCTGGGTCCCGACAAGATCGTCGCCACCTCGGTCGAAAAGCAACAGATCTGGCGACCCTGGACCTATGCCGCCCCCGTCACCACCCAGTTCATCGCGCTCGACAAAGCCAAGACCACCGTCGACGGCGCCATGGTCGGCACCGACATGTATCTCCTGTCCCGGCGCGGCGACAGCGCCATCGTGCCCGTCACCTTCGACTGCCTGATGTCCCGCCGCGCCGTGACCTCCGGCGATCTCGCCACTGCGGACTGGGTCGCTATGGACCAAAACGATCCGATCCTGCGCACCGCCTGCGACCGCTTGAGGTAAAGGAACGCATCATGGCCGAGCCGTCCCGCATCCTGCTTGTCGAAGACGAGGACAACATCGCCATCGCGGTCGAGGTCCTTTTGTCGCGTCTCGGTCATGACATCCTGCGCGTGGCCGATGGCGATCAGGCCCTGCCGAACATTCGCGCCCAGACGCCCGATCTGGTGATCCTCGACGTGACCCTGCCCGGCCGGTCGGGTTACGAAATCTGTCAACAGATGCGCCGCGACCCTGCCCTCACCCCGATCCCCGTGCTGATGATGTCCGCCCGCTGTTCCGAGCCGGAGAAACGCAAGGGCTTCGCCATGGGGGCCGATGCCTTCCTGAGCAAGCCCTTCGCCACCGAAGACCTGCGCGGCACGGTCACCCGGCTGATCGAGGGAGGCCGCCATGAAACTTGAGCACTGGTCCCTGCGCCTCAGGGTCTTCCTGTTCTTCGCCTTCCTCGCCGTCGTCGCGATCTCCGGCGAGGCCATCGGGCTCTATCTCGGCTTCACCCGGATGGACGCCCCCGCCGCGCTCGACAGTTTTGTCTTCGCGGGCGTCATCGCGGGTTTCGCCACCCTCGCCGTCGTCGCTTGGGTCTGGTTCCTGTTCGACGAACATGTCGCCCGTCCGATCCAGCGCCTCGCGGGCGCGCTTCTGGCCCGCGCGCATGCCGATGTCGAGGAGGCGCTCGATGCCAAGACCGCGCGCTACCTCGGCGATCTCGCCCCGGCAGCTCAGGCAGTGACCGCGAATCTCGCCGCCACCCGCAACAAACTCGCCGAAACCGTCGCGCAGGAAACCACGCGTCTGGTCGAGGAAAAAGAAAAGCTCACCGCCCTGTCCGCCGAGATGCCGCACGGCGTTGTGCTGTTGTCCGGGCTGCACAAGATCGCCTTTTACAACGGTGCGGCGGCAGAGCTTCTGTCCGCCGATCATCCTCCCGGTCTCGATCATTCGATCTTCGATCTGTTGCGCGCCCGTCCGATCCTCTCCGCCTATGCACGGCTTTGCGCGGGCGAAGGCGGCGACGGCCATGTCCTGCCACTTACGGTTGCGACCGTGCATGGCGCCGAGATGCTCTCCGCCCGGATGCGCCTCATGCATGCCCCCGACGAGGGCGATATTTCCCCGCCCTATGTGCTCACGCTCGATGACGTCACCGCCGATCTGGCGCTGCATGCCGAACGCGAAAAACTGCTCTCCCGTCTTTTCGACCGGCTCCGCCCCTCGCTCACCGCGCTCAGCACCGCGCTTGCCGCCCGTGCCGAAGAGAGCGGGCAAAACGATCCCCGACTCGACGCCGCTCTCACCTCAGAAATCGGACGGCTCACGGCTGAGGTCGCGACGCTCGATGCCGAATACGAGGCGCATAAATCCGACTGGTGGCCGATGGCACAGGTCCGCGCCAGCGAGCTTTGCGACGCGCTCACCGCCCAGCTTGCCGAAGAGGACATCCCCCTCGCCGCCGACAATTCCGATCCGCTCGCCCTCACCCTCGACGCGGTGCAGATCGTCACCCTGTTCACCCATGTCGCCCGCCGCCTCTCCACCGAGGGCGCGCGCGCCTTTTCCTTCCTGATCAGCCGGGACGAGGGCGGCGGCGCGATGCTCGCCCTTGGCTGGAGCGGCGAGCCGCTTTCGGTCGATCTTCTGGAAAACTGGCTTCGGGAGCCGCTCGACGTCGGGCTTGCCGATATGACCGGGCGCGACATTCTCGACGCCCATGGCACCGAAGCCTGGCCCGAATTCGGGCGCGGCTCGCGCGCGGTTCTGAAACTGCCGATCCGCGAAGCGCGTCGGCTGCGCCGCAGTTTCGGCGACGGTCGTCGCACCGCCACCTACGATTTCGATCTGCTGAGCCGCACCCCGCCCAAGGAGTTGATGGACAGCCCGCTGTCCGATCTCGCCTATGTCGTCTTCGACACGGAAACCACCGGGCTTTTGCCCTCGCAAGGCGACGAGATTTGTCAGATCGCCGCCCTTCGCGTGGTCAACGGCAAGGTGGTCGAGACCGAACGCCTCGATCAGCTGGTAAACCCCGGGCGTGCTATCCCGCCCTCGGCCACCGCCGTGCACCACATCACCAACGAGATGGTCACGGATGCGGCCAAGATCGACGTCGTCGGGCGGCAGTTGCACAGTTTCGCGCGCGGGGCGGTTCTGGTCGCCCATAACGCGCCTTTCGATCTGGAATTCCTGCGCCGTCACGAGGCCGGGATCGGTGCGAAATTCACCAACCCGGTGCTCGACACCGTGCTTTTGTCCGCCATCGTCTTCGGTCAGTCGGAAGAGCACACGCTCGATGCGATCTCCGCGCGGCTCGGCGTGAAAATCCCGCCAGAGGCGCGGCATACCGCCATGGGCGACACGATCGCCACGGCGCAGGTGTTCATCAAACTGCTGCGTATGGCGGAAGAAAAAGGCATCCGCACCTTTGGCGACGCGCTCACCGAGATGCGCAAGCACAAGCGGTTGTTGCAGGACGCGAACGAGGCGACCGGCGCTTAAAACAGTGCCCTGATCTGCCCCACCGTGTCCCGGTGATCGTAGAACGGCACATGATCGGGCGGCATCGCCCGCCCGAAGGCCGCTTCGATCTCCGCCAGAACCACACGCGTCACAAACGGCAGATCGAACCCCCGCGCACCGTGCAGCGTCACCCATTGCAGATGCGAAAGCTCATCCTCGGCGGCGGAAAAATCATCGACATCGCACGCGAGATGCGTTGCATTCACAAGGAAAAACCGTGCATCGAAGCGCCGCGGTCGCCCCGGCGGCGTGATGGCGCGAAAGACGAATTGCAACTCCGCCACGGAGGGCAGCACCAGCCCGGTTTCCTCCCGCAACTCCCGCAGCGCCGCATTGGCCAGCGCCGCGTCCAGCCCCGGCGCGCTTTCCGCCGACAGCCGTCTCTGCGTCACCGGATCGAGCGCCCCGGGCAGCGGTGCCGCGTAATCCGTCGCATCGACCGCTCCGCCGGGAAACACGAACTTGCCGGGCATGAACACCGCACTGCGCCCGCGCTGCCCCATCAGGACACGCGGTCCTTCCACGCCCTCGCGCAAAAGGATGACCGTGGCGGCATCGCGGATCGGAAGTTCACTGTTCATGGTGGCAACCCTACCCGCGCCTTACGGTTCGCGAAAGGCCTCACGCGATTTGTAGAGCGGTTTCAGAAGATATTGCAGAAAGGTCTTCGAGCCGGTGTGCAGCTCGACCTGCGCCCGCATGCCGGGTCGGATCTCGATCTTCTGCTGCCGCTCCGTGAGGCTGTCGAGATCGACCGTCGCCGTCACCCGGTAATAGGGCTGGGCATCCGGGTCGCGCTCGTCCTTGAACGTGTCGGCGGAGACCACCTGCACCTTGCCCTTGAGAGACCCGTAAATCGTGTAATCATAGGCAGATAGCTTGATCGTCGCCTCCTGCCCCGGCTCGACATGGGCGATGTCCTCGGGCCGCACATGCGCTTCGATGAACAGCTCCTCGTCGACCGGAATGATCTGGACCAGTTCCTCACCGGGGCGGATCACGCCCCCGATGGTGGTCACCGTCAGATTGTTGACGATGCCCCGCATCGGCGCGGTGATCACCGTCCGGCCCAACTGATCCTGCGCCAGAGTCAGCGCCTGTTTCACCGAGGCCAGTTCCTTGAGCGTATCGGAATAATCCTCCGCCCGCTCCAGCTCCGCCTGCGTCACGATCTCGTTGTATTTGAGCTGCGCGTCCGAATGCGCCTTGCGCGCCCGCGTCACCTCGATCAGCGCCACGACGTTTTTCTTGAGCATGTCCTCCATCATCGAACGCTCCGCCTCGGCCTGTTTCAAAACGGCCATGGCCCCGTCCTTGCGCGCCAGATAATCGTCCACACGGGCCGATAAAAGCGCCTTCTCGGAGGCCAGAACATTGGGCGCGCGGGTGGCGAGGTCCTCGGACACCTCGAAAGCATCCTCCCCCGCCATCTCCGCCTCAAGCCTGAGCTGCCGAACCTCCAAAGCATCCAGTTTTTCCTGAAGATCGTCGGCGGAGGTTCGAAACTCCGTGCCCTGCAACCGCGCCAGCACCTGCCCCTGTTCGACCTCCTGCCCCTCATGGACCAAAAGCTCCGACAGGATTCCGCCTTCGAGGTTTTGCACGATCTGCGGCCGGGACGAGGAAATCATCTGCCCGTCGGCGCGCACGATCTCGTCTACCCGAGCAATCGCCGCCCAGATCAGGAACAAAAGCACCACGAGCGCAGAGATTTTGATCACCCATCCGGGGCGATCCATATCGCGGGCCAGAACATCGTCGAACGCCATTTTCACCCGTCCTTCCGGCTCAGATGTGCCATGACCTGTTCGCGCGGTCCATCGATCTTGAGACGCCCCTGATGGAACACCATGCACCGATCCGTGAGCCCCACGATGGGCATGCGATGCGTCGCAATGATCGCCGTGCGCCCGGTCAGCCAGCCCTGCAACCGCGCAACCAACGCGCTCTCAAGTCCCTGATCCAGCGCGGCGGTCGGCTCGTCCAACAGGCACACGGAGGGGTTCTGCAACCACAGCCGCGCCCAGCCGATGGACTGGCGCTGCCCGACCGAAAGTCCCTCCCCACCGTCCCGGATCTCAAGGTCGAGCCCCCGGTGATGCGACCGCACAAAGGCCCCAAGCCCGGCGAAATCCAGCGCCGCCAAGAGCCGGTCATCGTCGCGCTCCAGCCCCCCAAGATTGAGGTTGTCGCGCAGCGTTCCGGCAAACAGCCGCACGTCCTGCCCGAGATAGCCAACATTGCGGCGAATGTCGCGCGGGTCGATCTGGCTCATCTCGGCGGCATCGAGCAGGATGCGGCCCTGCGACGGCGCATAAAGCCCGGCCAGAAGTTTCAGGAATGTGCTTTTTCCCGATCCATTTGCGCCAAGAACCGCAATTCTCTGCCCTTGTTTTACATCGACAGCGGACAGGTCCAGCGTCGGCGCGCCTTCCGCATCGTAGCGAAACTGCACCTCGCGCAGGGCATAATCCCCCTTGATCTCAGGGCGGCGCAGAAAGTTGCGATCCTCGCCCGCGTCCTGCGGCGCATTGGCAATCGCGTCCAGCCCGTCGAGCGCGGTTTTGACATTGGTCCAGCGCGCCATCGTGCCCGACAATTGCGTCAGAGGCGCCAAAGTGCGCGAGGTCAAAATCCCCGTCGCGATGATCGTCCCCACGGTAAATTCGCCCACAAACACAAGGTACGTCCCCGCAACCACGGCGGAGACATAGGTCAATTGCTGCACCCCCTGCGACCAGAAGGTCAGCATGCCGGAGAGCTTGCGCTGTTCCGAGGATTTCGCCGCCGACAACAGGTTCAGCTCATCCCAGATCCGCCGCACCCGGTCTTCGCCGCGCTGGGTCTTGATCGTATCGAGCTCGAACACCGCCTCATGCAAAAGCCGTGACGCCTTGGCCGAGGCGCCTTGGGTTTCCTGCGTCAGCCGCATCATGCGTTTCTGCATGACATATCCCGGCACCACCATGATCACCGCGCCCAAAAGCAGGATGAACACCACCGGCCCCGCGATGGAGGCCACCAGCGCGAAGAACAGAAAGATGAACGGAATATCCGCCACCGATCCGATGGTCGAGGCGGTAAAAAACTCACGTACGGAACTGAATTCCCGCATCGCCGAGAACAGCCCCGAGGGCGTCGTCGGGCGCGCATCGGAGCGCATGCCCAACAGCCGCCCCATCAGCATCGACTGCACCCGCATCTCGATCTGTCGCCCGGCACCGTCCATCAACCGCGAGCGCGCGAGCTTGAGAACGGCTTCGAGCGCAATCGCCATGACCGCACCCAGAGCCAGCACCCAAAGCGTCGCCTGCGACTGGTGCGGGATCACCCGGTCATAGACCTGAAGCGAAAACATCGCGACCGCGACGGCCAGCATATTGGCCACCAAGGAGCCCAGAGCGATCTCGCCGATCTGGCGTCTGAACGCGCCGAACTGACCCCAAAACCAGTGTTTTTTTGACAAATCAGGCACGTATTGCGCCGAAATCATCTCCACTGTTTTCCCGGCCCGGACCAGCACCCCGGTGAAAAACGGCGCGAATTCCGCAAGCGACACATCCGCGCGCTGATCCGGCGCGGTGCTGTCATGGATGGTCAGCACATCGCCCTTTTGCTTCAGCACCAAGACGACATGCCCGGAGGACATATAGGCCAGCGCGGGCCAGATCTTCGCCGTCAGGACCCGCGGCCGCAGCAGTTCGGCGGCCAGCCCGGTACCCTGCACCGCGCGCAGCATCGCCACGGGTGGGATCTCTCCGTCGGCCTGATCGGCGAGGCTCTCGATGATGTCGGAGACCATCGCCCGTTGCCCGAGATGACTGGCCAGCGCCACAACCAATTCGGCGCGCTGAATGATCTGCCGCGAAAACACCGGTCGGGTCGGCGGCACCATCGCCGCGGTGGGCCGCTCAACATGCGCAACAGGTTCAGAACGCGGTTCCGGTTGATCCTGTGGCACGGTTTCGACGACCGGTGCGACCGGTGCCTGACGGCTCGCCGCATTCCGCGCTTGCGTCTCACGCGCCCGCCGCTCGTCCTCGATCTCCCGCACCCGCGCCGCTTCACGCTCCTGCGCCTCGCGCGTCGCCTCGGCCGCCTTGCGCCGGAGCGCCTCCTTGGCCGCCTGTTTCTTCGCCTCGACCGGATCGCTGGAAGGCTTAGGTTTCACGGGCCGCGTCTCGACCTTCGGCGCGCCGAGATGCACCGTCAGAGGCGCGGGCGCTTTCGGATGGTTCGACACATCCTCAGGCACCCTGGGGCGCGCCGTGCTCAGGGTAAAGGCAAGTTTCGGGGACCGGCTCAAATCGCGCTCCCCTCGGCCAAGGCTCCTTTGTCGCGTGCGATCTCCAACTCGGTCAGGGCGATTTCATATTTGAGATCGATATGTTTGAGCTCCTCGCGGATCATCTGTTCATAGACGTTCAGCACATCCATGACGGACTTCTGACCGGCTTCGAACTGATCCTGAAAAATCCGGTAATTGGCCCGCGTCTGCTGCACCAGATCGGCGGCGTCGCGTTCCTGACGGCGCAGCGCCGTCAAATGGCTTTCGGCCCGCGCGGCGCGGCGGGCGGCGGTTTCCTGCGCCTGCGCGACCGTGGCCTGAGCCGCCGCCTCACGCGCCCGGCTCGCTTCCATCTCGGCGGCGGTGCCCAGCCCCAGCCCCTCCCCCTCGTAATCGAGGCTCGAACTCGTCGTCTGCCCGATCAGCGTCGCCGCCGACAGCGCCGGCAACATCGCGGCGCGTTCCGCCTGCGCTTCGGCAACCGTCCTCTTCGCCTCGGCTTCCGCGCGCATCACATCGAGCGGCACAAGCGCGCTCGCAGGGGCCGCAATCCCCGTGGCCTGCTCCAGCACCGGAAGCGCCGCACCGCCGGTCAGTGTCGCAAGCTCCTCACGCGCACTGGTTTCGGCCTCGCGGTGGCTGCGCGCCTCATGTTCCATTTCGGAGATGATCGACCCCACCACGCGCTGATCCGACAGACTCGACGCCCCGCCCTTGACGCGTTCGGTCACCACCCGGTTGAACTCGCGCATCCGACCCAGACCGCGCTCGGCCATATCCGCCTTTTCCCGCGCCTCGGAAATCGTGATGTAAAGCGTCAGCCCTTCATACACCCGGTCGTTCATATCCTGCGACAGGGCAACGGCGGAGACCTCGACATCGGCGGCGGCAAAGGCGCGTTCCGCCTTGCGCTTGCCATTGTCGTAAAGCGTCGCCTCGACCAGCAACCCGCCCGCCAGCTTGCCCAGCGAACTGAGCGAAATGTCCGGTCCGATGGTCGGCAGCCAGTTCTTCTCCCGCGCCACCGCGCGCATTTTCGAGGCCCGAAGCTCCGCCTGCGCCAGTCCCGAGGAGGTGGCGAGCACGGCGGTGGCAACTTGACCATAGGCGGAGCCTGCGGGCAGGACCGACGGACGCGCCAGAAGATCGGAGATCAGCGGGGAGCCCTCGCCCTCATTGGCGGCCGAAAGGGCGTGATCCGATGCCGCAGCTTTCTCCGATCCGCTGTCGAACCGGTCGGTCTTGAACATCGCAACCGGAGACAGGCCGGACCCTGCGCCCCCGACACAGCCGACCAGCCCCATGGCGGAGACAAAAAGGACACCGATCGCGATGCCGGACTGTGGTCGCGCGCTCATGCCCTTGTTGCTCCTCACCTCCATTGTCACACGGGCGGGTTTCCCCCGCCCGCAGCACGCCTGCCTCAGGGCAGAACGACTTCGATATCGTGATCGACCAACACCTGATCGTCGCCCAGCGTATAGATGTCATAGGTGTTGCCATCCTCGGTCACGCTGCCGACCAGGCTCGCGCTCTCCTCGAACACCACACGATCGTCCTCGCCGCCATGGATGGTCAGCGTGCCCTCTTCGCCCAGAAGCCGGTCGAGATCGGCGGAGGACAGGCTCACTTCGCCACCGTTGACGAACTGAAGATCGATCGCGCCGAGGTCGAACTGGTCGAGGCCGGAATTGTCGAGATCCACTTCGAAATAGGCGCCATCGGGGCGTTCGTTCGTCGTATCGAGCACCAGAAGCGTGTCGGAGCTGTTCCCCGCCGCATCTTCGGCGGTGATGACGATCTGATCGCCGTTCGACACATGCTCACCGAAGCTCACGAACAGCGTGTCGCCGAGATCGGTATCCGTATGCGTGATCTCGCTGACCGTTCCGCTCTCATCCAGGGCATAGACCGACATCTCGTCGCCCGTGTCGGTGACCATGACGGACCCGACCCCGTCGACATAGCGCATGACACCTTCGATAGCGGTGCTGTCGATCTCCGTATCGACGGTGATCGTCGTGGTCTCCGACAGGGTGTTGCCCGCCGCATCGGTCGCCGTCACCACGACATCCGTCTCGTAAGTGCCCTCGGCAATCTCACCCGGCGCGAAGGTCACGCTCCAGTTGCCATCCGCATCCACAGTGGCCTGACGGGTCACCCCCTCGAGCGTCACATAAACGGTGGAGCCGACCTCCACGATCCCGGTCAGGGTCGCGCCGTCATTGATTTCCTCGAGGTTGAGATAGAGATCGCCGCCCGCATCCGCCGAAAGCTCCAGCGCGTTCACATAGGTGTCGTAGCTCAGCGTCTCGGTCAGGGTCGATGTGTTGCCCGCCGGATCGGTCGCGGTGACCGACACATCCGCCGATCCTTCGCCCGACGGCAGCGCCGAGGCCGGGATCGCGGCGCTCCAGTTGCCTGAGGCATCGACCGTGGCGGTGTAGCTCTGGCCATTGAAGGACAGCACCACGGTGGACCCCACCTCGACCGTGCCCGAGAGCACGACGCCGGAGCTTGCTTCCGCCGCGTTGATCACGCCATCCGCGCCGCCCTGCACACCGGTTTCCGCGAAATTCGACACATAGGTGTCGATCTCCACCGCCGCCTGCACGGAGGCGGTGTTGCCCGCCGCGTCGGTCAGCGTTGCGGTGACCGTGCTGTCATACTCGCCCGCCGTGATTTCGGAGGCGGCGAAGAAGGCCGAATAGGTGCCGCCCGTCGTCGAGGTCACCGTGTGCGAGACCCCCGCCAGCGTCACGGTCACGGTTTCGCCCGCCGTCGCCGTGCCGGTGATCCAGACCCCATCGGAGGCCTCGGTGGCGTTGATCACATTGTCGCCCTCGATCGGCGTCGTCAGCGTGATATTGCCCGCAACCGTGTCGACATGCACCACGCTGGTGCTGGTCGCCGTATTGCCCGCCGCATCGGTGGCAACGGCGGTCAGGGTGGTGTCATATTCACCGCCCGTCAGCGTCCCCGCCGCATAAGACGCGGTCCAGGTGCCATTGCCATCGGCCACCGTGGTGACCGACACGCCCGCAAGCGTCACAACGACCGTCGCACCCGCCTCCGCCGTGCCGGTAAAGCTCATCGCCTGCTGGCTCTCGGAAAGGTTCACGGTCTCGTCGCCGCCCGAATGACCCGCATCGATTGCCACACCGGTTTCGGTGTCGATCTCGAACGTGCCCGTCGCGGTGGTGCTGTTCCCGGCCAGATCGGTCGAGGTCGCGGTGACCTCCGTGCTGTAGGTGCCTTCCGGCAACGTGCCGCTCTCATAGGTCACCGACCACGATCCGTCTTCCGCCACGGTCGTCGTGCGCGTCACGCCCTCGACCGTCACCGTGACCGACGCCCCCGCCTCGCCCGTGCCCGTGAGCGTCACACCGCTGGCCATTTCGGAGGCATTCACAGTGCCGTCGCCGCCCGCACTGTCGCCGTCCACGGTCAGCGAGGTCTCAAGGTCGATGGAAATCTCATGCGTGTAGGTCGCGGCATTGCCATAGGCATCGGTGACCGTCGCGGTGACCGTGCTGTCGTAAGTGCCCGCGGGCAGGCTGCTGCCATCGAAGGTCACCGTCCAGGTGCCATCTTCCGCCACGGTGGTCTCGACCGTCTGACCTTCGAGCTCGACCACCACGGTCGCGCCCGCCTCAGATTGGCCGGAGACGATCACATCGTCGGAGGCTTCCGCGATATTGACCACATCGTCGCCCTCGACCGTGTCGAAACTCAGATCCTCCGCCTCGGTGTCCACGACCAGCGTGTCTGTCACCGTGGTCGTGTTCCCCGCCGCGTCCGTCGCCGTGACGGTGACGCCTGTGGTATATTCGCCCGTGTCGATGGACCCGCTCTCGAACGTGGTGCTCCAGGTGCCGTCCGTGCCGACCACGACCGTTTGCGTCGTCCCGTTGATCTCGACCGTGACCGTGGCCCCAACCTCGCCCTCACCGGAAATCACATAGCTGCCGCTGTCGTAAATCGCGCCGTTCACATAGTCGCCAGAGCTTTCCACGCCCGACAGGATCGACACATCCGGCGCCGTCGTGTCGGCATTGCCATTGCCGCCCTTGTCGCCGCCATCGCCATCCATCAGGTCGCCCGCGACCGCAATCCCGGCCACACCGGCCGCCGCCGCCCCGAGGCCAAGCCAGCCGAGCCCCGCCGCCGCAATCGGCGCAACCACCGGCTCGACCCGTTCGAGATCGAGGAAGGCAAGCTGATCGTATTCGCTCCATTTGCCGCTCAGGTCGATGTCCTGATACCCCGCGACAAGCGGTCCCTCGCCCTCGTCCACGAAATCGACCCGGGTCATCGCCCCGTGCTCGGAGAGCAGCAACTCATGCTCGCCCTCGAAATAGCCCTCAAGGACAATCGTCTTGCCGCCCACCAGCCCGATCACCAGATCGCCGCCTTGGCGGGTATAACCGCTGACCGCGGCGCTCGACATATTCAGGGAGATATCTTCGACGTCCTGAACCGCGATCACTTCGCTGTTGCCGGACAAGGAAAGCGTGCCTGTGCTAACGCTGCCCGCATGATCGCGGACGGAATATTGCAATCCCAACATTTTACCAATTCACTTCTGCTCGAGGAACATCCGCGTCCGGGGAAATCCGGCGCAGCTTTTCGTTTCTGTCGCTTGGAAATTACGGGAAAGGCGATTCTCAGGCTAGGGGAGAAATTCAAAGCCGTTAACCATTTGGGCCTTTTCGCCACAAAATCAACGCAAGGTTGTGCCTCACCCCTCCAGATGTTGCGAAATGGCCAAGATATTGCAGCGCGTGCGCAACACTGGCCTTTTTGTCGATTCAAAATGCCGCGGCCATCCGTCGCAGCCTGAGCGCATTCGACACCACGAACACCGAAGACATCGCCATCGCACCCGCGCCGAGCATCGGCGAAAGCTGAAGTCCGAACCCCGGATAGAGCACGCCTGCCGCCACCGGGATCAGCACCGCGTTATAGGCAAAGGCCCAGAACAGGTTCTGCCGGATGTTCACCATGGTCTTGTGGCTCACGTCATAGGCGGTCACCACCGCCGACGGGTCGCCGCCCATCAAGACCACATCCGCCGCCTCGATGGCGACATCCGTGCCGGTCCCGACCGCAATGCCGACATCCGCCGAGGCCAGCGCCGGCGCGTCGTTGATCCCGTCGCCAACGAAACCGACCGCGCCATGGGCCTCCTTGAGCGCCGCGACGATCTTCGCCTTGCCTTTCGGCAGCACCTCCGCTTCGACATGGTCGATCCCGAGATCCCGCGCGATCACTTCGGCGGCGCGGCGGGTATCCCCCGACACCATCGCCACCTTGATGCCGCGCGCATGAAGCGCCTCGACCGCCTTGCGCGAGGCGGGCCGCACCGGATCGGAAATTCCGATCACCATCACCGCCACCCCGTTACGGGCCACAAGAACCGGCGTGCGTCCCCGGTCCGCCAGCGCCGCCAACGGCACCTCGAACGGCGCGGTGTCGATCTTTTCGCGGGTCATCAGTCGCATGTTTCCGACATGCAGCGTCACCTCGCCGATCTCCGCCTTGATCCCATGCCCGGCAATCGCCCGTGCCTTGTCGACCTGCGGCAAAACCAGCCCCCGCTCCTCGGCGGCACGCTCAATGGCCCGCGCGATGGGATGTTCGGATTTCGCCTCGACTGCGGCAACCTCGGCGAGAAGCGCGTCTTCCTCGCCCACCAGAACCGTCACCTCGGTGACGTCCGGGCGCCCTTCGGTCAGCGTGCCGGTCTTGTCGAAGGCAATCACCTTGACCTCCTGCAAGCCCTGCAACGCATCGCCCTTGCGGAACAACACGCCGAGCTCGGCGGCGCGCCCGGTGCCCACCATGATCGAGGTCGGCGTTGCCAGCCCCATGGCACAGGGGCAGGCGATGATCAGCACCGCAACGCCCGCGACCAGAGCATGCGCCAGCGCAGGCTCCGGTCCGAAGATCAGCCAGACCAGCACGGTCAGCGCCGCCAGCCCCATCACGACCGGGACGAAATACATCGTCACCTTGTCGACCATCGACTGAATCGGCAGTTTCGCGCCCTGCGCGTCCTCGACCATGCGAATGATCTGCGCCAGCATCGTATCCGCTCCGACCTTTTCGGCCAGATAGGTCATCGTGCCTTCGCCATTGACCGTCCCCGCAATCACCGGCGATCCTTCGGCTTTCGCCACCGGGAGCGGTTCGCCCGAAATCATCGCCTCATCGACATGGCTGTCGCCCGACAAAACCTTGCCGTCCACCGCGATCTTTTCGCCCGGACGCAGATGCAGCACATCGCCCACCTTGATTTCTTCGATCGGAACCTCGACCACCTCGCCCGCGCGCTCAACCCGTGCGGTCTTGGCCCGCATCCCCGCAAGTTTGCGGATCGCCTCGCCCGTGCGCCCCTTGGCCCGCGCCTCAAGCCAGCGGCCCAGCAGGATCAGGGTCACGATCACGGCGGCGGCCTCGAAATAGACGTTCTGCGCCCCCATCGGCACGGCACGGGGCCAGAAGGTCACCACCGTCGAAAACAGATAGGCCGCGCCTGCGCCCAGCGCGACCAGCGCGTTCATATCCGGCCCGCCCTTCAGGAGCGCGGGAATGCCCTTGGCGAAAAACACCCGCCCCGGCACCGCAAGAATCACGGTCGTCAAGGCAAATTGCACCATGCGCCAGAGCCATTCCGGCACGGTCATCATCCACCAGTGATGCAGCGCCGGGATCAGATGCCCGCCCATCTCGATCAGAAAAATCGGCAGGGTCAGCACAGCAGCGAGGATCAGCTTGCCGCGGATCTCCCGCGCTTCGCTTTCCTTGCGGTTCACCGGTTCGGCCGTCGTATCGACCCGCGGTTTCGCCTCATACCCTGCCCCTTCGATGACCTTGGTCAAGCTTTCGGCATCTTGCACACCCGTCAGATACGTCACCGTTGCTGTTTCGGTTGCGAGATTGACCGAGGCCGCAGTCACCCCCTCAACCGCCTGCAAGGCGCGCTCGACCCGCCCGACACAGGAGGCACAGGTCATGCCCTGCACGTCAAAGGTCATCTCTTCGACCCGCGCCGGATAGCCCGCCTTGTCCAAAACCGCGACCAGACGCGCCACATCGACGCCTTCGCCGAATCGCACATCCGCCGTCTCTGTCGCAAGGTTCACATTGGCGGCCTCGACCCCCTCCGTGCCTTTCAAAGCGCGCTCGACACGCCCCACACAGGAGGCGCAGGTCATACCTTCGACGGAGAAACGGGTGCTGTGCATATTTTCCACTCTGGCCTTCTAACGGTTCGGCGTTAGATATATAGCGCAGAGCCACGGCGCATTCGAGCGATCCGTGAGGATATTCTCAAAGAAGGGTCACAATCCATGTCCGTCTTTTCCGTTCCCAACATGACCTGCGGCCATTGCAAGGCTGCCATCACCGAAGCCCTCGAAGCGATCGACGACACGGTCGAAGTCGAGGCCGACATCTCCGCCCATGAAATCGACGTCTTTTCCGAGGCCGGCGACGAGGCCATTCTTGAGGCGCTGAAAAAGGCGGGTTACCCGGCCGAACTCAAAAGCTGAGCCCCCATTGCATCGCCGTGCCCCCCACGCCATAAACACTATGACACGAGGGAGGCACGGATGAGCGCACAGGCGGGGATCTTCGACGGGACGGAGCTTTGGCTCTGGGATCTCGACAGCGCCTCCTCCGCCCCGACCCGGACCAACCCCGAGGATCACGCCGCTCTCGCACTCCTCGCAGGCACCTCTGCACCCGCCCGCAATCTGCCCTGCGCCGCCCTGCCCGAGACGCTTCAATCTCCCGACATCCCGCCCCTGTCGCAGGATCATCCCCGCACCGTGACACGGGGCGAAGAGGTGACGCTGGCCGGGTTCATCGCGCAAAATCCGAAATTCGACGGCATCCTCTGCCTGCCCGGCAAATCCTCAACGCTCTGGGCCCATGTCAGCGCCGGGGAGGTCGTCTCCATGCGGCGTTTTCTGACCGGAACGCTGCTCGGCGCCGTGTTTGGCGATCTGACCCTCGGCGATGCGGAAGCGTTTACAGACGGCCTGTCCGATACCATGTCCCGCCCTGAAAACGCCGCGCTGCGGCTTGCCGCACTCAAGGCGATGGCGGATCAGGGTGAGCTGCCCCTGCCGGAGGCCACATCGCGCGCAACCGCCGCGCTGATCGGCACGGAACTCGCCGCCACACGCGCCTATTGGCTCGGCCAACCCGTGGCCGTCATCGCCCCCGCCTCCCTCCGCGCGCCCTATCGCACAGCCCTTGAAAGCCAGTTCGTCCCAGTCTCTCAGGCCGACGGCCACGCCATAACGCTCGCCGGGCTACGCCTTGCACGTGAAAGGTTGACCCGATGAAGGAACTTTTCGGTCATCTGAAAGACGGGCGCCGCGTCGACGCGATCACACTGACCGCTGGCGATCTGAGCGTCACCATTCTGTCCTACGGCGCAATCCTCAACGACGTCCGGCTGCGCGGAGTGCCCTATGGGCTGACGCTCGGCGGATCGGAAATTGCCGCCTATGAACACGGGCCGATGGAGTATTTCGGCGCCATCGTCGGCCCGGTTGCCAACCGGATTTCCGGCGCGCGGGCGGAGCTCGACGGGCGCGAACTGGGGTTCGAAGCCAACGAGGGCGAGACGCTCCTGCATGGCGGCCCCCAAGGGCTGCATACCGAACTGTGGAAGATCGCCGCCCTGAGCGCCACCTCCGTGACCCTGACCCTGACATTGCCCGACGGCAAGGGCGGCTTTCCCGGCAACCGCCTGATCACCGCGCGCTATACGGTCGAGGCCCCCGCGACGCTCCGGCTCGAACTCACCGCCACCACCGATGCGCCGACGCTTTTGAACCTCGCCAACCATTCCTATTGGAACCTCGACGGCACGGCGACCACCGACGGCCATTGGCTTCAGGTCTTCGCGGATCGCTATACCCCGGTCGACGGTCGGATGATCCCCACCGGCGTGCTGGACGTGAGCGGCACCGGCTTCGATCTCAGCGACGGCCATGTGCTGCGCCCTTCGGACGCCCAGCGCTTTGACCACAATTTCTGCCTTGCGGACGGGCCGGGCAAGATGAAACCCGCCGCCGTGCTGCGCGGGACAAGTGGCATCACGCTGCGCATGGACACCAGCGAGCCGGGGCTTCAGGTCTTCGACGCCGCCCCCATCGGCAGCGGCGCGATGAACGGCCATCGCGGCGTGCCGGAGGTCGGGTTTTGCGGCGTCGCGCTTGAGGCCCAGCGCTGGCCGGATGCGCCGAACCGCTCCGATTTCCCTTCGGTCCGGCTCGATCCCGAAGACACCTACCGGCAGGAAACCCGCTGGTCCTTTTCAAAGAAATAAGGCGGGGAAGACCCCGCCCTTTTTATCCCTCAAGTTATCCCTCAAGCCCCGCTTCGTACCATTTGCGAATGGCCGCGCGGCTCTCGTCATCGAGCGCCATGTAACTGCCCGCAGGCGGCATGGCGTGGGTCACCCCGGCCTGAAGCCAGATCTCTTTCGCCAAGGTCGCCACCTCCTGCGTGGTCTCAAGCCGCACGCCTTTCGGCGGCGAGGCCATGCCCTCCCAATAGGGCTCTCTGGAATGGCACATGGAGCAGTTGGTGGTGACGATATCATGCACCTCCTCGAACCCGGCAGCCGAGGCAAAGCGCTGCGCCACCGGGCCGAGCGCGGCTTCGTCCTCGCCCTCGTCCTGCATGTAAATGCCTGCGGTCGACAACCACATGACGGCGAGGAAAAGCCCCACGGTCAGCCCCCATGTCCACCACAGCATGCCCCCGCGTTTGTGCATCGTGTTGAAGAAATGCCGGATCGTGACCCCCATCAGGAACACCAGCGCCGCGATGATCCAGTTGTACTTGGCGGCGAAGGCCAGCGGGTAGTGGTTCGACAGCATCATGAAGATGACCGGCAGGGTCAGGTAGTTGTTATGGGTCGAGCGCTGCTTGGCGATCTTGCCGTATTTCGCATCGGGCGTGCGCCCGGCCTTGAGATCCTCGACCACCACCTTCTGGTTCGGAATGATGATGAAGAACACGTTGGCGCTCATCACCGTCGCCGTAAACGCGCCCAGATGCAGAAACGCGGCCCGGCCCGAAAACACCTGCGTATAGCCCCAGGCCATCGCCACAAGGATCACATAGAGGATGACCATCAGCCAGGTGTCGTCCTTGCCCAGCATCAGCTTGCAAATCGTGTTGTACGCGATCCAGCCAAAGGCCAGCGAAGCCACGGAAATCGCGATCGCCATGCCGCTCGACATCTCCAACACGTTCGGATCGACGAGATACAGTTCGGAGCCGAGGTAATAGACCACCGCCATAAGTGCAAAGCCCGTGAGCCAGGTCGAATAGCTTTCCCATTTGAACCAGATCAGGTCCGAAGGCATTCGTGCAGGCGCGACCATGTATTTCTGGATGAAATAAAAGCCGCCGCCATGGACCTGCCATTCCTCACCCGACACGCCTTGGCGACGATCCGACGAGGGCCGCAGCCCGAGATCGAGCGCGATGAAATAGAAAGACGACCCGATCCACGCAATCGCGGTGATCACATGCAGCCAGCGCAGGGCAAACTCCGCCCATTCCCAGAAAATCGGCATCAACGTCATGTTAGCTCCCCCGATAGGTCGAATAGCTGTAAGGCGACAGCAACAGCGGCACGTGATAGTGGCTTTCCGCGTCATTGATCCCGAAACGGATCGGGATTTGATCGAGGAACAGAGGCTCTCCACCGGCCTGCCCCGTGCGCCGCAGGTAGTCGCCTGCAAAGAAAATCAGCTCATAGGTGCCGGTCTTAAATGTCCCGGCGGGCAGAATCGGTGTGTCCGTCCGTCCGTCGGCATTCGTCACGGCCGTCGCAATCTTTGTGTGACTGTTGCCGGAGACGCGGTAGAGCGCAATCTCGATCCCCTCGGCCGGCAAACCCTTGGCCGTATCGAGAACATGGGTGGTCAAAAAACCGGAAGTCATGGCGAAGCTGCCCAAATAGTTAGCGTTTCGTTTGGAGACTGTCGGAAAGCCGCCGTCGCAGCAACAATCAATCTCGTCAGATTGCATACAAAAGAGTATTCGATATCTAACAAGCCTACCAATTAGTCAAAAAACACGAAGGCCAAGGGAAATGCCGAAAAATCCACCGCGCTATGTTCGAAACATGTTGGGTTACGGGGCCAATGCGCCCGATCCGCACTGGCCCGGAGGCGCGAAGGTCGCGGTGCAATTCGTGCTGAACTATGAGGAAGGCGGCGAAAACTGCGTGCTGCATGGCGATGAGGCCTCTGAGGCCTTCCTCTCAGACATCGCGGGCGCGGCCATGTGGAAGGGCCAGCGCCACTGGAACATGGAATCGATCTATGAATACGGCGCACGCGCGGGCTTCTGGCGTTTGCACCGGTTGTTCACCGAGGCCGACATCCCCGTGACGATCTACGGCGTCGCCACGGCTCTGGCCCGGTCGCCCGAACAGGTCGCGGCGATGCAGGACGCCGGTTGGGAGATCGCGTCCCACGGCTACAAATGGGTCGAACACAAGGACATGCCGGAGGAGGAAGAACGCGCCTCCATTCAGGCGGCGATCAAGCTGCACGAGGAAGTCACCGGGGAACGCCCCTATGGCTGGTACACCGGGCGGTGTTCGGCCAACACCGTGCGCCTCGTATCTGAGGAGGGCGGCTTCGACTATGTCTCCGACACCTATGACGACGACCTGCCCTATTGGCTCGAAGTCGGCGATCGCGATCAGCTGATCATCCCCTATACGCTTGAGGCCAACGACATGCGTTTCGCCACCAGCCCCGGCTGGATCACCGGCGAGCAATTCTTCACCTATCTCAAGGACGCTTTCGACACGCTCTATGCCGAGGGCACGACCAGCACGCCGAAAATGATGAACATCGGCTTGCATTGCCGCCTGATCGGGCGTCCCGGCAAAATGGCGGGCCTCAAACGCTTCATCGACTATATCCAAACCTTCGACGGCGTCTGGACGCCCCGCCGCATCGACATGGCGCGCCATTGGGCCAAGGTGCATCCGCATACGCGCAAAACCCGCCCCTCGCAGATGTCGCAAGAGGACTTCGTCGCGAAATTCGGCGGCGTATTCGAGCATTCCCCTTGGGTGGCCGAACGCGCTTGGGAGCTGGAGCTTGGCCCGGCGCATGACAGCGCCGTCGGCGTCCATTCCGTTCTCTGCCGCGCTTTCCGCGCCGCATCCGAGGCCGAGAAAGACGGCGTGCTGATCGCCCACCCCGACCTCGCTGGAAAACTCGCACAGGCCAAACGCCTCACCGCCGAGAGCACCACGGAACAGGCCTCCGCCGGTCTCGACGCGCTCACCGACGAGGAACACGCCACCTTCGAGACCCTTAACACCGCCTATACCGAAAAATACGGCTTCCCCTTTATCATCGCCGTGAAAGACAATACCAAGGCGACAATCCTCGACGCATTCCACACCCGGCTCGGCAACGACCGGGACAGCGAATTCAAAACCGCCTGCAAACAGGTCGAACGGATCGCGTGGCATCGTCTCAAGGACATGAACCTCTGAGAAACGCGATGAGCTACGAATACACCTACTGCGCCCCGACCGGTGGCCTGCCCGATCAAAACAACCACGCCCGCGAGCGTGCCGTTTTCACCAATTCCTATGCGGTCATCCCGCATGGGGTGATGTCCGACATCGTCGTGAGCTACCTGCCCGGCTGGGATAAAACCCGCGCCTGGGTTCTGGCCCGCCCGCTCACCGGCTTTGCCGAAACCTTCGCGCAACTGATCGTCGAGGTCTCCCCCGGCGGCGGCACGACCGACCCGGAACCCGATCCGATGGCCGAATGCGTGATCTTCGTGCTGGCCGGTCACATGCGCCTGACCATCGGTGCGCGCGCCTATCAGCTCGACCCCGGCAGCTATGTTTTCGTCGCTCCCGGCGACACATATACCGTGCAGAACGACAACGACACGCCCGCGACCTTCGTCTGGATTCGCAAACGCTACGAACCCGCGCCGGGCATCGACAAACCCGAAAGTTTCGTCACCGCCGATATGGAAAGGCCGCCGGTGGAAATGCCCAACACCTCGGGTTACTGGTCTACCTCGCGCTTCGTCGATCCGCACGATCTGCGCTACGATTTCCACGTCAATATCGTGACCTTCCTGCCGGGCGGCACCATTCCTTTCGCCGAAACCCATGTCATGGAACACGGGCTCTATGTGCTTCAGGGTCGCGGCGTCTACCTGCTCAATCAGGATTGGGTCGAGGTCTCCGAGGGCGATTTCCTCTGGCTCCGCGCCTTCTGCCCGCAGGCCTGTTACGCCGCCGGTCGTCGCCCGTTCCGCTATCTCCTGTACAAAGACGTCAACCGTCACGCCAAGCTGGAGCTGGGATGACCCGCGTCATCACCACCGAACCGCTGACCCCCGAGGCCTTCGCCCCTTACGGCGATGTGCTCGACGCGGTCGGCGCACCGGACAAGATCATCAATCAGGGCAAATGCGGCCGTTACCACGACCGCGCCTCGGTCGATGTCGCCCCAGACACCGGCGGTCGCGTCGGCATTTCGATCTTCCATGCCGAGCTGCGGGACTTTCCCTACACGCTCGACCTGATCGAACGCCACCCGGAAGGGTCGCAGGCCTTCGTGCCGATGTCCGCCGATCCGTTCCTCGTCATCGTCTCCGACGGTCCCGAAGCCGCGCCCCGCGCCTTCGTCACCGATGGTGCGCAGGCGATCAACTTTCACCGTGGCACATGGCATGGCGTGCTGACGCCGCTCACCGGCAACGGGCTTTTCGCCGTCATCGACCGGATCGGGGACACCCCGAACCTCGAAGAACATTGGTTCGACACGCCTTGGGTCGTCACCTCTGACGCATCGTAACCGGACTGCAACCTACGGGAAAACCTCGACACAGCCTTGCTTCCCCTGCACAGTCTCATGGAAACGACAGCAGGGGACAGCCATGCAAGCTTCGGCACTGATCGACACCGCGAAAATCATAGGTGGCCGCCTCCTCCGGCTCGATATGACCGGCATCAAACGGCTCGCGCGGGTCAATAGCCTGTTTGCGCCCGGCAAGATCGTCTGGAATTTTTCCCATCTCGATCAGCTCTTCCACGCCCTGCCCTTCGACATGCCCGCCTCCCAGCCAAGCGCCTTGCCAAGCGCCTTGCCGGAGGCAAAAGCGCCGATCACGACACACGTTGATCTCGACCGCTATTTTATCGACCGGAACGTCAAAAGCTTTCTCGTCCTGAAAGACGGTGCCATCCGTCACGAGCAATATTTTCACGGCACCCGGCCCGAAGACCGCAATATCTCATGGTCTATGTCGAAAAGCGTCACAGCACTCCTGCTTGGCATCCTGATCGACAAAGGGCTGATCCCCGCCGACATTCTCGAAGCCGAGGTGCAGGACCATCTGCCCGCGCTCAAGGGCAGCGGTTATGACGGTGTTCGCCTCCTCGACGTGCTCACCATGTCAAGCGGCGTGCGTTTCAACGAGGACTATGTCGACTATCATTCCGACATCAACCGCATGGGTCGGATCATCGGGGTCGGCGGCTCGATGGACGATTTCGCCGCCACGCTCACCCGGCAATGGCCCCCCGGCACCTATATGCATTACGTCACCGTCGACACCCATGTCATCGGCATGATGATCCGGGCGCTAACCGGTCAAAAGATGATCGATCTGCTGAACGCCCATGTGATCCGACCCATGGGGTTCGAGCACAGTGGTTTCGTCATCACCGATGAGGAACAGGAGCCTTTCGTCGCGGGCGGTTTCAACATGAGCACCCGCGATTATGCCCGCCTTGCCCAGATGATGCTGCAAAAAGGCGCATGGAACGGCACGCGGATCGTGTCCGAGGCCTGGATCGACCGCATGACACAGCAGACTGCGCCCCTGCCCGATCCCGAGACCGCGAAAATCCCCGACGGGCAATTGCGCTATGGCCTGCAATGGTGGCTGCCGCCCGAGGCGCGCGCGGGTGAATTCTTCGGCATCGGCATTTACGGGCAATACATGTACATCCACCGCGCGGCGGGCGTGGTGATCGCCCAGAACGCCGCCGACACGGATTTCCGCGTGGGCGATGGCGCGATCAACCTTGAGACCCTCGCGATGTTCCGGCAGATCGCGGAGGATTTGGCAGAGGCTTAGGTTCGCCGCGCCCTGCGCGTTTCGTGCCCGACAAAAGTCCGACACAAATCCGACGCTTTGCCGACAGTCATTTCGGAACGATTTCGGGCGGCGATCAGGCCGCCCCAAAGCCCCCGCCGCCGGGCGTTTCCATCACGAAAATCCCGCCTGCCGGGAGGTCGATCTCGTCATTGCCCTGAAGCGGAATTTCCGCGCCGTCCGGCAAGATAGCGGAGTTCCGCCCCACCCTCCCCGGCGCACCACCATTCACACCAAAAGGCGGTATGACCCGGTGCGAACAGAGCGTCGTGACTGTCACTGGCGTCAGGAATTCCATCTTTCGGATCAATCCGTTACCGCCATGATGCGCGCCTTGACCGCCGGAATTCGGACGGATGGCAAACTCCAGAAGCCGCACCGGGAACCGCGCTTCGAGAATTTCGGGATCGGTCATCCGCGTGTTGGTCATATGCGATTGCACCGCGTCGCAGCCGTCGAACTCCGGCCCCGCGCCCGTGCCGCCCGCGATGGTTTCATAATTCTGGAAGTCATTGTTCCCCCAGACAAAATTGTTCATCGTCCCCTGCGATCCGGCGATCACCCCCAAGGCCCCGAACAACGCATTGCACGCCGCCTGCGATACCTCCGTGTTGCCCGCAATCACCGCCGCCCCCTCGCCCGGATTGAGCATCGACCCCTCCGGCACGATGATGTTGAGCGGCTTGAGACACCCCTCGTTCAGCGGGATGTTTTTGCCCACAAGTGTCCGGAAAACATAGAGAACCACCGCGCGCGAGATCGACAGAGGTGCGTTGAAATTTCCCTTGTGCTGAGGCGAGGTTCCGGTGAAATCGACGGTCGCCGTGCGGGTGGCCGCATCGACCGTAAGACGCACCTTGATCTCTGCGCCATCGTCCATCGGATAGGTGAATTCCCCATCTGAAAGCCGGTCGATCACCGCGCGCACGGAGGCCTCGGCATTGTCCTGCACATGCTGCATATAGGCCGTGACCACCTCCGTACCATAGCGGGCGACAACGCCCATAAGCGCTTGTTTTCCCGTCTCATTCGAGGCCACCTGCGCCTGAAGATCGGCAATGTTCTGGTCGATATTGCGCGCGGGATAGCGCCCCGAGGCGAGCAAAGCACGCATTTTCTCTTCTTCGAACCGCCCTGCCGTCACGATGCGCGTGGTTTCGATCACCACACCTTCTTCTTCGAGCGTTGTGCTATCGGGGGGCAGCGATCCCGGCGTGCGCCCGCCGACATCCGCGTGATGCCCGCGCGCACCCAGCCAATAGGCAGGTTTTCCGTCCACAAATACCGGCGTCACCACAGTGATGTCCGGCAGATGGGTACCGCCGCGATAGGGCGAATTGAGCACGAAAGCATCGCCCTCGGCGGCGTCGGAAAACTGCCGGATCACCGTCTGCACCGAGTCCGACATGGAGCCGAGATGCACCGGAACATGCGGCGCATTGGCGACCAGACGACCATGGGCATCGAAGATCGCGCAGGAAAAATCGAACCTTTCCTTAATGTTGACCGACCACGACGTGTTCGCCAGCGTCGCACCCATCTGATCGGCGACAGACATGAACAGGTTCGACATCACCTCGAGAAGGATCGGATCGGCCTCGGTTCCCACGGCAGCACTACGCTCGACGGGCGCGGCGCGGGTCAGGATCAGGTTGCCCTGCGCATCAAGCCGCCCCACCCAGCCCGGTTCGATCACATTGGTGCCTGTCGGCTCGGAGATCACGGCCGGGCCTTGAATGTCCACGCCTTGCGGCAGACTCAGTCGGTCGAATAGCGGCACCTCGCCCCAACCGGACGCCGTGACGGACATCATCGCTTTCGGCGCGACCTCTCCCACCCGCATCGGCGCGACCATAGGGGGTTCACCGGTTTCCCCCACGGCCTCCACCGCCAGCATATCGAGGATCAGGGCCCGCCCCGGCGGCGCAAAACCGAACCGTGCCTTGTGCGCGACCTCAAACGCCGCCGTCATCTCCGCCATAGTCCCAAACGGCACATCGAGCGTCTGGTGCGAGCCGGTATAGCGCAGATGAGCCCGTGTCAGGGTTCTGATCTGCGCCACACCCTGCGCGGCCACCTCCGCCTGCGCCTCCGCCACCAACGCCGCGCGCGCGCCTTCTGCGGCAGAAAGATCGTCAAGGGGCAGGTCCAGTTGCACCTCCCGCAGCGCCCGGATGTCCGCCAGCCCCATGCCATAGGCCGAAAGCACACCGGCAAAAGGGTGGATCAGCACCCGCGTCATACCGAGCGCATCGGCCACGAGACAGGCATGCTGTCCTCCCGCGCCGCCAAAACATTGCAGCGTATATTGCGACACGTCGTGTCCGCGCTCGACCGAGATTTTCTTGATCGCATTGGCCATATTGTCGACCGCGATCCTGAGAAAACCCTCCGCCACCTCTTCGGGCATAAGGCTCTGCCCGGTTGCGACGTTGATCTCCGCAGTTAATTCTTCAAACCCGCGCCGGGCGGCGTCGACGTCCAGCGGTTCCTTGCCCTCCGGCCCAAAGACATGCGGGAAATGATCGGGCGACAGTTTGCCCAGAAACACGTTGCAATCGGTCACCGTCAGTGGCCCGCCACGGCGGTAAGCGGCAGGCCCCGGATCGGCCCCCGCACTTTCGGGACCGACCTGAAACCGACCGTCCCGGAAGCTACAGATCGACCCGCCACCGGCTGCGACCGTATGAATATCCATCATCGGCGCACGCAACCGCACGCCAGCGACTTCAGTCTCGAAGGTGCGTTCATAAAGGCCGGCGTAATGCGAGACATCGGTCGAGGTGCCGCCCATATCGAAGCCGATCAGCCTTTCAAACCCCGCCGCCTCACCCGTGCGCACCATGCCGACGATGCCGCCCGCGGGCCCGGAGAGGATCGCATCACGACCCTGAAACAGCGTCGCATCGGTCAACCCGCCATTCGATTGCATGAACAACAGCCGCTCGCAGGCATGGCCCAACGACAGCGCCTCGGCCACCTGATCGACATAGCGGCGCAGGATCGGGGAGAGATAGGCGTCGACGACCGTGGTGTCGCCGCGCGAGACGAGTTTTGCCAGTCGCGAGGTCTCATGCGAGGTCGAGACCTGTGTAAAGCCGATCTCCCGTGCGATCTCCGCAACGCGGTTCTCATGCGCAGGTTCGAGATAGGCGTGCAGAAAAGCGATGGCGACAGCGCGAATGCCCTGATCGAACCCTGATTGCAGAGCCGCCCGGGCAGCGCTCTCATCGAGTGGCGTGACGACAGAGCCATCTGCCGCCAGCCGCTCCGGGACCTCCGCGACGCTTTCATAAAGCAATTCGGGGCGTTTGATCTCGAGCGCGAAAAGATCCGGCCGGGCTTGATAGCCAATGCGCAACAGATCGCCAAACCCTTCCGTGATCAGCAGAAGCACCCGCTCGCCCTTGCGCTCCAGCAGCGCATTGGTCGCGACCGTCGTACCCATCTTGACCGCTCTGATCGCGCGCCGCGGGATCGGAGCGCCTGAAGCCAGAGCCAACAGGTCGCGAATCCCCTGTTCGGCGGCGTCGCGATAGCGCTCTGGATTGTTGGACAGGAGTTTGAGCGTATGAAGCCGCCCCTCAGGGTCGCGCCCTACCACATCGGTGAAGGTGCCGCCCCGGTCGATCCAGAAATCCCATTGTCCCGTGCTGCCCATATCCGCCCCGCTTTTCGCCTGTCGCGAGAGGTTAGGAGATCACAGCACGGGCAACAAGTCGGGGCGGGGAACGCGGGCTTGGCCCTGAGTGGAATTTTCTGCCGGATTTCGGCGAAATCCCTCTTGACCCCCGCAGTCGCTCAATCTATCTACGCGGCACTTCGGCGGAGTAGCTCAGTTGGTTAGAGCAGCGGAATCATAATCCGCGTGTCGGGGGTTCAAGTCCCTCCTCCGCTACCATATCCCCAAACGACAGACTAAATTGAAATCGCTTTTACGAGCGAAGAATTGCCTTTGTGCCGGTTTGCCCACCTTTTTGATCTTGGCGTGCAAAGCGGTGAACTGCCTGCTTTTCTCGAACAGAGTACTCACACAAGCTCCATTCAAGCGAGAGGAACCGAAGACATGAATGTCAGGCTCCATCGTGAAAACAGACACGGCACAAGAGCCGCAAGGCCTGTCCCCTCCATGTCGTGAGAGCTCTGCCTGTTCCCGCCCTGAGAGGTCCTGAGTCGGATCGCAATCGCTTATAGAAGCGAGGGGCCTGTGCCCACCACGACGACCGGCCGCCAGTTGATTAAATTTTCATCAGATGACTGTTTGCCGCTCGCGCGGCAACCATTGTTTTTGACACTGCTTCTTGATGTGATATTTGTTTGTGTACAAACGAATATATCTCTGACGCACAGGACCTCACATGACTCAGATCGACCAAGTAGATATCGCCGTCATCGGCGCTGGCCTCGGCGGCGCAGCAGCGGCTGCTCTCCTGCTGGACGCGGGTTTCTCCGTTCACACCTTCGAGCAGGCCCCTGAATTCACCCGTCTCGGCGCTGGCATCCATATCGGCCCGAACGTGATGAAAATTTTTCGCCAGATCGGGCTTGAGAAACGTCTCGAAGAGATCGGCTCACACCCGGATTTCTGGTTCTCCCGCGACGGGATGACCGGCGAGTACCTGTCGAAAATTCCCTTGGGCGACTATGCCCAAAAGGAATACGGCGCCTCCTACATCACCATTCACCGCGGCGATCTGCATGCCGAACAAATCAACGCCCTGCCCCAGGACACCGTACATTTCGATCATCGCCTGACCGATATCGAAGAGCGCGACAGTGATGTTCTTTTGACCTTCGCCAATGGCAACAAGGTTGCGGCGAAACTCGTGGTCGGTGCCGACGGCATCAACTCGATGATCCGCGAAAAACTTCTGGGCGTCGAAAAACCGCGTTACAGCGGTTGGGTCGGCCATCGCGCGCTGGTCGACATGAACAAGCTGCGCTCTTCCGGTCTGGACTTCGAGCCCTGCGTGAAATGGTGGTGGGAACAATCCCGTCACATCATGACTTACGCGACGAAACACGATCAGTCGGAATATTACTATGTGACCGGCGTGCCGGTGGACAGCTGGGACCACGAAGCAAGCTTTGTCGACAGCTCCCGCGAAGAGATGGAAGCGATTTTCGGCGGGTCGCACCCCGTCGTTCAGGCCCTGATCGACGCGACCGAGACCGTGACCAAATGGCCGTTCTGGAACCGCGATGTGATGAACCTCTGGAGCCAGGGGCGTCTGGTCATGCTGGGCGATGCCTGCCACCCGATGCGCCCGCATATGGCCCAAGGTGCCTGCATGGCGATCGAAGATGCCGCCGTTCTGACCCGTGCGCTGTCGATCTCCGGTATGGAGGATTACGCCTCCGCCTTCAAAACCTACGAGGCGACCCGCCACGCCCGCGCCACCAAGGTGCAGACGATTTCCAACGCCAACACATGGCTCAAAGAGCCGGAAGATCCGGCCTGGGTTTACGCCTATGACCCGATGACGGCGGACCTCGCCTGAATTGAAAACGGCCCCTGCGGGGGCCGTTTTTTATGATGTCAAAGTTTTGGACGGCGCATCTGGAACAGCTTGTCGATGCTGGCGAAATCCTGGTATCCAAGCCGCGTCAAAGGTTTGTAGCGCAGCACATCGAACCGCCCTTCTTCCGTCAGGCAGTCGTCGCGCAGGTGGATTGCCTCGACACGCGCGAGGATCATCAGATTGCCCTCTCCCTCCAGATCGATCACCTGCGTCAACCGACATTCCAGAGCTGCCGGAGCGTCGGCAAGTCGCGGACAGTCGATGCTTTCGCAGTCCGCGGCCTTCAGCCCCAAAGCCTCAAACTCGCTCCGATCCGCCGGATAACCCGCAGAGGAGGCATTGAGCGCCTCGCGATCCTCAAACCCGGCGATGTTGATGCAGAACACGCCGGTCTCAAGGATATGGCTGTAGCTGTCCTTGCCTTTGGCGCGATCCGGCTTGCCGCCGATGGAGGACACGATGACTTGCGGCGGCGCATAGGCCACAGCGTTGAAAAACGAATACGGCGCGAGGTTGGTCGCGCCATGTGTGCCGCGTGTCGAAATCCACGCGATGGGCCGGGGCGAGACAATCGCCGCAAACGGATCGCGCGGCAGGCCAGAGCCGTCTTTCGTCAGGTAAAACATCGCTTTCTCCTATGAAAAAGGGGAAGACCGCAGCCTCCCCCAAACATTCCCTGCAATTTGGGCGGGTTCAAAGGCTTTCGAGCCAGTTCAGAATATCCACACTGTCGGTGACGTCACCGTATTTCTGATCCATGTCGTAGAGGTTCGCCTCATGCGGTGCTTCGGCGCGATCCGCGCAGCAATCGCGCGGGATCAACACGGTATAGCCCGACTGCACCGCATCCACGACGGTTGCACGTACACAGCCCGATGTCGTCGCCCCTGTCACCACAACGGTATCGACGCCTGCGCCGGTCAGAAGCGCGTTCAGCGTGGACCCGAAAAACGACGACGCGCCCTTTTTGGTGACAATCGCGTCCTCGGGTTGAATGCCGGTAGCGGCGTCGATTTCGACCAGACAGGTGCCTTCGATCAGCGCCCGCATCCCGGTCGCCTTCTTCAGCCACGGGAGCTTGTCCAACTCGCCGGGGTGATAGGCGATGGTGGTGAAGATCACCGGAAACCCCTTGGCCCGCGCCGTATCGCAAATCTCTTTGGTCCGGGCCATTTGCAACGCGGCATCCGAGGCCGTCGGGTATTGCAGATCCGTGAACCCGTAAGAAAAATCCACGACCACGATACCGGGTTTCGTGCCACGCGGCACAGAGACGCCGAAGCCTCCGGCCTTATAGGTGTCTGACTGAGACATGATCCTGTCCTTTGTAAAGATGGGCGGCCCCGAGGTAAGAAGAGCCGCCCGGCAGATTGAGGCAGGGGACGCCTCAGCTGCGTTCCATCTGGATCTCTTTCACCACGATATCGCCGTCGATCACGATCGGCTCGTCGTCGAGGAAGAGCGAACAATTGCGCATCGGGATGTCGAGGTGACAGGCGGTGTCGTTCGGCCCGCCCAGCTCGTTGTTCGGCCCCGTCGAGAACATCACGTTGCCGTAGAAGGCGCGCGGCTCCATGCCCATGCCGCCGGGGAACGCGCCCGGCACCATGTTGTGCCATTTGGCATTCGGGTTCATGCCCCAACCGACATGGCTCATGCCCATGCCACGCGGATCGTTGAAGGCATCCATGTAGGATTTCACCAGCTCGGCATCGAGACCGCCACGAATGTCGGTGATCCAGCCTTTCTCGATGGTGTAGGTGATGGGCGAGCTGACATACATGTTCTGCGGCAAAAGGATATCACCCGGTGCGACCACGATGGTGCCATCCACCCCGTCGTCATCGCCGCCGGTAAACACGAACCCCGACGGCCAGTGATCCCAGCGCCCCGGTTCGTCGGTGCAGGCATATTCCGTCACCGCCGGGTAGGTGTTGAGCTTATAGGTCACATCCGTGCCATGGGGCGAGGTGATGCGCATGACCTTGGCCTTGCCGAGCATCTCGCCCGCGATCGTCACTTTCTCGCGGATTTCCTGCGTCGGCAACATGCGTGCCAAAAGCTCCGGCGGCTCCACGGCGGTCAGGATGCGGGTGCCCGCGGCCTGAATGGCGAATTGCTCCGGCGAGAACAGCAGGAAAATGCAGTCGATCAGCATATCGCAGTTTTTCAGCGCCTCGACCGCGTCGGGCATCGCCGCAAGACCTGTTTGCCCCACCGCCCATTCGCCGATGACGGCAGGCGCTGGCAGGCGCATGTGATACATACTGGCGCCCAGCATCCGACCGGCGGCCATGAAGGCATCGGCATAATCGAGGCGTTCGTTGCCTTGGGTCAGAACGATGAGACGTTCGTCTTTCTGTACGCCCGACATCTTCAACTGATGCAGGCAGATGTCCGTGAAACTCGCGTGATCCATATCTGTATTCCCTGTTGTGTTATGTGGTCGGACTTAAGCTTTGAAATCCATGACGGCATCGAGGAAGCCTTCGAGGTCATCCCAGGGGATCATGTGCCCCGCGCCCTCGACCGTGTGGACCTCCATGGCGGGCAAAAGCGATTTCAGCTCCGCCTCGTCCTCGTCCTGAATGACCGGCGCGCCGCCCGCGATCACCAAACGCGTCGGCACGCTGAGCTTCGGCACATCCGCATGGATGTCGTCGGTGTGGAACCCGTCATACGCGGTGCGGATCGCACCCCAGTGACAGGTGTGCAGCCACTCGGCCCGCAGCGCGCATTGTTCGTCGGTCCATGTCGGGCAATAGACCTTCATGTCCTCACCCGAACAGCCTTTCACGGCCATTTTGATCGAGTCGCCATACCAAGCCCAGGGCGACGGGTACGGGCGGCGGTTCGGGCCGGAGACCGGCGGATCAACGAGGATCGCCCCCTTGAACACCTCGGGTTTCGTCGCCACCGCCCGGATTGCCGTTCGTGCACCCATGGAGTGACCCATGACAATCGGTCGGTCCATCTGTTCGGCCAGCGCCACCGCATCGGCGGCCATGGCGTCGAGCGTGTAATCCAAGTCCCCCGTTTCGCTCAGCCCCCGTCCGCGCACGTCGAGCACATGGACGTCGAACGCGTCTGCCAGACGTTCGGCGACAAAACCCCATGTGATCGCGGGCGAGGTGATGCCGGGGATCAGAAGCAGCTCGGGGCCTTTGCCCTCATAGCGGATCAGGTGGTTGCGAATGCCGTTGGCCTGAACGTTATAGCCATAAGACATAGGAGGCTCCTCAATACGCGCCGGACAGAAGCGTGCCGCCGCCGGGGACGCGTGTGTCGAGATCGAGCGCCTTGAGCATCTGCCATGTGGTGGCGATGGCGGCCGTCAGAACCGGCTTGCCGGTGATCGCCTCGGCCATCGGCACGGCGGGAAGCGACGGCATCTGCACACAGGCCGACAGCACGACCGCGTCCACGTCATCGGTCTTCAGCCCTTTGACGATTTCCGGCAGGTTCATCGGATCGTGTGCGGCCACGTCGAGATTGTCCTGAATTTCCAATGCGATGTAATCGCTAACCTCAATGCCTTCGTTGCGGATATACTCGACCACCATTTCGGTCAGCGGCTTCATATAGGGTGCAACGAGGGCGATTTTCTTGGCCCCAAGCGCCCGGATGCCCTCGATCAGCGCACCCGCGGAGGTCACGACCGGAGCGGGTCCTCCGTTGTCGGCGGCCACACCGGCAAGACGCGGACCGGACACGCAGTGATAGCCTTTGCCCATCGACATGATCGCCACGAGGCAGGCGTAGCCCATCACGTCCACCTTGGCGTCCGAGAGCTCCAGCGCGCAACGGTCGCTGTCGGCATCCATTTTTTCAAGCTCTTCCTTGGTCACATGCTTCATCCGCATCCGCGCGGAGTGAAAGGTGAACCGCTCAGGTGCGATGGTCTCGCGCGCTTTCAGAAGCGCCGGAATCTCCGTCTCCATGGTGACGTTGGAGCTGGGCACGATCTGCCCGATGCGAAAGTTTTTCATGATTCTCGTCCTTGAGGGTGCGTTGCCTCAAGGCGTAATTACAATTCTGTATAATTACAAGTCTGAATAATTATTCAGACAAGCCGGACCCGGCAGAAATTCACGAATTGCCTAGGGAAGCGGCGCGCGCAGACCGGCCGACAGGAAGACCGTCAAGTGATCAAGCATATCGCCCTGCCCGACCTCACCGATCTGGCCGTCGGTCAGATCGTTGAGCCGCCCGAGATCGTTCAGCATGAACATGTAGGTACCGACAAGGAAGGCCATGCGGATCGAGATCACATCCTTCGGAATTTCCGGCAGCGCGTCGCACAATGCCGCAATATAGCGTTTGACCGAAGCATCGTAGACCTCGCTGCGCAGATGCAGCGCGTGCTCATCGAGCTCGGAATGCAGTCGGGCCTGCAAGCGCACAAAGGCCGCACCATTCGGCCCCGAATATTTCATATCCCATTGTGGTTTAAGATAATTTTTCACAATTTCTTCGACTTTCGGCACGCGCCCTCCAGACAAGATCTGATCCAGAAGCACATGACGCGCACCAGAAATCGCCGAGCCACGCCGCCGAACAACCTCGTCGAACAGGTCCTGTTTCGAGCCGAAATAATAGCGCACCAGCGCCTGATTTACGCCTGCCCCGGCAGCAATATCGCGCACCTTGGCACCGTTGAACCCAACCTCGGAAAAGATCAGCTCCGCCTTGTCGAGAATAACGTCGCGCAGTTCGACACCCTCTTTCGGGCGCCCAGGCTTGCGGCGTGTTTTTGCTTCTGCGCCTTCGGACATACCTCTACCCCGGCTGTGAAATTCAGTCGTTTTTTTGTGACAACCGGAGACCCAAAGCTCAAGCGTATTTATTATTCAAATTAATAATTAAAACACCTTCTTGATACTCAAAGCGGAACCAGAACGCAGCTTTGCCCAGCCCCGTTTCAACAGGGGAAGAGATACGAGGACCACACAGATGACAATCAACGTGGCCGAGATCGGACGCTCCAGAAAGATCGTCCAGGAGCCGCGGCTGATCATCAGGCTGCGGCGCAGGTTTTCCTCGAGGATTGGGCCGAGGATCAAGCCAAAGGCCAGCGGCGTGACTGGCAGACTGAGGCGCGAGAACACGAACCCCACCACCCCGAAGGCGATCATCACATAGACGTCGTTCATGTCGTTGCGGATCGCGAAGGCGCCGATCACACAGAAAACCGCAATGAAGACATACATGAGCTGTGGCGGGATTTTGGTCACCAACACGGCAGCGCGGATCATGCCGAGGCCGATCACCAGCGTAGCGACAAGCGCCAACAGCACGGAAACGTAAATCCACGACACAAACGTCGGGTTGCTGGCGAACAGAAGCGGGCCTGGCGTCAGCCCATGGACCATCAACGCGCCCATCAAAACGGCCGTGATCGTGTCGCCCGGAACACCCAAAGCGATCAGCGGAATGAGAGAACCGCCAACGGAGGCGCTGTTTGCGGCCTCGGGCGCCACCAAACCGTCCGGATGCCCGGAACCGAATTTCTCCGGCTCCTTCGACAGGCGACGCTCCTGCGCATAGGCGATGGAAACCGCCACGGCGGAACCTGCCGCCGGGATCGCACCGATGAACGTCCCGATCACAGACCCGCGCAGCATGACTTTCCAGCGCGAGGTCAGCTCATGCATCGGTAAAAGCACCTTGCCGATCTGCGGCCGCGCCTTGGGCGCGCCACCAAACCCCACAAGGTTTTGCAGGATTTCGCCAAGACCGAACAGGCCGATGATCACCGGGATCAGGTTCAGCCCCGATTGCAGCATCGGCGTGTTAAGCGTCATGCGCTGCGCATCGGTCAGCGCATCGAAGCCGATCATGCCGAGCGCCACACCGATAAAGCCGACGACGGAGGCCACAAGCGTGGAACCGTTGGAGGCAAAGGACAGCATGACGATGCCGAAAAGCGCCACGGCGGCAAATTCAGGACTGCGGAAATTGGTGGCAAATCCCGCAAGCACCGGCGCCAGAAGGACGAGCATCGCAAGCCCCACCATGCCGCCGATGGTCGAGGCAACGAGTGCGAAATTGAGCGCATGCCCCGCCCGCCCCTGTTGTGCCATCGGGTAACCGTCGACCTGGGTGAAAATCGAGGCTGGCGTACCGGGCAGCTTCATCAGGATGGCCGAGATCGAGCCGCCATAGACGCTCGACATGAAAATCGAGATCAGGAACAGGATCGCAACGCCCGGGTCCATAGCAAAGGTCACGGGCATCAGAATTGCGAGCGCCATGGTCGAGGAAATCCCAGGGATCGCACCCAGCACAAGGCCCAGCACCGTGCCCAGAACCACAAGGCCAAGCATCATCGGGTTGGAAACGAAGCCGAAAAGCACATCGGCGAAGGAAGAGAGTAGCATGGCAAGCCCGATCAGACAGGAAGTGGCAGAGTCAAGAGACGCACGAAGATCAGATTGACGAAGAGCGCCGCGCCCGCGCCAAACAGCAGCGCTTCGATCACATGGCGCAGCGCATGGCCCCGCACTGTGGTCAGAAGCACGTAAATCCAGACCATGGAGAACAGAGCAACGGCGAAGGTCGTTCCAAGCGCGCGCATCCCCGTCGGCATCATCAGAAGCGAGATCACGAACGCGATCGACAAGGCCCAAGCCCGCGCGGTTTCGACCAAGCGATAGGTTGGCGTAAAGCTCTCGCCCTGATCTCGAAAGCCCCAGAGCCCCAAGACGAACAACAGCCCACCCGCTATCACGAGAACCATCAGACATAGGCCGATCAGGAAAAACGGTCCCGGGTCGCCCGGCATCGGCATACCGGAATACATATTCCGGCTTTGCTGCAACATGAGCCAGCCAATCCCGGCCAACAGCAGGAAAAACAGACCGACAGCGAGGGTCTTGCGCGCAGATCCATCAATGGGCGGACTCATATCGGGCTCCTTGGGTCACTGGCCTGGGTAAATTTTGGGACGGAGGCACCTCCGTCCCGGGGAGGATCAGTCGCGCTTCAGCTCAGGCGCAACCAGACCGGCTTTGTCGAGGAGCGGGTAGACCAGTTCTTCCTGCTTGGCGAGTTCTGCGGCGGCGCCTTCGGCCCCGAGCGGGCGCAACACCAAACCGTTCTTGTCGGCGGCAGCCTTGAACCCTTCGCTGTTCACAGCGGCCAGAAGCCCCTCTTCGAGCTTGCGGCGCACATCTTCCGGGATGCCTTTCGGCGCCACCATCATGACGAAATCGTTCACCACGATGTCATAGCCCTGCTCTTTGAAGGTCGGCACATCGGGCAACTTCGGGTGACGGGTCTCGGAGGCCACACCCAGCACATTCACGGTGCCCGCATAGGTATGCTCAAGAATCGGCGGGATCGGCAGGGTCGCGGTCTGAACCTCACCAGTCAAAAGCGCGGTAACGGTCGGCGCGTGTCCCGGATAGGGCAGTTTCATCATCTCGACGCCGAGCGCCTCGGGGATCACCTCAGCGAAGACGAAGGAATTGCCCCCTTGCGGATCGTTGCCGTTCATCAAGGCCATCGGATCTTTCTTCATCGCTTCGATATAGCCTTCGAGCGTGTCGATGCCGGTGGAAGCGGCGATCTCAAGCGCGCCGGGTTCGTCGCTGATGTAAACGATCGGATCGAGAGCGTCGAGCTTGGGCGCGCTGGTGTTCATGTAGGATTGCGACACGGCATGCAGCCCCATCACACCGATGGTATAGCCATCGGGTTTGGCGTTGACGATGTGGCGCATGCCGGTGGAGCCGCCCGCGCCGGTGACGTTGTCGACCACGACTGCGGCGTCCATGATGGTGGAAAGCTCATGCCCGATCAGACGGGCCACAAGGTCGTGACCGCCGCCTGCGGGCCAGACCACGGTGATGTGGATCGGCTCGCTCGGGTAGGCATCTTCGGCCATGGCGGCACCGAACGGCAGCGCAGTCGCGGCAGTCAGACAGAAGGCGGAGGCAAGGAGATGGCGTCGTTTCATGGGGTCCCTGTTGTTTTCTAAAGTGTAGCAGGTGCGAGCAGACAAAGCCCACCCGGGCGCAACCCGCACCATGCGGATCGCAGCGTTGGTATCTCGTCATTTGGGCCTTTGAAGGCGGTGCGATTAACTGTTGGAGTTCTCAGCCCTTTGCGGGTCTTTTGCTCCGTGACAGGATCAGAAAAGCGCAGCCAATATCGTTTGCATAGAAACAAATTATTCGACCGTATAATTTTCCGCTCCCCGTGTTGTTAATCCACGGATTTGCACATAATTTAATCATACACACCGAATTGCAGGCAGGTGATATTACAAATCGAGCGTCACATCGCCTTTCGGGACGGAACAGCAGAGGAAGATTTCCCCCTCCTCCGGCGAATCGATCAAATCTTCCGTATACGCAACTTCTCCGCTGAGCTTGCGGCACGCGCATGTCCCACATATACCGGATCTGCATTCGAATTCCGGTCTCAGGCCTTGGGCCTCGGCGAGCCCCAAAAGGTTGTCACTCGAACCATCCCAAGCCACCTCCAGGCCGGATTTCACGAAACGCACCACCGGACTGGCTCCGATTTCTGTCACACCTGTGACAACTGCCTCAGGCAGCGTAGACCGTTTTGCCTCTTTTTTTACCGCAGATACCCCACCTCCAAAGGTCTCCTGATGGATTTCCGCATCCGGTACGCCGAGAGACACCAAAGCTGCCCGCATGGCCGACATGAACCCGTCAGACCCGCAAAGATAGACGTGATAGGCATCGAGCGGCAGAAGCGCGCGCAATGTCTCACGAGACAAAAGGCCAAGCCCCTGACAACGCCCCGCAGCCACATCCGTCTCGCCCCCTTCGGCATAGGCCACATAGCCTCTTACATTCGGCGCACTGGTCACGATCTCTGCGACCTCATCGGCAAAGCTGTGCTCGGTCGCAGACAGGCAGGCATGAACGAAATAGACGGGCCGCTCCGGTTGGCGCGCCAGAACGGAGAGCATCGAGAGCGCCGGGGTGACCCCGATGCCGCCCGTCAGCAACAGCACGGGCCGCGCATCGTCGGCCAGCACGAACTTGCCACGCGGACGCTCCACCGCAATGCGCGCACCAACCTGCACCTCATGCAGGAAGCGCGAACCGCCCTTGCCATTCGGTTCGATCTTGACACTGATCCGGTAGCCGCCGTGATCGGCAGGATCGGAAGAGATCGTGTAAGTCGCAAGCTTGCGCTCCGGCAGATCGAGCCGCAATGGCAGGTGCTGGCCCGCCAAGAAGGGCTGGAACGCACCCTCCACGACTTTCAGCCGCAGAGAAATCACGTTCTGGCTTTCCTGCACCCGCCCGACCACTTCGAGCATCATCGACGCATCAGCCATGAGCGCCTCCCTGCGGCAAGCCAAGCGCTGCCATTTCATCGCGCAGAAACCGCGCAATCGCGGCATTCTGGCCAATGAGGGAAAATTTTGCGCCATCGGCATAGTCGGTGAGATTGATCATCTCCGTGGTGATCACTGCCAACCGGCTTTCCGGCGCTTCGGCATGGTATTTCAACATTTTGCGCGCCACATGCTTGCAGGGCTCAAGCCGCCAGGCCTCCCAAGACGAATGCCATTCGCCGGGCACCGGACGGGTAAACGGATAGAGGATCGCGCGACCGTATTCGCCTTCGCGCGCCCGCTGATAAGGGTCGTCGGGCACGCCCGCCGCGCCATTGGAGTTGTCATGTTTGGACCAGAGGTTGCGCGGCCCCGACGGCGTCACGGAGCGCAGCTGGAACCACCGCACCAGCCCCGCATCGAGCCATTGATCCACCAAATTGCCCGGCTCATACGGGTCGAGCACGACCCGCCCGGCAGCGACATCTTCGCGAATACCGGACACGTCCAGCTCCGCATCATCACCCATCTTGAACAGCATATGCGAGTAATCGAGCGTCAGGTTGAACGGGATGCCCAGCTTGTCCGCCCCCTCGGCCACAGTGGCGACGCGGCGCGGATCTTCGCTCCACATGTTCACATGCAGCTCGAAACAGGGCTCAATCCCGATCTCCTGCCCCAACCCCCAAGCATCCGCCCAGGCGCGAATGACCTCATCATCCGTGACCCAGCGCTTTTCACTGTGCCAGTTGTAGACCATCATATTGTGGAACTTGGCACCCACCTTCACCGCACGCTCCATATTGGCGCGAAGGGCGGGCAGGTAGCTCTCACCCAAAGCGTAAACGCCGCTGGCGGTGGTCACAGGGAGATTGTTGGCCGCACTGAGCTCAAGAAAGGCCTCGACCTCATCCGCCATCGGCAGACGGTCGAAGAAATCGAACACCCCGGCGTTTGCGACCATGGCAAACTGCTCGGAGAGCGGCGGCTCGGTGAATGAGACGGGGCGTTCGGGCGAGGAGGCTTGGGCTCCGCGACCGTTACACCCGATAAGAACGGGGGTCATAATCTTGCTTTCAGATAGAGGTGCCGAGGCCAAAGCCCCGGCAGATCGGTCAGTCGTGATAGACGAAGGACGGGTTCGGCTCAGAGGAGGCATCCACCGTACGCTCACGCTCCAGCATCTCAGAGATACGCTTGCGATAGACCATCGGACCACGGTCGATGGCAATGCGGATCGGGCGACGTTTCTGCGGCGCCTGTTCTTCGGCATGCACGGCTTCGAGAATGTCTTTGTCTTCGTCAAAGGCGACACGGAACATGGCGTCGATCTGTTGCGACGCCTCCCCGGTCTCAACAGCCGTGTTGCGCAGGTGCATCCAGCGGTCGATGGTGTAGCCCTCCGTGACCGGCGTCATGAAATGTAGCGCGAAGATGCGGTTGCCGTCGTCGAAATTGTCTTCGGTGATGCCATCGGCCACATTGGCAGAGCCGAAATCAATCACAGCAATCGACGGCTGATACAGGTGGTAATAGTGCCAGCGATCCACATTGCCCTCGAACCCGCCGAATTTCTTGAAGAAGCTGATCGGCTCGGCATCGCGAATCCAGCGCCATGCGGTGATCGCCTCGCCTTCGGTAGAGACATGCACCGGAATGTTTTCCGAGGCGGAGTTGCCCAGAGTGGTCGGGTGGACAAAGCTGACATGCGCCGGATCGACAAGGTTTTCTGCGACGTTCAGATAGTTCGACTCGATGTGCAGCGCATCGCCATGATGGGCGTGCCATTTCGGATCGGCAAACTGCGGCATGTCGAAAATGTCGTCGGGGTTGGCGCGATGCGCATCGCCCATCCAGATCCAGACAATGCCGTGACGCTCGAACGTCGGATAAGCATCGACATAGGCCGAGGCCGGGATTTTGTCCTGCCCCGGCACGCGGGTGCATTTGCCATCCGCACCGAAGGTCAGACCATGATACCCACATTGCACCGTATCCCCGATGCGCTTGCCCTTGGAAAGCGGCAGAAGGCGGTGCGGACAGCGATCTTCGAGGGCTGCCACCTGGCCATCGGTACGGCGGAACAAAAGCACCGGATCTCCGAGGATCGTGAAGCGGCGCAGCTCGTCGTCAATCTCAGAGGACCACGCGGCGACATACCACGCATTGCTGACCAAAGTCGTCATATCAAATTCCCTTTTAGCTGGCGTGTGCGCTGGATCAATTAATGCGTACTAAAAATATTTGATCCAGATCAAAATCAAAAATACTGCCATTTATTTGCATACAAACGATATGATTGTATAAATTTTACGCAAAAATTGACACAAAAGACGCAAAAACCGTGCGAACTGAGTCCCGTGCGGTCATATTTTTATTTTAGTACGTAGTTATTTCGAGCCATTATTGCGGCTCATCCGTGCCTGTCAGCACCTTGCGCAGCAACTCCATGAACAACGTCTGCTCAATCGGCGTGAGCGGCGCCAGCAATTCTTCACCTGCGCGCAGACTGACCGGCACATGATCGGTCGCACAGGCTCGCCCCGCCTCGGTCAGTTCAATCACAGAGGCGCGCTGATCATCCTTGCTGCGGCTCTTCTTGATCAGCCCGTCTTTTTCGAGCTTGCGCACCACGACCGTCGTCGTCGACGGGTCCATCGAAGTCAGCCGCCCGAGATGGCTTTGCGCCACCGGCCCCATCTTGAGCAAGGTCACAAGGGCAACGAATTGCGTCACCGACAGGTTCGGCGTCGACACCGCCTGAGTGAAAAGCTGCGCGCCGCGCTGATGCACACGCCGAACGAGTTGCGCCGGGTGGTTGCGGGGATCATAGGCCTCGATCTGCTCCGCACTCACCTCGACCGGTCGCGCCTCATTCTCAGCCATCGCATCCACCCTCTCGACGCTCCACGCCCAATCTCAGCTGATCTTCTCGAGAAGCGCAAGCAGGGTGCGCCGCTCCGACGCATTCAGCGGCCCAAGCGTCTCTTCGGTGATCGCCTGCATCACAGGTACGCAATCCGCAATCAGCGCCCTGCCCGCGTCGGTCGCACTCAGAAGATACCGCCGACGGTCCTCTTCATCCTTTTCCGTCACAATCAGACCACGCGCCTCAAGCCGGTTCACCACGCCTTTCGTGGTCGCCGCATCCATCGCGGCGGAACGACCCAGCGCATTCTGCGACTGCGGCCCTCTGGCCATGGCGAGACGATAGAGGGTCGAGAATTGTTGTGGCGTCAAACTGTCCATCCGCTCTGCGAAAATCGTCATGTGACGCTGATGCGCCCGGCGCAGCACAAAACCAATTTGCTCATCCAGCACATAGTTCGGCTTGTCATCCTCGGTTTTCAAAAGGGGCTGCCCCATCGTGTTTGTCATCGACATCTGATCCAAATTGTCTTGCTGATCGCTCAAAACTTTTTCCACCGTAGCGTCTTAGGAGCCAAAGCTCCAGACGGACCCTGTCCTCTAACGGATCGACCTTCCCGATGACCCACAGATGAGCAACTTCCGGGGCGACAGAATGCTCACCTTGCACAACTCAGCGGCAGAGCCGTCCCGTTTCCCCTAAAGAACCGCCGCCATTTATGAGGCGGACCTCCGCCCCCCCCCCCAATGGTCCACCGGACTTAAACGCCTGACTGACAAGACCTTGTCACGTAGCATGATCGTATGAAATCGCGCCGAACCTGTCTGACCCGGCGCGTCTTGCCCCCTGTACGGCGACGATCAGCCCAACGGCAAACGCTGGCGCACAAGTGTGGTCCAATAAGAACCGCCCCAGGCAATCACATCGTCATTGAAATCGTATTGCGGGTGATGCAGTGTCGCCGACGGGCCGTTGCCGACATTGATCATCGCGCCGGGCACCTCGTTGAGCATGAAAGAGAAATCTTCCCCGCCCAGCGTTTGTGGCATATCGAGATGGACATTCTCGACGCCCGCCACCTCTTGTGCGGCCTTCGCGGCCAGCGCGGTTTCGCGCTCATGGTTGACCGTCACAGGATAGTGGCGCAGGTATTCGGTCTTACCCACCGCTCCAAACGCCGCCGCGATATTCGCGACCATCGAGGTGATGCGCTCCTCGATCATATCGCGGACCTCTTCGCGAAGCGTCCGCACCGTGCCCGTCATGGTGACGTCCTGAGGAATGACGTTGAACGCATTGCCCGCCTGAATGGTGCAAAGCGAAATCACCGCGCTGTCGATCGGGTCCATATTGCGCGAGGTCAGCGTCTGAACCGCCTGCAACAGCGCCCCCGCGATTGGCAGAGGGTCGATGGTCTGATCTGGGCGCGCCGCATGGCCACCCCGCCCTGTGATGGTAATTTTCACCTCATCGACCGAGCCCATGATCGGCCCCGAATTGATGGTGAATTGTCCGACCGGAAGGTTCGGACGGTTGTGCATACCGTAGACCTCGTTACAGGGCCAGCGGGTGAACAACCCGTCTTCGATCATCGCCCGCGCACCTGCGCCGCCCTCTTCGGCGGGTTGGAAGATCACCACCACAGTGCCGTCAAACGCCCGACTTTCCGCGAGATGCCGCGCGGCGCCCAGAAGCATGGTCGTGTGACCGTCGTGTCCGCAGGCGTGCATTTTCCCAGGGATTTTAGAGGCATAGGGCTTGCCGGTTTCTTCCACAATCGGCAGCGCATCCATGTCAGACCGCAGCCCGATGGTGCGCCCGGAAACAATGCTCTGGCCCCGGATCACCCCGACGACGCCCGTGCGCCCGATGCCCTCATAGACCTCGTCGACCCCAGCCGCACGGAGCGCCTCGGCCACCTTCTGCGCCGTGCGTTCCACGTCATACAAAAGCTCGGGGTTCATATGCAGATCGCGGCGAAACTCCGTCAGATCGGCAACCTGTTTGGCGATCCAATTCTCGACAGCCATCTCAGGCCTCCTTTTTCATTCTGTAACGGAAGTCACAGTGGCTTGCGCCTTTCATGATCGTCTGGGTCCGGGTCATTTCGATCTCCGGGTTGTAGCCGATGCAGAAATCACCATCGCGATTGCAGGACAGAAGGTGGCCAATGTCGCCCAACCCCATCTCCTGATACATCTCCGCGTATCGGCATTTCACCACGTTGAAATCCATCTTTTCTTCGGACATCTCGATGGTCTCAATCCGCAGCGCATCTTCGCGGGTCCAGTTCGGCTGGATCGCGGCGAAATCGGTCAGGTCCGGGGCATGGCCAAGTTCCTCGGCCAGCATCGCGCCCTGTTCGATCGCGGATTTCGACACGGCGGCATCCAGCACAGCCTCGGCTTCGTCCCGACCAGAGCGTTCCGTGATGACGTCGAACACATGCTTGAGGATCATCGCCTCAATCCGGCGACGCAAAAGGATCGGAACGTCGTTCAGCTCCATCTTTTTCTCATCTGTCATAGGTTTACTTCCTTGTGGTCCTGACGTTTGAGCCAGGCCAGATAGGTGGGGGCAAAGCCGCGCACAAAGCCGTGCACCGGGAAAGGATGTGGCTCGGTCACCGGCAGGGCAAGCTCGTCCTCAGGCTGGCCGGTGGCGGCGCGGGCCAGTTCGCGGCCCAAAGAGGTGCCAAGCGCCACACCGCGCCCGTTGCAGCCGATCCAGGCCCAGCCATCCGGGCCGAGTTTGTGAATGCGCGGGAAACGGTCCCAATTCATGCCGATATAGCCGGACCAGACATGGGTCATTTCCGGCACGCCAAGCTCGGGAAAGGCCTCCGCAAGGTTCTTCGCGGCTTTCTTGCGCACACGGTTGGCGACATCGAAGGAGCCCATCACGGCCCCGCCGGTGATCAGACGGTTGCGTGCATCATAGCGGAAAAACCGCAAATCGCCGCGCGTGTCCGACACGGCCTGACGGCCCGGCAGGATTTTTTGACGCAGGTTGTCGCCCACCGGCTCCGTCGCCATTTGCCAACTCAGCACCGGCACGACAGACTGCGCAATGCGGGGCGCGAGACGGGGGGCAAGTTCGCCTGTATAGGCGTTGGTCGCGAGGATCAAAGCGCGAGCCTTAAGCGTGCCATTGGCAGTCTTGATCACCCATTCATTGCCCACACGCGCAAACGAGGTCACCGGGCTTTCCTCATGGATCACCGCGCCCAGATGCTCTGCCACCCGCGCCATTTCGCGCGCCAAGGCCAGCGGATTGATATGGCCGCCCGTCGGGTTGTACATCCCGCCATACCAGAAATCGGTGCCGAGCAGATCGGCACATTGCTTGGCGTCCTTCAACTCCGCCGGAAAGCCGTAGCGCGACCACGCCTCGACGCGTTTCGCCGACAGTTTCACACGACCGGGGCTATGGGCGGGTTGGAACCAGCCGTTCTGTTCGGCCTCCGCCTGCATGTCAAACTCGCGCACGAGATCAAAGAGCACATCGCCCGAGTTGCCGATGAGCCGCACCATGCGCTTGCCCGCCTCGCCATAGCGCGACACCCAAACGTCCGGCTCGGCAGAGGTGAGGATCGGAATAACTTGACCGTTGTTGCGGCCAGAAGCGCCCCAACCGACAGCCTTGCCCTCAAGCACCGTCACCGCATGGCCGCGTTTGCGGGCCTCGATGGCGGCGGACAGCCCGGTGAAGCCTGCGCCAATGATGGCGACATCCGTTTCTTCCACACCCGAGAGGGGCGCGGACAGGGGGCGTTCGGGGGCTGTGGCAGCCCAGAGGGATTTTGGAAATTCGACAGACATCAGGCCGCTCCTTCCGTGGTCAATCCAATCACTTCCTGCGGCAGCCAGAACCAGCGCAGGGCTTCCTCTTCGTCCGAAAGGGCCGGGCCATTTTCGCAGATCAAACCTTTCGCGCCAGCCGCGAGATCTTCGGCCTGCGCGAGGCAGGTTGGAAAATCGGGCACCGTCTCATCCACCACCCCTTGGGCTTGCCAAAGTGCGGAGAGCGCGGGGGGACAGGTGTCCTCGAACTTGGGCGTGGCGCGCCAGATGCCCTCGACCGCATCCAAACGGTAATAGGCCAGCATGTCGAGGCCATGATCGGCCACAAACCGGATGGCCGCGGCGATCTTATCCACGTCTTCGTCGTCGAAGAACCAGTTCACGCCGAACCTTGCCCAGCCGGGACGGAAGATCGAATGACCGTGCTTTACAACGGCTTCATGGCGCGCACTTTTCTGTGGATCGATGCCCAAAAGCGCATGCCCGTACGGCCCGGCACAGGAACAGCCGCCACGGGCCTGAATCCCAAACAGATCATTGAGCAAAGCCACGACATAGTTGTGGTGCAACAGCTTGCCTTTGACCCGCAGGTTGAACGAGAAAATCCCCAGACGCGGCACATTGGACGGCCCCAAAAGCTCCATTCCCGGAATGGCGCGCAGCGCGTCTTCCATGCGACGGGTCAGAACCGTTTCGCGGGCCTCGACGCGGGCTTCGTCCATATCGCGTTTGAGCTGCATCACCATGCCCGCGCGGATGTTGTCGACGATGGCGGGCGTGCCGCCTTCTTCGCGGTGTTCCGGATCGGAAATGTAGCTATGACCCTCAGAGGTGACATAGCTGACTGTGCCGCCGCCCGTCAGCGTCGGGCGCGTGGTGTCAAAGAGGCTCCGTTCGGCAATTAGCACACCGGACGCCCCCGGCCCGCCCGGGAATTTATGTGGCGAGATCACGGCCGCGTCGATCCGGTCGCCTGCACCCTCAGAGGTTGCCGAGAGTTCCACCGGCATATAGGGCGCAGCGGCGGCGAAATCGGCGATACAGAAAGCCTCATGCGCATGGAGCAGCCTGGCGATGGCCCGCAGATCGGTGCGCACGCCGGTGACGTTTGAGGCGGCAGAAAATGCGCCGATCTTGAGCGGCGCGTCGGCATGGGCTTTCAGGGCCTGCTCCAGCGCTTCAAGACAGATTGTGCCCGCTGCGTTCAGAGGAATGCGCACCAATTCCGCGCCACTTTCGCGCCAGGGCAGATCGTTGGAGTGATGCTCATAGGGGCCCACGAAAACGACGCCTTCGGAAAGCCCCTTCATGGCAAAGGCCCGCACCAGCTTGTCGACTGCGCCGGTCGCACCTGAGCCGGTGAAGATCACCGCGTGGTTCTCGTCCGCATCGACCGCCGTGCGCACCGCTTCGCGCGCCATTTCCCGGAGCTGGGTGGTGCGGCGCCCCACGAAAGAGGTCTCGGTGTGCGTGTTGCCATAATAGGGCAGCACATGGGTGCGGATCGCATCCTCGATAAAGCCAAGCGCGCGGCCGGAGGCGACGTAATCGGCATAGATCAACGCCCGCGGACCGAAGGGGCCGGACATCGCCGCCCCTTCGCCGATCAGAGCGCTGCGGATATCTTTGAATTCCAGTGACATGGTAAAACCTCAGGCAACATCCGCGCGCAGCGACGGGGGTGTCCAGTCGCGGCCCGGAATGGAAGAGAGCAAATTCTGCGTGTAGGGGTGCTGTGGATTGGCGAAGACCTCGGCGGTCAGGCCGCTTTCCACAATCTCACCCTTTTGCATGACGATGATCCGGTCGCAAAGCTGAGCCGCGACGCGCAGATCGTGGGTGACGAAGAGCAAGGACAGGTTAAGCCGGTCGCGCAGGTCTGCGAGCAGCTTCAACACCTGCGCCTGCACCGACACGTCGAGTGCGGAGACCGGTTCGTCGGCGACGATCACCTTGGGTTCCAAAGCCAGAGCACGGGCGATGCCGATGCGCTGACGCTGACCGCCGGAGAACTCATGCGGGAAGCGGTTGGCGGCGGCAGGGGACAGCTCGACCAGCTCCAAAAGCTTTTTCGCATCTTCGCGGGCTTTTTTCGGGTCCGCCCCATGGACGATAGGCCCTTGGGCGATGAGATCGACCACGCGCTTGCGCGGGTTGAGCGAGGCCATCGGGTCCTGGAACACCATCTGAATGTGCTGCCGCAGCGCGCGCAATTCCTTGGGCTTGGCGGCCAAAAGATCGGTGCCATCAAGTTCGACAGAGCCCTGATCGCATTCCAAAAGCCGCGTGACAATCCGCGACACAGTGGTCTTGCCGGAGCCGCTTTCGCCCACCACGCCAAGGGTTTCGCCCTGACGCAGTTCAAAGGATAGGTCCTTGACCGCCGTCACCGCTTTGCGTTTGCCGGACAAAAGACCACCACGCGCGGCGAAGGCCTTTTTGAGGCCAGTGCCTTTCAGGACGACAGGGGCCTCAGAGGCGGCTTTGACCGGCGGCGGGGTCAGCGCGGGCACAGCGCCGATCAGCGCGCGGGTATAGGGATGTTGCGGGTGGTTCAGAACGGCATCGGTGGGGCCGCTTTCCACCAATTCGCCGCGACAGAGCACAGCGACCTTATCGGCGATCTCCGCCACCACGCCAAAGTCGTGGGTGATGAAGAGGACACCCGCGCCCTCTTCTTCTTGCAGCTCCCGAATGAGTTTCAGGATTTGCAACTGGGTCGTCACGTCGAGCGCCGTAGTCGGTTCGTCCGCGATGATCAGTTTCGGCGAAAGCACCAAAGACATGGCGATCATCACGCGCTGCCGCTGACCGCCGGAAATTTGGTGCGGATAGGCATTATAGGCCGAAGCGGGTTCCGGGATATGAACGCGTTCGAGCATCTCGATGGCGCGGGCTTTGCGCTCGGCTTTGGTCATCCTGGTGTGCAGGCGCAGCACCTCGTCGATCTGCCAGCCCACGGTTTTCTGAGGGTTGAGCGCGGTCATCGGCTCTTGGAAGATCATCGAAATATCGGCGCCGCGCAGTTTGCGCATCTCGGCATCGGTTTTCCCGCGAAGTTCTTCGCCCATGAACCGGATCGCACCGCCGGTCACACGCACATGCGGTTCCGGCAAAAGGCCCATGATGGCCCCGGCGCAGAGCGATTTGCCAGAGCCGCTTTCGCCGACGAGGCAGACGATTTCGCCCGCTTCGATGGTCAAATCAAGCCCTTCGAGCGCATAGGGACGGTCCGCACCTTTTGGCAGGGAAATCTGTACCTTGCACAGTTCGAGGACGGGAGGAGGTGTCTTGGTCATTTCTTCTGCCTCGGATTGAGTGCGTCGTTCAGCCCCTCGCCCAGAAGCGAGAAAGACAGCACGGTGAGGATGATCGCGATGCCGGGGATCACGGCGCAATAGGGGTCAGAGCGCAGCACGGCGCGGCCTTGGCCGATCATATTGCCCCAGCTCGCATAGTTCGGATCGCCCAGTGCGAGAAAGGCCAGCGCGCTTTCCATCAGGATCGACAACGCCATGATGACGGAGGCGTAAACCACGATCGGCGGCATGGCATTGGGGAGGATTTCGCGAAAGATGATCGAGGTATTCGACACGCCCAAATTGCGGGCGGCATCGACGAATTCGCGGTGGCGCAGCGACATGAATTCTGCGCGCACCATGCGGGCGGGGGCTGTCCAGCTGACGATGCCGATGGCGATGGTGATCCATTCGATTTTCGACCCCATGATGGCGACGAGCGTCAGCAAGAGGACAAAGTTCGGGATGGTTTGAAAGGCCTCGGTGATGCGCATCAGCACGTCATCGACCCAGCCGCCGAAGTAGCCCGCCAGCGCGCCGATCACGACGCCGATGACGATGGCCACGAGGGTCGCGACCACGCCGATCAAAAGCGAGATACGCGCGCCGTAGAACACGCCGGAGAGCACATCGCGCCCCAACTGATCGGTGCCCAAGGGCGTGTCCCAGTTCATGAAGGGCGGGGTGAGCGGCTCGCCCGCGCGGCGGAGCGGATCGCCGGGATCGATGAGGCCTGCGGTCAGTGCCATCAGCACGACGAGGGCAAAGAGAAAGAGGCCAAGCAGAGCGGCGCGGTTGCGTTTGTAGCGGCGCCAGAACATCACATAGCGCGGCGGCTCGGGCGGGGCGATTTCAGTATCGGCGAGGGTCATGCGAGTTCGATCCGGCTGTCGAGACGTGCGTAAAGCAGGTCGGTGAGGAAATTGACGACGACGACGATGATGGCACAGAGGAAGATGATACCCATCAAAGTGTTCATGTCGCGCTGCACGACGGACTGGTAGGCAAGCTGCCCAAGCCCCGGCAGGGTGAAAATAGTTTCAACCACGATGGAGCCGCCCAGAACGGTGGAGAACTGAAGCCCCAAAAGCGTGACCACGGGCAAAAGCGCGTTGCGCATGATGTGGTGGATCATGAGGCGGCCTTCGCGAGCGCCCTTGGCGCGGGCCGTGCGGACGTAATCGAGATCAGCGACTTCCATCACGGAGGCGCGCATCAGGCGCAGATAGAAGGCGAGATAGATCAGCGACAGCGCGGTCGTCGGCATCACAAGGTGGCGCACCACGTCCCAGACGTGATCCCAGCCGGTGTAAAAGGCGGCGATGGTTTTAATCCCCCCGACCGGCAGCCAGCCGAGTTTCACAGAGAAGACCAGCATCAGCATGAGCGAGAGAAAGAACGACGGAGTCGCGTAGAATACGAGGCCCAAGATGGAGATCAGGTTGTCGGTCGCGGAATAGGCGCGGCGGGCAGCAATGGCGCCAAGCACAATCCCCGCAACAAACGCAATGCTCAGAGATGTCGCCATCAGCATCAGCGTGGTGCCGAGGCGCTCCATCAAAACGGTGGACACCGGTTGTTCATAGACAAAGGACCAGCCGAAATCGAAGGATGCCAGCTTAACCATGTAACGCCAAAGCTGCACCCATACGGGCTGATCGAGACCGTATTCGGCCCGAAGCCGTGCGATAAAGGCGGCGTCGGCCCCGCCCATGTCGCCCACAAGCGCATCGACCGTGTCGCCAGGCGCAAGTTTGAGCAAAAGAAACGTGCCGATCATGATCAGGATGACCACAGGAATCGCCTGAACGAGACGCCTCAGCGCATAGGTCAGGATCGGGGGCATATGCAGAGTCATTGTCTTTGGAGCCTTCGGGATCATAGGCGAAAAGGGAAAAGGGCGGGCGCGAAGGGGAGGCACGCCCGCCAGAATGTCAGATCACTGTTCGAGCCAGAGGTCGTACCAGCTCGACGAATTCCACCGCGGCGTGTTGTGGTGGTTGTGGAGCTTGTTCGAGGTGACCGAGATGAACGGGTGTTCGATCGCGAAGATCACCGGCAATTCTTCCATCTCGCGCTTCTGGATTTCGTGATACATCGCGGCGCGTTTCTCGACATCGAGCTCGGACGCGGCGGCGTCGATCATTGCGTCCATTTCCTCGTCCTTCCAACCGAACTGGTTGGTCCAGGGCGTGCCTTCCGGCTGACCGGAGCGCAGCCACACCATGGTGGAAACGGCCGGGTCGGAGCGGAACTGGTGCCAGCCGTTCGCGGTGTCAAAGTCGTGATCACGATAGACACCGTTGAGGAACCCAGGCGCATCGTTCGTGAGGATCTCGACGTCGATACCGATCTCTTTCATCGCCTGCGCATAATACTCGGCCCAAAGCTGGGTGTATTCCCCCCAAGGCGCCGGACGATGGCGCAGCTGGAACCGGTAGCCGTCATCCTTGACCGGATATCCGGCCTCGTCGAGCATCTTCTTGGCGAGTTCCGGATCGTAATCGTAAGTCGGCACGTCATCCGTATAGTTGACCTCATCGGCGCTCGGGATCGGTCCGCGACCGGGCTTGGCGAACCCATGCATGATCGTCTTGATCGCATAGTCGATGTCCAACCCGTGATACATCGCCTGACGCACTTTCAGATCGGCAAGGATCGGGTTGCGGTGATTGAACTCGACGGTGGAGTGGGCGACGTTGTTTTCATAGCCCATGGTGCCGACCGTAAAACGGTCATCCTTGCTGAACCGGTCGACATCGGCCATGGACACGCCGATGAAACCCGATTCCTGCACTTCGCCCGCTTCCAATGCGGCAGCTGCGGCAGATTTGTCCGTGATGAAACGCCAGACAATGCGGTCGAGATAGGGATAGCCTTCACGCCAATAATCTTTGTTCTTCTCGGCCAGAACATACTGTCCACGCTCATATTCGACGAATTTGAACGGGCCAGTGCCGACGGGGGCGGTGTTGTATTCGTTCTGGAGAATATCCGTGCCTTCAAACAGGTGTTTTGGCACCGGATGGCCCAGATCGGGCATAGCGGCGACGAACAGCTCAAGCGGCATCGGCTTGGAATAATTAAACACCGCCGTGTGCGGGTCCGGGCAATCGACGCTTTCGAGATTGGCCTGAAGTGCCGAGGAGTAGTTCAGGAGTTTTTTCCAAAGCTCAATTGCGGAAAAGGCCACGTCATCGCAGGTGAAGTCCACGCCATCGTGCCATTTCACCCCTTCGCGCAACTTGAGCGTGATCGTCAGACCATCGTCGGAACCGGACCATCCGGTCGCCAGAACCGGCTCATAGCCCTCATAGCTCTTGTCGATCAGCGGCTCCATGATCTTGCCGGTGATGTTGTAGACGCCGGTGGAGGCGCGCAGACCCGGATTGAGAATGCGCTGTTCGGAAATCATGTGAATGACGGCGGTGCCGCCCTTCTGGACCTCTTCTTCCGCATAGGCCGCAAAGGCCACGGAACTCAGAGCCCCGGTCATGGCGAGCGCCAGCCCTGCCTGTTTCATCTTAAAAGTCATCTTTTCTGGTTCTCCCGGTCGGTTGATCGCCCGTTTCCGGGCCTGTGCGGTCGTGTTGTCCCCTCACCTGACGGAAGCTCTCCGCATCCGTCAACATCAAAAACCAACTTATGAAGCAAGATTGGAAAAAAATTCTACACAATGATTAAATATTGGTGTTAGCATTCCTCTTAATCTAAAAACACTGGGACAGAACACATGAGCAAAACTGCATGGATCACCGGCGCGGGCTCCGGCATTGGTGCGGCCATGGCGCGGGGCTTTGCCAAGGCCGGATATCGCGTTGCCCTGACGGCGCGGGGCCGTGAGAGCCTGGAGGCCGTCGCCGCCACCCTGCCCGATCCTGACGCAGCTCTGATTCTCCCCGGCGACGTCACTGATCGCGCGGGCATGACCGAGGCTGCGCGAAAAATCGCGGACTGGGCGGGCGGGTTACATGTGCTCTGTAACAACGCCGGGCTGAACATCCCGAAACGCAGCTGGGCCGATCTCGACTGGGAGAGCTGGGATCGGGTGGTCGACGTGAATATCACCGGCGCGCTCAACGTGATTGCCGCCTGCCTGCCGATCATGCGCGCCCAGAAAGACGGCGTGATGATCCATACGTCGAGCTGGGCCGGTCGCTTTCACTCACCGGTGAGCGGCGTGGTTTATGGCGCGTCGAAACATGCGCTCTCCGATCTTTCGCTCAGCCTCAACGATGAGGAAGGCAAAAACGGCATCCGCTCCACCGCCCTTTGCCCCGCCGAGGTGGCGACGCCGCTTCTCGCCAAACGCCCCGGCTTCGACGCCGAAAAAATGGCCGCGATGATTCAGCCGGAGGACATGGCGAAAACCGCGTTGTTCGTCGCCGAAATGCAGCCCGGCATCTGCCTGCCGGAAATCGTCCTGTCCCCCGTTCGCACCTGACATCCCCAGACACCAAAGAGAAACGCACATGCCCCATCCCGTCAAAGGCATCGACCATTGCTTTGCCCTCGTCGACGATCTCGACGCCGCCGCCGCGCAATATAAAGCGCTTGGCTTTACCCTCTCGCCACGCGGCACCCATTCCGCGGCCAAAGGCACGGCGAATTACACCATCATGTTCCCGGACGATTACTTCGAACTCTTGGGCATTCTGACGCCGACCGAGCTGAACGCCGCGCGCCGGGAGACTTTGGCCACCATGGGACAGGGGCTTCATGCCATCGCCTGCCGGATCGACGATGCCGAAGCCGCCGCCAAGGCGCTTGGCGATCTGGGCATCACCACGCAGGGGCTCAGCATCTTCTCCCGCCCGGTGCCGCTGCCCGATGGCGCCGAAGGCATCGCCGCCTTTTCCACCGTCAGCTTTACCCCCGACGAGACCCCGTTTGGCATGGTCTTCATGTGCCAGCACAAAACCCGCGAGACGGTTTGGATTCCCGAACTCCTGGACCATGCCAACACCGTTTGCGGCATTGAGGCGATCCTCGCGATCTCCGAGACGCCCGAAGAAGATGCGCCCCGCTTTGCCCGACTTTGGGCGGAAGGCACGGTCCATTCGGAAGACGGGCTTACAACGATCGAGACCGGCCCGAACTCCGCACCTCTGATCCTTGCGACCGCCGCGCGCATGGCGGGGCTTTATCCCGGCATTGATCTTTCCGGCACGACGAAAGGCGCCTTCACCGCGCTGCGCCTCAAGGTCAGGGACCTCAATGCTGCAAAGCATTGCCTTACGGATGCGAATGTGACCATCTGTGAGACCATCTCCGGCCTCGCCGTTGGTCCCGAATTTTCAGCAGGTGTAATTTTGGAGTTTGTTTCCGCATGACAGCGACCCGCCCCCGCAAGACCGGATCGAAGCCGATCGAAAGCATGACCTTCGATGAGATCGACCAGCACATCTTGGCACTTTTGCAAGAGGACAGCGACACGCCGATTCAGGCGATTTCCGAGGCGGTGGGCCTGTCGACCAACCCGTGTTGGCGGCGCATCAAACGGATGGAAGAGGCGGGGGTGATCAAAAAGCGCGTCGTCCTCGTGGATCAGACCCGCGCCAACGTGCCCCTGACCGTGTTCATCGGCGTCAGCACCTCTCACCACGAGATCGACTGGCTCAACAGGTTTCGTGAACTGATCGACGAGATCCCCGAGGTGATGGAGGCCTATCGCCTGACTGGCACAGTGGATTACATCCTCAAGGTCGTGGTGCCGGACATGGCCTCCTATGATGCGGTTTACAAACAGATGATCCAGAAGCTCGAATTCAGTCAGGTCAATTCGATGATCTCGATGGAAGAGCTGAAATTCACCACGGCGATCCCGACGACCTACCTCTGAGGCATTCCCTGCTGCGGGGGTTAATGGCCCATCTGCGGCTCAAGGAACACTTCGGTGAAGTAGTCGTAAAACACCCGCGTCGCCTCGCTCCAGTCCTGCCCCTTGTGCCAGGCGAGGCCGACATCCATCGACGGGATCGCCAGATCGGTCGTCACCGTGCCGATCCGCCGCCCCTCAAGCGACCAGGGTCGGTGGACCATATCCGACAGGATCGTCACCCCCTGCCCGTTCGCGACCATGGAGCGCACGGCTTCGGTCGAGGAGGTCCGCAGCTTGACCTTGGGCGAAAGCCCCGTCGGCCCCCAGTATTTCATCGAAGTATGCGCCGCCTCATCGACCGTCAGCATGATGTAATCTTCCTCCGCGATTTCCTCAAAGCTCACCACGCCTTTGAGCTGAAGCGGATGGTTCTGCGGCACCCAGAGACGGCGCTGCGAGCGCAAAAGCGTCTGGGTCTCAAGCTCGGGATTGGCGGTGTTGGAGGTCAGCAAAACGGCCATGTCGAAGCGATTGGTGATCAGCCCCTCCTCAATACTCTCGCGGTTGAGCTCGCTGAGACGGATGTCGAGCTTGGGAAAGCGGTGGTTCAGCCGGTCGAGATGGTAGGGCAGGAAATAGCCGATCACCGTATAGGTGGCGGCGATGTTGATCGTGCCTTCGATCTCCGAATGGCTCTGCACCACGTTGCGCGCCATTTCGACCTTTTCCATGATCTCACGCGCCGCTCCCAACAGCTCCCGCCCCGGCGGCGTCAGTTCCATGCCATGGGCCGTGCGCACAAACAGAATCGCATCGAGATCCTGTTCCAATTCGCGTACCGCCGAGGTGATCGAGCTTTGCGAAATTCTAAGCTCACTCGCCGCGCGACTGACCTGACCGAGCTCGGCTGTGGCGATGAAATATTTAAGCTGACGCAGATTCATGTGAGCGATCCTGTTCGGAGTATCCGAAACTCTTCGGAGAGATATTTCAAAACATCCTGCCGCATCGTCTTGGAAACGTAAATTTCGATTTTGTACATATCTATTATCGGGAAAACAAAACTACCTTTGGGCGACTTCGTTTCAAACCTGCTCAATATGGCATCATTTACCTGTTTCGGACGATTTTTCCGTAATCCAATTTTCAAAAAATCATTCTGATTTTCCGATAATGCATCCGCTATTTTTTGAATTTTACAACACAAAGATTTTCCGCCGAGGATACCCCCAACGAAATTCAACCGTTTCGCCCAAGAGCCTCAGATCGAGGGCGGGACGTTTTAAGGACCGGACATGCGAAAGATCATCGATTTGAATTGCGACATGGGAGAGGGCTTCGGACATTGGGTTCTGAGCGAAGCCCCGGATGAAGAGTTGATGGCTCTGATTTCCTCCGCCAACATCGCGGCCGGGTTTCATGCCGGCGATCCGAACTCGATGGACCGGGTAATCAAACTGGCGCAGGCCTACGGCGTCGGCCTCGGCGCCCATCCCGGCTACCGCGATCTTCAGGGCTTTGGCCGCCGCTATATCAAAACGACGCCCGAAGAACTTGTGAACGACATCATCTATCAGGTCGGCGCGGTGCGCGAATTTGGTCGTCGCCACGGCATCCGTCTCCAGCACGTCAAACCGCATGGCGCGCTTTACATGGAGGCCGCCGTCAACGAAGAGCTGTCGCGCCATATGATCGAAAGTCTGGCGGCGATCAGCGGCGATCTCTTGATCTTCTGCATGGGCAGCTCGAAAACCTATGAGGTCGCCAAACGTCTGGGCCAGCCGGTGATCCGGGAGTTCTATGCCGATCGTGACTATGGCGACGACGGGTCGATTGTATTTACCCGCCGCGTCGCGCGCCCCGACCCGGAGGAGATCGCGCAGAAATGTTTGCGTGCTTGTGTCGAGGGCAAGGTGACAACGGTCACGGGCCAAGACATCGACATAGATTTCGAGTCGATCTGTTTCCATTCCGATACACCCGGCGCGCTCAACATCGGCCGCGCCATTCGCACCGCTCTCACAGAGAACGGTATCCATATCGCACCGGCTTCTGCCGTGCTCGAGACCGCCTGAAACCGGCTCCAACAACAGGGAACATCACAATGAGCGCTATCCAATCCCCCCTCCCCGGCACGTTTTACCACAAACCTTCCCCGGAAGAGCCGCCGTTCAAAGCGCCGGGCGACACCGTGGCTGTGGGTGACCAGATCGGCCTTGTCGAAGTGATGAAAACCTTCATCGCGGTGACTGCCGAAGTGGCCGGGACGTTCAAGGGCTATGTCGCGGAAGACGCCAGCCCCGTCACCGCAGGCGCTGTGCTGGCGGAGCTTGACTGAGATGGCCATCGAACGCCTGTTCATCGCCAACCGTGGGGAGATCGCCGTGCGCGTGGTGAAAGCCGCGAAAGCCCTCGGTATCCACACGATTCAGGCACATTCCGAAGCGGATACGGAGATGTTGGCCGTCAAGCTTGCCGATGAGGCGATCTGTGTCGGGCCCGCGCCATCGAAAGCCAGCTACCTGAACATCCCCGCAATCCTTGAAGCCGCCAAGGCCACGAATGCGGATGCGATCCATCCGGGCTATGGCTTTCTCTCCGAAAGCCCGGCCTTTGCCCGCGCCGTGGAAGAGGCCGGGCTGATTTTCGTGGGACCGTCTGCCGATACGATCGAGCGTATGGGCGACAAGGTCGCGGCACGTCAGGCCGCAGAAGCAGCCGGCGTTCCGGTCGTTCCGGGCTCCGATGGGCGCATTGATGTCTCAGAGGCGCTCACCGTGGCCGAGAAAATCGGTTATCCGGTGATGATCAAAGCCGCCGCCGGTGGCGGTGGTCGCGGCATTCGGATCGCGAAAGATGAGGCGGAACTGAAGACCCTCGCGCCCCAAGCCAAAGCCGAAGCCGAGGCCGCCTTTGGCGACGGAGGCCTCTATATCGAACGCGCGATCCTGTCACCGCGCCATATCGAGGTGCAAATCCTCGGCGATGGCGAGACGGCCGTGCATTGTTACGAGCGCGAATGCTCGCTGCAGCGGCGTCGCCAGAAGGTCTGGGAAGAAGCCGGGGCCATGTGTCTTGACGATGAGACCCGCGAAAGCCTTTGCGCCTCTGCCGTCGCACTCGCCAAGGCGGTGAACTATCGCGGCGCAGGGACGCTTGAGTATCTCTATGATGAGGCGGCGAATGAATTCTACTTCATCGAGATGAACACCCGCATTCAGGTCGAACATCCCGTGACCGAAATGGTCACCGGCGTCGATCTGGTGGCGGAGATGATCAAGGTCTGCGGCGGCGCCAAGCTGTCGATGACTCAAGATGAGATCAAAAAGACCGGTCACGCCATCGAAGTACGCCTCTGCGCCGAAGACCCGTTCATGAACTTCATGCCTTGGCCGGGTGTCGTGTCGACGCTGAAAGAGCCGAGCGGTGCAGGCGTGCGGTTCGATCACTTCCTGTCGGAAGGCTATCAAATCCCGCCTTTCTACGACTCGCTTTTGGGCAAGGTCATCGTCCATGCCGAGACGCGCGACGCGGCTATCGACAAGCTGGTCGACGCGCTCGAAAGCATGGAAATCGGCGGCACGAAAACCACCGCGCCGCTGCATCTTGCATTGGCTGCCGATCCGGAGGTGCGCAAAGGCGCCTTCCACACCCAATGGCTTGAGCCGTGGCTTGAGGCCGGAAACCTGTCCGCAACCAAAGGAGACGCCGCATGAAAACGCGTTACAGCTATGGCGGGGACGAGCATATCTATGTCGAGATCGACGATGAAATGTCGCTCGATGCCTTCTTCATCGCCCTGTCGCTTTCGAACATGGTGCGCGACGCCAATATCCCCGGCGTGACCGAGATTCTGCCCGCCAACGCCTCGTTCGAAGTGCGGTTCGACCCCGATGTGGTCGCGCCCGAAGCGATGATGGCGAAGATCAAGGAATTCGAACACAAGGCCGAGGTGCAGGAGAAACGCCTCGTCACCCGGATCATTGAAATCCCGGTCTATTTCCAGGACCCATGGACCCACGAAACCCTGATGCGGTTTCGCGAGCGCCACCAGGACCCGTCTGGATCGGATCTGGAATATGCCGCGCGGATCAATGGCTATGACAGCGTCGATGCGCTGATCGAGGCTTTCCATTCGCAGCCGTGGTTCGTCTCCATGGTGGGTTTCGTCGCGGGCCTGCCCTTCCTCTATCAACTCGTGGATCGCGACAAACAGATCGAAGTGCCGAAATACCTCCGTCCGCGCACCGACACGCCGCGCCACACGGTGGGGATCGGCGGCTGTTTCAGCTGTATCTATTCCGTGCGCGGCGCGGGCGGCTATCAGATGTTCGGCATCACGCCCATGACGATTTTCGATCCGGATCAGAAGGTCAGTTACCTCAAAGACTTCATGGTCTTTTTCCGCCCCGGCGACATCGTGAAATGGAAACCCATCGAACGCGAGGAATTCGACGCGATCACCAAAGGGATCGAGGACGGCACTTACACGCCGCGCATCGCCGAGGTCGCTTTTGATCTCGAGGCATTCAACGACGACATGACCGGCTTTAACGCCAAGCTGATGGAGGCCCTCAATGACGCTTGAGATCATCAAACCCGGGCTTGCGACGACCATTCAGGACCTTGGCCGCCCCGGCTATTTCCACCTCGGCATTCCCGAGGGCGGCGCGATGGATCGCCTCGCGTTTCGGGCCGCAAACCTGCTCGTGGGCAATGACGAAGGAGCGGCGGGATTGGAAGCCGTCTTCATGGGGCCGGAGATCAAATTCGGCGCCGAGATGAGCGTGGCCGTGACAGGCGCAGAGATGCCCATGTTCCTTGATGGTGAGCCGCGCGAGACATGGACCTCCTTTACCGTGAAACCGGGGCAGGTTCTGTCCTTCGGGTTTCTGAAAACCGGCGCGCGGATTTATATCGCCGTCTCCGGCGGCATCGCCACGGAACCTGCGCTCGGGTCGCGTTCGACCTATCCCATCGGCGCGCTTGGCGGGTTCGAAGGGCGCGCGATTGCTGCGGGCGATGTGATCCCCGTCGGCACCGGGTCCGTGGTGGCGGAGGGGCGCGTGGTCCCCGATGCGCTCCGCCGCCGCCCCGGCACCCCGGCTGTTCTGCGCGCTGTCACCGGGCTTTATTGGCACCGTCTCACAGAAAAATGCCAGAAGGCGTTTTTTGAAGACGATTGGGTGGTCGCGCCCGAGGCCGACCGCATGGGCTATCGTTTCCGGGGTGGGTCTCCGATGGAATTCGTGGATCGTCCGCAGCCCTTCGGCGCAGGCTCCGATCCCTCGAACATCGTCGACGGCTGCTATTCCTACGGCTCCATTCAGGTGCCCGGCGGGCTTGAACCCATCGTTTTGCACCGCGATGCGGTCTCGGGCGGGGGCTACTTTACCCTTGGCGCGGTGATTTCGGCGGATATGGACCTGATCGGTCAGCTCCAGCCAAACACACCGGTGAAATTCAAACGCGTCGAAATGGACGAAGCGTTGGCGGCCCGTGCCGCGCGCAAGACCATGATCGAAGACATTCGTCAGGCCCTCGCATGAGGGGCTGACACCCGGGGTTTACGCCCCACCCTCTAACCACAAAAGCGGCTGAAACCGCCTTCCCTGATGAACCAACAAGGAGTCAGATCCATGAAACTTGCCCTGATGACAGGTGTGGCGCTTGCTGCACTGGCCACCGCTCCCAGCTTCGCCGAAGACTGGTTCCCCTATGAGGCCGAAGAAGTTACCCCCGCCTTCTCCGCCGATGGAACCGCATCGCCCGTCATCTATGTGCCGCTCGAAAAAGCCGATGAGGCCTATGACATCTGCGTGTCCTTCCCGCATATGAAAGACGCTTACTGGCTGGGTGTCGATTACGGCGTAACTGAGGAGGCCACGCGCCTTGGCGTCAAGATGAACCTCGTCGAAGCCGGCGGCTACACCGAGCTTGCCAAGCAGGTCAGCCAGATCGAAGACTGTGTTGCCGCAGGTGCCGACGCTGTGATCATCGGCGCGATTTCCTACGATGGTCTCAACAACGTGATCAAGGAAACCGCCGCCAAAGGCATTCCGGTGATCGACGTGATCAACGGCGTGTCCTCGCCGGACATCTCCGCCAAATCCTTGGTATCTTTCTACACCATGGGTTTTGAGACCGGCAAATATCTGGCTGAGAAACACCCGGCTGGCACCGATCCGGTCAAGGTCGGCTGGTTCCCTGGTCCGGCAGGCGCAGGTTGGGTCGAGGCCGCGAACACCGGTTTCCTTAAGGCCGTCGAAGGCTCCGCCGTTGAGGTGCTCGAACCGCGCTATGGCGACACCGGCAAAGAGGCCCAGCTCAAGCTCGTCGAAGATGTGCTGCAATCCGATCCGGACGTGAAATACCTCGCAGGCACCGCCGTGACCGCCGAAGCTGCGCAGGGTCTTCTGCGTGAGCGTGGCCTCACAGACGACATCGGCCTTCTGGCCTTTTACATGACCCCCGGCGTCTACACCGGCATCCAGCGCGGCATGATCGAAGCGGCCCCGGCGGACTCGATGGTCATCCAAGGCCGGATCGCCATGGATCAGGCCGTCCGGATCATCGAAGGCAAGGATTACGTCAAACACGTCGGTCCGAAAATCTTCGTGGTCGATCAGGACAACATCGGTGATGTGTCCCGCGATGCGATCCTTCCGCCGGAAGGGTTCCGTCCGGTCTTCTCCGTCGAGTGATCCCAGACCGATCTTCGACATGATCTGAAGACCATGTCGGGTGAGGCAGTCCCCTGCTGCCTCACCCGCTCAGGAGGCCCTATGACTCTTCCTCTTCTCACGACCCACAATCTGACCAAGACGTACCCCGGCGTGCGTGCGCTCGACGGGGTGGATTTCGACCTCATGCCCGGCGAAGTGCACGTCCTCTTTGGCGAAAACGGCGCGGGAAAATCCACGCTGATCTCCATGCTGGCGGGTGCCAACACTCCGTCCGAGGGCAAGATTTACCTCGACCACCACGAAGTCACCTTCGACTCGGTGGCGCGCGCCAAATCCCACGGTGTCTTCACCGTGTTTCAGGAATTCTCTCTGATCCCGACGCTGACGGTCGCCGAGAACATGTTTCTCGGGCAGGAACCGCGCACCGGGATGATGATCGACCATGCCGAAATGCGCCGCCGCGCGCAGGAGATTTTCGACACTTTGGGCTTTCCCATTTCTCCCACTGCGCAGGTCTCGTCTCTGTCGCGGGCGCAACAGCAGATGCTGGAAATCTCCAAGGCGTTTCATGGCGATCCCAAGGTGTTGATCCTCGACGAACCGACCGCATCGCTCACGGATCGCGAGGTAGATCACCTGTTCAACTTCATCGACCGGCAAAAGGCCAAGGGCGTTGGCATCATCTACATCTCGCATCGGATGCAAGAATTCAAACGCATCGCCGACCGCATCACCGTGCTGCGCGACGGGGCCAAGATCGGCACGGTCGAGATGGCGGGCACCGATGAGGCGGCTCTGGTCGAGATGATGACCGGGCGCGCGATTGCCGAAATTTACCCAACGATTGAGACCGAACCGGGCGAGGTGGTGCTGGAGGTGCAAAACCTCGCAACTTCCGGTGTCGCGCCTTCCTCGCTGACGCTGCGGCGGGGCGAAGTTCTGGGGGTTGCGGGGCTTGTGGGCTGTGGCAAATCGCGGTTCTTCCGCGCGATGATGGGGCTTGTGCCGGTGCGCTCCGGCACGGTCGCACTCAAAGGCCATGACATCACCGGGCGACCGACCCGCGAGATCATCCGCGCCGGTCTCTATTACCTCTCGCCCGATCGCAAACACGAGGGGCTGGACCTTGCCAAAACCTCCGACGACAATCTTGCGCTCAATGTGGTGACCTCAGGTCGCCCGGTGAAACGCGGCTGGATCGACTGGCGCTCCGTGCGCGACACGGTGGCCGGGATCGCCACGCGGGTGGAGCTGCCCGACGCCTATCGGACCCGCCGCGTTTCGCAGCTTTCGGGTGGCAATCAGCAAAAGGTTCTGTTCGGCAAAGCCTTTGGCCAAGAGGCGGATGTCTATATCTTCGACGAGCCTACCGTGGGCGTCGATATGGGCACGCGCGCAGCGCTTTACCTCAAGATCAAGGCACTGGCGGAGGCGGGCAAGGCCGTTGTCGTCATCTCGTCGGACCTGCCCGAAGCGATCAACCTTTCCCACCGTCTTCTCGTCTTTGCCAATGGCCGGATCAGCGCGGAACTGCCGCGCGCGGAGGCCAGCGAAGACACCGTCCTCAAACATTTCTTCACCGAAAGCGAGCCCGTCCAATGAGCGATGCAACTGCACAGGCGCAGAGCGAACCGCGCGCCAATCCGATCAAAACCCTGTTTCTCCGCGTTGGCGTCCTGCCGTTTTTCCTCGCCATCGCGCTCGTCGTCTTCTCCCTGATGTCGAACAAATTCCTGACCGGGCAAAACCTTGTGAACGTCGCGCGCCAGTCGGTCTATCTGGTGCTCGTCTCCCTGGGGCAGATGCTGGTGCTGGTCTCGGGCGGATTCGATCTCTCCGTCGGCACGGCGATTGCGCTGACCTCCGTCGTCTCCGCGCTCTCGATGACATGGGCGGCGGGCGTGTTCGACAGCGTGTTCCTGATCATCGCCATCGGCATCGCGGCGGGCGGCATCGTGGCGCTGATCGTCGGGCTGATCAACGGCGTGGGCGTTGCCTATTTCGAGGTCTCCCCCTTCATCATGACGCTGGGCGTCTCCTCCGTCGGCGCGGGGCTTGCGCTTTTCATGACCGGCGGCATCCCGATCTCCGGCCTGCCTTTCGCCTTTGGCGACACGTTCGGCTTTGGCAAATGGTTCGGTGTCCCGGTGCCGGTCTTCATCGCCATCATTTGCATCGCCGTCATGTGGCTGGTGATGTCGCGCACGCCCTTGGGAACACGGCTTTACGCCGTCGGCGGCAATATCAAAGCGGCACACCTTTCGGCAATTAACACCAAGAAAACCCTCGTTCTGGCCTATGTGATCTGCTCGCTGATTGCGGCCCTCGCAGGCGTCCTTCTGACCGCGCGCGTGGAGAGCGGCGAGGCAAACCTCGGCGGCACCATGGCGCTCGAATCGATCTCGGCCTGTGTCATCGCGGGCGTGTCGCTCCGGGGCGGGATCGGGCGGGTGCAAAACGTTGTGCTCGGCGCCTTCTTCATCGTTATGGTGCAAAACGGCATGAACCTCGCCAAGATCAGTTCCTATATGCAGATGGTGCTTTTGGGCGGGCTGTTGATCCTCGCCGTGATCTTCGACCAGATGCGTTACAGGATGATCATGCAGGGACGCTGATCCCTCATCCTCGCATCACAGCAAAAAGGGGGCTGCATCGCGGCCCCCTTTGTCATACCTGTCTCCCCTTGGAGTGAGTCGCGGCAGCGATGGCCGGGCGACGGGGAGTTATGTGCATTTTTCACACTGGAAACCATGCGCGCCACCGATGTAACACTTTTACGAACAATCGTGCCGCAGGTGCGAAATCAGATCACACTGACTCCACAAGGAATCCTTATACTGTGCAAAGAATCCCACTTGCGCGATGGACAAAAAAGGTCAAAAGGCGTTGAGAATAGGTGGAATTCCGCCCGCATTAAGCAGCTTTCCGCCCGAAACACCCGCAGATTGGCATTTTCTGCTGCAGAGCAAAATCCAAGCCCTATCTACTGCCCTGACCATGACTTTACGGAGTGCCAGTTTGACGATCCCCGCCGGTTCCACCGCCGCAACCGAAAATACCCCTGACAATCTTCGCCGCCGTCGCTTTCTTGCGACGCTTGCGGGATCTGTCGCCTTGTCCGCGATGATGCCCTATGCGCTGCGTGCGCAGGAGACGACGCCGGAAACCCAGCCCGCGCCCGCAGCCCCGGCCGAGCCGGTTGTCGAAACGCCCGAGTTCCCGCCCTTCAGCTTCGATGCCCTGAGCGAAGAGATGCGCGCCGCAGCAGGCGAAAGCTGGCATGAGGCGCAGAAGATCGACGGCCCGCTCGCGAGCCTCGATTACGATTCCTATCAACGCATCCGGTTCCGCCCCGACCATGCCCGCTGGCAGGACGAAGGGCAGGAATTCCGCCTGCACGCTTTCCATCTCGGCTGGCTCTTCAAAGAGCCGGTGCATATCTACGAGATCGTCGACGGGCGCGCGCAGCCGATGGAATTCTCCACCCACGATTTCGAATATGGCGGCAATGTCAGCGAGCAGATCCCCGAAGATACGCCGATGCCGGGGGTTGCGGGGTTCCGTCTGCACAATCCGCTCAACCGCGCCGATATTTTCGACGAGTTGATCGCGTTCCTCGGCGCGAGCTATTTCCGCGCTCTGGGGCGTGGCAACGTCTATGGCCTGTCGGCGCGCGGTCTTGCCGTCAACACCGCCATGAACGGCGGCGAGGAATTCCCCCGCTTTACCGATTTCTGGCTCGAACGCCCTGTGCCGGGTGCGGCGACGATCATGGTCTATGCCGCGCTCGACAGCAAATCCGTCACCGGCGCCTATCGCTTTGCGATCACCCCCGGCGCGACCACCAAGATGGAGGTCACCGCCCGGCTGTTCCTGCGCGAGAAAACCGATCAGATCGGCATCGCGCCCCTGACCTCGATGTATCTCTTCGGCGGTGCCGATCCGCGCGGATTCGACGATTTCCGCGCCTCCGTGCACGACAGCGAATATCTCGTGCTCAACACCCGTGGCGGCGAAACCTTCCTGCGCGCGCTGAACAACCCGCCGCGTCTGGCCAGCTCGTATCTCGGCGCGGAAAACCCGCTGTCCTTCGGCCTCGTGCAGCGCAGCCGCGAATTCGACGATTACCTCGACGCGCAGGCGCATTACGAACGCCGCCCCTCGCTTATGGTCGAGCCGATCGGCGACTGGGGCAAAGGCACGGTGCGGCTGGTGGAGATCCCGTCGAAACTCGAAGGCAACGACAACATCGTCGCGTTCTGGGTGCCCGAGGGTGAGATGACCAAAGGCACCGCACTCGAATACGCCTATCGCCTGCATTGGGGCATGGCCCCCGAAGGCGACCGCAGCGTGGACCGGGCCCGCATCCTGCGCACTCGCGTTGGCGAAGGTGGCGTGGCCGGTGTCGAACAGAAAAGCGATACGCGCAAATTCGTGATCGATTTCGTAGGCGGCACCCTGTCGTCCCTGCCCGCCGACGCAGAATTGCTCCCGCAGGTCACGATTGGCCGTGGAGAGATCAAGCAGGCTATTGTCAGCAAGGTCAGCGATACCGATATCTGGCGTCTGGTGATCGAGGCCAAGGCCGATCCCGGAAGTGTTGCGGAACTCAAAGCCGCCCTGACGGGTTATGATCAGACATTGACGGAAACATGGCTTTATCAATGGGTGAGGGAATGACTGTGACGCACACTCCACATGACACCGATACCAACGCCCTTCTGGACGCATCTCTGGACTGGATGCCGCCCGAGGCGCCGCTCGACATGCCGCAGCAGGTGCTCGAACGCGACACCATGCGCGCCGAGTGGCCGCGTCTGCTGCGTCTGATCTTGCCCGGAAAGCCCGTCTGAGGGAGGCACGGACATGTCGTCTTCCCCCCGCAAGGCACTGGCCGCCGACCCGCGGACCAGGCTTTTGCGTTTTCTGGCCTTGAGTTTCGCACTTCTCGCCGCACTCATCGCCTCAACGCTTCTGGCCGATGCCGCGATTCAGGACGGCGTCGATGTCTGGGACGTGGTGCGCGGGCTTCTGATTTTCGTGACCACGGCCTGGCTGGCCTGGGGCGCGACCCTGTCTTTCGTGGGGCTGGCACCCAGCGTCCGCAAACCGCGCCCGACACCCGATCTGGCCACACCGGCCCCGCGCCTCGTCGTGCTCGTTCCGATCTGCAACGAAGACCCGGTGACCACATTTGCCCGCATCGCCGCGATGGATCATTCGATCCGCGCCGAAGGTCTGGCTGCCGACATCGCGATCCTCTCAGACACACGCAACGAAGAGTCCGCCCTTCTGGAGCGTCAGACTTACCTGCGCCTGATCGCGGAAACCCATGGCGAAGGCCGGATTTTCTACCGTCGCCGTAGCGACAATCGGGGCCGCAAGGCGGGTAATATCGAAGAATTCATCCACCGCTCCGGCGGGGCCTATGATTTTGCGCTGATCCTCGACGCCGACAGCCTCATGGAGGGCCGCACGGTCCGCGACATGGCCGCCAAGATGCAGGCCGATCCAAAACTCGGGCTCTTGCAGACCCTGCCGAAAATCATCGGCGCGCGCTCCTTCTTCGGACGTGCCATGCAATTCGCCGCGAGCTTTCACAGCCCGGTCTTCACCCGTGGGCTTGAGCGCCTTCAGGGCAACACCGGTCCATTCTGGGGCCACAACGCCATGGTCCGGCTCAAGGCCTTTGCCGAAAGCTGTGCGCTGCCGGAACTGGCCGGACCGCCGCCCTTTGGCGGACATATTCTCAGCCACGACTACGTCGAGGCCGCGCTTCTGGCCCGTGCCGGCTGGCGCGTGCAGGTCGATCACAGCATCGGCGGCTCCTTCGAGGAAGGCCCGGAGAACATCCTGTCTTACGCCAAACGCGACCGCCGCTGGTGTCAGGGCAACCTTCAGCATTCCCGGCTCCTGCTCGCTCCGGGTCTGGCGGCATGGTCGCGTTTTGTCTTCCTTCAGGGCATCTTCGCCTATCTCGTTTCCGTGCTTTGGGCGGCCTTTCTGATCACATCCGTGGTCGCGACGATCCTCGCACCGGTGCCGAACTATTTCCCGGAACCGCATATGCTCTTCCCGGTTTTCCCGGATGATCGGACCAAGGAGATCACTGCGCTGATCGTCGGCATCATGGGGCTTCTGATCCTGCCGAAATTCGCGATCCTCTACGAGGCCTCCGGCACCCGTCGCACAGCGCGCTTCGGCGGCTCCATTCGGGCAGGTTTTTCCGTCGTGGCCGAAATCCTGCTGTCATCCCTGATCGCCCCCCTGATGCTGATGTATCAGACCAAGGCGGTGATGCAGGTGCTTTCAGGCCGCGATGGCGGCTGGCCCGCCAACCAGCGCGGCGAAGGCGCTCTGACACTGGCGGAGGGCTTTCGCGCTGGTCTCTGGATCATGCTCACCGGTGGCGCGGCTCTGGCCATTGTCGCCCGTGTGGCACCCGATCTCACCTTCTGGCTCCTACCGGTCTGCCTGCCGATGCTGGCAGCCCCCTTCCTGATCGCCTGGACCTCGCGCCCGCTCACACACAAACTGTTTCTCGTACCCGAAGAACGTCGCCCCGCGCCGGTAATCCGCAGCTATCGCGAGATTCTTGGCCGTTGGCAATCCGAGCCTCGCAATGAAACCCTGACCACGGAGGTGACCCATGTCCCGGCATGACATCGCGGTGCCCACCGAGCTTGCCCACCCCACCAAGCGTCCGCGCGACCCCCGGATCGACGCGTTTCGCGGGCTGGCACTCCTGATGATTTTCGTCGATCACTCGCCGGAGAACCCCTATGAATATCTTACGGTCCGCAACATCGGCTTTTCCGATGCGGCGGAGGCGTTTTTCATCATGTCGGGCATCGCCGCAGGCCTCGCCTATACCGGGCGGTTTCAGGCGATTGGCGAGAAAGGCCTCTGGCAGGCCGTCGCACCGATGTGGAAACGGTCCTGGACGCTCTATATGGTGCAAATCCTGCTGACCATGCTGGCCATCGCGATTTTCTCGGCGGGCGCAACATGGTTCGGTGTCGACGAGTTGCTGACCAAGATCAATCTCAAACAGGTTTTCAACAACACCCAAGAGGCACTGATCGGCATCCCGCTTCTGGGCCACCAGCTTGGCTATGTGAACATCCTGCCGGCCTATTCGGTCCTGCTGTTTTGCGGGCCCTTGATGATCCTTCTCGGGCTCTGGCGACCGATGCTGCTTTTGGGCCTGTCCATCGCGCTCTGGCTGGCCGCGGGGATCTGGCGACTGAACCTGCCGAATTACCCCAACCCGGGCGGTTGGTTCTTCAACCCGGTGGCGTGGCAACTGATCTTTGTCGTGGGACTTCTGACCGGCATTTTCCTGCGCCGGGGCGAACGTTTCGTGCCAAAAACACCGTGGCTGTTCTGGCTCGCGCTTGGCTGGCTCGCGCTGGTGGTCGCGTGGCGCTACGTGCCGGGGGTCGGCCCTGTGCTGAACCACCAGATGGCGCTTTTGGGCAAAGCTGGACTGCCGTTCAACATGGTGTCGCATGACAAGACTTTCCTTGCGCTGCCGCGCATGACGCATGCGCTCGCGCTGGCTTATGTGCTGTCCTGCCTGCCTTGGGTGACGCGGCTGACCGGGTCGCAAGCCCTGTCTTTCTTGCGGCTTCTCGGACGTCAGGGCTTGCTGGTTTTTGCCGCTGGGACGATCCTTGCGCTCTTCAACCATGTGATTATGGGCTATTATTCCGAGGCAGAATGGCTCGGTTGGGTGCTCATGCCGCTGGGAGCGCTGATCCTGATCGTCGTGGCCTGGCTTGGCGACATTCAGAAATCCGCCAAACGGCAAAATGCCGCGCGCCCCGTCGCCTTCGCCACCCGCCCCATGCCTGCGGAATGAATATCACTCCTACTGGCCAAGCCCTTCGCGGCTTAGCCAGTTCATCGACGACCAGATGTCCGACGCCTCGCGCAGTTCAAGGATGAGGCGCGGCTCCGACTTGAGCTCCGCCAGCGCCCGGAATACGCCGTGCCAACGGATCGTCCCTTCACCAATCGCCCAGTGCCGGTCGGCAAAGCCATCGGCATCTTGAAGGTGAACGTGGCCCAGCATCTCGCCCGCCGAGCGGATAAAATGATCGACCGGGCGCGCGCCGGTGGCGCCATGCGCATATTGAGCGTGGCCCGTGTCGACCGACAGCCGGATCGCCTCTGAATCGAAACTTTGCGCAAGGATTTTACGATCCTCCGGTTCGATGTCTTCGATATTCTCCAGCATCAGGGTCAGACCGATATTTTCGGCCCGCTTAACCACATCTCCGAGCACCTCCTGCGCCATCGCAATCGCCCGCTGACGCGCGCCGTGATGCATGTCGAGATTGTGCCAGTCCCAAGTTGTGTAGGGCGAATGGATCACCATGAACCGCGCCCCAAGGGCTTCGGCAATCTCGAGCCCCTGCATCATGCGGGTCTTGACCACGGCGCGGATGTCCGGGTCGGGATTTGAGAACGACAGCCCCCAAAACGGCCCATGGATGCCCATCCGGCCGTTGTATCCATCGAGATGCGCCTTGGCCTCGGCCACCAGATCGTGCCAGTCACCCTTGATCAGCATCTCCGGCCAGATAAAACTCTGAAGCTCCAGATCGCGGTCTTTCTCGAACAGCCAATCCCGAAATTCCGGCAGGTGTTCGACGTTCAGCGCCGCACCGATAACAGGCAGAGTCATGTCATTCTCCTTCGCTCAGATCGGTCCCTGTTTAGGAGCCGACCGTCACGAACGGATGACAGCTCAGCGGATCGCCAAACCTTTTTCGTCGAACAGATGCGTGCGCCCTTCGCCGAATTTCAACCCGACCTTTTCCCCCGGCTGATGCGGCGCGTCTCCAAGATCGCGAATGGTCATCTGCCCGGCCCCGTTTTCGGCATCGACGATGATGTAAGTGTCGGCACCCAGATATTCGACCACATCGACCACGCCATCGAGATCGCCCTCACCGGGCGCGACAATGGAGATATGTTCAGGGCGAATGCCAAGATCCTTGCCCTTCTCGCCAAGCCCCATCGCCGCGGCGGGAATGACGTTCATCTTCGGCGAGCCGATGAACTGCGCCACGAAGAGGTTTCCGGGACGTTCGTAAAGCTCCTTGGGCGAGCCGACCTGCGCAATCTTGCCCGCTTCCAAAACGACGATCCGGTCCGCAAGCGTCATCGCTTCCACCTGATCGTGGGTCACATAGATCATCGTGCTCTCAAGCGACCGGTGCAGTTTCGCCAACTCATAGCGCATCTCGACCCGCAGAGCGGCATCGAGGTTCGACAGAGGTTCGTCGAACAGGAACGCCGTCGGATCGCGCACGATGGAACGGCCGATGGCCACGCGCTGACGCTGCCCGCCAGAGAGGTCTTTGGGGCGCCGATCGAGATAATCGGTGAGCTTCAGCACATGCGCCGCCTCATCGACTTTCTTGGCGATGACATCCTTCGGCTCACCCGCGGCCTTGAGCGCAAAGCCCACGTTGTCGCGCACCGACATATGCGGATAGAGCGCGTAGCTTTGGAACACCATGGCGAGACCGCGTTTCGACGGCGGCTCTGCCGTGGCGTCGCGTTCGCCCACGAAAATCTTGCCGCGAGAGGTCTCTTCAAGCCCGGCAATCATGCGCAAAAGCGTCGATTTCCCGCAGCCCGAGGGGCCAACGAAAATGATGAATTCACCTTCGTCAATCTTGAGATCGACGCCCTTGATGACCTGCACATCGCCGAACCATTTTTCGACGGCCTGTAACTCAATGCTAGACATGTTTTACTCCTTCCCTGCCGCAAGCGGGGTACGGTTCACACCGCACCAAGTCAGCCAGACGGCAGCCGTCCAGCCAAAGGACGGCCCACCGCAGGGCGCGCCATCCATCGGATCGTAATATTCCCAGAACCCACCGCCCTCGATCAGACGGGCGGTCTCGTCCCTCAGCCGCGCTTCGGCCTCTTTGCGCCCCATATCCTTGAGCCCCATGGCGATGAGTGAATTGACAACGGGCCAGACCGGACCGCGCCAATAGCGGCGGCGTTCGAACCTCTCGCTTTCCGGGTCCGCCGAGGGGATGCCATAGGCGACCTTGTCCCAGCTTCGCGCGAAATGCGCATCGAGCGCCGGGCGGGAGACGCCCGCGAGATAGGCCAAAAACGCACCCGATCCGAGCACCCCCGCGAACGCCCCGCCCCGCAGATCATAGGCATCGAACCAGCCCGTCTCCGGGTTCCAGAGCTTGTCCGCCCCGTCGCGCAGCTTGGCCTCCTGCGCCGCAAGACCGGAGGTGTCTTCGCCCAGAACGCGGCCCAGTTCGATCAGATCGGCAAAGGCGCGCAGAAGCACGAATGTAATCCCCGGATCGGCCATCAGGAACGGGCCCTCCGCGATCATTGCCTTGTCGTCCCAATGCACCGAGCGCCCAAACGCAAGGATCGCAAGATAGCGGTCATAGTCCGAGGCGACAGGGCGCTGATCGGCCTGCAAGAGCCCAAGATCGCGCCGCTTGTTCTCCCGCGCTTTTCGGATGAACGGATCATCGTCATCGACCGGCACATGCGCCATCCCAATGTCCCAGTCCGGGCAATTGTCACGCCCGGATTCCCACGGATGCACAATGGCCACCGGCCCGTCTTGGCAGCGTTCCCGCATCCACCAGTCATGCCAAGCAACGAGCTTGGGATAGAGCGATTGGAGATGCGGCAGGCCCGCTTCAGGATCGGCCTCATAGATCTTGCGAATGAGCGTCGCGGCCACGGGCGGTTGCGAGATACCCGACGTCGGCGGGGACTGATCCGCCCCCCAAACCTCGGGACCGGGGAAGTACTCCGGATCGACCTCGTGAAACACCATATGGGGCACCATGCCGGTCGCCCATTGGCTGGCGAACAAAAGCTCCACCTCGGTCCACGCCCGCGCGATGTCGAAGGTGGAATAGCCCCAAGCGGAGAACATGCTGTCCCAGTTCCATTGGAACGGATAAAGCCGCGCCGTCGGGATGGTATAGCCGCCGCGATCATTGCCCAAGAGCACCTCGCGGGCGGCCTGGTCGAGTGGGTTTAGAACTGTCATCCCTTCACACTCCCTGCCGTCAGCCCCTTGGTCATGAATTTCTCCAACCCAAGGAACAGCGCCATGATCGGCACAGTGGCAATCACCGAGCCGGCCATAAGGTGTTGTCGCGGAATTTCCGACGAATTGAGCGAGGCAATCCCCCGCGTCAGGGTAAATTTCGACGGGTCGTCCAACAGCATGAAGGCCAAAAGGAACTCGTTCCAAGCGATCATGAAGACGTAAAGCGACACGGAGGCGAGCGCCGGAAGCGACAAAGGCAGGGTGATTTTCCAGATCACCTGAAGCCGCGAGAGGCCATCCATCAGCCCCGCCTCCTCGATCTCTGCAGGCAGGCCGCGGAAATAGCCTTGCAGCATGTAAAGCGCCACGGGGATGGTCGTCACCGGATAGATCATCACGATCCCCGCGATTGAATTGCGTAGCCCCATCATCGAAAACGCGATGTAGATCGGCAGCGCCAAAACGATCATCGGCACCATATAGATCAGCAGGATCGAACGCGAAAACGTCGCCTGCCCCCGGAACCTGAGCCGCGCCACCGCATAGGCACCGGGAATGGCGAAAAGGAGCGTGATCAGAACCGTCAGCACGGAAATGTAGAACGAGGTCCACATGTAAGTGCCGAAATTGAACTCCGTCATCAGCTCGACATAGGACCGGAACAGCCCCCAGCCCCGCGACAGATCAATCGAAAAATCGAGCGGGTTTTGCATCAGCTCGGCCTGATTCTTCAGGCTGGTCATCACCATGACGTAGAAGGGAATGACCACAATCGCCGTGAAGAACACATAGCCAAAGCCCTTGAGCGCCTTGATCACCGCGTCTTCGAACTCATGCCGCGTCAGCGTGCCCATGGTCAGGTCCCTGAGATAGACCACGAGCGGCCAGCCGATCCCGATCCCAAGGAAAAGCGCCGCGACCACGCGCGCGATCAGGGAGGCATTGGAGGTCAAAACCGGCCCAATCCCAAGCGAAAGCGCCACGAAATAGACCACTGTCAGCACCGCAGAGGCGATCATCACCCGCCCGCGCCCGACCAGAGCCAGCCCCGTCGGAATACCGAACATCAACGCGCCGGTGATCGACGGACGAAACGCTTCGCCCGTGGCAAAACTCATCGCCACCGCAACCGTTACGGCCACGACAAAAGTCCAGAGCACGCCCAGAAGCGGGCCTGTGACATATCCGAAACGAAGGTATTTCATGTCGCCCTCCCTTCTTTTGTCTTCAAATATCCTGGGGGGAGCGCCAAAGGCGCGGGGGGCAAAGCCCCCAAAAGCTGCACGCCAATCATAGCCCCTCCTCCTTCGACATGAATTTGAAGAAGAACACGGAGAACAGCAGCAGACAGCCAAAGATCACCACGGCGACCGCCGCCCCCGCACCGATGTTCGAGACCGCGAAGGCCTGTTCATAAACATTCACGGTCAACACCCGCGTGCCCGCATTGCCCCCGGTCAAAAGGAAAATGTCGTCGAACTTGTTGAAGGTCCAGATGAAGCGCAACAGGAACAGCACCGAGAGGATGCCCAAAAGCTGCGGCAGGCTGAGATACCAGAACTGCTGGAACGGCGAGGCCCCGTCCATATCGGCGGCCTCATACATATCCGTCGGGATCGACTGCATCCGCGCAAGAATGAACAGGAACGAAAGCGGGAAATAGCGCCAGATCTCAAAAGCCGTGACCATCAGGAGCGCGAGAGGTTTCTCGCCAAAGAAATTGATCGCCTGATCGGTCAGCCCCATCTGCACAAACAGCGCATTGGCCGAACCGGAGAACGGATCGAAGAGCAGAATCCACGCAAAGGCGACGGCGATCACCGGGGCGACATAGGGAAAGAGGTACAGCCCGCGCAAAATCCCCTGCCCTTTGAACGAGTGATTGAGCAACATGGCGGCGAACAACCCCATGATCATCGCACCGACCGTGCCGAAGATCGTGTAAAACAAGGTCACTCCAAGCACGGACCAGAACTCGCCTCCATCAAATACGGACACGAAATTCTTCATCGTGAAATCGCCATTGGTCAGCACGAATGAGGCTTTGCCATCGACCTTGGCCGGAGTGTCTTCGACATCAGCACCCGTGTCGAACCACGCCTGTTCAGTCACAACCGGGATGTTGAGCGTCTCGCGATGCCCGCCTTCCCAGTCGCCCAGATCACAAAAAAGCACCCCCTCCGCCATCTCACAGCGCGGATCGAGATCGCCCGCAAGCGTCAGCCCCTCGGGCCAGGTGTCGATCAGCGTCACGCCGGTGATTTCCGAGGTCGGAGAGGAGTTCCTGAGCCGATATCGCAGCGTCGCTTCGTCGCCCGCCGCCGCTGGTCGACCCCGCAAATCCTCGCGCACAACCGCCTCCGGCGCACGCAGATCGGCAAGCGAGACCGGTTTGACGGAAATCCAGAACACCGCCAGAAGCGGCAGGATCACCACAAGAGAAACCGCGAGAATGGTCGGGGTCAAAAGCCCCCAGGCAAGCCGCGCCTCGGTACGGGCCAGAGGCCCGGTGCCGCGCGGCGGTCCGATGTCCGACATGGAGAACTCCCTGTCTTTAAAGGCAAAGACGCGGGGCGGAAGATGCCGCCCCGCAAAAGAGCGGCGTTACTCGATCGCGCTCAGTTCGGCGTTCAGATCCGCAACGGCGGTTTTCACGTCGATCACGCCGTCGATATACTCGCGCACGATCCGGTTGATCACCTGCGAGTTGTTCATCTTGGACGCCAGACCGAGCTGACCTTCCTTGACCCCCCAACGCTGCGCCACATCGAGACCTCCGACGATCTCGTCGATCATGTCCTGCGCATAGAGATCGCCCAGCGGCGCTTTGCGATCCACACCCACCGGCAATTTCGCCCATTCGGTGATGAAATAGGTCGGATCTTCCTCGGTGCCGCGACGGGTCGGGAACATGCCTTCTGGCGCGATGGACAGGGTTTCGAGATAGCCCGCATCCATCGAAAATTCCACGAATTCCTCGGCAGCCTCGGTTGCGGCATCGGTGGTGATGCCGAAATAGTTGATGTTGGCATAGGCCGCGCCATCCGGGTTCGACGGACCGGAGAAATTGGTCACGATTCCGGTTTTCGAAGCCAATTCGGTCGAGGTCGGATCGTCGTTGATCGTGGGCGGAGAGCTGTCGCGCAGACCGGCCAGCTCATCGAGAATGAAGGGCGACCAGAAGACCATCGCGGTATTGCCGGAGAAATAGAGCGTCCGCGCCTGATCCCAATAAAGATCGCCCGGAGGCGAGGCATTGGCGATTTTCTTGTAGAACTCAAGAACTTCGATGGTCTTCGCTTCATCGAGCGGAGCAAAGCCATCGGCATCCACCGGGCTCACGCCATTGGCGAGGAACACATGTTCGAGCACCTGCGACATGAAGGCCTCGTCCACCTTCGTCGCGGCCACGAAACCGTACATTTCCGGCGGATTGTGCAGCTTTTCGATGGCGGCTTCGACGGCGGCATAGGAGGTCGGCGCCGCAAGACCCGCTGCATCGAAGAGGTCTTTGCGATAGACGATCATCTGCGTCCAGCCATTGGCGGGCACGGAGGCGTAGCCGTCATCCATCGCCGCCATGGCGAGCGCACCGGGGGCGAAAGTGTCGGCGCCCAGGTTCTCGATCACATCGGTTGCGGCATCCATGTCGAGAATCCCGGCCTCGGCCCAGGGCAACGCATATTGCAGCGAGTGATAGATCACATCCGGCAGATCACCGGCGGCAAATGCCGCGGTCGCCCGCGTGCCAAGTTCGGATTCCGTGACCGGGATCACTTCCACCGTATTGCCGGTCTTTGCTTCGAAGGCCGCGGCCATCGCCTCCTGCTTGGCCAGACGATCCGGTTGTTCTTCCGTGGTCCAGAACCGCAGGTTCTCAGCCCCTGCCGCCATGCTCGACAGCGCAAGCGCCGTGGCGGCACTCGTCAGAAGGGTCAGTTTTTTGAAAGTCATCTCTCTCTCCCTGAGTTGATGGAAATTACGCAGTCACAGCGGCCAGATCGGCCAGATGCCGCGCCAGTTGATCTGACGTCAGCGTGGGCCGTCCCGTGGAACCGCCCGGTGTAAATGTGGCCCGGATCACGCCTTGGGTCGCAGGAGCCTCCGGGTCCTGCATCCGGGCAATGAACATTTCGCCAAGCCGTGCACCCGCTTGCCGGTTGTCGACCGCAAAGGTTGCAAGGCGCGGCCACATGGCCTGCCCTTCGGGGGCGCCGTCATAGCCGACGACCGAAAGTTCCGACCCGATCTTGAGGCCAAGCGTGTTCGCGACCTCATAGACCCCGCGCGCGAGCGTGTCGGTGGCGCACAGGATCGCGGTCGGCGGGGTCTCAAGCGCCAAAAGCTCGCGCGTGGCCGCAGCCGCATGATCGGGCGACAAAGCGCCTTCCGTCATGAGGGCGGGATCGAACGGCAGCCCCTCGGCCGCAAGCCCGGCGCGATAGCCGTCGCGGCGCGCATGAGAATAGGCATAGTCCGGTGCGGAGCCGATATACCCGATGCGCTCATGCCCCAAATGCGCCAGCCAAGTGATCGCATCGGCCATGGCTGCCTCACTCACAACATCAAAATAGAACATCATTTCGCGATTTTTGGGTCGCCCATAGCAGATAAAAGGCACATTCTCGCGCTCAAGATAGGCGATACGCGGGTCTTCCCAAAGCACCCGTTGCAGGATGAACCCATCGGCTTTTCGGTCGCGCACCAGATCGCGCATGATGCGGATGGTGTCCGCCTCGCTTTCCGAAGTGGCGATGGTGAGGGTCCAACCTTCGGCGGAGGCGGCCTGTGTCAGACCGGCCAGAAATTCGGCGAGGAAGGGACGGTGGGCGTCGTGCTGCGACAACTCCACCACCAAGCCAAGCGAACAACTCCGCCCGGTCTTAATCGCCTGCGCATGGCTGAGCGGACGATAACCCATGGCCTGCGCGGCCCGAATGACCCGGTTGCGCGTGGCCTCTGAAATGTCGGGGTAGCCGTTGAGAGCACGCGAAACAGTGCCTTTGGTCAGGCTCAGGGCCCGGGACAAATCCGATATCGTCACCCGCGCAGTGTCGCGCGCACGACGGTCCATGGTTCCGTTTGACCGCACTTGATTCGCCTCCTCCCGGCAACATTGCGTCTCCGAAACCGGTTTCGGCAATGTTTTTTATCAAGTAGTCCGATTGCGCAGATGAACAACATGCTGCGCAGCATTTTCGGACAGGTTTGACAAAAGGGGATCAGGCGATACGGAAAACCTTGGCCGCGTCCTCCTTGGAAATCTCGGATTTGTCGTGGGTGGATGTGACCCGCCCGCGCTCCATGAAAACGAGCTGATCGGCGAGGTCATAGGCGAATTCGAAATACTGCTCGACCAACACGATCGCCATATCGCCACGCTCGCGCAAAAGCGAAATCACCCGACCGATTTGTTGAATGATATTGGGCTGAATGCCCTCGGTCGGCTCATCGAGAAGCAGAAGCTTTGGCTTGATGATCAGGGCACGGGCGATGGCGAGCTGTTGCTGTTGCCCGCCCGAAAGATCGCCGCCCCGGCGATGCATGAATTCCTTGAGGATCGGGAAAAGCTCGAAAATCTCGTCCGGAATGACATGTTCGGATTTCGGCAGGCAGGTAAACCCGCTCTCCAAATTTTCCTTCACCGTCAGAAGCGGAAAGATCATCCGGCCCTGCGGAACGATTGCCACACCTTTATGTGCCAACTCATGCGCCGGGGATTTTCCGACGTCTTCGCCATCGAGCATCATAGAGCCGCCCGAACGCGGATGGGTGCCGGAGATCGCCTTCATCAGGGAGGTTTTGCCAACCCCGTTCGTGCCCATGACACAGGTGACCTTGCCCGCCTGCGCCGAAAGATCGACGTCATAGAGGATTTGCGAACCGCCATAATGCAGCGAGAGGTTTTTGACTTCGAGCATGGTATCCTCTCCTTTAGCGGCCCAGATAGACATCAATCACGTCTTGGTTTTGCGTCACGTGATCGAGCGAGCCTTCGGCCAAAACCGATCCCTCATGCAGCACGGTCACCTTGCAATCGAGCCGTCGGACGAATTCCATATCGTGCTCGACCACCACGACAGCGCGCGTTTTCGCCGCTTCTTTCAGAATGTCGGTGGTGTGTTCGCGCTCGCCAAGCGTCATCCCCGCTGCCGGTTCATCGACCAGCAAAAGCTTCGGATCCTGCGCCAGAAGCATGCCGATCTCCAGCCACTGCTTCTGCCCATGCGACAGCTCGCCGGATTTGCGCGACAGCTGATCGGCGAGACCGATCTCGGAGGCCAGTTCCTCGACCTTCGCGAGATCCTTGAACTTCGGCTTGAAAAACAGAACTTTGAGCGGATTGCGATCATTCTTGACCGCCATCAGCAGGTTTTCGAACACCGACTGATCTTCGAACACCGTCGGGCGTTGAAACTTGCGCCCGATGCCCGCCCGCGCAATTTTGGCTTCGTTCATGCCGATCAGGTTGCGCGACATGTCCCCCCAGAGCACCTTGCCCTCATCGGGTTTGGTCTTGCCGGTCACGATGTCCATGAAGGTCGTCTTGCCCGCGCCGTTCGGTCCGATGATGGCGCGCAGCTCGGCGTGGCCGATGTTGAACGACAGATTGTTGATCGCCCGGAAGCCGTCGAAGGTGACCGAAATCCCGGAGACCTCAAGAAGTGTGCCAGCGCCGCTCATTTCTCCGCCTCCTCTTCACGCAAACTGCCTTTGTCAGGCCCAAGGGGAAGGCCGTGACGGTTGGGCGACATGCGGCCGGAGATCAAATCGAACAGACCGCCGATGCCTTTGGGGGCGAAGAGCGTCACGAGGACAAAGGAAAGGCCCAGAAGCACCAGCCACCAATCGACCCATTTGATCGTGTAGACCCCGAGGTTGATGTCGGGGGCCTGACCGCCGGTGAAATAGGTGGACACGAGCGAGACAAAGGCCGCGCCGATGACCGCGCCATAGATGCGCCCGCGGCCGCCGATGGCGACCCAAACGGCGAGGTAGATGGAGGCGATGGGGGCGATTTCTGCCGGGTTGATGATCCCGGCCTGTGGGTAATAGAGCGCGCCCCCGATGGCGGCGATCACGGCGGTGAGGGTAAAGACGAAGAGTTTGAACCCTTCGACAGAATAGCCAAGGAACCGCACCCGCGCCTCGTCGTCGCGGATGCCGCGAATGACGGAGCCGAATTTGCCGGAGACGATGAAGGCCGCGACCAGATAAGTGAGCAAAAGTGCGAAGGCTGAGGCCCAGAAGAACCAGATCGAGATATAGTCCTGCGATACCCCGTCCGCGCCGGGCAGGTTTTGCAGGCCCGAAAGCCCGTTGTTGCCGCGCAAACCGCTGTCGTTTTGGAACAGGTAGAGCGAGAGCGCGAGGGTCATCGCCTGTGTCAGGATCGACAGGTAGACGCCCGTCACCCGAGAGCGGAAAGCGAGCCAGCCGAAGACCAGGGCGAGGATGCCGGGCACAAGAACGACCAAGGCGATCTGCGCCCAGAAACTATGGGCGAAATACCAAACCAGAGGGAAGTCACTCGATCCGACGACGCCAAAAATCTGCGTCCCGATGGCGTCCGAAATCTCAGACGCGGTCGGCGGCAGGGGCGCATTGGCGAGGCTGTCGAGCACGATCAGTTTGGTCCGCGCATACATCAGCCACATGCCGATCATATAGCCCCCCAGCCCGAAAAAGGCGAAATGCCCGAGGGAGAGAATGCCCGTATAGCCCCAGACCAGATCCATCGCGATGGCGACCAGCGCAAGGCAGAGCGTCTTGCCCAAGGTCTTGACGAAAGACGTGGAAATCGCACCCGCACCGTAAGCCTCCGACAGGAAGGTCACGGCCAGAGTAAAGATCACCAGCACCGCGATAGAGATCGGCAGAGAGGGGTTTTTCTTAAACATATCCATGGCTCAATCCCTCCCTTAATCCCCGGCCGCACGGCCTTTGAGGGCAATGATGCCCTTGGGCCGGAACTGAATAAAAATGATGATGAAGATGATCATATAGGTCTGCGCCGCCAGCGTATTGGACGGGTTGAACCATTCGATCCCCTTTTGCAGGAAGCCGATCAGACCGGCGCCCAAAAGCGTGCCCCAGATATTGCCGACACCGCCGACAACCACGGTCATGAAGCTTTGTACGATGTAATCCTGCCCCAGCTCGGAGGTCACTTTCGCGTAAAGCCCGATGGCCACGCCCGCGATCCCGGCGATGCCGGAGCCAAGCCCGAAGGTCAGCATGTTCACCTTGTCCGGGTTGATCCCCATCGAGGCCGCCATGCGCGGATTCTGCGTCACGGCGCGGGTTTCGAGGCCAAGGCGGGTCTTCTTCATGATGAAGAGGAAGACGCCCAAGAAGATCAGCGCCAAAACGAAAATCGCGATGCGGATATAAGAGATCGACACCACATCGTTGAAGGTCAGCGCCCCGTCGAGCCAACCCGGCGAGGTCAGCGGACGCGCCTGCGTGCCGAAGATATTTTTCGCCAACTGTTGCAGCGCGATGGAGACGCCAAAGGTCGCCAGAAGGGTCTCAAGAGGCCGGTTGTAGAGCCAACGGATAATCAGCCGTTCCATCGCCACACCGGCGGCAAAGGTGACGGCGAAGGCCAGCGGGATCGCGAGAATGATCGACACGGTATAATCCGGCACGATCTGCTGGACGACATAGCCGGTATAGGCGCCCATCATGATAAACTCGCCATGGGCCATGTTGATCACGCCCATGACCCCGAAAGTGATGGCCAAACCGATGGCCGCAAGGAAATAGATCGACGCCAGAGACAGGCCATCGAGCGACAGATCGAGGAATTGGTTGAACCCGACCGCCCGGTTGATCGACCCAAGCGTCGCCTCCGCCGCATCGGTCACAGCTTTGGACGGTTCGTCATAGACCTCCGCAAAAGGCGCGCCCTTGACGACAGCTTCTTCTGAGAAGGCCGCGTCATAGGCCGGAACCTGCCCCGCCTCGGCCAGTGCCCGATAGGCGCGGTCGCGGGCCGCTTGGGTGTTGAGATCAGCCACAGGACTGCCGCCGACCTTGCCATCGACGATATGGGCCTCAAGCGCCGCTTTGCGCTCGGCCACACTCGGCGGCGGCGTCGCGGCCCCGGCTGCGACCATCAGCGCAAATGCATCAGAGACCGGAATGTCTTTGTCGGGTTTCAGAGCCCGTTTGATATTGGCCCCGTCCGGCAGACCCTCTGCATAAACGATCTTTGTGGTGACAAGCGGATTGAGCGCCGCTCGGGCATCCAGCGACAGCGCACCACGAAAGCCTTCAATCGCCGCAACGCGGCTCGCTTCATCCGGGTCGAAACGAATGGTCAAAAGCCGTTCGGTGGTCTCTTTCAGCGCCTTGATCGCCGGATCGGTCTCCCCCTCGATGGAGGCGCGGAGCGGGGCAAGATGGCTTTCCTCGCCATCGCGCTGAATCGCCAAAAGCGCATCGCGACGCCGCGCCGGATTGGGGTCGTTCAATTGAAACTGCACCAAAGCCGCGCCGATCATGGCGCGAATGCCGGAGTTCGGTTTGAGTTGATCGAGATCGCCTTTGTCGGCCGCACCGATCTCGGCGCCGCTGTCGAAATCGAACAGCATATAAGACCCGCCCGCGCCGGGCGTCGCATAGAAAAACAGCCCGTCGGCCTTGCGCTGCCACATGTCCTTGTTCTGCCATTTCTGAAGCACGGTCTGCGCAGCAGGCAGACCGGAATTGGCGATGGCATCAATGGCGGGGCCGATGGTTTTGCGTGAAGATTTTTCAATCTCGACACGGTGCTCCTGGAGCACGTCCTGAATGGTCCGGTCCTGTGCCTGTGCCGCGAGCGCACAGGTCAGCAAGATCAGACACGCGGCGAAGAGGCTGCGGATCATGAAAATCTTTCCGACTGGGAGGGCATGGAAGGGCGGCGCACCGCCCTTCCGAACTGGATCAGATCAGTAGTTGGATTTGATCTGCACGCAGGTCTCTGTCTCGGTGTTGTACATCCCGCAGCCGAGGTCTTTCCAATCGGATTTCAGCACGGCGGATTCCGGCAGGTAATCGGTCCATGCATCGCCCGGAACCGGATCGGTTTCCGAGATGATGTCGAACTGACCGTCGGCCAGAATTTCGCCGATCAGCACCGGTTTGGAGAGGTGATGGTTCACGCCCATCACGGCGGTGCCACCGGTGAGGTTCGGGAATTCCTGACCCCACATGTGCTCGCGCACGGCGTCGACATCGGTGGTGCCCGCTTCGGTCACCGCGTTCACCCACATGTTGAAGCCGATGTAATGAGCTTCCATCGGGTCGTTGGTCACGCGCGCATCGTCACCGATGAAGGCGTGCCACTGGTCGATGAAGGCCGCGTTTTCCGGCGTGTCGGCGGACATGAAGTAGTTCCACGCGGCGAGGTGGCCGACGAGGTTGGTGGTGTCGAGGCCGGAGAGTTCTTCTTCCCCCACGGAGAAGGCCACGACCGGAATGTCATCGGCGGAGATGCCCGCTGCGGCGAGTTCCTTGTAGAAACCGATGTTGGCGTCGCCGTTGATCGTCGAGATCACACCGACCTTCTTGCCATCGGCGCCCAGCGCCACAACATCGGCCACGATCTTGGACCAGTCGGAATGACCGAAGGGCGTGTAGTTGACGAAGATATCCTCTTCGGCAATGCCTTTGTCCTTCAGGTAGGATTCCAGAATGTTGTTCGTGGTACGGGGATAAACATAGTCGGTCCCCAGAAGCGCGAATTTCTCGACACCCAGCTCATCGAGGAAATAGTCGGTCGCGGGGATCGCCTGTTGGTTCGGCGCGGCCCCCGTGTAGAAGACGTTTTTGGACGATTCCTCACCCTCGTATTGCACCGGGTAGAACATCAGGCCGTTCAGCTCTTCGAGCACCGGCAGAACCGATTTGCGCGACACGGAGGTCCAGGCCCCAAAGATCACATCGACATTCTGAACGGTCAGAAGCTCGCGCGCTTTCTCGGCAAAGAGCGGCCAGTCAGACGCCGGATCGACGACAACCGCTTCCAGATCACAGCCCAGAAGGCCGCCTTTTTTGTTCTGTTCGTCCACCAGCATCAGCATGGTGTCTTTCAGCGTCGTCTCGGAAATCGCCATCGTGCCCGAGAGCGAGTGCAGCACGCCGACCTTGATCGGGCAGTCGGCTGCAAAAGCGGTGGAGGCAAGTGCAGTGCTCGCGAAAAGAGCCGAGGCCAGAGTGGCTTTGAATTGAATGGTCACGTCCATGTTCCCCTTGATTGGATGCTGTGAAACCGCGGGCGTCGCGCAAAACGCTCATATCCATATGCTTGGATTTAAATGAAAAACGCCAACGACCTCCTCTACAGCGTCAGATGGTTTCCTCTTCGCGCAAAGGGCCAGCCGGCAAGTCGGCCTTCCGCGCACACCCCTCCCCTCTGACACTCCGCAAAGCAGCTTTAATGCTCGGGGGCTTGAGGCGCGTTCCAGAGTTTGTCTCAGCAAAACACGCACACAAGACTGTATACAACCGCACAGGCTTCTATGAGAAAAATCGCCGGGATATGCCTGTTTTTTGCACAGATGCCAACATTCTTGTCACTTTACTGCGCAGGTTGCCAAAGCGGGATCGTCCGAACTACGCAAAATGATTCCATCCCATCCGGCGAAATCCGTTCGCGATACTGCCCTCGCGCATTTCACGCGTATCTAAACCGAATATTAGGAGCTTGCTGCCACCGTCCACGCATCTTCCAAGACGGCTCAGGCGGGGCATCGCATGCAAAACTGGATCGGCAATCTTCTGGGATCGGTCGCGGCCAAGATCCTCGGCATCCTCTTCGCGCTTGTCGGCACGACACTGGCCGCCATTCTGGTCTCCGGCTCCCTGATTTCCACGATCCGGGACGAGACGGATCGCTTGGTCAGCGACTCGCTCCCACCGCTTCAGATCGCCGCGGGCATCTCAAACGCCGTGTCCGACCTCAAGACCGGCATCGGCACGCTGTCCGGCACAACCGCCCAGAATGAGATCGAGGGGGCTATCGCCAATCTCGAAAGCGCCGCAGCGACGCTCGATCAGAGGCTCCAGCAGGTCGATCACACCGCCTATCCGAGCCTCAACGAGGACATGCTGACGCTGAACGCCGACATCGCCACGCTCAACGACGCCCGTCGTCGCGAACTCGAAGCTCAGGCGCGGAACCTGAAGGCCCAGAGCCAGCTCAACGCAGATTCGCGCGCGCTCGGTGAAATGTTGCAGACACAGATCAGCCAGGCGTCCTTCGCCCTGCTTCTGGCCGGAAACGACGCATCGTCCGCCACGAACCGCAACCTGAGCCAATTGCTGCAACGCGATGTCGAGGCCCTGAAACTGGCCCTGATGTTCAAGGCCGAGCTGAACCTCTCCGTCGGGCTGACCCAGACACTCCTGGAAACCAATGATTTCGGTATCCGCACCGAGGTTCTGGACCAAACCCGTGCCGCCCATGAGCGCATCGAGGCCTTGCTCAAGGATATGACAGCCAATGATACAGTGCAGGGAAAGGTGCCGGAACTGCGCGAGGCGCTGACTTTTCCGTCCGGGTTTCTCGACCTCTCGCCTGCAGACATGAAAATCCGCGCGCGCCTCCTGCATCAGGCACAGGATGAGTTGAACACCTTGTCGAGCAAGCTTGTGGATCACGTGCTCTTCACCCTGGACATGGAAAGCGCCGATGCGCTCAGCAAGAATGAGGTCGTGCTCCGCACCCTGCTCGACAAGGATGTGCGCAACATCACCGATCTGGCGCGGCTCGACAGCACAGCAAAGACCATTTTGATCAAGGCCATGCAGGGCGCGGCCTCGGTCGAAACCGGCGCCGTGCTCAGCCTTCAGGCGGAAATCGACAAGCTCACCCCCGAATTGCGCGCCCGCAGCGTAACCCTGCCCGAGGACTTCAAGGGGCTGATCGCCTCCGTTTTACGGGAAACAGATCCGCAAACCGGCCTGCTGCACGCCCGCGCAGAGGTGCTTGAAGCGCGCAGATCCGGATTGACCGCGAGTGCGGATGTTGCTTCGGGTTTGCTGCGCATTTCCGACGCGGTGATCACGATTTCGGACGCCTCGCTCTTCGGCATCGCAACCGCCAGCCAGACCCTGACGACCACGGCGGAACATGCACAGAAGACCATGAACGGGATCGCTGTCATTGCCGTTGTGATCGTACTGATCGCGCCGATCCTGACCTACATGTTCATCATGCACCCGCTCACCGCCGTCACCGCCCGCACCGAGCGTCTTGCCATCGGCGATATGTCGGACATACGCCGTGTTGGCGGTCGCTACGGTGAAATCGCCCGTCTGTTCGCTGCGCTCTCCGTCTTCCGCAACAACCTCGTCGAGAAGGAGCGCATGGAAACGGAAGCCCACGCACGTCAACTGCGCGAAGATCAGGCCAAAGCACAGGCGGAGAAAGAAACCCACGACCGCGAGGCCGCCGAACGCGCGCGTCAACATGAACAGGCCGAACGTGACCACGCACGCGATGCGCGCAACGAGGCGGAACGTCAGGCGATCGAGGCCCAAACCGCCGCCGAGCGTCAGGCTCGTCATGCCGAACAGACCCATGTCGTCGGCGCACTGGCCGAAGGCCTGCGCAGGCTGTCACAAGGCGACGTCCGCCTCACCATCGACGAAGCCTTCCCCGAAAGCTACGAACAATTGCGGCAAGACTACAATGCCGCCGTGCTGTCCTTGCGCTCCGTAATTGGACGCCTGTCCGGCACCGCCCGCACGATCCACGGAAATTCCGGCGAAATTTCCAATGCCGCCAAGGATCTCTCGCACCGCACCGAGCGTGCCGCCTCGATGCTGGGAGAGACCGCCGCCGCGCTGACCCAATTGACCGCGTCCGTCAAATCCGCCGCCGATGGCGCGGCTCTGGCCAACCGGACCGTGACGGGGTCGAAATCCAACGCGCAATCGGCGAGCAAGGTCGTACAGGAAGCGATCTCCGCCATGGACGCGATCTCCGAATCCTCGGATAAAATCTCCAGGATCATCTCCGTCATCGACGACATCGCGTTCCAGACCAACCTTCTTGCCCTGAACGCCGGCGTCGAAGCGGCCCGTGCAGGCGAGGCCGGGCGCGGCTTCGCCGTCGTCGCCTCCGAGGTCCGTGCACTTGCGCAACGCTCCTCCGAAGCCGCCCGCGAAATCAACACCCTGATCTCCGTCTCCGGGCAACAGGTCGACCGCGGCGTCTCACTGGTCGATCAGACCGGCGACGCGTTGCGCTCCATCGTCGAAGATGTCAGCGCCATCTCCTATCATATGTCGGAAATCGCCACATCCGCAGAAGAACAATCCGCAGGCATCTCCGAGATCAACGCCGCAGTGAGCAATCTGGACCAAACCACCCAACAAAACGCCGCGATGTTCGAACAAACCACGGCTGCCAGTCTTTCGCTGACACAAGAAGCCACGATGCTCACTCAGATCGTCTCGAAATTCGTGCTGGACGACAGCGTTGCCCAATCTGAAACCGAAGGCGACCGCCACACTCTGAGCAAGGCGTCCTGAGGCGATCAGGGGCGGCATGCCGGGCCTTTGTGCACAGCCTGTCGCAAATTCGGCGACATATTCAAAGAACTTCATGAAATTTAGAGAAAGGCTTGATAGAGCCGAAAGAAATAGACGAGGTTTCGAAATGGTTTTGCCAATCGAAAACCCCAGACACAGCAAGGATTGCACGTGACGATATTTGAGAATGTCCCCTTCGATGAACTCGAAGTCGGGATGGAAGCCGAGAACCGCCGCCTCTGTGTGGCAGACGACCTCTATGTCTTTGCCCATGCCTCCGGCAATCTCAACCCTCTGCATCTGCCGCATGAAGACGGGGACAAAGATGGCAAGCCGGAAGCCGTCGCTCCGTCCTTCTGGGTCGCCTCACAGATTTCTTCCGTGCTGGGCAACAAGCTTCCGGGGCCGGGCACGCTTTATAAATCCCAGAACCTGAGGTTCCTCGGCCGGGCACATGCCGGCGACGAGCTCATCGCGCGCGTCAAACTGATCCGCAAGACCGACGCTGGCAGCGCGGTTTTCGAAACCTCGGTCACGTTGGCGGACGGCACCGTGCTTGTGGAAGGAGAGGCGGAAGTTTGCGCCCCGACCGAAAAGCATAGCTTCGACATCCATGACGTCCCCGGCCTGACCGTCGAAAGCCATCGCCACTTCGACAAGCTGCTCGATATGGCCGAGGCCCTTCCCGCCGTGCGCATGGCCGTCGTCGCACCGGAAGAGGAAAATTCCCTGCGCGGTGCGTTGATGGCCGCCAAACACACTTTGATCGTGCCCATTCTGATCGGCAGCGAGACGAAAATTCGGTCCGTTGCCGAACAAAACGGGTTGTCCCTCGACGGTGTCGAGATCGTGGATTGCCCCAGCCACCCGGAGGCCGCGCAGATGGCCGTTACTATGGTGCATGAGGGCCGTGCCAGCGCCATCATGAAGGGACATCTGCACACCGACGATCTTTTGCGCCCGATCCTGCGCTCGAGCGGCGGGCTGAAAACCGGTCGCCGGATCAGCCATATCTTCGTGATGGACGTCCCCGGCCTCAGCCACCTCCTGCTGGTGACCGATGCGGCGATCAACATCGCGCCCGATTTGTCGACCAAGGTCGATATCGTGCAAAACGCCATCGACCTTGCGCAAAGTCTCGGGATCGAAACGCCCAAGGTCGGGGTGCTCTCGGCGGTGGAAACCGTGAACCCGAAAATCCCCTCGACCCTCGATGCCGCCGCCTTGTCGAAAATGGCCGACCGAGGCCAGATCACCGGCGGCATGGTCGATGGCCCGCTCGCGATGGACAATGCCGTCAGCCTCGCGGCGGCCCGGACCAAAGGGCTCAAAAGCTCGGTTGCCGGACAGGCGGAAATCCTCGTGGCTCCGAACCTTGAAAGCGGCAATATGCTGGCCAAGGAGTTGTCCTTCATCGCCCATTCCGAAGCGGCAGGTGTCGTCATCGGCGCACGTTGTCCGATCGTGCTGAACTCGCGGTCGGACAGCGACAAATCCCGCCTCGCCTCCTGCGCCGTCGCCGCGCTCCACGCACAACGGGTCGGGGTCAAACTCTGATGGGACAGCGAATTCTGACGGTCAATGCCGGGTCCTCCTCGGTCAAATTCGCACTCTACAAAACGGCAGAGACACCGGAATGTATCGCGCGCGGACAGGTTCAGGGGATCGGATCGACCCCCAGTTTCCAGTTCAAATCCGGTGGCCCGAAAGGATCTGAACCGATTACCGCGACGGATCAGGGGCAGGCGCTTGAAGTCATTCTCGACAAGATCACGCCCCTTCTCGACGGGCAGGATGTCGCGGGTGTCGGGCATCGCATCGTCCATGGTGGCCCGCTGCGTGCCACTCCCACGGAGTTAACCGACGAGGTGATGGCCGATCTCGCCACCTTCAACCCGCTTGCCCCCCTGCACCAACCCCACAACCTCTCGGCAGTGATGGCGGCGAAACGCGCCTTTCCCTATGCGTTGCAGATCGGCTGTTTCGACACGGCGTTTCACCGCAATCACCCATGGGAAAACGACATCTACGCAATCCCGCGCAAATTCTACCAACAGGGCATCAAGCGCTACGGGTTTCACGGGCTGAGCTACGATTACGTTTCGCATCAGCTCATCCGCGAACGCCCCGATCTGCATGGCAAACGCATCATCATCTGCCATCTCGGCAGCGGCGCGTCGATCTGCGCGGTCAACGGCGGCCATTCGATTTCCTCCTCCATGGGGTTTTCGCCGCTCGACGGCATCCCGATGTCAACCCGCTCCGGTCATCTCGACCCCGGCATTCTGCTCTACCTTCTGGAGACCGAAGGCATGACACCACAGGAGCTGACCCATATGCTCTATTACGAATCCGGGCTTTTGGGCCTGTCGGGTATCAGCCATGACATGCAGGTGCTGGAGGCTTCCGACGCGCAGGGCGCGAAAGACGCGGTCGAGTATTTCGTCTACCGGGTCCGGCGCGAGATCGGCGCTATGGCGGCGACGCTGTCGGGCATTGATGCGCTGGTGTTCTGCGGTGGCATCGGGGAAAACTCTCCCAACATCCGACAGCAGATCATCGAACGGCTCGGCTTTCTGGGGATCGTCCCCGACGTTGAAGCCAACGCGCGAAACGCCAAGGAAATCGCGAAAGGACCGACACCCGTCTTCGTGCTTCCGACCGATGAGGAACAGGTGATCGCCGACGCCGTGGCGAAAGCCCTGTCCCCCGCGCATTAACCGTCCGATGCCCGGAGCACACGCGCCGGGCGGACCTGCATTGCGCGCCACGAAAACCAAAGCGAGGTGAGCGAGGTCATCGCGATACCTCCAAGGACAATCCAGAGTGCCGCGCCAACAGAGAGGCTAAACTCCGCCTCCATCACATAGTGAACGACCGCCCAAGCGCCAATCGCCCCGGTGGTCAGCGCCACAAGGCCCGCCCCAAGCCCCAAAAGGAGCGCACGCAGGGCGAAACTCGCGAGGATTTTGCCGCGCGTTGCACCAAGCGTTTTGAGAACCGCCGCTTCATAGCGCCGCCGATCTTCGCCCGCCGCCGCAGCCCCGATCAAAACAATCGCACCCGTGATCAAGGTCGCGGTCGCGCCAAGCGTCGTGGCGGCGGCAATGCTTTGCAGGATGGCCACAACCCGGTCGATCGCATCGCGCACCCGGATGGTTGTGATGTTGGGATAGGCCTTCGCCAGATCCCGGATCAACGGGGCCTCCGCCGCCGGTTCGGCATAGATCGTGGCGATCCATGTATGCGGCGCGCCGGCAAGCGCCGCTTTGTTCATCGTCAGGATAAACCCCATCCCGGCGCTTGAAAAATTCACATCCTGAAACGAGGTGATCCGCCCAGTGATGTCGCGTCCGAGGATGTTGATCGTGATCGTATCCCCAAGTTTCAGCCCCATTTCCTCGCCTTCCTTGGCGGCGAAACTGATCTGTGGCTCGGTCTCATCGGGCGACCACCATGCCCCGGACAGGACTTTGACATTGCTTGGTTTATGGCCCGCATAGGTCACGCCCCGATCGCCCCGCAGAACCCAGTGCGGCCCGGCCACCGCTTCGGCATCCTGACCGTTGATCTTGGTGATCAGACCACGCAGCATCGGCGCACTTTGGAACCGCGACACGCCGGGATCGCTTTTGACCCGCTCGGTCAGCCCGTCGATCTGGTCCGGTTGAATATCGACGACGTAATAGGAGGGTGCGCGATCCGGCAAATCGCGCGCAATCGCACCGCGCATATTGGCGTCGATCTGACCGATGGCGGAGAGGACCGTAAGCCCGAGGCCAAGCGACAGCACGACAGACACCGCCTCGCTCCCCGGTCCGCCGACAGAGCCAAGCGCGAGGCGGAACGCAAGATTGCGGCGCAGCGATTTCCACCGGGTCAGGCGACGCGACAGACGCGCCAGGCCACGGCCAGAGAGGACGAGCGCAGCAAAAGCGACGGCCAGACCGAGGACGGTCCAGAGCACCAGCCGGACATTGTCGGAAAAGACCGCTGCGCAGAGAACGAGCGCTGCGAGGAGCAGAAGCATCGTCAGAAGATAAGGCCACCGGGGCAGCCCCTTCAGCCCGAAGAGGGCGTCGCGATACAAGGCCGCCGGGCGGATACGCTCGGCCCGCGACAGCGGCCAAAGGACGAAGACGGCACTCGCGAGAGCGCCGTAAAGTGCGGCCTCCAGCAGCGGAGCGATCTGAACACCCCGCTCGACCGGCACCGGCAGAAGTGTCTGGATGAACGGCATCGCAAAGAGCGGGACCAGCCCGCCAAGGATCACGCCAACGAGGATGGCTCCTCCGGCCAAGGCACTGATCTGCAACAGATAGGTGAGGAAAATCACCCGCCGCGTCGCACCGAGGGTCTTGAGTGTGGCGATCACGGCAATCTTGCGGTCGAGATAGGCGCGCACCGCCGCAGACACCCCCACGCCACCAACCGCCAGCCCGGCAAGACCCACGAGAACCAAAAAGGAGCCGAGCTGTTCGACGAAACGATTGACGCCCGGCGCGCCGTTTCGGGCATCGCGCCAGCGGAAGGCACCCTCGGCCACCTCCACCTCGGCACGGGCTTTGAGCGCATCGAGATCGTTGCCTTCCGGCAGATCGAGACGATAAGCGCTTTCAAACAGGGTACCGGGGGCGAGCAATGTGCTGTTTTCAAGCGCTGCAAGCGCCACGATGCTGCGTGGTCCGAGCGTAAACCCCGCCCCCGCCCCGTCCGGTTCGCGGGTCAGTTCGGCCATGACGACAAAGGGCACATCGCCGATGCGCACCTCATAGCCAAGTGAGAGGCCCAGCCGGTCCTTGAGAACCGGATCGAGCACGATCCCCGGCAGATCGCCCTGCCCGGCGAGCGCCTGAGCCAAAGGCATGTCGGGGGTCAGCCCCACGCTTCCGACCAAGGGATAGGCGCCATCCACGGCTTTCACCTGTGTCAATGCGCGTTCATCGCCGAGGCTGAGCATGGACCGGAAATCGGCAATCTCGGACAAGCGTTCGGAATGAGCTGCCATCCAGCCCCGCTCTTCGGCAGTGGCGAAGCGATAGGTGAATTCCATCTCCGCATCGCCGCCCAAAAGCGATGCGCCTTCGCGGGCGAGGCCCTTGGAAATACTGTCGCGGACAGACGTGACCGCAGCGATGGCCGCAACGCCCAAGAGGAGACACAGGATCAGAATGCGAAAACCGCGCACGCCTGCCCGCAGCTCGCGCCACGCGATGACAAACGCCATCCGCAAGTCGACCCCGAGGGTCACGCCTGCGCCTCCGTCTCCAGCTGCCCGTCCCGCAACCGGATCACCCGGTCACAGCGCCCGGCAAGCTCGGGCGAGTGCGTCACCATCACAAGCGTCGCGCCGTAACGGTCGCGCAGCCCCATCAGAAGCTCCATGATCGCCTCGCCCGTTGCGCCATCGAGATTTCCGGTCGGCTCATCGGCCAACAAAATCTCCGGACGCGGGGCGGAGGCACGCGCCAAGGCGACGCGCTGTTGCTCCCCACCGGACATTTGCGCCGGGTAATGATCGAGACGCGTGCCAAGGCCAACCGCTTCCAGTTCCGCCTGCGCGCGTTCGAACGCATCGGGCATACCGGCCAGCTCGAGAGGGATGGCAACGTTTTCCAAAGCGGTCATTGTCGGAATAAGGTGGAAGGATTGGAACACCACCCCCATATGATCCCTGCGGAAGCGCGCCAGCTCGTCCTCGTTCATCGCGGTGAGATCGCGCCCAAGCACGGAAATCGTCCCGGCGCTGGCCATCTCAAGCCCGCCCAACAACATGAGGAGAGAGGATTTGCCCGATCCCGAAGGCCCGATGAGTGCAAGCGTTTCGCCGCGCGCGACCTGCAATGAAATGCCCCGCAAAATCTCGACCCGGCCCGCGTTGCCATCGAGGGTGAGGCGGGCGTCTTTCGTGGCAATGATCGGGTCCATGGGCGTCCTTTCGCGTGTCTCCGAAAAATATGGGGTTGCGCGCCGCATCGGCAAGCGTGGTCTCGGTCTTTTGGCTCCGGTATCTCTGATCCTTTGGGCCACGGCCGCCGCAGCCGACCCCGTGCGCATTGCCGCTTTGGGCGACAGCCTCACGCAGGGCTATGGCTTGATGGCGCAGGATGGCTTCACCGCTCAATTGCAAAACTGGCTCGACGCCCATGAAGTGGACGCAACCATCGTCAACGCGGGCGTCTCGGGCGACACGACCGCAGGCGGGCTGTCGCGGGTCGACTGGACATTGACGCCGGACATTGGGGCGATGATCGTGGCACTCGGTGGCAACGATCTGTTGCGCGGCCTTTCCCCCGATCTGACCCGCGCCAATCTCGCGGGCATTCTTGATGCCGCCAAGGCGAAAGACATTCCCGTGTTGCTCATCGGCATGCAGGCCCCCGGCAATTACGGCGCGGAGTACAAGACCGCCTTCGATGCGATCTATCCGGATTTGGCCGCAGACTATGACACGCTTTATTTCGAAGGGTTCCTCGAGCCCCTGACCGAATTGGGGCCGTGGGATCAGACCTTGAAAACAGAGATGCAGGCCGATGGCATCCACCCGAATGCGAAGGGCGTGGCGGTCATCGTCGAGGCCATGGGGCCGACGGTTGCCGAACTGGCGACCCTCGCCGATTAGGGTTTGGGGTGGTCGTCATATTCGCCCGTGAGGATGCGCTGCGCATCTCCGTCCGGGTCGTCATATTGCCGCGACCGGATCGACCAGAAAAACCCGGCTAACCCAAGCCCGCCGAGAAAGATCGAGATCGGGATGAGATAGACGAGAACGTTCATGATTTCCCTCTGAGCCGGAGCGCGTTGAGCGACACCGTAATCGAACTGGCCGACATCGCCAAGGCCGCAGCCAAGGGTGTCGCGTAACCGGCAAGCGCGACCGGGATGGCGACAAGGTTATACAGCGTCGCGATGTTGAAGTTTTCCTTGATCCGGCGGGTTGCAGACACGGACACCCGCGTCGCCTCACCGATCGGGGCCAGCGATTTGCCCAGAAGCACCATGTCCGACACCACGCGCGTGGCCTCCAGAGCAGAGGCGGGCGAGATCGACACATGCGCTGCGGCAAGTGCTGCGGTGTCATTCAACCCGTCACCGACCATCAAGACCTTGCGGCCCGAGCGGGTCAGCTCCGCGACACGCAGCGCCTTGGCTTGGGGCAGGCATTCCGCGTCCCATGCGTCAATGCCGATCCGATGCGCAATGTCTGCGACGGCCGCAGGCGCATCGCCGGAGAGCAGGACAACATCCATGCCCTGACGTTTGAGCGCCGCCACCGCATCGGCTGCCCCTTCGCGCAGATGATCGATGAAGGCGAAGGCAATCGGCGCCTCCTCCCCGATCTTGAGATAGGTCGCCGTTTGCGACATCGCGACGGCATCGAGCCATGTGGCGCGCCCCAGACGCACGGTCAGATCACCCAAACGGCCCTCAACCCCCTGCCCCGGTACTTCGCGCATGTCCGTGACCGGCGCGGGCACGATATCGGCGGCACGCGCGGCCTCGAACAGCGCGCTTGACAGCGGGTGAGCGGACCCGGCGGCCAGAGCCATGGCGACAGAACGGGCATGCGGAGGGATCTCGCGAAGGTTTGCCAGCTCCGGCTTGCCCTCGGTCAGCGTGCCGGTTTTGTCGAACACCACCGTGTCGACCTCGGCCAGCCGCTCAATGGCCGTCGCGGATTTGATCAACATCCCGGCCCGGAACAGACGCCCGGAGGCGGCCGTTGTCACGGCAGGCACGGCAAGCCCCAGCGCACAGGGGCAGGTGATGATCAGGACCGCGACCGCGACGTTGATCGAATGACGCAGATCGCCGGTCGCCACGATCCAGCCGACGAAGGCCGCCAGTGCCAGAAGGTGCACGGTAGGGGCGTAAATCTGCGCAGCCCGGTCGGCAAGCGAGGTATATTTGTTGCGCGAGGTTTCGGCCATGGCCACAAGATCGGCCATGCGGTGCAGCGAGCTGTCTTCACCTGCGGCGGTGACCTTCACGATCAACGGCCCGGTCAGATTGACCTCACCCGCGGAAACAATGCTGTCGACACCCGTCTCAACCGGAAGACTTTCCCCGGTCAGAAGCGAGCGATCCAGCTCGGAGGCTCCTTCGACCACGATCCCATCGACCGGCACACGCGCCCCCGGAACAACGCGGACAAGCGCACCTTTGGCCAGGTCCTTGATCGAAATCACCGTGCCGTCCACGAGCGTCACACGCGGCACTTCGAGGGCGGCGAGTTCTTCGGCGGCAGAGCGCGCGACGGACCGCGTGCGGTAATCGAGATAGCGCCCAGCCAGAAGGAAGAAGGTCAGCGAAAGCGCCGCGTCGAAATAGGCATGCTGCCCGGACTCGATGGTTTCGAACAGAGACATCCCCCCCGCGAGGAGGATGGCGAGCGAAATCGGCACATCCATATTGAGACGCTTGGCTTTGAGCGCTGTCCAGGCCGAGCCGAAAAACGGCTGCGCCGCATAGGCGATGGCCGGAAGCGCGATGGCGGCGGAAACCCAGTGGAACATATCGCGCGTCACGTCAGACGCCCCAGACCAGACCGCGATGGACAAGAGCATCACGTTCATCATCGCAAAGCCCGACACCGCGATGCGAGTCAGGATGGCGCGGCCTTTTTTGTCGGTCTCGGTGGCGGAAATGGCGCTGGCGTCGAGCTCATAAGCCTCGTAACCCGCCTTGGTCAGCGCACCGATCAGGGCATCGACGGAGACGTCTTCATCCGCTTCGACCTGCGCGCGCTTGAGCGTCAGGTTCACCCGCGCAGCCCGCACGCCCGGCTGTTTGGTCAGCTCGCGTTCGACGCCCGAAATACAGGCGGCGCAATAGATCGCGGGCAGGGACAGCACGAAACGCGCGTCACGAACATCCCGCGCGTGTGCCGTTTCCTCGGCGGCCGGAGCGGCCACACAGGCCGGACAGGCCGAGATCTGAACCTCGGACATGGGTGTGCCTTAGCGTTTGACGTGGATGACGATCCGTTGGGTGAAATGCGTTCCATCCAGCGCGGTGGCCGTCATCCGATAGTTCCAGTTGCCCGCGTCCAGCATTCCGGTCCTGGCCACATAGGCCTCACCGTTGAAGCTGAACTCCGGTTGTTGATCGTCCACGACGGTGGTGGCGCGACCCAGAGTGCCGCCAATCTCGGCGACCTCGACGGGCCGACCTTCGGCGTCACGGATAAAGACGAACAGGTGCTCCTGATCGTCCACCGCCTCGACCGTCCAACCCAGGGCTTCCTGGGCCTGTTTGTCGCGGTTGAAGGTCTGAGAGACGCCATAGGAGTTGGCGGTCTCCAGCCCCGGGAAGGTCTTCACGGCCTGCACGGCCATGAAGATGTTGACCCCGATGATCACGGCAAAGGCCGACACCGTTCCGATGAGGACATGTTTGCCCGTGATTTCGCGTGCCATGTTTTATTGTCCCTTACCGTTGAACACCGAGTCGACGGAGACCCGTTCGTTGGCAATACCATCTTCGACCCAGAAGGTGAATTCCGTACGGTCGGAAGTGGCCGCTTTGGACCCGGCAGGGGCTTCGACATAGGCGCGCACGATGCGCATCTCATCGGCCTTCACCGCAATCGTATCGCCCGCGCTCGTATCGGAATCCTGCAAGGTTACCGTCAGGGTGTCGTCGCCCGTAACGCTCACACGGAATTCGCGCTCTTCGCCATGCTTGTTGCGCAGGCGCAGGTCGTAAATGTTGCGGATCGCCCCGTCGGATTGCATCACATAGGTCGGGTTACGCACCGGCGCGACGGTCATGTCGATGTCCGCGCGGGCAAACAGCGCCCAGATCAGCGCGACGCCGACACCGGCCCAGAGCACGGTGTAAAGAATGGTGCGTGGACGGAAGATGTGTTTCCACACAGGTTTCGGCGTCTCGCCCGCGATCTCGCGCGGCTCGTCGGTCAGTGCCATGTAATCAATGAGGCCACGCGGCTTGCCGATCTTGTCCATCATCTCGTTACAGGCGTCGATGCAGAGCGCACAGGTGATGCATTCGAGCTGTTGCCCGTCGCGAATGTCGATCCCCATCGGACAGACGTTCACACAAGCCATGCAGTCAATGCAATCGCCAAGCTCGGCGGCGCCTTCGCCCTTGCGGTGTTTGCCCCGCGGCTCGCCGCGCCAATGACGATAGCCGACGGTCAGCGTGTCCTCGTCCATCATCGCGGCCTGAATCCGCGGCCACGGACAGGCGTAGATACAAACCTGCTCGCGGGCGATGCCGCCGAAGAACACGGTGGTCGCAGTCAGGATCGCCATCGTCAGATAGGCCACAGGATGGGCCTGACCGGTCACCAGATCGACCAGCAGCGTCGGCGCATCGGTGAAATAGAACACCCAGGCCCCGCCGGTCGCCAGACCGATCAGAATCCAGACCAGATATTTCTCGATCCGCAGGCGGAACTTGCGGAGGTCCATTTTCTTCTGACGGTGCAGACGCAGGCGGGCGTTGCGGTCGCCCTCGATCCAGCGCTCCGTCAGGATGAACAGGTCGGTCCAGACGGTCTGCGGACAGGCATAACCGCACCAGATCCGCCCGGCGGCGGAGGTGAACAGGAACAGGCCGAGACCGGCCATGATCAGAAGGCCCGCGATGAAATAGAACTCATGCGGCCAGATCTCGATCCAGAAGAAGAAAAAACGACGGTTCGCGAGGTCGATCAGGATCGCCTGATCCGGCAACTCCGGCCCACGGTCCCAGCGGATCCAGGGCGAAAGGTAGTAAATGCCCAGCATCACGATCATCAGGACCCATTTGAGCGACCGGAATTTCCCCTTCACGCGGCGGGGAAAAATCGGCTCTCGGGAGGAATACAGCTTATGTTCGGGAGAGTTGTCGGTAGAGCTCATGGAGCGTTGCCTTTTCGACTGTTCGCGGGTTTTCCCTTAATGGGAGCGATACTTTTTCACAGCCTTGATGTGCATCAAACTTTTGTGACGGCCGGTTAAAAGGTGCATCAAAAACACGCCTTGGACCTGCGGCATCCTGCCACACAATGTCCGTGAAACTTAAGAGAAAACCGCAGCATGGAGCGCTGCGGTTTGTGTTTGAGGGCACCGACCCTGAAGAAACGCGCGAACAGGATCGAGGGCCGGTGCCGCAACCCGGGCGTTTCCGCCCGGATCTCATGAGCTTATTGCCCGCCGCCCAGCTGGTGAACGTAGAGAGCCGCCGCGTTGACCTCGGCTTGCGACAAGCGCAGCCCCCAAGCCGGCATCACGCCGAAACGGGCATAGGTGACCGTTTCATGGATGGTGTCGCGGTTGCCGCCATAGAGCCAGATCGCATCGGTCAGGTTCGGAGCGCCCTGATAGATGTCGCCGGTGCCGTCTTCGCCATGACAGGAGGCACAGTTTTCCTCGAAGACCACAGCGCCATCCGACGCCAGAGCGGCATCGTAGCTATGACCGGAGATGTTGGTGCCGTCCCCGTCCGGATCGGACAGCGACATCACGAATTCGACCACCTGATCGATCTGCTCGGGTTCGAGCAGTTCGTCGGCACCGAATTTCGGCATCTCGGAATAGCGGGCATCGTCGGTTTCGTTACGAACGCCGTGCTGCACGGTGTAGGCGATCTCGTCGATCGTGCCACCCCAGAGCCAGTCGTTGTCCAGAAGCGTCGGATAACCCACGTTGCCCTGAGCACCCGAGCCGTGGCACTGCGAACAGTTGGCACGGAACACCGAAGCGCCCATGTTGACGGCGTAGTTGTACACATCGGACCCCGGCATCACCTCGGTCACGTCGGCTGCGGCCAGTTCGGCCTCGACACCGGCGTTCATCTCCTCGAAGGAGGCGATTTTCTCGGCGACCTGCGCACGGGTGGACCAGCCGAGCACGCCCTCGGTGGCACCTTTCACCAGCGGCCATGCGGGCATGGCGATGGTGTAGCCGATGCCCCAGATGATGCAGATGTACCAGATGATCAGCCACCAGCGCGGGAGCGGATTGTTGTACTCTTCGATCCCGTCCCAGGAATGACCTGTGGTTTCGACTTCTTTCTTACTCATGTCCTCGCCTCCTCTTCGGCGGGTTTGTCTTCATGCCGGAAGATGACGTCGGCCGTGTCGCGATGTTGCTTGCGGGAGCCCGGGCGAAACGCCCAGACCACCGCGGCAACGAAGAACACGAACATGGCCAGCAACACCCAGCTGTCGGCAAATTCGCGAAGGATGTGATAATCCATCTCTTCGATTCCTTAGCGGGACTCATCCGGAGTGAAGGTCGAGAAATCGACCAGGGTGCCCAGCATCTGCATATACGCGATGAGCGCATCCATCTCCGTGATTCCGTCCTGACCGTCGAAGTTCCGCACCTGCGCATTCGGGTAGCGCTCGAGGAGACCCTCGCTGTCGCTCCACGGATCCGCCTGGTTCACGAAGTCCTCTTTCGCGACTTCGATCATCTCGTCGGTGTAGGGTACGCCAACGATGCGGTGGGTTTTCATCAGGTCCTCGATATACTCGGGCTCGATGTAACGGTCCGCCAGGAAGCCGTATTTCGGCATCACCGATTCCGGCACAACGGACTGAGGATTGGTCAGGTGGTCGACATGCCACTCGTCGGAGTAGCGACCGCCCACACGGGCGAGGTCGGGCCCCGTCCGCTTGGACCCCCACTGGAACGGGTGATCGTATTTCGATTCCGCTGCCAGCGAGTAGTGACCGTAACGTTCCACCTCATCGCGCATCGGGCGGATCATCTGCGAGTGGCAGACATAGCAGCCTTCCCGCACATAGATTTCCCGACCCGTCAGCTCCAGCGGAGAATAGGGACGCACGCCCTCCACATCCTCGATGGTGTTTTCGAGATAGAACAGCGGTGCGATCTCGACGATCCCGCCGACAGTCACCACCAGAAGCGCACCGACCAGAAGCAGGGTGCCGTTGGTTTCGATGATCTTATGTTTGTCGATAAGAGCCATGTTTGAAACCCTCCCTTATTCAGCCGGAGCCAGAGCCGTCTCGTCCGCTTTCACGGGAGCACGACGCACGGTCATATAGAGGTTGTAGCACATGATCAGCGCACCGGTGAGGTAGAGCACCCCGCCCGTCGCACGCACCACATACATCGGGTGTTTCGCGGCCACGGTGTCGGCAAAGGCGTTCACGAGGAAGCCCTGGCTGTCGACTTCGCGCCACATCAGGCCTTCCATGATGCCCGTGACCCACATCGACGCGGCGTAGAGCACGATGCCGATGGTGGCGAGCCAGAAGTGCCAGGACACGAGACCGAGCGAGTAGAGACGCTGACGGTTCCACAGCGCCGGCACGAGGTAGTAGAGCGCGCCGAAGGTGATCATGCCGTTCCAGCCCAGAGCACCGGAATGCACGTGACCGATGGTCCAGTCGGTGTAGTGAGACAGCGAGTTCACAGCCCGGATCGACATCATCGGACCTTCAAAGGTCGACATGCCGTAGAAGCCGACGGAGATCACCATCATGCGGATCACCGGGTCGGTGCGGAGTTTGTCCCATGCACCCGAGAGCGTCATCAGGCCGTTGATCATGCCACCCCAGGAGGGCATCCACAGGATCACGGAGAACACCATACCCAGCGTCGAGGCCCAGTCGGGCAGCGCGGTGTAGTGCAGGTGGTGCGGACCGGCCCAGATGTAGATGAAGATCAGCGCCCAGAAGTGGATGATCGACAGTTTGTAGGAGAACACCGGACGTTCGGCCTGTTTCGGCACGAAGTAGTACATCATGCCCAGGAAGCCTGCGGTCAGGAAGAAGCCCACGGCGTTGTGGCCGTACCACCACTGCGTCATCGCATCCTGCACGCCGGACATCACCATCACGGAGCGGGAGCCCAGAATGGAGACCGGAATCGCCAGATTGTTGACGATGTGCAGCATTGCAATGGTCACGATGAAGGACAGGTAGAACCAGTTCGCAACGTAGATGTGCTTTTCCTTGCGGGTAAAGATCGTCCCCATGAAGGCCATCAGATAAGCCACCCAGACGATGGTCAGCCACAGGTCGATGTACCATTCCGGTTCAGCGTATTCCTTGGATTGGGTCACACCCATCACATAGCCGGTTGCGGCCAGCACGATGAACAGGTTGTAGCCCCAGAACACGAACCAACCGAGGTTGCCGCCCCAGAGGCGCGATGCGGAGGTCCGCTGAACCACGTAGAAGGAGGATGCGATCAGGGCGTTGCCGCCGAACGCGAAAATCACCGCAGAGGTGTGCAGCGGACGCAGGCGCCCGAAGTTGCCGTGGCCTTGCAGGAATTCGAAGTTCAACTGCGGAAAGGCGAGCTGAAACGCGATGAACGTCCCGGCGAGAAAGCCGACGACGCCCCAGATGGCCGTCGCGATGACACCCGCGCGCACGACGCCGTCGAGATAGCCGGTCGGAGCCGGTTTGACGTCGCCTGCCACCCGCAGGGTGTAAATAAAGGTCATAGCCGCCGCGGCCATGAAAATGAGCGCGTGCACCTGATAGGCAAAATCACGCCCGTAGTTCGCGGCAAGGCCGAACAGGATCACGGCGATCCCCAGCACTGCCAGCTTGATATAGTTCCACATATTGCGTCCCTTCGTTCCTTTGCCCTCGTCCATAGGGCATAGCCGTCCCGTATTCGACCCACGGGGTTCGACTCTATGCGATTTGTCTCACATCTTTGTGATGGACATTGATCTGAGTCAAAACACTGCCATTTACGATTTTTATGCGTCGATATGACAGCAGGCATCTGCATGCCCGCGCCAATCGGTCGCACCCTGTTCGCATGGACAAATTTGCCGCAAAAAAGCTATCCCGAAAACTTATATTTCCAATAGACCTTTACTCTGTGACCAAAACCGCGTTTTTTGTTGATCTCCGTCAAAGCGAGATTTCCTTTGCGGGACCATGATTTCGGCAATGATACACACCACCCGTGGGAGGCGGACATGCCCTTCAAAACCATCACAACCATCATGTGCAACATGGAGGCCGACCGCCACGCTCTGGATGCGGCGGTGGCCCTCGCCCGGAAAGAAGAGGGGCATCTTGATGTGATCTGCCTCGGCCTCGACCGGACGCAACCCGGCTTTTATTACGCCGGCACCAATGCCATGGCGCTTCAGGACAACCTGCAACAGGCCCAGGCCGACAGCAAAAAGATCGAACAAGAGGTCAGCGACTACCTCAAGGCCGAAGAAATTCCGTGGTTCACCAACCCGGTGACGGCGCAAATGGCTGGCCTGACCCCGCAGCTCGCGCATTTCCTGCGCTTCTCCGATGTCGTCGTCCTGCCCCGCCCCTACGGTCAGGGTCGCGGTCACGAACATGAAGAGATTCTCGAAGCCGCCCTGTTCTCCGGCCATGTTCCGGTGCTCGTCGTCCCCGATGGCGTGAACATTCCGGACAACATCGACCGCGTGGTCGTGGCCTGGAACGAAAGCGCCGAAGCCCTCGGCGCGGTGCGTGCCGCTCTGCCGATCCTGCAAAAGGCCGATCTGGTGGACATCACCATCATCGACCCGCCGCAACACGGTCCCGACCGTTCCGATCCGGGCGGCTCGCTTTGCCAGATGCTCGTGCGTCACGGCGTGCGCGCCGAGGTCTCCGTGCTCGCCAAAACCATGCCGCGCATCTCCGACGTGCTCGTGCGTCAATTGAAAGACAAGGATGCCGACATTCTGGTGATGGGGGCCTATGGCCATTCGCGCTTCCGCGAATCCATCCTCGGCGGCGCAACCCGTCACATGCTCGAACTGGCCGACATTCCGGTTCTGATGTCGCACTGAGACGTTTTCGGGCATAGTCCGATCGGCACAGTCCTCCCTCATGTGCCGGTCGGGAATACCAGGCCCAAAAAGAAACCCCGCAGATCGCTCTGCGGGGTTTCTTTTTATAATCAAAGTGATGGATCAGACCATCAGCCCACCGTCATTGTCATCGCCAGTCTCGATCTGCAACCGGTCGAAATCGGGAATGATCACCTTGCGCTTGCCTTCGAGCGTGATCACCCCGTCGCGTTTGAGCGCAGAGATCTGCCGCGACACGGTCTCAAGCGTCAGCCCGAGGTAATCGGCCATCGCCTCGCGCGTCAGCGGCAGTTCGAAATCCATCCCATCGCCTGCCGTGGTCAGCGCCAACGACGCCTCGCGCCGGGCGATGATGGCCAGAAGCGAGGCGATTTTTTCCCGCGCGGTCTTGCGCCCGAGAATCAACATCCATTCCCGCGCCGCATCCAATTCGTCGAGCGTCATTTCAAGCAGGCGCTGCGCCACATGCGGCGTGCGGATCATCATCTGCTCGAACGGCTTACGGCGGAAACAGCAGAGCGTGAGATTCGACACAGCCACCACATCGTAAGGCGCCGCATCGCGCCCCGGACGCCCAAGGAAATCCGACGGCAGCAACAGCCCGACCATCTGGGTCCGCCCGTCCTCCATCGCCTGACTGAGCGAGGCCACGCCAGTCACCACCGAGGCCACGAAATCCATCCGGTCGCCGGACCACACGATCGGCTGACCGGCTTCGTAGGAACGATAGTATTTGATCGCATCGAGTTCTTCGAGCTCATCCGCCTCGCAGCGCGCACAGACGGACCGATGCCGGATCGGGCAGGACCCGCACTCTTTATGGTCAAACACAATTTCGTTCATTCGCGCGCTCGCAATTCTTGATCTGGGTCAATGCACCCGATCTTTGATGGGCTACAGCGTATCTCTATGAACAAACACACGCAACTCCGCAAGCTTGGCCTTTTTGACGCTCGTGTCCCCCGGTACACAAGCTACCCGACCGCGCCGCATTTTTCCGACACCGTCGGAGGGAATGACGTGGCCGAGTGGCTTTCCGCGCTCAATCCCGCCGAGCCGATCTCGCTTTATGTCCATGTTCCGTTTTGCCGCCGCCTCTGCTGGTTCTGCGCCTGCCGGACTCAGGGCACCACGACAGCCGGACCGGTCGCGGCCTATGTCGAAACGCTGAAAGCGGAGCTTGCGCTTGTGAAGGCGCATTTGCCCGAGGGCATCGAGATCGGCCATCTGCATTGGGGGGGCGGCACGCCAACGCTTCTGGAAGCCGGGATGATCGCCGATCTCTCGGGCGCGATCCGTGACCTCGCGCCTTTCGCGCAAGACTACGAGTTCTCTGTCGAAGTCGACCCGAACGAGATCGACGACGCGCGTCTCGATGCGCTCGCCGAAGCGGGGATGAACCGCGCCTCCATCGGCGTGCAGGACTTCGATCCGCAGATTCAGGAAACCATCGGCCGCATTCAGTCCTATGAGACCACGAAAGCCGCCGTCGAGGGCCTCCGCGCCCGTGGCATTCGCTCTCTGAATGCCGACATTCTCTATGGGCTTCCGGGCCAGACCCGGGAGAAAATCTCCGAGAGCGTGCAGAAACTCCTGTCGCTCTCGCCAGACCGGGTGGCGTTGTTCGGCTATGCTCATGTGCCCTGGATGGCCCGGCGGCAGAACATGATCCCGACCGACGAACTTCCGACGCCCGAAGAGCGGCTCGACCTGTTCAACACCGCCCGCGACCTTTTCGTCTGGGACAATTACGCCGAGATCGGCATCGACCATTTTGCGAAAAAGGGCGACGGGCTCGAAGTCGCCCTGCGCACCGGCAAGCTACGCCGCAATTTCCAGGGCTATACCGACGACAAATGCCCGACCATGGTCGGCATCGGTGCCTCTTCGATTGCGAAATATCCGGGCGGTTATGCCCAGAACCAGCCCTCGACCTCGAAATATCAGGCCGATGTGCGCGCGGGTCTCCTGCCCATCGCCAAGGGCCACCGCTTCACCGAAGAGGACCACCTGCGCGGTCGGATCATCGAGGCGCTGATGTGCGATTTCCGCGTCGAGGCGGCGGAACTGTCTGAGGTCTACGGTCTCACACAAGCGGAATTCAACGACTTCGCGACCAGCGCCGCCGAAGCCTTCCCCGAGATGCTCGACATCTCGTCCGAACGCATCGTGATCCGTGAAGAGGCCCGCCCGCTCACCCGCATGATCGCGCGCCACTTCGATGCCTATGACATGACACAGGCGCAACACTCCTCCGCCGTCTGAGCGCATCACCTCCCAAACGCCGAAAAAGACCCGCCAATAGCGCGGGTCTTTCTCTGTCTGGCCCTTGCCATTGCCAGGGATTTGCAGGACACCCGGCGGACAAACCGGAGACCGATCATGGACATTCTTTCCCGCCTCAAAGCCATTACGCCCCATGTGCTCACGGGCGACGACGCCCTGCCCTATGGCCGCGACTGGGTCGGAAAATATGAAACCTCTCCCTTGGCCGTGGTCCGTCCTCGCACGACCGCCGAGGTTTCCGCCATTCTGGCGCTCTGCCATGAGACCGAAACGCCTGTGGTCCCGATGGGCGGCAACACAGGCCTGACGGGCGCGACTGCCGCAGACGGCGCGCTGATCCTTTCCCTCGACCGGATGCAGACGATCCGCGAGATCCGCCCGGAGGCCCGCATCGCCGTGGTCGAGGCAGGCGTGATCCTACAGGACCTGCACGACGCCGCCGAGGCCCATGGCCTGACCTACCCGATGACCTTCGGCGCACGCGGCTCCGCCCGGATCGGCGGCACGCTTGCGACCAACGCCGGTGGCTCGAACGTGCTGCGCTATGGCAACACCCGCGATCTGTGTCTCGGCGTCGAAGTGGTTCTGGCCGACGGGCGGGTGCTCGATCTGATGAGCGAGCTGCATAAGGACAATTCGGGCTACGACTTGCGCGATCTGATGATCGGCTCGGAGGGCACGCTGGGCGTCATCACCGCCGCCGTGCTGAAACTCTACCCCGCACCGCTCGCGCATGCCACGGCCATGGTCACCACCACCGGGCTGTCCGCTGCGCTCAACCTGTTGAACGCGCTCCAGACCCGCACCGGCGGTATGGTCGAGGCCTTCGAGTACATGCCGCGCGGCTATATGGACAACCTCGCCCGCTTCCGCGCCGATCTGGCCCCGCCTCTGGGCCACGATCAGGATCACACGATTTTCCTAGAGATCGGCTCCACCATGTTGCGAGATTGCACCCCCGACGAGACCGGGCAGATCCCGCTCGTCACCCATCTCGAAGAGACGCTGGGCGTGTTGTTCGAAGAGGGTCTGGTGCTCGACGCAGCGCTCGCGCAATCCGAAGCGCAGCGCGCGCTGATGTGGGAAATCCGCGAAGCCGCAGCAGAGATTTCCACCGCCGAGAAACCCGTGGTGATCAACGACCTATGTCTGCCGCTCGACCGGCTTGAGGCTTTCATGGATCAGGCGGAAACACGTCTGCGTACGCTCGATCCGGGGTTCAAAACCTGCCCCGTCGCGCATCTGGGCGACGGCAATATTCACTATACCGTGTACCCGAGCACCTATGAGTTGGCCGATCCCCTGATGGAAGAGGTCGAGGAAATCGTGCGTGAAATGGGCGGCAGTTTCTCCGCAGAACACGGCATCGGCCTGTCGAAACTGCCCTCGATGGAGCGCCGTAAAAATCCGGTGGCTCTGGAGATGATGCGCGCGGTGAAAGCGGCCTTTGACCCGAAAGGCATTCTAAACCCCGGAAAAACGCTGCCCTAAACGTTATTTCCAGTCGAAGAACCCGGCGCCCGCGCGTTCCAGAAGTTTCGTCGCCATCTCGACGCCCATCGCGGCGGCATCCTCGACCGCGCCGGACATATCGTCCGTCAGACTTTCCGAACCATCGGTGCGCAGAATCTCTCCGCGCAGACGAATGGTCCCGCCATCGACCTCGGCCAGCCCGGCAATCGGGGTCTGACAAGAGCCGTCGAGCTTCGTAAGAAACGCCCGCTCACAGGCCATCGCCTGCCCGGTCGTCTTGTCATGCAGTGCGGCCAACATCTCCGCGACCATCGCGTCACCCTCGCGCCGCTCGATGGAAATCGCGCCCTGCGCCACGGCGGGCAGCATCTCTTCGGCCGTCACGGCGCGGCGCGGCACATGATCGTAGCCCAGCCGATTGAGCCCGGCCATCGCGAGGAACGTCGCATCCGCCACGCCCTCTTCGAGCTTTTGCAACCGGGTCTGCACCGAGCCGCGGAATTCCACGACCTCAAGGTCCGGGCGCTTGTTCAACAACTGCGCCTTGCGACGGAGCGAGGAGGACCCGACCACAGCCCCCTGCGGCAGATCGGCCAGCGCCTTGCCATCGAGTGTGATGAAGGCGTCAAACGGGTTCTCGCGCGGCAGATAGGTGTCGAGGATCAACCCCTCCGGCTGCATCACCGACATGTCTTTGGTGGAATGCACCGCAATGTCGATTTCGCCGGTCAGAAGAAATTCCTCGATCTCCTTGGAGAACAGCCCCTTGCCGCCCAGCTCGCGCAAGGAGCGGTCCTGAACCCGGTCGCCGCGCGTGGAAATTGTCACGATCTCGAACGCATCCTCCGGCAGATCGAAGGCCGTCATAAGGCGCGACCGCGTCTCAAAGGCCTGCGCCAAAGCGAGCGGCGAGCCACGGGTGCCGATTTTCAGGGGGGCTGCGGGGGTCGGAAGTGTCACTGTCATGGCCAAGGCTTACCTGCGGCGGATCGGCCTGACAAGCGTCGAAAACACCCTCTGCGCTTGACAAAAGCGCGCAAGCCGGGGACCAGTGCGGGGATGATGACGGGAGGCCCGAAATGACCGACAAGACGATCCTGAAAGCGCTCAGAGGCGAGGTACAAAAGGTGCCGCCGATCTGGATGATGCGGCAAGCCGGGCGCTACCTGCCGGAATATCGCGCAACGCGCGCCGAAGCAGGCGATTTCCTGTCGCTGTGTTACAATTCGGATCTGGCCGCCGAGGTGACTTTGCAACCGATCCGACGCTATGGCTTCGATGCGGCGATCCTGTTCGCCGATATCCTGTTGTTGCCGCAGGCGCTTGGGGCCGATCTCTGGTTCGTCACCGGCGAAGGCCCGCGCCTGTCGACCATCACAGAGGATGCGGATTTCGCAAAACTCAAGGGCAAGGACGACATTCACGACACGCTTGCCCCGGTCTATGAGACCGTGCGCATCCTGTCGCGCGAATTGCCGAAGGAAACGACGCTGATCGGTTTCGCCGGGGCTCCGTGGACAGTGGCGACCTATATGATCGCCGGGCGCGGCACCCCCGATCAGGGGCCCGCGCATGCGCTGCGGATGGGCAACACGGCGCTGTTCGAAAAGGTCATTGATCTCTTGACCGAAGGCACCATCGAATATCTCGACCAGCAAATTCAGGCCGGTGCCGAAGTGGTGAAAATCTTCGATAGCTGGGCCGGGAGCCTCAAGGGCGAAGCGTTCGAGAAATACGCCGTCGAACCGACCCGCAAGATCACGGCAGAGCTGAAAGCCCGCCACCCCGGCATCCCGGTGATCGGCTTCCCCCGCGAGGCGGGCGAGGGTTATATCGGCTTTCACGCCAAGACCGGCGTCGATTGCGTCGCGCTCGACAATTCCGTCACCCCGGAATGGGGCGCGACCAATGTGCAAAAAGACGGCTGCGTGCAGGGCAATCTGGCGTCCTCGCATATGGTCACGGGCGGTCAGGCGCTGATCGACGAGGTCCGCCATGTGCGCGAGGCTTTCTCGAAAGGCCCGCATATTTTCAACCTCGGCCACGGCATCACGCCGGACGCGGACCCGGACAATGTCAGCCTGATGATCGAGACGCTGCGCGAAAACGCCTGAACGACGAAAGACCTAAACGAGAAAGCCCCGCCAAAAGCGGGGCTTTTTGAGTATTTAGGCCATCAGAAAGCCGTCACACCCATTTCGCCATCGGTGGCAGGGACATCAGTACGGCGTCAGGGTTGTGCCCCGTCTCCAACCCGAATTTCGTGCCCCGGTCATAGACGAGGTTGTATTCGGCATAGAGCCCGCGATGGACGAGTTGGCGATCCTTGTCGGCCTCGTTCCACGGCGTATCGCGGCGTTTTTCCGTCACCCCGAGGAAAGCGGGCAGGAAGGCGCGCCCCACGTCCTGAGTGAAGGCAAAGTCCTTTTCCCAGTCGCCCGTGTTGAGATCGTCATAGAAAATGCCGCCCACGCCACGCGCCCGCCCCCGGTGCGGGATATAGAAATACTCGTCCGCCCAGGCTTTGAAGCGTGGGTAATACTCGGGATCGTGGCGATCGCAGTGCTCTTTCTGAATCGCGTGGAACGCCGCCGTGTCTTCGGCATATTCGATGCAGGGATTGAGATCCGAGCCGCCCCCGAACCACCAGCCATGCGGGGTCCAGAACATCCGGGTGTTCATGTGGACCGCAGGCGTATGGGGGTTCTGCATATGCGCGACAAGGGAGATTCCCGCCGCCCAGAAACGCGGATCGTTCTTCATCCCCGGAAGACCCTTGCGTGCCGCCATGGCCATCTGGGCCCGCTCGCCCAACGTGCCGTAAACGGTGGAGACATTGACCCCGACCTTCTCGAACACCCGCCCGCCGCGCATCACCGACATGAGACCACCGCCCGCATCCGATCCGTCCTCGGCGTCGCGCGTGGTTTCCGTCACCTCGAAGCGGCCGGCATGATGCCCTGCGAAAGGCTCGCTGAGCTGGGTGTCTTCCAGAGCCTCGAAAGCCGACACGATCTGATCGCGCAACTGGCGGAACCACGCACTCGCGCGCGCCTTCTCATGGGTCATCTCATGTGTCATGGGGTCTCCTCTTCGCCGTCGGCGAGAGGTAACAACAAGATGGCATCGGGGGCAAGCACCCTTCCCCTGCGACGGAAACGCGCTATGATCGCGTGTATATGAGGAAAGGAGATTTCCGATGCGTTGGCTCATTCCACTGGCGGTGCTGCCGCTGCTCGTCGCCTGTTCCGAACAACAGATGTGCATTTCCCGTGCGACCAAGGATTTGCGTCAGGTTCAGAGCTTTATCAAAGAGGCCGAAGGCAATCTCGGCCGCGGTTACGCGCTCGTCGAGAAAGAATATATCGACTACGACATTGAGCGCTGCGGCACCAATGACGAAGGCAAGCCGATCTTCTGTCGTGTGCCGGATGTCCACACCCGCATGGTGCCGAAATCCATCGACCTGGATGCCGAAGCCGCGAAGCTCGCCGCTCTCAAGAAGAAAGAGGCCCAGCTTCAGATCGAGGCGAATACCGCCATCGAGGCCTGCAAGGTGCAGTATCCCGAGTGATCGTCAATGCGTGGGCGCAAGCACCGGATCGACCAGCGTGCGCCCGCCATCCACGGTCAGGATTTGTCCGGTCATAAAGCCTGAGCCCTCAGACACGAGGTATTGCACGGTTTCCGCCACATCGGTGGCCGGTGCCACGCGCCCCATCGGGGTCTTGGCGATGATCTCGCTACGGTAATCGGGATTGTCCGACAGCATGTCCTGAAGGCTCGAACTCATCACCGACCCGAACGCCACGGCATTGACGCGGATGCGATGCGGCGCAAGCGCCACCGCCATCGCCCGCGTCATCTGATCCACCGCGCCCGACGAGATCGAAAAGGCCAGAAGTTCCGGCTGACAGCGCCGTGCGGCGATCGAGGACAGGTTGACGATGGCACCGACACTGGTATCGCCCTCTTCGGATTTCTCCGCGTTCTTGATCATCCATTTCGCCACCTGCTGAATGAGCCGCAGCGAGGTCATCAGGTTCTGATCGATCAACTGGGCGACATTGTCGTCCTCGACCGACAGCGGGTCGCTCATCGCCACCTGACGCGAGGCATTGACCAGAATATCGACCCCGTCGAACGCATCGATCGTCGCCGACAACAGGTTCGCGATGGTTAGTTTTTCCCGCAAATCGCCCGCGAAATACGCCACCTCCGGATTTTCACCGCCAACGAGATCGCCGTATTCCGCCGAAAGACTGGCCTCATCCATATCCGCGCACATCACCCGTGCGCCCTGAGCCAGGAAATGCCGGGCGATAGCGAGTCCGACGCCATTGGCCGCACCTGTGATGATCGCGGTCTTGCCTTCGATGGAAAAGCTCATGCTGGCTCCTGTGTGTTTGCTCAGACCCTAGGGCCTCTTGGCCGCTTTGCGAAGGGGTTTCGCGGCGTGCAGCAATTTGAAGCCCCCCGAGGTGCCGATCTCGGCATATGTGCCGAAACAGGCGGCGAGCGTCGCCTCATAGGGCAACTGTCGGTTCGCCACCAGCCAAAGCTCGCCATGGGGCGCAAGCATCCGGCTGGCCGCCTCGATGAACGCCTGCCCAAGCGCCGGATCGGCGGCGCGGCTGGTGTGAAACGGCGGGTTCATGATCACCGCATCAAGCGGTTTGGGCGGGGTAAAACGCGTGGCGTCTTCCCAGTGAAACGTCACCCGCGGATCGTCGAGATTGTCGCGTGCGCAGGCAAGGGCGGCCGCTTCCGCCTCGACCACATGCAATTCCTTGACGCCGTCGCGGGCAAGGATCGCGCGAGAGAGATAGCCCCAGCCCGCACCGAGATCGGCAATTTTCGCCGGGAGCTTTTCCGGTAATGCGGCAACCAGCGCCTCGGAAGCCTTGTCGATCCGGTCGACCGAAAACACACCCAAACGGGTGGTGAACCCCTCGATCAGATGCAGCGGGCCGGGATCGGTCCAGTCGGAAAAATCGCCCCCGGTGAATGCGACAGCCTTGCCATGCGCCTTGGAAACGATCTGCCCGACCGTCGCGCGTTTCTTCAGCTCTTTCAGAATGCTGTCGATGCCGTCGGTCTTTTGCCCGTCGACGATCACCAGATCCGCACGACTGGCCGCATCGGCGATCAGCGCATGCGCCTCCGCCTTGGAGCGCGGCACCAGAACCACGGCCAGATCGAACCGTCCTGCGGCCTCGGTCCTGACATCATACCCGCGCGCCGTCAGGGCATCGACATCGGGTTTGAACCCCTGCACGATCTGCACCGTCGCGCCGTCCAGAGCCGACAGGTCCACATCGCCATGCGAGCGATAGACCACGGCGGTCGTCACGGGGGCAGAGCCCTCAAGGATCAGGGGGAGACGTGCGGACAGCATGGCGGGGAAACGCCTATTCCTTTTCCATCGTGCATTGCAGCGGGTGCTGGTGGCGGCGGGCGAATTCCATCACCTGCTGCACCTTGGTCTCCGCAATCTCGAAAGGAAACACCCCCACCACGGCAAGGCCTTTCTTGTGCACGGTCAACATGATCTCGGTCGCATGTGCGTGACCGATGCCGAAAAACCGCTCGAGCACCAGCACAACGAATTCCATCGGCGTGTAATCGTCGTTCAAGAGCAAGACTTTGTAGAGCGGCGGGCGTTTGGTCTTCGGCCGGGTCTTGAGCGCAAGACCGACATCGCCGTCGTCGTTCGACCGGTCGTCATTGTCTGCCATCATCTGAGGCGCGAGGATCACTCTGTCGTCTCCGGTTTCACGTTGCTACATCTTGGCGGGATCATTTGCCGATATATAGCCCCTTTTGCGCATGAATAAAGAGGGTTATGCCGAAAGCGGTAAAGGAACGCCGATCACATGCCCGATAAACTCGCTACAATCGCCTTCGATGCCGACGACACCCTGTGGGAAAACGAAGAGTTCTTCCGCATCACTCAGGACAGATTCGCCGAGCTTCTGACCGATTTCACCGAAGCCGATCACCTCGCCGAACGCCTGCTGGCCGCCGAGCGGCGCAACCTCGGGCATTACGGCTTCGGCATCAAGGGTTTCGTCCTCTCGATGATCGAAACCGCCATCGAAGTGACCGAGGAGCGCGTCCCCGCCGCCGTCATCAGTGAATTGATCGCCGCCGGTCAGGAGATGTTACACCATCCGATCCATCTGCTCGACGGGGTCGAGGAAACCGTGGGCGCCCTGGCCGAAACCCATAAGATCCTCTTGGTGACCAAGGGGGATTTGCTCGATCAGGAGCGCAAACTCGCCCAGTCCGGGCTGGGCGATCTGTTCGACGGGGTCGAGGTGGTCTCCACCAAGACGCCCGAGGTCTACCGCAGCCTCTTCGCCCGTCATGGCGTCGAACCCGACCGCGCGATGATGGTCGGCAATTCGATGAAATCCGACGTTCTGCCCCCGATCGAGGTCGGAGCCTGGGGCGTCTATGTCCCGCATAACATCACCTGGGCCCTCGAACATGCCGAAGCGCCGGAGGGCCATCCGCGATACCGCAGCCTTTCGACGCTGCGCGAGTTGCCGGTTCTGATCGGCTCGCTCTGAGAAAATCGCATTGGGCATGCGCCCGATGTGGTGGAATGCCGCCCTGCCGCCACCAAATATGGCGTTGCAACAATACACGCCTTGAAAACCCTTGAAAATTGGTGGTTTTCTCGACGCAAAGCCTGTGCTAGCTTTTGACCAAACACAAGTCGGGCGACATGATCCGACAAGACGAGGCAGAGTTATCATGAAGAGCAACGTGCAGGCACGGGGTGTCCCGCGTGCCGGAACAGGACGCATTTTCCCTCTCCTTCTGATCGCCTTCGCGATGATGATCGCGATGTCGGCGCGCACCATGGCTGCGGAATACGCCGCTCTGGTGATGGATGCGCGCAACGGCAAGGTGCTTCACGCCACCAATGCCGACACCCGGTTGCACCCGGCATCGCTCACCAAGATGATGACGCTCTACATCGCCTTCGAGGCCATTGAACACGGCGAAATTTCACTCGATGACGATGTGACGATCTCCCGCAATGCCGCCAATGAGGCGCCCTCGAAACTCGGTCTCAGCCCCGGTCAGAAAATCAAGCTGCGCTATCTGATCCGCGCCGCCGCCGTGAAATCCGCCAACGATGCCGCAACCGCCATCGGCGAGGCCATCGAAGGCTCGGAGGCCGCCTTTGCGCGTCGGATGAATCGCACGGCCAAGGCGCTCGGCATGTCGCGCACCACCTTCAAGAACGCCCATGGCCTCACCGAGGAGGGCCACCTTTCGACCGCCCGTGACATGAGCGTCCTCGGGCGGCACCTGTTTTACGACTATCCCGATTATTACAACCTGTTCTCCCGCACCACCGCCGATGCAGGTGTGCGCATGGTGTCCCATACCAACACACGCTTCCTGACCTCCTATGAAGGCGCGGACGGCATCAAGACCGGGTACACCGTCGCGTCCGGGTTCAACCTCACCGCCTCGGCCCACCGGGGCGATCAGCGCATCATCACCACCGTGTTCGGCGGCAAATCCACCGCCACGCGCAATGCCAAGGTGGCGGAGCTGATGGACCTCGGCTTCAAACGTGCACCGAGCCGTGTCGCCGTGGTGAAACCCGCGAAACCGCCCTACCTCGGCAAGATCGGCGGCGATACGGTCATGGTGGCCGCCAATCAGGACACACCCGCCACCGTGTCGAAAATCATTCGCGTGAGCACCAAGATGAGTGCGAGCCCGCTGCCGAAACTGCGCCCGGCGCAGGCTCTGGCGCCGGAAACCGAAGAGCTTCTGCTCGCGGCGTCTGACGATGTGATGTCGGCGCTGGCGAAAGCCGAACAGGACGCCGCCATCCTCGCCGCCGCCAGCGATGCCGCCACAGAGGCCACGACGCTTCTGGCCGAGGCTGCGCGCGCTCAACCCAGCGAAATGCCCGCAGTGACACCGACACTCGCACCGCAAACCGCCCCCACCGAAATCAAACCTGTCGTCGCTCAGGCGGTCGTTCCCACCGTCGCTCCGCTGCCACGGCCCGCAACGCTGCAACTCGCCTCCATCGAACCGACCTCCGCCATCGCCGTCGAGCCGGCTGTCAGTGCCCCCGAGGTGGTCACCCGGCTGTCGACCTCCGGCAACCGCTACTGGGGCATCAACATCGGCACCTATGGCAGCGAATACGAGGCCCGCAAGGAGCTCCTGAAAACCGCGCTGAGCGAGGTGGAGATGCTCGACGGTGCGCTGCGCAAGGTGGTGCAGACCAAGCGCGGTTTCGACGCAAACTTCCTCGGCATGACCGAGGACATGGCGGCGCTCACCTGCCGCCGTCTCGAAGCCCGTGGCACCGATTGCAACACGATCGGGCCGTCCTGAGCCCATCCCTCCCAGACGCAAAAAGGCGACCTTCACCGGTCGCCTTTTTTCATGTTCACAGAGCATCGGCGTTCAGACGCCCGCCCCCTCCTCCACCTTGAGGTCCAGCGCAGCCCGCACCAACGCACGGGTATAGGCCTGTTTCGGCGCTTCGAAAATCTCCTCCGCCGTGCCCATCTCGACCACATCGCCGCGCTTCATCACCAAAACCTTGTGCGACAGCGCCCGCACCACCCGCAGATCGTGCGAGATGAAAAGGTAAGCCAACCGGTGCTTCGCCTGCAAACTGCGCAGCAGCTCCACGATCTGCACCTGCACCGTCATATCGAGCGCCGAGGTCGGTTCGTCCAACACCACCAAACGCGGTTTCAGGATCATCGCCCGGGCGATGGCGATGCGTTGCCTCTGCCCGCCAGAGAATTCATGCGGATAGCGATGCCGCGTGTCGGGATCGAGCCCGACCTCGCGCATGATGTCGATCACCGCCTGTTCTATCGAGGCATAGCCCTCGACATGATGCACGCCCAGCCCCTCGGCGATGATCTGTTCCACCGTCATCCGCGGCGACAGAGAGCCGTAAGGGTCCTGAAACACAATCTGCATATCCGCGCGGAGCGGTTGCAGTTTCTTGTTCGGCCAGCCCTGAATGTCCTGCCCCAGGACCACCACTGGCCCTTCGGAGGAAATCAGCCGCATCATCGCAAGCGCCAGTGTCGTCTTGCCCGACCCGGATTCGCCGACAATCCCCACGGTCTCGCCCTCGCGCACGGTCAGCGTCGCGGCATTCACCGCCTTTACATGGCCGACCGTCTTGCGCAGCAGACCGCGCTGGATCGGGAACCAGATGCGCAAATCCTTGGTCTCCGCCACGACCTCCGCCCCCTCGGGCACAGGCCCCGGACGCCCCGTCGCCTCGGCCGCCAGAAGCATCTGGGTATAGGGGTGTTGCGGATTGGCGAAAATCTCGGAGGCCACGCCCGCCTCGACGATCTCGCCGTTTTTCATCACACAGACCCGATCCGCGATCTTGCGCACGATATTCAGGTCGTGGGTGATGAACAGCATCGACATGCCAAGGCTCTGTTTCAGCTCGGCCAGAAGCTCCAGAATCTGCGCCTGAATCGTCACGTCGAGCGCGGTGGTCGGCTCGTCGGCCACCAGCAACTCCGGCTTGTTCGCCAAGGCCATGGCGATCATCACACGCTGCCGCTGCCCGCCGGACAATTGGTGCGGATAATCCTTGAGCCGGGTTTCCGGATCGTGAATGCCGACCTGCCCCAAAAGCTCGATCACCCGCTCCCGCGCCGCAGCACCGGTCATGCCGTGGTGGATCAAAAGCACTTCGGCGAGCTGTTTTTCCAAGGTGTGCAGAGGGTTCAAAGAGGTCATCGGCTCTTGGAAAATAAAGCTGATGTCATTGCCCCGGAGTTTGCGAAGCTCTTTCTCGGAGGCGCCCACAAGCTCCTGCCCCTGATAGGTCACGGAACCTTCGATGACCGAAGTGTCCGGCAGAAGGTTCACACAAGAGAGCGCCGTCACCGACTTGCCCGAGCCGGATTCGCCCACAAGAGCAACCGTTTCGCCCTTCTCGATGGAAAAGCTCACGCCCTTTACCGCCTCGACAACCCCGCCATCCTGACGGAACCCGATGCGCAGGTCTTTGTATTCCAAAAGGCTCATCGGAAGGTCTTCCTCGGGTCAAATGCATCGCGCACGCCTTCGAAGATGAAGACCAGAAGCGACAGCATGATGGCATAGGTGAAAAACGCGGTGAAGCCGAGCCACGGCGCCTGAAGGTTCTGTTTCGCCTGAAGCGTCAACTCGCCCAGCGACGGGTAAGACGACGGCAGACCGAAGCCCAGAAAGTCCAGCGACGCCAGCGTGCCGATATTGCCGGTCACGATGAAGGGCAGCATGGTCAGCGTCGCCACCATCGCATTGGGCAGCATATGGCGGAACATGATCGTGCGGTTCGACACGCCAAGCGCACGGGCGGCCCGGATATATTCGAAATTCCGCGCCCGCAGGAATTCGGCCCGCACCACACCCACAAGCGCGGTCCAGCCGAACAGGATGGTGACAAAGACCAGAAGCCAGAAACTTCGCCCCAGAATGGCAAACAGGATGATGATCACATAGAGCGAGGGCATCGCGCCCCAAATCTCAAGCACGCGCTGGAAAATCAGGTCCGTGCGCCCGCCAAAAAAGCCTTGGATGGCGCCCGCGATCACACCCACGAGCGACGAGGCGACGGAGACGATCAGCGTGAAGAAGATCGACAGGCGGAAACCGTAGATCACGCGGGCGACCACGTCGCGTTTGGTGTCATCGGTGCCCAGCCAGTTCTGGCGCGTCGGCGGCGAGGGCGCGGCTCCCGGCCCTTCGACCTGCGTGTTGAACGAATAGCGAATGGGCGGCCAGATCATCCAGCCTTTCTCGATCTTATCACCGTTGATCTCACCATCCTGCGCATCCTCGATGTACCCTTCAGGGTCATCGAAACAATCGACCAGCCCGCCGGTTTCGATCAGGCATTGCACCTCCGGATAGCGATAAACCGCCTCTGTGGCGAAATCCCCGCCGAACTCCGTTTCCGGGTAGAATTTGAAGATCGGCATGTAGTAGCTGCCGCGATATTGCACGAGGATCGGTTTGTCATTCGCCAGAAACTCGGCAAAGAGCGACAGGCCAAACAGGATCGAGAACAGGATCAGCGACCAATAGGCCCGCTTGTTCGATTTGAAATTCCGCCAGCGACGACGGTTCAGCTCAGACAATTTCCCGGGCATCTTCATGTGTCCCTCCGCTCGAAATCAATCCGGGGATCGACGAAGACATACATCAGATCCGACAGAATCCCGATAACGAGGCCGATCAGGCCAAAGAAGAACAACGTTCCGAAGATCACCGGATAGTCGCGCGCCAAAGCGGCCTCATAGCCCATGCGCCCCAGGCCATCGAGCGAGAACAGCGTTTCGATGATCACCGAGCCGCCGAAGAACACGCCAAGGAACAGCCCCGGAAAGCCCGCAATCACGATCATCATCGCATTGCGAAAGACGTGGCCATAAAGCACGCGGTGTTCCGGCAGACCTTTGGCCTTGGCCGTCACCACATATTGTTTGCGGATTTCATCGAGGAAGGAGTTCTTCGTCAGAAGCGTCAGTGTGGCAAAAGACGAAATCACCGAGGCCAGAACCGGCAGCGTGATGTGCCAGAAGTAATCTCCGATCTTGCCCATAAGCGACATCTCCGACCAGTTGGGGGAGGTCAGGCCACGGAGCGGGAAAATCTGAAAATACGACCCGCCCGCGAACAGCACCAAAAGCATGATCGCAAAGAGAAATCCGGGGATCGCATAGGCTGCGATGATGATCCCCGAGGTCCATGTGTCGAACCGCGACCCGTCGCGCACCGCCTTGCGAATGCCCAAAGGGATCGAGATCATATAGGAGATCAGCGTCGCCCAAAGCCCCAGCGAAATCGACACCGGCAGCTTGTCCCAAACCATGTCCAGAACCTTTTCGGACTTGAAATAGCTCTCGCCGAAATCGAACCGGACATAGTTCCACATCATGCCGAGAAACCGCTCAAGCGGCGGTTTGTCGAGGCCGAACTGACGCTCCAGTTCGGCGATGAATTCGGGCGGCAAGCCACGCGCCCCGGCATATTCGCTTTCATAGGTGTTGGCGGACTGGTTCGCCGCCTTGCCATCGATGGAGACATTCACGTCCCCTTGACCGCCGGTGATGTTCTCGAACACATCGCCTTCGCCCTGAAGATTGGCCAGCACCTGCTCGATCGGCCCGCCGGGCACGAATTGCGTCAGGGCGAAGTTCACCACCATGATCCCGATCAGCGTCGGAATGATCAGCAGCAAACGCCGTAGAATATAGGCTCCCATGAACCGTCCTGCTCGTTGTCGTTCTTATTTCAGGGCGCCTGCGGACCGCAGCGCGGCCTCCTTGTCGGCGTTCACCCACCAGAAGTCCAGATAGCCCAGCGCCAAGGGCGGCATCGTATCCTCGTCCGGGTGCTCGTACATGTCGTAATAGGCGACCCAATGGCTGTCGTTCATATGCGCGGGCACGATGAAATAGTCATAGCGCATGATCCGGTCGGCGGCGCGCACCATGGCCGACATTTCCTCATAGCTCTTCACTTTCATCAGCTCGTTGCCGATGGTCTCGATCGCCGGGTTGCAATAGCCTGCGGGATTGAAGACATCGTCCACGCTTTCACAGCCGTATTTTTGCAGGAAACCCGAGCCTTCTTCGAACCCGTTCGCATAGCCATCGTAGATCATGTCGTAATCGAAGCTCTGGGTACGGGCCTGATATTGGTTCGGGTCGATCCGGTTGTAACTCGCATCCACGCCCAGCGCGTTCAGGTTCTCGATATAAGGCTTGATGATCCGATCCCACGACGGGTTGCTTTCCAGAAACTCCACCGACAACACCTCGCCCTTCGCGTTGCGCATCTTGCCGTCGCTGCCGGGCGCATACCCGGCCTCGGCCAATAGCGCGATGGCTTTGCGCATGTTCTTGCGGTCCAGAGAAAGCTCGCCGGAGACATGCGGCAGGAACGCTTCCTCGGTAAAGATCGCCTCCGGCAGATCGTCCTTCACCCCTTCGAGAATTTGCAATTCCTCGCCCTCCGGCAGCCCCTCGGCCATCAACCCCGGGGCCTGCCACATCGCCTCGCGCTGAGAAAACAGCCCGTATTGCAGGGTCTCGTTGGTCCAGGTGAAATTGTACATCAGCCCAAGCGCCAGCCGCACATTGCGGTCCTGAAACTTCTCGCGCCGCAGGTTGAACAACAACCCGTAGGCGGGCGGCATCGACCCGTTGTGCAGCGTTTCTTTTTTCACCCAGCCCTTGTCGAGCGCCGGAAAATCATAGCCCGTCGCCCATTGCAGCGAGGAGCTTTCCTGACGGAAGGTGATATCGCCTGCCTTGAACGCCTCGAACGCCGCGATGGTATCGCCGAAATACACCACGCGGATGGTGTCGAGATTGTTGCGGCCCTTGTTGAACGGGTGATCGTTGCCCCAATAGTCCGGGTTGCGTTTGTACTCGACCCACTGGCCGGCATCGTATCCGGCAAGCATGTAAGCACCCGTGCCCGGCGAGGTCTCATAGCGTTTTTCATCGAGCCGCGCGCCGGTTTCCTCGAACCACGCTTTTTTCATGACAATCGACGCGCCCGCCTGATCAATCAAACCATTGCGTGGGATGTCCGGCTGAAAGGTGAATTTCACCGTGTGCGCATCGAGCGCCTCAACGCTTTTGATCATCGCCGACACCCCCGCACGCCACGACGGCGTCGCTTCGGCAATCATCTTGTTATGGGTATAAACCACATCTTCGGCGGTCATCGGCGTGCCGTCGGAGAAGGTCACATCCTCGCGCAGATGGAAAATCACCCAATCCTTGCTTTCGGGGTATTCGAGCGAGGTACAGAGCAGACAATAGCTCACCGCCTTGTATTCGTCCGCCGTCGAAGTCATCAGCCGCTCATACATCGACGAGGACAGCGCCGCAGGGGTCCCCGACAAGGTCGAGAAGGGATTCATGCTGTCGAAAGTGCCGACCATACCGATGGTGATCTTCCCGCCCTTCGGCGCCTCCGGATTGACGTACCCGAGATGATCGAAGGCTTCGGCGTATTTCGCCTCGTTCCAGTCGGAGTACCATGTGGAGGTGATCGTCTCCTCCGCCGATGCCCCGCCACTCCCCAAGGCCAATGCGGCCAGAACGGAAAGGGATTTCAGGAACAGGGGGCGTGCGGTCATGGTCGTCCTCCGGACAAATAGCTTTGTTCCCCTGACGGTAATGTGCAGGCGTCATGACATGCAAGTTACATGCGCTCGAAATTGCGTGATCGCGGGCCGATCGCAAAACAAAACCCCCACCGGTGCGGCCGACGGGGGTTTCAGATGCGTCGCATGCGGGCGACGCGCGAACAGATCGCGGGAGATCAGCCGGAGATCGACTGAAGATAGGCGATGATATTGGCGCGGTCCGTGTCTTTGGGCAGACCGGCGAAGGACATCTTGTTGCCCGGAATCGCGTTTTTCGGATCAGCCAGATAGGTGTTGAGCGTTTCCGCATCCCATGTCCCGCCATGACCGGCGACCGCTTCGGAATAGCCGAAATCGCCCACGGTGCCGACCGCACGCCCGAACACGCCGTCGAGATGCGGCCCGGTGCTGTTGGAGCCGTCCACCTTGTGGCAGGCTTTGCATTTGGCGAAGACTTTTTCGCCCTTGGCCGGATCCGCGGAGGCGAGAAGCTCGTCGAAGCTCACTTCGACAACCTCTTCGGCAGCCCCATCGTCTTCACCGGTGGCAATGACATAGGCCTGCATGACTTCGCCGTCATGACTTCCGGCCTTCATCGCGTAGATCGAATCGCTCGCCAGATAGGCGATCACAAAAAGAGCGAAGGTGCCGCACAGGCCTCCGACGATCTTCACAAGGGTCATAGTCTTGAACATTTCGCGTTCCGTTCATTGTGGGTTCATCGCGCGCTCCCGCTCTCTACCCGCTTCCCCTGCTTCATTTCAAGGTATAAGACCGGAGCCCATACAGGTTAGCGCAAAAGAAATGTACGAAAAGGGGCAAAAATGACAAAGCGGATCGCATTTCAGGGGGAGCTCGGCTCCTATTCGCACCAGGCCTGCTTCGAAGCCCGCCCGGATTACGAGCCCCTGCCCTGCCCCACCTTCGAAGATGCGATGGAGGCGGTGCGCTCCGAACGCGCCGACATCGGCATGATCGCCATCGAAAATTCGACCTATGGCCGGGTGCAGGATGTCTATCACCTCCTGCCCGACAGCGGCTTGCACATCATCGGCGAAACCTTCGTCCGCGTGCATGTGAACCTTCTCGGCCTGCCCGGCACCAAAACCGCCGACATCAAACAGGCCCGCGCCATGTCGGTGCTGCTGGGGCAGGCGCGCAAATTCATCCACACCCATGGCATCGAAACCGTCAACTGGTCCGACAACGCCGCCGCTGCGCGCTCGATCAAGGAAACCGGCGACCCGAGCATCGGCGCGTTCGCCTCTGAACTGGCGGGCGAAATTCTCGGCCTCGACGTGCTCGAACGCCATATCGAGGATCACAAGCTCAACACCACGCGCTTTCTCATCATGGCCCGCGAACCGGATTATTCCCGCCGCGCCGAAAAGATGGTCACCGCCTTCATGTTCCGGGTCCGTAACATTCCCGCCGCGCTCTATAAGGCGCTCGGCGGTTTCGCGACCAATGGCGTGAACATGACCAAGCTGGAAAGCTACATGGTCGACGGTGTCTTCACCGCGACCCAGTTCTATGCCGACATCGAAGGCCACCCGGGCGACCGCAACGTCCAGCTCGCCCTCGACGAGCTGCGTTACTTCACGGAAATGGTCGAAATTCTCGGCGTTTACCCGGCGGACCCCCGTCGCTCCTGAGGTCCAGAAGATCACGATCAGGCGCGCAGGATCAGACCTTCGGCGCGCCCTGATACTGTTCGGAGAGATGCTCGCAATAGCTGGAGACACGCTTCTCGAAGCGTTTCTGCAACGTGCCCTTGGCGAATTTCACCGACTGAACCAGAATCCGCGCCGACAGGGTTTGCGGACGCACATCAAAGCCGAAACTCAGTCGCGTGCGCTGCGGCGACAGCGGCACAAGCTCCACATTCAACTGCATGTGCAGCCCGCCGGAAACCGCCGTCGCGCCAAGCACATTCGGCACATCGAATTCACTGATTTCGGCGTCCAGATCGCGCAGTTTGCCGCGAAACGGCACTTTGAGAGACCAACCCGCGCCGAGCCCCCGCGGCTGTGACGGACGTTTGCGCGCCACATCGATGCCACGACGCATCGCCTGCCGCTCCATACCTTCGAAATCGGTGATCTTTTCGAAAACGAAAGCGGCTGGGGCCTCAATGTCCTGACGCGTCGAAAACTTCATACCTGCTCACCTGCCTCTGACCCGGTCCTTCCCCAAGGGAAATCTTATCCCGTTAATCCCAGTCGTCTGCAACCCACTTGCTCAGCAGAACCTGCGCCAGAGCGCCTTTTCTCGCGGCGGCAATCTCCGGGTGGCGACCCGCCAGCGCCAGCGCCATCTCTTCGCGTCGCACCCAGCGCGCATCCTCCAGTTCTTCGGGATCGAGGGTGATCTCCCGGCTCAGCGCCTCGGCGCGACAGCCCAGCATCAGAGACGCCGGGAAGGGCCAGGGCTGGCTGGTCACATAGTCCACCCGGCCGACCCGCACGCCCGCCTCCTCGAACACCTCGCGCCGCACCGCCGCCTCGATCGGCTCGCCCGGTTCGACAAACCCCGCCAGAAGCGAATACATGCCCTGCGGCCAATTGGCGTTGCGGCCCAAAAGCACCTCATTGCCACGGGTCACCAACATGATCACCACCGGATCGGTACGCGGATAATGCTCCGCCCCACAGGCCGGACAATCCCGCCGCCAACCGCTTTGTCCGGGCGTGGTCTTTTCTCCGCAATGGGCACAAAACCCATGGCGTCGATGCCAGTCGAACAACGCCCGCCCGGTCGATGCCAGCTCCGCCTCCAAAGCTGTGAGCCGGGTCATCACCGCGCGCAGATCGTAAAATTGCATCCCCGGCAGGGTCTCGACCGCAAATCCCTCCTGCGACCAGAGCGAGGGCAGATCATCGTCCAAAGGCGACAATACACTGACATCCCGTGCAAAAACCGGCGCTCCGTCCGGCATGAGCCCGAGGAAAATCTCCTGCCCCTCCGGCAGTTCCACCTCGCCCGCCTCCAGCAGGCAAAGCGCCTCACCGCGCAGCGCCAGATGCCCGCGCCAGAGCGGCATAAATTTCGCATCGGGCCCCGAAGGCCGATTGTCGCGCAGATGCGCCGCCCGGTTCAACGTCCCACCGGAAAGTATCACAATCGTCTTGTCCATGCGACGGACATAGGCGGCAATTGTGACAAGAGCCAGCGTGGCGTGGTCGCGCCCGGAACAGGACGGTGCTTTGTCACATTCCGCAACGATCCTGTTGCCAGAATGCGACAACAGATTGAATGAACAACCTTAAGTTGTAATCATGCCCAAAAAGGCAACCCAAAATGGTTTGCAGCGCTGAAACCACTTGGTAAATTCAATCCTGTCACATGTTTGTCTTGTGACCCGGGAATGGTCGCGCCAACCTCTTCATCTAAAAAGGAGATGCATCATGGACCATTCAAACAAGAACATAAATCGCCGCGGCTTTCTGTCGGGCACAATCGCAGGAACGGCTTTGATTGCTCTTCACCCCTTTTCCGCGCGCGCCAGCACAAATCAGGCACATTTGCGGATCATGGAAACCACCGATTTGCATGTCCACGTCTTCCCTTATGACTATTATGCGGACAAACCCGTAGACACCGTCGGCCTCGCCCGCACCACCGCGCATATCAATGCCGTGCGCGCCGAGGCGACCAACTCCATGCTTCTGGACAACGGCGATTTCCTTCAGGGCAACCCGATGGGCGATTACATCGCCTATGAGCGCGGCATGAAAGACGGCGACATGCACCCGGTGATCACCGCGATGAACACCGTGGGCTTCGACGCCTCGACACTCGGCAACCACGAATTCAACTACGGTCTCGACTTCCTGATGAAAGCGCTGGCGGGGGCGAATTACCCGGTGATTTCCGCCAATGTCGTCACCGAAATGGGCGCGACCCCGCGTGAAGACAAAACCCTCATCCCGCCCTATGTCATCCTCGACCGCGAACTGACCGATGGCGCGGGCGAGACGCATAAGATCAAGGTCGGGCTGATCGGCTTCGTCCCGCCGCAGATCATGATGTGGGACCGCAAGAACCTCGAAGGCAACGTCAACGCCCGCGACATCGTCGAGACCGCCCGCGCCTATGTGCCGGAGATGAAGGAGAAAGGCGCCGACATCATCATCGCGCTGAACCACTCCGGCATCGGTGCCGCCGAGCACACCGAAGGCATGGAAAACGCCTCCGTTCCGCTCGCCGAAATCGACGGGATCGACGCGCTTTTGACCGGTCACTCCCACCTCGTCTTCCCCTCGCCCACCTATGATGGCTACGCGGCGGTGGACTCCGTGAACGGCCTGATCCACGGCAAACCCGCCGTGATGGGCGGCTATTGGGGCTCGCATCTGGGCGTCATGGATCTGCTTCTGGAAAAAGACGGTGGGCAATGGCGCGTGGTAACAAGCTCCGTCGAGACCCGCCCAATCTCGCAACGCGAGGAAGACCGCTCCATCACGCCGCTGGTCGAAAGCGTCGCGCCGGTTCTGGCCTCGGTTCAGGACATTCACGAGCAGACGCTCAAATATGTCCGCCGCGCCGTCGGCAAAACCGCGGCCCCTCTGCATTCCTATTTCGCGCTCGTCGCCGATGATCCGTCCGTCCAGATCGTCTCCAACGCCCAGCTTTGGTACATCGCCGAGATGATGAAAGGTACCGAACACGAGGGCCTGCCGATCCTCTCCGCAGCCGCGCCGTTTAAGGCGGGCGGTCGTGGCGGCCCCGAATATTACACCGATGTCGCGCCGGGTGACGTGGCGATCAAAAACGTTGCCGATCTCTATCTCTACCCGAACACCATCCGCGCCGTGCGCATCACTGGCGCGCAGCTCAAGGGCTGGCTGGAGCGCTCCGCGGGCATGTTCAATCAGGTCGAGAAAGGCGCGAAAGACGCGGTGCTCCTGAACCCCGACTTCGCCTCCTACAATTTCGACGTGATCGACGGCGTGACCTATCAGATCGACATTTCGCAGCCTTCGCGCTTCGACTCCCATGGCGAACCGCTGAACCCGGACGCCACCCGCATCGTCAACCTGACCTTCAACGGCGCGCCTGTGACCGACGACATGGAGTTCGTCGTCGCCACCAACAATTACCGTGCGGGCGGTGGTGGCACCTTCCCCGGCGCAGATGGCTCGACCGTGATTTTCGAAGGCCCGGACACCAACCGCGACATCATCGTGCGCTATATCGTCGATCAGGGCACGGTGAATCCGAAAGCCGACAACAACTGGTCTCTGGCGCCTCTGGGCGACACCACCGTGTTGTTCGAAATCGGCCCGGCGGCGCGCACGCATCTGGCCGATCTCGAAGGCCTCACCATCAAGGACGCGGGCGAAGGCACGGACGGATTCGCCCAGTTCCGCATCACGCTCTGAACCAATTTCCTTTTCATGACACAAAGCGATCGCCCCGGCGGTCGCTTTTTTCGTTTACCAAATGGGCAAAAATGAAGTCTTCTGCCAATTATTTATGCATTCGCCGGGATTGTATACAGGATTGTCGACCTCAATCTCCCGGACATCTCGCAGCCGCGTGAACCGCGCGCCATTCTGTGCCCGAACGACACAGGGGAGTCTCATGTTCCACAAATCCATCCTTACCATGGCCGCCTTCGCTTTGACCGCGTCTGCCGCCTATGCCGAGACCGCGATGCCCTTCGCGCTCGACTGGAAATTCGAAGGCCCGGCCGCGCCCTTCTTCACCGCGATTGAAAAGGGCTATTTCTCCGACGCCGATCTGGCCGTGGAAATCTCCGCAGGCCAAGGTTCGCTCGACGCCATTCCGAAAGTCGCCACCGGCGCTTTCCCCGTTGGCATGGCGGACATCAACAGCCTCGTGAAATTCCTCGACCAGAACCCCGGCGCGCCGGTCATCGGCATGATGATGATCTATGACGCCCCGGCCTTTGCCGTCGTGGGCCGCAAATCTCTGGGCGTCGAGGCTCCGAAAGATCTCGAAGGCAAGGTCCTCGGTGCGCCGCCGCCCGATGGCGCTTGGGCGCAATTCCCGATTTTTGCCGCCGAGAACGATCTCGACATGTCGAAAATCACCGTCGAACCCGTCGGCTTCCCGACCCGCGAACCGATGCTGGCCGAGGGCAAAGTCGATGCCGTCACCGGCTTCAACTTCTCGTCCTTCCTGAACCTCGTACGCCTCGGCGTGCCGGAAGACGATATTTCGACGATCATGATGTCCGATTACGGCGTGAACCTTTACGGCAACGTCCTGATCGTGAACACCGACTTCGCCGCCGAGAACCCGGAGGCCGTCAAAGGCTTTGTCGCTGCCGTTCTGCATGGCTGGAAAGACGCGATGGCCGATCCGAAAGCCTCCGTCGAATACATGATCAAGTACAACCCGGCGTCCGATCTCGATCTCGAAACCCGTCGTCTTGAGCTTGCTCTCGAAGGCAACGTCTACACCGATTATGTCGCGGCAAACGGCATGGGCGGGATCGACGCCGAGCGTTTTGCAGGCTCCCTCGATCAGCTCAAAATGGTCTATGAATTCAAGGCCGAGCCGGACGCAAGCCTCTACTTCACCGAAGACTACCTGCCCGCCACCGACGCGCGCATGCTGAAGTAATCTCTTCCCGAGACTTTGGCGGGCGCGGGTCCTAAGGCTCGCGCCCGTTTTCATGCGGGCAAAAGGCAATCCATGACAAACCTCATCGACATCAAAGGCGTCACCCACGCCTACAAGACCGACAACGGCCCCCTGCCCGTTCTCGACGATCTCAACATTTCCGTGCCCGAAGGCGATTTCTGCGCTGTCGTCGGCCCTTCGGGTTGTGGCAAATCCACCCTGACGAAACTCGTCGCAGGCCTCATGAAACCCGATCAGGGCGAGGTCTGGCTTCATGGCGAGCGCGTCACCTCCCCGCGTTCGACCGTTGGCATGGCGTTCCAGAACCCTGTGATGCTCGAATGGCGCACGATCCTGCAAAACGTGTTGTTGCCGCTCGAAATCGTCCCGAACAAGATGACCAAGAAACAGAAGGAAGAGCGCGGGCGCGAACTTTTGGCCCTCGTCGGCCTCGAAGGCTTCGAAGACAAACGCCCCTCCGAGCTGTCCGGCGGCATGCGCCAGCGCGCCTCGCTCTGTCGCGCCATCGTTCACAAGCCCGACGTCTTGATCATGGACGAACCTTTCGGCGCGCTCGACGCCTTCACCCGCGAAGACCTCTGGCAGACCATGCACGCGCTCCGCGCCGAGGAACCCTTTACCGGCGTACTGATCACCCACGATCTGCGCGAAAGCGTCTATCTCGCCGATGAGGTCATCGTGCTCTCCGGTCGTCCGGCCACGACGCAGCATGTCGAAAATGTCAAACTCGGCGGGCGCACGGATCTCGAAGTCATCTACACGCCCGAAGCCACCGAGATTCTGCACCGCCTGCGCCATCAGATCGAGATTGCGCAAGGTCGTGCGAAAGACGAGGAGGCGGCATAATGAAAACCTTCAAAAAGATCGCAACACCGACCATCGCCATCGTCATTTTCCTCGCGCTTTGGGAGTTCATCGTCTGGGTCAATCAATGGCCGAACTACAAAATGGCCTCCCCCTCCGATCTGATCCCGGCCTATGCAAAATACTGGAATCTTTTCCTGATTTACGGCTGGCAAACGCTCTGGCGCACCGTTGTCGGGCTTCTGGTCGCCGTTGTCTTCGGCACGCTCATTGGCATGGTCATGGGCTTTTCGCGCACCATGCGCGACGCGCTTTACCCGCTTTTGGTGGGCTTCAACGCCATCCCCAAAGCCACCGTCGTGCCGGTGATCGCCCTCATCCTGATCGGGCATCACGATCTGAACACCGTGCTCATTGCCTTCATGATTTCGTTCTTCCCGATCTCGGTCGCGGTCTCCATCGGGCTGTCCACTCTGGAACCCGAATATCGCGACATCCTGCGGTCGCTCGGGGCGTCGAAATGGACGATTTTCTGGAAAATCGCCCTGCCGAAAACCCTGCCGGAATTCTTCGGCGCATTGAAGGTCGCGGTCACGCTCGCCTTCATCGGCACCAACCTGATGGAGATCGTCGAACCGCACGGCAAGGGCCTCGGGCACCTGTTCGACAGCGGCAAGATCAACGCGGACTATCCGCTGATGTTCGCCGTGCTGATCGCTTTGGCCTTCTTGGGTATCCTGCTCTACTACATCGTTGTGGCGCTGGAGAAAATCTTCGCGGGCTGGGCGGAACGTCCACAGGGATAACCCGATCGACCAAGACAAAGGGGCGCCGGTCTGGCGCCCCTTTCGCGTTTTGTGCGTGGGTCTTTTTGTATTGGAGATCAGAGCTGACGCGTCGCGAAGTACCAGTCCACGACATTCTGCCCCTCGGGCGCTTCGGCGAGTTTCGCCAGAGCAGCGGCAGCGGTCGGCGGCGTCGGCACGATCACCGGATCGCCCGGTTTCCAGTTTTCCGGCATCGCACATTTGTTCTCATCGGCGGCTTGCAGCGCCACCACGAGGCGATGGATCTCGTCCACGGAGCGACCCGCGTTCATCGGGTAATAGACCATGGCGCGCAGAATGCCATTCGGGTCGATGATAAACGTCGCCCGCACCGCCGCCGTGTCGGAAGCGCCCGGCTGGATCATGCCATAGGCATTGGCCACGCTCATCGAGAGGTCGGCGATGATCGGGAACTTGATCTCGACGCCCCAGTTTTCCTTGATGTTGAGCATCCAAGCGATGTGCGAATAGTGGCTGTCGATGGACAGGCCCAGGAGTTCCACACCCATGGCGTTGAACTCATCCTGTTTGCCCGCAAAGCCGATGAATTCCGTGGTGCAGACCGGGGTGAAATCGGCCGGGTGGGAGAACAGGATCAACCATTTGCCTTTGTAATCTTCGAGCGATTTGACCCCATCGGTGGTCACGGCCTTGAAGGCGGGGGCGGGTTTGTTCAGTTGCGGGCCAGTTGCGGCTTGAACTTGATCGGTCATTTTTCAGTCCTTTGTTTTCTCAGTGTTTCTCTTCAATGTCTGTCGTCTCGGGCCCGGTGCTTGTCTCTCGCGCCCTGTCGATGAAGCAGAGATAGCTCTTGCGAACTGATTGTTGAAACGAATAAAAAAGATCAAAGTAATTGAGGAATTCGATTAATGATTCTCCCCACCCTGCGCCAACTCCGCTTTCTCGTCGCCCTTGCCGACGAGTTGCATTTCGGACGGGCCGCCGAGACCTGTCTTGTGACGCAATCGACGCTGTCGACCGGGCTGCGCGAGTTGGAAGACATCCTCGGCGCGCCTCTGGCCGAACGCACCAAGCGCTCCGTGTTGATGACCCCTCTGGGCGAAGAAATCGCCGCCCGCGCCCGTGCGATGCTGGCCGAGGCGCAGGACATCGTCGAACTGGCCCAGACCCAATCCGGCACGCTCCGCGGCACGATGAAGCTCGGCACCATTCCGACGGTCGGCCCCTTCCTCTTCCCCCGCCTGCTGCCGCGTCTGCGCGACAGCTACCCCGACCTGCGGCTCTATATGCGCGAGGAGTTGACCGAACACCTGATCGCCGGGCTGCGGGCCGGGCGGCTCGACGTGATTCTCATCGCGCTGCCTTTCGAGACCGGCGATCTGGAACTGGAGCCCTTGTTCGAAGACGATTATCAACTCGCCACCGCGCCGGGGCATCGGTTGATTTCCGACAGGGCCATTGGCGGTCCCGATCTCGATGACGAAACCCTGCTGCTTTTGGAACGCGGCCATTGCCTGCAACGTCACGCGCTTTCGGCCTTTCCCGACACCCACGCCAAGCAAGACGAAACCTTCGCCGCCACTTCGCTGCCGACTTTGGTCGCCATGGTGGAAGAGGGGCTGGGCATCACGCTCCTGCCCCAGCTTGCGATTGATGCGGGCGTCACCCGCAACACCGACATCCAACTGACCTCGCTCTTTGGCACCAAACCCCGCGAGGTGGTGCTCGCCTGGCGCAAAAGCTCGGCGCGCAGCGAGGATTTTCGGCTTCTGGCCGGACTTCTGCGCGAGGAACGCGCCCGTCTCGGGACCTGAACCGCCCTCTTGCTTTCCCGTCACATGACCACTATGTAACGCCTCGAGAGGTTGGCGCGGGCGAGCGCCTCGCCAACCCGGTCAGGTCCGGAAGGAAGCAGCCGTAACGAGCCCCGCTTGGGTCGTTGTCCAGCCTCTCACCTAACCTTAATGCGAACCGAGGAGGAAATTGATGATTGTCGCTACCGCCCCTCGGGCAGCCGCATAAGGCCTTTCCCATCATCGGACTGCCCGAAACCGTTCCCTTCCGCCGCCCGTCCGGCGCGGAAGCCCTTTCGTGTTTTGCAAGGCAGACATCATGATTTCCGATCTGAACATCCTCGGCTGGTCCCAGTTCTTCAACGGCCAGCTCGATCTCACTGAATTCGACTCTCTCACCCCCGTGCGCCTCTCCGAGGTCCGCCGCCGCTCCGTCGTGGCGCTTTCGCCCTCACTCGAACGTCAGGAAATCGCTCTCACGGGCGATCATGTGGCAACCGACATGGCCGTGGGCGATTTTGTCCTCACCGACGGCGAGCGCCTGATCCGCGTTCTCGACCGCAAGACGGTGATCTCCCGCAAGGCCGCTGGCATCGCGGCACAGGCCCAGCTCATCGCCGCCAATATCGACACGCTGTTCATCACCACCTCGTGCAATCTCGATTTCAACGAAGCGCGTCTTGAACGCTACCTCGCGATTGCCATCGAGGCCGAAGCCACCCCGGTCATCGTCATCACCAAGGCCGACAAGCCCGAGGACATGCCCGCCGAGGTCTACGAAGATCGCGCCAAAGCGCTCTACGATGGTGCCGAGGTCCTGCTGATCAACGCCAAATCGCCCGAGGACATCGCTCGGCTGGAAACCTATTGCGGCACCGGTCAGACGATTGCTCTGGTCGGCTCGTCAGGTGTTGGCAAATCCACCATCGCGCGGGGCCTCACCGGTGAGGACATCGAGGTCGGCGACATCCGCGAGGACGACGCCAAGGGACGGCACACCACCACATCGCGCTCCATGCACCGAATGCACGCCGGTGGCTGGCTGATCGACACGCCCGGCATGCGCGAACTGGCGCTGCATGACGCCTCGGAGGGCATCGCGACCCTGTTCGAGGACATCACGGACCTCGCGACCGCGTGCAAATTCTCCGATTGCCAGCACCTCACCGAACCCGGTTGCGCCGTCCGCGCGGCCATGGAACGCGGTGAGCTGGACCCGGCGAGACTGGAACGCTGGCGCAAGCTGGTGGACGAGGACACGCGCAATTCCGAGACCATCGCCGAATCGCGCGAGCGCGGGCGGAAATTCTCCAAAATGGTAAAATCCGTGAAGAAGGCCAAAAGCGCCAAACGCGGCGAGTAATCCTCTTGGAAATGAGGTTGCGGGGACCCGTCCCCGCCCTTACCTTAGCCGCAACCAAGGAGGCCCCCGCATGACCGACACCACCACCGGCTACAAGGTTCTGGCGCGCAAATACCGCCCGGAAACCTTTGCCGATCTGATCGGTCAGGACGCCATGGTCCGCACCCTGAAAAACGCCTTCGCTGCCGACCGGATCGCGCAGGCCTTCATCATGACCGGCATTCGCGGCACCGGCAAAACCACCACCGCGCGGATCATCGCCAAGGGCATGAACTGTATCGGCCCCGATGGCACCAGCGGTCCGACGACCGAGCCCTGCGGCGTCTGCGAGCATTGCGTTGCGATTTCCGAGGGCCGCCACGTCGACGTGATGGAAATGGACGCCGCCTCGCGCACCGGGGTGAACGACATTCGCGAGATCATCGATTCGGTGCATTACCGCGCGGCCTCGGCGCGCTACAAAATCTACATCATCGACGAAGTTCACATGCTCTCGACGAGCGCCTTCAACGCGCTCCTCAAAACCCTCGAAGAGCCGCCCGCCCACGTCAAATTCATCTTTGCCACAACCGAGATTCGCAAAGTTCCGGTGACGGTGCTCTCCCGCTGCCAGCGCTTCGACCTGCGCCGGATCGAGCCCGAGGTGATGATGAATCACCTCGCCTCCATCGCCGGAAAAGAAGGCTCCGAGGTGGCGACTGACGCGCTTGCCCTCATCACCCGCGCCGCCGAAGGCTCCGTGCGCGATGCGCTCTCGCTTCTCGATCAGGCGATTTCCCACGGTGCAGGCGAGACCACCGTCGATCAGGTCCGCGCCATGCTGGGCCTCGCCGACCGGGGCCGTGTGCTCGATCTGTTCGACATGATCATGTCCGGCGACGCGGCGAGCGCTTTGGAAGAACTCGGCGGTCAATATGCCGACGGCGCCGATCCGCTCGCCGTCTTGCGCGATCTCGCCGAGATCACCCATTGGGTGTCGGTGATCAAGATCACCCCCGCCGCCGCCGAAGATCCGACCATCGGCCCGGACGAACGCGCCCGCGGCCTCGCCATGGCCGAGAAACTGCCGATGCGGGTGCTGTCGCGGATGTGGCAGATGCTTCTGAAAGCCATCGAAGAGGTCTCCGCCGCGCCCAACGCGATGATGGCCTCCGAGATGGCGATCATCCGGCTCACCCATGTCGCCGATCTGCCGATGCCCGAAGATTTGGTGCGCAAGCTCACCGAACAAAACCCGCCGCCCCGCCCGCCCTCCGGTCCTGCGGGCGGCGGCGCGCCTTCGGGGGGCGGCTCTGTTTCCGCTCAAGGTGGGTCCATGGCCCCGCGCGGTCCCGTGCATGGTCCGACGATGTCCTCAGGCGCTGCCACGGCCACGGCTCTCGCCCCGGACGCGGCACTCGCCCGCTATGTCAGCTTTCAGTCCCTCGTCGATCTCGTCGGCGAGCATCGCGACATGAAGCTCAAGATCGACATCGAATCCTATATCCGCCTCGTCAGCTATCGCCCCGGCTTCATCGAATTCGAGATGACGCCCGATGCCGACGCCGAATTCCCGCAGCGCCTGCGCAGCCGCCTCCATGCCTTCACCGGCCAGAACTGGGGCGTGACGCTTGCGAAAGCGCCCGAGGGCACGCAGACGCTCCGCGAAGTGGCCGAAGCCGAAGAGCGCGCGCTCCGGGCCAAGGCCATGGAACACCCGATGGTCGCGAAAGTGTTCGAGCTGTTCCCCGGCGCGGAGATCACCAAAATCCGCACGCCCGAGGCCATCGCCCAAGAGGCCGCCCTTGATGCGCTGCAAGAAGTCGAAGACGAATGGGACCCGTTCGAAGAGTGAACGCCCCCACACGAAACGCCCCAAAGGAATGATGGAGTAACAGATGTTCAAAGGCCTTGGCGGTCTCGGCGATATGGCCGGGATGATGAAAAAAGCCCAGCAAATGCAAAAGGATATGGCCGAGCTTCAGGAAAAGCTCGAAACCATCACCGTCACGGGCGAATCCGGTGCCGGTCTGGTGAAGGCGACCGCCACCGCGAAAGGCCAATTGACCGGCCTCGACATCGACCCGACGATTTTCCAGCCGTCTGAGAAAGAAGTGGTCGAGGACCTGATCCTCGCCGCCATCAAGGATGCGCAGTCGAAAGCCTCCGAGAAGGCCGAAAGCGAAATGAAGGCCCTGACCGAGGGCCTGGGTCTCCCCGCCGATTTCAAACTGCCGTTCTGAGGCCGATGTGAGCGGTCGTCAGGATATCGAAGATCTGATCGATCTGATGGCGCGCCTGCCCGGTCTTGGGCCGCGCTCCGCGCGCCGTGCCGTTCTGCATCTCATCCAGAAACGCGGGCGGCTGATGCAGCCCTTGGCCCGGTCCATGCAGATGGTGGCCGACAATGCCCGCGAATGCGTGCGCTGCGGCAATATCGGCACCGGCGATCTCTGTGACATCTGCGCCGACGACCGCCGCGCCAATGGCGAGATTTGCGTGGTCGAGGATGTCTCCGATCTTTGGGCCATGGAGCGCGCAGGCGTCTTTAAAGGCCGCTATCATGTTTTGGGCGGAACGCTCTCCGCCCTCGACGGCATCGGCCCGGAAGATTTGCGTATCCCGGCGCTCGTGACACGCGTCGGCGACGAACAGGTGCGCGAAGTGATCCTTGCCTTGGGCGCGACCGTCGACGGCCAGACCACCGCCCATTACATCGCCGACGAGCTGTCCGGTCGCTGCACCGTCAGTTCCTTGGCCCAAGGCGTGCCGGTCGGGGGCGAACTCGACTATCTCGACGACGGCACGATCACCGCCGCGCTCACCGCCCGCAAAAGCCTCTGATCCCATAAAAAAACCCGGAGCTTGCGGCCCCGGGTTTCTCTTATCGTCTGACGGGACGATTATTCGTCGTCGTCTTCGTCGTCATTGTCCGGCAGGTTGAAGAAGCTGTCGGCATCCGGCAGATCTTCCTCTTTCTCGTCGTCATCCATCGAAAGCGAGAAGGTCTCCAGACCGGCAATCGCCGTCGGGATCTTCGGCTCCGTATCCATCCCGAGCGAATCCTCGGTCGACAGAAGCTTGCGACGCTCGTCATCCGTCATATTCGCTTCGCGGTTTTTCGAGGCTTTCTGCACGGCCGCATCCAACTCGGACTGTTTACACAGGCCCAAAGCCACCGGGTCGATCGGCTGCATGTTGGCGATGTTCCAGTGGGTGCGCTCGCGGATCGACTGGATCGTCGGCTTGGTGGTGCCCACCAGTTTCGCGATCTGGCCGTCGGACAGCTCCGGGTGGAATTTCACCAGCCAGAGGATCGAGTTCGGACGGTCCTGACGCTTCGACAGCGGCGTATAACGCGGCCCGCGGCGTTTCTCTTCGCCTTGAGCTGCGGCGTTGAACTTGAGCTTCAGCCGGTGCAGCGGGTTTTCTTCCGCCGTCTTGATTTCCTCGGCGGTCAGCTGGTTGTTGGCGATCGGATCGAACCCGCGCACACCACCGGCGACCTCGCCGTCGGCGATGCCCTGCACCTCAAGCTCGTGCAGACCACAGAAATCGGCGATCTGTTTGAAGCTCAGCGTGGTGTTGTCGACCAGCCAAACGGCGGTGGCTTTCGCCATAATCGGTTTTGCCATGGGTCACACTCCTTAAAAATGCGGCTCTCCCCGGATACAACTTTCCCGTCGCCTGAAATGGCTTTCCCCGGTGGGGACGGTTCTCGTTGTCGGGGAACTTCGCCGCTGTATAGTGCGGATCGCAATCGGAGGAAAGAGAAAATGCGTCAACGGATCGTGTCCGCCCTAACCTGCCTTGGTCTTCTGAGCGCTTTCCCGGCTTTTGCCGAGGGCGAACAGGCGGGCGATTTCGACTATTACCTCCTCTCGCTCTCGTGGTCGCCCACATGGTGCGCCCTCGAAGGCGACGCCCGGAACTCCCCGCAATGCGACGGCAAGTTCGGCTGGGTCCTCCACGGTCTCTGGCCGCAATATGAACGCGGCTGGCCGTCCTACTGCCACACTTCCGCGCAAGATCCCTCGAAACGCGAGACCGCCGCCATGGAGGACATCATGGGCACCTCCGGTGCGGCCTGGTATCAGTGGAAGAAACACGGTCGATGCTCGGGCCTCTCCGCTCAGGACTTCCTCGCCCTCTCCCGTGCAGCCTATGACAAATTCACCCGTCCCGAAGTGTTTCGCAAACTCAAGGACGATGTGAAGCTCCCGGCCTCCGTCGTCGAGGAGGCTTTCCTCCGCGACAACCCGGACCTTGAGGCCAACGAAATCACCGTGACTTGCAAGGACTACCGCATTCAGGAGGTCCGCATCTGCCTCACCCGCGATCTCGAACCGCGCACATGCGGTGCGGATACGATCCGGGATTGCACACTGGACGATGCGCTTTTGGAGGCCATCGACTGAGTATTTGAAGCAGCAAAGGAAACAGCCCCCGTCTCCTTTGCTGCCAAAATACTCACATCTCCAGAACGATCTTGCCGATATGAGCACCGCTTTCCATATGCGCATGCGCGCGCCCGGCCTCGTCCAAGGCATAAGCGCTGTCCATCACCGGCCCGACCTGCTCCGCTTCGATCAGCGGCCAGACCTTTGCCAAAAGCGCCTCGGCGATCTTCGCCTTGGCTTCGTTCGATTGCGGGCGCAGGTTCGACCCCGTCAGCGTCAGGCGTTTGAGCATCACCTGCGCGATGTTCACCTCGGATTTCGCACCTTGCAGAAAGGCGATATTTACCAACCGGCCCTCTGTCGCCAAAGCCTTGAGGTTGCGCGGGAAATACGATCCGCCGACCATATCGAGAATGAGGTTCATCCCGCCTTCGGTCTGCGCCACCTCGACGAAATCCTCGTCGCGATAATTGATCGCCCGCTCCGCCCCCAGATCGACACAGGCCTTGCATTTCGCCTCCGACCCGGCGGTCGCAAACACCCGTGTGCCAAAGGCCCGAGCAAGCTGGATCGCCGTCGTCCCGATCCCCGAAGACCCGCCATGGACCAGAAACCGCTCCCCGGCCGCGAGGCCTCCGCGCATGAAGACGTTCGACCAGACGGTGAAAAACGTCTCCGGCAGGCAGGCGGCCTGTTTCAATGACAGACCTTTCGGCACCGGAAGCGCATGGGCCGCAGGCGTCGCAACGTATTCGGCATAACCGCCCCCCGGCAAAAGCGCACAAACCTGATCGCCAACCGCCCAATCCGACACGGACGCCCCCACGGCCACGACCTCCCCCGCGCCTTCGAGGCCCGGCAGGTCGGACGCCCCCGGCGGCGGGTTGTAAAGTCCGGCGCGTTGCAGCGCATCGGGGCGGTTCACCCCGGCATAGGCCAGTTTGATCACAATCTCATCGGCGCGGGGCCGCGGCACCGGGCGCGTGCAGGGTTTCAGCACCTCCGGCCCCCCCGGCTCGGAAATCTCCACCGCGCGCATCATCTCGGGCAGGCGACCGACCAAGCTCATTGTGCCACCTCCGGGCTGTCCGTCTGCGTCCCGGGCACATCCGTCCGCCGCGCCCCCGCAGGGGCCTTCACCATCGAAAGTGCTGCGTTCGGCAGGGCAAACATCGCCGACAGGATCTTGTTGTCGCGCACCGTCGCCTTTACCTTCTCAACCTGCATCACATCGTCGATGCGCCGGTCGAGAAACGCCTTGGTGTCGGCAAAGCCTTCGCTGTCATCGCCCAGCCAGAACAGCACCACAGAGGCGAACACCCCCGACAGCGTCGCGCGTTTCGTGTACCAGTTCACATCCTCCGATGTGTCGCCTAACGCGGTCCAGATCGCATCCGCCGTCTCCCAGACCAGTCGCGTGCCTTCGGGCGCGAGATGTGGCAGGGAGAAAAGCGACATGCCGCGCCGCACCACTTCGCGGTCCACCGCCTGAAGCCGCAGCCACACAGCATGGGCGATCTTGTCTCGAAACCGCATCTGCGACAGGTCGGCCTCTGCCAGCGCCTTGACCATCTCACGGTCGCCTCGCTTGTGATAGGCCGCCGCCAGATCGACCGATCCGCGCGGGGCCGCCACCTTGGCCAGCGCCTCGGACACACCCGAATCAGCCACCGCAACTTTGAAGGTTTCCGGCCCCCAGCCGTCGAAAACCACATGGATCAACGCGGCATCCACGAGTTTTTCACGGGTCGGATCGGGATAAGCGGTGGTTGGCATGTCTTTGTCCTCTGTTAAACGCGGGCGAGCTCTCCGGCATAGTAGACAAGCTAGAGTGTCTTTGCTATACGGCCACCTCCTGCAATTTTTGCAAATCTAACTTAGGAAGGTGGTGACACCACATGCAGGTTAGCGTTCGTGACAACAACGTCGATCAGGCCCTCCGGGCTCTGAAGAAAAAACTTCAACGCGAAGGCGTTTTCCGTGAAATGAAGCTCAAGCAACATTTCGAGAAGCCGTCCGTGAAGAAAGCGCGCGAGAAGGCCGAGGCCGTCCGCCGTGCCCGCAAGCTGGCTCGTAAAAAAGCTCAGCGCGAAGGCATGCTCTAATTAGAGCGAGTTCGACGTTTCGAACGGTCCTTTCGGGGACAGATAAAAATACAACCCCCGGCAGCTCTCGCTCCGGGGGTTTGTTTTTGTCTTCAAGTCCGGCTGTGCCTCAGCCCTTGCGGCGTGGCGTGGCGTCGCCACCTTTCGCGCCTTTGCGGAAGGGCTTCGGACCGCCGGGGCGTTTGAATTTCCCTTCCGGTTTTGCGCCCGGTTTACCTGTCGGTTTGCCGCCCGGTTTGCCCGACGCATGTCCGACGTTTGTCCGACGTTTTGCCGACGGCTTATCCCCGCCGTTTTCCGCAGCAAAACTGCCGCCCTTGCGATGCGGTTTCTTCGGCTTCGCAGGCGCATGCACCGCGTCGTCGCGTTCCTTGCGCACAGGCCGCTCGAACTTCGGTTTCTCCGAACGCGGGCGCTCTTGCGGCGCAGTTTCGCTCAGATAATCTCCAGCGGAGGTATTGCCGCGCGGCTTCTCGAAACGCGGTTTACCCTTGGACGGAAAAGCTTTTTGCGGCCGCCCGGCAGGGCTGCGCCGCCCGCCCTGAGTTTCGGGCTCGCCCGCAAGCGCGGTGACGGTGATCCCGTCCTCAAGCACGTTGCCCGCCCCGAGCCGATCAAGGAACCCCGAAAGCGCCGCTTCCTGCAATTCCACGAAGGTCTCCGTGTCTTGCATGCGGATCTTACCGATTTGAGTTTTCTCAAGATTTCCGGCCCGGCACAACAGCGGCAACAACCAGCGCGGCTCCGCATTGCCATCCCGCCCGACCGACAGGGACACCCATTTCGACGGCCCGAAAGCCGCGCGCGCATCCTGCGGGCGCTGCGCCGTATGGACGTTCAGCTCTTCGGGGGCCGAGAGACCCGCGCGATACAGACGCAGACAGGCGGTCGCCACCTGTTCCGGGCTGAATTTCTCAAGCAGCTTCGCGGCAAAGGCCTGATCTTCCCCGGAAAGTTCTTTTTCCCAGGCCGCATCGTCCATCAACCTGCTCTCGTCGAGCGCGAGGATTTCTTCGGCGGTCGGTGCATGGATCCATTCCGCTTCGATCTTGGCCCATTTCAGCAGACGCGCGGCTTTTTTCGACACGTTATCCGGCGCGATCAGCGCCGAAATCCCTTTGCGCCCGGCCCGCCCGGTGCGGCCCGAACGGTGCAGCAAACCTTCTGTATTCGTTGGCAAATCCGCATGGATCACCAGTTCCAGATTGGGCAGATCGATACCGCGCGCCGCCACATCGGTGGCGACACAGACGCGCGCGCGGCCGTCGCGGAGCGCCTGCAACGCATGGCTGCGCTCATCTTGCGACAGCTCGCCCGACAGGCTCACCACGGCAAAACCCCGGTTGGCGAACCGCGCGGTCAGACGCGCCACAGCGGCGCGGGTGTTGGCGAAAACGATGGAGGTCTGGCTGTCGTGATAGCGCAAGAGGTTGATGATCGCGTGCTCTGCGTCGCGCGGCGCGCATTGGATCACCTGATAGGTGATGTCGCTGTGCTGCTCGCGTTCGCTGATCGTCGTGACGCGAATGGCATCGCGTTGATATGTCTTGGCAATTTCGGCGATAGATTTGGAAACCGTGGCCGAGAACAACAGCGTGCGACGGGTTTCCGGCGCTTCGCCGAGCATGAATTCCAAGTCCTCGCGGAACCCGAGATCGAGCATTTCGTCCGCCTCGTCGAGCACGATGGCACGAATGTCCGACAGGTCCAGCGCACCGCGCGTGATGTGATCGCGCAGACGGCCCGGCGTGCCGACGACGATATGCGCGCCACGCTCAAGGCTGCGCCGCTCGTCGCGGGCATCCATGCCGCCGATACAGGTCGAAATGCGCGCGCCGGTTTTGGCATAAAGCCAGCCCAGCTCGCGGGCGACCTGCATGGCAAGCTCACGGGTGGGCGCGACGACAAGGGCAAGCGGGCTTCCGGCGTGATCGAAGCGTTCTGCGTCTCCGAGAAGAGTCGAGGCGATGGCAAGACCAAAGCCAACGGTTTTGCCCGATCCCGTCTGGGCCGACACCAAAAGATCCGCCTCCGCAAGTTCGGGGGCGGTGACGGCGGTTTGCACGTCGGTCAGGGTGTCGAACCCGCGCTCGGCGAGGGCTTCGGAGAGAGGCGTCAGCATCAGGGGAAAATCCGTATGGGCGCCCAAACGCAGGCGCAAGATAGCGTTCTTTAGCGGGTTTGTTCGCAGGAGTCTACAGGGGGTCGACGCTCAGCCCCTGCAGTTTCGGCCGCTTTTTGAGTATTTTTACAGCAAAGGAAAGATCTGAGAGGGCTAAACAGACGTTAAGGTTAATCAGATTAAGGTTAACGCAGGTGGAAGGGACGCGGAAGGGAGGCGTCAAGCCTCGCTGGCTGCGAGCTCTGCCCATTCCACATCGGTGAACACCCGCGCTTTCGACAGGAAACACCGGCCCCGTCCGGTATCGAGCGAAAATCCCGCGCCATGGCCGGGGCCCGCATCGAGGATCATCTGGCTGTGTTTCCAGATTTCGAAGAGTGCGGCGGAAATCCAGACCTCTGCCCCCTCGACCTCGCCAAGTTTCACGTCGCGCATACCGATCAGGTAATCGCCTTTGCGGTAGCACATCGGGGAGGAGCCATCGCAACAGCCGCCGGATTGCACGAAGACGACCGGACCATGTTCGTCCGTGATTTCGGCCAAAAGATCAACGGCGGCTTCTGTGGCAATCACGCGGCCTACAGGCATTGGAAAACCTCCTTTTGGGGTCATGAAATGCAAACGCCCCGCCATAAGCTACGACGCAGAGGCGGGGCGTTTGACTTCCGGCTTTCGATCGGAAGGTTGCGGGGCGTGGCCCTATAGGGGGAGGAGATCACGCGCCCCGCAGGGGGTAAGCTCAGAAGAAGCCGAGCTTATTCGGGTTGTAGGAGACGAGCATGTTTTTCGTCTGCTGGTAGTGATCGAGCATCATTTTGTGGGTCTCGCGCCCGATGCCGGACTGTTTGTAGCCACCGAAGGCCGCATGGGCCGGGTAGGCGTGGTAGTTGTTGACCCAAACGCGGCCCGCTTCGATGTTGCGACCGAAACGGTAGGCGCGGGTCCCGTCGCGAGTCCAGACACCGGCGCCGAGGCCATACATCGTGTCGTTGGCGATATGGAGCGCTTCTTCTTCATCTTTGAAGGTCGTCACGGAAACGACCGGGCCAAAGATTTCTTCCTGGAAGACGCGCATCTTGTTGTGGCCTTTGAGGATCGTCGGCTGGATGTAATAGCCACCCGCCAGATCGCCGTTGAACCGCGCCGCATCGCCACCGACCAGAACTTCGGCACCTTCTTCGCGACCGATGGTCAGATAGGACAGAATTTTCTCTTGCTGCTCGGAGCTGGCCTGAGCGCCCACCATGGTGTTGATGTCGCGCGGATCGCCTTGTTTGATCGCCTTCACACGAGCGATACAGCGCGCGATGAATTCGTCGTAGATGTCTTCCTGAATGAGCGCACGCGACGGGCAGGTGCAGACCTCGCCTTGGTTGAAGGCAAAGAGCACGAAGCCCTCGACCGCCTTGTCGAGATAGGCGTCATCTTCGGCCATCACGTCGGAGAAGAAGATGTTCGGGGATTTCCCGCCGAGCTCGAGCGTCACCGGGATCAGGTTCTCGGTGGCGTATTGCATGATCATCCGACCGGTCGCGGTGGAGCCGGTGAAGGCGATCTTCGCGATGCGCGGCGAACGTGCCAGCGGCGCGCCCACTTCGGCACCATAGCCGTTCACGATGTTCAGAACACCCGGCGGAAGCAGATCGGCGATATGCTCGATCAGAACCATGATCGCAGCCGGGGTCTGTTCGGCCGGTTTCATCACGATACAGTTGCCTGCGGCCAGAGCCGGCGCCAGTTTCCAAGCAGCCATCAGGATGGAGAAGTTCCACGGAATGATCTGGCCGACAACGCCGAGAGGCTCATGGAAGTGATAGGCCACGGTGTCGTGGTCGATCTCGGACATGGTGCCTTCTTGGCTGCGCAGAACACCGGCAAAGTAACGGAAATGGTCGACCGAAAGCGGAATGTCTGCGGCCATGGTTTCGCGGATCGGCTTGCCGTTGTCCCAGGTCTCGGCGGTGGCGATATGTTCGAGGTGCTCCTCGATGCGGTCGGCGATTTTCAACAGGATGTTGGAGCGCTCGCCCGCAGAGGTTTTGCCCCAGGCTTCGCGGGCCGCGTGCGCGGCATCAAGCGCCAGTTCGATATCGGCAGCATCGGAGCGGGCGACTTCACAGACCTTTTCACCGGTGATCGGGGTCGTGTTGTCGAAATATTTGCCGTTCACAGGCGGGGTGAACTTGCCGCCGATGAAGTTGTCATAGCGGGTTTTGAAAGGGGAAGCGTAGTGTGCGCTTGCCTCGGCCTGAACGTTCATTGAGTTCCTCCTCGTTGTTGCATGACGTCCTCCACGTCACGCTATAGGAGGAAATGTGAACGCTCACATAAGGGCGGCGCAATCCCCGGAAACCGACGCCGCAGCGCGGCAATGTCTCACCTCTGAGACAGGTTGAGACAGGTTCCGGTCAGTTTGCACCCGTATCGTTGAGACCGAGCCTATTCATCCGCCGATAAAGCGTTGCACGACCGATCCCAAGCTCGCGCGCCGCCGCAGAGAGATTCCCGCCCGCCCGCGCAATCGCGCGCTTAAGCGCCGCCCGCTCGGCCCGCTCCAGAGCGGAGGCGGAATCATCGCGGCCGAGAATATCCGAGGCCGGGCGTGGTGCGATCTGGCTTCCGAAGCCAAGCCCATAGGCGCGCCGGGCCGCACGGGTTGCTCCGATGATCAGATCGTCCTGATCAACCGCCAAAAGCACGGCGCCTTCCGGGCGCTCCTCGGGCGCCGCAATGATCCGGGCTTTCGGAAAGGCCGCGCGGAAGGCTTCGGTTTCGATCTGTTTCGCGGTCTGCGCCACGACACCTGCGATCAGGCGCGCATAGGCTTCGGTCTGATCGGCACGGCAGGACGACACGTCGAGCGCCGCGATCAATTCGCCATCCGGTCCGAAAATCGGCGCATCCATACAGGACATCACCGTGTTGCGGCTCAGGAAATGTTCGTCGCGATGGATCGTGAGCGCTCGCGCCTCGGTGATGCAGGTGCCGATGCCATTGGTGCCCTCGGCCTCCTCCGACCAATCCGCCCCGGTCCAAAGCCCCCAGGCTTTGAAAATATCCGCATCGGCGTCTTTCGAGCGCTGGTCGAGCACAACCCCGTCACGATCCGTCATCAAAACGGAACAGCCGGTATTGCCGACCATCTGAAACAACTGATCCAGCTTGGGTGCCGCAAGGCCCATAAAGCCTTCGAGCCGGGCGCGACGTTCGGCAATCTCCGCATCGGAAAACCGCCGCGGCCCGGGATCGCGGCTCGGATCCAGCCCGTGTTTTTGCAAAGACCGCCGCCAACTGGCCGTCAGACGCGTGCCGACAGAGCCCGATTCGACGGTGGAAATGATGTGTTCTGCATGATTTGTGCGCATCTTGGCCGCCTCCTCCCAAACGCGGCGTCCGACAGGCTTACCATAGGGCAGCCGATTTCGCCAAATCGTGATCCTGCGGCTGCATTCTCAGACCGGGAGAGCCGTCGTTTTGAACACGGTACGCATGGCAAAGGAGGATTGCATCGTCTGAACCCCGGGCAGGCGGACAAGCTGACGATGCACCTCGGCGAAATGATCGGTGTCGGCGGCGACCACCTTGAGGATGTAATCCGCCTTGCCCGCCATGAGGTGACATTCGAGCACATCCGGCATGTTGCGCACGGCTTTCTCGAAGGCGGCCAGAATGTCATCTGCCTGACTGGTCAGGGTCACTTCGACAAACACGGTCGCCCGGCGGTCGAGATGACGCGGGTCGAGAAGCGCCACATAATCGCGGATGATCCCTTCGGCCTCCAGCCGCTGCACCCTCCGGTGACAGGCCGAACTCGACACATTGGCCTCCTGTGCCAGATCGGCGTTGGAAATCCGCCCGCGTCGTTGCAGAATTCGCAAAATTCGCCGATCTGTATCATCAAGCTTGATCATTGCGCTTTTTTCTCCTGACCGACGGCCCCTGAGCGAAACAATCTCCCACGATTATTTTCTCAGGACAAGAGCGTCGGAAAGCGCGATGCGGGCCGTATGATGGATATGTGTCCCCCGCGGTGCAACACACCGCAAAAAGGCCCGCACCTTACGGTTGCGGGCCTTTCCTGTATCGTATCGCTGATCTTACTTCTTCAGAGAGTCGCGAATTTCGAGCAGTACATCGAGTTCGGAGGGGCCTGCCGGGGCCTCAGGTGCCGCTTCTTCGGCCTTGACCGCCGTGTCCTTCACTTTGTTCACGAATTTCACAAGGAAGAACACCACAGCCGCGATGATCAGGAAGTTGATCACGGCCATGATGAAGGAACCATAGGCAAAGATCGACGCCCCGGCCTCGCGTGCGGCCTCAAGAGAGGTGCCAGACGCAACCTCGCCAGAGATGACGAAATAGCGGTTGGTGAAATCCAGCCCGCCGGTAAAAATCCCGATGATCGGGTTGATCAGATCGTCGACCATGGATTTGACGATGGCGGTAAAGGCTGCGCCAACGATGATCCCGACGGCCATGTCCATGACATTGCCCTTGGCGATAAACGCCTTGAATTCTTTAAGCATTTCAGAGTTCCACTTCTGTCCCACGCAACGCCGCCCCCGTTGGGCGCGGCTCTGCACATTGCATAGCACAATGCCGCACATGCGAAATGGTTTTTTTCCGGGCCGGACATCATAGGTTATAGGGAAATTCAAACGCATGATGGAACACCGATGGCCCTCCTCAATCACCCGATCACCGCCCGCTGGCCCGCCCAACATCCCGAAAAGCTTCAGCTTTATTCCTTTCCGACCCCGAACGGGGTCAAGGTCTCTGCTGCGCTTGAGGAAATGGGCATCGACTATGAGGCACATCTGGTGACGCTCGCCGATGCCGATGTGAAAAGCCCCGAGTTTCTGGCGCTCAACCCGAACAACAAGATCCCGGCGATCATCGACCCGAACGGGCCGGACGGTGAACAGATCGAACTGTTTGAGAGCGGCGCAATCCTGATCTATCTCGCCGAGAAGACCGGAAAATTCCTCTCGACAGACCCGAAGACGCGGTATGAGACGATCCAGTGGCTGATGTTCCAGATGGGCGGCGTCGGGCCGATGTTCGGACAGCTCGGCTTTTTCTACAAATTCGCAGGTGCCGCGATGGAAGATCCGACCGCGCGCGACCGGTATATCAACGAAAGCAAACGCCTCCTGAACGTGCTGGAACAGCGCCTCGAGGGCCGCGACTGGATCATGGACGACTATTCCATCGCCGATATGGCCATCGCGCCATGGCTCAATTCCCTTGAGTTCTATGGGGCCAAAGAAGTGCTGGGCTATCACGATCTGAAAAACGTCCCGGCCTATGTCGAGCGCTTCTATGCCCGCCCCGCGGTGGATCGCGCGAAAAACATCCCCGCGCGCCCGGCGTAAGGCGATAGACCCTTCCCCGGACAAAAGTTAGGGTGTGCGCAGAGTTACGACGCGAGTGCACACCCCATGACCCATCTATCCCCTGACGGCACGACCGGCGCACTGGCCGAAGATTTGGCTGATCTCCGGACCACGCGACTGTTTTTCCTGATCCTCACGCTCTATTTCGTGGCGCAGATCGCCCTGCGGCTGATCCTCGGCGGCGCACTGGAGACGGATGAGGCGGAAATGCTGTTGATGACGCCCGGGCTGCGCTGGGGCTATGGGCCGCAATTGCCGCTGTACAACTGGTTACAGACCGGGTTGTTCGCGGTCTTTGGAGAGACGCTTTTCGCGCTTTCCCTGCTCAAGAACCTGCTGCTCTGGGCTACCTATGCGCTGCTCTTTGTCGGCTTGCGCGCCTTTGTGCCTGCCCGCATCGCTGCCCTGAGCACGCTGTCGCTGTTCCTTATTCCCGACATCGCTTGGGAAGCGGAGCGCGCGACGACACATTCCAACATGCTTTTGGCCACAATCTCGGCGACCATCGCCGGGTTTCTCTGGTCGCTCCGCGCAGGACAATGGCGGCACTGGGCGCTGTTCGGGCTGGCCATGGGGCTCGGCGGTATTGCGAAATACAATTTCTGGGCCATTCCTGCGGGACTTGTGCTTGCGGCATTGACCATCCCCGAGGCCCGGCAGCGCCTGCTGTCCCTGCGCGCGCTCATTGCCCCGGTGATCGCGGTCGCCATCGTGGCCGGACCCTATCTCTGGATGCGCGCCAACCCTGATTTGGCTCTGTCCTCGGTCGGCAAGATGGAGCTTTCCGAAGAAGCCGCACGGCTCATTCCTGAAGGGGTATCGCTCTATCTTCAGGGCCTCGTGGTGCTTCTGATCCTGCCCACGCTCGTTGCGGCGGTGTTGTGGGTCCTGTCGCGTCGCCAGACCGCCGAGACCTCCGCACATTGGTCCGTATCCCTGTTCCTGAGAACCGGCATCGTTCTTGCCCTCGCCGGGCTGATCCTCGTCTGGATCGCGGATGTCGGTCACATCACCCCGCGCTGGCTCCTGCCCATCGTTCTGCCGCTGGTGATTGCGCTGTACCTGCGCCTTTCGGCGCGCCTCTCCCGCGCGGCAACCCTTGGTTATCTCGGCACCCTCGCGCTTCTGGCCGTTCTGGTCTTTGCCGGGTTGTCTCTCGATCGCTACAAGGACGGCGCCCGGCGCGATCTCGATTTCATGCCTCTCGTTCAGATGATTGAGGACATGGACCTGCCGGAGGACACGCTGATCGTCGCGGACTTCTATGTCGGCGGCAATCTGGCCCGCATCCACCCGGATTGGCGCATTCTCTCCGATTTACCGGCAGGAGCACGCATGGAAGAGGCCACTCAACTCCTGCTTCTGAGCCGCAACATGCGAGCAGAGCAAGGCCTGTCGCAGCTTGCCGCACGGGTCGGTTGGCCCTATGCGACCGAGGCGGACTATGGCGCAGAACAGCAGATCGCGCTGCCGTTCCACCATGGTGAGAAAACGCTGCCCCTCCGCCTGCTCCACGGCACGGCACGATAAGGAAAACCGATGCAGACATCCGAGGACGCCAAACTGTCGAGGGTCTTTTTCCTCTTGCTGTTCGGCTATTTCACCGTACAAACCGTGCTGCGTACTGTGTTGGGCGGCACGTTCGAATTCGACGAGGCGGAGATGTTCGTGCTCGCGCAGGACTATCGCCTCGGCTACGGGCCACAGACGCCGCTTTACAACTGGCTTCAGGCGCTCACCTTCGACCTTTTCGGCACCACCACATTCGCCATCGCCCTGCCCAAGAACATTCTGCTGTTCCTGACCTATGCGCTGAGCTTCGACGGGTTCCGCCGCCTTCTGCCGGTACGTATCGCCATCGCAGTGACGCTGGCGCTTTTGCTTTTGCCCAACGTCTCCTGGGAGGGTCAGCGCGCGGGTTCGCACAGCATTGCCATGCTGGCGCTCATTGGCGCGACGCTGAATGTCATGGCCCGACGTATTGCCGCAGCAAAAAACGGCGACCATCGCCTGTCCCATGCGCTCCTCCTGGGCGTGGCCCTCGGGCTGGGCGGGATCACAAAATACAATTTCTGGCTCTTTCCGCTGCCCCTTTTGCTTACTACGGGTTGGTTTCCCGAAATCCGTCAGGCGCTGTGGCGTCGCGATCTCTGGCTCACGCTGCTCGTCGCTGTCGCGCTTCTGGCCCTGCCGATGGGATGGGCCATGACCCATCTCGGCATGACCACGGCCGCCAGTGATACGCTCTATCATCCGCCCACCTTCGAGGGGCTGCCTGCACCGCTTCTTGGGCTCACGACCATGCTCGCGGAGACGCTGGCCGGGCTCGCCCTCCTGCTGCTCACGCTTGTCGCTCTGCGCCTGCCTTATGGCCGCCGCCTCTTCGCTCTAGGTCGGCTGCCGACCCTGTCGCGCTGGATGCTCGCTTCCGGTGCTTTGGGGCTTGTCGTCATTGCCCTTCCCGTCGTCGGCTTCGGCGTCACCGACGTTCAGGCCCGCTGGCTTATCCCTCTGCTGATCCCTCTGGCATTCGGTCTCATGCTCTGGGTCGCGCCGACACTCACGCCCCGCCTGCTGCGCAATTTCTTCCGCTTTTGCGCCCTGCTCGTACTCTTGATCATCATCGCCATCGCAGACACCCGACTGCGCGGTGCGGGTAGCGACTCGCTTGACATCGAGAGCCTCGCCGAAGCCATCGAGCAGGACCTGCCCGAAGGGGCCACGCCGCCCGCCATCGTCAGTTTCAACTTCTACTATCCGGGCAATCTCAAATATCTGCGCCCGTCCTGGACCGCCCTGCCCTCGCATCCCGGCGGCACGATCCCCGACAATCTCGAACGGATCGTCGTCATCGGCATCGCCGATCCGGACAGGATCATGGGCAAACTCACCACACACGGATTGATCCCAGCCGTGTCAGAGCCCGGCCCTCTGAGCATCGCCACGCTCCCCTATCGCTTCGAAGACGTGAAAACCCGCGACGTGCCCTATGTGATCATCCCGTTGCAAAATAAACAATAAAAAACGGCGCCAAATCGGCGCCGTTTCTCAATTTGACATAGCATTTGAGCTTAGCCGCGAAGCGTTCCGCCCGTGGCTTTTTCAACCTTGGCGATGATCCTTGCGGAAAGCTCTTCAAGGTCCTTCTCTTTCAACGTGCCCTCGACCGGCTGAATGCGCACGGTGATCGCGAGCGACTTCTTGCCCTCGCCGAGGCTGCCACCGATGAACTCGTCAAAGACGCGCACATCTTCGATCAGCGCCTTATCGGCGCCCCCGGCTGCGTTCACCAGATCAAGCGCGTTGACCCCCTTGTCGACGACAAAGGCAAAGTCGCGTTCGACCGCTTGCAGATCGTTGGTGAAAAACGCCGATCGTGCGATTTTAGTGCCGCGCGGCATCGGGGCCTCTTCGAGATAGACGGTAAAGGCCACGGCGGTGCCTTTGACGCCCATCTCCTTGAGGACCTTCGGGTGCAGCTCGCCAAACTCGGCCAGAACCTTTTTCGGCCCAAGGCAGATTTTGCCCGATCGGCCCGGATGGAACCAAGGCGAACAGTCGCGCAGGATTTGTGCCTTCGCGGGCGCACCGATGGCGGCCAAAACGGCCTCAGCATCGGCTTTCGCGTCATAAAGATCGTAGCTCCGGCGTTCGCCATGCACGTCTTTCGCCCCCGTCGCGCCAACGCGCAGACCGGAAATTTGCGCGCGCTGCTCGCCCGGCTCACCGCCAAAAAAGGCAGGGCCGCATTCGAACAGGTTCAGGTCCGCAAAGCCCCGTGCCTGATTGCGCGTGGCCGCCGCCAGAAGGCCGGGCAAAAGGTCCGGGCGCATATGGCTCATCTCGGAACTGATCGGGTTTTCCAGACGCACCGCGTCCGCCCCCCCGCCAAACAGCTCCGCCGATTTCTGGTCGATGAAACTGTAGGTCACGCATTCGTTGAACCCAAGCCCCGCGGCCTGATGGCGCGCAGCACTTTCGCGCACCTGCATCGGCGTCAGAATTTGTTTCGCCACGCCGGAGGGGCGTTTCATCGGCTTCGGTTCGAGATGGGTCAGGCTTTCGACACGGGCGACCTCTTCAACAAGATCGGCCTCGCCCAACACGTCCGGACGCCAGCTCGGCACGCTTGCCATCTCGCCATCCATGACAAAGCCCAAGGATTCCAAAATGGCAACCTGACGTGCCGCCGGGATGTCCATGCCGACGAGCGACTGCACCCGGTCGGTGTCGAGATGATAGGCCCGGGACACGTCGGGCACCTCGCCCGCGACGACGACCTCAGAGGCCTCACCACCGCACAGCTCAAGGATCATCGCCGTCGCATCGTCCAGCGCCTGCATGTTGTAGGCCGGATCGATGCCGCGTTCGTTGCGATAGCGCGCATCCGAATTGATCTTGAGCGCGCGGCCGCCCTTGGCGATGTCGAGATTGTTCCAGAACGCCGCTTCGACAAACACATCCGTGGTCTCATCGGAACAGCCGGTCTCTTCGCCGCCCATGATGCCGCCGATGCTCTCGACCTTGCCGCCGGAGAAGATCACCATCGCGCCTTCCGGCATTTTGTAGGTCTTCTCGTCGAGCGCGAGCAGCTCTTCGCCGCCTTTCGCGCGGTCGATCACCAGACCGTCCTTGACCGTCGCCGCGTCAAAGACGTGCAGCGGGCGGTTGCGGTCGTAGGTGAAGAAGTTGGTGACATCGACCAGAATGGAGATCGGGCGCAGGCCAATCGCGGTCAAACGATCCTGCAACCATTTCGGCGAGGGGCCGTTTTTGACGCCTTTGATCAGACGCCCGGCAAAGACGTGACACCCGTCTTTTGCGGCCTCGGTGATCTCCACCGAGATCGGGTTCGGGAATTTACCTTCGACCGTTTCCACCTTAAGCGGTTTCAACGTACCAAGCCCCCGCGCCGCGAGATCGCGGGCGATGCCGTGCACGCCGAGCGCATCGGGACGGTTCGGCGTGATCGCGATTTCGATCACCGGATCGACCTTGGACGGCTGATGTTTCGCCAGCCAATCGGCGAACTCCATGCCGATCTCGCCGTCTTCCAGCTCGATGATGCCGTTGTGCTCGTCCGACAGCTCCAGCTCGCGCTCGGAGGCCATCATGCCATGGCTCTCGACGCCGCGGATTTTGCCGACGGAAATGGTGATGTCGAGGCCGGGGATATACATGCCGGGTTTCGCGAGCACGGCGGTGATCCCCGCACGGGCATTGGGCGCGCCACAGACGATCTGGGTCATGCCCTCGTCCGTCTCGACCTGACAGACCCGAAGCTTGTCAGCGTCGGGGTGCTGCACCGCCTCTTTGACCTTGACGAGTTTAAAGCCCTTGAGCTTATCGCGCGGGTTCTCGACGCCTTCGACCTCAAGCCCGAGATCGGTCAGCGCGTAAAGGATGTCATCGAGGCTCGCCTCGGTTTCCAGATGCTCTTTGAGCCAGGAGAGTGTGAATTTCATTGTTCTTCGCCTTTCCTATATTGACGGCGAGCCATCCAGTAATGGCCTCCATCAATTTTGGGCAATCCCAGTTCTTTTCTCAGGCTGTTTCGCAAATCCACTGCAAGTTCGGTAAAATCGAACTCACCAGACGCGGAAACACCCTTTATCTTTTGAATTTGCGCAGGACTGCCCATCAAATTGATAGCCACCATTGCTTTGTTAAAGCGGGCATACATTTCGGCCAGTTCGTCACGACTGTATGGCTCAACCTGTTCGTCTTTGAACGTGCGCGGATGGCCAAACTCTAAATCCATGTAAGCTTCAGTTAGGAAATTGATCCTTTCCCGTTTCCTTCTAGCGCGCTCTTCGGCCCAAATTTTCAGCCCTTGCCCAAGCAGAAGCAATGCAACTGCGGACAACAAACCAACATTGGTTTCGAGCCAGAAGGTTGGTTCACTCACCCGTGAATCCCCCCCGCCAGCGTCGGCGTACCCAGAGCACTAAACCCATAGTGACGCAGCCAGCGCAGGTCAGAGTCAAAGAACGCCCGCAAATCCGGGATGCCGTATTTCAGCATCGCCAGACGGTCGATCCCCATGCCAAAGGCAAAGCCTTGCCATTCTTTCGGGTCGATGCCGCCCGCGGTCAGGACTTTGGGGTGCATCATGCCGGAGCCCAGGACTTCGAGCCAGTCGTCGCCCTCGCCCACGGTCACGGTGCCGTTTTCCCATTTGCACTGCACATCCACTTCGGCGGAGGGTTCCGTGAAGGGGAAGTGCGAGGCGCGGAAGCGGGTTTTGACCTTGGTGCCGAAAAACGCGGTGTAGAACTCTTCGAGCACCCATTTCAGGTTCGCCATGGAGATGTCCTTGTCGATGGCCATGCCTTCGACCTGGTGGAACATCGGCGTGTGGGTCTGGTCGTAGTCGGAACGATAAACACGGCCCGGCGCGATGATGCGGATCGGCGCGCCTTGGGCAATCATCGAGCGGATTTGCACCGGCGAGGTGTGGGTGCGCAGCACGTTCGGCGCACGCTCGTCACCCTCGGCGCGGTGCATGTAGAAGGTGTCATGCTCTTGGCGCGCCGGGTGGTTCGGCGCGATGTTGAGCGCGTCGAAGTTGTGGAAATCGTCCTCGATCTGCGGGCCTTCGGCAACGGCAAAGCCGAGATCGGCGAAGATCGCGTAAATCTCTTCGGAGACGCGGGAGATCGGGTGAATGGTCCCTTGCGGACGCTGACGGCCCGGAAGGGTCACATCGAGCCATTCCTCGGCCAAACGCGCATCCAGAGCGGCGTCTTCCAGCGCGACCTTCTTGGCGGCCAGAGCGGAGTTGATCTCGTCTTTCAAAGCGTTGAGCTGCGGCCCCATGACCTGACGCTCTTCCGGGCTCATCTTGCCCAGTTCGCGCATGGCAAGCGCCACTTCGCCCTTTTTGCCGACCGCTTGCAGACGGATGTCTTCCAGCGTCGCCTCGTCCCCCGCCTGCAAGATCGCGGTGAGGTATTTGTTCTTCAGATCGTCCATCCCGAACCCTCTGTTTTGCGTCCCCGCCTCGATACCACGGGAGACCTAAAAGACAAGAAGCCGCGAGACCCCATGAGGTCCGCGGCTTCAAAAATGTATGGTCTCTAGAACTAGAGAGCTTACGCGAGCGCGGCCTTCGCCTTTTCGACGATGGCACCAAATGCTTCCGGCTCGTTGATGGCGAGATCGGAGAGAACCTTACGGTCAACTTCGATGCCAGCCAGCGACAGGCCGTTGATGAATTTGGAGTAGGTCAGCGCTTCGTCATGCGAACGCACGGCGGCGTTGATGCGCTGAATCCACAGAGCGCGGAAGTTGCGCTTGCGGGCTTTACGGTCGCGGGTCGCGTACTGGTTCGCCTTGTCGACGGCCTGGGTTGCGGTGCGGAAGTTCCGCGAACGGGCGCCGTAGTAACCTTTGGCGGCCTTCAGAACTTTTTTGTGACGGGCGTGGGTAACGGTACCACCTTTGGTGCGGGACATGTGTCTCTCTCCCTAATTAGCGGTTGTACGGCATGTAGCCTTTGACGATCTTCGCGTCGGGCGCGGAGAGCGTCGTGGTGCCACGAGCGTCACGGATGAACTTGGTGGTGCGTTTGATCATGCCGTGGCGTTTGCCGGCCTGACCCGCTTTGACCTTGCCGGTGGCGGTCATTTTGAAGCGCTTTTTCGCGCTCGACTTCGTCTTCATCTTAGGCATTTCCATCTCCTTTATGGGGTGGTTTTCAACGCGACTCGGCATGCCATATCGCCGGACGCGTCCCATGAGCGGCTGCCATTACAGCCGATCCCTTATGTTTGCAAGCCTTGCGCGTACGGATTCTCAGAAAATTCGCCCGAGAACCCGGAAAAATGCCTTGGGCACATCCGCAAACGCATATCCTCCCGGATGCAGGATCATGGCCGGAAGGACCATGACCCCGCCCAGAAGGACAAATGCGATTGCAAGACGGGGGCGACGGCCCTCGGAATAGGCGCTGGCTGCCGAGGGCACAGCCAGACACCAGAGGAGCGATCCCAACACGAGGAAAAGATCGGTATCCATCGCGGCCCCGTGACCCGGTTATTCCGGGTCGGTGTTGAAGATCAGCCGCTCTTCACAGGGCGCGACCCGCAGAATGTTGGTCGAACCGGCATGGTTGAACGGAATGCCCGCAACCACGACGATCTTGTCGGCTTCGGTCGCAAAGCCCGACGTCCGCGCCGCACGGGCGGCATTGACCACGGCCATTTTAAAGCGCTCGACCTCGCCGGTCATGACGCAGTGCATACCCCAGTAGAGGCAAAGTCTGCGCGCGGTGTTGCGGCGCGACGTCATGGCGATGATCGGCACATGCGGACGTTCGCGGGCCGTGAGCGCCGCGGTGGTGCCGCTCTCGGAGTAGCACACGATGGCTTTCACATCGGTGGTCTCGGCGATCTCACGCGCCGCCGACACGATGGCGTCCGCAACCGTCTGCTTCTTGATCCCAGCCCGCGAGGCGTCGAGCACATCGCGGTAGACCGGATCGTTTTCCACCGACATGGCGACGTTGTTCATCGTCGTGACCGCCTCAACCGGGTAATTGCCCGCCGCGGATTCAGCCGACAACATGATAGCGTCTGCGCCCTCATAGATCGCGGTCGCCACGTCGGAGACTTCGGCGCGGGTCGGCATCGGGCTTTCGATCATGCTCTCAAGCATCTGCGTCGCCACAATCACCGGTTTGGCCGCCGCACGGCACCGGCGCGTCAGGCGTTTCTGAATCGGCGGAACGGCCTGAACCGGCAGTTCAACCCCCAGATCGCCACGCGCAACCATGATCCCGTCGGACACGGCAAGAATGCTTTCGAACGCTTCAACTGCGGAAGGTTTCTCGATCTTGGCCAAAACCGACGCGCGGCCTTTGACCAATTCCTTGGCTTCCAGCATGTCTTCGGGACGCTGCACGAACGACAAAGCGACCCAGTCGACGCCAAGCTCGCAAACGAATTCGAGATCCTTGCGATCCTTGGTCGACAGCGCCGCCAAAGGCAGCACCACATCCGGCACGTTCACACCCTTGCGGTTGGAGATGGTGCCCCCCACGATCACAACGCAATCGGCGTAATCGGGGCCGCACTCTTCGACCTTGAGACGGATTTTACCGTCATTGACCAAAAGCGACGCGCCGGGTTTCAGCGCGGCGAAAATCTCCGGATGCGGCAGTTGCACCCGGTCGCCATTGCCCGGCGCATCGTCGAGATCGAGGCGGAACTTGTCCCCTTCCTCAAGATCGTGCGCGCCATGGGCAAATTTCCCCACCCGCAGCTTCGGCCCCTGCAAGTCGGCGAGAATCGCGATGGGGCGGCCAAGATCGGTTTCGATCTTGCGGATGATGGCGTGGCGGGCACGGATTTCCTCGTGGTCGCCATGGCTCATGTTCAGACGAAACACATCTGCGCCCGCTTCGGAAAGCGCGCGGATGGTGTCGTAATCATTGGAGGACGGGCCCAAAGTGGCCACGATTTTTACATTCCGAAGGCGTCTCATAACGGCCTGAAGTCCTTTCGGTCTTTTAAAGTTTCGCGGTGGGCCACCTTCTCTATGACGCAAAGAAGACGACTGCACAACTGGCCCTGCCCGAACAAAGCGCGTATTGCAGTCCTGACAGGCAAAGGTGACGCGAAAATGACCGATCATCCCCCTTTTTATATCGACGGCCCCGACAGACCGGGCCGCTGGCTTATCACCTGCGATCACGCGACGAACCGTGTGCCGCCGGAAATCGGACCCGATCTTGGCATCAGCCCGGACGATATGGCCCGCCACATCGCCTATGATGTCGGCGCGCTTGGCGTCAGCCGCGAACTTGGGCGCCTTTTGGACAGCCCGATGATTCATACGGATTTTTCCCGTCTCGTGATCGACCCGAACCGGGGTGAAGACGATCCGACATTGGTGATGAAGCTCTATGACGGCACGCTCATCCCCCGCAATCGGCACGCCGATGATGCGGAAGTCGAGCGGCGGCTGGCGCTGTTTCACCGGCCTTATCATACGGCCTATGCGGCGCTCTGCCAAAAGCGGGACGATGTTGTGATCTGCGCTATGCACAGCTTTACGCCCCAGCTGAAAGGCCGCCCCCGCCGTCCGTGGCAGCTCGGCATTCTGTCGGCCTATGACCGTCGCTTTACCGATCCGTTCATCGCAGCGCTTGAAGCCTCCAAGACGCTACAGGCCGAGGCGGAAAAGATCGGCGAGCGGCTGATGATCGGCGACAACGAACCCTATGACGGCCACCTGCCCGGTGATGCCATCGACCGTCACGCGCTGCATCATGGGCGGCTCAATCTTTTGATCGAAATCCGCTCCGATCTGATCGAAACTGCGGCACAACAGGCCCGTTGGGCGGCGCTCCTCGCCCCCCTTCTTCAAGACACTCTGACAGAGACAGGATTGTAACATGCCCCATGTCGTCATCGATTTCGCCGAAGGCTTAGAGCAGAGCCATAACATGTCGCAGCTTTGTGAAACCGTGTTCGAAACCCTGATTTTAGACGTCGAAATCAACGCTCCGGCGTTGAAAGTTCGCGCCCGCCCGCAGCCGTTTTTCAAGATCGGCACGGAGCCCGCCACCTTTGCCCACGCGACGCTTTACCTGCTCGAAGGTCGCGACGACGAGACAAAAGCGCGCCTGTCCGATATCGTGTTGAAAGCAATGGATCAGATCTTGCCGACGGTCGGCAGCCTGTCGGTCGATGTGCGGGATATGAATAAAGTGGCCTATGCCAAACGCGTGAGAGGGTAACAGATGCAAGAGATTGACGACAAAACCATGATGGAGATCGAAGCCGCCGCGTTTCGCACGCTGCGCGATCATCTGATGACCAAACGTCCCGATGTGCAGAACATCGACATGATGAATCTTGCAGGTTTTTGTCGCAATTGCCTGTCGCGCTGGGTCCAGGAAGCCGCCGCCGAGCGCGGTATCGAGATGACCAAGGACGAGGCGCGCGAACTGTATTACGGCATGCCCTATGAGGACTGGAAAACCCAAAACCAGACGGAGACGGATGCCGCCAAACAGGCGGCGTTCACCAAGGCCTTTGCCGAGAATGTCGGGCCGGAGGGCCAAAAATGAAGCCCGCCGATCAGCTCGCACAGTTCGTCCGCGAAGCCCTGATCGCAGGCCGCAGCCGCGATGACATCGCGGGCGCGCTCTCGGAGGCGGGCTGGGCCAGGACAGAGGTCGAAGACGCGCTTGCGACATGGGCCGACAGCCCGTTTTCACCACCGATCCCCCGCCCGCGCCCCTATGTTTCCGCGAAAGAGGCGTTTTTCTACGCGCTGATGTTCGTCGCACTTGGCATGACCGCATGGCACATCGTCGATCTCGGGTTCGATCTCATCGAACGCTGGTTCTCAGATGCAGAGCGCGCCTATTGGGGAAACCGCTCGATCCGCTGGTCGATCTCTGCGCTCATCGTCTTCTTCCCGCTGTTCATGATCATGCAACGGGCAGAGGCCCGCAGCCTTGCGCGCGATCCAAGTCGCAAACGCTCCGCCGTGCGCAAATGGTTCGGCTATATCGCCTTGTTCTTCTCCTTGATCACGCTTTTGGGCGATCTGCTTGGTGCGATCTATGCGCTGTTGAACGGCGATCTGACCACGCAATTCATCGCGGAACTGGCCCTGGTCGCGGCTGTCGCTGGCACGGTGTTTGGCTATTTCCAAGGCGCCATGAAGGACGCTGAAGATGGAAACTAAGCTCTGGCCACAGCTCGCGCTTACCGCCCTTGTTGTCGGCATGTTGATCGGAGGGTTTGTGACCGTCGGCGGGCCGGAAAGCGGTCGGATAGAGCAGCGCGACGATCAGCGCTATCGCGACCTGATCGCGTATCAGAGCCAGCTCATCTGCCTCGCCCGTGCCGACGGCAACACGGCCCTGCCCGCCGAAATCACCGATACGGTGACCTGTTCGATCCACCTGAGCGACGACGCTCTCTTGCCCCGCGAGGGCTATCGCTACCTGCCGCAGGACGACGGCACCTACCAGATTTGCGCCAGTTTCGAAGACATCGACGCGCTGCGCAAACGGCAAGGCCGGAGGGACATCAGCGATGAGGGCTGTCTGAGCGGCAAGATCGACTGACGAAAAAAGGCCCGCTCTGCGGGCCTTTTCATTCCAAATGGAACCCCGGTTTACACCGCGAGTTTCATCGCCTCTTCGAGGTAAATCTCGCGCAGGCGTTTGGCCACCGGACCCGGTTTGCCATCGCCCAGCGTCGCCCCGTCGATCTCGACAATCGGCTGAACGAAAGCGGTGGCGGAGGTGGAGAAGGCCTCGTCCGCAGCTTGTGCTTCCTCGATGGTGAAGAGACGTTCTTCGATCTGCATCTGCGCTTCGGCGGCAAAGCGCAACACGGCGGCGCGGGTGATCCCGGCCAGAAGCTTGTTCGACAGCTGACGGGTGATGATCTTGCCGTCCTTGACGATATAGGCGTTGTTCGAGCTACCTTCGGTCACATAACCGTCCTCGACAAACCACGCATCGTCGCAACCGACCTTATGCGCCGCCATTTTCGCCATGGATGCGCCCAGGAGTTGCACGGTCTTGATGTCGCGACGGGCCCAGCGCATTTCCTCGATGGAAATCACCTTGTAGCCTTTGTCGGCGGAGGCGGAGTTGCGCAGGTTCTTCTTCTGGGTGAAGAGCACCAGCGTCGGTTTCACTTTCGCCGGATCGGGGTATTCGAACGCCCGGTCGTCATCGGCGCCACGGGAGATTTGCAGGTACACGCCACCCTCGTCGATCTCGTTGAGATCAACCAGTTTGCGGTGAATTTCCAGAAGCTCGTCCATCGTGACCGGCGCGGTCATGTCCAGCTCTTTCAGCGAACGTTCGAGACGGTTTTTGTGACCTTCAAAGTCGATCAGCTTGCCATCCAGAACCGAGGTCACCTCGTAGACGGCATCGCCCATCAGGAACCCGCGGTCGAAAATCGACACTTTGGCTTCGGTTTCCGGCAGGTACTCGCCGTTCACATAGACGGTGCGGGTCATTTCATTCTCCTTAAATGACATCAGCCCCAGAGGGCGCGCGCCGGCGGGTGTACCCCGTCCGCGTCGTATTTCAAAGGCTCGGCACGGTCTTCCGCCAAAAGCAAAGGCCCGTCAAGGTCCACCACGCGGGCGCCCTGCGCGACGATCACAGCGGGGGCCATCGCCAAAGACGTCCCGACCATGCAGCCGACCATCACGCCGTAGCCTTCGGCGCGGGCCGCTTTGCGCAGTTCCAAAGCCTCGGTGAGCCCGCCGGTCTTGTCGAGTTTGATGTTGATCACATCGTACTTGCCCTTGAGATCCGGCAGGCTCGCCCGGTCGTGACAGGATTCGTCGGCGCAGACCGGAAGGGGTCTCTCAATCTCCGCCAACATGTCGTCCTGTCCGGCAGGCATGGGTTGTTCCACAAGTTTGACGCCAAGCCGCACCAGATGCGGCGCGAGATCGGCATAGACCTCGGCACTCCAGCCCTCGTTGGCATCGACAATGATATCGGATTTCGGTGCACCGCGACGGACCGCTTCGAGACGGGCCATGTCATCGGGCGTGCCGAGTTTGATTTTCAACAAAGGCCGGTGCGCATGTTTGGCAGCGGAGGCCTGCATCTCTTCGGGAGAGGCGAGCGACAGCGTATAGGCGGTGATCATCGGGATCGGAGCAGGCAGGTCCAGCATCTCCCAAACCCGCTTGCCCGCCTGTTTCGCAGCCAGGTCCCAAAGCGCACAGTCGACCGCATTGCGCGCGGCACCCGGCTCAAGCGCCTCTTGCAGCGTCGCACGCGTGATGTTTTCAGGAAGGGCCTCGATCTGCGCCGTCACACTTTCGAGACTTTCGCCATAGCGTGCATAGGGCACGCATTCGCCCCCGCCTTCATGCACCCCATCGGTCGCGCGCACCGTGACCACCTTGGCCTCCGTGCGCGATCCGCGGGAAATGGTGAAGACTTCCGCGAGACGAAAGCTCTCTTGCGTGACGGTCAGCTTGGTCATGGGGCCCTCCGTTTCCCTTACGTCTTAGAGTGCGGCGAGCGCGTCGGCCAGACGGTCCGCACCCTGACGGAACGGATCGACGGTCGGCAGGCCCATTTCCTCTTCGACCTTGGCGAGATAGGCCAGCGCCTCTTCCTCGGTGAAGTGTTGCGTGTTGATCGAAATCCCCACGACTTTGCAGTCCGGGTTCGCCACTTTGGCAAGGTTCAGCGCGGTGTCCCGCAGCGCCTCAAGCGACGGCAGCGAGAAGCCCGGCAGGCCGCGCATATGCTCGCGGGTCGGCTCATGGCACAGAACCAGCGCATCCGGCTGACCGCCATGCACCAGCGCCATGGTCACGCCGGAATAAGAGACGTGGAACAGGCTGCCCTGACCTTCGATCAGGTCCCAATGATCGGCATCGTTGTCCGGCGTCAGATATTCGATCGAGCCTGCCATGAAGTCGGCGATCACCGCATCGAGCGGCACACCGTCGCCGGTGATCAGAATGCCGGTCTGGCCCGTGGCACGGAAAGTCGATTTCATGCCCTTTTCGCGCATGGATTTGTCCATCGCGAGGGCGGTATACATTTTACCCACGGAACAGTCTGTGCCGACCGCAAGGCAACGCTTGCCGGTCCGTTTGATGCCGTTGGCGATGGGGTATTTGACGGAGGGCACGCGGACGTCATGCAGCGTGCGACCGAAGGTTTTCGCAACGGCGGCGAGATCTTCTTCATCGCGCAGCAGGTTGTGCAGGCCGGAGGCAATATCGAAACCCTCTTCGAGCGCGTCGATCAGAACTTTTTTCCATGCCGGGCTGATGATCCCGCCACGGTTCGCAACGCCGATCACCAGCGTTTTAGCACCGGCGGCTTTGGCCGCTTTCAGGTCCATGTCGGGCAGTTTCATATCGGCCTTGCAGCCTTCCATGCGGAACTGGCCGAGGGCAAATTCGGGGCGCCAGTCTTTGATGCCTTGCGCCACTTTCGCAGCCAATTGGTCAGGGGCGTCGCCGAGGAAGAGAAGATACGGGGTTTCGATCATGGTGCAGCACTCCGGTTGCGTTTGTGAAACAGTGCCCGAGATTCGTCGCAAGGTGCTGCGGAATTTGCGTCAGAGGGACTGACGGAATGGGAGAATATCCCGATTTATTTTAAAAAATCGGTGATATTTTCGCATTGATTGCAAATTGAGCAGTTTAAAAACTTTCTTAAGTGAAATTTTCGGGACACTGAGACTGCAACCCAAGTTCTATTATTGATCTGTTCTTGCGATGAGCGATTTTTCCGGCCCCGATTTCGCCAGCGCCGCGGCGCAGAATCCCTCTTGCGATACGGTGCGCAAGATAATAACAACATATCTGAAAAAATCGTAACATCCTTATCAGGAGGAGATTGGATGTCCTTCCGCCTTCAGCCCGCCCCCGCCGAACGCCCGAACCGTTGCCAGCTTTTCGGCCCCGGCTCGAACACCAAGCTGTTCCCCAAAATGGCGGCCTCTGAGGCGGATGTCATCAATCTCGATCTCGAAGATTCCGTTGCGCCTTCGGACAAGGACGCGGCGCGCGCCAATATCATCGAGGCGATCAAGACGATTGACTGGGGCAAAAAGACCCTCGCCGTGCGGATCAACTCGCTCGACACGCCGTATTGGTATCGCGATGTCGTGGATCTTCTGGAACAGGCGGGGGAGCGCCTCGACCAGATCATGATCCCGAAAGTGGGCTGCGCCGAGGACATCTATGCCGTCGATGCGCTCGTAACCGCGATCGAGCGCGCCAAAGGCCGCACGAAGAAAATCAATTTCGAAGTCATCATCGAATCCGCCGCCGGCATCGCTCATGTCGAAGCCATCGCAGCCAGCTCTCCGCGGCTTGTGGCCATGAGCCTTGGGGCGGCGGATTTCGCGGCCTCGATGGGCATGCAGACCACCGGCATCGGCGGCACGCAAGAGAATTACTATATGCTCCATGCGGGGACCCGGCATTATTCCGATCCGTGGCACTGGGCGCAGGCCGCCATCGTCGCCGCCTGTCGCACCCATGGCATCCTGCCGGTCGATGGGCCGTTTGGCGACTTCTCCGATGACGAAGGCTACCGCGCGCAGGCACGGCGCTCGGCCACGCTCGGCATGGTCGGCAAATGGGCGATCCATCCGAAACAGATCGCTCTGGCCAACGAGGTGTTCACCCCGTCCGAGGAGGCCGTCGCAGAGGCGCGTGAAATCCTTGCCGCCATGGAAGAGGCCAAAGCCTCCGGCGCGGGTGCGACCGTCTACAAAGGCCGTCTCGTCGACATCGCCTCGATCAAACAAGCGCAGGTCATCGTCGCGCAATCCGAGCTGATCGCGAACAGCTAAGACTTCCCTCCGGTCGTTTGGAGGAGGCGACCGTTGAGGAAAGGCGCCCCGGGATTTCGGTTCCGGGGCGCTTTCGTTTCAGAGGATCGGTGGCTTTAGATCGGTGGCCTCAAAGGATCGGCGCACAGATCAGTGTCACCAAATCCTCAGGCGCTGTGTCCATTGGCGTGTTTTCATAGATTTCAAACGGCGGTCCATCGCGCGGCTCCTCGCCACTTTCGGGCAACCATTTGCCGTAGAGATAGTCATAGGCCTGACGCAACCCCGGATAAGCCCCGACATGGCGCAACACGGCATAGCGACCACCGCTCAACGCATAGGCTTCTAGCGGAGGTTCAAGATCGACCTCTGCGGTCAGAATAAATCCGGCCATGCTCCGCATCTCCTCAACCGGCACCTCACCGGGATTAGAAAAATACACCCCCCACCATCGACCCAAGCGCCGGCCCCATCCCTCGCGACAGCATCGTTTTCGCGGCCACTTCGAACGCCTGTCCGATCTCGATGTAATCGCCCTTGTGCGCGACTCCTGCGAAAGAGGCTGCCGCGCGGTCTTCGGTCGTGATCTCATACATAACGTAGTCTCCTTTTTCATTGAGCCGCAGAGGCGGCATCTCGACGCCGCGCGCGCGAAAGGCGGTGGGCGTCAGACCAAAGGCATCTTGAAAGGCGCGGGAGAAACTGCGCGGATTGGGATAGCCGCATATCAGGGCAATCTGTTCGATTTCGTCATCGGTGCGCACCAACAGATGCGAGGCCTTGAACAGCCGCACCCGCCGGATGAACCCCGCCACTGTCTCGCCGGTCATGCCCGAAAACACCCGGTGAAAATGGAATCGCGACAAGGCGGCAACATCCGCAAGCGTATCGAGCGACAAATCGCCATCGAGATGGGCGTAAACGTGATCCAACACCCGCAAGAGACGATCTTCATAAGCGTGCCGCGTCATATAACCCCTTGGTCCTTTCAACATATCCTCGACCAGAGACATATCGTTTCAGTAGATCACAAATCTTGCTGAGTTGCACCCCGTGCGGAAAATAGCCATATACGGGGTCGAAACCGTTCGGAGGTCCGCATGACTCACTATCTCGAATTCGAAAAACCGCTCGCCGAGATCGAGGGCAAAGCCGAAGAGCTGCGCGCTCTGGCACGGGCCAACGAGGAAATGGATGTCGAGAAAGAAGCAGCGGCACTCGACAAAAAAGCGGCCGATATGCTGAAAGACCTCTACAAAGGTCTGACGCCCTGGCGCAAATGTCAGGTCGCGCGTCACCCCGACCGACCGCACTGCAAGGACTACATCGAGGCGCTGTTCACCGAATACACACCACTTGCCGGGGACCGCAACTTTGCCGACGATCATGCCGTCATGGGCGGGCTTGCGCGTTTCAATGACCAGCCTGTGGTGGTGATCGGTCAGGAAAAGGGCAATGACACGAAATCCCGCATCGAGCGCAATTTCGGCATGGCGCGCCCCGAAGGCTATCGCAAGGCCATTCGCCTGATGGATCTCGCCGACCGTTTTGGCCTCCCGGTCATCGCGCTGGTGGACACGCCCGGCGCCTATCCCGGCAAAGGCGCAGAAGAGCGCGGCCAGTCGGAAGCAATCGCGCAATCCACCGCGAAATGTCTCAACCTCAAGGTGCCGATGATCTCCGTCATCATCGGCGAGGGCGGCTCCGGGGGTGCGGTGGCCTTTGCCTCCGCCAACAAGGTCGCGATGCTGGAGCATTCGGTCTACTCGGTGATTTCGCCGGAGGGCTGCGCCTCCATCCTCTGGAAGGACGCGGAGAAAATGCGCGAGGCTGCCGAAGCGCTGCGCCTCACCGCGCAAGACCTGCACAAGCTTGGCGTGATCGACCAGATCATCCCGGAACCTCTGGGCGGCGCGCAACGCGACCGCGAGGCAGCGATTGCCGCCGTGGGTAAGGCCATCGAGGCGATGCTCACTCCGATGAAAAAGAAAAAGCCGGAGACCATCGTGAAGGAACGTCGCAAGAAGTTCCTCGACATGGGCTCCAAGGGACTTGCTGCCTGAGATTTGAGTGTTTCAGGCGCAAAGGAAACAGAGGCCGTGCGACAGCGCGGCCTTTTTTTCGTCACCACATGCTCTTTGCGGCGCGCTCCGGCCATTCCTCGTCATAGGCCTTGCCGCCAACCCGACCCTCGGTGAGGGCTGCGAGAATATCTCCGACGCTCGGAAGCCCGTCACTGTCGTCCCGCCCCTCCCAAAGCCCGGCGCGCATCAGGGCACGAGCGCATTGCGTATAGATCTCAGAAATTTCAAAGACGATGACAGACCGCGGATGTTTGCCATTCACCTCGAAGGACCGGCGCAATTCGTCGTCCAGCGTGACAAAAGCCCGCCCATTGATCCGCACCACGTTGTTGGAGCCGGATACAAAAAGCATGAGCGAAGCGCGCGGGTCGCGCACGATGTTGCGCAGGCTGTCGATCCGGTTGTTCCCCGCCCAGTCGGGCAGCGCCAGCGTGCCGGGATCAAGCTCCCGCAGCACAGGCTCCTTGTCGCCGCGCGGCGAGGCATCCGTGCCTTCGGGGCCGACGGTAGAGAGGATACAAAGGCGGCACCGCCCAAGCCAGAGCCGAAACTCCGGCGTCATGCGGCGCGCGACCTTTTCTGTCGCGGCAGCGCCCGGAGCACCATAAAGGGCTTCCAGTTCGGAAATCTCGGTCACATGTTTCATATCGCTCGCCTTAGCCACACAAGATCACGCCAAGATGACACTCAGGCATTTGGCGGCAGTTTGAAACCGGCCTCGGTCATGAGACGGTCGGAAGCGCTTTCCACCACCTCTTCCAACTCGGCCATGACCGCTTTCATGTCGCGGCCCGCAGCAATGCGCGGCAGGAATTCGACCACTGCCGTACCGCGACCACGATAAATGCCGTGACGCGGCCAGAACACACCGACATTGGTGGCGGCGGGCACGAGATCCTGCCCGGTCTGCTCATACAGCACACCCGTGCCGATTTTGTAGGGCAGATGGGCACCGGCGGCGACACGGGTCCCTTGCGGAAAGATGATCAACTGGCCGGGCAGAGCCGCACCGGATCTCACATCCGCGATCATCTTCTTGATCGCCATGCCGCGCTTGCCACGATCCACCGCAACACAGCCGATGCGCTTGGCGTAGTAGCCGACGATGGGCGCCCAGACGAGTTGCTTCTTCATAATGAATTTCGGTCGTGGCACGGCGGAGACGATCAGGATGATGTCGAAAAAGCTCTGGTGCTTGGCCCCAATCAGGACCTCATCGGTCGGCACCTCGCCTCGAATCTCGGATTTCAGCCCGACGATGACGCGCGCGGAAAAGCGCACCCAATGACAATAGGTATGTGCCGCCTTGAAGGCCCAGTCGCGTTTGATCATTGCGAGCGGCGTGAAGACAATCGCGAGGACCACCATGGCCAGATACATCTGGATCACGAAAATCAGCGAGAGAAGCCACTGGATCGGATAGGGCATCACATCAACCTCCGAAGCGTTTGATTGGCCGCGACACGGGTAGCGCCAAAGGCCACAAGCGCAGCCAGGACCGGGATCGTCAGCGGCCAGAACCATTGTGCGCCGACAAAGCCCAGACCGGTAAGGAAACTCCCGACCTCATCCGCGCTCGGAAGAAGAGCGACCGCGATCATGCCGAGGAAGGTTCCGATGAGCGCGCCGCTCAGCCCCCGCAGGGTAAAGCGTCGCACGAAAGCGCCCGCAATGAAGCGGTCAGTGGCCCCGACGAGCCGCAGGGTCCGGATCACCTGACCATTGGCCGCAAGGGCCGCATTGGCCGCCAGCGTGATCATCCCGCCAGTGACACCCGCGATCAGGATCAGAGACACCACGCCCAAAAGCCGCAGACGCTCGGCCGCACGCAGCAAGGGTTTGCGCCAGCGGCTGTGATCGTCGAGCACTGCGCCGGGCGCTTCGCCCGCCAGACGAAGGCGCAATCCCTCGGCATCAAAGCCCTCGGGCGTTTCCTGCACATCGATCAGTGCCGGCAAGGGCAGGGTGTCGAGCGGCAGGTCGGGACCGAACCACGGCTCCAGAAGCCCCGTTTCCTCCTCTGCCGTCAGCAACCGCGCCTCAGCCACGCCCGGCGTGGTCTCAAGCACCTTGAGCGCGGCGGCGACCTGCGCATCGATCTGCTCGGCGGGGGCGGAAATGCGCAGGGTCGAGCCGCGCGCCAGCTCGTTGCCCCAGCGCTCCGCCAGACGTCCGGTCGCCATCGACAGCGCCAGAGCGAAGACGGCCAGAAACGCCATGGCGGCAGAGGTGATCACAGTCAGTTGCGCCGTGAAGCCCGACGGCGGCACCACGCGCCCGGAGGCGTTTTCGCTGAAATTGAGGAAGGGCAGTAGAATGGTTTTCACAGGTCCGCCCCCGATTGTTGAATCCGCCGATTGGAGATGCGCAGCACCCGGGCAGCGACCTGAGATTTGGCCTGACGGATCAGATGCAGATCGTGTGTGGCAATCACCACGGTCTTACCCATCCGATTGAGTTCAATAAGCAATTGCAGAAGCCGCAGCGACATTTCCCAATCGACGTTGCCGGTGGGTTCGTCGGCCAGAATCACATCGGGCGACATGATGACCGCGCGCGCCAATGCCGCCCGCTGACGCTCGCCCCCGGACAGTTCGGGCGGACGGGCCTGAAGCTGTTCCGACAACCCGACCCAGGCCAAAAGATCGAAAAGATCTCCATCATCGCGCGGCTGGCCGGAGACAGTCAGCGGCAGAGCAACGTTTTCCGCAACGCTCAGGTGATCGAGGAATTGGCAATCCTGATGCACCACACCGATGCGCCGACGCAAAAGCGCAACCTCGTCGCGCCCCATCCCCCGCGTATCCTCGCCAAAGATCGAGACCCGCCCGGCAGTCGCCTGCAACTCGCGATAGCACAGCTTGAGAAAGGTTGTCTTGCCCGTCCCGGAAGGCCCGGTCAGGAAATGAAAAGACCCCGGCGCCAGCGTCAGGGACATCTCGGTCAGAAGCTCACGCCCCCCGTAGCCGTAGCCAGCATCATGAAACTCGATCACACGGCACCTCTGCGAACCCCTATGTATTCGCGACAGTTTTGCCTCACCGGTCAAAAGCTTTCAATCCAACTGTCGCAAAAACATGGACAATTCGCACATGTGCGTTAAGAATTGCGGAAAATCGCGCGGTTCCATGCGCATAATGTCTCGGTGGCAGGGGAAAATATGCGGCTGATCTGTCCCAATTGTGGCGCTCAATACGAGGTCGATGCACGTGTCATCCCCGACACAGGCCGGGATGTTCAGTGCTCGAACTGCGGCCACACCTGGTTCCAACGTCCGGCGCATCTCGATCAGGAGCTGGCCGAAGAACTGGGCTATGAGCTCCCGCATGAGGACCCGCCTCCGGGTCATGTCGAGACGGAAGAGACCGAGAGCGTTGTCCCGGAATTCGATGAGACGCCTGTATTCGAAACCTCCGTCGCAATCGAAGAGAGTGAACCCGCAGAACCCGTAGAAGATCTGCACGTCCCGGAGCCGATCAGAGAGACCACCGGGGGGGAGGTCGCAGAAGCGAGGCCCGAACCCGCTGAAATACTGCCCGTTTTCGAAACCGAAGACACAGCCGCAGAACCGGAAGAAGAGGCAACTGAAGCCCGCCCTGCCGCCCAAAGCGGCTCTGCGCTCAAGGACAGCGTGCGTGACATCCTGCGCGCCGAGGTCGAGTTCGATCAGGCCATGCGTCAGTCGCAGGGAGAAACACTTGAAACCCAGCCTGACCTCGGGCTGGAAGAACCGGCACAGGACAGCGCCAAGAAAAGCCTGCGCGACCGCATGGCGCGGCTGCGGGGCCTCGATCCCGCCGACAGCGGCATCGTCGCCGGAAGCGTCGCCGCCGCCACCGGCAAGCGTCGCGACCTTTTGCCGGACATCGAAGAAATCAACTCGACGCTCAGCGCATCGTCCGAGCGCAATGAGGACGGCACCGTTCCCGACGAGGACACCCGCCGCGCCCGTGCGGAACGCTCCGGCTTCCGCTCCGTGTTCCTCGTTCTGGTGCTTGCGGCCATCATGCTCGTGGCGCTTTACGTTCTGGCTCCGGTGATTGCGGAAAAAGTCCCCGCACTGGCAGGCGTCATGGAAAGCTATGTCACAGCCGCCAACGCGTTCCGCGTCTGGCTCGACCGACTATTGTCTTCGGCGAGCGTGCGGCTCAACGCCTTGCTCGGTCAGTTGAACTCCTGAAACGTCAATTGACTCAGAACTGATCCAGCAGGCGGTTGAGGTAATCCCGTTCTTCCGCCTGACGTTGTTGTTCGCCGGACCGACGCCGGATTTCGTCCAAAAGCTCTTCCGCCCGGCGATAAACATCTTCGCCCTCATAGAACTCGTCATCGCTGCCGAAACGACCAGCATCGCCGGGTTTGCGCCCGAGCGGATCACGCCGGGCCGCATCATTGCCGGACTGGCCTCCGGCTTCGCCCTGTTGGCCGTCCTGATTTTGCTGGTTCTGCGCCTGTTGTTCGCCCAGACGACGCATGCCTTCGCGCAACGCCTCCATCGCCTCGGCCTGCCGCCCCAGCGCACCGTTCAGATCGCCCTCGCGCAGCGCGCCTTCGGCCTCCTCCATCGCACGATCCGCCCGCTCAAGGGCTCCGCCGACACCATCTTCCCCTTCGCCCTGCCCGCCGGGAATGCTGCCGCGCTGGCGTTGCAGCTGATCTCGCAGGGCTTGCTGACGCTCTGAAAGCGACTGTTCATTTTGGCCATCGCCCGGTTGCTGTTGACCGCCTTGCTGTTGACCTTCGCCCCCCTCGCCGGGCTGCTCCTCTGGCTCGCCGCCCCCCCCGAACTGTTCCTGAAGATCCGAGAACGTATCGTCGTTGAGTTGTTGCTGGTCGCGCAGCATATCCTGAAGGCCCTGCATGCCTTGCTGTCCCTGACCGCCTTGGCCCTCGCCTTTCGTGACACGCATGTTTTCTAACATTTCGGCGAGCATATCCATGAGCTGCTGTGCCTCGGCCATGCGCCCCTGTTCCATCAGCTCCTGAATTCGGTCCATCAACTGCTGCAACTGATCCTGAGTGATCTGTTGCCCCTGATCCTGACCTTGGTCAGGCATGTCGGTGTCGTCGCCATCCTCGCCCTGCTGTTCGGCCAGTTGCTGCATGTAATCGCGAGTGGCCTCGCGCAGCTCCTGCATCAAGCGTTCGATCTCTTCCGGCGTCGCCCCATCGCGCATGGCCTGCGAGAGGCGTTCCTGCGCCCGGTGCAGCCGCGCGAGCGCTTCTTTGAGCTGCCCGTCTTCCAGTTCCAGCGCAATATCCCAGAGGTTCGTGGCGATGGTGTCGAGCTGTTCATCGCTTAGCCGCCCCGCGCGCCCTTCGATCTGACCGATGGCCTCGCGCAGACGAAAATAGGTCGCCATCTCATCGAACATCTCGGTCGGGTTGACCGACACGGCACGCAGCACCTGCGCGGTACGCGCAGCATTCTCGCGGTTCCACAAAAGCTCGCGGCGCTGATCCACGATGGCCGCGGCCAAAGGATCGAAAAACCGCCGGGTCGGCAGGATCGTTTGCCCCAGAGCCGCAGCGCTTTCCTGCCCTGCCGCGTCCCAAGCCGTGAGGCTCAGCTTGACCGGCAGTCCTGCAAACGGATGCTCGGCGAGATTTTCGGCAATCATCCCCTCGATCTCCACGCGATCGCCGGTTTGCGGCAATATCACCGGCAAGGTGACTGCCTCGCGCGGCTCGGGCGGCAGGGCGAAACCATAGCGCTTCTCAACCACCTCCGGGTCGCGGGAGATCGTCAGTTCCGCGCGTGTTACGCCGAAATCGTCACGCAGGCGAAATTCCTGACGCGCCTCGCCCGAGGGCGCGCGGGTCATCAGGCCGATGAGTTCCGCTATGGGAGGCTGATCCGGTTGCAGCGCCACATCCCACAGCCGACCTGTCGGACCGTCGATCTCGATTTCTCCCGCCTGCCGGATCATGAAATCGTGCAGGCTCATATTGTCATCGCCGGAAACGGTTTCACGCAGCGTCAGCGCTCCGCCCTCGCCGTAGAACCGCAGCGTCACGTCGGAACCTTTCGGCACCTCGAATTCGGCATCGAGATCGCCGAGATACAGCGTCGGCTTGCCAGCATAGGCGGGTGGACGCACCCAGCCTTCCCATGTGGGGCCAATGGCGATCTCCGATCCGTCCTCCCCCAGATCCCCCAAGCTCCCGGCTTTCTCGAACGAGCCGAACACAAGCCCCATAGCCAGCGTTGTCAGCGCGATGAGGCGCAACGCAAACGGGTCTGCGGAGGACAGTCGCAGCATCGGCGCGATGGCATGTACATCACGCAAACGTTCCACCATGCGACGGCGATGCGCGTGCCAGATCGCTTCCGAAGCGGCATCACCGGCCCCGATCAACGGCGTATCGCAGAGCGCCTGCAACGGACGCCCCGGCAGGTCCGCATCGACCCGCGACATGGTCTCCGACGCGCTCGGCAAATGCAGGCGGCGCAGGCCATGGATCAGCGCCCAAAGCGACGTGAGCACAAAAACCGCAACGCAAAGCCAAAGCCCCCAAAGAGGCAAGGCATCCTGCACGCCGAGCATGGAGATACCCAACGTGAACGCGACCAGCGAAAACAACGGCCAAAATGCCGTTCCGAACCGCTCAAAGACCAACCCCGCCCCGGTCAAGCTCAACGCAAGCCTCAGCCGCCGGGCAAGGCTCTGGTCAAGGCTGTCTCGGAGCTGTCGGTCAAATTCCATACGTCTCGCCCGAGGCTTCGGGTGCGCATCGGGATGATCCGCGCTCAGAGCCACGCAGGGATGGTATCGCGGTTTATCATCTCGTCAAAGCTCGGACGCTTGCGAATGACAGCGAATTGATCGCCCTTCACCAGAACCTCGGGGATAAGCGGCCGGGAATTATACTCCGAGGCCATCACCGCGCCATAAGCTCCCGCCGAACGGAAGGCGACCAAATCGCCCTCGCCAAGACCGGGCATGTTGCGCGCCTTGGCAAAGGTGTCGCCGGTTTCACAGACCGGACCGACGATGTCCATCGGGGTCTGATCCTCTCCGGCCTCGGGCTCCGTCACCGGAATAATGTCGTGATAGGCGTCATACATCGAAGGCCGCACGAGATCGTTCATCGCCGCATCGACGATAAGGAAATCACGACCTTCGCCATGTTTTAGATAGATCACGGAGGAGACCATGATCCCGGCGTTGCCAGAGATCAGCCGCCCCGGCTCGATCTCGATCTCGCAACCGAGATGCCCGACTGTGCGCCGGATCACGTCGGTATATTCCACCGGCAGCGGCGGCGCAGAATTCGAGCGTTCGTATGGAATGCCAAGCCCGCCGCCCAGATCGAGACGGCGGATGTCATGACCATCGGCCCGCAGCGCTTCGGTCAGTTCGGCGACCTTGGTGAAGGCCAACTCGAACGGCTCAAGCTGGGTGAGTTGCGACCCGATATGCACGTCGATGCCGATCACGTCGATCCCCGGCATCTCGCCCGCGCGTTTGTAAACCTCGCGACAGGTGGCAATCGGAATTCCGAACTTGTTCTCCGACTTGCCAGTCGCGATCTTCGCGTGGGTTTTCGCATCCACATCCGGGTTCACCCGCAGCGCGATGGGGGCTTTCACGCCAAGCGAGACAGCCACCTCGTTGAGGGCCTGAAGCTCCGGCTCGCTTTCGACGTTGAACTGGCGAATGCCGCCTTCGAGCGCGATACGCATTTCCTCGCGCGTCTTTCCGACCCCCGAAAACACGATGCGTTCGCCCGGAAATCCCGCCGCCTTCGCCTTGAGATATTCGCCGATAGACACCACATCGACCCCGGCGCCCAGCTCGCACATCAGCTTGAGCACCGCGAGGTTGGAGTTCGATTTCATCGCGAAACAGACGAGATGATCCATGCCGGACAGCGCGTCATCGAACAATTTGAAATGCCGGGTCAGCGTCGCGGTGGAATAGACGTAGAACGGCGTCCCAACCTGCGCTGCAATATCGCTCACGGCCACATCTTCGGCATGGAGCACGCCGTCTTTGTAGAGGAAATGGTCCATCTGGGTCTTTCACTTTCAGGGGCACGCACGCCCCGGATCAGGTCTCGAAAATCAGTTCGCCGGGAAGTGGATGTTGATCGCCGTATCGGTATAGGCCCCGGCGCGGGAGTTCACCCCCACAGTGGTCGACACCCCCACCTCAGGTGCCACCGGCTCACCATTCACGCCACAGGCGGCCAGCCCGGCCAACAGCAGCAAAGTCACAACAACGCGTTTCATCCGAGCACCTCTTTCCAACGGGCGATCTGCGCACGCACCTGCGCGGGCGCGGTTCCCCCGTAGCTTGTGCGCGAAGCGACCGAGTTTTCAACCGTCAAGACGTCGTAAACCCCTTCGGTGATCGCTTCGTGAACGGATTTCATTTCCTCAAGGCTCAAATCCGGCAGATCGACACCTTTCTTTTCGGCCATAGCGACCAGCGCACCGGTGACATGGTGGGCATCGCGGAACGGCAGCCCGGCTTCGCGCACCAGCCAGTCGGCCAGATCGGTCGCCGTCGAAAATCCGGAGGCCGCGGCGGCGCGCAGGTTGTCGGTCTTGGCGGTCATATCCGACACCATCCCAGTCATTGCGGCCAGCGCCAGCATCAGGTTGTCGGCGGCGTCGAACACCTGTTCCTTGTCTTCCTGCATATCCTTGGAATAGGCCAAGGGCAGGCCTTTCATCACGGTCATCAGCGCCACGTTCGCGCCGAAGATGCGACCAATTTTAGCGCGGATCAGCTCGGCGGCATCGGGGTTTTTCTTTTGCGGCATGATCGAGGAGCCGGTGGAGAACCGGTCCGACAACGCCACGAACCGGAATTGCGCCGAGGACCAGATCACCAATTCTTCGGCGAAACGCGACAGGTGCATGGCGCAGATCGAGGCGCAAGACAGGAATTCCAGCGCGAAATCGCGATCCGCCACGGCATCGAGAGAGTTCGCCGTCGGACGATCAAAGCCCAGCGCTTCTGCGGTCATGTGACGGTCGATCGGGAAACCCGTCCCCGCCAATGCGGCGGACCCCAGCGGGCTTTCGTTCATCCGCACACGGGCGTCTTTGAAGCGCGACATATCGCGACCGAACATCTCGACATAGGCCATCATGTGATGGCCCCAGGTCACGGGTTGCGCGGTTTGCAGGTGGGTGAAGCCCGGCATCACCCAATCCGCCCCTTTTTCTGCCTGCGCGAGCAGCGCACGGATCAGCGCCTCGAGCCCGGAAACCGCGGCGTCGATCTGATCGCGCACCCAGAGTTTGAAATCGGTCGCCACCTGATCGTTGCGCGAGCGCGCCGTGTGCAGACGGCCAGCGGCATCGCCGATGATCTCCTTGAGACGCGACTCGACATTCATGTGGATGTCTTCGAGGGCCGTCGAAAACACGAAATCGCCGCGCTCGATCTCTGACAAAACCGTGAGCAGGCCTTCCCGAATGGCCTCGGCATCGGTATCGGTAAGGATGCCCTGTTTGGCGAGCATCGCCGCATGGGCACGTGAGCCTGCGATGTCCTGGGATGCCAGCCGCTTGTCGAAATCGATGGAGGCATTGATGGCTTCCATGATGGCGTCGGGTCCGGCGGCGAAGCGCCCGCCCCACATCGCGTTGGATTTCTTATCGGTCATGGACGTGTCCCGCATGTTGAAAAAGCTGATTGCCGCCACCCTTTATACGGCCCTGAGCCTCGGTGCAATTCCCGCCACCGCAATGGACCTGAGCGCGGCTGCGGCGCTGCGCGAAGGCAGCCTGCAAAAACTCGGCTTTCATGACGAGGCGAAGACCGTCAGCACCCTGCCCTTCACCACCGCGGAAGGCGTGGAAGAGGTCCTTTCCGATTATCAGGGCAAGCTCGTGCTATTGAACTTCTGGGCCACATGGTGCGCCCCCTGTCGCAAAGAGATGCCGGCCCTTGATCAGCTCTCCTCCACCTATGGAAATCAGGGGCTGGTGGTGTTGCCCGTGGCGACCGGGCATAACCCGCTCCCGTCGATCCGGTCCTTCTATGAAAAAGCGGAGATTCAGTCGCTGCCGCTCAGGATGGATGGCAAAGGCGCCATGGCCCGTGACATGAGCGTGCTTGGCCTGCCTGTTTCGATCCTGATCTCGCCAGACGGCAAGGAAATCGCCCGCATGACAGGGGATGCGGAATGGTTTTCCCCCTCCGCACAGAACATCGTCACCGAACTGCTCAGTTCCTATGCGCTCAGCGCGACAGGCCTCCCCTCGCAGAATGATGGTGCAGAGAACCATTGAAGGTGCGCGGCATGGCCGCCTCGACCAGCGCCTTGATCCGCTCGGCCAGTGACATGATCCGCTCCAAAGTGGCATCGATTTCGACATGGAACGTATCGAGTTGATTGATCACCGGCATGAGGGAGGCCGATTGGGCACCCAGACGCCCGGCCTCGACGCGGCATAGCACACGGATCGAATCGAGCCCCGTGACAAGCTGGCGCAAGTCCTTTGCAGATCGCGTCAGCGCCGTGACATCGTTGAATACCGACACGAGAACCGATCCCGATTCGATCATGTAGTCGTCGAGCATGATGGTCAGAATATCCACTTCCGTCTGAAACCCGTCCAGCTCCGTATGTTTACCAAGGGCAGCCAGAGAGACCTCCTTGACCTCACGCTGCAAACGGGAGGCCGCCATCATGAACAACCCCTTGTAAACCCGCAGCATCACGGATTCGGACAGGTTGCGGGTCCCGTTGTCGACCCGAAATCCGCCCAGATGATTGGTGACCTCGTCGGACATAAGACGATAATTTTGCGAAATCGCCGAAATCGGTCCGCCTGCCGGTTCCAGCCGCGAGGCGACGATTCGCATATTCGACGGGATTCCGCGAATTTTCGCGAAGGCCGCAAACAGCGCCTGTTGCTCCTTGTCGAGTTCAAGCAAGGTCGGCAACAACTCCTTCAAGCTGCGCAAACGCCCATCTTCCATTCGTGACAAGGCAGCGTCACGGGCACTCATTTCCTGCGCGATGGCATAGGAACTATAGGCGCCATAACTTGGGAAACCGAGTTCCTTCAGCCTGGCGCGAATGGCCGCAGCGCTTTCCTCCGGGCTCAGCCCCTGTTCCTTTTCAAATTTCAGAAAAGCCTTGTAGGCTGCCTTGGCGCCTTCCAACGCCGCCGAGCTCGGTTTCATCCGAACCGAGACAAAACCTCCCTCAATCGGGGAGACAACGGCATAAACCCAGTAATATCGTCCGTCCTTGGCGCGGTTCTTCACATAGGCTCCCGTGGCGAGCCCCTTCTTGATGCGCCCCCAAAGGATGTAGAATACCCCCTTGGGCATGTCCGAATGCCGGATGATCTTGTGCGGGGCCCCCACCAGTTCGTCCCATGAATAACCGGAAATCCGGCGGAACACTTCATTGCCCGCCGCAATCACCCCACGCTCGTCGGTGCGGGAAAAAAAGAGTTCTTCGATGTCGAAAGCCGCTTCATCGGCCTTCTCCGCAATACGCGCATCGGAATATTGGAGCGTCATCGCAAGTCCTGTTCTGTCCATTTGACTGTAGTTGAACAGAGTGAGATTGCGATCTGGTTAATCTGTGTCGTCCATTTGAAAATTTCAGACGGTTCCCGTGGCGGGTCACATACGAAAGGCCCCTAACCATATGTCACAGACGGAAAGAATATATAATTCTCCATAAATCCTTGCGATCAGATGCCAAAAAAAACTCGCCTTGCGAAAACGTTCGAAGAAACATGACTTTGGCAAATTGATGTTATTTTTACTCTCTTTTTTGATGAATTCGCCAATTTACCCGCCGTTATCCCAAGCACGCGAAAGTACCCCTCGCACGACCAAAGCGAGACAAGGTGACGGGATGATCGATTCTGGCTATGACAACAATGAATTCGGAAGCCCGCTCTCTGTGGCGGTTGCCAACCGGGACCGTCATACGATGGAAATGGTTCAGGAGGCGCTTCGCAAGAAGCAGGTGATGCTCGCCTACCAACCCATCGTTCAGACCCTTCGCCCCGACCGGCCCGCCTTTTACGAGGGGCTGATCCGTGTGCTGGATCAAAGCGGCCGTGTGATTCCCGCCCGCGAGTTCATCAACGTGGCTGAAACGACGGAAACCGGACGGCAGCTCGACTGTCTTGCGCTGGAACTCGGCCTTAAGGCGCTGAATGAGTACAAGGATTTACGTCTCGCGATCAACATGTCCGCGCGGTCCATCGGCTATCCTCGTTGGAAAGAAACCCTGACAACCGGCCTACACAAGGACCAGACAATCGCGGAACGGCTGATTCTCGAGATCACCGAAAGCTCGGCCATGGTGATGCCCGATCTCGTCTCCGTTTTCATGTCCGAACTCCAGGCCATGGGAATTTCCTTTGCTCTGGACGATTTCGGGGCGGGTTACACCGCCTTCCGCTATCTCAAGGACTTCTATTTCGACATGGTAAAAATCGACGGAGAGTTCATCCGTGGCATCGCCTCCTGCCCCGACAATCAGGTGCTGACACAGGCGCTCGTCGCCGTGGCGAAGCATTTCGACATGTATACTGTGGCCGAATTCGTTGAGAACGCCGCCGATGCGGAATATCTGACCGAGATTGGAATCGACTGCATGCAGGGGCATTATTTCGGCGCCGCGACAATCGATCCGGTCTGGCACAATCGCGACAGCCGCAAAAAAGCTGTCTGATATCGGCGGCAAAGCGTCTCAGAGTTCGCTTGATGGTTGAAAATGCTGCAAACGCGGCATAGAGCTTCTAATGGGGAGCGAGCAACTTTGTTGCAAATATTGCGGGCTTTGGGCAATCTCCCCATAACCAAAATGGGAGAGAGATTATCATCATGACCAATGTCGTTATCGCATCCGCAGCACGGACCGCCGTCGGCAGCTTTTCCGGGGCCTTCGCCAACACCCCCGCGCACGATCTCGGTGCCTGTGTGCTCGAAGCCCTCGTGGAACGCGCCGGGATTGAAAAAGCCGAAGTATCGGAAACTATCCTCGGCCAGGTCCTGACCGCCGGTCAGGGTCAAAACCCCGCCCGTCAGGCCCATATCAAAGCCGGTCTGCCGATCGAATCCGCCGCCTGGAGCATCAATCAGGTCTGTGGCTCCGGTCTGCGCACCGTTGCTTTGGCCGCCCAACACATCCTGCTCGGCGATGCCGACATCGTCTGCGCCGGTGGTCAGGAAAACATGTCCATGTCCCCCCATGTCGCCAACCTGCGTGCCGGTCACAAGATGGGCGACATGAAGTTCATCGATTCGATGATCAAAGATGGCCTCTGGGACGCCTTCAATGGTTACCACATGGGGATCACTGCCGAGAACGTCGCCAATCAGTGGGAGATTTCCCGCGAGATGCAGGACGAATTCGCTCTTGCCTCCCAGAACAAAGCAGAGGCCGCGCAAAAGGCCGGGAAATTCGCTGACGAGATCGTGTCCTTCACGGTGAAATCCCGCAAAGGCGACATCGTCGTGGATCAAGACGAATACATCCGTCACGGCGCCACCATCGAAGCCATGCAGAAATTGCGCCCGGCCTTCGACAAGGACGGCTCCGTCACGGCTGGCAACGCCTCCGGCATCAACGATGGCGCCGCCGGTGTCCTTCTGATGTCCGCTGAGAATGCCGCGAAACGCGGGATCGCCCCGATGGCGCGCATCGCGTCCTACGCCACCGTCGGTCTCGACCCGTCGATCATGGGTGCAGGCCCGATCTTTGCGTCGCAAAAGGCACTGGCGAAAGCCGGTTGGAAAGCCTCCGACCTCGATCTCGTCGAAGCCAACGAAGCTTTCGCGGCGCAGGCCTGTGCCGTGAACAAGGACATGGGGTGGGATCCGGCCATCGTCAACGTCAACGGTGGTGCGATTGCCATCGGCCACCCCATCGGCGCTTCGGGCGCCCGCATCCTCAACACGCTGCTGTTCGAGATGGTCCGCCGCGATGCGAAAAAGGGCCTCGCCACGCTCTGCATCGGCGGCGGCATGGGGGTTGCGGTCTGCGTTGAGCGCGATTGATCCGCAGGCGGGGATAGCCCCCGCCGCTGATCTTTCATCTCGCCCGCAAAGATTTTCTGCATTCGCATAGCAATATTGTTGCGGATGCAGAATATTATAGATAACAAGATTACAAGCATAGGATTGATAAGGAGGAGTATCATGTCCAGAGTCGCTCTTGTGACCGGCGGATCGCGCGGCATCGGCGCCGCCATCGCCAAAGCCTTGCAAGCTGCGGGCTATACCGTCGCCGCCAACTATGCGGGCAATGACGAGGCCGCCGCGAAGTTCACCGAAGAAACCGGCATCAAGACCTACAAATGGTCCGTGGCCGATTACGATGCCTGCGTCGAAGGCATCGCCAAGGTTGAGGCCGAACTTGGCCCGATCGACGTGCTTGTGAACAACGCCGGCATCACCCGCGATGCGCCGTTCCACAAAATGACCCGCGAGCAGTGGCAGCAGGTCATGGATACCAACCTGTCGGGCGTGTTCAACATGACCCATCCGCTCTGGACGGGCATGCGTGACCGCAAGTTTGGGCGCGTGATCAACATCAGCTCGATCAACGGTCAGAAAGGCCAGTTCGGTCAGGCGAACTACTCCGCAGCCAAGGCCGGTGACATCGGTTTCACCAAAGCGCTGGCCCAGGAAGGCGCGCGGGCGGGCATCACCGTAAACGTGATCTGTCCGGGCTATGTTGCCACCGAAATGGTCATGGCCGTTCCGGAGAAAGTCCGCGAATCGATCATCGCGACGATTCCGGTGGGGCGTCTCGGCGAGCCGGAAGACATCGCACGCTGCGTGGTCTTCCTTGCTTCCGACGATGCGGGATTCATCACCGGCTCGACCATCACCGCGAACGGTGGGCAATACCTCACCTGAGCCTGTGCAAGATCGCAAAACGAGGGTCGCCGTTTCGGCGGCCCTTTTCTTATTGCGGAGCGCCGCAACTCAGGCTTAATCGCGCCATGACACGCAAATCCGCCACCTCCATCGGCTTTCTCGCCGTCCTTCTTTGGGCCCTGCTCGCGCTTTTCACCGTCGCAAGCAACCCGGTTCCTGCGTTGCAACTCAACGCGGTGAGTTTTGCCGTTGGCGGTGTGATCGGCCTGTTGTGGATCGCGAAGAACAACGCCTGGCATGAGCTACGAGGCGTCTCGCCGCTGGTCTATGCCTTCGGGACCGTCGGGATTTTCGGCTATCATTTCCTCTACTTCTCCTCCCTGCGTCTGGCCCCTCCCGCCGAGGCCGGGTTGATCAATTATCTCTGGCCGTTGTTGATCGTGCTGTTTTCCGGGCTCCTGCCCGGAGAACGCCTGCGCCCGCTGCACATCCTCGGCGCAGTCCTCGCGCTCGTCGGCGCGCTTCTGGTCGTGGCACGTGGCACATCCTTCACCGGAGAGGCCGCACTCGGATATCTCCTGGCGCTTGGAGCTGCCTTTACATGGGCCAGCTATTCGGTGATTTCGCGTCGGATCGGCCATGTTACCACGGCCTCGGTCACTGTGTTCTGTCTCTTGGCGGCCGCACTGTCTTTCGTCACCCATCTGGCGTTCGAACAAACCGCATGGCCTGACAGCATGTCAGGTTGGGGCGCGATCATCGCGCTGGGTCTCGGGCCCGCGGGCGGGGCGTTCTATCTCTGGGATATGGGGATGAAGAAAGGGGATATTCAGCTTTTGGGAACGGCGTCCTATGCCGCACCGCTTTTGTCCACTCTGGCTCTGATCCTTGCCGGAATGACGGAGCCGCGTCTGACGCTTTTGCTCTCGGCCGGGCTGATCATGCTCGGGGCCGGTCTGGCCGCTTATCAAAGCCGCCAAACCGGGTGATCTGACGCGTCAGGCGGCGCTGAGGCGCGCGATTTCTTCTTTGATGCGGAGTTTCTGTTTTTTCAGATCTGCGATCCGAAGGCCATCGGCGCCGGGCGAACGCTGGGCATGTTCAACGGCCTCCGAGAGGGATTGGTGCTTTTTCTTCAGTTCCTGGATATGGGACGTCAAGCTCATGTTTTCTCCTCTCTGAGTGTGTCAGCCATGTAAAAGCTGTGTGACAAGTGCACCATAGAATCCGAGTCGTGTCACTGCTTTGTTTTGAAACAAAGTGACCAGAATATTAGCTTTTGCGAAATATCGCCAAATCTCAGCCGGACCATGGCAAGGCATCGCCGCCTCGCAAAATCTTGACGACCTGAGAGGTGTAATCGTCGCCATCGTGCTTATGTGACACACCCTCATGCATCACAAGCGGTTCTTCCAAGACAAAGGCAGCCCGCCCGCCCTTGCGCGCCTGAAAGATCACGAGCTTCGCCGCACGCCCCGGACGCGGCTGAACCGGACGGACACGGAGCGAGCCGAGGCGGTTGTCACAGACGGCCAGCATATCCGGCAGACGATCGGCTTTCTGGATCATCGTCAGATAACCCTTGGGTTTGAGCCGCCGCGTCGCTGTGTCGATCCAGTCGACAAGCGGTGTTTCTCCTGCGAGCGCCACATCACGCCCGACATCCTCAGCGGGCGTCGAGCGATGACGTTCGTAATAGGGCGGATTGGCGATAACATGGTCGAAGGTCTGCTCTTTCACCGCACCAGGCAGGTGACGCAGATCTGCTTCGAACACCTTCATCTCCATGCCGTTCTCAACGGCATTGCGGCGCGCGAGATCGGCATAGAAGCCCTGCACTTCGACCCCAGCGAGCGACAACCCCGCCACACGCGCAGCGAGGCAGAAGGACGCAACCCCGCCCCCGCAGCCAAGCTCCAGAACGGACTGACCGGGAGATGCAGGTGTGGCTGCTGCCAAAAGCACCGGATCGACCCCGGCGCGATAGCCCTTGCGCGGTTGATAAATCTGCAACCGCCCGCCCAAAAACGCATCGAGGCTCAGCTCAGAAGATCCGCTCACAGATCCTCCAGCTCGAAATCATTGTCCTTGAGGATACGCCGGGCCTGCGCGAGATCGTCATCGCGCACCATAAGGCGGCGCGGCAATATGCCGATGCTGCCTTCGAGGACGCTCATATGGACGTCCATTTCAAAGCAGTCTATATCCTCTCCGGACAAGAGCGCTTTGGCGTAGACGATCTGGGTGGGGTCGGTGGTGCGCAGAAGCTGTTTCATCGCGATGATTAAAGTACAGACCGAAAGGTTTGTCGAGCCGAGGAGGTCCCATGGGACTGGATAAAGCCGCCGTGAAGCCGCATGAAAGACTGGCCGCCGCTCTGGCGCCCGAACTTGAGGCCGTCAACGCGCTGATCCGGGAGCGGATGTCGTCGGAACACGCGCCGCGCATTCCCGAGGTAACCGCGCATCTGATCGAGGCCGGCGGCAAGCGGTTGCGTCCGATGCTGACGCTGGCTGCAGCCAAGGCCTGCGGTTACAGCGGCCCCTATCACATTCACCTCGCCGCCACGGTGGAGTTCATCCACACCGCCACGCTTTTGCATGACGACGTAGTGGATGAGAGCGCCCAGCGGCGCGGGCGGCCGACCGCAAACCTTCTGTGGGACAACAAATCTTCGGTTCTGGTCGGCGATTATCTTTTTGCCCGCTCGTTCCAGTTGATGACCGATGCCGACAACATGCGCGTGCTGCGCATCCTGTCGAATGCCTCGGCGACGATTGCCGAAGGCGAAGTGCTGCAACTCACCGCTGCGCAGGATTTGAAGACCGACGAAGCCATCTATATCCAGGTGGTGCGCGGCAAGACCGCCGCTTTGTTCGCCGCCGCCACCGAAGTCGGCGGCGTTTTGGCAGGTGCGGATGAGACGGTTGTGAAAGCGCTGTTCGATTATGGCGATGCGCTTGGGATTTCCTTCCAGATCGTCGACGACCTTCTGGATTACTGGGGCTCCGAGCAGACCGGCAAGAACGTCGGCGACGATTTCCGCGAACGCAAGCTGACCCTGCCGCTGATCAAGGCGGTGGCAAAGGCCGATGCGGAAGAGCGCGCCTTCTGGGTGAAAACCATCGAAAAGGGCAAGCAGGACGAAGGCGATCTGGAACACGCCATCGCGCTTTTGAACAAGCACGATGCTCTGGAAGAAACCCGCGTGATTGCGCTCGACTGGGCAGACAAGGCGAAAGCCGCGCTGTCCGCTCTACCCGAGGGCGAGATCGTGGAGATGCTCTCCGACATTGCCGATTACGTGGTCGCGCGCCTGCGCTGAGGCGCTCGCCCCGCGCTGAAGCGCTTATCCCGGCAATGTGCTGGCGGATTTGACCCACCACCACGGGTTGCCTTCGGCCAGTTGCAACGCCGCCACATCCGCCGCATAGCGATCCGCGAAAAGACCGAAACAGGTCGCGCCGGAGCCGGACATGCGCACCATGAGCGCGCCGGGCGTCAGGGCAAGCGCGGTCAGAGCCGCCGCAACTTCTGGAACGAGTTTCACCGCAGGTTTCTCAAGATCGTTGCGCTGGGTCGACAGCCAGTCGACGAAGGCCAGTGTATCCGGCCAGCGCGGCAGAATATCCGGCATCGCCAGATTGTCTTTGCGCTCAAGTCGCCGGAACACCTCTGGCGTCGACACCTCGACCTTTGGATTCACCAGCACCATGTGCAACGCCGGCATTGTCACCGGCTCCAGCACATCCCCAATCCCGCGCATCCGCATCGGTTTTGCGCGCAGACAAACTGGCACATCGGCCCCGAGCGCCAGTGCACGCTCCGCCGTGACAGGCACCGCCCCAAGACGCGCCGCCGCGCGCAGCGTGGCCGCCGCATCGGCAGACCCGCCACCGATCCCGGAGGCGGGTGGCAGGTGTTTATCGAGCGTCAGGGACATCGGAAAGTCTGCACACTCCGCCGCCTTGAGGACAAGATTGCTACCGTCCGTCGGCACACCCTCGGCAAAGGGTCCGGTCACGGTCAGCTCCGACTGCACCGCCGGATTGGCCGTGACCTGATCGCCGAGATCGACAAAGGCCACCAGACTGTCCAGCAGGTGATAGCCATCTTCCCGCTGCCCTGTGACATGCAGGCTCAGGTTGATCTTGGCGGGCGCAAAGACCTTAACCGTCATTCCCGCCCCGCGTCGGTTCCTCGCCCTCTTCGATCAGAACCTTGTCGAGACCGATGTCGAGTTTCTTGCGAATGCGGCTGGCCTCGTCATCCTCGGGTTCGAAGGACAGCGCCCGTTGCCACTGGAACCGCGCCTCTCGCTCGCGCCCAACGGCCCAGTAAACATCGCCCAGGTGATCGTTGATGATCGGATCGACCGGCATCAACTCGACCGCGCGCTCCATCGGCTCCACCGCCTCGTCGTAACGCCGCAGGCGATAGAGACCCCAGGCCAGACTGTCGGTGATATAGCCGTCTTCCGGGCGCTCTTCGACAGCCTTGCGGATCATCTCCATGGCCTCGTCGAGATTGGTTTTCATCTCGAGATAGGAATATCCGAGATAGTTCAGCACACGCGGCTGATCCGGTTCCAGCGCCAGAGCCTGCCGCAGATCCGCCTCCGCCTTGTCCCATTCCCCCATCCGTTCATAAGCCGTACCGCGAGTGAAATAGAGCGGCCATTGCCCACGGGTCGGTGGCTGGTGACGGTCGATCACGACGGAATAGGCTTTCACCGCCTCTGCGTAATCCTCCTGACGCCGCAGCGCATCGCCCAAAGCCGTATGCGCCTCATCGAGTTCCGGATGGGATTTCGCCAGTTGCCGCAAGACCTCGAGCGACGCCTCGGTGTTGCCCGAGGAGCGGAGCGCTTCGGCGCGGGCGAGGCTCGCGATCGGGAAGGCCGGATCGTTCGCCGGAATCCGATCAAGCGCTTGCGTGGCGAGATCGTAATTCTCCAGCCGCTCCAAAAGCGTTGCCACGCTCAGAACGTAGCTCGCTTCCTCCGGGCGCAGCGCCTCGGCGATCCGAGCGTAAAGCAGCGTATAAGCGTCGTCCAACCCACCATCGAGCGCGGAAGCCACGGCGAAGAATACATCCGCAATGCCGTCACGCGCACTGTGCACCACATCGAAAGGCACGGCGTCGCCCGCCGTAAGCGCCTCACGCAGATGTTCCAGTTCGAGGTCCAGTGGCCCCTCACCGAAACTGTCATTCAGAAGCGTCAGAGCCTCGTCATTGCGCTCGAGCTGGCTGAGAATTTCCATCTGCGCGATCACGGAAAACCGGCTTTGCGGCATATCCGGCTGCGACAGGGTCGCAAGCGCACCTTCGTAATCGCCGACCAGTGCGAGAGCGAGACCCTTGTTATATGCGCCGAAATTCTCGAAGCCCTGCCCCATACCGGAGCCCTGATCGAACAGGTCGAGTGCGCCGGACATATCGCCCAGACCGACATGGGCCCAAGCCAACATGAGCCCATCGACGACAGAGCTGATGCTCTCCCCGCCTTCGAGCGCAGCCACCAGACCTTCGTAATCGCCATCGCGCGCCAAAAGCGTCAGATCTGCCATCGCCGCAATCTGGTTCTCGGGTTCGATCTGTTTCAGCAGGCTGGCATAGCCTTTCACCGCATCGAAATCCCCCATGGAAATCCGCGAGGAGATCACAGATTCGAGCAGTACCGGATTATCCGTATCGCCCGCCAGCGCCCGCGCGGCATATTCGGCAAGCACCGGGAAGGTGCGGTCCATCGTCGCCTGACGCGCGGCCAGATAGGAGCCTGCATCGGCAAGAACAGGAGATGGCAGGGCCACGCTTCCAAACAAAAGCCCTACAGCGGTGAGGGCAGAAATCATGCGGCCGGCGCGGTTTGTCACCTGTCGTCTCCCTTATGCTTCGTCCCGCAGAGAGTATCGCCCTAACCGCCCCACCGCAACGCAAACGGGGGCCGTGCTGGCCCCCGTCGCATTGTTTGAAAACACGTTGCCGTGAGAGGCTTACATGTTCGGATAGTTCGGGCCGTCGCCGCCTTGGGGCACCGTCCAGGTGATGTTCTGGCTGGTTTCCTTGATGTCGCAGGTCTTGCAATGAACGCAGTTCTGGAAGTTCACCACGAATTTCGGCGCCTCGCCTTCCGGAGTCAGGTATTCGTACACCCCCGCTGGGCAATAGCGCTGCGACGGGCCGCCGAATTCCTTGTAATCCACGTCAATCGCGACCTGCGGGTCTGCAAGTTTCAGGTGGCAGGGCTGGCTTTCCTCATGGTTCGTCGCCGCGAAAGACACGTTGGTCAACCGGTCGAACGAGATCACACCATCAGGTTTCGGATAGTCGATCGGCTTGAACTTGGCCGCCTTGCCCGTCGATTGCGCGTCGGTTTTGCCATGTTTCACCGTTCCAAACAGCGACACGCCGAACAGGTGGTTGGTCCACATATCGAACCCGCCAAGCGCCAGCGACGCCGCCAGACCGAACTTGGACCACAACGGTTTGACGTTGCGCACACGTTTCAGGTCTTTGCCAACCGCCCCCTCGCGCAACTCGGTCTCGTAGCTCTCAAGCACATCGCCCGAGCGACCCTCTTTGATCGCAGCGACCACATGTTCCGCAGCCGCTTTGCCCGAGAGCATCGCATTGTGGTTGCCCTTGATCCGCGGCACGTTCACGAGACCGACGGAACAGCCCAGCAAAGCGCCGCCCGGAAACGCCGCTTTCGGCATCGACTGATAGCCGCCTTCGGAGATCGCCCGCGCACCGTAAGCCACGCGTTTACCGCCCTCCAAAAGCTCTTTCACCAGCGGGTGCTGTTTGAAGCGCTGGAATTCCATGTAGGGGAAGAGATACGGGTTTTCGTAGTTCAGGTGCACCACGAAGCCGAGATAAAGCTGATTGTTTTCGGCGTGATAGACGAACCCGCCCCCGCCCGCATTCGAGCCCAGAGGCCAGCCCATCGAGTGCCAGACCTTGCCCTCTTTGTGCTTCTCGGGGTCGATTTCCCAAATCTCTTTCATGCCGAGACCGAATTTCTGCACGTCACGGCCGTTTTGCAGGTCGTATTTCGCGATGATCTCTTTCGCCAGAGACCCGCGCACACCTTCGGAAATCAAAACGTATTTACCGTGCAGCTCCATCCCCGGTTCCGTATCCGGGCCGATAGACCCGTCGGCCTCAAGCCCGAAGACACCGGCAACCACGCCTTTGACCTCGCCATTGTCGCCAAAGATCAACTCAGAGCACGCCATGCCCGGAAAAATCTCGACACCAAGCTCCTCGGCCTGTTCCGCCATCCAGCGGCAGACATTGCCCATCGAGACGATGTATTTGCCATGGTTCGACATGAAAGGCGGCAGCGGGAAATTCGGAATGCGGATCGACCCAGCCTCGCCCAGAACGTGGAAATGATCCTCTTTCACCTCAGTGGTGATTGGCGCGCCACGCTCTTTCCAATCCGGGATCAACGCATCAATCCCCACCGGATCAAGCACCGCGCCCGACAGGATATGTGCGCCCACTTCAGAGCCCTTTTCCAGAACGACAACGCTCAGGTTCTCGTCCAACTGCTTGAGCCGGATCGCGGCAGACAGGCCAGCAGGCCCTGCTCCCACGATCACAACATCATATTCCATCGCCTCACGCTCGATATTCGACATAAAATTTCTCCCTGGCTCAGGCGGCTCTCCAGCGCTTACCTAACCGTTAAGCGAGGGCAGGGTCAATTTGAGATGCGGTTTTTCGTTGCGTCTGTTGGGCTTTGTTGCGCCAAAATCGCCGCAACGCTGCATAAAGCGGTAGCCCCCGAGACGGAGCCATGCCGTCAACGAACGACGTCCAAACCGTATTGGCCGTGAGGTCAAAGATGACCGCACGATAGACTGCCCCTTTCCGTAATGCGTCAGGTTCAGGAGCTCTGACACAGGAGATAATGTGTGCCGGCTCTTGCATTCCACCGGCATTCCGGGTCAGGTAGTCCGACAATGACCAAATCCGAAAGCACCCGGAGCCTAAACGGCCCCGTAGTGCTTTTTTCGTGCAGATGAGTGCCCTGATGGAAAAAATCCTCATGACCCGCGCGGGCTACACCGCGCTGAACGACGAGTTGAAAACCCTGAAATCCGTCGAACGTCCGGCGATCATTCAGGCCATTGCCGAAGCCCGCGAGCTTGGCGATCTCTCGGAGAATGCCGAATACCATTCGGCGCGTGAGAAGCAGAGCTTCATCGAAGGCCGCATCAAGGAGCTTGAAGGCATCCTGTCTCTGACCGATGTGATCGACCCGAAAACCCTGTCGGGCGCGGTGAAATTTTCGGCCACTGTGACCATCGTCGACGAAGATACCGATGAGGAAAAGACCTTTCAGATCGTGGGCGAGCACGAAGCCGACATCGAGCGCGGTCTTCTGAACATCAAATCCCCGCTCGCCCGCGCCCTGATCGGCAAGGACGAAGGCGACAGTGTGGAAGTGCGCACGCCGGGGGGCGAAAAGTCCTACGAAATCCTCAAGATCGCGTATATCTGATTTGTAAACGCGATCGAGGAGATCCCTTTGGCAACCGAAGGTCCCAAAAAAGTCGAGCTTGGCGTCTATCAGCGCCCTGAGGAAGAGCCCAAGATCACCGCGACCGAGATGATCGCGGCGGTGCTATCCTTGCTGTGGCTGGCGATGACGGCTGGGTATTTCATGATCCTCGGCACCGGATCGAACGATTTCGATTCGATCCGCTTCGTCATGATGCTGATCGCGATTTTCATGCCGATTGCGATGATCTGGGTGGGCGCTCTGGCTGTGCGTGCCTCTCGCACGATGCGCGAAGAAAGCCGCCGCCTTCAGGCCGCGATTTCCGCCATGCGTCAGTCCTACCTCTCTGGCCAAGGCGGCGGCACGTCGAACGCCACGGTCGAGAAGAAACTCGAAGAGATCGCAGCAGCCCAGCGCAAGACAGATGCGACGCTGGCGATGTTTACCTCGATCCGTCCGGGCCAGACCCCGCCCGAGGACAAGCTGGCGATCCCGGCTCCCGCATTGATCGAAGAACAGGCAAGCCTTGCGCTCGGCACGCCCTCGGAAAGCCTCGCCCCGCCGCTGTCGGTCGCGGATTTCATCAAGGCGATGAATTTCCCCGAAACCGCCGACGACAAGGAAGGCTTCCGGGCGCTCCGCCGTGCGCTGTCTGATCGTAAGGTCAGCCAGTTGATCCACGCCGCGCAGGACGTCCTGACACTTCTGTCGCAGGACGGCATCTATATGGACGATCTGCGCCCGGACCGCGCCAAGCCCGAGGTCTGGCGCCGGTTCGCCAAGGGCGAGCGCGGCCATTCCGTGGCCCCTCTGGGGGGCGTGCGCGACCGCTCCTCTCTGGCGCTGGCCTCTGCGCGCATGAAACAGGACGCGATTTTCCGCGATGCGGTTCACCATTTCCTGCGCAAATTCGACAAGACCTTTGCCGAGTTCGAGCAATCCGCCACTGACGAGGAAATCGCAGCTCTCACGGACACGCGCACCGCGCGCGGGTTCATGTTGCTGGGCCGTGTGACCGGCACCTTCGACTAAGGCGTGGCGGCGCTGTCCGCTTCCGCATAACCCGTTTTCACAAATCGCAATTGGTCCGCGCCACCCGATCTCCTAGGCTGGTGCGGTTCGAAATTCCAAGGCCCCGCGCATGTCTCTTTCTCCCGCCTCCCAGCAATTTCTCAAAGGTGCCAAGGACGGCCTGCCGTTTCACATTGTGATCTGGCCCTTCGCCGCGATCTTCGGCGCGATTGCCACGCAGGCGGGGCTGAATGTCGTCGAGGTCATGGGGTTTTCGATCCTCGTGATCGCGGGCTCGGCCCAGCTTGCCGCGCTGCAACTGATGTCCGACAACGCCCCAACGCTGATCGTTCTGGCCACGGCGCTTGCGGTCAATCTGCGGATGGGGATGTATTCGGCGTCGATCACGCCGCATCTCGGCAAATCCTCGCTTTTGACCCGCGCCTTCGCCTCCTACATGCTCTACGATCAGCCCTACGCGCTCTCGACGATCAAGTTCGAAAAAGAGCCGGACCTGAGCCTCTCCGAAAAACTTGGGTATTTTTTCGGCGCGGCGATCCCGATTGCCATTGCGTGGTATGCACTGACGCTCACCGGCGCGCTTCTGGGCGATAAGATCCCGACCGACATCGGTGTCGATTTCGCTGTGCCTGTGACCTTTCTGGCCGTGGTCGCCCCGATGCTCAAGACGCTGGCGCATCTTGCCTCGGCGCTGACCTCCGTGGTTCTGGTGCTGATCCTTGGCTTTATGCCCTATGGCACCGGGCTTTTGGTGGCTGCCGCCGCAGCATTGGTTGTGGGCGCGCAGGTTGAGATTTGGATGGAAAAAAGAAAGGCCGAGGCATGATCGAAGCGAGCACAACGCAAATCTGGATCATCATCGTCGGACTGGCCATCGGCACCTTCCTGATCCGGTTTTCTTTCCTCGGCCTCGTCGGCGACCGCCCCCTGCCCGCATGGCTGTTGCGCCTGTTGCGCTATACACCCGTCGCGGTTCTGCCCGCCGTGGTTGCGCCCATGCTTTTGGGGGCGAAGGCAGACACGGACCCGCTGCGTCTGTTCTGCGCGGCCGCAACGATCATCGTCGGCATCTGGACGAAAAACGTGCTTTGGGCGATCATCACCGGACTTGGCCTTTTCTTTGGCCTCGGCGCGGTGATCGGGTAACGCCCTTTCGCTTAGGAACTCCCGCTGTGATGAAGAAGCAGCGGCGGAGCTTGGATCAGCTGACCGTTTTCATCGGGGCTGTCGTCGTATATGACCTTTTCCGTCACACCCGGCTGCTCCCCAAACCATTGCATAAGCTTCTTCGGCGACATGGTGCGCGGTGCTTTCTCAAAGCCCGGCAGATCGCCGAGAATGCTCGACACACTGGTGGCACACATCGCCTTTGGCACGGCACCGTAAGACTGAACCTTGGCCAGCGCCAGTGTCGCGACCTCTGGGCTCACCGTGATGGTCTGTTCCACCACATGCCAGGTGATGCGAGCGTGATAGTCGATGTAGAAATCTACCGCTGCGTCGGACATGCCGTAATGCACATCGTTTCGCTCCGGCAGATGCGGGTGATAAAACGTCCCGGCCGGATCGAAGATCACCCGCTCGGACGGGGCATTGACCATCAGCGCGCTGTGCCCGCCGCCGCCGGTGCGATTGCTGATCACGGTGAAGAGCGTCAGTTGATAAGGTGCACCATGCACGTAATGCGACTGCGCCACCTCGGCGTCAGGCGCCCATTTCGGTTCGGCCGCCCCGCAAGCGGTCAGCACAAGAAGGGACAGGAGCCCGACGGCTCGATACAGAAACGACACGATTTGGGGCTCCGGTCCTTTGTGAAACGTTTACGGGGCTTAACTATTGAAAACCGCGAGGATGATCAAAACAAAAACGGACACACCCGCGCCCCAGGTGGCCCATTTCACAAAACCGTCAAAGGTTTTCTCCTGAACGGAAATATCCATATCCCCATGCTTGTGCTCAGACATTCTGCGGTTCCTCCCTTATATGCCTTCCGCCACGGTAGATGACTCGTCATCGCCTGTCACCCGTCGGTGCGCTTTCCGTTCAGCTCTTGTTCCAGATCGGCGACAAGACGAAAGCCGATCCGCGCAGGCGTCGCGTCTTCCGTTTGTTTCGGCATGGCCTGCAACATAACGTTGAGCTGGGTGACATGCTGGATGAGCTGGGTCTTGGTCCCCTCCTCGTCCATCCCGTAAAACGTCACGATATCCGGGTCGAAAAAGCCGATGCCCTCAATCCGGAGCACCCCGGTGTCGGAACCGGCAAAGCCCATGGCGATCTCATGCTCGCTGTCGAGCTGTTCCTCGAAATTCTGGATATAGAGAATGAGGCGCTCATAGGCCCATTCCGCAGGGCTTTTCTCCTCGAACGGCTTGCGCGCCACCGCTTCGGGCAGGGGTTTCTGTTCAGCGGTGCAGGCGTCGGGGTCGGCATGGGCCACCCGAGCCTGTGGCAGGGCGGCCTCTTCATGCGCCTCGGCGGTGGTGCGGATCTGATCCCCCTGGGACATGTCTCACTCTCCTGTTTGCCACAGGATCGCACCATCCTCCCGCTCTCGTCCAGTGATAAGACCGCGCCGTTCGAGATGACGGCAATGCGCCATGGCCTCGACCATCGCAAGCCCGTATTCGCCCTCCTTGATCGACCGTTTGAACAGCACGTCGAAACAGTCGCAGGCGGTGCGCGGTTCATGCAGCACCTCACGCAGGCGTTCAAGCGCGTGGCGATGATTGTCGATCAGATGCCGAAGCCGCGCAGGCAGGCCGGTATAGGGCAATTTATGCCCGGTCAGGATCAGCTGACTGTCGCGGGCATGCGGCACGAATTTTTCGCAGGACCGCAGCCAATCGCCCACCGGATCGGCCATCGGCTCGGTGGCGGAAACCCCGAGATTGGGCGAGATCGAGCCCAAAAGCTGATCGCCTCCGATCACCAGTTCCCCGTCGCCGGACCAAAACGTCGCGTGCTCCGGCGCATGCCCGTCGCCGGTGCGCACGGTCCAGAGCCGCCCGCCGATCTCGATCTCCTGCCCGTCGATGATGCGCGTATAGCCCAAGGGCAATGGATGCACCGCATCGGCGGTGTTGAATGGGCGTTCCATCAGGCGTTTCTGGTAAATCTCAGACGCCATGCCGCAGGACCGCCAGAACGCGAGCATCTCCGGCGTCGGCGCCTCCTGCACATCGAGCTGCAACATCCGCGCCATCAGGTAAGAGGTCCGCGTTGTCACAAGCTCCGCGCCATGCTCCGTCACGAACCAGCCGACCAAACCGATATGATCGAGATGGTGGTGCGTAACGACAACCCGCCGGATCGGCTTGCCCGACAGCGGCCCGTCGATCAGCCCCTGCCACGCCTCCCGGCTTTTGCGCGTATCCACACCCGTGTCGACGATGGTCCAGCTGTCGCCCTCGTCGAAGGCATAGACATTCACATGGCCCAGAGGCGGCAACAATGGCATCCGCGACCACAGCACCCCTTCGGCAATCTCGATTATCCCCCCGATTTCGGGGGCATCGAAGGGCGTGCGGATCGGGGCAGTCATCAGGCCGTCAGGTCCTCTGGGCTCAAAGCGTAAATATCTGCGGCCCCAAGGCGCACCTGCGCCAGCAGGGCCGCGTGTTCCGGCAGCATACGTTTGATGTAGAAAGCTGCAAGGCGCGAACGCGGCCCCTCACCGCCTTCGGCAATCGCCGCCTTGAGGTGATAATGCCCGCCCAGAACCCGGGCAAAAGCGCGCAGGAAGGGAACCGCGCCCGCGAACCGATCATTCATCGGCAGGGCGAGCATCGCCTCCATGCCTTCGCGCAGAGTTTCCGCCGCGTTCCAGACGGCAATCGCCCGTTTCGGCAGGGTCGCGCGCGCAGCTTCGGCAAAGGTTTCGATCTCGTCGAGAATTCCGAACCCGGCCTCGCCACCATCCATCAGCTTGCGCCCCACAAGGTCCATGGCCTGGATGCCGTTGGTGCCCTCATAAATCGAGGTGATCCGGGCATCGCGGGCATACTGTGCCGCACCGGTTTCCTCGATATAGCCCATACCGCCATGCACCTGCACGCCCAGCTGGGCAACTTCGTGCCCGATGTCGGTGGAAAACGCCTTGGCGATCGGAATGAGGAAGGCGCCGCGCGCCTGTTGCTCCGGATCTGTGCGCCCGAGATCGAGCCCCACACCGCAGGCCAGCGCAATCGTGCGCGCCACGAATGTGTCGGCGCGCATATGGGCCAGCATCCGGCGCACATCTGCATGGTCGATGATGCCTCCATTTTCGGTTCCGATGGGCGATGCGCCCTGCACCCGCTCCTGCGCATAGGCCAGCGCCTTTTGCGTGGCCGCCTCCGCGACCCCCACGCCCTGAACGCCAACGCCGAGACGTGCATTGTTCATCATAGTGAACATGCATTTCATGCCCTGATGCTCTTCGCCCACGAGCCAGCCGGTCGCATTCTCATATTCCATGACGCAAGTCGGAGAGCCATGGATGCCAAGTTTGTGCTCAAGGCTGACGACCTTCACACCATTGCGCTCGCCGGGATTGCCATCCGCATCCGGGAGGAATTTCGGCACCATGAAAAGCGAAATGCCTTTCGTCCCCGGCACCCCGTCGGGCAGGCGCGCAAGCACGAGGTGGCAGACGTTGTCGGAAAAATCGTTGTCGCCCCAAGTGATGAAAATCTTCTGACCGGTGATCGCATAAGTGCCGTCGCCGTTGCGCTCCGCCTTGGTGCGCAAGGCACCGACATCCGATCCGGCGCCAGATTCCGTCAGGTTCATCGTCCCGGTCCATTCGCCGGAGATGAGTTTCGGGATGTACAGCGCCTTGATTGCGTCGGAGGCGTGATGCTCCAGCGCCTCGATCTGCCCCTGCGTCATCAGCGGTTGCAGCGAAAGCGACAGGCAGCCGCCCGACATCATCTCGTTGATTGCCGTCGCCACGCTCAGCGGCAGACCCATCCCACCGTTTTCCGGTTGCGCCAGCATGCCGATCCAGCCGCCCTCAGCAATCTGACCATGGGCTGAGGCGAACCCCGGAGAGGTCTTGACCACACCGTCCACCAGTTTGCCGGGCGTCAGATCGCTGCCACGATTCAGCGGCGCGACCACATCGCTCGCAAGCTTGCCGGCTTCTTCGAGGATCGCCGCAACCGTCTCCGCATCGATGTCCTCGAAGGCCGCACTCTCGAGCACGGCCGAAAAATCGACGATCTGGTCGAGAATGAACTGATAATCCGAAACCGGGGCGCGATAGGTCATGGCTGTTTCCTCCTCAGGCGCAGAAGGCTCTGCAACTTGGGCCTCAGAGTAGCGAAGCCGGATCGGCCGCCCAACCCGAACGCTGCGTCACGCCCGTCCGGCATCTGCCGACAAAAGCGCCGGGCTCACGCCCAGAGACAAAAGTGCGGCCTGCCATTTTTGCGCATCGGGCGTGTCGAACACGATCTCCCGCGTGGCGTCGCAACTGAGCCAGCCGTTCTGCCCGATTTCGCCCTCAAGCTGCCCCGGCCCCCAGCCCGCATAGCCGAGACACAAAAGCCGCTCGGCGGGTCCGGTACCGCGGGCCATGTCGCGCAGGATCTCGCGCGAGGCGGTCATGGCATAGCCGCCGCCCACATCCATCGAAGCGTGATCGGCATCGTAATCGGTGCTGTGCAACACGAAGCCCCGCCCCACCTCGACCGGCCCACCGAAATGCACTGGCAGGGGACGCATGTCCGGGGTGACGCGAATCTCCAGCTGCGAGAACACATCGGAAACAGAAATTTCTTGCGACACCTTATTGATCATCAGCCCCATGGCGCCGTCTTCGGAATGGGCGCACATGAACACCACCGCGCCATCGAAACGCGGATCGCCAATGCCGGGCATCGCGATGAGAAGTTTGCCGGTGAGGTCAGACGATTGAGCTTTCATAACCCCACCTCACCGCATGACGCGCCGGGGTGCAAGGCTTCGCATGACAAAAGCGGCGATTTCACCCCCGCATTCGCGCTCCTGCGGCAACACAGAACCGCGATCACATATGGGTCGTCCAAATGTGAGTTTGCGAAACGCCATTGCCTGCCTATATCGGGCACATGATCCGATCTCTCGCCCCCCTCGCCTCCGCCCTCTTCCTTGGCCTGACCGCCCCTGCCGTTGCGCAGGACCCGGCGGATATGGCCCGGATCGATATTCTACCCGGCTGGCAAATGGACAACGGTCACCGCATGGCCGCGATCCGGGTACAGCTTGCCCCGGGCTGGCATACCTACTGGCGCACGCCCGGCGAGACCGGCATTCCGCCGTCATTCGCACTAAGCGGGTCCCAGAACCTTGCCCGGATGGATTTGCACTGGCCGGTGCCGGAACTCTTTTCCGAGAACGGCATGTGGTATCTGGGCTATGAGCACGAGCTGATCCTGCCGATCGAACTGATCCCCGAGGGGGATGGCGACATTCGCCTGTCGGGCACAATGGATCTTGGCGTGTGCAAGGACATCTGCATGCCGCTTCAGGCCACGCTCGACGCGACACTCACGCCCGGGGGGCCGAACGGTGCGCGCGCCGAGATCGAAAGCGCTCTGGCCGATCAGCCGAAACGCGTCATCACCGCCACCTGCAAGGCGGCGCCGATCTCCGACGGCATGCGCGTGTCCGTCGACATGTCCGTCCCGGAGCTCGGCCCCTACGAGGTGGCGGTGATCGAACACCCCGACCGCTCCGTCTGGGTCTCCGAAGCGGAGCTCGCGCGGACAGGCGGCAAGGTCCAGGTCGAGAGCGATCTCGTTCCTGCGGATGCCCAGCCCTTCTTCATCGACCGCTCGCAACTGACCATCACCGTAATCGGCAATGGCACCGCCTATGAGGCGCAGGGCTGTTCCGGGAACTGATGCCGCGGCGGCCTCATGCGGCCTCCTGTTGGCGATGTGATGCAATGGCCAGCACCGCATAGATCGCCGAGAACACCAGCACGAGCCCCAGCAGAAACAGCCCGAGTGCAGCGGCAAATCCCGTGACGCCAAAGAGCGCGGGCAGCATGCCGGGCAGGACCACAGGGCCGAGTGTCAGCGCGAACCACAGTACGGCAAACGCACTTGCCCCGATCAGGACCTTGCCTACCACACCGCTGCGTTTGGGATGGCGCAGGCCACGTCGGAAGGCGGCGACCTGACGTCCGACATCGAGCTGCATCGCCAGAATGGCAGGCACCATCACCAGAACGATAACCATGCCAAACCCCAGCCCATAGGCCAGCGTGATCACTGTCGGCTTCAGGAATTGCGCATCCGAAGAGGTCTCGTAGAGCAGAGGCGCGAGGCCCAGAACGGTCGTGAGCGTTGTGAGCATCACCGGCCGCAACCGGTCCACAGCCGCGTCGATCATCGCCGGGACCAAGCCGCGCTCATGGGCATATTCGTCCACGGTCGACACCAGAACGATCGAGTCGTTGATGATGATCCCGGTCATCCCGATGAGACCGACGACAGAGAACATCGACAGCGGCACATCCCAGATCGCATGGCCATGGATCGCCCCGATCAACCCGAAGGGAATGACCGACATCACCACCACGGGGCGCGTCCAGCTCGAAAAAATCCACGCAAGCGTCAAATAGATGCCAAGGAGAACGCCGGAGAGGCCCAGAAACGCATCGGAAAGGAATTGGTTTTCCTGTTCCGAGAGGCCGGAAATCCGATGGGTCACGCCGAAGGTTTCGTCGATCTCCGGCAAGATTTCATTGGTGATCTCGTCCTGAATTTCGTCGGCGCGCGCGGCGTTGTCCTGATTCATGTCGCCGGTGATTGAAATGATCCGCAAACCGTTTTCCCGCCGGATGGTCGAGAACCCTGTCGTGCGGGTCACCGTCACGATGTCCGACAGCGGCACATAGGCGCCTGAGGCCGTACGCATCTGGGTCCGGCTCAGGAAATCGGCGGTCAGTTCCTGTTCGGGAATCTCCACCTGGATCGTCGCCGTTCGGATGCCCGAAGGATAGGTCGCCGCCTCGATGCCGCCGAGTCGATGGGTCAGAACGCTGCCCAGATCGTTGATGTTGAAACCAAGCGCCTCGCCCTGTGGCGTCAGTTCGAGGACCATCTCCTCCTTGTCGTAGGACAGGTTGTCCTCAAGCGCCGAGATTTCCGTGAACTGCCCGAGCCGCGCCTTGAGCGCCTCTGCCGCAGCCTTGAGCGTTTCCGAATCCGCGCCGTACAGGTCGACGTCGATGGCATCGCCTCCCGGTCCGAACCGCCCTTGCCGGAACGACACGGTTTCGGCAAGAGGATGATTGACCACCTCTTCCTGAAGGTCCGTGACAAAAACCACGGAGGAATAGGGCCGCAGATCGGCGTCGATCAGCTCGATGGTGATGCCGCCCAGTTGATAATCTTCCTTGCTGCTCGTTCCCGACAAGCCACGCCCGGCGTTCGATCCGATCTGAGCGACGGCATAGGCCAGCGGGTTCGTGCCGTATTTTTCTTCATACCGCGCGGCAACCACATCGGTCGCCCGCTGCAATTCATGCAACATCGCCAAAGTATCGCTGCGCACCGCGGTTGGCGCCATGGCGATATTGCCGCTGATCACAGGCTGCTCGGGCGAGTTGAAAAAACGCCATTGCACCTGCCCCGAGATCAGCAGCGAAATCTGGGTCATCAAAAGCAGGATGCCCGCGGCCACCACCGGATAGCGCAGCCGGATCGACCATGTCACCACAGGCCGGAACAGTCGTTCGCGGAACACCCGAAACCCCTTGTCGACCTGCCGAGAGGGCCAGTCGTACCAATGGGTTTTCGCGTGCGAGGCAAGGGAATGGCTCAAGTGATTGGGCAGGATGATGAAACATTCCATCAGCGAGGCGATCAGAACCACGATGACGGTAAAGGGAATGTCCGAAATCATGTCGCCGAACCGACCGGAAATGGCGGTCAGCCCGAGAAAGGCGATGATCGTCGTGATGGTCGAGGAAAACACCGGCGCAAACATCCGGCGCGCCGCGTTTTCCGAGGCCTCAACGGCGCTTTCACCCAGCCGCCGGACCCGGAAATCGGCATGTTCGCCGACAACGATGGCGTCATCGACCACGATGCCCAGCGTGATGATCAGGGCAAAGAGCGAGATCATATTGATCGTGATCCCGGCGGCATACATCAGTGCAATCGCCGAGAGCATTGCAACCGGAATCCCCGCCGCAACCCAGATTGCGGTGCGGGCATTGAGGAACAGGAACAGAAGCGCCAGCACAAGCCCCAGCCCCATCGCCCCGTTCGACAGCAAAAGATCGAGCCGCGCTTTGATCGCTTCGGCGCGCGTGCGATAGAGATCGAGGCTCACCCCTTCGGGCAGGCTCCGCGCCATTTCGGCGGTGACATCTTCGACAATCCCCTGAATTCCAATGGCATCGCCAAGATCGGAGCGCGCCACCTGAACAGAGACCGCCGGGTTGTCACCGACGAAAAACGCCTCGTTACGATCCACGCCCTCGACACGGATCTGCGCCACATCGCCGATGGTCAGTTTCGAGCCGTCGTCATTGGTCCGCAGCACGATCCCCGCGATATCCGCCGCACCGCGTTTTTCCACGCCCGCGCGCACCCGTGCGCCGCCGGACCCGACGCTGCCCGCGGGGCTGGTGTCCGCCTCGGCGGCAATCGCGCTGGCGATCTCCGCCATGGAAATGTCGTGTTCGATCAGGTTCAGCGTCGGCACTTCGACAATGGTTTCGGGCGCTGCGACCCCGGAAATCGTGGTCCGCGTCACACCTTTGGTGAAAAGCCGGGCCACCAACTCGTCGGCAAACCGCGCCAGTTGATCGAGCCCCACGGGTCCGGTGATCGCCACATCGGTGACACTGTCGGTCCAGCCGCCCCATTGCACCACCGGATCGTCCGCGCCCTCAGGCAGATCGGTCACGGTGTCGAGGGCCGCGTTCACATCGTCGGCGGCGCGCTGGATGTCCCAACCGGGTTCAAATTCGAGCGTGATGTTGCCTCGCCCCTCGATCGAGGTCGCGCTGCTTTCCAACACCCCCTCAACCGCGATCAGCGTCGGTTCGAGCAGTTGCACAATGGCGCTGTCGACATCCTCCGGCCCCGCGCCCTCCCAGGCGACGGAAACCCGCACGGTATCGACCACCACGTCCGGAAAGAATTGCGACCGCATCTTCGGCAGGGCCCCAAGTCCGGCCGCCAGAAGCAGCACAAGCACAAGGTTCGCCGCTGTCCGGTGGCGGGTAAAATAGGACAGAAGCCCCTTGGCGTTGATCATATCGCGCGCGCTCATGGGGCTTAGCTCCCCATCCGTTGCTCAAGCCGCTCCAAAAGATCGACGGGCACTTTTTCGGCCGCGAGCTGTTCGAGCACGCGCGTGCGCATCTCTTCCGGCATTTTCGTATTGTTCGACACGAAGGCCGCGAGCGCCGCACGACGTTCCTCGCTCAAGGAGACCATCTCCACGCCCGCCTCTGCGCCGGAGGTTTCCGCGCCATTGACCTTAACCCGGATGCCCGCGCCCAAAAGCGGGGTGCGTTCGGCCACGATCTGACGGCCCGAGAGCCCCTCTGCGCCGATGATCACATGATCGCCCTGATGCCGCAGCACCGGAACCGCGATCTCTTCGAGGCGGCTTTGATCCGTCACGGCCAGAACGGTTTCGTTGCCCGCCACGGCGGTCGCAGGCACAAGCGCCACTGCGGAAAGCTCCGGTTCCTCAAGCTGGACCGTGACGAAATCGCCGGGCCGGAACCCCGGCGCATCCTCGAGCCGGGCGTAAAGCGTGCGTCCGCTCTGTCCCGCGGCCACGGCGGCGCTTTCACGCACCACTTTGCCCCTGGCCGAAAGCGCAAGCCCCGCCACATCGAGCGTCACGGTGACCTCCATCTGAGGCAGCGCGCCACGATCTTGAACCAGACGGGCGTATTGTTCGGTGGAGATGCGGAAGGCGACTTCCAGTTCCTCCGGTGCAATCAGGATCGCGAATTGTTCGTTGCCGCTCAGAAGTGTGCCCAAAGCGCCGGAGACTTCGCTCAACACGCCGTCGAACGCCGCCGTGACGGTCATGTCGTTCAGCGTGCGTTTAACCTCATCGAGCGCAATTTCCGCCCGGAGCACCGCGGTTTTCGCGCTGTCCACGGCAGCTTCCTTATCGGCAAGCGACTGTCGCTTGGCCAATACCGACTGCTCCGCCGCCGCATGCGAGAGCGCCGCGTCTTCGAGCGAGGCGGCAGAGCCAACCCCGCGATCGAACAGCCCCTGCTGCCGATCACGCGCCGCCTTGCGCAGGTCGAGTTGCGCCTGAGCGGCGGCAAGATCGTCGGTCGCAATGTCCTTCGCGCGCTCGGCATCGCGCAGATCGGCCTCAGCCTCCAGCAGATCGGCCTCCGAGACCCGCACTGCCGCCTCGGCATCCGCCGTGTCGACTTTCAGGATCACATCCCCGGCCTTGACCGCGCCGCCTTCCTCGAAAGCCTCCGAAAGCGTCACGATCCGCCCGGCGGCGGGTGCCCGCAATTCGAGGCTCCTACGCGCCGCAACTTCGCCATAGCTTGTCAGAACGGGAACAATCCGCTCCGGCGTCACCTCCGTGACATTGACGGCAAACTGCCGCTCGCGGGCCTGCGGCGGCGTGGCCTCGGCAGCGCGGCGCTCTTGCAGGGTGGAACTGACCTTATAGCCAGCGCCTGCGAGCAGGGCGATGGTGGCGGCAGTGAGGAAAAGTCCGGTCAGGGAACGGCGGAGGAATCGCATTCAGGGAAACCCTTTGGCTGGCCTGGCTGTGTTTCGAGAGAGCGGACGGAGCCGTCGCACGGATGAATGCTCATCATACGGCGGGAATTTGAAAACCCGACGCGCTTTTTTGTCACCTCACGGCATTGTTGGTCACTTGCGACGCTTGTGCTCTTCGAGGCGGGGGAAGATTTCCACGAAATTGCAGGGGCGATGGCGGTAATCGAGCTGGAATTTCAAAATCTCGTTCCACGCGTCCTTGCAGGCCCCCGTAGAGCCCGGAAGTGCGAAAAGATAGGTGCCGCCGGCCACGCCGCCGGTGGCCCGCGACTGGATCGCAGAGGTGCCGATTTTCTGCATGGACACAATGGTGAAGACCGTGCCGAAAGCGTCGATCTCTTTTTCGTAAACGTCGCGATGCGCCTCAACGGTGACATCGCGCCCCGTGAGCCCGGTGCCGCCCGTGGAGATCACCACATCGACGTCCTTGTCGTCGATCCAGGCCTGAAGCGTGTCGCGGATCAGCGCGCGATCGTCGGTGACGATTTTGCGATCTGCGAGTTTGTGCCCCGCCTCTTCGATCATCTTGACCAGAGTGTCGCCGGATTTGTCATCGGCAAGGGTGCGCGTGTCGGACACGGTCAGAACGGCGATGCGGACGGGGATGAAATCGAGGCTTTCGTCAATACGGCTCATGCGCGGCGCTCCGTGGCGAGTTTCAGGGCGAGCAGTCCGAAAACGGATGCGGAAAGATAGCGTAACAGGCTCTCAGTGCGTTGGCTGCGCGCCAAAACGCCGCCCAAGCCCACGGCAAACCAGCCAACGGCGGCGTTGATGACAAACCCGCCGATGGAAATCACCGAGCCGAAGATCAGGAACTGGCCGAGGACACTTCCGCGCGCCGGGTCGACGAATTGCGGGATGAAGGCGAGGATGAAGAGGATCACCTTGGGATTGGACACATTCACCAGAAAGCCTTCGCGAAAGGCGCGGGCGGGGGATTTCATCGCTTTGCCGGAGGCCCCGAGTTCATGCGGGCTGCGCAGGGTTCGGATTGCCAGCCACACGAGATATGCGACCCCAATCCAGCGGATTGTTGCGAAAAGATGCGGGCTTGCGGCCACCAGCGCGCCAAGCCCGAGCCCCGCAAGGGTCACGTTAACAATCGAGCCCGCAGAAATCCCGGCACTTGCCGCAACGGCGGCTTTGCGATTGCCTTTGAGCCCCTGTGCCAGACAAAACATCATATCCGCTCCCGGCGTCATATTGAGCGCCAGAGCGGCGGGGAGGAACGCAGCAAGCGTCAGCGGATCGACGATCATGACGCCCCTCTGAGACGGGCCTGAATGTCCAGCAAATCCGCCCAGGCCTCGCGTTTCGCAATCGGGTTGCGCAACAGATAGGCCGGGTGCGTCATCGGCATGGCGGGCTTTCCCAGCACCGTCTGCCAATTGCCCCGAAGCCGCGTGATGCCCGCACGGCCCAGAAGCGCCGTACAGGCCCAATTGCCCATCAAAACGATCACATCCGGGTCGGCCAGTTCGATATGGCGAATGAGGAACGGTTTCAGCATGGCGATCTCGGCCGGTGTCGGATCGCGATTTTCCGGCGGGCGCCATGGGATCGGATTGGTGATGTAGAGCGCATGTTCGCTGTCGGGCGATTGGCGATCCATGCCGATGGCCGCGAACATCTTGTCCAAAAGCTGCCCGGAGCGCCCGACAAAGGGTTTTCCCTGAATGTCCTCGTCCCGCCCCGGCGCTTCGCCGACGATCATCACGCGCGCCTTCGGATTGCCGTCCGAGAACACCAGATTGCGCGCACCGCGTTTCAGATCGCAATAGTCGAAACCGGCAAGCGCATCGCGCAGCTCTTCCAAAGAGCGGGCCGATTTGGCGAGCTGAGCGGCCACCTCAACGCCCTCGTCCGAACGCGACGGTTTCGGCCTCTGATCGACAGGTGCCTGTGTGTCCGCCTGCGCCTTCGCCGGTTTCGCGGCATGATCGGGCAACTCATAGCGATTGACCGGCGCATCCATAATGGCCTCGGTCACGCCGAGGTCCACCTGCCACTCCAAAAGCGCATGCGCTTGCCAATAGTCGATCTGAGTCTCCATGGCGGCCACGCTACAGGGCCGTGTCGCAGAGGTAAATCACTCGTGAGGCCGATAACGCGCATTGCCCGCTCCCGCACAGCTTTCTATAAGCAGGGCGAAGATACCAGAAGGGGGCACCATGGCATTCCGGCAAAAACACCTTTTGGGGATCGAGCCGCTTCACCCCGAAGAGATCACCACCGTGCTCGACGTGGCCGAACGCTATGTCGATCTCAACCGGCAGTCGGAGAAACACGCCGATGCGCTCAAGGGTCTCACCCAGATCAACATGTTCTTCGAGAACTCGACGCGCACGCAGTCGTCTTTCGAACTCGCGGGCAAACGGCTTGGCGCGGATGTGATGAACATGTCGATGCAGGCCTCCTCGATCAAAAAGGGCGAGACCCTGATTGATACCGCCCTGACGCTCAACGCCATGCATCCCGATCTTTTGGTGGTCCGGCACCCGCATTCCGGGGCGGTCGATCTTTTGTCGCAAAAGGTCAACTGCGCCGTGCTGAACGCGGGCGACGGCAAGCACGAACACCCGACGCAGGCCCTGCTCGATGCCCTGACGATCCGGCGCGCCAAGGGGCGGCTCCATCGCCTCAACATCGCGATTTGCGGCGATGTCACCCACTCCCGTGTGGCGCGCTCGAACCTGATCCTGCTGGGCAAGATGGAAAACCGCGTGCGCCTTGTCGGCCCGCCCACTCTGGTGCCGCAGCAGTTCCGCGAGTTTGGCTGTGAGATTTACGACGACATGGCCGAGGGCCTCAAGGACGTCGATGTGGTGATGATGCTCCGGCTTCAGAAAGAGCGGATGGACGGCGGGTTTATCCCCTCTGAGCGGGAATATTTCTATCGCTACGGGCTGGACGCCGAGAAACTGGCGCATGCCAAACCCGACGCCATTGTCATGCACCCCGGTCCCATGAACCGCGGCGTCGAGATCGACGGCACCATCGCCGACGACATCAACCGCTCGGTCATTCAGGAACAGGTTGAAATGGGTGTTGCCGTGCGCATGGCCGCGATGGATTTGCTGGCCCAGAACCTGCGGGCATCGCGCGAGGCCGACAAGGGGGTCATGGTTTGAACGCACCACAGGACATTCCCAAGACCGGCGGACGGTATGTCTGGGTCCTGTCCTATGACGGGCCGGTGGCGGATTTGAACACCGAGCTGATCTCCTCCGCGAGTTTCGCTGAGGCTTTGGGCCTCTGGACCCCACCCGACACCGCCGCCGTTGAATGGTTCGATCTTGCAGCGATGAAGGGCTATGGCTTTGCCCGCTATCTCGGCGAAGCCAGCGGGTTTGACATTGGTGAGGACGCGGCCAAGCTCGATGCGCTCACAGGCGTCGTGGTGATGCTCTATTCGACCGGGCTTGATGACAAAGACACACGGCTGTCCCCCGAGCCGCCTTTCTCCCTGATCGGGCGTTACGGCATGCCCATCGATCTGCCGCCTGTTGTTGGCATCGAAACGGAAAGCGCCAAGGGTCAACTCGCGCAAGGCAAACCGCCGAAATCCGCCGCGCGCATGTCCGGCATGGTGGCCACCGTCGTGTTGATCTTCCTCGCGCTCTTCGTCGCAGCCTTTGTCTGGATCGGCGGATGACCGAGGGCTGGGGCGATATCCTTTTCCCCAATGAGCGTGTGCTCTGGCAGGGGCAGCCGGATCTGCGCATTCAATGGCGTGGCCCCGCCCTGCCCTTCGCGTTTTTCGGCGTGATCTTTGCCGCCTTCGCGCTGTTCTGGATGATCATGGCCTTTCGCTCCGGCGACTTCTGGCTATTTGGGCTGATCCATTTCATCGCAGGCCTTCTCGTCGCCTTCGCGCCGCTGCTGATCGGGCCGTTCATCGCCCGGCGCACATGGTATTCCCTCACCACCCGCCGCGCCTTTTTCGCCAATGATCTGCCATTCGCCGGCAAAACCCTTTTGGCGCTCGATCTGCGCCCCTCTCTGGGCGTCGAGTTCGACGGCGAAGACCCCGGCACCATCCTGTTTCGCGGGCGCGCCGAACCGATCGTCGGAGACCGGTTCGACAGCACGCCCTCGTTTTCGCTTATTCACGACGCCCGCTCCGTCTACGGGCTGATCCGTGACATCCAGAAAGGCTCAGTATGACCATTTTCACCAATGCCCGACTGATCGACCCCGAGGCGATGACCGATGAGATCGGCTGGCTTCGTGTCGAAGGCCCGATGATTGCCGAGCGCGGCACAGGCAAACCGCCGATGGGCGAGAGCATCGACTGCGGGGGCCTTTGTCTTGCGCCGGGGATCGTCGATCTGGGGGTGAAAGTGTCCGAGCCGGGCGAGCGGCATAAGGAAAGCTTTGCCTCAGCAGGGCGCGCGGCGGCGGCGGGCGGGGTCACGACGATGATCACCCGCCCCGATACATTGAACGCCATCGACAGCCCCGAGGTTCTGGAATTCGTCCAGCGCCGCGCGGCGTCCGACGCGGTGATTAAGGTCAAACACATGTCGGCGCTGACCAAGGGGCGCGAAGGGCGCGAGATGGTCGAGATCGGCTTTATGCGCGATGCGGGTGCGGTGGCTTTTACCGATTGCGATCATGTGGTCGCCGACACCAAGGTTTTGCAGCGCGCCCTGACCTATGCGAAATCCACCGGTGCGCTGGTGATCGGCCATCCGCAGGAACCGGGCCTGTCGAAAGGGGCCGCTGCGACCTCTGGCAAATTCGCAGCTCTGCGTGGCCTGCCCGCCGTGTCGCCGATGGCGGAGCGCATGGGGCTCGACCGCGATCTGGCGCTCATTGAGATGACCAATGTCTCCTATCACTTCGACCAGATCACCACCGCCCGCGCGCTTCCGGCGCTGGAGCGGGCGAAGCAAAACGGGCTCGACGTCACCGCAGGCGTGTCGATCCATCACCTGACGCTCAATGAGCTCGACGTCGGCAATTATCGCACCTTCTTCAAGGTCAAACCTCCGCTGCGCTCCGAGGACGACCGTCTGGCGATGGTCGAGGCCGTGGCCTCCGGGCTGATCGACGTGATCTCCTCGATGCACACGCCGCAGGACGAGGAAAGCAAACGCCTGCCGTTTGAGGAAGCCGCCTCCGGGGCGGTGGCGCTCGAAACGCTGCTGCCCGCCGCGATGCGGCTTTATCATGCAGGCCAACTGACCCTGCCGGAGCTGTTCCGTGCCATGGCGCTCAATCCGGCGAAACGTCTGGGCCTTGAGGCCGGGCGTCTCGTCGAAGGCGCGCCCGCCGATCTTGTGCTGTTCGACCCGGATGCGCCTTTTGTGATGGATCGCTTCACGCTCAAATCGAAATCGAAAAATACCCCCTTTGACGGCGCCAAGATGCAAGGCAAGGTGAGGGGCACCTGGGTCGATGGCATGCGGGTCTTTGAGGGCTGAGCCTTTGGCCAAGTCCGGATTTTGAGTATTTGAACCACGGAAAACCTGATGACGCTTCTGATGCTGATCTTTACCGCCATTCTGGCCTATCTCCTCGGCTCGATCCCCTTTGGCATCGTCATGGCGCGGCTCTTTGGCCTCGGCGATCTGCGCAAGATCGGCTCGGGCAACATCGGCGCGACGAATGTTCTGCGCACCGGCAACAAGCTGGCCGCGTTTCTCACCCTTCTGGGTGACAGCGGCAAAGGCGCGCTGGCGGTCATTCTGGCGCGGGTGCTTGTGGGCGAACAAGCGGCAGGGATCGCCGGGCTCTGCGCCATGCTCGGCCATCTCTACCCGGTGTTTTTGCGGCTCAAAGGCGGCAAGGGCGTTGCGACCTTCCTAGGCACATTGTTGGCGCTAAGTTTCCCTGCCGGGCTTCTGGCCTGTGGCACATGGCTTCTGGTCGCGGTGATCACTCGCTATTCGAGCCTGTCCGCCCTGATCGCGGCGCTGATGGCACCGATCTACACGGCATTTTTCTATCACCTCCACGGCGCGCTTCTCGTACTCGTGCTGACGGCGCTGATTTTCTACAAACACCGCGAGAACATCGCGCGGCTCAAGGCCGGAACGGAAACGAAGATCGGCCGGAAGGGCTGATCTTCCCGAAATCGCACCATCGACGCCGCATTCCCGCCCAAATCCGCGCCAAAATCGACCCCGTAACGATTTGTCGGGGGACAGTATGGCCGGACCGTTAAAAGCCGTAGAAAACGGCTATTTCAGAGCTTTCAACTTCTCGGGACGCGCTTCGCGTTCGGAATTCTGGTGGTTTGCAACCTATTACGGTCTCGTCACCATTCTGCTCGCGCTGGATCTCGCCAAAGGTGGCACGCTGCTGATCTGGTTCTGGCTCCTGAACCTCATCCCCAACCTGTCGATGACCGTGCGGAGGTTGCACGACATCGGGCGTTCGGGCTTCTGGTTCTTCATTTCTTTTGCACCGATTGTCGGGCCGATCATTCTGCTGATCTTCTACCTGCTGCCTTCGGAACCGCATCGCAATAGCTGGGGCGATCCCGAAAACGACGGCGGCGCGCGGCACAAAGACCGGTTTTCAGGCCGATCCGCCCAGTCCGGTTACGCCGCCCTGATGCGCATTCCGGAGGCTGGGCAAGCCCATTCGGAGGAATTCGAGGAAGCCCGCCGGCAGGAAATACACGAGTATTACCGGCGTCGGGTGCTTGGCCAGAACGGGTGATGCGGCACAAAAGCCTCGGGAAATTTGCCGTCTGTTTCTCGGTATAATTTCCCCTTGTTTCACGCTACGGTTGCCCGAAGACTGATGAAATCTTCAAGGGATAGTTCCATGACAATCATAGACGCAATCAAAATTTGCTTTCAGAAATACGTCACCTTTTCCGGCCGCGCTCGGCGGGCGGAATATTGGTGGTGGTCGCTTTTCATCATCATCGGCAACCTGGTCTTTGGCGGGGTCGATACGGTGTTTTTCGGCGTACCGGAAATCACCGGGCCGACCGCAGGCCTGTTCAGCCTCGCCACCTTCCTGCCGGGCCTGTCGGTCTGGATTCGTCGACTTCACGATGTCGATCGTTCCGGCTGGTGGGCGCTGCTGATCCTGATCCCGCTGATCGGCTGGCTGATCATGCTCTATTGGGCCGTCTCGCGCGGCACCGCAGGGCCGAACCGGTTTGGCCCCGATCCGATCACAGGCGAGGGTGGGCCCCTGTCCTATGAGGATAGCGCCATCCCTTCGGTCACACGCCAGTAAAAGGAAAAGGGGGCCCGCAGGCCCCTTTTTCAATAGGAATATTCGCCGAAGACTTTCGAAGCGTCGCCGTTCCAATCGGTCTCGAAGCGCTCGATCAGCTCCGCCGCCGGGGAATGGCCCGTCTCAATGCTGTCTTTCAGCGCATTGAGGAAATGGGTCTCGTCCGGCACCATACCGCCCGCGCCTTCGCGCCCGCGCGCCTTGAGGCCTGCCTCGGCAATCGCCACGCATTCGCGCGCCAGATCGAGCATCTTGACGCCGCCGACCTCGGCCTGAAGCGCATCGACGGAGGCCGCAACCCGCAGCTCTTCGCGGAACTCGGGCGTCCAGCCTTTGATCAGATCGGTCGTCGCATCAAGCGCGTTTTGATCGTACATCAGACCGACCCAGAAGGCCGGAAGCGCGCAGAGACGACGCCACGGACCGCCATCGGCACCGCGCATTTCCATGTATTTCTTGATCCGGGCTTCCGGGAACAGCGTCGTGAGGTGATCGGCCCAATCGCTGAGCGTCGGCTTTTCGCCGGGCATCGCGGGCAGTTCGCCCTTGAGGAAATCGCGGAAGGACTGGCCCAGCGCGTTGATGTATTTGCCGTCGCGATAGACGAAATACATCGGCACATCGAGCGCGTATTCGACGTAACGCTCAAACCCCATGCCGTCTTCGAATACAAAGGGCAGCATGCCGGTGCGTGACGGATCGAGATGACGCCAGATGTAGGAACGCCAGCTTTTGTGGCCGTTGAGCTTACCCTCCTTGAAGGGCGAATTGGCAAAGAGCGCGGTGGCGACCGGTTGCAATGCCAGTGCGGTGCGGAATTTCTGCACCATGTCGGCCTCGGACGCGAAATCGAGGTTCACCTGAACGGTACAAGTCCGGCGCATCATCTGCGTACCGGTGGTGCCGACCTTGTCCATATAGGCGTCCATCAGCTTGTAACGCCCCTTGGGCATCAGCGGCATCTCGTCATGGGTCCATGTCGGCGCCATGCCCAGCCCGATGAACCGCGCCCCGATGTCATCGGCCACCGAATGCACTTCCTTGAGGTGTTCGTTCACCTCGTCGCAGGTCTGGTGAATATTGTCCAAAGGCGCACCGGAAAGCTCCAACTGCCCGCCCGGCTCAAGCGACACATTCGCGCCGTTCAGCTCAAGCCCGATGAGGTGTTCGCCCTCGAAAATCGGGTTCCAGCCATAGCGGTCCTGCAACCCTTCGAGGATCGCCTTGATCGAGCGCTCGCCCGCATAGGGCAGAGGTTTCAGCTTGTCCTCGCAATAGCCGAACTTTTCGTGCTCGGTGCCGATCTTCCAGTGATCCTTGGGTTTGCAGCCCTCTTCGAAATATCCAACGAGGTCGTCATAGCTTTCGATCGGGCCACCGCCGGATTGAGGAATGGACATGCAGGAATACTCCGAAGCGTTTCTTGGTCCGGTAGAGATGTGGCAAGCGTCCATGGAAGTCAATGCGACTGAGGGCATCGCAGGGGCGACCTCAGTGCAGAACCGCTGTGCGTTTGCGCCAGATCACCAGGGGTTTTTCCGGGTTGGACTTGATATCGCGGAGCATTTTTTCGGTCTCAAGACCGTCGAGCCCGACGAAAACATCGAACAAAGCCTCCGCTCCGTGGGCATTGAGCGGGATGGTCAGAGGCGACTGGCCATAGGCGTCGAGCTGCCAGTGGGCGTGGCCTTTCGGACCGGGAAGCAACGTCACGGCAGAGATCGCGTCGATCTCGATCTGGCCGCCGGTGAGGGGCGAAAAGAAACTGACGACGCCCTCGTCCACCTCGACAGCCCCAAAGCCACCGCCGCCCTGCGAAAACCGGGCGCGTTGTACGGCGGCAAAGGCGAAGATCACGGCAATAACGGTCACCGTCAGGGCGATCCAGCGCATCACGCCGTATGAAGACGCCGCCCACCATGCGAAAAGCGCCACAAACACCAGCCCGACGATCACCTCCCGCCAGCGCAGCAAGCCCGCGCGAATCTCCGGCCTCACGACCAGTCCCCGAGCTGTTGCTGCCAGAGGGTGAGGGCCGCCACCGCCGCCGTATCGGCACGCAGGATGCGGGGACCGAGGGAGACGGCATGAGCATAGGGCAGCGCATGAAGGCGTTTGCGTTCCGTCTCCGAGAACCCGCCTTCGGGGCCGATGAGGATGGCCCATTTGCCGCCTTTGACATCGCCCAAAGCCTCGGCCGCCCCCACAAGTGTTTCGTCGCAGAACATGATCTGCCGCTCCGGGTCCCAATCGGCCAGAAGGCGGTCGAGTTTTGCGAGATCGGCCACTTCGGGCACATAGGTCCCGCCGCATTGCTCGGCGGCCTCGACGGCATGGGCCTGCAACCGATCCTGCCGGATGCGTTCGGAATTGGTGAAATCGGTCTGCACGGGGCAGATGCGTTTCGCGCCCATCTCGGCGGCTTTCTCGACGATGAAATCGGTGCGGGCCTTTTTGATCGGCGCAAACAACAGCCAGAGATCGGGCGGCATTTGCAGCTCGCGCGTCTTCTCGACGCAGGTCAGAGCCCCGCCGCGCTTGCCCGCCTCGGTGACTTCGGCCACGAATTCCCCATCGCGGGAATTGAACAGCGCGACAAATGCGCCCGCGGCCAGCCGCATCACCCCGAAAAGATAATGCGCCTGCTCCCGTTCCAGAGGAATGGATTGCCCCACCGACAGTGGGTGATCTACATAGAGCCTGATTTTCGCTTCAACCATGGACCCTACATATGACCGATGACCGCGTGACGCCAGAGATGAACGGGCAAGTTGCCGATGCCGTCAAGGGAAATTGGGTGGACCATCGCGCCCCGGCATGGACCCGGCCCTATCTGCGCCTGTCGCGGGCGGATCGGCCTGTAGGCACATGGTTGTTGCTGATCCCGTGCTGGTGGGGCGCGCTTTTGGCGTCGGCTGAGACCGGGACGCTGAGCCTGCGCACGATCTGGATCATGATCGGCTGCGCTCTGGGCGCGTGGCTGATGCGCGGCGCGGGCTGTACATGGAACGACATCACGGATCGGGATTTCGACGACAAGGTGGAGCGCACCAAAAGCCGTCCGATCCCCTCGGGGCAGGTCACGGTCAAACAGGCCGCTACTTGGATGATCGTTCAGAGCCTCATCGCCTGTGCGATTCTTCTGACCTTCGGCAAACTCGCAATCCTCTTGGGCGTGGCCTCGCTTCTGCCCGTTGCTGTCTATCCCTTTGCCAAACGTTTTACATGGTGGCCGCAGGTGTTTCTCGGCATCGCGTTCAACTGGGGCGCGCTTCTGGCCTATGCCGCTGTGGCGGGCAAGCTGAGCATGGCGCCGGTGTTCCTCTATCTGGCGGGCATCGCATGGACGATTTTCTACGATACGATCTATGCCCACCAAGACAAGGAAGACGACGCGCTGATCGGCGTGAAATCCACCGCCCGGCGCTTTGGCAAAGAGACCCCGCGCTGGCTCAAACGGTTTCTCGTGATCACCGTCATCCTGATAGCTGCGGGCATCATTGAAGCGCTGGCCGACCGTTCCGTTCTCGCCCTCGTCGTCGCTCTGGGCGCGCCTTGGGCGATGGGGCTGCACATGACCTGGCAGATGGCGCGGCTTGACACCGACAATCCCGATGTTTGTCTGAAGCTTTTTCGGGCAAACCGCGACACCGGCCTCCTGGCTGCGCTGTTTCTTGCCATTGCCGTGTTCCTTTGATTGCAGCCTTGGACTGAACCCCCTAAGACAAAGGCCACATCTCACAACAGGCCACTTCGTTTGATGCGTATATCCAACTTCCTGCCCGTTTTCGCCGCTCTGATCCTTGGGGCCATTCTCTGTCTGGCCGGTGCCGCGATCGGCGCCCGCTTTATCGAGACAACCTCGACCAAGGCCGTCGTGAACGAAATGACCTTGCAAGGCTATGACTGGGTCGATGTGGAAGGCGACGGATTGCAGATCGTTCTGACCGGGGTGGCCCCCGATGAGCAGACCCAGCTCGCCGCCCAGCGTGCGGCGGGCCATGTGGTCGATCCGGCGCGTGTGATCAACGTGATGAACGTCGTGCAACAGGAAGACGTCCCCGCCCCGCGTTTTTCCATCGAAATCCTGCGCAATGACAGCGGCATTTCCCTGATCGGTCTGGTGCCCTCGTCCTGGGATCGCGCCCGTTTCATCGAGAGCCTCAAGAAAGCCAGCCGCACCGGCTCCATCGCCGATCTGATGGAACAGGCGGATTATCCGCAACCCGAGGCGTGGGACGAGGCCATGGAGTTCGGGCTCAATGCCATTGCGCTTTTGCCACGTTCGAAAATCTCGCTGGCCGCCGATGGGATCACCGTCACGGCGCTCGCGGAAAGCAAAGCGCAGAAGGCCGCGTTCGAGAAAAATCTCAAAGCCGAACTGCCGGAGACGATCCGCACCAGGCTCGACATCGCAGCGCCGCGTCCGGTAATCACGCCCTTTACCGCGCGCTTCCTGATCGACGAAACCGGGCCGCATTTCGACGCTTGCGTCGCCGAAACCGCCCAAGGCCACCTGCGCATTCTGGCTGCTGCGAAATCGCTTGGCATCGACGACCCGCATTGCACGGTGGGCCTTGGAGCCCCCTCGGCACAATGGGCCGTGGCGGTGGAAACCGGCATGCGGGCGCTGGCGAAACTCGGCCAGGGCAGCATCACCTTTACCGATGGCGACGTGAACCTGATCGCCGCCGAAGGCACCTCCCCCGCCCTGTTCGATACCGTGGTGGGCGAGCTTGAGGCCGATCTGCCGCCGACCTTCATCCTGCACTCGACCCTGCCGCAGGCGGAACAGGCCGAAAGCGAGGATGAGCATGCCGAATTCGTTGTCACCCGCTCGCCCGAGGGCCAGACCCAGCTGCGCGGCCGCATCCCCGACGAGCGCAGCAAACAGGCCACCGAAGCCCTCGCCCGTGCCGAGTTCGGGTCGCATTCGGTCTATTCCGCGATGCGCATCGACGACACGCTGCCCTCCGGCTGGGCGATGCGCGCCATGGCCGTGATCGAGGCGCTTGGCGAGGTGACGCGCGGCTCAGCGATCATGAGCGAGGACATGGTCGAGATCCGCGGCGAGACCGGCAACGAGAATGCCAAGGCAGCGATTGCCGGTATCCTCTCGGACAAGCTCGGCGACGGCGCGGAATTCACCATCGACGTGACCTATGTGAAGAAACTCGACCCGGTGCTCGATCTGCCGACGCCGGAGGAATGCGTGGCCAAGGCCAACGCCATTGTCGCCAGTTCGAAAATCGTCTTCGATCCGGGCTCGGTCGAGCTCAATGTCGAAGCGAACGATACGCTGGACCGCATTGCCGAAGCGCTCAAGGAGTGCGAGGAGGTCGAGATGGAAATCGGCGGCCACACCGACAGTCAGGGCGGCGAGACGATGAACCTTAACCTCTCGACACAGCGGGCAAATTCCGTCCTCGACGGGCTTTTGATGCGCCGGGTGGCGGGGGTCAGTTTCACCGCAAAAGGCTATGGCGAAAGCGAACCGATCGCCGACAACGGCACCGAAGAAGGCCGTGAGGAAAACCGTCGGATCGCATTCAAACTGCTGAACGCAGAAGAGCCGGAGACGGCGACACCGGAGGGCGCGCAGGGGGAAAATGCGGGCACCGACGATACGGCGGAAACCGACGTGAACACTGAAGCGGACGCTGGCGCAGACGGGACAGAAAACGGGGATACGGAATGAACAGAACCGAATTGATCATCGCCACGGCGATCGTGCTTTTCATCGCTTTCGTGATGGGCTGGTTCGCGCATTGGCTGGTCCATCGGTTCGTGCGCGTGGGCCAGGGCGAGATGAACGATCTCGACACCATGGCGCAGCAATTGCACGAGGCCGAGGAAGAGCGCGATCAGGCGATTGCCTATTATCAGCATCGCGAAGCCGAGATGACGACACAGACCAACCAGACCGAGGCGGAACTGCGGGCGGCGATGGACGGGCTTCGGGAAGCGCGTCAGGAGGCCGAGGAACTTCGGGCCTATATCGAGCGGATGAACGCGGGCTGAGTGCCCGTTTTTGCTGTCGGCAAAGCGTCGGACAAGTGTCGGACTTTTGTCGGACCTCTGAGAGACAAAAATCCGACGCCCACAGGCGCCGGATTTTCTTTTATCACGGCTCAGCCCACGCCACCGCTTACCACGGCTGATTGGCCGGACCGACGGTGAACTCGTTGACCGTCACATCCTCCGGCAGGTCGAGCGCAAAGCTGACCACCTTGGCGATCCGGTCCGGCGCAATTCCGAAGGTCTCGTATAGCCCCTGCATCCCGTCGGCCGCCCGCTTGTCGGTGATCGTCTCCAACAACTCCGTATTGATCGCCGCCGGATAGAGGGTCGCAGTGCGAATGTTCGTGCCTTCCATCGCAGCCTCCATGCGGAGCACTTCCATGAAGTCGCGCACGAACCATTTCGTGCCGCCATAGATCGCAGTACCGGGATAGGCCTTGAGCCCCGCGACGGAAGACACCGCGAGGATATGACCCGACTTCTGCGCCAGAAATTCCGGCATCACGGCAGCGACACCGTTGAGCACGCCGTTGATGTTCACATCGACCATCTGTTTCCATTCCGCGGTCTTGAGCGCGGAGACGTTACTCACCGGCATAACGCCCGCGTTCAGAAAGATCGCATCGACACGACCGAAGCGATCTTTGGCGCGCGCAACGATGGCGGCGTTGTCCTCGGGCTTTGTGACGTCGAGCCCCTGATAGATCGCCTCGCCGCCCGCGGCGGTGATGTCTTCCGCGATTTGGCGGAGCCTGTCTTCGCGGCGCGCGCCCAGCACGACTTTCGCGCCCTTGGCGGCGATCTCTTTGGCGGTGGCCTCGCCAATGCCGGACGACGCGCCGGTGATGATGACGACTTTATCTTTGATCATGGTCTTTTCCTTTTCGGGTTTCACGGAGCGCCCTCAGGCGCCGTAATCAGCGTCGGAGACAGGCTCCATCCACGCGACGACCTCGCCGTTCAGAACCTCCTGAATGGCGGTGTGGGTCATGGCGCTGTCGGGAGCCGCGCCGTGCCAGTGTTTTTCACCGGGCGCGAACCAGACCACGTCGCCGGTGCGGATGGTCTCGACCGGACCGCCGAGACGTTGAACCCGCCCGACCCCTTCGGTCACGATCAAGGTCTGGCCGAGCGGGTGCGTGTGCCAAGCGGTGCGAGCGCCGGGTTGGAAGGTGACACGCGCGCCTTGCACGCGGTCCTTGTCGAAGCCGTTGAACAACATCTCGACCTCAACCGCCCCGGTGAACCAGTCACTCGGTCCCGCCATCTTTGGCAGGTCATTTGCACGGATGATTTCCATGGTGCGTCCTTTCCAGTCCTATCAATTCCGATGGATATCTAAGGCCGGGCGCGCTATTCGATTAGATGGCATAATTGGGATGAACTAGTGAGTGAAACTCAGCAATGGCGCGAGATGAATTGGGAGAATTGCGGGCGTTCCTCGCCGTTGCCGAAGCGCAGAGCTTTACCAGGGCGGCGGCCCGTCTTGGTGTGTCCTCCTCCGCGCTGAGCCATACGATCCGGGCGTTGGAGGAACGGCTCGGACTGCGACTTTTGGCGCGCACGACGCGGAGCGTGGCGACGACGGAAGCCGGAGAGCGGCTTTTCATCGCCCTCTCCCCGCATTTCGAACAGATCCATGCGGAGATCGAAGCGCTGAGCGAGTTGCGGGACAAGCCCGCCGGCACCTTGCGGATCAGTTCGGGGGAACATGCGGCGGAGACTCTCCTGCGTCCGGTGCTCGCGCGGTTCCTGCCGGAGTACCCGGATATCCATGTCGAAGTGTCGATCGACAACGGGTTGGTCGATATCGTCGGCGCGCATTTCGACGCGGGCGTGCGGCTTGGCGAATCTGTGAGCAAAGACATGATTGCGGTGCGGATCGGACCGGACTGGCGGTTTCTCGTAGTCGGCACGCCGGAGTATTTCGCAGAGCACCCCGCGCCGCAGCATCCGAGGGAGTTGACGGATCACCGCTGCATCAATCTGCGCCTGACCTCACGCGGCGGGCTTTATGCCTGGGAGTTCGAAAAGGACGGGCATGAGATGGAGGTTCGGGTCAGCGGGCAAGCGAGCTATGACAGCATCCTGTCGGTGCTTCATGCGGCGCTCGACGGGCACGGGCTGGCCTTTGTGCCCGAAGATCTGGCCCGGCCCTATCTCGATAACGGACGTTTGCAAGTGGCGTTGAGCGATTGGTGCCCGCCCATTCAGGGCTATCACCTCTATTATCCCAACCGGCGGCTGGCCTCCCCGGCGTTTACGCGGTTCATGGAAGCGCTGCGCTATCGCGGCTGAGCCTACCAGCGTTTGAGCGCGTCTTCGTCGGCCTCTTTCGCCGCGACCCAATCGGCCCCCTCGCGCGTCACTTCCTTTTTCCAGAACGGCGCGCGGGATTTCAGGTAGTCCATCAGGTATTCGGCGGCCTCGAACGCCTCGACCCGATGCCGGGCGGCGGTGGCGACCATCATGATCTGATCGCCGGGGCGCAACTGACCGTAGCGGTGGATGACGAGGCAGTCGGTGAGGGACCAGCGCGTCGCGGCCTCCTCAGCGATCTTGGAAATCGCGGCTTCGCACATGCCGGGATAATGCTCGATCTCCATGTGATCGAGTGTGCCGGTGTCGTCGCGCACGAGGCCGGTGAAGCTGACCGTCGCGCCAGTGTTCGGGGCTTTGCCGAAGCCCTTGAGGACCTGAGCGAGTTCGAAATCTTCGGACTGGACGGAGATGCGCATGGTTTCGCTCCCACTCACCCGCCGGTCATCGGCGGAAAGAAGGCCACCTCGCGCACGCCGTCTAGGGGCGCGTCGAACTCCATCAACTCCTGATCGAGAGCAACGCGCAGGGATTTGAGATCGGAGAAGGCAAGGTCATAGCGCTCTTCGCGGGCCTTCAACTCCTCGACCAAGTCCATGACCGTCGCGGCGGAGGTTTCGACCGTCTCACGCGGTTCGCCGATGCGCTCGCGCACCCATGCGAAATAGAGCACCTCAATCTTCATGGTGATCTCGCAGGAAAGGCATGGCTTTGGTCAGATAGTCCCAGCCGGTGATCACGGTGAGCAGGCCCGCGATCCAGAAGATCCCGATGCCGAGGGTGAAGAGCGGCGCGAAATCGGTCGCGCCATAGGCGAAGAGCACGGCGATGGCGACCATTTGGAAGGTGGTTTTCCACTTGGCGAGTTTCGTGACCTTGAGCGTCCCGGCGGTGTCGCCCAGAAATTCGCGCAGGCCTGAGACGAAGGTTTCGCGCAGAAGGATGAAGGCGGCGGGGATCACGATCAGCGCATTCGCCCCATGCAGCATGGTCAGAACGGCAATCGCCGTCACCACCATGGCCTTGTCGGCGATCGGGTCGAGCATGGCGCCGAATTTCGACATCTGGTCCCATTTGCGCGCCAGATAGCCATCGAGAAAATCGGTGATCGAGGCGGAGGCGAACAGGATCAGCGCGGCCCAGTCGGCGACGGGGCGCGGCAGGATCAGGAAAACGAGCGCCACGCCGGGCGCGCAAAGCAACCGGAAGACGGTGAGGATATTGGGCAGGTTCCATGTCATGGTTTTCTCCTTACTCCCTCACCCGTGCTCATGGAAGAAGTCGTAGACGGTCTGGGCCACTTTCTCGGAAATTCCGTCCACGGCCATCAGATCGTCGAGATGCGCGCCCTCCACAGCCTTGGCAGAGCCGAAATGCGCCAGAAGCGCACGTTTGCGGGTGGCGCCGATGCCGGGAATGTCGTCGAGCTTGGTGAGACCCATGGCCTTGGAGCGTTTCGCGCGGTGGGTGCCGATGACAAAGCGGTGGGCCTCGTCGCGCATGCGCTGGATGAAATACAAGACCGGATCGTTCCGACGCAGCGCCATGACGCGGTGGCCGATGCGGTGGAATTCTTCCTTGCCCTGATCGCGGTCGATGCCCTTGGCGACGCCGATCATCGGAATGTCGGTGACACCCTCTTTGACCATGATTTCATGCACGGCAGAGACCTGCCCCGCGCCGCCATCGATCAACAGGAGATCGGGCCAGAGGCCTTTGGAACGGTCGGGATCGTCTTTGAACAGACGTTTGAAGCGACGGGTCAGAACCTCTTTCATCATGCCGAAATCGTCGCCGGGCGTGATGTCATCGCCGCGAATGTCGTATTTGCGGTAGTGGTTCTTCATGAACCCCTCCGGCCCCGCGACGATCATCGCGCCGACGGCATGGGCGCCCTGAATATGGGAGTTGTCGTAGACCTCAACCCGCTGCGGCACGCGCGGCAGATCGAAAGCCTCTTTGAGCCCTTCGAGGAGTTTCTCCTGCGCCGCCCCTTCGGACATTTTGCGGCCCAAACTTTCGCGGGCGTTGCGGAGCGCGGAGGCCACAAGCTCCTGTTTCTCGCCGCGCTGCGGAACGAGGATTTCGATCTTCTTGCCAGCTTTCTCCGACAGCGCGGCCTCCATCAGCTCGCGCTCTTCGATGTCGTGCGACAGGATGAGCTGCCGCGGCGGATCGCGTTTTTCGTAGAATTGCCCGATGAAGCCCGCAAGGACTTCCTCCGCCTCCGCGCCATTGGTTTTCGGATAGAAATCCTTGTTGCCCCAGTTCTGATGCGCGCGGATGAAGAAGACCTGAACACAGGCCTGCCCGCCCTCCATATGAAGCCCGATCACATCGCCCTCGCCCACGGTGCGTGGGTTAATGCCCTGCGCCGTCTGAACCTGTGTCAGAGCGCGGATGCGGTCGCGGAAAGCGGCGGCGCGTTCGAATTCCATCGCGTCGGAGGCCTCCTGCATCTCATGGGCGAGCTTTTCCTGAAGGCCGGAGTGACGGCCCTGAAGGAAACGTTCGGCCTCGTTCACCAGCTCGGCATAGTCCTCTTTCGAGATCTTGCCGACGCAGGGCGCGGTGCACCGTTTGATCTGATACTGGAGACAGGGGCGCGTACGGGACTCGAAATCCGGGTCGGAACAGGTGCGCAAAAGAAAGACCTTCTGCAACTGGTTCAGCGTGCGGTTCACAGCGGAGGCGGAAGCGAAGGGGCCAAAATAGGCGGCCTTGCGCTTGCGCGCACCGCGGTGCTTGGACAACTGCGGGAAATCGCTGTCCTTCGTCAACATGATGTTCGGGAAGCTCTTGTCATCGCGCAGCAACACGTTGTAGCGCGGCTTGAGTTGCTTGATCAGGTTCTGTTCGAGCAGAAGCGCCTCGGTCTCCGTCCGGGTCGTCAGGAACATCATTTGCGAGGTTTCGGAGATCATCCGGGCGATGCGGGCGGAATGACCCGAGGGGCGGGCGTAGTTCGACACGCGGTTCTTGAGGTTCTTCGCCTTGCCGACATAGAGCACGTTATGTTCGGGATCGAGCATGCGATACACGCCGGGCGAGCCGTCGAGCTGTTTGACATAGGCGTCGATCACGGCATGGCCGCGCGGCACGTCCTTGTGCGCGTCGACGCGGGACGTCTCCGGCGTCGGGTCCATATTTTCGCTGCCCTTTACGTCACTCATCTGCCTGCCTCCGATTCCCCCTCTGGCTGCAATCTTATCGCTCCGAGAGCAAGAGCTAACTCATCCACCATTTCTGTGGATAACCCTGCCTATAAGTTTTCGTGAACACGGATTTCCCCTTGGATTCATGCGTATTCACCCGTTTGCACAAAAAATGAACTCGTTTTTAATGCATTGATTTTAAATGGTATTTTTAAGAGCATATCGCAAACCCTTGATATTGTTTACATTTTAGTAACGAAAATGAAACAAACCCGAGAGACGTGCAAAACTTTTGCTTGAAAAGGTTAACAGGGCTTACTCGTTGCCCCGAACGTCCGCCGTTTCCCAAGCCAGATGTTGACCGCTGTCGGGGCAGATCAACTGCCCGGTCACAGCGGGCGCGGCGACCAGATAGGCCAGTGCGGCGATGACGTCGGCGGGCTCTGCACCGCGCTGCAAAAGGGTCGCTTTTTGCTGGTCTGCAAAGTCCTCCGGGCTCTGGCGCGCGCCCTGAAGCGTCGGACCGGGTCCGATGCCATTGACGCGCACACGGGGCGCGAGAGCCTGAGCCGCAGTTTGCGTGAGCGTCCAGAGCGCGGATTTGGCAAGCGTGTAGGTCATGAACTGCGGCGTGAGCTTGCGCACACGCTGATCGATCATGTTGACCACGAGCGCCTGCGCGCGCGGGCGACCGTCGGGATCGCACACCGGATCGGGTGCCTGCGCAGCGAACTGTTGCGTCAACACGAAGGGCGCACGCAGGTTGCTCCCGAAATGCCGGTCCCAGCTTTGCCGGGTGGCGGTCTCAACCGTATCGTCTTCGAAAATCGAAGCGTTGTTGACGAGAAGCGTCAGAGGCCCGCCGAGCGCGTCCACGGCACGCGGCACGAGGGTCTCCACCTGCGCCTCGTCGAGCAGATCGGCCTGCAACACGGACGCCTTTCGTCCCATGGCGCGCAGGGCCTCGACCAGATCGGCGGCCTCGGCACGGGAGCGATGACAATGCACCGCGACGTCAAACCCCATTTCGCCCAGAGACAGGGCCATGGCACGGCCAAGCCTCTGCCCCGCCCCGGTCACAAGCGCCTTGCGCAGTGTCATACGATCTCCTCAGCCCAGCACAGCCAATATGTAGAGAACATATAGGACGGAAAGGGCGATCCCCCAAACCCGGGTGATGTCGATGCGCTTGAGCACGAACAGGCCGAGCAGGACAGACACGCCAAGCATCACCCAGATGTCGAAATCCATCAGGTCCTTGTCGACCGGAAGCTGTCCGACGAGGCTCGACACACCGATGATACCGAGAAGGTTGAACATGTTGGAGCCGATGACGTTGCCGAAGGCGACGTCGGCCTGTTTGCGGAGCGCCGCCATGACGGTCGTCGCGAGTTCCGGCAGGGAGGTGCCGAGGGCCACGAGGGTCAGGCCGATCACGGTTTCGGAGACGCCGAAGGCACGGGCGATATTGGTCGAGGCATCGACCAGAATATCCGCACCGAACGGCAGGCCGATGAGACCGACCAGCAGAAAACCGATGACCTTGATCCAGGGCATGTCGGGGTCGGCGCCTTCGACCTCTTCGGGTTCGACGTCCCGCTGGGCGACGCGGTGACAGCGGGCCTCATAGATCGCGTGACCGATCATGGCGAAAAGCGCGGCCAGAAGGATCAGGCCGGCAATCCAGTCGAACGTGCCGCGCAGCGCCAGAAGGATGAACAGCACGGTCGCACCCAGCATCTGGAGATAGGAGGCGCGGGTGGAATTGTCGATGACATGAAGAGTGGAGATCATGGCAGGAATGCCCATCACCAGAAGCACGTTGGCGGTGTTCGACCCGATGACGTTGCCGAGTGCCAGCCCCGGTGCCCCGTCGAAAATCGCCGACACGGACACCAAAAGCTCCGGCGCGGAGGTGCCGAAGGCGACGACGGTGAGCGAGACGATCAGCGCCGGAATACCCAGTCGCAGGGACAGGTTCACAGCGCCGCGCACCAACATATCGCCTGCAATCAGCAGGATGATCAGACCGGCAACCGCATAAATGAAATCCATCAGGATCTGTCCTTTTCACAGGCGCACGGGCCTTTACCAATTTTGTAACGCCCGCATTTCGGACATTTCATATCGTTCAGCTTTTTCTGACCCGGAAAGCGCAGTCGGCCGAAAAGGGCGAGCACCATCATGAAGATCAGAAAGACGCTGATGATCTTGAAAACCATCTGTTCAGAGCCCGAACCTTGCCCAGAGGGCCTGTTCTTCGACCTGCGCGGTGAGGCCGGAGGCGAGTTCGGTGCCGAAGCGACGGAACAGCGGGCGTTTCGGGCCGAAGACCGAGAGCTTCACCTTGTCGCCGTAGATGTCTTTCATCGTGGGAACGAGATGGCCGATGCCATCGGCGAGGCCAAGCTCGACGCCCTTCGCCCCGGTCCAGAAGGCCCCGTCGAACAGCTCCGCCTCTTTCGAAAGCCGCTCGGCACGGGAGGCGGTGACATGGGCAATGAAAGCCTGATGGATTTCTTCTTGCAGAGATTTGATCCGCGCCACGTCTTCGGGGTTTTCCGGGCGGAAGGGATCGAGCTGACTTTTCGAGCGACCGGAGGTGTAAACCCGACGCTCGATGCCATGTTTGCCGATGAACTGGTCGAAGCCGAAGCCTGCGGAAATCACGCCGATGGAGCCGACGATGGAGCTTGGATCGACGAAAATCTTGTCGGCGGCACAGGCCAGCCAATAGCCGCCCGAGGCCGCGACATCTTCGACAAAGGCATAGACCGGAAGTTCTTTTTCCTGCGCCAGACGGGTGATCCGGGCCGCGATCAGCGAGGATTGCACCGGCGAGCCACCCGGCGAATTGATCGACAGCGCGACGGCTGTGGGCTTGCCCTTGCGAAAGGCGCGCTCGATCGCGGGGGCGAGGCTTTGGTCGTTCAAACCGCCCTGACGGGTCATGATCGCACCGTTCAGACGGACGACATTGACCTTTGGCGGCGACGCGAGAAAGGGGATGCTGAGGCTCATGCCTTGGGATGTAAAACTCCCCCCCGGCACAAACAAGGGCACGGGAAGACCCCCCGCGCCCTTTTTTTACATTTGTTCCGAATTTACGCGGCGATCACAGGCAAGCTCTGGGCGATCACCGGACGATCACTCGGCGGCGCAGGTTTTGAAAGCCGTAGCCGCAGCGTCAATCAGATCGCCGTAGAACCCGGCGCCCGGGGTCAGCCCGACGCCCAGCGGGTCGATCACCGTGGTTTTCGCATCAGTGCCATCGAGCACGGTCGCGACAAGGCCCGCGTTGAACTGCGGTTCGGAGAAGACGCAGGTGACGCCCTCGGATTTGATCTTGTCCTGAATTTCCTTCACGCGGGCCGGGCTCGGCGCGGTGGCGTCCGAAAGCGAGATGGAGCCGGTGGCCTGAAGACCGAAGCGGTTTTCGAAATACTGGAAGGAATCGTGGAAGACGACGAAGCGCAGATCGGAGATCGGAGCCAGTTCGGCCTGAATTTCCGCGATTTTAACGTCCAGCGCCTGTTGGGCCGCAGCGGCATTCGCGGCGTAGGTGGCGGCGTTTTCGGGGTCGTGCTCGGCGAGTTCCTCGGCGATGACACCGAGCCAGACACGGGCGTTCATCGGATCGAGCCAGGCGTGACCATCGGCCCCTTCGTGGTCATGGTCATCGTGATCATCATGGCCGTGCTCGTCATGATCATGCTCATCGTGGTCATGGTCGTCATGATCGTCATGCGTTTCATCGGCGTGCTCGTCATGGTCTTCATGCCCAGCCTCATCATGGTCGTGTTCGTCATCGCTATGGACGTGACGCTCGAAAGTTGCGCCTTCACGCACCGGCAGGACAGTCGCGCCTTCAGCCAGCGCCAGAGGCACCGAATGGGCGTCGTGGGCCACTTCGTCGATCATCTCGTCGAGCCAGGGCTCGATCACCGGACCGGTCCAAAAGACGATGTCGGCGGCTTGCAGGGCTTTGGCCTCCGACGGGCGCAGGGAGTAGCCGTGCGGCGAGGCGCCTTGCGGCATCAACTGGGTCGAGGTGCCGAGATCGCCCATGACCTGAGCCACAAGCGAGCCGATCGGCGCCATGTCGGTGACGACATTGGGAACCTCGGCATAGGCGGCGGAAACGGCGGCGAATTGTGCGCTGGCGAGCAAGCTGACAGAAAGAAGGGAGGAACGAAGGGTCATTCTGGCCTCTGATGCATGTTATGTTATTACGTCTCGGGCTTGATATAGTACAGGTGATAACATATCAAGGGCTCCTGTTAGCAAACCAACTGCGCGACTCGTCATACCGGAGCGATGCCATGGACCCGAACACGATCGGATTTCAGCACCACGATCACAGCCATTGCGTCGCGGATGGCGTCGCGGCGGCGGACCACGCTTGTCGCGAGGCCGGGCTGCATCTGACGCCGGTGCGCAAGCGGGCGCTGGAGATTCTGCTCGAAGAGCACCGCGCGCTCGGGGCCTATGACGTGCTGGCCCGCCTGGCCGAAGACGGGTTCGGCAGTCAGCCGCCGGTGGCCTATCGCGCGCTCGATTTTTTGACCAAAAACGGCTTTGTTCACAAAATCGAGAAGCTCAACGCCTTCATCGCCTGCGCCCATCCCGGCGAGCGGCACACCCCCGCCTTTCTGATCTGCACCTCCTGTCATGCGGTGGCGGAGGCGGAAACCGATCCGTCGCACAGCCTGCTGGCGAATATTGCGGCGACCACAGGATTTCGCATTTCCCGTGCGGTCCTGGAGGCCGAGGGCACCTGCCCGAACTGTCTGGCGCGTGAAAAATGAGCCTCATCAACATTGAAAATGTGACCCTGCATCTTGGCGGGCGGTTGGCGCTTGACGACGTCTCGATGACGGTCGAGCCGGGCGAGATCGTCACCATCGTGGGGCCGAACGGCTCCGGCAAATCGACGCTGATGAAGGTGGTGATCGGGGCGCTGGCCCCGGAAAGCGGCACGGTGACACGGCAGAAGGGTCTGCGCATCGGCTATGTGCCGCAAAAGCTGCATATCGACCCGACCCTGCCGCTCACGGTGCGGCGGTTCCTGTCGCTGCCGAAACGGGTGAGCGACGCCGCCGCCCATGCCGCGCTCAACGATGCCGGTGCAGGCCATCTTTGCATGCGGCAGATGACCGATCTGTCGGGCGGGCAGTTTCAACGCGTGCTGCTGGCCCGTGCGCTTTTGAACGATCCCGATCTTCTGATCCTCGACGAGGCCACTCAGGGGCTGGACCAATCCGGTTCCGCCGATTTCTACAGTCAGATCGAACGGCTGCGACAGGACAAGGGCGTCGCGGTTTTGATGGTGAGCCATGAATTGCATGTGGTGATGTCCACATCGGATCGGGTGATCTGTCTCAATGGTCATGTCTGTTGCCACGGCGCGCCGGAGCATGTCGCCTCCGCGCCGGAATATCGGGCGCTCTTTGGCACCGGCACGCATGGTGCGCTGGCGCTCTACCGACATGACCACAGCCATGACCATTGCGATCACGATCATGCGCAGGACCATGCGCAGGACCATGCGCATGCGCACACGCATGACCACGGGCAGAACCAGAGCCAAACGCAGGACAAGGTGACCTCCGCATGAGCCTTCTCGACGATTTCCTTGTCCGCGCCATTCTGGCCGGGATCGGTCTTGTGCTGGCGGCAGCGCCTTTGGGCTGTTTCGTGGTCTGGCGGCGGATGGCCTATTTCGGCGATGCCACGGCACACGCGGCCCTTCTGGGGGTCGCTCTGGCCTTGGCGTTCAACGTGTCGATCTTCGCGGGGGTCCTTGTGATTGCGCTGTTGATGGCGTTCACCGTTTCGACCCTGTCGGGCCGCGGTTTTGCCATGGACACTTTGCTGGGCGTGATGGCGCACAGCGCGCTGGCCTTCGGGCTTGTTGCCGTGTCTTTCGTGCCCAACGTCAGGGTCGATCTCAACGCCTATCTGTTCGGCGACATTCTCGCCGTCGGGCGCAGCGATCTTGCGGTGATCTGGGGCGGCGCGGTGTTGGTCTTCGGGCTGCTGTACTGGCGCTGGTCGGCGCTTTTGACCACGACGCTCAACCCCGATCTTGCGATGGCTTCGGGCCTGTCGCCGCGACGCGAGCAGTTGATCCTGTCGCTGGCGCTGGCGATGGTGGTGGCGGTGGCGATCAAGGTGGTCGGCACGCTTCTGATTGCCGCGATGTTGCTGATCCCCGCGGCGAGTGCGCGACCGTTTTCGCGCACGCCGGAGCGCATGGCGGTGATCGCCACGCTCATTGGCGTCATGGCGGTTCTGGGCGGCATTCAGGGCGCGTTCACCTTCGACACGCCGACCGGTCCGACCATCGTGACGGTCGCCGCGCTGATCTTCGTGCTGGCGAACCTCGTCCGACTGATCCGCACGCGGGCCAGTTAAGCCCTAACCAAGCTCCAGCGTCGCCACCCCGAAGAGGGTTTCGGGATGCCCGGGCGCGGGCGGCTCGCCACGATACATACGGGCGGTTTCGAAGGTGATCTGCCAATCGCTCTCGACCAGCGTATTGCGGAAACCCGACTGCATCTCCGGCACGTCGAGGATGGCCCTGTCCTGACCGAGCGCGGCACAGGCGGCGGAGATCAGGCGCAGGGCGCTGTCCTTATCGGGGGCAACGAGCGGACCGATCTTGCACCCCTCGCGACAGAGCCGCGCGGTGGCAAAGCCCAGCGAGCCGTCGGGGCCATCGAGCACCATAGTGCGACGGGTTTCGGTATCGCCGAGCCAGCCGGAGAGGAACCGCGGGCGCAGAAACCCGTTGGCCAGAAGATCGAGCCCGCCGAGATCGGCAAGATCGCTATTGGAAACGGGCCGGATGTCGGCAGGAGACTGCGCCCTCACAGCGCCTTCGAACCGCGCCGTGGAGCCGGTTTTGACAAAGCCCGAACGGGCGTAATTGTCTTGCTGGGCCGCGACGCCATCGAGGCCGACGGTGCGGTCCCCGGCATGGTCGAGCGCGTGCTGCCAGAGTTTCAGACCGATGCCCCGCCCACGATATTTCGGGCGACAGATATAGAGGCCGAGAAAGGCGAAGCCCGGACAGTGATTGACCACGGAGATCGCGGCGGCGAGGCCGCTTTTCTTTTCGGCGACGAAAAACCCGTTCCGGTCGGCCCCGGCAAAGGGGGCGGCATCGTCGAGCCCCGGATTCCATCCTTCTTCCGCCGCCCAGTCGAGCACAGTGGCCACTTCGGCGGCGCTGGCGGGGCGGAGGATCAATTCAACGCCTCCTTGAGGGATTTCGGCACCGAGGGCTGATCGCGCAGGTCGAGCGAGGTCAGAAGATCGAGCAGGTGGTGTTTCATCATCTCCTCGGCCGCCGCGCCGTCATGCCGTGCGAGCGCCTTGATTAGCGCGTCATGGGCGTGGCTCTCGCAAAGTGCTGTGCGCCGCTGCCAATAGAGCGCGATGATAAGCGAGGAGCGGGAGACGAGCTGGGCGATGAAATCGGCGACCGTGGTCTGATCGGCGATGCGGGCGATCTCGACATGGAACATGCCCGACAGATGCAGGGCGCGCCCGGTGTCACCGGCATGAGTCGCGGCGTGTTCCTCGTCGATATGCCGTTGCAGGATCTCGATGTCTTCGGGCGTCGCGCGCTCGGCGGCGGAGCGGGCGGTGCGCGGCTCCAGCAAAGCGCGGGCCTCGAACACCTCGCGCGCCTCCTTGACGGAGGGCTGGGCGACGAACGCGCCGCGGTTGCGTTTCAATTCGACGAGATGGTCATGGGCGAGCTGTTGCAGGGCGGCGCGCACCACGGTGCGGCTGACACCGTAGATCTCGCCCACCTCGTCCTCGCTGAGCTTCATGCCGGGGGAGAGCCGGTGTTCGTGGATCGCCATGGCGAGACTTTCCGCAACCCGTGCGCTTCCGCTTTCTTTCTGCTCAACCGGCTCCGCCATTTGATCGTCCTTCGTCTTCTGATCGGTCTACTTTCCGCCCCGGGCGCTGATTCTCAAGTGCGGTGGTGGAAAATTTTCGTCCACAAGATTGTATACAATTATAGCGCATAATTAATGCACTCTTATGTACGACGCGCCCAAACATCAGGCATTTCGTGTTCCGCAGGGCCAGGAGGACGGAAAAATCTTCGCCCATGCCGGAAACCGGCTCAGCGTCAAAGCATTGAAACGCAGACAAGGCGGACGGACATGCGCTCTGGAAAAGATTTGGAACTCGTACATCTGACCAAACGCTATGGCGACACGGTCGCCGTGAGGGATGTGAATTACGTGTTTCACAATGGCACCTATGTGTGCCTGCTGGGGCCGTCCGGCTGTGGCAAATCGACGACTTTGCGGATGATCGCCGGACATGAAAGCGTCTCCGACGGCTCGATCGTGCTCGACGGGCTGGACATTGCCCATCTGCCCCCCGCGAAACGCGGCACGGCGATGATGTTCCAGTCTTACGCATTGTTCCCGCATCTCTCAGTGCGCGACAACGTGGCGTTTTCGCTTCGGATGAAGGGCGTCGACAAGGCGAGCCGCCATAAGGCCGCCGACGAAATGCTGGAGCTTGTGCATATGACGAGCTTTGCCCAGCGCCTGCCCGCGCAACTCTCCGGCGGTCAGCAACAGCGCGTGGCACTGGCCCGCGCCTTGGTGACGAAACCACGGGTGTTGTTGCTCGACGAGCCTCTGTCGGCGCTCGATCCGTTTCTGCGGATCAAGGTGCGTGCCGAGTTGAAACGTCTGCAACGCGAATTGGGCATCACCTTCATCCACGTCACCCACGGGCAGGACGAGGCGCTGGCGCTGGCCGACGAGATCGTCGTGATGAACAATGCGGTGATCGAACAGGCAGGCGCCGCGCGCGACGTGTGGAATGCACCGAAGACCGAATTCGTGGCGCGGTTCATGGGCGGACATAATGTGATTTCGCTCGACGGCGCCAAGGTGGCACTCCGTGCCGATGAGGTGGTTCTGGGCGATCACGGTCTCACGGCGACTGTGACCTCCGTCGAATATCAGGGCGCGCATGTGGCGATGACCTCGATGACCGAAGCGGGCGAAGAGGTTCTGGCGCTCGTGCCCGAGGGCACCTTCTATGCGAATCCGAAAAATCCGGGCGATGCGGTCAGCCTCGCCTGGGACGAGGGGCGGGCCCACCGCCTCCAGGCTTAATTCTACGATCCATCCAACAAGGGAAGAATCACATGTCTAAAATGCGTTACTCGCGCCGTGCGGTGCTCAAGGGCGGTGCGGCCGCCGTTGCCGCCTCGGCCCTTCCGGCGCCCATGGTCTGGGCTCAGGAGATCAAGGACATCACGCTGCGCCAGTTCGGCACCGGCGTGTCGAACCTCAACGATGTGGCCAATAAGGTGAAGGAAGACCTTGGCTTTACGCTCGAGATGACCGCGCTCGATTCCGATTCTGTGACCCAGCGCGCCGCGACCCAGCCGGACAGCTTCGACATCGCCGACATCGAATACTGGATCTGTAAAAAGGTTTGGCCGACCGGCAACCTTCAGGCGATGGATGTGTCCAAGATCGCGAATTACGACAAGATCGTCGGCATTTTCAAAGACGGCAAACTGACCCCCGAAAGCGTGATCGCACAGGGCACTGCGCCGCATACCGTGGGCTTTGTCGAGGGCGAAGGGTCGAAGACCTTTGCGACCGAGCAGACCAACTGGATGACGCTGATCCCGACCATTTACAATGCCGACACGCTGGGCATCCGCCCGGACCTGATCGGCCGTCCGATCGAGAGCTGGACCGAGCTTCTGAACCCGGAGTTCAAGGGCAAGGCGTCGATCCTTGATATTTCCTCCATCGGCATCATGGATATGGCGATGGTCTGCGAAGCCATGGGTGAGATCCAATATGGCGACAAGGGCAACATGACCCGCGAAGAGATCGACAAGACCATGGCGATCTTTACCGAGGCGAAAAAGAACGGCCAGTTCCGCGCCTTCTGGAAAACCTTTGACGAGAGCGTCAACCTGATGGCCTCGGGCGAGGTGGTGATCCAGTCGATGTGGTCGCCGGCGATCACCGCGGTGAAATCGCGCGGCATCGAATGCGTCTACCAGCCGCTGAAAGAGGGCTATCGGAGCTGGGGCGGCGGTATCGGCCTGTCCGCGAATCTGTCCGGCATGGCTCTGGATGCGGCCTATGAATACATCAACTGGTATCTCTCCGGTTGGGTCGGCGGCTACCTGATGCGTCAGGGTTACTATTCCGCCGTGCCGGAAACCTCGAAAGAGTTCATGACCGAGAACGAGTGGGGTTACTGGTTCGAAGGCAAACCCGCGACCGACGTCATCACCTCGCCCACTGGCGACGTTCTGGCGCAGGCGGGCGAAACGCGCGATGGCGGGGCCTTCTATGACCGCATGGGGCATGTGGCCTGCTGGAACTCCGTCATGGACGAGAACCAGTATATGGTTCGCAAATGGAACGAGTTCATCGCGTCCTAAGCCAAAGAGGGGGCGCTGCCCCCTCCACCGTGCAGGCGCAACGCCTGCACGTCTCCTCCCCCGGGATATTTTGAGACGAAAGAAACCAAGCGATGCTCAAAAACCGTCATATCCAGGGCTGGCTTCAGGCCTCGCCCCTGACCCTGATCTTGATCGGATTTCTGATCCTGCCGATCATCACCATCGTCGTGGTGAGCTTCTGGCAGGCCACCGAGTTTTCGATCATCCCGGGGTTTTCCTTTGAGAATTACGAATTCCTGTTCGGCTCTCCGGTGACCTACAAGGTGTTCTTCGCGACGTTCAAATACGCCGCGATCACATGGGCGATGACGCTCGCGATCGGGTTTACGGTCGCCTATTATCTCGCCTTTCACATCCAGAACCAGACGACACAGATCGCGCTGTTTCTCCTTTGCACCATCCCGTTCTGGACCTCAAACATCATTCGGATGATTTCGTGGATTCCGTTCCTCGGGCGCAACGGCATCGCCAACTCGATGCTGCAAAGCTGGGGCATCACGGATCAGCCATTGGAGTGGCTCTTGTATTCCGATTTCTCGGTGATCCTGGCCTTTGTGCATCTCTATACGCTCTTCATGGTGGTGCCGATTTTCAACACGATGACGCGGATTGATCATTCCCTGATCGAAGCGGCGCGCGACAATGGCGCCAGCGGATTTCAGACCCTGATCCACGTGATTTTGCCCCTCACGAAGCCCGGCATCATGATTGGGACCATCTTTGTGCTGACCCTCGTGATGGGCGATTTCATCACCGTGCGGTTTATGTCCGGATCGCAAAAGGCCAACGTCGGGCGGCTCATTTCGAACGACATTTCCCTGTTGCAATACCCGTCTGCCGCCGCCACCGCCGTGATCCTTTTGATCACCGTCCTGATCGTGATCGGCATCCTGTTGCGCTTCGTCGACATCCGAAAGGAGCTCTGAGCCATGGAAAAGAAATCCAAATCCTTCTACCTGCTCACCGCCTTCTTCGGGCTGTTCATCCTGTTCCTCTACGGCCCGACGCTGACCATCGGCATCCTGTCGTTCCAAGGCCCCGGCGGCGGGCTTACGTTTCCGATGCAGGGCACTTCGCTCAACTGGTTCCGCGAGTTGTTTCAGGAACAGGCCGTAGGTGACATCTGGGGCAGTTTCCGCCGCTCCTTCGCGCTCGGCCTGATGGTCATGGTAACGACCGTTGTGGTCTCCGTCATGGGCGGCTTTGCCTTCCGCAAACGCTTCTACGGCTCCGGCATATTGTTCTATCTGATCATCGCCTCGCTGGTGATCCCCTCGATCCTGATCTCTTTGGGCGTCGGCCTCATCTTCAACCAGTTCGGGTTGAAAATTCACTGGGCCACCTCGGGGTTCGGCTCGCAGCTCACCTGGACCCTGCCCTTTGGCCTGTTGATCATGTTCGCCGTGTTCAACCGCTTTGACAAATCCTTCGAGGAAGCCGCCCGCGACCAAGGTGCCTCCCCTTGGCAAACCGTGCGCTATGTGGTTCTTCCGATCATCGCGCCCTCGCTGATCGGGGTGGGACTGTTTGGCTTTACGCTCTCTTATGATGAGTTCGCGCGCACGCTGTTGACCGCCGGGTCCTACAACACCCTGCCTCTGGAGATTTTCGGCATGACGACCAATGTGACCACGCCGGTGATCTATGCGCTCGGCACAATGACGACGCTGTTTTCCCTGCTGATCATCGGGGCGTTTCTCTTGACCGTCTGGGGCCTTGGCAAACGCCGGGCGCGGTTCGGGTCGGACGCGGGACAAGGGGTCTGAGGTGAAGCTCCTCTTTCTCAATCCGAATTCGACCGTGGCAATGACCGAGAGCGTCGTGACAACCGCACGGGCGGTCCTCCCGGAGGCGGAGATCCTCGGCTGGACCAATAGCGACGGCCCGCCCGCCATTCAGGGGCCCGAGGACGGCGACGCCGCCCTGCCCGGGCTTCTGGCGCTTTTGCCAAAGGCGCGGGAGGCAGGTGTCGAGGTCATCGTGATCGCCTGTTTCGACGATACCGGACTTGAGGAGCTGCGCGCCAAGGCACATTGCCCGGTGATCGGCATCGGACAGGCGGCCTATCACATGGCGCTCCTGATGGGGCAAAGCTATGGTGTGGTGACCACCATGGCCGGATCGGTGCCGGTGATCGAGGGCAACATCGAGCGGCTTGGGTTTGAGGGCGCCTGTCTCGGGGTCGTGCCGTCAAACATTCCGGTTCTCGACGTGGAAGAAGGCCGCCCGGACGTGCTTGAAAAGCTCTCCGACGAGATCAGGACCATGGGTGCACGCGGCGCGGGCAGTGTCATTCTCGGATGTGCGGGCATGACGACGCATCATGCGGCGCTGAGCCTGTCGACCGGAGTGACGCTGATCGACGGGGTGCGGGCCGCGACGATGCTGGCCGAGGCTCTGGTGCGGATGGGCCGCAGCTCAGTGTGATGCGCTCCAGGTCGCGTTGGCACGCAGCAGAAGACTGTCCTCTGCGGGTTGCGGCACCTCGACCGGAAGCGCGGCAATGGCCACGGAGGCCTCGTAACTCAACCCAAGCACCCGCAGCATCGCCGACACGAAGGCCGCGACATCGACCTCTTCGCCGTCCATCAAACGCCGCAACACCGCGATTGCGCCGCTTTCCATCAGGTCGAAGATCAGCCCCTCCGGGATCGGGCGGAACTCCCCGGCCTCAATGGCGCTCGACACGAAACCCGGCGCGGTTTCCTTCAACAGGTTCGAGAAACTGTAGCTCTGATGCCCGAGGCGGGCGGAGAATTCGAGGAAGAGCTTGTTCTGGCGTGCCACTTCGATGAAGGCGCGCAGGCCAAAGGCGACACGTTCGGCGGGCGGGCGGTCGAAATCGACCGAATCCTTGACCAGCAAAACCAGCTCGCGTTTGAGCATCACCCGCGCGGCGTCGAGCACATCCTCGATGGTGTCGAAATAATTGTAGAACGTGCCGCGCGACACCCCGGCCTGACGCACCACATGGTCGATCACCGTGCCGTTCAGCCCGCGTTCGGCAAAGACCATGATCGCCGCTTCGCACAGCCGCTCGCGGGTCTTTTCGCGGCGCGCCTGACCGATGCGGGTGCGGTGATCGAGAGGGGCGGAGCAGCCCTTGGTCATGCTCAGGCCTCCTTTTCGGGCTTCACGCCGAAGACAAGGCAATAGAGCGCGGGGGCGAACAGCAGGGTGATCAATGTCCCCGCGATGATGCCGCCCATCATGGCATAGGCCATCGGACCCCAGAACACCTGACGCGAGATCGGGATCAGCGCCAGAGAGGCGGCCGCGGCGGTCAGGAGGATCGGACGCGCACGGCTGTCCGAGGCCTCGAACACCGCCTGCCAGCGCGATTTGCCCTCGGCGCGCAGGTCCTCAATGGCCTGCACGAGGATGATCGAGTTGCGCATCAGGATGCCGATCAGGGCGAGAACGCCCAGAAGCGCGACGAAGCCCATCGGCGCATGGGCCGACAGGAGCGAGGCGACCACACCGATCAGGCCCAGAGGCGCGACGGCGAGCACAACGAACATCAGGCGGAAGCTCTGCACCTGCATCATCGTCAGCGTCAGCATGATCAGGATCATGATCGGCATCACCGCCATGATCGGCGCCTGACTTTCCGAACTGCTCTCGACCGTGCCGCCGACCTCGACCGAATAGCCCCGCGGCAGGGTCTCGGCAAAGGCCGCCACAGTGGGGGTAAGATCGGTGACGATGGTCGCCGGAAGATCGTCGGTGGCAATCGCCGCCTTGACGGTGATCACCGGTTCGCGGTCTTCCTGACGGATCATCGGCTGTTCGGTGACCCAATCCAGCGTCGCGATGGACGACAGCGGGATAGACACCCCGTCGGCATTGGCGAATTGCAGGCTTTCGAGGGCGGAAAGCGTCTGGCGGTCCTCATCGGCACCACGGATTTCCACATTGATCAGATCGCGGCCCTGACGGATCTGGGTCACGGTCGTGCCCTCGAAGAGCGAGGCCAGAACCCCCGCCACATCGGATTGCGTCAGCCCGAGTTGGCGCATCCGGGCCTGATCGAGATCGACCCGCACGACGCGGCTCGGCTCGTTCCAGTCGGGTGCGATGGAGATCAGCCGGTCATCGCTGGCCATCACGGCGGCGAAATCGCGGGCGTGATCGCGCAGCTCGGCATAATCCGGCCCGGAAATCCGGTATTGCACCGGCTTGCCCACGGGCGGCCCCAGTTCGAAGGTCTTGGGATAGAATTCCGTGCCGGGCTGAGCGTCGGAATAGGCGCGCACCTTGGCGATCAGACGGTCGCGCGCCTCCAGATCGGACGTCACGATCAGAAGCTGCCCGATGTTAGGACCAGGTGTCAGCGCTTCCAGCGTCAGGATCACACGCGGCGCACCGGTGCCGACATAGCTGGTCCAGTAGCTCACTTCGTCCTGCTGGCCGAGCCAGGTTTCGAACCCGGCGATGGCGCTGTCAGTGGCGTAAATGCTGGCATTCTGGCGCAGGGTCACATCGACCAGAACCTCGGGGCGGTCCGAGCTTGGGAAGAACTGTTGTTCGACCTTGCTCATGCCGACGACAGAGACCGCGAAGGCCAGAAAGGTGATCAGCACGGTGAGGATCCTGAACCGCATCGACAGGCGCAGCAGGTGATGGAAACGACGACGCAGCCAACCCGCTTCGCCATGTTCGTGTTTCCATTTCTTCGGCAGGAAGGTCGCGCCCAGCACCGGGGCGAAGAGCACCGCGACGATCCAGCTCAGCACCAGCGAGATCGCGATCACATAGAACAGCGTGCGGGTGTATTCCCCGGCGTTCGAGCTGTTGAGCCCGATCGGGATGAAACCCGCCGTGGTGATCAGCGTGCCCGTCAGCATCGGCCAGGCGATGGTGGTCCAGGCGTAAGACGCCGCCTTGTGACGGCTTTCGCCGCGTTCCAGCCGGGAGATCATCGTCTCGATGGCAATCATCGCATCGTCGACCAGAAGGCCCAGCGCGATGATCAGCGCGCCAAGGGAAATCCGTTGCAACGTGATGCCCATGATCTCCATGAAAACGAAGGTGAGCGCCAGCACCAGCGGGATCGTCAGGCTGACGACAAAGCCCGCGCGCACACCGAGCGACACGAAACTCACGGCCAGAACGATCACCACCGCTTCGATCAGCGCCTGCACGAAATGGCCGACCGACTCCTCGACCACCTTCGGCTGATCGGCGACGTGATACACGTCGATGCCGATCGGCAGGGCGGCGGTCAGCTCGGTCATGAGCGCGTCCACGGCCGAGCCGAAATCGAGGATATTGCCGCCGTCGCGCATACCGATCTTGAGCCCGATGGCGGGCTGGCCGTTGTAGCGGAACAGTTCGGAGGGCGGGTCTTCGTAGCCTTCGGTCACCTCGCCCACATCGGCGAGGGTAAAGAAGATATCGCCCGAGCGCAGCGGGGCCTGCGCCAGCGCCTCGGCACTGTCGAACTGGCCCGACACGCGCAGAAGGATGTTTTCCCCCTCTGTCGAAATCATGCCGGAGGACACGATCTCGTTCTGGGCCGAAAGCGACGAGAGCACGCTTTGCACCTCAAGCCCGAAGGCGGCGAGACGGCGGGAGGAGAATTCGATGCGGATCACCTGATCGCGGGTGCCGAAGAGCTCGACCTTGCCCGCGTTGTCGACTTTCTCGATCTCGTCGCGGATGTCCTCGACATAGTCCTTCAACTCCTCGGGCGCAAAGCCGTCGGCGGTGAAGGCATAGACGGTACCGTAGACGTCACCGAAATCGTCGTTGAAGGCAAAGCCTTGGAATTCCTGCGGGAACTCGCTTTGAATGTCCGACATCATCTGCCGGACCCGGATCCAGGACGGGGTGATCTGATCGGAGGGGATGTCGTCGCGCAGGTCGACATAGACCATGGCAATGCCGGGATAGGTGACCGAGCGCGTGCCGTCGAGCGCGGGCAGTTCCTGCAACTTGCGCTCGATGCGGTCTGTCACCTGCGTGACGGTTTCCTCGGCGGTGGCGCCCGGCAGGCTGGCGGTCACAACCATGGTACGGATGGTGAAGGCCGGATCTTCTTCGCGGCCGAGTTTCATGTAACTGAGCGCGCCCGCGACCACCGCCACGATCATCATGAACCAGATGAAGGAGCGATGCCCCAGCGCCCAATCGGACAGGTTGAACCCTTTCATTGCCGCCGCTCCCCGACCTTTTGGCCTTCTGCGAGCGCATGCGCGCCCCGCACCACAATCTCATCTCCCTCGGTCAGACCCGAGGCAATCACCACACGCGTCCCGATGCTCCGCCCGAGCGTCACCGGCATGAAATGGACAGTCCGTCCGGTCTCGCCCTTCCCGGCCTCAACCCGCCAGACGCCCGGAGCCTCATCCGTCCCCGCAATCGCGGTTTGCGGCAGGGTCATCACCGGGGCTGCGTCGCTGTCATAGGTCGCGGTGATCAGCGTGCCGATGCGGTAATCTTCCGGCGGATCGTCGAGGGTAAGCCGGAGACGGCGGGTCTCGAGGCTGGTCTCGGCCACCGGTTCGATCACGCTCAGGGTCGCCGCGACCGGGGCGACGCCGTCGGAGCGGTGCCGCACGATGAAACCGGCGTGATCCGGGATCACCATGGCGAAACTTTCCGGCACGTCGATGATCGCCTCGCGGCCCAGCGGGTCGGCCATTTCGACCACGCTCACGCCGGAACTCACCAAGGTGCCGGGTTCGACATCCGTGCTCAGGATGATGCCGTCGCGCGGCGCGCTCAGGTGGCCGTAGCGCGCCGCCTCTTCGGCCTGCGCCAGATCGGCGCGGGCGCTGTCGGCGTTGGCGGTCGCGGCATCGCGGGCGGCGCGAGCCGCTTCGATCTGGGCCCTGGTGGCGACATTGCGGGCGACGAGGGCCTCGACGCGATCATATTGCGAGAGGGCGAACTCCGCCTGCGCCTCGGCGGCGGAGAGCGCAGCCTGAGCCACGGCGACATCCTGGGCCAGCGTGATCTGGTCGAGCGTAGCGATCACCTGCCCCTCGGTCACCCGGTCCCCGGCGTCGACGTCGAGCGTCGCCAGACGCCCGCTGGTCTGAAACGCCAGCGCAGTGACGTCCTGTCCGCGGATCACACCGGAGAACTGGCGTTCCGCCGCCGGGTCGGAGGACAGGAATTCGGTGATGACCGGGCGAGGCGCCTCCGGCACGGTTGTCTCTTCGGCGACGCTTGCGTTGGCCGACAGGCAAAACGCGGTCGTCAGCATGATTCTCTGCAAAAGGCTCATCATTCCCCGCCCTCCAGTGCTTCGACCTGTCGCCCGTCATACAAGAGATGCGAGCCCGCCCCGACCACGACATCGCCCTCGCCCAGCCCCTCGGCGATGGAAATCATGTCATCCTCGTAGCGGTCGATGCGCACCTGTTTCAGCGCCACCGCGCCGGTCGCCGGGTCGCGCACCCAGACGGCGGGGCCGTCGACACTGCCGCTCAGGGCGGTCCAGGGCAACAGGATGCGCGGCGTCATGCGTAGGGCGACGCGCCCGGTGATCGAGGTGCCGATGGGAATCTCCGCGACCTTGTCCGCAGGGATGTCGGCGTGGATTTCCACGGTGCCGGTGTCGTTCAGAACCGGCAGAACCTCCGTCACCGTGGCCTCGAAGGCCGCAACCGGTCCCGCCGGGTCAAGTTCGAGCACATGGCCGCGCAGGGACGACAGCCCCGCCATATCGGGAGCAAGGAACACCGCCTGACGCTGGTCTTCGGGAGCAAGCTGAACGACGGTGGTCCCGGCGGAGACAACCTCCCCCAGATCGGTATAGCGTTCGATCACCGTCACGGCGCGGTCGGCTTTCAACTCGGTGTCCTCGAAGGCCTGTTCGGCGGTTTCGAGGAGGGCGCTGGCCTGATCGCGTTGCGCCTTGGCTTCGAGGTAATCCTGCTGCGCCTCATCATATTGGGCCTGCGTGCCGACGCCGCGATCCAGCATGGATTGCGTCCGGTCGCGGGCCTGAACCGCCTGCACGAGCGCGGCCTCGGCAGCGTCGAGATTGGCTTGCGCGGCATCGAGCTGGGCGACGATATTGGTCGGGTCGATGCGGGCGATCACCTCCCCTGCGGAAAAACGCTGTCCAACCTCGGCCGCAAGCATGTCGATCTGTCCGCCGCGCCGGAAGGAGGCGGGGAAACTGTCGGTGGCCTCGACCGAACCGATGACCCGCAATTCCTGCACCACGGGTTCGCTTTCTGCGGCGATCAGTTCGACCTTCAGAGGCGGCTCAGCCCCTCCGGCCTGCGGCAAGACCGCAAGCAAAAGCGCCACAAACATGTTCCGGTCCGCCATCATCGCGTTGCTCCGACTGTCACGAGGTTGTCTCGTGACATATGAGAATTGACACATTTGTCAACTTTGATCTGCTCTCACGCGCGCTGGGACACGGGTTTCCGTGTGAGCAGATGTCGAGCTTCGCCGTCTTGCGGCAAAATTCGCACAGTGTCGCAGATTTCAAGTTCACGGCAAAAATATCCCCACGAAAAAGTTGACAGAAAAACTCAGGCTTAATATCCAGAGCAAAGAGAACGGGAATGCCCCGTGAGTCGCGCAGTCGGCGCGGCCCCATGGCAAGCAGAGGCGGGAAACGCCCAGCCAGTCTTGGTGATCCTCAACCACGTGAAGCAATTCACCGCCAACCGAAAGGCAGGCGGATTGAGATGACTGATAAAGACACAAGCCCAAAGGCACCTGAAATGAACGCATATGTAACCTCGATGACCGCAGAGACCACGCAACTCCCGCCGCTCGACGCGCGCAGCCTGATTGCCGAAGGCAGCACCCGTCAGATCAATCTGGACGGTCAGATCTACACTCTGCGCATCACCCGCGCGGGCAAACTGATTTTGACGAAATGACCGGTCGGCGCGTCCAACGTCCTGTTTCGGCAGGTTTCCGTGAGCTCCGGGCCGCCCTGCGGTTCATCGCAACGATTCACCATCGCGGCTGAAACCACCCGGAAGTATCACCCGAGACCGGCAAGGTAATGGACCGATCCGTCGCGCTGCTTCATGCTGGTGACACATCAGACATGAAAGCCAAGACCTTGACCCGGATCGAACAGATTGAAGCGAAAATTATCGACGTGCCCACCATTCGCGGGCACGTTCTGGCGATGACCACGATGCTGGCCCAGTCCTTCGTACTGGTCCGCATCCGGTTCTCCGATGGCTCCGAAGGCATCGGTGAAGGCACCTCCATCGGTGGCCTGAGCTATGGTTCCGAGAGCCCGGAGAGCATTCGCTCCGCCATTCTCACCTATATCGCGCCGGTCCTGGCCGATCAGCCGGCGGACAATGTAAACGCCGCGATCCAGCGCATGGATATGGCCGTGAAGGGCAACAATATCGCCAAGGCGGCCGTGGAAATGGCGCTTTGGGACGGGCTGGCGCGGCGTCAGGGCGTGCCGCTGGCGGACCTGTTCGGCGGCGCGGTGCGGACGTCGATCCCCTGTGCCTGGACGCTGGCGAGCGGGATTTCCGCGAAAGACATCGACGAAGCCCATGAGATGCTCGACACCAAGCGGCACAACATCTTCAAACTGAAGATCGGCAAACGCCCGGTGCGCGAAGACATCGCCCATGTCGAAGCCATCGCCAAGGCGGTGGGCGACCGTGGCCAGATCCGCGTCGACGTCAATCAGGCCTGGTCGCTGCACGATGCGCGCTGGGGGCTTTCGGGGCTTGAGGACATCGGCTGCACGCTGGCCGAGCAACCTGTTGTCGGCAGCGACCGGGCGGGCATGGCGGAACTCACCGCCGCGCATCGCATTGCTGTGATGGCCGACGAGGGCCTGAGTGGGCCGACGTCGGCGATGGCCTATGCCTGTGACCGCGCGGCGGATGTGTTTGCCGTCAAGGTGGCGCAATCGGGCGGTTTGAAACGCGCGCGCGAGGTCTGCGCCATGGGCGAAGCGGCGGGGATCGGCCTTTACGGCGGCACCATGCTGGAAAGCGGCGTGGGCACGGCGGCGGCACTGCATCTCTTTGCCACGGTGGACCGGATGACATTTGGCTGTGAGCTGTTCGGGCCCTTGCTCTTTGCCGAGGAAATCCTTGCCACGCCGCTCAGCTACAGCGATTTCGAAGTGCATCTTCCCGAAGGGCCGGGCATCGGCGTGTCGCTGGACGAGGACAAGATCGCGCGGTTCGACCGCGACGGCATCCAGGGCGGGCTTCGGGCGGTCGGGGCGTAAGCCCCGCCTTCCCTCTTCGCTCAGAGCATCTTGCGCGCGACGGTTTGCGCGATCTTGATGAAATTCTTCACATGCACACCTTGTTCGTCGAGACGGTGGCTCACCGAGAGCGCCGTCTTGTCGAGCTCGGGCTCGATCGTGAGAAAACGAATTCCGTTACGCTTGCCGGTCGCGACCGAGGCCGGGACGATGCAAACGCCTTCGCCGATGGCCACAAGGCTCAGCGCAGTCTGAAGGTCCATGGTGAACACCCGCTTGAACTCGGTGAATCCCTTGCTCTCAAGATTGGACATCACGAAATCGGCGTAGCTCGGGCGCGGGAATTCCGGGTAGAGGATGATGTTCTGCCCACGGGCGCTCCCTGGATCGAACCGATCCCCCGGCCCCGGCTGGAACATGTCGGGCACAGCGGCGAGCAGCGCTTCTTCGGTCAGAAATCGGGTCTGGAACTCCGAGTCGACCAGCGCCGGACGGGCAAAGGCCACGTCGATCTCGCGGCGCACCAAAGCGCGGTGCAGCCGGGCGTTGTTCATCGGGAAGAGGCCAAGGTTCACCTCCGGGTAATGCGCGCGGTAGGATTTCACGATGGTCGGCAAAAGCCCGTAGGTCGAGGAGCCGACAAAGCCCAGACGCAACCGCCCCTCGGCGCCCTGCCCGATGCGACGGGCCTCCAGAATGGCGTCGTCGATCTGGGCCAGAATGGCGATCACACGTTTGTAGAGCTGTTCCCCCGCCTGTGTCAGCGTAATCGCATTGCGGCCCCGGTTGAACAGCAGGACGCCGATCTCCGTCTCGATCTGTTTGATCTGGCGGCTGAGCGGCGGCTGCGCCATGTCGAGCCGCTCTGCGGCGCGTCCGAAATGCAGCTCCTCGGCGACCGCCACGAAATATTTCATCTGCCGGATGTCCACGCCCGCTTCTCCCCTTAGGCTTTGTCTATGAAACCCGGTTTTTCAGACAAGCGAAAGCCCCCGCACATCGGCGGGGGCTTGGCATTGTGTCACAGCGGGGTGTCACAGCGGGTTTGCGCGGATTATTCCGCAGCCAGAGCCGCCACATCCGCCGCTTTCATCACGAAGTCGAAACGGACATAGAGATCGGTGTCGTAGTCGTCACCGGCCGGACGGAACTCGGCCACGAGGCTTTCCTTGACGGCGAAGACGCTGTCTTTTTCAAGGAAGTCGCTGGAGCTGTCGTAGACTTGGCTGACGAGGCTGCGGTAGCCGTCTTTCGCGATCATGAAGTGGATGTGGCCCGGACGGTTCGGGTGGTGACCCATGGCACGGATCAGCTCGCCTGCGGTCTCATCCGAGGGGATCGGATAGGGCACCGGACGCACGGCCTGGAACGCGAAGTGACCGTTTTCGTCAGTCATGAAGCGGCCACGCAAGTTGTAATCCGGCTGGTCCGGGTCGTGGTTTTCGTAGAGACCGTTCGGCGCATCTTCCCAGACGTCGAGCATCACGCCTTCGAGCGCGTTGCCGGCGACATCGCGGATATAGCCCTCGAAATAAACGGTTTCCTCGTCGTCGAAATGCTTCTGAATGGTGGACGAGCCTTTCGGCAGCACCGGCGGATTTTCACGATAGAACGGCCCGAGCACGGTGGATTCGCTCTCGGTACCGTCGATCGGGTGGGTCAGCATGTCGACCAGCACTTCGACGCCAAGGATATCGCCCAGAAGGATGAATTCCTGCCGTTTGTCATCGGTGATCTGACCGGCGCGGGCGAGGAAATCACAGGCATAGAGGAACTCGTGGTGCTGGATTTTCGCTTCGCGGCAGAAGTCGTGCAGGTGACGGATCAGACAGGTCATGATCTCGTGGTTGCGGGGCGTGATCGGCCCGTTTTTCCCCAGCGAGCCCAGAACGATCTCGGTTACATTCTCAATGGTCACATTGCGCATCTTGGTCCTCCTCAAAGCCTGGCGCGGCATATCAATCGCGGATGAAGACACCCGTCTTCAAAGCTGGGGTGGATGATTTCAGAGCCGACGCCCCGTTCCAATACGCATCCCGGTATCGGTCGATACCCGGAGGTCTCGACATGTCCCCGCGCGGTCGCGACCGCCCCGCAGGTATCGGGAGATACCCCTTTCGACATTGCTGAATGCCGCCCGCAAAAGCATGGTCTCCCGGAAAGACAATGATACGGGATGATGCAGAAATGCTCGACAAATGGACCGCCATGGGAGCCGCCCTTGAAGCGCGCGCCCATCTTCTCAGATTGGGACGGCTGTTTTCCGAAACGGTTCTGATTCAACTGGGCGAGGACGAATATTACCTCACCTTCGAGAAAGGCCATCTGGTCGATGTGACCCCCGGGCCGAGCCGCAAGACGCCGTGGCGTTTTGCGTTGCGCACCGATGCGGAGGCGCTCGAGGCGTTCTGGCAGCCGATCCCCGAGGCGGGCTTTCACGACGTGTTCGGCCTTGTGAAGATCGGGCGGGCGCGGGTCGATGGCGACATCCTCGTCCTCGTCAAAAACCTGCGTTTTTTCAAAGAATTCCTTGCCCTTGGCCGGGACACGACTTCGGGCATGGAGGTGTCGGCATGAGCGCGATTGATCCCATCGTCGGTCGGTATGTGACCGTCACCGTAAGCGGTCGCACCCACCGCATTTATTTCGAAGAGGCCGGTCAGGGCCGCCCTGTTCTCTGCCTGCATACCGCGGGCGCAGACACCCGCCAGTGGCGTCACCTGATGAACGATGCCGAAGTGACGGCGAACAATCGTCTGATCGCGTTCGACATGCCGTGGCATGGGAAATCCCTGCCGCCCGAGGGCTTTGAAACCGAAGAATACCTGCTGACCACCGAGTTCTATATCGAAACGGTTCTGGCCATTGTCGAGGCGCTCGGCTTGCAGACGCCGGTGCTGGCGGGCTGTTCCATGGGCGGGCGCATATCGCTTCAACTTGCCGCACTTCATGCCGACAGGTTCTCCGGCTTCATCGCCGTCGAGGCCTCCGATTTCCAACCGGCCTGGTACGACATCGACTGGTTCCACCGCCCCGACGCCCATGGCGGCGAGATGGGTGCGGCGCTGGTGTCGGCGAATATCTCGCCCTATGCGCCGAATGCCGAGCGGTGGAACACGCTCTGGATGTTCATGCAATCCGGGCCGGGTGTGTTCCGGGGCGATCTGTCCTTCTACACGAAAGACGAGAGCCTGATCCCCCGCCTGCCGCTGATCGACACGGGCAAAACCCCGGTGCATATTCTGGTCGGTGCCTATGACCTGACCTGTACGCCCGAGGATGCCCAGCGCACGGCGGATGCCATTCCCGGCGCGACCTGCGCCGTGATGGACGAACTTGGTCACTTCCCGATGAGCGAACACCCGGAAGGCTTCCGCCCGTTCTTCATCGACGCGCTGGCGAAGATGCCCGCGTAACTTCACCCAAATAAAACCACGCACAAACGTACGCGCGTCCGGAGACCCGGGCGCGCGTTTCCGTTCTGCCTCAGGCGTTCCGTCTTGCCGATCCCCTTCCCGTTTCCGGCAAGGCCCGATACACTGGCCGCATGAGTGTTGTGCCTGTGCCTCCCCTGCCCGACGATGTGATCGCCTGCCCGTCCTGCGACGCGCTGCTGCACGACCGGGACGTGGCGCTCGGCGAGACGCTGCGCTGCCCGCGCTGTCATGCGGTGATCGAAGCGCCGCGGGCGCTGGCGATGACGCGGATCATCATGCTGGCTTTGGCCGCTTTGATCCTGATGATCGCGGCGATCTTCTTTCCCTTTCTGGAGTTGGGCGCCGCCGGCATGGTGCGGCGCAGTTCGCTTCTGGATACGGTGATGGCGTTTTCGACAGGTCTGACTGCACCTTTGACGCTCGCCATGGCGGCGCTGATCGTGGTTTTGCCGGTGACGCGGTTTGTGGCGCTTCTATATGTCTTGGGTCCGATGGCCTTTGGATGGCACCCCGCGCGCTTTGCCGCCCCGGTGTTTCGCCTTGCCGAAGCGCTCAGGCCCTGGGCCATGGCGGAGGTCTTCGTCGTCGGCGTCGCGGTCGCCTTGGTCAAGGTCGCGGGGCTTGCGCATATTTCCATCGGCCCGGCGTTCTGGGCCTTCGTCGCATTGGTGATCGTCACCGTGCTGAAAGACAATTTCATGAGCAGAGTGACGGTTTGGAAAACGCTGGACGCCCGACGCACATCGTAACCGCGCGCGAGGCGGGGCTGATCGGCTGTACCCATTGCGGGCGCGTGCATCCGCTGGACACGCGGGTCTGCACCCGATGCGGCGCGCATCTCTCGCCGCGCAGCGAAGCCTCGCTGCAACGGGTCTGGGCATGGTGGATCGCCGGGCTCGTTGTTTATATTCCCGCCAATCTCTATCCGATGCTGCGCACCGCCTCGCTTGGCAAAACGTTGGAAAACACCATTCTCGGTGGGGTCGTCGAGCTCATGCGTCATGGCGATTACGGCGTCGCCATCATCGTCTTCGTTGCCTCCATCGTCATCCCCGTGGCCAAGTTCATCGCCATTGCCTATCTCGCGCTCAGCGTCTCGCATCGCGTGCGACTTTCGGCACACAAACGGCATATCCTCTTCGAGGTGGTTGAATTCATTGGCCGCTGGTCCATGATCGACGTATTCGTGGTGGCAATCCTGTCGTCCCTGGTGCGGCTGGATTTCGCGGCCACCATCTCGCCGGGGATCGCGGCGGTGAGCTTTGCCATGTCGGTGGCCTTTACGATGCTCGCCGCGTTGAGTTTCGATTCAAGGCTGATCTGGGACGCTGGCGCGACAGAGGCCCGAGAAAAGAAAAAGGAGCGCTCCCTTGGATGAGCCACAGATTGCAGAACCTCTGATCGAAGGCCCGAAACAGTCGTTCTGGCGCAATCTGTCCTTTGTCTGGCTCGTCCCTCTGGCCGCGTTAGCCGTCACGTTGTTCATCGCGTGGCAAAGCTGGGCCGAGCGCGGACAACCGATCGAAATCCTGTTCGAGAACGCCGCCGGTGTGACCGCCGACGAAACCATGATCCGGTATCGCGATGTCGATGTCGGCGTGGTCGAAAGCGTGGCTTTCTCCGACGATCTGACCTCCGTTCTCGTCCGTGCCCGGATCGACCGGGCGGTGGCCAAGGCCCTGCCTGCCGATGCCGAGTTCTGGGTGGTGCGACCCGAGGTTTCGGCCAGCGGCATTTCCGGCCTCTCGACCGTGCTCTCGGGCGTCTATATTCAGGCCGCTTTCGATCCGGGGAAGGCCGAAACCGGGGCCACGCTGTTCACCGGACTGGAAACCCCGCCGTTGATTCTTCCGGGGATGGAAGGCACGAAAGTCACCCTGCGCACCGCTGATGGCGGCCAACTGACCGCCGGTGCGCCGATCTATTTTCAAGGCATCGAGGTCGGCAAGATCGAAGCCCCGCGCCTGCTCGACAGCGGCACGGGGGTGGTCGTCGACGCCTTTATCAACGCGCCGCATGATAAACGCCTGACCACGGCCACGCGGTTTTGGCAAACCTCGGGTTTTTCGGTCAATATCGGGCCTGGCGGGCTTAATCTGTCTGTTGGCTCGGTGGCCGGGCTTTTGCGTGGCGGGCTGTCTTTCGACACGGTGTTCTCCGGCGGACAACCGATCACACAGGGGCAGATTTTCGATCTCTACGAGAACGAGGAGGAAGCGCGCTCCAGCGTGTTCAAGGAGGCCATCGAGAACCCGGTCGACCTGACGGTCGAGTTCGAACAATCCGTTGCCGGGCTGACCGTCGGTTCACCCGTCGTCTATAAAGGGGTGAAAATCGGCGCGGTCTCGACGCTTGGCGCCTTTATCGAGGAGGGGCCCGAGGGCCAGACCGTCGTGCTGCGCGCCACGATATCCATCGACCCAAGCCGTCTTGGCCTCGATCCAGACACGCCACCTGCGGAAACCATCGCGTTCTTTGCCGGGGCCGTAAAGGACGGGCTGCGCGCGCGCTTGATCTCGCAAAGCATTTTCAGCCGGTCTCTGGCGGTGCAACTTGCGGAATTGCCGGACGCGGCCCCCGCCACGCTCGGGGTGTTCGCGGTGACCGCACCGCTTCTACCTTCCGTCACCTCCGACCTGCCCGATCCCGGCGCGACCGCCGAGGGGCTGATGAAACGGGTCAACGACCTTCCGGTCGAGAAGCTGATGGAACAGGCCATCGCCACGCTGGCCTCGATCGAGAGCCTTGCGGGCGACGAGAACCTGCGCGCGGCCCCTGACGCTTTTGTCGGGCTGATGGACGACGCGCGCGCCGTGATCGGCGGCCCGGATGCGCAAGCCCTACCCGGCGAGCTGCGCAAAGCCGTCGAGGAATTGCGCGGCATCGCCGAGGATCTGCGCACCGCCAAGGCGGTCGCCAAGCTGGTCACAGCACTCGAAGACGCCTCCGAGGCCGCGACCTCCGTGACCGAGGTGGCCGACGCATTCGACGAAAAAATCGCCGGGGTACCGGATCTGGTCAGCCGGTTGAACCAATTGACGGAGAAGGCCAATTCTCTTGAGCTTGAGCAATTCCTGACCATGGCGACCCAGCTTCTGGACGGGGCCGACAAGCTCATAGATCAGGACAGCACCCGCAAACTGCCTGAAAGCCTGACCGGCGCACTCGATGAGGCGCGCACCGCCTTGGCCGAGCTGCGCGAAGGGGGCGCGGTGGAGAACACCAACGCCACGCTGGCCTCCGCCCGCAGCGCCGCCGAGGCGGTCGAGGCCGCCGTGGCCGATCTGCCGCAGATCGCCGAGCGGATCGACGGGCTGGTGAGCGAGGCCGAAGGGGTTCTGGCCGGTTACGGTCAGAATTCCCGCTTCAACCGCGATACGCTTGATACCCTGCGCGAGCTGCGCTCGGCGGCACAGGCGCTTTCGAGCCTTGCGCGCACACTTGAGCGCAATCCCAATTCCCTCTTGTTCGGACGGTAAGCCATGACACGTCTTTTGCCCCTTCTGCTTCTCAGCCTCGCCGCCTGTGGCGACACCGATCCTCGGTATCTGATGGCGAGCGCGCCGGTGACGGAGGTCTCGCGCGTGTCGCTTCGGGTGGCGACGCTGGAAATCCGTCAGGTCACCCTTCCGGCCTATGCCAATGACGATCTGATCCTGCGCGAAGGCGCGGACGGGGCGCTGACCCCGATCGAAGGTGCGCTTTGGGCCGACACGCCGGCCCGCGCCATGACCCAGCAGCTTGCCGACCGGCTCAGCGCAACCACGACCGCGCAGGTCGCCGCCGAGCCCTGGCCACTGGCGCAACCGGCACAGGTCGAGGTCGATGTGCGCGTGTCGCAAATGGCCAGCCGCGCCGATGGCAAGCTGCATCTCGCAGGGCAGTTCGCGGTGTCCTCCTTCGATCAGGTGGTGCGCGAGCGGATCGTGCCCTTTGCCATCGCCGTGCCTCTGGCCGCCGACACACCTGCGGGGATCGCGGCGGCTTCGGGGCGCGCGGTCGATCAGCTCGCCGGGCAGATTGCCGCCAGCCTCGCGCGATAAGTGCGCAGACCGGTGCGCAAGCTGCGCAACAAATTCACAGTTGCAAATTTGTAGACTTCCGAACATACGGAGATCATGGGGGACGGTTTCTTGAATATGCGGGTTCTGCGTGGCTTCTGGGCCATGTGTCTCGCTGCGCTTCTGGCGGTTCAGGTTTCCATCGCCTTCGGCCCCGATGCCCGAAGCGGCGTCACCCTGTCCGAAACCGAGATCTTGCTGCAACTCTGCGGCACACCCGGCGGCAACACGACCCTCGTCTTCGACACCGCCACCGGGGAGGTCCGCGAAGTTCCCAGCGGTGACGGATCGCAGGGGGCCGACTGTCCCTATTGCGTGATCGGCGCGGCTTTTCTGGTTGCCGAAACCCTTTTGCCCGAAGCGGCAGGTCGGCTCCACAAGGCCGAGATTGCGCCCACGGACACGCATCAAATCTACATCGCCCAGCGCGATTTCAGCCGCACGACGCGCGCGCCCCCTCGGATTGTCTGAGCTTTCATATGGCCCGAAACGGCCTTGGGACCGGGATCGGAACATCCCGTCCCGGAACGATCTGACACATTCATAAATCCCAGAGGGACACAGATATGACCACCTTTCACACGGTGCGCCTTGGCGCGACCGCGCTTTTGCTGAGCACCATTTCCACACTCGCCTATGCCCAGGACGCAGACCTCGTCCTCGATCCGATCTCCGTCGAAGATAAACAGCCCGTCACCCAGGGCGCGCAAAGCTACGCTTTCGACCCCGCTCTTTTGCCGGTGCCTGCCGGTCTCGATGGCGGGGCGCTTCTGTCCTCCGTGCCGGGCGTTTCCGGCAGCCGTATGGGCGGCCACGGCATCGACATCATCATCCGCGGCATGCAGAAGAACCAGCTCAACGTCATCGACGCGGGCAGCTTCACCTATGGCGGTTGTCCGAACCGTATGGACCCGCCGAGCGCTATGGCATCGTTTTATCGCGCCGACGAGGTCATCGTCGAACGCGGCTATGCCAGCGTGACGAGCGGCCCGGGCGGCTCCGGCGGCACGGTGCGGCTTGAGCGCAACGCCCCCGAGTTCACAGAGGGCAAACCGGTCTCCGGCGATCTGATCCTGGGCGCGAACAGCAATGGCAACGGGCGCTCGATTGCCGGAACGGTCTCGGCCGATCTGGGCCACGGGTTCTATGCGGAGCTTTCGGGCGAGCGCAAAGAGGCAGACAATTACGACGACGGCAATGGCGATGAGGTGCGCAGCGCCTTCACTCAGAAAAGCGCCGGACTGACCCTTGGCTATGCCGTCAATGGCACCGAGCTTGCGCTCGACATCGAAAAGGACGAGGCGCTCGACACGCTGTTCGGCGGCGCGGGCATGGACAGCCCGAGTTCCGAGACCATGACCTACCGGCTGCGCGGCGGGACGGATGTCGACATGGGCGTTTTGACCCGCATCGAAGGCGTGCTCTACAGCAGCAATGTCGATCACGTCATGGACAACTATTCGCTGCGTCCCAACATGATGCCGATGGGCATGCGCGTGCCGACCACCTCGGACACGATGGGCGGCAAGATCGAAGGCCAGTTCGATTTCGGGGCGACCACGGCGAAAATCGGGGTCGATTACCAGTCGAACAACCGTGTCGCCTATGCCTATCGCGGCATGATCCCGGCTATCGAGGCGGAAAACCCGAGCACGGTTGTCGCCCTGATGTGGCCGGATGTGACCATCGCCCAGACCGGGTTTTATGCCGAGACCGAGACCAAGCTTTCCGAGGTCAACACGCTGAAATTCGGGCTGCGCTACGATCATGTGCGCTCGACCATCGGTGACGCGGATGGCAATGCCACCTATCCCGGTGCCGCCACCCCGAACGACGTTTACAACACCGTCTACGGCGTGACCTATGACGGCGCGGTGACCGAGGACAATTTCGGCGGACTGGTGCGGTTCGAACATCGGCTCGATGCGGAGACCCTGCTGTTTACCGGACTGTCGCGTTCGGTGCGCACGGCGGATGCCAACGAGCGTGCCATGGCGCGTCAGGTCGGCACCTCGATCTGGGCCGGGAACCCGGAGATCGCACCCGAGAAACACACCCAGTTCGATCTCGGCGTCGAGATCGCCAAGACCGACTGGAGTTTCAACGCCACGGCCTATGTCGACAAGGTGGACGATTACATCCTGCGCCAGACCGTCGGCACGGTGACCTCCTATGACAATGTCTCGGCGCTGATCGCAGGGGTCGAACTGGGCGGGCATGTCACCTCGGGCGCCTGGACCTTCGCGGGCGACATGACCTACACCTATGGCGAGAACGAGAGCGACGACAAACCGCTGGGCCAGATCCCGCCGCTGATGGGATCGCTGAGCGCCACTTACGGTGCCAATCTCTGGCAGGCGGGAGCGCGGGTGAACTGGGCTCTGGGTCAGGACCGGATCGATCCGGTGCTCGATTCCGACGAGACCCCCGGCTATGCCACGCTCGATCTGTTCGGCAGCTATGAGATCGCCGAGAATGTCTGGTTGATGGGCGGCGTCGATAACGTCTTCGACAAAGCCTATGCCAATCACCTGAACCGGGAAACCGTATTGGGCGAGTCGACCGGGACGATGAACGAGCCGGGCCGGAACATCTACCTGACGATGCAGGTGCAATTCTGATCCTGTCGGGCGCGCCTCTTCGGGGTGCGCCCGTTTTCTCATGCGAAGGGAGGCTTCGATGCCCTCTGACACTCTCGATTTCCTGATCTCCGGCGGCCCCGCGATCTGGGCCATTGCCGCCCTGTCGGTGGCCACTCTGGCGCTGATCCTGTGGAAAGTCTGGGACCTCTTGCGCTCCGGCATCTGGTCGGGCGGGCGCCACACCGAGGAGGCCGTCGCGCTTTGGCAACGGGGCGAGACCGGGACCGCCCGCAGCCGTCTGGCCGGGCGTCGCAGCCTGCGGGCGCGGCTCGCGCATCGTGCCATGGAGGTGCAGGGCGCCGAACATCTGCCGGACGAACTGGCGCGCGAAGAGGTCGAACGCCTCGCACGCGGGCTTTTGAAACGGGCCGCGACCGGGCTGCGCGGTCTGGAACTCGCGGCGACGATCGGGCCGCTTCTGGGCCTTCTGGGCACGGTTCTCGGCATGATCGCCGCGTTTCAGGCGCTTCAGGCCGCAGGCGCACGCGCCGATCCCGCGCAATTGGCGGGCGGCATCTGGGAGGCGCTGCTGACCACGGCAGCGGGCATGGCCGTCGCGATCCCGGCGCAGGTCGCGCTGACATGGTTCGAAACGGTGATCGACGGGCTGCGCCATGACATGGAAGACATCACCACCCGCATCTTCGTCCCGTTGAGCGACCCGCGACCGGAGCGCTGATCATGTTCACCTTCGAGCACCCGCGCAAACCCCGCCGTCCCGACCTCACGCCGATGATCGACGTGGTGTTCCTTTTGCTGGTGTTTTTCATGCTGGTGTCGCGCTTCGGGGCGCAAAGCGTGCTGCCGCTCTATCCGGCGGGCGGGGACGGTGCCGCAAGCTGGGACGGGCCGCCGCGCGTCGTCGATCTCTATGCCAATGGCGAGGTCGGCCTGAACGGCGAACCGGTCTTTGCCGAGCACCTGTCGGGCTGGCTGCGGCCTCTGATGCCGTCGCCCGATTCCCCCGTGATCCTGCGCACGCATGACGCCGATTTGCAGCAGTTGGCCGACACGGTGGATCGCCTCTCTGGCGCGGGGATCACCCGGCTGATCGTGATGGAGTAGCGCCATGAAATTCGCCGCTCCCCCCAAAAGCCGCGTTTCGGTCGGTCTTCTGCCGATGATCAACGTCGTGTTTCTCTTGCTGATCTTCTTTCTGATCGCAGGCGAGATGCAACAGCCGGAGCCGATCGACGTAAACCCGCCCGATGTCGCCCATGCACAGGAGGCCGAGGGCGATCTTTCGCTGTATCTCGGCCCGGACGGTCGTTTGGCCTTTCGCGATCTCGATGTGGCGTTCGAGGCGCGGCAAAGTCTTATGGTGGCGCTTTCTGAGAGCCTGACGGACTGTGGCGGCGACACTTGCGCGCCGGTGCTCCTGCTCCATGCCGACCGGGACGCCCCCGCGCGGCTGATCGCGGAGCTTTTGCCGGAGCTTGGCGCCGCAGGGTTTGAGCAGGTCAATCTGGTGGCCGTGGGCCGTGGCACAGCGGAGGGCGGACAGCCATGAGCCGGGCGTTGGAAATCCTCGGCTTTCTGACCCTGTCGCTCGCGGCGCATGCCGCATTGCTCGGTTGGGCACCTGACGCGGGCGGGCAACAGTCGCAAGGCGAAGGCGGCAGCCAGCTTGTCAGTCTGACCGCATCTTCGGCGGCGCTCGAAAGCCTTGTCGAAACATGGGACGATTTTGCGCCCCCGGAGGTGCAAGCCACGGCCCCGGCGCAAGAGACGCCCGTACCGACGGAGAGCGCTCCAGACCTTGCGGCCATGACGCCCCTGCCGCTCGAAGCGCCGAAAATGGCGGTGAACCTCAGCCCCCCGACCGTGGCGACAGAGCCGTTCGACGCGCCTGAGGCCCCGGAACAGCCGCCGCGCCCCGAGCCGCCCAAAGCGTCCGCGCCCCCGAAAAGCCAGCAATCCACCGAGGCCACCGGTCAGAAGGCTGCGGGGACAGGTGGAATGGGCGCGCAAGGTGTGGCGGGTACGGCACAGACCGCGACGGTCGATCCGGGGTGGGCCCAGCGCGACCTGAGCAATTGGGGCAGCACCCTGCGCGCCGCCATCGAACGCAAAAAACGCTACCCTTCGGAGGCGCGGGGCGCAAAGGGCAGCGTCCTGTTGCGGATCTCCGTTGCGCGCAACGGTGCGCTGTCGGGCGTTTCGGTGCTGCGCTCCTCCGGCAATGGCCTGCTCGATCAGGCGGCTCTGCGCGCTGTGCAAAGCGTCGGACAGTTCAAGCCCGCCCCCGCAAGCTTGACCCGTCCGAGCTACACGTTCGATCTGAAGATCAGTTTTTCGCCGCGCTGAGGATGTCGCACGTCAGAGGGGCGTCGCCCCCTGACCCGCAATCACCCTTGCCCGCGCTCCGGGAATTTCATCGTGTTGTCGATGGCCCGCACCAGATTGGTCGCGTCGGGCCAGAGGCTGGGACCGCTTTGAACCGTAGAGAGACCGATGGTGCCATCTGCCTTGACCCAGACCTGAGCCGGTTCGATGTGAATCTGCGGTGCGCCCTCTTCGGAGCTGTTGCGGGTGATATGGAGACCCCAGTCCCGTGCAAGGCTTACCGGATCGAGACCATAGCCAAGCGGCAGGCGGATCAGCTGCATTTTCTCCTGAAGCGCGGTGGTTTCGGCCTGTGTCTCACAGCCTATGGCAAAGACCCGTACCCCCCGGATGGCGAAATCGCCGATCCGGTCATCAAGCTCCTTGAGTTGCAGCCGGGACCATTTGCAATGCGACCCGCGGTGAAACGCCACAAGCGTTCCGCCCGGAGGCGCATCCTCTGCGAGGTCGCAAAGACCATGCCGGAAGGTGTCGAACCGCAGCGCCGGAGCCGCAGCCCCCGGAATCAGATGCCGCGCAGAATCCTCTGTCATTTGTCCCCTCCCATGCGCAGGGAAAGCCCTGCGTCAATTTGGCCAACCCTCTGCGTCCGCGCCTTGAGACACACTGGCGTGCAAGCCGGACACCCAAGCCGCTTTGCATTGTATTTCAAAGAAAAATCCATGGCTCTCCTCCTCATTCAGGCCAAGTTGCATGGGCTCTGCCGTGGTCAAATTGGGCCTGAGTGATGTGGTGATATCCCGAGTCCGTTTGTCAATCGAGAAAAAAATATCGTTTTTATTTGACAGCAACGATTAATTCTCGCCATGATCTGGGCCACGAGGCGTGTGGAGGACGCGCCGAGGAGGAGAAATTCAATGCCAGACGGAAGTCCGTTTTCGGTCATGCACAGCATCCGTATCAAAGGATGTGAGACCGACATCGTATGCGCCGAGGACCAAAAGGTCCTGATGGCCATGGAACAGCAAATTCATATTCCCAACCCGCGCCCGGTGCGGGTCGGATGTCGCAAAGGGGGCTGTGGCGCCTGCCGTGTGAAGGTGACCCAAGGGACCTATGCGGCCGAAAAATCGAGCCGCGTCCACGTCACGGAGGGCGAGGCCGCCGAAGGCTATGCGCTGGCCTGCCGCATCTCGCCGCTGAGCGATCTTGAAATTGAACCCGCCTTTCTCGGGCCACGCCGTGCGGCAGAGAAAAGCGAATAATCGTTACGTTTATAGGTTGTCAGAGGAGGAAAACCTATGTCTCAAGAAGGACTTTTGCGTCCGGGTATCATCCAGCTCCGCGTGCTGGACATGGACGAAGCCATCACCCATTACCGCGACCGGATCGGTCTCGATTTCGTGTCTCAGGAAGCCGATGGTCGCGTCTATCTGAAGGCCTATGACGAATTCCACCGCCATTCCGTCGTGCTGCGCGAGGCGGACAGCGCGGGCATCGATTTCTTTGCCTTCAAGGCCGACGGTCAGGAGTCCGTGGACGAGTTCCGCAAGCGCATCGAAGATTACGGCGTCGAAGTGACGGATGTGGAAGAGGGTGAAATGCCGGGCACCGGCAAGCGCATCTCCTTCATGATCCCGTCGGGGCACCGCATCGATCTCTACGCGGACATGGATCTTTCCGACATGGCGCCGGAAACCCACAACCCCTACATCTACAAGGACGAGCCGCGCGGCATGCGCGCCCAGCGCCTCGACCACTGCCTGCTCTACGGGCCGAACCTGCCGGAAGTCGAAAAGTTCTTCACCGAAGTGCTCGATTTCCACATCCCAGAACGGGTCGACCTTCCCGATGGCACGCTGGCGATCTGGATGACCGTGTCGAACAAGGCGCATGACATCGCCTTCGTGAACCACCCGGAACCCGGCAAGCTGCACCATGTCGCCTTCTTCCTTGAAGACTGGAACGACATCGGTCACGCCGCCGACGTGATGACGCGCTACGACATTTCGCGCGACCTCGGCCCGACCCGTCACGGCATCACCCGCGGCCAGACGATCTATTTCTTCGATCCCTCGGGCAACCGCAACGAGGTCTTCTGCGGCGGCTATACCGCCTACAAGGATCACCCGACGCGGGTCTGGGACGGCAACCATGTCGGCCGCGGGATCTTCTACTATGAGCGTCAGCTGAACGACGCTTTCCTGTCCGTCGTGACCTGAGGAGAGCAGAGATGGAAGTGACCCGTCCCACCCGGAAACTGACCGCCATGGCCGCGCTTGAAGCGGTCCGGGTTGCCGTGACCCGCGCCGAGGAGCTTGGCGTGGCGGTCAATGCGAGCGTCGTGGACGCAGGCGGGCGAGAGATCGCCTTTCTGCGGGGGGACGGGGCCTTTATGCCCTCGGGCCAGATCGCCCGGGACAAAGCCTATACCGCTGCGGGGTTCGGCATTCCGACCGGCGTTTTCTACAAGGCCCTGTCCGGGGAACCGGACGTGCTTGCGGGGATCACCGGTCAGCCGAATATCGCGGCCTTTCCGGGCGGGGTGCCGATCCGCGTGGAAAACGAGCTGATCGGCGGCATCGGGGTGTCCGGTGCATCCGCCGAACAGGATGACATCTGCGCAAGGGCCGGGCTGGCCGCCATCGGCCTTGAGTAAGACTGAGGATAGAGAGAGATGAGAGACGGGCTTATGACCTTCACGCAAGAAGCGATGCATTTTATCAACGGGGAGTTTACGCCCGGCACGTCGGGCAAGACCTTCGACAATATTTCGCCGGTGACCGGTAAGAAGATCGGCATCGTGCACGAAGGCCTTCAGCCCGAGGTGGACGCGGCGGTCAAGGCCGCGCGCGCCGCGCTGCACGGGGAATGGGGCTATATGCCCATGGCGCAGCGGGCCGAGTTGCTCCATGCCGTCGCCGACGAGATCAATCGCCGGTTCGACGACTTCCTCGAAGCCGAAATTCTCGACACCGGCAAGCCCAAGGGTCTTGCCTCCCATGTCGACATTCCGCGCGGTGCCGCCAACTTCAAAATCTTCGCCGATTTGGTGAAGAACGTCCCGACCGAGAGCTTCATGCTCGACACCCCCGACGGGTTCGGTGCGGTGAACTACGGCGTGCGCAAGCCCAAAGGCGTGATCGCTGTGATTTCTCCGTGGAACCTGCCGCTTCTCCTGATGACATGGAAAGTCGGTCCGGCGCTTGCTTCCGGCAACACGGTCGTTGTGAAGCCTTCTGAGGAAACCCCGCTCACGACCACGCTTCTGGGCGAGGTGATGAACACCGTTGGCATCCCGAAAGGCGTGTTCAACGTGGTGCACGGTTTCGGCCCGGACAGCGCCGGCGCTTATTTGACCGCGCACCCAGATGTGGATGCGATCACATTCACCGGCGAAACCCGCACCGGCGAGATCATCATGCAATCCGCCGCCAAGGGTCTGCGTCAGGTCTCGATGGAATGCGGCGGCAAAAACGCCGGGATCGTGTTCGCGGATGCGGATATGGACAAGGCGATCGAAGGTACGCTGCGCTCGGCCTTTGCGAATTGCGGTCAGGTCTGCCTCGGCACCGAGCGGGTTTATGTCGAACGGCCGATCTTTGACGAATTCGTCGCGCGCCTGAAACAGGGCGTTGAGATGATGAAACTCGGGCCGTCCGAAGATCCGATGACCTCCATGGGGCCGCTGATTTCGCAGGAACATAAATCCAAGGTGATGTCCTATTACAAACTCGCCGTGGAAGAAGGCGCGACGGTCGTGATCGGCGGTGGTGAACCCGAGATGCCCGATGAGTTGAAAGGCGGCGCCTGGGTCGAACCGACGATTTTTACCGGCCTCTCGGAAGATGCGCGCTGTATCAAGGAAGAGATTTTCGGCCCGGTCTGTCACGTCGCGCCGTTCGACACCGAGGAAGAGGTGATCCGGCTCGCGAACGATACGAAATACGGTCTGGCGACCGCGATCTGGACCGAGAACCTGACCAAGGCACACCGCGTAGCGCGTCGGATCGACGTGGGTCTCGCCTGGGTCAACTCGTGGTTCCTGCGCGATCTGCGCACGGCATTCGGCGGTTCGAAACATTCGGGCATTGGCCGCGAAGGCGGGGTGCATGGGCTGGAGTTCTACTCCGAACTGACCAACGTCTGCGTGAAACTCTGAAGGACAGGTAAATGACAAGCGAAGCAAATATCCAAAAGGCGGCAGATCAGCTTTGGCAGGCCTGGCAAAGCGGCACGCCCGGTGGGCCAATCCGGGGACTTCTCGACGAAGGCGACGTCGCCGCCGCCTATGCCGTTCAGGAAATCAACACCAAGCGCTGGCTGGGGGGCGAAGAGCGTGTGCTCTCCGGTCGCAAGATCGGTCTGACCTCGGTCGCCGTGCAAAAACAGCTCGGCGTCGATCAGCCGGATTACGGCATGCTCTTTGCCGATATGGAATATATGGACGGCGAAGAAATCCCGATGTCGGCGGTGCAACAGCCGAAGGTCGAAGCGGAGATCGCCTATGTCGTCGCCGCTCCGCTGACCGGCGGACACATCACCATGGTCGATCTGATGGCTTCCATCGGCTACGTGGTTCCGGCGCTCGAAATCGTCGGATCGCGGGTCAAGGACTGGGACATTCGCATCACCGACACCATCGCCGACAACGCCTCTTCGGGGGTTTATGTCCTCGGCCAGACCCCGAAACGCCCCGGCGATTTCGATCCGCGTCTCTGCGGCATGGTGATGACCCGCAACAACGAGCCGGTGTCCGTCGGTGCGGGTGCTGCCTGCATGGGCTCGCCGCTCAACGCGTCGCTGTGGCTGGCGCGGACCATGGCCAAGGCCGGACGTCCGCTCGGACCGGGCGACGTCATTCTCTCCGGGGCGCTTGGCCCCTTTGTCAGCGCCGAACCCGGTGATGTTTTTGAAGCCCGTATCAACGGTCTGGGTTCCGTTCGAGCTGCTTTCGCAAAGGAATAAGACAATGGAAAAGATCAAATGTGCGATCATCGGGTCGGGCAATATCGGCACCGATCTCATGATCAAGATCATGCGCAACTCCAAAGTGCTGGAAATGGCCGCGATGGTCGGGATCGACCCGAACTCTGACGGTCTGGCCCGTGCCGCGCGTCTGAAAGTGGCGACCACCCATGAGGGCATCGACGGTTTGGTCAAACTGCCCTGTTACAAGGACATCCGCATCGTGTTCGACGCCACCTCGGCAGGCGCACACAAGCGCCATAACGAGATCCTTCAGCGCGACGACAAACAGGTCATCGACCTGACGCCCGCCGCCATCGGCCCCTACACCATTCCGCCGGTGAACCTCGACGCCAACCTCGATCAGATGAACGTCAACATGGTGACCTGCGGTGGCCAGGCGACGATCCCGATGGTCGCAGCCGTGAACCGTGTTTCTCCGGTGATCTACGGGGAAATCGTGGCCTCCGTGTCGTCGAAATCCGCAGGCCCCGGCACGCGCGCCAATATTGACGAGTTTACCGAAACCACCGCCCATGCCATCGAGGCCGTCGGCGGCGCGAAACGCGGCAAGGCGATCATCATCCTGAACCCGGCCGAGCCGCCGGTGATCATGCGCGATACGGTCTATTGCCTCTGCGAAGAAGCCGATCAGGACGCGATCCGCAAATCCATCCTCGACATGGTCGAAGAGGTGAAAACCTATGTGCCGGGCTACCGTCTCAAACAGGAGATTCAGTTCGAGCATTTCGGTGACAACAACCCGCTGAACATCCCGGAAAGCGGCGGCAAATTCACTGGTCTGAAGGTGTCGATCTTCCTCGAAGTCGAAGGTGCGGCCCACTACCTGCCGGCCTATGCGGGCAATCTCGACATCATGACGTCTGCGGCGATGAAAACCGCCGAAGCCCTTGTCCACAAACGCAATTGGGTCCAGGAGGCCGCATAAGATGACCAAGCTGTACATTCAGGACGTGACGCTTCGTGACGGTATGCACGCCATGCGTCACCAGTACGATCTGGGCCAGGTGCGCGCCATTGCGCAGGCCCTCGACGAGGCCGGTGTCGACGCGATCGAAGTGACCCATGGCGACGGGGTTGCGGGCTCGACCTTCAACTATGGCTTTGGCCGCCACACCGATGTGGAATGGATCACCGAGGCCGCAAAAGTGGTGAAGAACGCCAAGCTCACCTGTCTTCTGGTGCCGGGCATCGGCACGCTTGAGGATTTGAAAAAGGCGTTCGATGCCGGTGTGACCTCGGTCCGCGTGGCGACCCACTGCACCGAGGCCGACGTCGCCGCCCAACACATTCGCGCCGCGAAAGAGATGGGTATGGATGTCTCCGGCTTCCTGATGATGGCCCATATGAACCCGCCGGAGAAACTGGCGGAACAGGCCAAGCTGATGGAAAGCTACGGCGCGGATTGCGTCTATTGCACCGACTCCGGTGGCCGTCTGACGATGAAAGACGTCTCCGCCCGGATGGAGGCCTACAAGGCCGCTCTGAAACCGGAAACCCAGATCGGCGCGCATATGCACGAGAACCTGTCGCTGTCCGTGGCAAACTCCGTCACCGCCGTCGAGCATGGCGCGTATCGTGTCGATGCCTCGCTTGCGGGCATGGGCGCTGGCGCCGGGAACACGCCGATCGAAGCCTTTGCCGCCGTCGCCGATCTTTACGGCTGGGAGCATGGCTGCGATGTGTTCAAATTGCAGGACGCCGCCGAAGATCTCGTCCGTCCGTTGCAGGACCGTCCGGTGCGCGTGGACCGCGAAACCATGACGCTGGGCTATGCAGGCGTCTATTCGTCCTTCCTGCGTCACGCCGAACGCGCTGCGGATATGTACGGGCTCGACACCCGTGCGATCCTCGTGGAACTCGGCAAACGCAAAATGGTCGGTGGTCAGGAAGACATGATCGTCGACGTGGCCCTCGACATGGTCAAAGCGAAAGAGGCCGCAGCATGATCGACATCGTCAAAATTTCCGAAATCGTGGACGAGGCGGCACGGACCGCCACGGGCATTCCGCAATTCTCCGACACCAGAGCGCTTGGTGTCGATGAGGCCTATGCGGTGCAGTCGCTTTCGATGCAGCGTCGCTACGCCCGTGGCGAAAAGCGGATCGGCTTCAAGATGGGCCTGACCTCGCGCGCGAAAATGGTGCAGATGGGGGTTGAGGACGTGATCATCGGCCGTCTCACCGACGAGATGCGCGAAGAAGAAGGCGGGACCATCTCGGTGGCGGATTACGTTCATCCGCGGGTCGAGCCGGAGATCGCCTTTCTGATGAAGAAACCGCTTTCCGGCGTGGTCTCGATGCTTGAGGCGATGGATGCCGTGGGCGCGGTGGCCGGTGCGATCGAGATCATCGACAGCCGTTACAACGCCTTCAAGTTCGACCTTGGCGACGTGATCGCGGACAACTCCTCGTCCTCGGGTTTCGTCCTCGGGAACTGGTTCGCGCCCGACACGGACATCTCGAACCTCGGGATGGTGCTGTCGAAGAATGGCCGGGCCATGGAAATCGGCTCTTCGGCGGCGATCCTCGGCCATCCGGTGCGCTCTCTGGTGTCGGCCGCGCGCATGGTCGCGCAGCTGAACGAAGAGCTCAAGCCGGGCGACATCGTGCTGGCAGGCGGGGCCACCGCCGCCTTCGCCGTCGCACCGGGGGACTCGATCCTGCTCGAGGTGCAGTCGCTGGGGCAGGTCGCCTTCAACGTCGGAGCCTGAGATGCCGTTTATCGAAGTAACACTGGTCGAAGGCCGCACGCCGGAGATGAAAGCCAAGCTGATCGAAAAGGTGACGGAGGCCACTGTCGAGGCCATCGGCGCCCCGATCGAGGCCATACGCGTCTGCATCCGTGAGGTGCCCAAGGAAAACTGGGGCGTCGCGGGCAAACAGAAGTTCGTCACCAAAGACTAGAGACATGACCGAAACACTCGTGGAACCGGGCCAGGAAGGCCCGGTCACCGTCTCGATCTCGCGCCGTGTAAAGCCCGGGTTCGAGCCGCAATATGAGGACTGGCTGCACGGGATTGTCGCTGCCGCCTCCGATTTCCCCGGTCATATGGGGGTCAACATCCTCACGCCATCGGGCGCGACCGACGGGCGTTATGTGTTGATCTACAAGTTCGACTCCTGGGCGCATTGCCAGGCGTGGGAAGACAGCCAGACCCGCGAAGACTGGGTCGGCAAGCTTGGCGACATGGTCGAGGGCGAAGGCGAGCGCAAACGCGTGACAGGTCTTGAGGCTTGGTTTGAGCTACCCGAGGTTCCGGCGGCGAAACATGCGCCGCGCTGGAAAATGTCCATCGTGCTGATCGTCGTGGTTTTCGTACTGGTCTATCCTTTGCAGCTCATCATCCTGCCGCTGGTGCCGGGTTGGCCGCATTGGGTCAAGACGCTGACCATTGCGGTCATTCAGGTGCTGCTGATGACCTATCTTTTCATGCCACGGGTGACCAAGGCCCTGAAAGGCTGGCTGTTCGCCTGAGTTCAGGAACAGATCAAGAAAGGGGCCCTTAGGGCCCCTTTTACGTCAGGTCGTGCTGTTCGATGAGGCCGGAATACGATTCCTCGATATGCGCCTCGATATGGGCGACACAGGCTTCAATGTCACCCGCGATGGCCGCATCGAAAATCGCCTTGTGCTCCGTGCGCACATCGCGCCTCAGCGTCCGGTCGCCGATCAGACGCCGGTGATAGCGATAGGAATGCTGGTGCAGGGTGCTCCGAAAGCGTTTCAGCCAGGCATTGTCGCAATTCTGCACGAGGCAATCGTGGAAATTGGAATTCCACTCGTCCCAGTCATGGGCATATTCGCTTTTACCTTCACCGATGAGACGCTCTTCGATCCGCGACAGGCGGTGATAGGCGGCGACCAGATCGGCCTCCCATTCCTCGGTGCGGTACAGCAATGAAATGCGCAGGGCCTGCGCCTCGATCAGCTTGCGCGCATCCGTGATGTCGCGGAAATCCTTGAGCGACAGGGGCGCGACACGAAAGCCGCGCTGCTGTTCCGAGGTCACCAGATTGTCGATCAGCAAGCGTGAGATTGCCTCCCGCATGGTCGAGGTGGACACACCGAACTCCTGGCGCAGCTTGTCGACATGCAGGCGTGCGCCGGGCGCAAGTGCGCCGGAGATCACACGCTCACGGATCAACTCGTGCACGGTCTCGATGGCGGTCTTTTTGCTTGGAGCGTCGATTTGAGCGACTTTTGGGTTGTTTTGCGGCTGGTTCATTTTGTTTGGCGTCATTTACGGCTGTCTCTAGCAATGTCACCGCCGCTCAGAAATGTCGAGGATCAGCTTTATTTTCTTCCATCAAAAAAATTATCGTTTTTATTTTGACTAAACGATTTATGTGCGTAAGCTCCCTGTCACGAGGAGGAGTCGCAGGGGCTGGGAGGCCCTGTCAGCGACCCAAACAGTGGAGGAATAACACCATGAAATACCTGCTTGCGGGCGCGATGAGTGCTGCGCTGATGATCGGCGCGGCCTATGCCGAAGACAAGGTCATCGAGATGAGCTTTTCGCATGACCTGCCGACGCAACACCCGCTCCATTCCCAAGGGTTTCAGGTCTGGGCAGACAGCATTCGCGAAGCGTCGAACGGGACGCTCGACATCAGCTTTTTCCCCGCCGGTCAGCTCGGCAAAGCCGAGGATGAATATGACATCGCCAAATACGGCATCGCGGATTTCGTCTGGGCCAACCCCGGCCATACGCCGGGTCGTTTCCCGATCATGGCGCTTGGTGAATTGCCGTTTTTCATCAGCTCCGGCCTGGGCGGTACGGAGGCGATGAACGAATGGTATGCCGAGTACAAGGATCAGGAGATGGGCGACGTGAAATTCTGTGTCGTGCACCTGCACGATCCGGGCACGCTGCATTCCACTTCGGAAATCCGCACCCCCGCCGACATGAAGGGCAAGACCATTCGCCCGGCCAACGGCACCATCGGGCGGCTCGTGCAGAGCATGGGCGGGTCCTCGGTGCAGGTCGGCCCTTCGGAGGCGCGCGAAGTACTTGAACGTGGCGCAGCCGACGGCATCACCTTCCCGTGGCGCTCGATCTCGATCTTCGGCATGGATGACGTGGTCCATTACCACCTCGACATGCCGCTCTATGTCACGAACTTCATCATCGCGATGAACAAGGACCGCTACGAGTCCCTCTCGGAAACCCAGCAACAGGTCATCGACGATCACTGCTCGCCGGAATGGGGCGCGAAAATCGCCGCGGGCTGGGTCGAATTCGACAACGAAGGCAAACGCCTGTTCCAGGAAAGCCCGGAGCACCATGTGCTCGAACTGACGGACGATGAGTTGACCCAGTGGAAGGACGCCTCGAGCTTCCTGCTGGACGATTGGAAGGCCTCTGTGACCGCGAAAGGTCTCGATGCCGATGCCATCTACAACGCATTCGTGGAACGGCTCGAAGCTCATGACGCAAAATTCTGACACCTCTGGCGGGGCCTTCGGGCTCCGCCGTTTCGCCACCTGGGTCGAAACCGCCGCCGCGTTCCTTATGGGGCTGGTGACGCTTCTGGCCTTCGTCTCCGCCGTGATGCGCTATGCGTTTTCCGCGCCGATCCCGGACAGCCACGACATCGGGCGTCTCGCCCTTGGTGTGGCGATTTTCTGGGGCGTGGCGACGGTGAATTACACCGGCACTCATATTTCCGTGGACCTGCTCTACGAAATGCTGAGCAAGGGCGTGCGTAGGATCATGGATTTCTTTTCCACCTCGCTGGTACTCATCTCCTTCGCCGTTCTGACAGTGATGATGTCGAAAAACGCGCAGGATGTTTTTGCGACCGGAGAGCATTCCTATGACCTGCGGTTCCAGATCTGGCCAGCCTATTGGCTGATGGTGATCGGGGCGGGTCTGGCGACTCTGACCACGGCTTTGCGGCTTTGGCTCATCCTCAAGGACGAGACCCCGCACGCGCATGAGGACCAAACGGCCCTCGTGACCGAAGACTAAGAATTAAGAGGATAAAATGGACCGGGAAACGGTTATGATCGTGGGCTTCATCGTCCTGTTTTTGATGATGGCCGTCCGCGTGCCGATTGCGATCGCCATGAGCCTTGTCGGGATTGGCGGTTTTGCCGCCGTCGTTGGCCCGACCCAGGCTCTGCGCCTCGTCTCTTTGTCGCCGCTGTCGACGGCGACCACCTATCATCTGGGGATGATCCCCATGTTCATCCTGATGGGGTCTTTTGCGACCCGTTCCGGAATGAGCCATGAACTGTTCCGCGCGGCCGGTGCCTGGCTGGGACATCGGCGCGGCGGGCTGGCACTTGCGACCATTGCGTCCTGTGCGGGCTTTGCCGCCATCTCCGGCTCCTCCATCGCCACGGCAGCCACGCTGACCAAGGTGGCTTTGCCGGAGATGCGCCGGGTGGGGTATTCCGACTCTGTCTCCTCCGGCGTCATTGCCGCAGGCGGCACGGTCGGAATTCTCATTCCACCCTCCATCGTGCTCGCGGTCTACGGCATCATCACCGAACAGGACATCGGCAAGCTCTTTATCGCCGGTCTCGTGCCGGGGATTCTGGCAGTCGCGCTCTACATGCTGACCGTGACGTTCATCTCCTATATTCGACCGCAGGACATGCCCGTGGGCGAACGGCAGGGCTGGGGCGAGCGCTTTAAATCGCTCCGCGATGTCTGGGCCATTGCGCTTCTGTTCCTGCTGGTCGTCGGTGGTATCTACGCCGGTGTCGTGACGCCGACCGAAGCCGCCTCCCTCGGGGCCGTGGGTGCGCTGGCCATCGGCCTTCTGCGCCGTCGCCTGAGCTGGGCGGACATCAAATATTGTCTCGTCGACAGCCTGCGCATTTCGATCTCGATCTTCTTTGTCTTCATCGGCGCGCTGTTGTTTTCCTACTTCCTGGCCATCACCCGTGCGCCGCAGCAGGTGGCCGAATATCTCACCTCCCTGCCGCTAAGCCCGATGGGCATCATGGTTCTGATCCTGATCCTGTATCTCGCGCTCGGCTGTGTGCTCGACTCGATGGCGATGGTGGTTCTGACCGTGCCGATCCTGTTTCCGGTGGTCACCAGCCTTGGCTTCGATCCGATCTGGTTCGGGGTCATGGTGGTCATGGCGATCGAGTTGGGCCTGATTACGCCACCCATCGGGATGAACGTCTTCGTCATCAATTCGGTGGAACGCAACATCGGGCTGACGACGATCTACAAAGGCCTCCTGCCCTTCATCGCCATCGACATCGTGCGGATCGGGCTCTTGCTTCTGTTCCCGTCGATTGCGCTGTTCCTGCCGAATATGATGTGAGGGACCATGACCGAAAATCCTGAAATCGGCCAGACGATCACAGTGGACGGCATCGCCACCAATTACCACGACATGGGGGAGGCGACGGAGGGCACTACGCCGGTGCTCTTCATCCATGGCTCCGGGCCGGGCGTGTCGGCCTGGGCCAACTGGCGGCTCAACATGCCGGTGCTGGCGCAACGCGGGTTTCGCTGTCTCGCGCCGGACATGATGGGTTTTGGCTATACGGATGCTCCGGAGGGGCTGAACTTCAGCCTCGACGGCTGGGTCGACCACCTATCGGGTTTCACTACCGCCCTCGGGCTGGAGAAATTCTCCATCGTCGGCAATTCCTTCGGTGGCGCGCTGGCGCTCGCCTATGCCATCCGTTACCCGGAGCAGATCGACAAGATCGTGCTCATGGGCGCGGTCGGCGTCGAGTTCCCGATCACCGAGGGGCTCGATCTGGTCTGGGGCTATGAGGCGAGCCTCGAGAATATGCGCAAGCTCTTGGGCGTCTTCGCCCATGACACGCGTTTCGTGAACGACGATCTCGCGGAAATGCGTCACCGGGCAACGTTGCGCGAGGGCGTGATGGAGAAGTTCTCCGCCATGTTCCCCGCCCCGAGGCAAGAGAGCGTGCGCATGATGGCCTCCTCCGAGGACGCCATCGCCCGGATCGAGGCACCTGCGCTCATCGTGCACGGGAGAGAGGACCAGGTCATTCCCGTAGAGAATTCGAGACGCTTCTTCGAACTCATGCCCAATTCGGAGCTGCATCTGTTTCGCAACTGCGGGCATTGGACCCAGATCGAGAAAACCGACCGGTTCAACGATCTTCTGAGCGCGTTCTTGCGCTGAGGACCGTGAATGTGCGGGGCTGTTTACGTCGGCAGCCCCGGCACACCCGGTTATGAGCCTGACACGTATCAGGCGTTAAGCGATTGATCCCTAGGATCACCTTTAGACTGACCGGGCGAATTTTGTTTTTTTCGAACTGGTTGCGGGATCGAAAAAGAGTGCAATTTTACCAAGCTGCACCTGTTCAAATTCAACACCGACATCCTGCCATACAATCGCATCACCGCGACTGGTGATGGGGTCGTTAAAGAGAGGGGATCGCAAGAAATCGTTGCGAGCCGGATCGAAACTCTCGAAATCAGACTTCGAGGCGCCTTTAGGTCTCTGCACGTGTGCACGGATCGGTTGACGCTGCGGGGATCAGAAAGCCGAATGTTGCCCCTTGTCCTTGCTCCGAATTGCACCAGATCGCTCCGCCATGGCGTGAAATAATTTTCCGGCAGGTGGCAAGTCCGAGCCCGGTCCCACTCAATTCGCGCGTGCCCGGGCCACGCTTGAACGGTTCGAAGATGCGGTCGAGTTGGTCTTTCGGAACGCCCATCCCCTTGTCGACCACTTCGAAAGCCAATTTCCCTCCGTCATCAAAGCGCGCGGAAATCCGAATATCCGGGTCCTTGTCGCCGCAGTATTTGATCGCATTCGCCACAAGATTTTGCAGAACCTGCACCAGCTGCGGAGGATGGCACAGGAAGGGAGCGTCGGTCTGCGAGAAATCCGTTTCCACCCTGGCGCGTGAGACTGCGATCTCATGGGCCAGAGCCAAAAGCGCCCGTTGGCAAAGATCGGACGCGGTGGCCTCGGACAGGGTCACATCGCGATCAAGGCGAACATGATCGGCAAGGCTCTGGATCATGTCCTGCATTTGATTTGCGGACACTCGCAAGAGCCGCAGGGCATCGATCGCGGCCGCCATGTCGCCCGAGGTGATATCCTCTTCGATCTGTTCCGCCAAATAGGCGGCGGCACGGATCGGAGCCTTGAAATCATGGACCAGCACCTCGGAAAAAGTCGCAAGGTCGCGGCGCTGCTCATCTATGCGCCATTGCGCCTCGACCTGTGCGAGACCGTTGCGCATCATCCGTCTGATGGCACGTTCATTGATCGCATGTTTGGTGATGTAATCGGTTGCTCCGAATTTGATCGAGGTCTTGGCGAGATCCTCATCGCCCTGTCCGGTCATGAAGAAAATCGCAGCGCGTGGCCAATTGCTTTTGTATGTCTTGAGATGCCCAAGCCCCGTTTCGCCCGGCATAAGGTAATCCAGAAATATCGCATCAATCTCCGGAAGATTGAGCGCGAAACTTTCTTCGGTACAACAGGCCTCGTAAACCGTGGCATCGAAATTGCTTTTTGAAAGCAATCTCCTGATGAGTTTCCGATCGCCTTCGTCGTCATCGACGATAAGAACATTGATACGCTTCATGAAACTACTCTAACGCTGGAAATTCTGGCAATTCGACGACGCATAAATATTGGACGAGCAGGTCAGCCACGCGCCTCAGGTTGCCGCCCGCCCGGTCTTTCAAAATATATCCGGCGATGTTTTCCTTGTAGGCTGCGATTTTGTCCCGCGCATCGTCGGAGGTCGACATGACGAAGACGATGGCAGAGTCGAGCAATCCGTCTCGCCTGAGTTCCCGGATACATTCCAGACCGTTCATTCTTGGCATGTTGATATCCACCAACATGATACATCTCCTGGAAGGCAGATCGCTCTGGCTCCGCAACAACGCCAGCGCCTCGACCCCATCCGTCACCCGAACAATCTGCGGCACAGACTCGGCCTTGGCGAAGGCGCGTGTAATCGCTTTCGCATCTCCATCGTCATCCTCGACAAGGAGGATGTACGGCACATCCGAATTTCGAGGTTTCCTGTCTGGGGTCATGAGGCGTATTTTCTCTTCTCTTGGGCATTGTATGCCGTTTTGGGCCAAAGCACCTGAAAGGTTGTGCCCCGCTCGCCCTCGGAGATCAGGTGGATACGGCCGCCAACCACATCGACATGTTTGCGCACCATCGCGAGCCCCATGCCGCTGGCTTCGACCTGATCCCTTGGCTTGAGCGTCTGGAACATTTCGAAGACTTTCTTGTGATATTTCTCCGGGATGCCCGGCCCGTCATCGGTGACGCGAAACTCATACGCATCGCCGAGGTCGAAGACATCGACGTCGATCCGCCCCATGGCGAGGTCATGATGTTTGATGGCATTGCCGATCAGGTTCAAAAGCACGGTCTGCAAAGGCATCCGCAGCACTTCGATTTCAGAAAAAGCCTGCGAGATGTTCAGTGTGAAACCCTTGGGCAGGTCCAGAAGGTCGGCAATGCCGTCCATCAGCCAATCGCCACGTATCCAATCCGTTTCCGACGCAACCCGTCCGATCCGGGAATGTTCGAGCAAATCATCGAGCAGATGTTCCATGCGATGAACGCGGTTGCGCAACAGCTCCATGCTTTCGCGCGTATCTTCCGTCAGATGATCTTCGAGATCCTCCTCCAGCCACCGCGATGCATTGTCTATGACGCGCAGAGGGGCCCGCAAATCATGTGAGGCCACATAGGCGAATTGGTCCAGTTCCTCGTTCGAACGTTCCAGAGCCTCGATCAGATCCCGGACCTGTGCTTCTGCGGCTTTTTTTGCGGTGATATCGCGTACGAGGCCGATCAAATGCTGACTGTCGGGATAGTTCACCGCGCTGATCGAAATCTCCAGATGGACCGAGCTACCATCCTTACACAGCCCGATAATTTCGCGATCAACGCCAATTTGTCGGCTCGATTTTCCGAATTCTTCGATATGGATATGGTGGTCCTGAGCGACATCCGGTGGCATCAGAAGGCCGATATTCCGCCCGACGATTTCATCTTGAGAATACCCGAATATTTCTTCTGCGGCGGTGTTGAATTCTTCGACCGTTCCGCTCTTGTCAATCACGATTACGGCATTGCCGACCGCCGAAAACATCGCCCGCACACGCAGAGTTTCGCGCAACAGATTGTTCGACATGGCGCTGAAAGCTTGAGCCAGTTCGACGACTTCCGCATCCGGGCTGGTAAAGAATTCGATCGGTTGCGAAGCATCTGACCGTGAGGTGACAAGTTGGTGCAGCTTGCTCAGAGGGCGCGTCAGGTGATTGCCGACCACCAGCGCCAAAGAGAAGGACAGCGCGATGAGGAGAAGCGAAAGCAAAACGTCCTTGTCCAAGCGCCTGCGAACCTCGGCGAACAGATCGCTCTTGCTCTTCTCGGTGACCAGGTAGAGGGCAAAGGGCTGGCTCACGGAGGCGGCTTCGACCTGATGGATATAGACCGCCATATCACCGACAATCAGGGGCTGGCCGCGCTTGTCCGGTTGCGTCAGAAGATTAAAAAAATTGCGCGACTGCCAATCTGGATCGGAATGAAATACCAGTTCCGGGGGAGAAGCATCGGGGCCAAAGCTCATGTAGTCGAGCGCACTCGTGATCGCCGTCGCCCGGATACCCTCAACGATTTTTGGAGCCGCTTGTCGCAACAGACTTTCAAAATCGGCGTTGATGACAATCGCTCCGAAAACATCACCAACGCCATTCTGGACCGGATGAACGATGCGGATCATGGCTGGCCCTTCCACTTTTCCATGCTCCCTGTTCAAGGTAACCTCTGAAAAATAGGGGAACGTCACATTATGGAGTTTCACCGGAGCCAGATAGGGTTCAGCCCCCTTTTGTTGCAGATCGCCTACCGCGATCCTCTGCTCTCCCTCTAACGTGCGGTTCACCCGTACGATTTCTCGCCAGTTGTCGTCGCGCCCGATGAAGCGCAGCTGATAGTAATGTGGGCGTGTCACCATGAGCCCCGAGAAGATCGTCTCCAGTCGGTTCCGCCATTGCATCAGGCTAGAGCCATCCTCCGGGTCGATGCCGGAGACATCGGCACTGGCGCGGACGATGCCCAGAACCGGCGGGATCTTGGCCAAAAGCGCGGCATCCTCAGTCATATCGCTGAGCGTACCATTCAGGCTCTCGGCGTAAATTTGCGCCATCGCATCGAGTTGGGTCAGCGCGATCTGCTCTTCCCGGGCACGCGTTGAGACATAATGCACCACCGACAGAGACACCACCGAGACCAAGGTGACAATGACGACCAGCGAGATCAGTTTGAGACGGGGTGTCATCCTCGGCAGTCGAGTGAACCTGTGAGCTGTACGTTCCAAATCGGGCACCTGCTAGCCGTTCTGGACCCGTCCCCGCTCCGAGGCCGCAGAGCGGTATTCGAGCAGAGAGTCGATTTCGTCGAGAAATCCGTAAATGTCTGTGAATGATCGTTCCAGCGTCGTCAGATTGTCGGAGAGATGCTGGGTCATGTCGGGCGTATTCCTCAGTCCCCGCACATAACGCAGGGTCCCCGCAAGCGCCGACCGCATTTCCGGACCGCAAGTGTTTGCGATACGCTTCATCGACATCCGGATCGCCGCGCGAGACGTCTGCGACTGACCGATCGCAGCGATCAAAACGTGGCGCTCGAACGCCGAAGAGACAGCCTTTCGCAAGGAATCAGGGCTTAGCTCTTCTTTGGTGATGTAGTCAGCGCAGCCATTGCGCATCGCTTCGACCGCGATGTCGTGACGATCGACACTTGTCACCATGATCGGAATGGCATGGGTCTGATCTTCATGCTGCGTCAGAATCTTGAGCGCATCCAGACCGGTATCCATGTCGAGATAGTAGTCGAGAAACACCAAATCCACACTCTGTTCATCAAGTATTTCTCGGAACCCTTTCAGATCAGAGGCTTGCAACGCCTTGAATTTCAAACCGGACTTTGCACAATTTCGCATGAGACGCATGCGATCTGCGTCCTGATCGTCCAGAAAGAGGACGTTCAGCAAGTGATCGGGGACAGCGCCGACATCTTTGCTTGGCTCAATTTGTTTCGCAATCTCATTCATTCCCGCTCCACTCCTATTGGATCGACGGATCAATGGTGAACGGGAAACGCAGTTGTTTCTGACTGCCTATACGCTTGAAACCGCCCCAGCCTCAGAGCTGACAGCTTCAGGCAGGCTCGATTGAGCCCCCCTGACGATTATTCCTGTTCACACCTTGTACGTTTCTTCCTCATGAAGCCGGGAAATGCGCTAAGAACCTGTTAAGAGCCCCGGAGATGCTTAAACCTTTCACTATTTTCCAGAAATCGAATGCCCGAGCAGCTGCGGCGCCAGTTCGACAACGCTAACGTTGTAGGGAGGAATCGGGGATGTTCGGAACGGTTTGTACTCTTTGGGGAATGTGTAGCGCGGTGTTACAACGCAAAAAGCGCGCGTTGGGGCGCTATGGATTTGTATTTTATGGTGTTTATTGGTTGCGGGAGTAGGATTTGAACCTACGACCTTCAGGTTATGAGCCTGACGAGCTACCGGGCTGCTCCATCCCGCGACACTTTGTTTTGGGCTACCGCGCGGAGCGCTACTTGAGCCCGATGTCTAGCCTATCGCACAGTGTACGAATTAGGCTGATATGCCCCACGGGCGAATGATTGTTCGTGTGGGGAATTTTTATCGTTTAGAGAGATTTATAAGCTTCTTATTAGGTTTGGCGGTGACCTACTCTCCCACGTCTTAAGACGCAGTACCATTGGCGCAATCGTGCTTAACTGCCGAGTTCGGGAAGGGATCGGGTGTTTCACTGACGCTGTGACCACCAAACCGAATAAGGAGCTTATTTCCAAGTCAAGTAAGTTGTATGTGTATGCTTTTGTTCGAGTAAGAGCAGTTTTGCTTTTACTGGATCAAATCAAGCCTATCGGGCAATTAGTACTGGTCAACTGAATGCATTGCTGCACTTACATCTCCAGCCTATCGACGTGGTGGTCTTCCACGGCCCTCAGGGATACCTTGTTTTGAGGGGGGCTTCCCGCTTAGATGCCTTCAGCGGTTATCCTTTCCGATCATAGCTACCCTGCACTACCGTTGGCACGATAACAGGTCCACCAGTGGATCGTTCACCCCGGTCCTCTCGTACTAGGGGCAACTCCTCTCAAGTATCCTACACCCACGGCAGATAGGGACCGAACTGTCTCACGACGTTCTAAACCCAGCTCACGTACCTCTTTAAATGGCGAACAGCCATACCCTTGGGACCTGCTCCAGCCCCAGGATGAGATGAGCCGACATCGAGGTGCCAAACACTGCCGTCGATATGGACTCTTGGGCAGTATCAGCCTGTTATCCCCGGCGTACCTTTTATCCGTTGAGCGATGGCCCTTCCACTCGGGACCACCGGATCACTATGGCCGACTTTCGTCTCTGCTCGACTTGTCAGTCTTGCAGTCAGGCTGGCTTCTGCCATTGCACTCAACGAGCGATTTCCGACCGCTCTGAGCCAACCTTCGCGCGCCTCCGTTACTCTTTGGGAGGCGACCGCCCCAGTCAAACTACCCGCCACACAGGGTCCCGGGCCCAGATAATGGGTCGCGGTTAGACATCAAGCAGAACAAGGGTGGTATCTCAAGGAAGGCTCCACAGGGACTGGCGTCCCTGCTTCAAAGCCTACCACCTATCCTGCACATGTTGTGCCTGATGCCAGTGTGAAGCTGTAGTAAAGGTGCACGGGGTCTTTCCGTCTAACCGCGGGAAGCCTGCATCTTGACAGGCAATTCAATTTCGCTGAGTCGATGTTGGAGACAGCGGGGAAGTCGTTACGCCATTCGTGCAGGTCGGAACTTACCCGACAAGGAATTTCGCTACCTTAGGACCGTTATAGTTACGGCCGCCGTTTACCTGGGCTTCAATTCAGAGCTTGCACCCCTCCTTTTAACCTTCAGGCACCGGGCAGGCGTCAGACCCTATACGTCGTCTTGCGACTTCGCAGAGCCCTGTGTTTTTAGTAAACAGTCGCCACCCCCTGGTTTGTGCCCCCAGCCAATACTTGCGTAGAAACTGGGCCTCCTTCTCGCGAACTTACGGAGGTATTTTGCCGAGTTCCTTCAACATCGTTCTCTCAAGCGCCTTGGTATTCTCTACCAGTCCACCTGTGTCGGTTTAGGGTACGATCTAATGAGAGGCTATTTCCAGGGACCGCTCAGCCGCCCATTCAATCCGATAAGGATGAACGACCTTTGCGATCCGTCACTTCTCTCTGGCCCAGGAATATTAACCTGGTTCCCATCGACTACGCCTTTCGGCCTCGCCTTAGGGGTCGGCTTACCCTGCTCAGATTAGCTTTAAGCAGGAACCCTTGGACTTTCGGCGACAGGGTCTCTCACCCTGTTTGTCGCTACTCATGTCATCATTCTCACTGGTGATCTCTCCACGGGATCGCTCACGCGCCCGCTTCACAGAAAGCTTCGAGCCTCCAATGAACTGTCTTCGAAGAAGATCAGTACTAAGGAGGCATGAAGCTATATCACACCACGCTCTGCTACCATGCCTTACGGCATCCTCGGCTTCGGCTCATGGCTTGAGCCCCGTTACATCTTCGCCGCAGGACAACTTATCTAGACCAGTGAGCTGTTACGCTATCTTTAAAGGATGGCTGCTTCTAAGCCAACCTCCTGGTTGTTTTGGTCGTCCCACCTGCTTTCCCACTTAGCCATGAATTAGGGGCCTTAGCCGGAGGTCAGGGTTGTTTCCCTCTTCACTACGGGCGTTAGCACCCGCAGTGTGTCTGCCATCTAGTACTCCCGGGTATTCGGAGTTTGGTTAGGATCAGTAAGCCTGTGGGGCCCCATTACCCATCCAGTGCTCTACCCCCCGGGGTATTCGGATGACGCTCTACCTAAATAGATTTCGCAGAGAACCAGCTATCTCCGAGTTTGATTGGCCTTTCACCCCTAGGCACAACTCATCCCGACCTTTTTCAACAGGTGTGGGTTCGGACCTCCAGTAAGTGTTACCTTACCTTCATCCTGGTCATGCCTAGATCACTCGGTTTCGGGTCTGATCCCACGAACTCATTCGCCCTATTAAGACTCGCTTTCGCTGCGCCTACACCTAACGGCTTAAGCTTGCTCGTAAGACCAAGTCGATGACCCATTATACAAAAGGTACGCCGTCAGGACTCGAGGTCCCTCCGACTGCTTGTAGGCGTCCGGTTTCAGAAACTGTTTCACTCCCCTCGTCGGGGTGCTTTTCACCTTTCCCTCACGGTACTGGTTCGCTATCGGTCAGTAAGGAGTACTTAGCCTTCGGGGGTGGTCCCCCGATCTTCAGACAGAATTTCACGTGTTCCGCCCTACTTAATACGTCACTCAAAGCTTCCTGTACGGGGCTGTCACCCGCTATGGCCAGACTTTCCAATCTGTTCCAGTCACTCATCGTGCTCGGCTGGTTCCCGTTCGCTCGCCGCTACTAGGGAAGTCTCTATTGATGTCCTTTCCTCCGGGTACTTAGATGTTTCAGTTCCCCGGGTTTGCTCTTAAAACCCTATGTGTTCAGGTTAAAAGTACCTGTTTCAGCAAGATATAAGCAGCCTAAGCTATTATATCGAACTGTCAGGTGGGTTCCCCCATTCGGAAATCCATGGATCAAAGCCTATTCTCGGCTCCCCATAGCTTATCGCAGAGTATCACGTCCTTCATCGCCTCTTACTGCCAAGGCATCCACCAAACGCCCTTCTCGCGCTTGATTTGATCCAGAAAGAGCAAAACTGGTTTGCGAGCAACGCGAGCTGGTAAAGACGCGAAGCTATACTTTCAGGACCAAAAGCATACTTTCCCGCTTCCGATCTTGTATGGGATCGGAAACGCGCTGCAATTCCGCAGAACTGCAACTTGGTTAGTTTACTTGACTTGGGCAACATCATCTTTTCAGCCGCGATACGCAGTAAGACCGGGAATGTGGTCTGTCATGCGCCTTCCCTTCCGGGAAGCGACCGAGATCACCCCTCACTTGGGCGATCAACGATGTTGCATTTAATCTCTCTATACGATGTCAATTGTCGTCTAAGATTAGACGAGCAAACACTGATCTCAGTGCTTGCTGATGTAATCTTAGTGGTAATGGTGGAGCCTATCGGGATCGAACCGATGACCCTCTGCTTGCAAAGCAGATGCTCTCCCAGCTGAGCTAAGGCCCCATACTCGCTGTTTCAGCGAATTAGTGGTGGGTCGAGGAGGACTTGAACCTCCGACCTCACGCTTATCAGGCGTGCGCTCTAACCACCTGAGCTACCGACCCAAGTCCAGACCGGTAGGTCTGTGATACTTTACGAAGAGATATGAGGACGGCCTGGCCGAGTTTGATCAACTATTGTTGATCTATGCTACTATGTAGCTGCTAAGTGTTTCACGAGAATGGCAAGCCAATCTGCTAGAAACATCCTTAGAAAGGAGGTGATCCAGCCGCAGGTTCCCCTACGGCTACCTTGTTACGACTTCACCCCAGTCGCTGAGCCTACCGTGGTCCGCTGCCCCTCCGAAGAGTTAGCGCACGGCCGTCGGGTAGACCCAACTCCCATGGTGTGACGGGCGGTGTGTACAAGGCCCGGGAACGTATTCACCGCGTCATGCTGTTACGCGATTACTAGCGATTCCGACTTCATGGGGACGAGTTGCAGACCCCAATCCGAACTGAGACATCTTTTGGAGATTAACTCACTGTAGATGCCATTGTAGCACGTGTGTAGCCCAACCCGTAAGGGCCATGAGGACTTGACGTCATCCACACCTTCCTCCCGCTTATCACGGGCAGTTTCCCTAGAGTCCCCGGCCAAACCGCTGGTAACTAAGGATGTGGGTTGCGCTCGTTGCCGGACTTAACCGAACATCTCACGACACGAGCTGACGACAGCCATGCAGCACCTGTCACTGATCCAGCCGAACTGAAGGAAAGTATCTCTACGATCCGCGATCAGGATGTCAAGGGTTGGTAAGGTTCTGCGCGTTGCTTCGAATTAAACCACATGCTCCACCGCTTGTGCGGGCCCCCGTCAATTCCTTTGAGTTTTAATCTTGCGACCGTACTCCCCAGGCGGAATGCTTAATCCGTTAGGTGTGTCACCGACAAGTATACTTGCCGACGACTGGCATTCATCGTTTACGGTGTGGACTACCAGGGTATCTAATCCTGTTTGCTCCCCACACTTTCGCACCTCAGCGTCAGTATCGAGCCAGTGAGCCGCCTTCGCCACTGGTGTTCCTCCGAATATCTACGAATTTCACCTCTACACTCGGAATTCCACTCACCTCTCTCGAACTCAAGACATCCAGTATCAAAGGCCGTTCCGGGGTTGAGCCCCGGGATTTCACCTCTGACTTAAATATCCGCCTACGCGCGCTTTACGCCCAGTAATTCCGAACAACGCTAACCCCCTCCGTATTACCGCGGCTGCTGGCACGGAGTTAGCCGGGGTTTCTTTACCTGCTACCGTCATTATCTTCACAGGCGAAAGAGCTTTACGACCCTAAGGCCTTCATCACTCACGCGGCATGGCTAGATCAGGGTTGCCCCCATTGTCTAAGATTCCCCACTGCTGCCTCCCGTAGGAGTCTGGGCCGTGTCTCAGTCCCAGTGTTGCTGATCATCCTCTCAAACCAGCTATAGATCGTAGGCTTGGTAGGCCATTACCCCACCAACTACCTAATCTAACGCGGGCCGATCCCTTGCCGATAAATCTTTCCCCCGAAGGGCGTATACGGTATTAAACCCAGTTTCCCGGGACTATTCCGTAGCAAAGGGTACGTTCCCACGCGTTACTAACCCGTCCGCCACTAAGCCCGAAGGCTTCGTTCGACTTGCATGTGTTAGGCCTGCCGCCAGCGTTCGTTCTGAGCCAGGATCAAACTCTCAAGTTGAAAGCACATTACTGCGCTAACCTTGACGTCGAACCTCTGCACATCACTCCTGAAACCGGCTAAGGTTCCAGGAAACTGTTTCTCGTGCTTGGTATCAAAGATACCGAAAGCCGACAAACAGTGAAGCTGACACTCTATCATCGAACCTGAGTTCTAAGAGTGCGATATACAGACGCTCTTGTCGTTAAGACCAAACCGCCCACATATCTCTTCGTTCATCTATCAATTTCAAAGAGCCAGAGACAAAAACCAGACCAGTGCGCCCTAACTTACGGCGCGCCCGCCCAGATCTGCCTCAAATTTTCTACCTCGCTTCCCGTCCAAGCCACTCTTCCGAGCGTCCCGGCCAGTCCGTCTGGCGCCCCGTGCCGCGCTGTCTGCGCCGCCGGTGAAGGGGGTTCTAAGGCGAGTGCTCAGAACCCGCAAGCGCTTTTTGAAAGAAAAATGACGAATGTCTGCATTTTTCATTCAAGCTACTGATTTAAAATGTTTTATTTCGTTGAGTTTTTTAGCAATCAGCGTTTTCCCCGCATCACCCACCCCAATCAGGACGCCCGCCGCGAAACGAAAACCCCTTATCCACACAGGCCAACGCAACATTTGGTATCAATGCCGCAAAACCACACAAATCGACGGTGAATCGCCCCGGAATCGTTCGTGACTCGGAGGCGATTCACGCGAGTCACAGGCGTGACTGCTGAGGAATCGCAACGCGTGTCCGTTTGCGTGCTACGGAAGGCAGGCGAAGCAGCAAGAGAACTGCGATACCGCCAAGGTAAAGCATCGGCTCCAATTGCCAGCCTTTGCGCAGCATGACGAAATGCACCCCGCCAAGGATCACCGCGGGATAGACCAGCCAGTGCAGTCGCCGCCAATTACGCCCGAGTTTGCGGATCGCCGCATTATAGGAGGTCGCGGCCAGAGGGATCATCAGAACGAAGCCCAACATGCCGATGGTGATATAGGGCCGCTTGTAGATGTCCGCGATGATCTGGGACGGGATCTGCACATCGAGCGCGATCCAGACCAACAGATGTAAAACGAAGTAGAAGAAGGCGATCAGACCCAGCGCGCGGCGGAACTTCAGAAGGTTCAGCCCGGCATAGCGACGCAAGGGCGTGATACAGAGCGAGGCGATCAGGACTTGAAGCCCCAAAAGCCCGATCTTGTGCTCCATCGCTTTGACCGGATCGACGCCAAGCTGCCCGCTCACCCCGGCATAGAAATACCACGCAGGCGGGATCAGCGCGCCGAGATAAAGCGGCCAAGTCGGGATGCGGCGGGCAAAGCGATTGAGGCGATCCATCAATATTCCTTGCTCAGGTCCATGCCCTTGTAGAGCGCGCCGACCTGATCCTCGTAGCCGTTGAATTTCACCGTAGCCATGCGGGAGGCGAAAACGCCGCCGCCAATGCGCCGTTCGGTGGCCTGCGACCAGCGGGGGTGGCTGACCTCCGGGTTCACGTTGGAATAGAAACCATACTCGCGATGGTTCGCGGCCTTCCATGTATTCACGGGCTGCTCGCCGGTCAGGGTGATCTTGACCACCGACTTGATCGACTTGAACCCGTATTTCCACGGCACCACCAGACGCAGCGGCGCGCCGTTCTGGTTTGGCAACTCCTGACCGTAAAGCCCGGTCGCCATGATCGTCAGCGGATGCATCGCCTCGTCGAGCCGCAGCCCCTCGACATAGGGCCAGTCGAGAATCGGCCGCCGCTGCCCCGGCATTTCCTCAGGGCGATAGAGGGTTTCGAAACGGACATATTTGGCGGAGGGCGTAACGCCCGCCAGATTGAGCAACTGATTCAGCTCGAAGCCGTTCCACGGGATGACCATCGACCAGGCTTCGACACAGCGGAACCGATAGATGCGCTCGTCAATGTCCACCTTCGAAAGAATATCGCCCAGACCATAAGAGCCCGGACGCTCCACCATGCCGTCGATCTCCACCGACCAGGGATCGGTGGTCAGACTTCCGGCATAGCGGGCCGGATCGTCCTTGCCGGTGCCGAATTCATAGAAATTGTTGTAGTTGGTGATCTCTTCGAAGGTGTTCGGCGTCTCCGTGGTGTCGAAACCCTTGATCTCGAACTCCGGCATATCTTGCGCCCGGACGCCAGTGGCGGCCAGCACCCCCGCGCCCGCCATGCCCGCCATCACAGCGCGACGATTGAGATAGGCACGCTCCGGCGTGACCTCGGAATATGGCAGATTGAATTGACGTGTCATGGGTCCCTCCCGATCTGATTTCCTCAAAGGTAAACCGGGCGGGACCATGCTCAAACCAAACTTATCTCACAGATGCGTTGGCCTTTTGTAACTTTCACCCGCGTATTGGTCATGGTGATAGCTCGGCACAAGCCGGTCGAGCGGCACGGAGGTGCCGTCCGCCTGCACGATCCGCACATGGCGCCGACGCATCTGGCGCGGCTCCAGCACGCCGACCGAGTGGGCGATCATCTCAAGCTCATGGATCGTCGCCTGCGCATAGGCCGCGACTTTTTTGTACTTGTCCTGCACCACGAGACCGCGTTGCAGATGCGGGTCATGGGTGGTGATGCCGGTCGGGCAGGTGTTCTTGTTGCATTTGAGCGCCTGAATACAGCCGAGCGAGAACATGAAGCCCCGCGCGGAACAGACGAAATCCGCCCCGGCACAAATCGCCCAAGCAACATCCGCCGGGTTCACCAGCTTGCCCGCCGCAACGATGCGGATGCGGTCATGCAGCCCATATTTGTCGCGCAGATCGACAATGCGAATGAGCGCTTCTTTGATCGGCATACCCACGAGATCGATGAGCGGCATCGGGGCCGCGCCCGTCCCGCCCTCGCCACCGTCGATGGTGATGAAATCCGGCGCGCTTTCCTCGCCTCGCTCTTTGATCAGGGCAAAGAACTCTTCCCAAGGCCGCGACGAGCCGACCACGAATTTGAACCCGACCGGTTTGCCGGTCACGTCGCGGATGTGGTTGATGAAGTCGAGAAGATCCTCGAAATCGTCCACCTCGCGGTGGCGGTTCGGCGAAATCCCGTCTTCGCCCGGACGCAGACCGCGAATGGCGGCGATCTCTGGCGTGATCTTGGCGGCGGGCAGGATGCCGCCCTTCCCGGGCTTCGCGCCTTGGGAAAGCTTGATCTCGAACATCCGCACTTTCTCATGCGCCGCCATAGCGCGCAGCTTGTCATCGTCGAGATTGCCATCATCATCCCGGATGCCGTATTTCGCCGTGCCGATCTGATAGACAAGGTCCGCCCCGCCTTCGAGATGGAAGGGCGACAGCCCGCCTTCCCCGGTATTAAGCCAGATCCCCGCTTTCTTCGCCCCTTTGGAAAGCGCCAGAACCGCAGGCTTGGAAATCGCGCCATAAGACATGCCGGAAATGTTGAAAATCGACTTCGCGGTATACGGCACCCGGCAATATTGTCCGATCACCATCGGTTCGGTCACCGCGAACTGATCGTCGAGCGGCGGGAAGGCGGCGTTCATGAAAATCGGTGTGCCGGGGATGGAGAGCGAGCGGGTGGACCCGAAGGCCACCGTGTTGCCCTTGCCATCGGAAGCCCGGTAAATCCAGTCGCGCTGTGCCCGGTTGAACGGCATTTCTTCGCGATCCATGGCAAAGAAATACTGCCGGAAGAATTCGCCCAAGCTGGAGAACCAGTGCCGGAAATGCCCGATCACCGGATAGTTGCGCAGGATCGCATCCCGCGTCTGCCTTTTGTCGAGGACGTAAAGCGCGAAGGCAACAAAGACCATCACCCCGATCACAACCACAAACACCAGCGCCAGAACCTGAAGCGCCATCATCGTCCAATGCCAGAAGGTCATCACCTTATCCCTTTGCATTCCGTTTGGCCCGACCCTGACAGAAGACACACAGAAGACAACCGCAAACCGGATTGTGTTAGCGCTAAAAAACTTAGCTGCGATGCGGCGTGACAGGATCACGTTCCTGTGCCTCACTCGACGCATAAAAAGGGAGGAATATATCTATGCACAAAGCACTGATCACCAGCGTGGTTCTCGCGCTTACAGCAGGAATGGCCATGGCGGACGGCATCACCCATAAAATTGCGTTTCATGTCGACGACAGCGACCTGCGTCTGATGAACATGGCGCTCAACAACGCCAACAATGCCCGGAATTATTTCCAGTCGATCGGCGACGATGTCGTGCTGGAAATCGTGGCTTATGGACCGGGGCTTCAGATGTTTCTGAAAGGTCAGAGCCCGGTGGCCGACCGGATCGAAATGATGGCGCTGGAATATCCCGACGTGACCTTTTCGGCCTGCGAGAACACCCTGCGCAACATGAGCAAAAATCTGGATCGTCCCCTCGAGCTTCTCGAAGAGGCGCAGATAGTGCCCTCCGGCGTCGCCCGTCTCGTCGAATTGCAGGAAGACGGCTACAGCTACATCAAGCCCTGATCCGGTCCCCCATGAAAAAGGCGGCCCCGAAAGGCCGCCTCATGTTCCTTACTGTGCCGTCGCTCAATGCACGACAGCATCTTCCGGCGCGGGCCTGTTCGACCCGACGATCCGTTCGCCAATGATCAACCCGTCAACCCCGGCAGAGACCGGAATGACGTCGCCATCCTTGACATCGCCCGCCAGCAAAAGCTCGGCCAGCGGGTCTTGCAGCGCGCGTTGGATCACCCGTTTCAGCGGACGTGCGCCAAACACCGGATCATAGCCTTCATCGGCCAGCCACTGTTTCGCGGCCTCGTCGATCGCCAGCGAAATGTTGCGTTTCGCCAGACGTTTTTCGAGCCGGGCAAGCTGGATCTCAACGATCCCGCCCATATCGCCGCGACCCAGACGGTCGAAGATGATCGTCTCGTCGAGACGGTTGAGGAACTCGGGGCGGAAATGCCCGCGCACTGCGGCCATCACGTCCTGTTTCGCAAGACCACTGTCAGCCCCTTCCGGCAACTGGCTCAGCGCCTGCGACCCAAGGTTCGAGGTCAGGATGATCAGCGTCTGTTTGAAGTCCACGGTGCGGCCCTGACCATCGGTCAGCACACCGTCATCGAGAACCTGCAACAGCACGTTGAACACATCCGGGTGGGCCTTTTCGACCTCATCGAACAGCACGACCTGATAGGGTCTGCGCCGCACGGCTTCGGTCAGAACACCACCTTCGTCATAGCCGACATAGCCCGGAGGCGCACCGATCAGACGCGCGACCGCGTGTTTTTCCATGAACTCGGACATGTCGATGCGGACCATCGCGTTGTCGTCGTCAAACAGGAACTCGGCCACGGCTTTCGTCAGCTCGGTCTTCCCGACCCCGGTCGGCCCGAGGAAGAGGAAGGACCCAAGCGGACGGTTTTCGTCATTCAGCCCCGCCCGCGCACGGCGCACCGCATTGGACACGGCATGAACGGCGGCTTCCTGACCGATGACCCGTTTGTGCAGGCCATCTTCCATCCGCAAAAGTTTCTCCCGCTCGCCTTCGAGCATTTTCGACGTCGGAATCCCGGTCCAGCGTTCGACCACCTCGGCGATTTGTTCGGGGCGCACGGCCTCTTCGACCATGAGATCGCCCTCGGCTTCGATCTCTCCGGCTTCCGCGAGCTGTTTCTCAAGCTGCGGAATGATGCCATAAGACAGCTCGCCCGCCTTCGCCAGATTGCCTTCGCGTTTGGCGATTTCCAAAGCGGCGCGGGCCTGATCGAGTTTCTCTTTCAGATCGCGCGTGCCTTCGAGTTTCTGCCGCTCGGCTTCCCATTTCGCGGTCATCGCATCCGACTGGTCCATGAGATCGGCCAGCTCCTGTTCGAGCTTCGACAACCGATGTTTGGACGCCTCGTCATCCTCTTTCTTCAGAGCCTCGGCTTCGATCTGAAGCTGAAGAATCTGACGATCGAGCGCGTCGAGTTCCTCGGGTTTGCTATCGACCTCCATCCGCAGACGCGATGCCGCCTCATCGACAAGGTCGATGGCCTTATCCGGCAGGAAGCGGTCCGTGATGTAGCGATGGCTCAAAGTGGCCGCCGCGACCAAGGCGCTGTCAGAAATCCGCACCCCGTGGTGCAGTTCGTATTTCTCCTTGATCCCGCGCAGGATGGAAATCGTGTCCTCGACCGTCGGCTCCTCGACCACAACGGGTTGGAACCGGCGGGCCAGAGCCGCGTCTTTCTCGACATATTTGCGGTACTCATCGAGCGTCGTGGCACCGACACAGTGCAACTCACCCCGCGCAAGCGCCGGTTTGATCAGGTTCGCCGCATCCATCGCGCCATCGGTTTTGCCCGCACCCACAAGGGTGTGAATCTCGTCGATGAAGAGAATGATTTCGCCTGCGGCGGCCTCGATCTCTTTCAGGATGGATTTCAGACGTTCCTCGAACTCCCCGCGATATTTCGCACCGGCGATCAGCGCGCCCATATCGAGCGCCAACAATTTCTTGTTGCGCAGAGATTCCGGCACGTCGCCATTGACGATCCGAAGCGCAAGCCCCTCGGCAATCGCGGTTTTCCCCACGCCCGGCTCCCCGATCAGGATCGGGTTATTCTTGGTCCGGCGCGACAAAACCTGCATCGAACGGCGGATTTCTTCGTCACGCCCGATGATCGGGTCGATCTTGCCCGCTTCGGCAGCCTCGGTCAGGTCACGGGCGTATTTCTTCAGCGCCTCATAGCCTTCCTCAGCGGACGCCGTATCGGCCGTCCGGCCTTTGCGAATGTCATTGATCGCAGCGTTCAGTTTCTGCGCCGTCACGCCACCGGCATCGAGCGCGTCTTTCGCCCCCGAACGGGTGATCGCCAGCGCGGTCAAAAGCCGCTCGACCGGCACGAAACTGTCGCCTGCCTTCTTGGCAAGCTTTTCGGCCTCATCGAGAACCTTCGCGGTCTGTTGATCGAGATAGGTCTGACCTGCATCGCCGGAGACCTTCGTCAATTTGTTCACGGCAGCCTCATTGGCGGCCACCACGGCTTTCGCATCGCCCCCTGCCTTGTTGATCAGGTTGGCGGCAAAGCCTTCTTCATCGTCAAGCAAAGCCTTCAAAAGATGCTCGGGCTTCAGGGCCTGGTGGCTCTCCCGCATCGCAATCGTTTGCGCGGCCTGAAGGAACCCGCGCGACCTCTCGGTGAACTTCTCCATGTTCATACCGTCTCTCCTCTTCCAAGCGCCCCGGGTGAATTTCTGCGCCCGCTTGGCGGCACGCTTGAGGGTCGGGGCCTTCCACCCCTAGATGGGCATCATCACAAGCCCCCGCAAGAGGACCTGTTGCAAAATTGGAACAAATTTAGCGCACTCCGCGTTGCATCCCAAACGGCCACCACACCGGCCCCATCACGGAGAGCAGACATGCAAAGCTATGGAGCAGAAATTCAGGGCCTCACCTATAATGCAGCGCTTCAGGCCTATCAGGCGCGTGTTATCTTTCATGAGGCGGGCGAACGGATCACATTTCCCGTCGACTTCGCCGCCCCGATCAGCGCCGATTACGCCACCGTCAGTCGCGGTCTTGCGCTTCGGGCCCGCGCGCTGCGCAATCGCAAACGCGGGGCCAATGTCGCCCGATTGAAGGACCTGGCAGAAATCGCCGCCCATCAGGGCCGATTGAGCGCCTGACCCTCTTGACCCGACGGGTCTCTCTGCGCAAGGAGGGGCGAACCAGAGAGGATGCGCCCATGACTGCCCAGACCGCCGATGACCGCCTGATCGTTGCCCTTGATGTACCTAATGTGTTGCAGGGACTTGAGCTCGCCAATCGCATCGGCGATGCCGTGTCCTTCTACAAGATCGGGCTTGGCATGTTGACGGGCGGCGGCTTTGCCCTCGCCAACGAGCTCAAGCAGGAGCAGGGCAAGAAAATCTTCCTCGACATGAAATTCTTCGACATCGGCGCGACGGTGGAAAACGCGGTGCGCGGTGTGGCGCAGCATGACATGGATTTCCTCACCGTGCATGGCGATCCGTATGTGGTGAAAGCCGCGAAAGAGGGCGCCTCCGGGTCGGATATGAAAATCCTCGCCGTCACCATCCTGACCTCACTCGACCGCGCCGATCTCGATGGCGCATTGATCAAAGAGGGTGAAATTCGCGATCTGGTGCAGGAACGTGCGGGCAAGGCGTTTCTCGCGGGCGCCGACGGCGTCATCGCCTCGCCGCAGGAGGCCGCTTTGATCCGTGCACTGCCCGAAGCGACCGGCAAACTGATCGTCACCCCCGGCGTCCGTCCGATGGGCGCGTCTCTGGGCGATCAGAAACGCGTGGCAACGCCCGCGCAGGCGATCCGCGATGGCGTCGATCACATCGTGGTCGGACGCCCGGTCTGGCAGGCGGAAGACCCGCGCAAGGCCGCACTCGCGATCCAGCACGAGATCGCCAACGCAGACACTTGGAACAGCTGATTACAGCGACAGGCTTTCAAGAAAATGCCGTGTCCGGTCTTTCAGAAAGGGCACGGCATTTTTATGCCTGACGAACTCCTGAACCGGCATGAACCGCCACATTTGCCCCTCCTCGCCAAACCGGATCATACCCTCCGTCAGATCGTCCCAGATCGCGCCAAAGTGCCATCCCCCGGTTTGCCCCGGATACCGGTAGAAACGTCGGTAGCACACCATGTCCGGCGCAAGCGCGATGCCGAATTCTTCCCGCGTTTCGCGCAGAACACAGGCAAGCGGGGTTTCATCCCCCTCGCGACCGCCGCCGGGCAGGTCCCACATATCCGGGTAGGAGATCGTCGGGACATCGTCGCGCAGAAGCGTCAGGACGGAGCCTTGCGTCAGGATCGTGATCTTTGCCCCGACAAAGGCCCCGGCCCCCTCACTCATCGTCGTTGATGTCCTTGTCCCAGACTTTCACCTGACCTTTGCGCAGCCCGAAAATCTTTCGCATGCCAAGCCATGCGATCATCGAACAGACCGCAAAGATCAGCGTCAAGAACGACACATTCGCTCCGACCCAACCGAGAAACAGCAAGAACGCCACCACGGCGGCGCCGATGCCGAAGCCCAGAAACATGAAGCCCGCCGCAATGATTTCGAGCGCCATGAGCGCAATCGCCACCAGCCCCCAGAACCACCATTCGAGCAACAGAACCATATGTTCCATCACGCCTTGCCTTTCAAAAGCTTGAACGCATCGCCAAAGGCCTCAAGCGCTGCCGACGGCAGAACGATGGTCTGTTTGCCGGTGCCCTCGCCCAATGCGGTCAGCGCCTCGACCTGTTTCAGAGCCACCTGATATTGCGCCGCTTCGATGCCGTTCTTGGCAATCGCTTCGGCCACGACCTCGGTGGCATAGGCTTCGGCGTCGGCCTGAATCCGGCGCGCTTTGGCCTTTTGCTCAGCGGCGTAAAGTTCGGCATCTGCGGCCAGCTCGACGGAGCGCTTCTCGCCCTCGGCCTCCATCACGGTCGCACGACGCGCGCGCTCGGCATTGAGTTGCTGCAACATCGCGGCGCGGGTGGCCTCGTCGAGATTGACGTCCAGCACCTCGGCGCGCGTCACCTCGATCCCCCAGTTGTCGACCGCATCCTCGACCGCCACCTTGATCGTCGCGATCAGTTGCGAGCGGTTCGATTGCACCTCGTCGAGCTCCATCTTGCCGATCTCGGCGCGGACGATCCCGGCCACGGTCGTGGCAATCGCCGCATCAACGTCGCGGATACGGTAAACCGTCTTTTCCGGCTCGATGATGCGGTAAAACACGGAGGTCTCGACCTTCACCAACACGTTGTCGGAGGTGATCGCATCCTGCATCGCATTCGGAAGCTGGCGTTCGAGGATCGAGATCTTATGCGCCACCACATCGATGAGCGGCACGATAAAGTTGATCCCCGGCCCCAAAACGGTGCGCAGCCGCCCAAAGCGTTCGACCACGAATTTCTCTGACTGCGGCACGATCCGCACGCCTTTGAGCACCAGAAGAACGATGAACAGTGCCAGCGCCAGAGTGACGATATTGCCGCCGGTCAGAAACTGTGCCGGATCAATGGAATTCATGAGAAACCTTCCCCCAAACTGATATGTCGGGGCATAGCCCCCCTGCACAGATGGGTATAAGATAGGGGCGTATCAAGAAAGCGAAACATGCCCGCCGCCATGTCCTGCCTGTGCCGCGACTGCCTCACGACGTTCGATCATGGAACACGGTGTCCGAGTTGCGGGCGACCGAGGATCTTGTCACATCCCGAGCTCTTTACCCTCTCGATTGCCCATATGGATTGCGATGCCTTCTACGCCTCTGTCGAAAAACGCGACAATCCGGAGTTGCGCGACAAACCGGTGATCGTCGGCGGCGGAAAACGCGGCGTGGTGACCACCGCCTGTTACATTGCCCGGATCAAGGGCGTGCGTTCCGCCATGCCGATGTTCAAGGCGCTGGCCCTTTGCCCCGAAGCCGTGGTCGTCAAACCCCGGATTGAGGCCTATGTCGCGGCCTCGCGCGAAATTCGCGACATGATGGCGGAACTGACCCCCGATGTGGAGCCGCTGTCGCTCGACGAGGCTTTCATGGACCTCACAGGCACCACGAAACTCCATGGTCACCCGCCCGCCGTCATGCTCGCCCGTCTGGTCAAACGCATGCGCGAGGAGCTGCATCTCACCGGGTCCATCGGGCTGTCGCACAACAAATTCCTCGCCAAGATTGCATCTGACATGGACAAACCCCGCGGGTTTTCCGTCATCGGCGAAGCCGAGACCATGGAATTTCTCGCGAACAAACCCGTGAGCCTGATCTGGGGCGTCGGGCGCGCCACGCAGGCCGCGCTTGAGAAAGCCGGGATTCGCACGTTCACCGACCTCAGGCGCTGGGAGAAAGACGATCTGCATCATCGCTTCGGCGCGATGGGCGACCGGCTCTGGCATCTGGCGCGCGGGCAGGACAGCCGCCGCATTTCCGCCCACCGCCCGGTGAAATCCATCTCCAACGAGACGACCTTTTCCGAAGACATCGGGATGGCCGATCTGCTCGAAGGACATCTCTGGCGCTTGGCGCAAAAGGTCTCGGACCGGGCTAAGGCGAAAGACATCGCCGGGCGCACTGTCACGCTCAAACTCAAACGCGCTAGCCATGCGACCCTGACCCGGCGCGTGACCCTACATGAACCCACGAATATCGCCGACCGCATCTATCGCACCGCACGCGATCTGATGACACCCGAACTGCCGCAAGGGCCGTTTCGTCTCATCGGCGTTGGGATTTCCGAACTCGGCCCCGCCGATCAGGCCGATCTCTCGCCCGATCTTCTCGACCCGGATGCGACCAAACGCGCCAAGGCCGAAAAAGCCAGCGACGAGATTCGCCGCCGCTTCGGCACGGATGCCATCATGAAAGGCCGAGCACTTCGGTGAATCATTCGGCGGCGAGCGGCACACCCTCCGCCCCGATCTCCGCAATCGCCCGCGCCGCCGCAGAGATCCGGGCCCGCAGCGCCGGAAAAGCGGAGCGAAGGGCAAGCGTTCGTTCGTTCATATAAAGAGAGCGGTCGATTTCCACCTGAATCGCATGGCACTGGCGCGACGGGCGCCCGTATTGTTGCGCCACATAGGCGCCCGCGAAGGGCACATTGCGCGAGACGATAAAGCCCTGCGCCCGAAACGCCTCTTCTACCGCCGCAACGATCCCCGGAGCCGCCGAGGCGCCGTAGCGGTCCCCGATCACTATCTCCGGCCGCTTGCCCCGCGTGGTTCGAATCGCGCTCAGCGCTTCGCGCGGCATGGAATGACAGTCGATCAGAATCGCCTGCCCGAACAGCGCCAGCGATTCGTCGAGCACCGCCTTGAGCAAGCCGTGATAGGGCCTCCAGACCGTGTCGATCCGCGCCTCGGCCTCCGCGCGCGGGATCTTGCCCCGGTAAATACTCCGTCCGCCAGCGACCACACGCGGGATGACACCAAGCCCGGACGCAATCCGTGGGTTAAGCCCGACCCGTGTGACATCCTCAATCAGTGCGGGGTCCAACTCATCGGCGCGTCGGTTGAGATCGACCCATGCCCGGGGGTAGACGGCGGACAAAAGCACCGCGCCAAAGCCGGGGACATCGGAAAACAACCGATCCACATAGGCATCTTCGGACGAGCGCAACTGCAGAGAATCGAGGACCGAGGTCTCGACCATTTCCTGCGGATAGGTGCGCCCGCTGTGCGGCGAGGCAAAAACCACCGGAGAGGTTCTCCGTTCCGGTCTTTGCAGCAGATAGGGCGCTTTGCTCATCGGGGCTCCTTTTCCGCAAAAACTATAGACAAGGAAATTCTCTGCCAAAAGCCCTTGAACAATCATCCGACTCCTTTTATACGCTGCCGGACTGACGCGGGAAATGCCCCGCGTCTTGTTCTTTCCGCCTCAAGGCGTGTCAGACAAGACGTGGAAATCCCGAGGAAGAATGGGCGTATAGCTCAGTGGTAGAGCACTTCGTTGACATCGAAGGGGTCACAAGTTCGAACCTTGTTACGCCCACCATTCTTCCTAAGTCGACTGGTTTTAACAGGCGCACGCAGGCGCCGCGAAAAGGAGAAGAACATGAAAGTTCGCAACTCGCTCCGCTCGCTGAAAAACCGGCACCGCGACTGTCGCGTCGTGCGCCGCAAAGGCCGCGTGTACGTGATCAACAAGACGCAGCGCCGCTACAAAGCCCGTCAGGGCTGAGCTTCAGCAGCGATACCAAAAAAAGCCGCCCGATTTTCGGGCGGTTTTTTTGTGTCTCGTCTGCGCCTACGGAAATGGGCGCGCCCCGCAGAGCACGCCCGCTCCGATTATTTCGACACGTCGATCAGAATTTTGACATGCGCACCGGAGGCATCGAGCAGCGCGTCGAACCCTTCGGTCACGGCCTCGTCGAGAACGATTTTCTTGGTCACGACTTTCTCCGCCGGGATCGCACCCGACGCGATCAGGTCGATCACTTTCGGCCAATACGACGTCGGATAGGCCCAGGCGCCGCGCACATCGACATCCTTGAAGGTCACATCATGCCAATGCAGCTTGCTGTCTTTCGTGTGCAGACCGACCTGAACGATCGTGCCCTGTTTGCGCACCGCTTGCAGACCGGTATTCAACGCAGCTTCGTTGCCAGATGCTTCGATCACCTTGTCGCACCCCACGCCACCTTCGGTCAGAGCGCGAATCTCCGCGACCACATCGTCCTTCATCGGGTTGAAGGTGATGACCTCCGGCAAAATCTCCTTCGCAAGTTTCAGCCGGGTTTCATTGACATCCGACAGGAAGATTTTCGTCGCCCCGAAAGCTTTCGCCGAGAGCATCGCCAGCATGCCGATCGGACCGGCACCGGTCACAAGCACACTGTCCCCCGCCGTCACTTCGCCACGCTCACAGGCATAGACCGCCACGGCGGTCGGCTCAACGAGCGCGCCCTCTTCCCAGCTCATGCTGTCCGGGATTTTCACCGCATTGTAATCGTTGACGATGGCCGCTTCGGCCATGCCGCCCGACATCCAGCTCAGACCGACGAGCGCCAGATCTTCGCTCAGATGAAACAGACCGCGGTCGGCGAAATAATCACCCGAACGCGGCATCACCAGCGGCTGCACCGACACCCGGTCGCCCGGTTTCACATGGGTCACACCTTCGCCCACGGCAGTCACTTCGCCGCTGAATTCGTGGCCCAGAACCTGCGGCGCCTGCGCCTTGGTGAAAGGGTGGGGTTCGACCGGCACGAAAATCGGTCCGGCGACATATTCATGCAGGTCAGTGCCACAAATACCGACATATTTGTTTTTGATCGCAACCTGCCCGGGGCCCGGCTGGGGAATATCTTCCATCTCTTCGATGCGAAGGTCTTTTGCCGCGTAGAATCTAAGCGCTTTCATGGGGAGGTCTCCTTTGGAATTCGATCTGCCTCTGCCGGAAGCATCGCACCGGACCAGAGGCACGGGCTTGCGCACCATCCGTGCCGCCCGCAGAACCTTACCTAAGATCACCCTGTGAAAAGAAAATGTGTGCCGCCGCACACAATGCTGTGTAAACAAGCCCGCTCCACAGCGCACAGACATGAAAAGGCGCCACGCGATTGCGCAGCGCCCTGTTCATCGTCACTCAGGCGATCTCACACTTTGCGGTAAATCTCGTCCTCAAGCTCCGAGGTATCCACGCCGAGACTTTCCAGACCGTCCTCCAGATAATCGGCCAGAAGCGGAATGCCGAGAAGGTATTTCTCGGTCGGACCGATGGCCTCCTGTTTCGCGGTCTCAAGCGCTTCGCCATAGTCGTCGAAAGTCTCGCGCCCGATCCACATGATCGCCACAAGCGCCGCTTTCTCATCCTCGTTCAGGCCACGAATGAAACTCTGCAACTCGCGCCCGGTCCCATCGGACGGGCGGCTTTCGAGAATCGTATCGCCATCGGCATCGTCAGACGGCGTATCCCAACGTGCCACTTTCGCCCCAAGCTCGCGCGCACGCACGATGACAAAGGCGACTTTGTGCGGGCTGATATCCATGATGGGGGTCCTCCATAAATCTGACTGAGTGTGCATCTTACACCCGATAGAGCACATGACCTAAGTCAAAGATTCAGGTTTGAGAAGGCCCGTTTAGGATTTTTGCACAAGCGTCGCAGGCTGTTGAGCCACGGTTTCGGGCGCCAATTCCTCAAAATCGAAATTGTCGAGGCGATGCGCCCGTTTGCCCGCTTTCTCGGCAGAGATTTTGATGTCTTCGAGATCCTTCGCCGCCTGCCCGAAATGCCGGTCGAGATTACCGACCCGTGTGGACAACCGTTCCACATCGCCATGCAAAAGCGAAAGTTCCTTACGGATCGCCCCGGCCTGTTCGCGCATCCGCGCATCCTTGAGAATCGCCCGCATCGTATTGAGCGTCGCCATGCAGGTCGTCGGCGAGACGATCCAGACCCGTTTCTCGAAGCCTTCGCGCACCAGCTCCGGAAAATTGGCATGAAGCTCGGCATAGACCGCCTCGGAAGGCAGGAACATCAGCGCGCCATCGGCCGTTTCGCCCTCAAGGATGTATTTCTCGGAAATATCCGCGATGTGCTTTTTCACCGCCTGCCGCATCAGCTTGGCGGCCTCGTTCAGCTCCCATTGCGTCTCCGCACGCCGAAGCGCCTCATAGGCCTCCAGCGGAAATTTACTGTCGATGGCAATCGGGCCCGGAGGATTCGGTAGATGGATCAGACAATCCGCCCGCCGCCCGTTCGAGAGCGTCGCCTGCAAACTATAGCTGTCGCGCGGCAAGGCCTTGCCGACGATATCGTTGAGCTGAATCTCCCCAAACGCCCCGCGCGTCTGCTTGTTCGACAGGATGTCTTGCAAGGACAATACATTCCCGGACAGCTTCTCGATATTGGCCTGCGCCTTGTCGATGGTCTCCAGCCGCTGCTGCAACTCGCCAAGCGATTTCGCCGTCCGCTGCGCCGAGCCTTGCAGGTTCACATTCATCGCCTCGGCCACCAGCGCCAGCCGCTTTTCCATCAGCTCCAACATCCGCGCCTGAGAGGCCACCTGCGCCTCCGACACGTGGGTCAGGCCACCGGCAAGCTGTTGCTGCCCGTCGGAGAGCATCTGTACCCGCTGCCCAAGCTGGTTCATCTGCTGCGCAATCGGCAGCGCCATCTTCGCCGCCTCCCCGGAGCGTTTCAGCACCACGATCAGCAGGACAAAAAAGACCAGAAGCACCGCCCCGCCCATCACGGCGGCGAGCGTCAGGGGATCGTTGAAATCGAGTGTCATGTGCGTCCGAAGAGCCGTTCGATGTCGGAAAGTTTCAGCTCCACATAGGTGGGCCGACCGTGGTTGCATTGCCCGGAGTGCGGCGTCGCCTCCATCTCCCGCAAAAGCGCGTTCATCTCTTCGGCATGCATCCGACGCCCCGAGCGGATCGAACCGTGACAGGCCACGCGCGACAGCACGGCTTCGATCCGGGCCTGAACCGAGAAACTGTCGCCGAGATCCGAGAGTTCATCGAGAATGTCCTCGATCATCGCCTTGGCATCGACGCGGCCCAGAATGGCGGGCGTTTCGCGCACCGCAATCGCGCCTCCGCCAAAGGGTTCAATCCCGAGGCCAAGTCTCGACAGATCGTCCGCCATGTCCAAAAGCATCTGCGCATCATTGGTCGACAGTTCGACAATCTCCGGGATCAAAAGCGCCTGCGCCTTGACCCCGTGTTCGGCCATCTGATGTTTGAGTTTCTCGTAGACCAAGCGTTCATGCGCCGCATGCTGATCCACGATGACAATGCCACGTTCGGTCTGGGCGATGATGTAATTCTCATGCACCTGTGCCCGCGCCGCGCCGAGGGGCAAGGCCTCCGTCACTGGCGCTGCCTCGATCTCTTCCATCCGCGCCGAGGGCACAGACATTTCCGCGAAACCCGGCGTTTCCATCGGCTCCGGGCGCTCCGGTGCCTGCCAGTTGTAGCTCTGCTCAATCACCGCGGAGGAGGGCCGATAAGGCGCAGAATAGCTCTGCGACGGGCGGTCCATCTGATAGACACGCGGCTCTGTGACCTCCGGGCGCATCGCGCCCAGCGTGGCATTCGCCACCGTCGTCGAAGCCCGATGCCCTGCGCCCGCCAAAGCGTGACGCAAAGCCGAGACGATCAGCCCGCGCGCGATCCCCGGTTCGCGGAACCGCACTTCGGATTTCGCCGGGTGAACGTTGACGTCCACAAGATGCGGGTCGCAGTCGATGAACAGACAAGCCGCCGGATGGCGGTCCCTCGACAGGAAATCGAAATAGGCCCCGCGCAGCGCACCAACCAAAAGCTTGTCGCGCACAGGCCGCCCGTTGACGAAAAGATACTGCGCCACGGCAGAGCCCCGCGAATAGGTCGGCAGAGCGGCATAGCCGGTGAGCGTCAAACCCTCGCGCTCCGCATCGATCGCCAAAGCGTTCTCGGCAAAATCCTTGCCCAAAACGGTCGCGAGCCGCCCATGCAGCGCGTCGAACATATCGCCGCTTTCGGGATCGGCGCGGAAGGTTACGCGACCTTCGCCACCGCCCGACACATCACGAAGAATGAACCCGACATAAGGTTCGGCCATCGCCAGACGCTTGATCACATCGGAGATAGCCTGCGCCTCCGCCCGATCGGTGCGCAGGAATTTCAACCGCGCTGGCGTCGCGTAAAACAGATCGCGCAACTCAACGACTGTGCCGCGCGAGAGCGCCGCCGGTTTCACCGGCTCCGCCTTGCCACCGGACACGGACATGGTGACACCCTCGCCGCCCTGCACGCGGGAGGTCAGTTTCAACCGCCCGACCGCGCCCAAGGACGGCAAAGCCTCGCCGCGAAAGCCAAACGTATGAATGTCGAGCAAATCGGAACCGTCGATCTTCGACGTGGCATGGCGCGACAGCGCCAAAGGCAGGTCCTCGGCACTCATGCCGCACCCGTCGTCGCTCACCCGGATGAGCGTCTTGCCGCCATCGGCATAATCCACCTCGACCCGCGTCGCCCCGGCGTCGATGGCGTTTTCCACCAGTTCCTTGACGGCGGAGGCAGGCCGTTCCACGACCTCACCCGCGGCAATACGGTTGATCGCGCCCTCGTCGAGCTGACGAATGACGGGACGGGGCTGATCCTGGCTTATGTTGCGTGCGGGAGAGTTCATGACACCAGAGGTAGCATGGACCCTCCCGATTCGACCATGAGGAAATCTCAGTTGGTCTGCATCCCTTCGGGCGATCCGACCACGACGAAGGTCAGGGTCTCGGGGTTGTAAAGCCGTTTGATCACCCGGTTCACCTCCTCCAGCGTCACCGCATTGACCAGATCGTTGCGGGTCTTGATATACTCCGGCGACAGCCCGTCCATCTGCATGCCCACAAGGATGCGCGCGATGGTGCCATTGCCATCGAACCGCAGCGGATAGGCCCCGGTCAGATAGGTCTTGGTCAGGTCGAGCTCTTCCTGCGTCAGGCCGGTCTCCGCCAGCTTCGCCCATTCGTCCTTCACCACATTCACCGCCTCGGCCACGACCTCATTGCCGGAGGAGAACTGCCCGAGGATCATCTCGGCGTGATCGAAGGACACGAGGTAGGAGCCGACACCATAGGTCAGCCCGCGCTTTTCGCGCACCTCTTCCATCAACCGCGAATCCCCGTGACCGCCCAGAACCTCATTGGCGATATAGGCCGGGATGAAATCTGGATCGTCGCGCTTGATGCCTTTCTGTCCGAAAAGCACCACGGATTGCGGCGTCTCGAACGGAACGACCGTCAGCCCGCCCATCAGTGCGGGTTCGACAGTCTCCGGCAGCGCCGCTCCGGTCTCCGGCAGATCGCCCAGAAGATCGTCGAGCAGGCTGGCAAGCTCCTCGGCGGTGATATCGCCCACCGCCCCGACATAAAGCCGGTCGCGGGTCATCACCCGGTCCTTGGCGGCGAACATATCCTCGGGCGTCAGCCCCTCGACACTCTCGAACGTGCCGTTGTCGTCGCTGCCATAGGGATGCGCACCGAAAGCCATCTTGTAGAACACTTCGGAGGCGATATCGCTCGGGTCGGTCGCCTTCGAGCGCAGGATGGAGGCCACCTGCCCCTTCACCCGCTCCACCGCATCGGCGTCGAACCGCGGTTGCATGATCGCCTGACGCAAAAGCGCCATGGCCGCGTCCCGGTTCTCGCTCAGGAACCGGGCGGAAATGCTCACCGTGTCCAAGCCAGCGTTAAAATTGAAACTGGCGGCAAGATCGTCACGCGCCTCGGCAAAGCCTTGGGCATCCATCTCGCCTGCGCCCTCTTCCAGCGTCGCCATCATCAGGTTGACCTCGCCGCGCTTGCCCTCACGGTCGAGCGAAGTGCCGCCGCGAAACCGGATTTCCAGCGCGGTGAAGGGGATGGAATGTTCCTCTACCAGCCAGGCCTTGATCCCGCCGGGGGTCTCTACCGTCTGCACATCGACAGCGGCCTGCACCGGCAGGGTGAACCAGATCAGCGCCACAAGCGCCGCAACAAAGCGTTTCATCCGTCCGCTCCTTCCTTCATTTCGGGCATCAGCCAGCCGGTCACGGCGCGGCGACGGTCGAACACCTCATGGGCGGCGGCCATCACATCTTCGGGCGTTACCGCCTGAAGGATCTCCGGCCAGGCCTCGATATCCGCAAGCGACAGGCCCAGAGCGAGTTCTTCGCCATAGCGGCGCGCCTGACCTTCGACATCGTCCTCGGCATAGATCAGATTGGCGCGCAGCTTGGTTTTCAGCCGCTCGAACTGGTCGAGGTCAATGCCATCGGCGATGAATTGCGCCACGGCGGCATCGAGCGCGTCTTCCGCTTCCTGCATAGGCACACCCGGCGAGGGCACGATCACCAGACCGAAGGTGGTGTCGTCAATACTGGCCCCGTCGTAATAGGCCCCGGCATAGATCGCGGTCTGATCCTCGAAGGTCAGTTTGCGCGCGAGATAGGAGGTCGTGGAATTGCCCCCCAAAAGCGAGGCGAGAATTTCGAGCGCGGCGGCTTTGGTCTGATCGCCCGGATCGCGTTCCGGGGCCAGATAGCTGCGCATCACCGTGGGTTGCGCCACCCGCGCGTCCGTCATGGTTATACGCCGTTCGGCCAGTTGCGGCGGCTCCTGCGGCCGCATCCGCTCGCCCAGACCCGGCGTCGGCTCCAGCGGACCGTACCACTCTTGTGCCAGCTTATAGACCTCATCGGGATCGACATCGCCCGCCACCACGAGGATGGCGTTATTCGGCGCATAGTACCGGTGGTAAAAATTGAACGCATCGTCGCGCGAAAGCTTCTCCATCTCCTGTCGCCAGCCGATGATCGGGATGCCGTAGGGATGACTGAGATATTGCGCCGCGCTGGTTTGTTCGCGGAACAACGCGCCCGGATCATTGTCGATCCGCTGATTGCGCTCTTCCAAAATAACCTGACGCTCGGTCTTCACGTCATCCTCGGTCATCTCCAGATCGCGCATCCGGTCGGCTTCCATCTGCATCATCAGACCCAGACGGTCGGCGGCGACCCGTTGATAATAGGCGGTATAATCCCACGAGGTGAACGCATTGTCCGAGCCGCCGTTCCGCGTCACGGTTTCCGAAAGTTCACCGGCGGCCAGATCGTCCGTGCCCTTGAACATCAGATGTTCGAGAAAATGCGCGATGCCGCTCTTGCCCATCGGCTCGTCGGCTGCGCCGATCTTGTACCAGACCGTATGGGCCACCACAGGGGCGCGGTGATCTTCGAGCACCACGACCTCCATGCCATTCTCCAACTCGTAATGGCTCACCTCGGCAGCAAGTGCCGGGGAACTCAGCGCAATCAGCGCCGCTGAGACCGCGTATTTCATGAAAACACCCTTGTGCGTCAGTATTGGCTTACTGTTGCCGCAAACGGCGCGCAGGACAACAGGGGCTGACGCGGATGTGAAGCAAAAGGATCGGGTTTGGCAAGGGGCGTGGCGTCAATCATGACGCTTTGCCAGTGCCCTTGGTCCTTGCCCGAGTCTCACTTCTCCGGCGGGGCGCTCGGCACCTTGACGCCAAGGGCGCGCAGGCGCAGCCATTCCTCATAGGCGTCGAGCGCAAAACGCTTGTAAGCGCGCTCGTAGCTGCCGCGCCCCTTGCGCTTTTTCGCATCCGCTTCGGCCAACTCGGCACGGATCGTCGGATCGACACCGTAGCGCGAGGCATAATTGACGATACCACCATCGACTCCGCCCGTCGGCACACGCCCGCCCAGCGCGACAATCGCGTCCGCATTCGGCGTCGCATCGGTCAGGTTCGCGCCGCCGGGCGTCGGCACCGGCAGGCTGCTGTAGCTTGCGGGTTGTTGGAGCGGTTTGGCCGGGACGACGGAAAATTCGTCAGGCCCCGTTTTCACCTGATTCGGCACGCGGTCGCGGGACTGGCCACAGGCCACAAGGGCACTCAGAGCCATAAGGCACAAACCTGTCCGGAGCACATTCGAGACCATGAAAACCTTCCTCCGCCTTCTCGCGTCAGAGCATGTGTAGACGATGGGCGCGCCAAGGTCACGCCCGGTTTTTCGTCTCCCCGGTGAAAAGGATGAGACCGAAAGCCCCGGCAAAGATCGCAATATCGGCGACATTGAAAGAATAGGGGTTGGCAAACCCGCAACAGGACATGTTGAGGAAATCCGCCACAGCGCCGTAGACGATGCGGTCGATCGCATTGCCCAAGGCCCCGCCGACCAGAAGCCCCGCACTGATTTGGCCCAGCGCGGAAAACCGTTCGCGACGGACCCAGAACATGACCCAAGTCGAAATCACCACCGCCAGGACCACCCAGCCCCAGCGCAGCAAATCGCCATGCCCGGACAAAAGCCCGAAATTGGCCCCCCGGTTCCACGCCATATGGAACACGAGATAGGGGGGCAGAACGTCGATCTGCCCCACCTCTTTGAGATTCATGCCCTGGACCACGGCCCATTTCGAGAGCTGGTCGATCACGAAGGTGATCAGCGCTGCGAGGATCGTGGTCCGCATGATTTTGCCTCAGTGCCGGAAATGGCGCATGCCGGTGAGGACCATGGCAAGCCCGGCTTCGTTCGCGGCGTCGATCACTTCTTGGTCGCGCATGGAGCCACCCGGCTGAATCACACAGGACGCACCGGCCGCAGCGGCTTCGAGAAGACCGTCGGCAAACGGGAAGAACGCGTCAGACGCCACGGCGGAGCCTTTGGTCAGCGGTTCCGGCAGGCCCATGGCTTCGGCCATGCGCTCGGCTTTCTTCGCAGCGATCAGCGCCGAGTCGAGACGCGACATCTGGCCTGCACCCACGCCCACGGTGGCTTGGTTTTTCACATAGACGATGGCGTTGGATTTGACGTGCTTCGCGACTTTCCACGCGAACAGCAGATCTTGCATCTGCTCGGGCGTCGGCGCTTTCTCGGTCACGACCTTCAGATCGTCCATGCCGACAAACCCGGCATCCTTGTCCTGGAACAGGTAGCCGCCCGCCACCTGACGGATCGTGTTCGGCTTCGCCAAGACGTTCGGCAGGCCTTCGGTGGTCAGAAGACGCAGGTTCTTCTTGGCCGCGAAAATCTCTTTCGCCTCGTCCGACGCGCCCGGCGCGATGACGACTTCGGTGAAAATCTCGGTGATCGCCTTGGCGGTCTCCGCATCCAGCGCCTTGTTCAGCGCCACGATGCCACCGAAAGCCGAGGTACGGTCGCAATCGAAAGCGTTGTTATAGGCCTCCAGAAGCGTCGCGCCCTTCGCCACACCGCAGGGGTTGGCGTGTTTGATGATCGCCACAGCGGGCGTCTCCGCCGGATCGAATTCCGCCACAAGCTCAAACGCCGCGTCGGTGTCGTTGATGTTGTTGTAGGACAGTTCCTTGCCCTGATGCTGCACAGCAGTCGCAACCCCCGGACGCTCGGAGCCATCGACATAGAAGGCCGCCGACTGGTGCGGGTTTTCGCCATAACGCAGCGTCTGTTTGATCTGGCCAGCCACCACACGACGACGCGGGGCCACTTCGCCAATCGCATCCGCCATCCAGTTCGACACGGCGGCGTCATAGGCGCCGGTGCGGGCATAGGCGATCTGGGCCATTTTCTGACGGAAGGCATAAGAGGTCTGGCCATCGTTGGCGTCGAGCTCGGCGATCAGGGCTGCGTAATCCTCAACGTCCACAACGGTGGTGACGAACCCATGGTTCTTCGCCGCAGCGCGGATCATCGCCGGGCCGCCGATGTCGATATTCTCGATCATCTCGTCATAATCCGCACCGCGGGCCAGAGCCGCCTCGAACGGGTAGAGATTGACGACCAGAAGGTCGATCCCGCCGATGCCGTGCTCGTCCATCGCGGCCACGTGTTCGGCATTGTCGCGCAGCGCCAGAAGTCCGCCATGCACACGCGGGTGCAGGGTTTTGACACGACCGTCCATCATCTCCGGGAAACCGGTCACTTCGGAAACGTCTTTGACATCGAGCCCCGCCTCGCGCAGCGTCTTCGCGGACCCGCCGGTGGACAAAAGCTCGACCCCCTTGGCGGCCAGCGCCTTGCCAAGATCAACAAGGCCGGTTTTGTCGGATACGGAAAGAAGCGCGCGCTTCACGGGATAGAGATCGGTCATGGTGGCAGTCCATCTTTGTGGCGGTCAGATCAGGGTCTCGTCGTCCATCTCAAGATCGCGGAGCGTCGTCGGCGTCTCCTGCGCCTTGGCCAATGTCCAACGGACACGGGTCGCATAATCCATTGCCGCCGCAGATAGAACCACTTGTTTCGCTGCACGCGGCTTTAAGCGGTTTTTTTCGAGGTAAACCGACCTCTCAAGGCTCAATTTCGCGCGACCGTCATGCCGGAACACCCAAATCTCCCCGGATTTGAGCGCCAGAGACACCGCCGCGCCCCCCATGTCGATCTCCGCATCCACATCCGGATGGAGATGAAACCGGACCTGAAACGGAATGCCCTGAAGTTTGAGCTTGTCCATCATCCGGTCGAATTGCCGCTCATCCGCCTCGGTGATCGTCGCCAGAGTGTCCTCCCCCGCAATCCCCCGCCCGTCTTTCGACAGCTCGATCTGGCGGATGTGGGTCAGCCCGTGGGTGCGCGCATACCCATTGTGCCCGGCCACGAACCCGCCGCCATCCTCACCGGCGCGCAACTCAAGCCGCACGTCATTGGGCACATCGACCAACAATTCGCGCAAATGACCGCCAATCATCCGCTTGGCACCCAGACGGGACGAGGAAAACCCCTCGATCCCCAGTGTCGAATGCGACGGCGTCGCCCTCCCGGCCCGCCGCCAATCGGCACCGAAACTGCCGCCCGCTCCGCAATTGACGATCAGGGGACGCCGCCCGGAGGTCAGCTCAAAGGCCAATGTCGAAGCATGGGCATTGAACGAGGCTTCGACCTTGGGCGGAACGGCAGCATCGACGATGATCGAAGTCCGCCCCGCCGACAGCCGCAGAAACCCCATATGAAGTCCCAGCCCCGGCGGTGTTTTATTGCCCGAGGCGGCCAGCGCATGATCGAGCCGCCCTTCGGCTCCGCGCCCACCGCCATGAAACCGCGCCAGCCCGCCATCGGAATGACGCAGCGCGCGCAGCGTCGGCGCGATGCGTTCGATCGCCGCAAGATGCGCCTCCTCGGCGATCCGTCCCGCTTCCGACAAGGCCGCTGCGGCCCATGTCAAAAGCGTGAAAACCTCCAAAAGTTCTTCGGGGTTGCGCGTCGGGATGCCACCCTCAAGGTCGATCTCGCTCTCGCATTCCTTCGCCAGCGCCTTCACCGCCGACGCGACATGCTCCTCCATGCCGACAAGCGACAACCCGGCATAGATCAGCCCGGTGAGTGCCTCGAACCGCGGCAATCCGGGACTTGCCGTCTGCCAGCGCCGCGCGAGGAAAATCGTCTGTTGCCCGAGCGTTTTATAGAAGGCGTTCGACACTTCCGTTTCCTGCCCGGACAGGAAAAACAGCGCATGATGGATCCAGCGAATAAGCCGCCGCCCGGTCAGATCCGGCGTCCAGCCCGGTCCCTTGCCGCGCGCATAGCGCTCCATCCAGCCCTTGATCCAATCCTGCGCCCGATGCCGCGCGTTGTAATCGCCCACGGCGGCCAGATCGTCGAGCCAGGCAAAGCCATGAATTTCTTCGACAAAGCCGGGAGCGGGTGCCTCGATGTCCCAGATCGAGGCATTCGGCGCCTCGACCAGATAGCCCGCAAACAGGAAATTCCCGCCGATCAGCTGACGCCCACGCGCGAAAGAGCCGATGGATTTGGGTTCGGGCTGCGAGACAAATCCCATCGCGGGTTTTGCACGCGCGGCACGCAGCGCATGAAACCGGTTCATGCGACGGACGTTCTTCGCGCGCCAATCCTCGCTTTGCGACATTGCCTGCCCCAGCCTGTCGGTTCGTTATCGTTGCCCGGAAGATAGCGGGCGCACCTCAGGATGTCATCGGGAAATCCCCGAAACCTCCCTGTCGCTCATCCCCGTCGCAACACCGTGATGAAGAATCCATCCATCCCGCCACGGTCCGCCCAGTAATCCGGACGGGTCCGCAGCCCCTCCGCGCCGATCCATTCCGGATCAATGCCGGGGATCTTGAGCGCGTCAAGATCGAGCCTGAGATCGGGATGCCGCTCCATCGCGTCGCGCACCTGTTCCTCGCCCTCGTCGATGAGCAGAGAACAGGTGCAATAGACCAGCTTTCCACCGGGTTTGAGCATCCCCAAAGCCCGGTCGATCAGGTGTTCCTGCAACTCGAACAGCCCCGGAAAATCCGAGCCGTCCTTGACATGCGGAAGGTCCGGGTGTCGCCGGATCGTCCCCGTGGCGGTACAGGGCGCGTCGAGCAGAATCGCATCGAAATCCGCCCCTTGGTATTCCAGCGCATCGCCGATGGTGATTTCCGCCGACAGACCGCAGCGTGTCAGGTTTTCCTGCACCCGACTCATCCGCGACTCGGAGATATCGAGTGCGGTAACTTGCGCCCCCATGGCCGCGAGCTGCATCGTCTTTCCACCGGGTGCGGCGCACATATCGAGGACCCGCGCGCCCTTTTCCGGCGCAAGGATTCGCGCAGGCAGGCTGGCGGCAGCGTCCTGCACCCACCAATCGCCCGTCTCGAACCCGTCCAGTTTCGTGACCTGAACAGCGCCGCTCAGGCGCACCGATCCGGTCGGCAAGACCTCGCCGCCGAGCTTCTCGGCCCAAGCCTCGGGGTCCTGCTTGACGGTCAGATCAAGCGGCGCGCCCTTGGCCTGCGCCGCCTCCATCGCACTGACTGTCGCTTTTCCGAAATCCGCCACCAAAGGCTTGCGCAGCCATTTCGGCAGCATCGGCGCAGGCAGGCCATCCCATTTCGCCTTTTCCCCGTCGATCTTGCGCAGCACCGCATTAACCAGCCCCTTGAAATGGCTAGATTTCGGACGCTCCTGCATCAACGCCACATAGGCGTTCACAACCCCATGCGCGGCCTCTCCCATGGCGCAAATCTCGAACACTCCAAGACGCAGCGCATCCATCACATGCGGCGCGGGACGTTTGGCAAGATGCGGCCCAAGCATCCGGTCGCAGCGGTCGATGACGCGCAGAGCTTCGGTCACCAGACGCTGGGAGCGCGCACGATCCTCGGGCGTGAGCTCTTTGGTGCGCTGCAACAGCACTTCGGACAGGAGCCGCTTCTCCACGAGAACGGCATCCAGAAGGGCCAGAGCGGCCCGGCGGGCGGCAAGCCCAGCAACATCGCTTGATCTTGTTTTCATAGCTCAACCCCGTATATCACAAGGCCAAGCCGGACAAGATCATCCGAAAGGAGCTCCCGATGAGCGACGACACTCCAGAGACCCCCGAAATGCGCGACATCTCCCACCTGCCCGCCGCCGCCCAGCGCGCACTGGCCGAGGCGGAAGAGCGGCGCAAAACCCGTGAAGAGGCGGTCAAAGCGATGCCCACCGAATTGGGCGGACGCGACGGGCCGGAGCCGGTGCGTTATGGCGATTGGGAGAAAAAGGGCCTCGCCATCGACTTTTAAAGAAAAACCCGCGGAAATCCGCGGGTTTTGTTTTGAGTATTTGGGCTGCAATAAAGCTCAGAGACCCAGCACGTCGAGCATGTCATACTCGCCCGGTTTCTGCCCCTGCCCCCAGAGCGCGGCTTTCAAAGCGCCCTTGGCAAAGAGCGAGCGATCCGAGGCGACATGGCGCAGAATGATCCGCTCCCCCTCGCCCGCGAACATCACATCATGCTCGCCCACGATGTCGCCGCCACGGATGGCGGAAAAGCCGATGTCGCCTTTCTTCCGCGCGCCCGTGATGCCGTCACGCCCCGAATCGCGCACCTCTTCGAGTTTCACACCACGGCCCTCTGCCGCCGCCTCCCCCAGCATCAGCGCTGTGCCCGACGGCGCGTCCACCTTGCGGTTGTGATGCGCTTCGATGATCTCGATGTCGTAATCCGCGTCCAAAGCGGCGGCGACCATTTTCGTGAGCTTGGTCAAAAGGTTGACGCCCAGAGACATATTGCCCGCGCGGATGATCGTGGCGTGACGGGACGCGGCTTCGATCTTTTTCAGCTCTTCGGGGCACATGCCGGTCGTGCCGATGACATGGACGCAGCGCGCCTGCGCCGCCAGCCCCGCGAATGCGACGGTCGCGGCGGGCGCCGTAAAGTCGATCACGGCCTGCGCCTTGGCAAAGGCTTCCAGCGCATCGTCGGTCACGGTGACCCCGATCGCCGCGCCACCCATGGCTTCGCCCACATCGCGCCCGACCCAATCGCTGCCTGCGCGCTCGACCGCCCCCACGAGTTTGCACTTGTCCGAGGCCAAAACGGTTTTGATCAACATCTGGCCCATACGGCCGGACGCACCGGTGATGACAATGCCGGGAAGCTCGCTCATGTTCTGCACTCCTAATTCAGTCGCGCGAGCTTTAGCGCGGCCAAGCGGATTTGGCAAAGCCCGCTTGCATGAAAGGCCAATCAAGACTATCTCGCGCCTATGGCAAAACGTTCTCATTCCGGCGGACCTTCGGGTTCGCATCGTACCCTTCGCATTGGCGAGGCCATTCGGCGTCGTCTGTCCGAGATGTTGTCCCGTGGCGAAATCCACGATCCCGATCTCACCGCGATGTCGATCACGGTGGGCGAGGTGCGTGTAACCTCCGACTTGCGGATCGCGACCGCCTATATCCTGCCACTCGGCGGGAAATCGGCGGGCACCGCTCTGGAAGCGCTGCGTCGCAACAAGGGTGAGATTCGCCATCAGGTCGGCAAGGCGCTTGGGATCAAGCATACGCCGGAACTGAGATTCGAGTTCGACGATACGTTCGACCGGATGGATGCCACGCGCATTATGTTTTCTGACGAACGGGTTCAGCGCGACATTCATCACGACGACGCCCCAGACGAAGAAGAATAACGGAGACATCCAATGGCCCGACGCAAAAAGGGGCGCGCAGTTCACGGTTGGCTGATCGTGGACAAGCCCGCTGGCATGACCTCGACCTCCGTTGTCAACAAAGTGCGCTGGGCATTCGACGCCCAGAAGGCGGGCCATGCCGGCACGCTCGACCCGGATGCGACCGGGGTTCTGGCCGTCGCCTTGGGCGAAGCAACGAAAACCGTGCCGTTCATCACTGAGGCGCTGAAATGCTACCGGTTCTCGGTCCGTTTTGGGCAGGCGACGAACACCGATGACGCCGAGGGCCAAGTGATTTCCGAGAGCGATGCGCGCCCGACGGATGCGCAGATTCTCGATGCGCTGCCGCAGTTCGAAGGCGACATCATGCAGGTACCGCCGAAATTCTCCGCCGTGAAGATCGACGGCGAGCGGGCCTATAAATTGGCGCGCGACGACGAAGAGTTCGAAATCGCTGCCCGTCCGCTTTATGTCGAAGAGCTGAAATTCGTCGAGCGCGTTGACGACGATCATGCGCTCTTCGAAATGACCTGTGGCAAGGGCGGCTATGTCCGCGCGATTGCCCGCGATCTGGGGGAGGCTTTGGGCTGTTTCGGCCATGTCGAATGGCTGCGCCGCGAATGGTCCGGGCCTTGGGATGCCGAGGACGGGATTTCCATCGCCGAGATCGACGAAATGGCCAAAACCGAAGCGCTCGACGCCTATCTGCGCCCGATCGAGGAGGGCCTGGCCGATCTCGATGAGGTGATGTGTACACCCGAGGGCGCCACGCGTCTGCGCAACGGCAATCCCGGCATGGTCTACCCCGCCGATGGCGTCGAATACGGCGATGAGGTCTGGGCCTCGTTCGAGGGCAAGCCTGTGGCCGTCGGCATCTACAAATCCGGCGAATTGCACCCGTCTCGGGTGTTCAACCTCTGATCGCTTGATTTCACCGGGCAGAGCGGCCATTCAAGGCGCATGATCACACGCACCCATACCAAGGGCGATGCGCCCTCCACCGCCGTCTATTCCGATTGCGAACGTTACCGTTACTCGCTGGTCCGGGTCTGGGAGCCGGAGGGGCGCAAGGCGCTTTTCGTCATGCTCAATCCCTCGACCGCCACCGAAGTGCAGAACGATCCCACCGTGGAACGTTGTGAACGCCGGGCCCGCGCCCTTGGGTTCGGGTCGTTTTGCGTCACGAATATTTTCGCATGGCGCGACACCGATCCGAAGAAGATGCGCGCCGCAAGCGATCCGGTCGGACCGGAGAACGACAGCGCGATTCACGACTGGGCGCTTTGGGCGGATCAGGTCGTTTGCGCCTGGGGCACCCATGGCGCACATCTGAACCGGGGCGCCCATGTCGAACGGATTTTGCGCGGCACCGGGCGCGATCTCTATCACCTCGGCCTGTCGAAAGCAGGCCACCCGAAGCACCCGCTTTACATTGCCTATACGCAGCAGCCAGAGCTCTGGCCCTGATCAGGCGGCGGAAAGCGCCGTGGGGCTGATCTCGACCACGATGTCCGCCAAGGTCACGTTGGGCGAGCCATACAGCACCGCCACCACATCGCCATTGACGATCACCTGACTCGATAGCCCGTCTTCGGTCTGGCTCACCTCGACATCGAGCGTGCCGTCATAGCTTTCACTCGGATCGAGGGTCACGCGCAGCATGTCCTCGCCCTCATTAAAATCTGTGATCTCCGCATGGCCGACATCGGCATTTGCGTCGTAATAAAGCCAGAATTCATCGCCCCCCGCCCCACCTGTCGCGGTATCTTCCGCATCCATCAAGAGCGTGTCGTCACCATCGCCGCCATACAGCGTGTCGGCGCCTTGATCGCCCGAGAGCACATAAGACGATCCCGTATCGTTTCCGGCATAGATCACATCGTCGCCCGCGCCACCCGACAGGATCGCCGTGCCATCGCCGCCATAGATCGTATCATTGCCTGCGCCCGCATCGACAATCGCCGCATCGTCACCGGTCGCGATCACATCGTCTCCCGCCCCGCCCGTCACCAGATTCAGCGTCCCGTCGGTCTCGATCGTCGGCAGGCCGTCCTCATCGAGGGTCAGGGTCGCGTCCGTGCCGCCCTGCATCACGTCATCGGCCAAAACGAGCGTTTCGCCCTCATCGCCCAGCACATAGTCCACCGTGTCACCGGTCGGTGTGCCCGTCGCCGTATCCGCATCCTCGTCCGGGGTCAGGACGTCGTCATCGGGGTCACTGTCCGGCCCGGCTTCATCCGGGATGTCGGGATCGTTCACACCCAGCACATCGTCATCGGGGGGGCTGTCGGGCCCCGCCTCGTCCGGGATATCCGGATCATTCGGCTCGACCGCTCCGAAATCCCCCAATTCGCTCAGGGCATAAAGCGTGCTTTCCCCGGTTTCGGGGTCCAGCACGTCGACGGAAATATCGTCCACCGGCAGGCTGTCATAACCGAGGAAGGACAGGATGGTTTCATCCTCATCCGTCGCATAGGACAGGCTCGTTCCGATCTCATTGCCATCGTCATCGGTCAGCGGTTCGACGATGAAATTCCCCGCCAGACCATCGTCCAGCGTCAGCGTGACATGATCCTCACCTTCGGTGAAATCGGAGAAAAGCGTTTCGCCCGACCCGCTCGCAACCGCGTAATCCTCGCCCGCATCCTCCGTGCCTGACAATGCGTCGTCGTCCGGGGATGCTTCGCCGAGCAGATCGTCTTGCGTGTCGTCAGACGGACCGTCATCGGACGTGACGGCATCGAGCGCGGCATCATCGGAAGACCCGGTCAGAAAACCCTCGTCACCGGTGTCTCCGGTCCCGGTCTCATCGACCGTTTCGTCCTCAGGAAGATCGCTCTCGGTCGTGGAAGAGGCGTCGGACTCGTTCCCGATCATGGCCACTTCGCCCAACGCGAGCGCAGCCGGTACAAGTCCCAGCAATGCCAAAGCCCATAACATATCCCCACACCTCGCATTCACACACCCGATCACATAATACGCCGCAAGGCTTGAAAAAGAAGGGAAATATCTAGAAAATTCAATCTAAACGACTGTTAGGAAAGGTTAATTTTCATTCTGTAAAAAATGTGATTAGAAGAGCAGGTGACAAACAACGATGGGGCAGGACATGTCGGAACAGGAAAACGCGTTGTCGGAAGACATCAAAGCGCTGACGGACGAGCTCGACCGGCTCAACAATCACAAATTCATTCGCATCCAGAATTCCAAATTGCGGATGATGTGGTTTCAGTTCCTGCGCGGGCTGGCTTTCGGCTTCGGCTCGGTCGTCGGCGCCTCCATCGTGGTGTCGATCGTCGGCTATATGCTCAACCAGATGGAGGTCGTGCCGATCATCGGCGACTGGGCCAAGCAACTGGCCGGCGAGATCCTGAGCGAAACGCAGCGGGTCGAGACCGGACAGTAGACCGGACACCAACGGGAAAAGGCTTTCTTTTTCAAAAGAATCCGGTTAAACGCGCGCATTCCTAGGCCTCAGTGCCGGGAAGATTCTCCAAGGGCCCTGCTGGACGACATCCCGGCTTGCGCCATAACCCTTTGTTTTCGAAAGGAGACCCCGATGTCGATCACGGTTGAAGAGAAAGCCCGCCTGATCAAGGAATTCGGCACCAAAGAAGGTGACACCGGTTCCCCCGAAGTTCAGGTCGCAATTCTGTCCTCGCGCATCGCGACGCTCACCGAGCACTTCAAAACCCACAAGAAAGACAACCACGGCCGTCGTGGCCTTTTGATGATGGTCGCCCAGCGCCGTAAGCTGCTCGACTACGTCAAAGGCAAAGACGAAGCTCGCTACCAGTCCCTCATCGAGCGTCTGGGCCTGCGTCGCTAAGCCTGCGGCTGCGCCACGGCGCACCCTCGTTATGTTTTTCAAAAGACCCTCTTCGGAGGGTCTTTTTTCATTTCGCAACGCTCGACCGCCCTCAAATCAGCGGACGCTGCCCCACGTCCTCTTCCTCGACCAACGCACAGCCCTGCAATGTCTCCCGGTCGAGAATCTGCAATTCACCATCGCTCCAGCGCGCCACCTTCCGATTGCGCAGCACGCCCAGCGTCTTGTTGGTATGCACCAGAGACAGGCCAAGCGCATCCGCCACATCCTGTTGCCGATAGGGCAAGGGCACGCGATTGCCCTTGGCAAGCCCGCGATGCGACAGCCGGTCGAACAGTTTCAAAAGCGCCCAGGACACCCGCTCAAGCCCCTTGCGCTGACCGACCGTCACGAGGCTCTGGCCGAGAAACGCCTCCTCGGAAGCCGCCAGCCAGACAAGGTCATAGGCCCGTCCCGGATGGTTTTGAAACAAGCGCCAGAGATCGCTGCGCCGGAAGGTACAGAGCACCATGGGCGTCGTCGCCTCGACCGAATGCCCTGCCACGCCCATCACCCCGGCCTGAAGCCCGACGAAATCTCCCGGCAGGATGAAATTCACCACCTGACGCCGCCCGTTCTCAAGCGTCTTGTAACGCACCCCCATGCCGCTCAACACGGTATAGAGATGCGGCGTCTCGGAGCCTTCGATCTGGGTCGTCGTGCCCGCATCGACACTCAGTTCACCGCTTTTGAACCCTTGGGTAAAGGCCAGTTCCTGCTGTGAAAACGGCACGAAACAGTCCTTCTTGCGCAAGGGGCAATTTTTACACGCAACGGTCACGAAAATATCCTCCGGCTATGTCGTGGTTTAATTCGCGAAACCGCCTTTTGGTTCATTCTGAGGATGATTTTTCAAGACAGGCTTGCCCAGACATGTTCTCCCACATTGCCGCCCCCGCCGTTCAAAACGCGGTTTTTCTGATCCTTGCCGAGGACGAGACATTCGGGGAGAGCCTCTGTTTCGCCCTGCTGCGGCTTGTCCCCGGCGCGCAGATTTTCAGGGTCGCCAGCCCGGGCGAAGCCATCGTGACCCTGAGCAAGCTGCCGCATGTGACAGCCGCATTTCTGGCACTGCCCGCCACAGAGGTGAATGCCGGTGTTCTTGGGCTTCGCTTGTCGCAACGCGGCGCACGGATCATTCTGCTGCTCTCGGCCCCGACCCCGATCACATCGCGCTATGAAACACTGGTGTGGCCGCAGGATCCGGGCGTTCTGGCTGCGCTTTTGCGCCCCGCCCCCCTCCTGAGGCCAGATCGTGTCAGCGCCGATCATCCACCTGACGGATCACATCCGCAAGTTTCTGCCCGATCACCCGCGAGCCCTTTTTCGACGGATGGATCATGTCCGCGCCGTGAAAGGACCGGTCGCCCTCCGGGACAAGTTCTGACACATCCAGAAAATACACCCCGTCCATCGCCCGCACCATCTGCGTCAGCCGCGCTTCGAAGGCATCGCCAAGCTCCCGGCACGAGTCGATCACAGACTCCACTCCCGGGCTGCGAAGATAGCCAAGGTAAATCACCCGCGCCCCGCTGTTGCGGATCTCACGCGCCAGTTCCGGGATCGCTCCGGCGGTGCCCTGCGGCGAAATCATTCGGGTCATCTTGCGTTCGCACGCCTGGCACCCACAGCCCAGCCAAAGATCGTTACCGCCCCCGTTGATCACCACCCAATCCACCGCGTCACCGCGATACTGTTTGGTGATGTTCATGCCGATGGCGCCCGAAATCGGCAGGCCATAAAGAATACGCGCACCTCCCATGGCCCGGTTCTCCACCGGTTCGCCGAGGCTTTGCGACAACACATCCGCAATCGAACTTTTGGACACGAGATGCCAGGCCATCATGGAATCGCCCAGCGCCAGAATACGCGGGCCACTTCTTTCGATCTGTGGCGTGTCGATGGGACCTGCCGATCTGGAGGCAATCTCGCTGCCGCTAGCAAACGCGGTTTCACCGGATGCGATCAGGGCAGAGAGGCTCAAAATCAAAGCCGTCAGGAGGGATGTCATACGGGCATGCAACATGGGCGACGCTCTTTGTAGTTTTGCGACATAAAAGATTCGTTGGCCCACCCAGCCTTGTTCTTCAGCAATGCCATATGGGCCAGCGACATGGAAACCGAAAAAGCCTGCGCTTTGGTAAATAGTCGATTTTCCCAATGTTCCCCATTCGTACATGACATTTTTCTGTGCATATAACCCCGTTAATCCAAATTCACCTTATTTGACTGGCACTACAGTCTTTTCTTGTCTCAAAATGTCACATCTGCATTCTCCCGACAAAATTCCAACAAGGGGAAAATGTCATGGAATTGGGAGTCTGGATCAGTTTGATCCTCTATTTCGCGCTGATGCTCGCCATCGGCTTTTATGCGTGGCGCAAATCCACGGACACGGCCGAGGGCTATGTTCTGGGCGGGCGCAATCTTCATCCGGCCGTCGCGGCGCTCTCGGCGGGGGCCTCCGACATGAGCGGCTGGCTTCTGCTCGGTCTGCCCGGCGCACTTTATGCCTCCGGTCTGATCGAAGCCTGGATCGGCATCGGCCTTTTCGTCGGCGCGCTGATCAACTGGATCGTCGTCGCACCCCGTCTGCGCGAGCAAACCAAGCGCTACGACAACAGCCTCACCATCCCGGAATTCCTCGCCAACCGCTTCCCGACCGCCGCGACCACGCTGCGGGTCGTCTCGGCGGTGATCATCGTGGTGTTCTTCGCCGTCTACACCGCCTCGGGCCTCGTCGGCGGCGGCAAGCTTTTCGCCTCCGCCTTTGAGGGCTCCTACATGACCGGCGTGATCCTCACCCTCGGCGTGGTTCTGGCCTATACCGTCTTCGGCGGCTTCCTCGCCGTCTCGCTCACCGACTTCGTGCAGGGCTGCATCATGATGTTCGCTCTGATCATCATGCCGATCGTGATCCTCACCACGGGTCAGGGCAATGGCGTCGAACAGGCCGCCCAACGTCTCGCGACCGAAGTCGATCCGAACTACCTGTCGATGACCCACGGGCTGACGCTGCTGACCTTCCTGTCCACCGTCGCATGGGGTCTCGGCTATTTCGGCCAGCCGCACATCATCGTGCGCTTCATGGCTGTGCGCACCCTCAAGGAAGTGCCGGTCGCCCGCAATATCGCGATGCTCTGGATGGCGATCTCGCTGATCGGGGCCATCGGCGTCGGCATCTTCGGCCGCACCTATATGGAGCGCAACGGTCTGACGCTCGAAGACCCGGAAACCATCTTCATCGTGCTCTCCGAACTGCTGTTCCATCCGCTGGTCACCGGCTTTCTGTTCGCCGCCCTGCTGGCCGCGATCATGTCCACCGTGTCGTCGCAGCTTCTGGTGTCCTCCTCCTCGCTCACCGAAGACTTCTACAAGGTCTTCCTCCGCCGCAACGCGTCCGAGCATGAGCTGGTGAACGTCGGCCGCCTCTGCGTGGCGCTCGTGGGCGTCGCCGCGATCCTGATCGCTTCCGATCCGACCTCCAACGTGCTGAGCCTCGTGTCCAACGCATGGGCCGGTTTCGGCGCCGCCTTCGGCCCGCTGATGATCCTGTCGCTGACCTGGAAACGCATGACCGGCGCGGGCGCCGTCGCAGGCCTCGTCGTCGGTGCGGGCACCGTCGCCATCTGGATCATGTCGGGGCTGAACAAAAGCTTCATGGGCGAAGGTCTCTATGAGATCATTCCGGGCTTCTTAGCCTCCTTCATCGCCATCTTCGTCGTCAGCCTGTTGACCAAGGAGCGCGGCGAATTCCGCCCGCTGGAGACCCCCGCAGAATAAGCGGTGCTGAAAACCGCAAAAAACACCGACGGGCGGCCATGTGCCGCCCGTTTTCCTGTGTTTCACGCACAACTCGCGACTTGGCGCAGCGGCGATTTTGCTGTATGCGCCTTGACCATCTGAGACGTAACGCAACAGACCCCGGCGTTGTGAAGGTAAGATATGGGGTCGGCGGCAATGGGGCCGCCAGATAAACGGGAGACCCGAGAGGGCTCGGGAGTGCTCCCCAGTAGGATACACTTGATGTTCAACGAAGTGAAAAAATCGATCCAGTGGGGCGAAGAAACCCTCACGCTGGAAACGGGCAAGATCGCCCGTCAGGCCGATGGCACCGTCATCGCCACCCTTGGCGAAACCTCGGTGATGGCCAACGTCACCTTCGCCAAGACCCAGAAAGAGGGCCAGGATTTCTTCCCCCTCACGGTTCACTACCAAGAGAAATACTATGCCGCCGGTAAAATTCCGGGTGGCTTCTTCAAACGCGAAGCGCGTCCGACCGAGAAAGAGACGCTCACCGCGCGTCTGATCGACCGTCCGATCCGCCCGCTCTTCGTGCCGGGCTTCAAAAACGAAGTTCTGGTGATGTGCACGGTTCTGTCGCACGATCTCGTCAACGACCCGGACGTCGTCGCAATGATCGCCGCCTCTGCGGCCCTGACCATTTCCGGCGCGCCGTTCATGGGCCCGATCGCCGGTTGCCGCGTTGGTTTCGAGGATGGCGAATACATCCTGAACCCGACCGTCGACGACATGCAGGACCTGCGCAACAACCCGGACCAGCGTCTGGATCTGGTTGTCGCCGGCACCAAAGACGCCGTGATGATGGTGGAATCCGAGGCTTACGAGCTGACCGAAGACGAAATGCTCGGCGCCGTGACCTTTGCGCATGAGCAAATCCAGCCGGTCATCGACCTGATCATCGATCTGGCCGAAGAGTCCGCCAAAGAGCCGTTCGATTTCCAATCCCCGGATTACTCCGAGCTCTACGGCGTTGTGAAAGCCGCTGGCGAAGAGAAAATGAAAGCCGCCTACGCGATCCTCGACAAACAGGAACGTGTCGCTGCCGTCGCTTCCGTCAAGGAAGAGATCAAAGCCGGTCTGTCCGAAGAGCAACTCGCCGACACCAACCTCGGCTCTGCTCTGAAGAAACTCGAATCCAACGTGCTGCGCTCTTCCGTTGTGAAAGAGGGCAAACGCATCGACGGTCGTGCGCTCGATCAGGTTCGCCCGATCACCTGCGAAACCGGCCTGCTGCCGCGCACCCATGGCTCCGCTCTGTTCACCCGTGGTGAAACGCAGGGCCTCGTCGTGACCACGCTCGGCACCGGCGACGATGAGCAGATCATCGACGCGCTGCATGGCAACTTCCGCTCCAACTTCCTGCTGCACTACAACTTCCCGCCGTACTCGGTTGGTGAAGTCGGCCGTGTCGGCTCTCCGGGTCGTCGTGAAATTGGTCACGGCAAACTGGCATGGCGCGCCCTTCAGGCCGTTCTGCCCGCTGGCACCGACTTCCCCTACACGATCCGCGTGGTCTCCGAGATCACCGAGTCGAACGGCTCCTCCTCGATGGCCTCCGTTTGTGGCGGCTCGCTGTCGATGATGGACGCCGGTGTGCCGCTCAAGGCCGCTGTGGCCGGTGTGGCCATGGGTCTCGTTCTGGAAGACAGCGGCGAGTTCGCGGTTCTGACCGACATCCTCGGCGACGAAGATCACCTCGGCGACATGGACTTCAAAGTGGCCGGGACCGAAAAAGGCATCACCTCGCTGCAAATGGACATCAAAGTCCAGGGCATCACCCCCGCGATCATGCAGCAAGCTCTGGCCCAAGCCAAAGCAGGCCGCCTGCACATCCTCGGCGAGATGAACAAAGCGCTCTCCGGCGCTGGCGAATTCTCCGCCCACGCCCCGCGCATCGAAACGATGCAGATCCCGACCGACAAGATCCGTGAAGTGATCGGCTCCGGCGGCAAGGTCATCCGCGAAATCGTGGAAACCTCCGGCGCGAAAGTCGACATCAACGACGACGGCGTGATCAAAATCGCCTCCGCCAATGGCGAAGCGATCCAGAAGGCCTACGACATGATCTACTCGATCGTGGCCGAGCCGGAAGAAGGCCATGTCTACAAAGGCAAGGTCGTCAAACTGGTCGATTTCGGCGCGTTCGTGAACTTCTTCGGCAAGCGTGACGGCCTCGTGCACGTCTCGCAAATCGAGAACCGTCGCCTGAACCACCCGTCGGACGTTCTGAAAGAAGGTCAGGAAGTTTACGTCAAACTTCTGGGCTTCGACGACCGTGGCAAGGTCCGCCTTGGCATGAAAATGGTCGATCAGGAGACCGGCGAAGAAGTCAAGAAAGAGGAAGAAGCCGAGTAATCGGTTCCCCTTTCGAGAAATCGAGAAGCCCCGCCGTAGGTGGGGCTTTTTTTATGCGTATTGACCTATGACCTCCACGCCTCATGCCATCCGCCCGGTGCGTATGAGAGGGGAACTCGCTGAAACTCGCCGACACACAATCAAAAGTTGAAATGTGACTTTTCCCCGTCGGGGAAAACGCTCATACAGGCCGCAGACCTTTTCAATTCAACCACGTTTACAAAGCCATATGACACAGAACCGCCTTGATCGACATCTCCGCATCACCGTCGCCGCACTGACACGCAGACGCCCGCAAATGGTTCGGGCTCTGATTGCCTCTTGGGGAGGCATGGACCTGCCTGAAAACTGTACAACACGCTGTCTCATCGTCGAGAATGATGACCAGCCTCACACCCGCGACCTGATCGAGGCGGCCCCGGTGCTGCCGAACGGTCTGGAAATCGATTATGTGCTCGAACCCGAGGCTGGCATCTCCATCGCGCGCAATCGCGCCGCGAAGGAGGCTCTGGCGCAGGAAGCCGATCTTCTCATCTTCGTCGATGACGACGAGACCGTGGCGCAGGACTGGCTCGTCAAACTCATCGCGGGCTATCGTCAAAGCGACGCCGTGTTGTTGGGCGCGCCGCTGCGCATCGCCCCGGCCGTCGACAACCTGACGGCTTTCCAGTCCCTGATGTACAAGAGCTTGACCGAGTTCTATCAGAAACGGGAACAGCGCGCGGCAGAGACCGCCACGCTCAACACCCCGGGACGCGCGGTGATCGCCACGAACAACTGGCTCGTGGAAACCCGCATGTTTCGCGATGAGAACATCTGGTTCAACAAAAAGCTGCGTTTCGCGGGTGGCGAAGACACAGAGTTCCTCACCAACGTGCAGGCCCGCGGTTTTACCGTCGGATGGGTTGCGGATGCCCTGGTCTACGAGACCCTTCCCCCCGCACGTCTCAGCTTTATCTATCAATATCGCCGGACACGGGATCAATCCAACACGAACTTTCATCGCCGGATGCGCGAGAAACCGAAGGCGCGCTACAAAATCTTCCTGCGTATTCCCGGCAAGCTCATCCAGATAACTGTGATCCTGATCGCCCTGCCATTCAGCCCGACCCACTCGCTTCTGAAACTCGCCAAAACGGCGGGCGGCTTTTGGGGGAAACTCGGCGCTGCTCTGGGGACACGGTCCCGGCATTATACCTCGACCACCGGTCACTGAGCCCGTTCAGCCCCCGGCAAACCACCGTTTCGCCGCCAGATCCTCGACGCTTTCCGCCTCGATCTGATCGACCTTGCGCATCACGCGTCGAACATGATCCGCCTCGTTCTGGGTCATGTTCGAGCCGCGTGTGATCTTGGCCTGAAGCTCGCTGTTCGAGCGCGTGTAATAGTGGTTGAGCTGGATGTGATCCGCCGAATAGAACCCCGGCTTTTTGCGATCCCCGACCGAGGCCCGCACGCCCTTGTCGTTCACACTATCCCCCGAACCATCCGTCTCGATCGCATGCACCCTGAGCGCCGTAACGCGGCACGGGTCCACGATCATCTTGAAATTGCACATGCCTTTCAGGGGGCTCATCGGCTCCGGGTGCCGCCGTGTGTAATTCGCCACGATCCCGCCCTCCGGCGGTTCCTCGAACCCGTTGCGCCCGAACATATGCCACGGCAGCGAGATGTTCACCGCGCCCTCCAGATGCATCAGACATTCTGGCAAAGTCTCCGCCGATTTCGGCACCAGAAACTCATCCACGTCGATAAACGACATCCAGCGGAACTGATCCCCGAAATTCGCCACCGCATGGGCATAGGCCAGCACCTGATTGTGGATCTCCGCCCCCGACCCGTCGCGCAGCTTCTGGTGCCACGGAATGACGGTCACATTCTCGATCCCGACAGCGGCGACCAGTTGCACCAGCGTGCCGTCCGTCGAGCCGTTGTCATAGACGTAGAAATGCCGCACGCCCGCCTTGGCATGAAACCGGCCCCATTCGCCGATATGGCGCTCCTCATTGCGCACGATGAGGACAATCGCGATTCCGTGCCGGTCGGCCATGGGCGCGGGCGGATCGAGTGCGATGCGGGAGATGGATTTGGTGCGGCGCAGTGCTGAAAACATGAAAAACCCCTGTTCGCGGGCAGCCTAATGAATTGGGCCACGGGCGAACAGGGGCGATTTTTACCGGCTTGCGCCGAAAGCCTTAGGCTTTCACGAAACGCAGGTAGGGCAGTTTGATGTCCACCTCGCCGAATTTCTCGGCAGCCTGTTCGTCGGAAAGCGACAGGGCGGCGATCACATCCTGACCCACGGTCCAGTTCGCCGGCGTCGCGAGCGGCACACCATAGGTTTTTTGCAACCCGTCGAGCGCGCGCAGCACCTCGGCAAAGTTCCGGCCCACGGACATCGGGTACAGCATGGAAAGCTGAAGCTTTTTGTCCGGGGAGATGATGAACAACGCCCGCACGGAGGCCGCATCGGCCGCGGTGGAGTTTTCATCGAGATAAGCGTCGGCCGGCAGCATGTCGTAGAGTTTCGACACGGCCAGATCGGTGTCGCCGATGATCGGGAAACCCGCCGGAGCGCCGGAGAAGGCTTCGATGTCTTTTTTCCAGGGGCCGTGCTCTTCGACCGGGTCAGTGGAGAGGCCGATGACCTTCACGCCGCGCTTTTCCCATTCTGCGGAAAGCTGCGCCACGGCGCCGAATTCGGTGGTGCAGACCGGGGTGAAGTCTTTCGGGTGGGAGAACAGGATGGCCCAGCTGTCGCCGATCCACTCGTGGAAGTCGATCTCACCTTGGTCGGTTTTGGCGGTAAAGTTCGGAACGATGTCGTTGATGCGAAGACCCATGGTCATCTCCTCTGTATAAGTGCGTCGTCTGGTAACTTAGATACATTCTAAAAGCGGAATTTCCACCCCGTTTTCGACAACCGCGACAAATTTACTCGGGTTTACTCAAAACGGGCATTTCGCGGTGAACGAAAGCCCCGCCCCGCCGTCCGGGTGGCGAATGCGCAATTGCTCGGCATGAAGCATCAGACGCGGCGCATCCCGGGCCTCTCCCTCGGCATAAAACGGGTCCCCCATGATCGGATGCCCGATGGCCAGCATATGCACGCGCAACTGATGCGACCGCCCGGTCTTGGGCATCAACCGCACCCGCGTCTGGTTGCCCTCGTAGCGCACCACGCGCCAATCGGTCACCGCCGGTTTGCCGGTCTCGTGACAGACCATCTGCTTCGGACGGTTCGGCCAGTCGACGATCAGCGGCAGGTCCACCGTGCCGGTCTTCTCCGCGATATGGCCATGCACCCAGGCGACATAGGTCTTTTTCGCCTGACGTTTCTCGAACTGCAAGCCAAGGTGACGCTGCGCATGGGGCGTCATCGCAAAGACCATCACCCCGGAAGTGTCCCGGTCCAGCCGATGCACCAGCAAAGCCTCCGGGAAGGTCGCCTGAATGCGCGACATCAGACAATCGGCCAGATGCTCGCCCTTGCCCGGCACGGACAAGAGCCCCGAAGGTTTGTCCACCACGAGGATCTCATGATCCAGATGCAGGATATTGAGCGGGTCTTGCGGGGGATTGTAATCGTCACTCATCGCGGCCTCTTTCGTCTCCCCGCGCGGGTATCACGCCCGGATCACATTGGCAAAGACGCTGTCGAGAATCCCGCCAAGCCGCCCGGCATCCTCCTCGGTGAACGCATCGGGGAAATCGCTGTCGAGATCGAACACGCCCAGAAGCTGCCCTTTCGCATTTTGCACCGGAAGCACAAGCTCCGAACGCGTCGAGGAGGCGCAGGCGATATGGCCCTCGAAGGCCTCCACATCCGGGACAAGCTGCACCGTCCTCGTGCGCGCACAGGCACCGCAAACCCCGCGCGCGAACGGGATCACCAGGCACCCATGCCCGCCCTGATACGGCCCGATCTTCAAAAGCCCTTCGGAAACAACACGGTAGAAACCCGTCCAGTGGAACCGATCATCCGAGTGGTGCACTTCGCAGGCCACGGTGGCCATCAGCGCAACCTCATCCGTCTCCCCGGCACAGAGTGCGGCGACCCGTGCCGACAATCCGTCGTAATCCGGCATGCTTTTCTCCCTTTTCCTGCTTCGCGCAAACCCATTGGTAAGATTTCCGCCGTAGGATCAACCCCGATCTAGAAACGAAGGTACGGCAAAAGGTACGGCATATGAAACTGACCCATCAGGATTTTGATGACGTGCGAATCGTGAGCGTCGTCGAAAACCGCATCGACGCGGCCTGCGCCATTCAGTTCAAGGACGAGATGCGCGCGCTGAGCGACAGTGGCCCGGCGCGCATTCTCCTCGATCTCGGAAATGTCGAATTCCTCGACAGTTCCGGGCTCGGCGCCGTGGTCGCCGCGCTCAAGGCCGTGCGTCACGGCCAACGCCTCGAACTCGCCGCCCTGCACCCCACCGTGCAACGGGTCTTCCATCTCACACGCATGGATACCGTCTTTACCATTCACGCCAGTGTCGCGGCCGCGGTCGAGGGCATTGCGAATGCGTCCTGAGGGCAATCTCAAACGTCAGGAGACCTGGGAGGTCCCGCCCGAACCGAAAGACCACGCGTTGAGACTCATCCTTCCGGCAACCGAAGCCGCGGTACGCCGCGGGTTGGCCAGTATCAAACACGGGCTGGGCGCGGGTAACTATGGCCCGGACGAGCTTGCCAGTCTCGAAATCGTTCTGGCCGAGGCGCTCAACAACATCGTCGAACATGCCTATGCGGATCGCTCCGACGGCATGATCGAAATCCACCTGTGCCAGACGGCCAAAGGTCTCTGGTGCACCATCCTCGACAATGGCCAGATGATGCCCGGCGGCGAACCGCCCCTCGGCCGCCGCGCCGATCTCAATTGCGACATCGCCGATCTGCCCGAGGGCGGCTTTGGCTGGTTTCTGATCCGGGAACTGGCGCACGATCTGGAATATATCCGAGAAGGCGATCACAACCGCCTCTGCTTTCGCATGTCGATCGGCCAGATGGCCTGACAGATCCGCCCTTCCGAACCGCCCTTTGCGTCGGCTCAGTTCAACTGGAAATGCAGCGGATACGCGCCATCCTCGAACGGGCCGAACAGATCGTCGAGATCCGGATGTTGAACCGGCTCCCCGGAATAATCCGCCACAAGGTTCTGCTCCGACACATAGGCGACGTAAAAGCTCTGATCGTTTTCCGCGAGCAGGTGGTAAAACGGCTGATCCTTGCTCGGGCGCACATCCTCGGGAATGGCGGCATACCATTCCTCGGTGTTGGAGAACATCGCGTCGACATCGAACACGACACCGCGGAAACTGTGTTTCCGGTGCCGGACAACCTGTCCCAGATGATATTTGGCGCGTGATGACATCATGACGTTGCAACCCTCATACTTGGTTAGTAGACCTTTAAAACGGTCTCTGTCCACGGGGGGCAGCCCGGGAAATGGGAAACAGTCTGTGAACCTTGTTTTGACAGTGCTCGAAATCGTGACACCGGTGTTCCTTCTGGCGCTGATCGGCTTCACCTGGGTCAAGACCGGCCACGAATACCGGCTCGAATTCGTCACCAAGCTCACCATGACCCTCTCCGTGCCCGCGCTGATCTTCACCGCTCTGGTCAAGGCTGACATCGAACCCGCCGCGCTCTCGGCGCTCTCGCTGGCCTCGGTCGTCGCCTATGGCGGGGTCACAATCGCCGCCTGGGGCGTCGTCAAACTGATGGGTCTCGACAGCCGCACCTATCTCGCCCCGCTGATCTTCGGCAACACCGGCAACCTCGGCCTGCCGCTCGCGCTCTTCGCCTTTGGCGAGGCGGGGCTGAGCTATGCCGTCGTCGTCTTTGCTGCCATGGCGCTCTGGTCCTTCACCTTCGGGGTCTATGTCACGGCAGGCGGCGGCTCTCTCGGCAAGGCGTTCAAGGAACCGCTGGTCTGGGCCACGGCGCTTGGTGCACTCTTCCTCTGGCAGGGCTGGACGCTCCCGACCTTTGCGATGAACACGCTCTCGCTCTTGGGCCAGATCGCCATCCCGCTGATGCTCATCACCTTGGGCGTCGCCGTCGCACGCCTGCATCCCCACGGCCTCGGCCGCGCCGCCGTCATGGCCGTCGGCAAGGTCGTGCTCTGCGCCGGCATCGCCGCCCTCGCCGGGCTCTGGTTCAACCTCGATCCGGTGCCCTTCGCCGTGCTCGTCGTCCAGATCGCCACCCCGGTCGCCGTCACCTCCTACATGCTGGCGGAGAAATACGGCGCGGATTCGGATGCGGTCGCCGCCCTCGTCGTCTCCTCGACGCTGCTGTCGGTGATCTACCTTCCGGTCCTCCTCGCCCTGCTGATCTGAGCGATTTCGACACGCCCCCGTTCACAGGAATGCCATTTCACAGCTGCGCCAAATCCGCTATGCTGTCGGGAAATATAAAGCGAGAGGCAGTTATGAGCAGACGTCTTCGCGCACTCACGGTTTTTCTTCTGCTGTCCGCCTGTGGCGGAGGCTATAACAGTGCGCCCAGAAATCTCGACAACGCATGTTCCATTCTGGACCAGCGCCCGACCTATTTGCGCGCGATGAAAAAATCCGAACGCAAATGGGGCATCCCGGTTTATGTCCAGATGGCGACCTTCTATCAGGAAAGCAAATTCGACGGCGATGCCCGCACACCGCACCAGTTCGTGCTCAACGTGATCCCGATGGGGCGGCAAAGTTCGGCCTTCGGCTACGCTCAGGCGCTCGACGCCACATGGGACGAATATCGCGTGGAGCAGAACCGCCGGGGCGCCAAACGCACCCGGATCGAGGACGCCACCGATTTCATGGGCTGGTACATGGCCGAATCTTCCGAACGCCTCGGCATTTCGAAATACGACGCCCGCAACCAGTACCTCGCCTATCACGAGGGCCGCAGCGGCTATGCCCGCGGCAGCTACAATTCCAAAGCCTGGCTCGTGCGGGTCGCCGGTTCCGTCGCCGACCGCGCCGAGGTCTACCGCCAGCAGCTCACCGCTTGCGGCAAGATCTGAACCGGATCAGTCGAGCGGCGTACCCCGCCGCTTGGCTTCCGTGCGGATGTTGAACTCCCCGTCCGGCACCGAACCGCCCAGTTTCATCTTGGTGAGCTGAACCGTGGTCGCCCCGCCGGTCTCATCATGGATCACCCAGGCCTTGAGCACCGGGGTCGCACTGAAAATCATGTCGATGGAGCCGTATTCCGGGTGATCCGGGTCCTGCGCCCGCACAACCGTATCGCCATTCTGTTCGGTGTGCGACACCACCATCTTGGCTTTGCTCAGATCGACATTGCGCGCCAGCATCAGGGACAGCGGCGTCTGCGACAGCGGAAACCGCTGCGGCGGCTCGTTGGAGCCGGGATCGAACACCGCGACCTGACCGCCCGACACCAGCACAAGCGCATCGTTCCCCCCCCCGTAATCGAGCCGCATCCGCCCCGGGCGTTTGATCGTCACGGCACCTTGCGACCGCGAGCCGTCGTCATTGATCTGGGTGAATTCCGCCTCGACCGTTCCGAGACCGTTGAGGTAGCTCGAAATCGTCGAGAGCGGCAGTTTCTCCGCCGCCGCAGGACCGGCGAAGGAGAGGGCGACAAGGGCAGGCGCGAGGACCTTGAGGGAGGCCCGCACAGGGGCACTGAGAATCTGTTTCATGCCTGAGATATAGCCGCTCCCGACGCGACTTCCACCTCTCCTGACTTCACAGGTCGCGGAACTCCGCGTGAGCTTACTGCTCCGGCACCAGAATCTCGCGCTTGCCGACATGGTTCGCAGGCGACACCACACCCTCGTCCTCCATCTGCTCCACCAGACGCGCGGCCTTGTTATAGCCGATCGCCAGTTTGCGCTGGATGTAGGAGGTCGAGCATTTGCGATCCTTGATCACGATGGCCACCGCCTGATCGTAAAGTGCATCCTCGCCCGAGGTATTGCCACCGGTGCCAAGCCCGAGAACCGCGTCGATATCGGCGGATTTCTCGTCATCCGGCCCCTCGACCACCCCGCCGACGTAATCCGGCGGACCGTAGGCCTTGAGGTAGGAAACGATCTTTTCGACCTCCTCGTCCGACACGAACGGCGCGTGACAGCGGGTGATCCGGCCACCGCCGCCCATGTAGAGCATGTCGCCCATGCCCAAGAGCTGTTCGGCGCCCTGCTCGCCCAGAATGGTGCGGCTGTCGATTTTCGAGGTCACCTGAAACGAAATCCGCGTCGGGAAGTTCGCCTTGATCGTGCCGGTGATGACGTCCACGGAGGGGCGCTGCGTCGCCATGATCAGGTGAATCCCCGAGGCCCGCGCCATCTGCGCCAGACGCTGGATACAGGCCTCGATCTCCTTGCCCGCCACCATCATCAGGTCGGCCATCTCGTCGACGACAACGACGATGAACGGCAGCGCGACGGGCCGGAATTCCTCGGTCTCGAAAATCGGATCGCCGGTCTCCTCGTCAAACCCGGTCTGCACCGTGCGGGAGAACATCTCGCCCTTCGCAAGCGCCTCTTTGACGCGCCCGTTATAGCCGTCGATGTTGCGCACGCCCATTTTGGACATCTTGCGATAGCGGTCTTCCATCTCTGCGACGACCCATTTCAGCGCCACAACCGCCTTTTTCGGATCGGTCACAACCGGGCTCAGAAGGTGCGGGATGCCGTCGTAAACGGAGAGTTCGAGCATCTTCGGGTCGATCATGATCATCCGGCATTCTTCCGGCGTCAGCTTGTAGAGAAGCGACAGAATCATCGTGTTGATCGCCACCGATTTCCCGGACCCGGTGGTCCCGGCAATCAGCAAGTGCGGCATCTTCGCAAGGTTCGCGACAACCGCATCGCCGCCGATATCCTTGCCAAGCGCCAGCGGCAGCGAATGCTTGCCGTCGCCATAATCGCGCCCCGACAGAATCTCGCGGAAGGACACCATTTCGCGGTGTTCGTTCGGCAATTCGATCCCGATCACCGAGCGCCCCGGCACGGTCGAGACACGCGCGGACAGCGCCGACATCGAACGCGCAATATCGTCCGCCAGACCGATCACCCGGCTGGCCTTGAGACCCGGCGCGGGCTCGAGCTCGTACATGGTCACGACCGGCCCCGGACGCACCGACACGATCTCGCCCTTCACACCGTAATCGTCGAGCACATTCTCCAGCATCCGGGCGTTCTCTTCGAGCGCCTCGTCGGACAGCGTATGCCGCACGATATTGACCGGGTTCTCCAGCAGAGACAGCGGCGGAACCTCGTATTCGGCCTCTTTCGGGTCGAATTTCAGGCTGGGCTGCGCCTCTGCCTGGGCCTGTTTCGACGGCACGACCGGTTTGCGCACCGGGTGCTGCACCACGCGTTTCGCCTCGGGGGCTGCGGGTTGCGCAGGTTCGAACCGGGCGGGCTGCGGCGCGATATACTCCGGCGTCTCCAGCGCCTCATAGGCATCTTCGTAATCTGTCTCATAGGCTTCGAGCGGAACGTAATCCGTCTCATAGCCATCGCTCTCATAACCGGCGGCCTCATACCGGGGCGCCTCATAAGCCTGCGCCTCGTAGCCGTCGTAACCCGTATCATAGGCGTCATAGGCCTCAACAGGCTCCGCCACATCGATCATTTCCGCCACAGGTGCGCTGAGCGGCGGCGTCGCCGGGCGCGTCGTGTCGAGGATCATCGGGCGTGGGCCCTTCTTGTATTTCGCCACGGCCTTTTGCGCCGCACTCATCGGCGGCTCGACACGGGTCGCGCCCGGCACAATCGCCCGCGATCCGGCACGCGCCCGCGAGTTGATCACATTGGCGATCTTCGAACGGATGCGGTCGTCCTGCCCCGGCAGCATCTCCACATCGGGGGCCAGATCCGGCTCGATCAGCTCGGGCTCCGGGTCTTCCACCGTGTTGCGTTTCAAAAGCGTCGGCATCTTGGCAAAGAGCGACGGCTTGGCCTCCACCTCCGGCGCGGGCATCGGTGCCGCGACCGGCGCCGCAACCGATGCGGAAACATGCGCCTCGCGCACATCGGCACGGATCACCCGCGACCCGTGAGGCGCGGCCTGCTGCGTCTGTTGCGTCTGCCGCATCTGGGCGTCAAAGGCGGCCTGTTCCTCGGCGATCTGACGCTGCTCTTCCCGGCGCGCCTCACGACGCGCCGCCGCCTTCTCCGCCATGCGCTGGCCGAGATGCACCGACCCGCGCGCGCTGCGCCCCATCAGGTGCAGCATCAGCGCATAAAGCGACACCAGTCCCCAAAGCAGATAGCGCCCGAGGTCGATCATCTCGGCGCGGGTAAACCCGAAGGCGAACAACGCCAGCGCGAGCGCCGTAAAGAACGACAGCAAGGCCAGAAATTTAAGGCTGAGCGCCGCACCGAAAGGCACGATCTGGATCAGCGCCGCCAAAACCGTATCGCCGAACAGCCCCCCGAAAGATTGCGGCAGGCTGGAGGCATGGGTCGAGGCATAGATCGCCGCCACCGCAATGGCGATCGGCACGAAGACCGCCCGCGACAAGGCTCGATCAGAGCCCCGGTGCAACAGATACCGAAGACCCCAGGCCGCAAACCCAAGCGGAAAGCCCCAGGAAGCCACCCCGACGATGATCATCAGAGGCGAGGCGATCGAGGCGCCGAAACGCCCGAGAATATTGTTCACCGGCGCTTCCGTCGCCGACAACCAGCTCGGGTCCTCCGGCGCGTAACTTCCCAGCAGCAGCGCAAAGATCAGCCCGACCGCCACGAGACCGAGCCCGATCAGCTCCTGCCCCCGGCGTTCCAGCAAGATCTGGGTGTTTTTGTCGAACAGCGGATCGCGACCACGTGCCTGATAGGATGCCATGCCTGCCTCTTACCTTAACCGTACAAACAGTCGCGGAGCTGGATCAGCCCGCGCTGTGTCTCTTCTTTTGGGGCCACCAGGGCGACCCGGATGTAATGCTTGCCGGGGTTCTCCCCGTTCACCTCGCGCGACAGATAGGCCCCGGGCAAGACCCGCACACCGGTCTCTGTCCAAAGCTTCATCGCCGCCTCTTCGCCGTCATTGACCGGCAGCCAAAGGAAAAATCCCGCCTGCGGCGCCTGCGCGCCTTGAATGCCCGAAAACACCTCGTCGGCCATGTCGAATTTCTCGACGTAAAGCTTGCGCGAGGCGATGACGTGCTCCTCATCGGCCCAGACACGGGCCGAAACCGCCTGAATCGGACCGGGCAGCGGTGCGCCGGAATAGGAGCGAAGCCGCCGGATGCGGAGCATATTCTCCGGTCCCGAGGCCACGAAGCCGGAGCGCAGCCCCGGAAGGTTCGAGCGTTTCGAGAGCGAATGGAAAATCACCACGCGCTCGGGATCGGCCCCCATCTCGCGCGCCACTTGCAAGGCACTGACGGGCACGTCGTCGCGGTAAATCTCGGAATAGCACTCGTCGGAAAACACTTTGAAATCGTGTTTTTCCGCCAGCGAAATCAAATCGCGCAGATAATCGCGCGAGGCAATCGCGCCCTGCGGGTTCGACGGGCTACAGATATAGGCAATCGCCGTACGGTCCAGAACCTCTGTGGGCAACCCCGCGTAATCCGGCAAAAATCCGGTCTCGCGCGTCGCAGGCACGAACACCGGTTCGGCCCCGATGGTCGTCGCGGCAACGGCATAGACCTGATAAAACGGGTTGGGCGTCAGCACGACCGGCTGTTTGCCATTCTTGGTTTCCGGGCAGAGCGCGATACAGGCGTTCATCAACCCCTCGCGCGTGCCGTTGAGCGCCATGATGTCAGTGACGGGATCGACCCTCACGCCGAAACGGCGCTTGAGCCACCCGGCAATGGCGTCCAAAAGCGCGTCTGTGCCATTGTTGTTCGGATATTTTGCAAAGCCCGCGAGATTTTCCGCCAACACGTCGCCCACAAACGGCGGCATGGCGTGGCGCGGCTCGCCGATGGTCATATGCAGGACCTCGCCCCCCGGCGCATGCGCGTCGAGAAGGCTCCGCAAACGCGGAAAGGCGTATTCCGGCAGGTTGGAAAACCGCTCAGGGAACATCATGAAACTGCTACTGCCTCTGTATTTCCGGATCTTTTCGCCCGGGTGTTTGGGATCAAGATAACCGGGCCGGGCCGATTGGTCCAGAAAAAGACGGGCCGCCCAAGCGCCCTCCCGCAATGGTTGTGACTTTTAGGCCAGAACACTCAGGCCAGAACACTCACGCGAGCGCCGCCTCAGCTGCCGCACCCAGCCGCAACAGCCGTGCTTCGCTCATCGGCGGCGTTTGCAGGATCACGCCACAGGACGGAACCCCGGTCGGAAGCGTCAGCGCGGTCAGCCCCATGAGGTTGCCGACCCGCGTATTACGCAGCGCCAGAAGGTTTTCGGTGACGTAATACTCCGCATCCGTCATCAGCCGCTCCGCATTGGGCGGCAGGATCGGCGCGGTCGGCAGGATGACCGCGTCATAGCCCGCCGTCGCCGCAAGATAGTCCGCCCGCAGATGCGCGAGTTTCTTCCACCCGGCGACGAAATCCGCGCCATTAAACACCCCGCCCGAGCGGAACCGCTCAAGAATGCGCGGGTACATCACATCGGGATTGGCCTCAATCACCTCGCGCCATTCGGCATAGGCCTCGGTGGTAAACAGAATGCCGGACAGGTCCATCGCCTCGGTGACCGCCGGTATCTCCGCACGGATCACCTCCGCCCCGGCCTCCCGGAATTTCTGCACCGACGCCTCAAACGCATCCAGAGGCGCGTCGCGGATGTCGTCGAACACCACGTTTTCAAGCACGAGCAAACGCTTACCCCTAAACGTCGCGCCTTTGAGATCCGGCGCAGGCGACCCGTGGAGAATGGCGAACACTTCTGCGGCATCCTCCACCGTCTTGACCAGAGGTCCGATGGTGTCAAACGCCGCCGCCAAGGGCACAACGCCCTCCAGCGGAATACGCCCCGCGGTGGTTTTCAGCCCGACAAGATCGTTCCACGCCGACGGAATGCGCACCGACCCGCCGGTGTCCGACCCGATCGCACCGGGCGCCAACCTGAACGCGACCGACCCCGCCGCCCCCGAAGACGACCCGCCCGACACGGCGGCATGATCGTTGACGCAGGGCGTCGTGGCCGTCACCGGATTAAGCCCCAGCCCCGAAAACGCCAGTTCCGACATATGCGTCTTGCCCAGCGCCACAAGCCCCGCGTTCGTTGCGCGCCGGAGCACTTCGGCGTCCCTCAATGGCACGCGGTCTTTCAACAAAGCCGATCCCGCCTCCGTCGCCACGCCCGCCGTGTCGAACAGGTCCTTCCACGACACCGGAACCCCGTCCAAAAGCCCGCGCCGCACCCCGTCGCGGGCACGCCCATAGGCCGCCTCCGCCTCCGCCATGGCGCGGTCTTCCATCATCCGCGCATAAATCCGATCCGCAAAAGGATGCGCCTTGGCCATATCCAGAAACGCCGCCGCCAGATCGCGCGGATCGACATCGCCCCTGCCGATGGCCCGCCCAAGATCGCTCATGCTCATCTCTGTATACTCGACCATCGTCCGCCCTTTCCTGTTGCCGTCGCAAAGTAGCGGCGCAGGAGCGCATGGACAATCCCGTCTCGCGCGTCATATTTGCGACAAGGAGGCTCTCATGACCCAGAACACCATGCCCAAAAGCGATCTCATCATTGTTGGCGGTGGCCTCAATGGCCCTGCTCTGGCGCTGGCCTCCGCAAATGCGGGCCTGACCGTGACGCTCATCGACAGCCTGCCGAAGCGCCTTCGCATCAGCGATGAATTCGACGGGCGCGGCTATGCGCTCTCGCTCGGGTCCTACAAATTGATGAAAGCGATTGGCATCTGGGGCAAGGTGGCGGCGCATGCCCAGCCGATCCTCGACGTAAAAGTCACCGACGGCAAACCCGGCGAAGGCCCCGCGCCTTTCATGCTCGAATTCCGCGACGGCGAGATTGACGAGAGCCCGATGGGTTACATGGTCGAGGACCGCTATATCCGTCAGGCCTTTCTCGAAGCGCTCGACGACCAGCCAAAAATCACCCAAGTCGAAGGCGAAGTCATCGCGCAAGACGTCACGCTGCATGGCGCGACAGTCACACTGAACGACGGCACCGAAATCGAAGGCAAGCTGATCGTCGGCTGCGACGGACGCCAATCCGGCACCGCGTTGCGCGCCGGGATCAAACGCACCGGCTGGGGCTATGGCCAGACCGCGCTGGTCTGCGCCATCTCGCACGAGCTACCCCACAACGGTGCGGCGCATCAGTATTTCCTGCCCTCCGGCCCGCTGGCGATCCTGCCGCTGCCGGGCAATCAAAGCTCCATCGTCTGGACCGAAAAAGACAAGCTCGCCGACGAGATTCAGGCGCTCTCCGATGAGGATTACCTCGCCGTTCTGCGGCCGCGTTTCGGGGATTTTCTGGGCGAGATTTCACTGGCCGGGAAACGCTTTACCTATCCTTTGAACATCACCTTGGCGAATGCCTTTACCGCCCCGCGCATCGCCCTTGTCGGCGATGCAGCGCACGGCATGCACCCGATCTCGGGTCAGGGTCTGAACGCCGGGCTCAAGGATGTCGGCGCATTGACCGAAGTCTTGGTCGAGGCGCATCGGCGCGGCGAAGACATCGGGCGCGAAGACGTTTTGGCGCGTTACGCGCAATGGCGACGGTTCGATGTGGCGACGATGGCGCTGATGACCGACAGCTTCAACAAGCTGTTTTCCAACGACAATCCCTTCCTGCGCGTGGCGCGGGACATCGGCATGGGCGCGGTGAACGCGATGGGTGGGCTGAAACGCGCCGCAATCCGCGAGGCGGCGGGGGTCAATGGCGACATCCCCAAACTGCTGCGCGGTGTGGCACTTTGAGCGCTTGAGTATTTCGGCAGCAAAGGAAACGGGCGCTCAGTCTTCGAGTTTGCGCGCCTCGGACACCAGCATGATCGGAATGCCGTTGCGGATCGGATAGGCGAGGCCTGCGGTTTTCGAAATCAGTTCCTGTTTCTCCGCATCATAGCTCAAAACGCCATGGGTTTGCGGGCAGACCAGCGCCTCGATCATCCGGCGGTCGAAAGTCGGTTGGGCATCCATCACATCATATCCTCGTCAGAGCCGCCATGCAGCGCGAATTCCATCAGCGTTATAAGCGTTTCGCGGCGGGTGGAAAGGGAGGGCGCTTCCAAAAGCGCCTGTTTGTCCTCGGGGCTGAACGGGCAGAGCATGGAAAGCGAGTTGATCAGCAATTCGTCTTCGGCCTGACCGAGGCTTTCCCAATCGGTGCGCAATTCCTCTTCGCAGAAATAGCGTTTCAGCAGGTCCATGAAGGGTTTGCGCATCAGCCCCGGATCGTGTTCCGCGGCACCGAGATCGGCCACGAAATCGGACCAGTCCACGGTGAATTTGCGATAGGGGCAGAACCCGGTGGTCTCCGCCAGAAGCCGGAACCGCGACACGCCGGTGAGCGTGATCATGTAGCGCCCGTCTTCGGTCTCGGAAAACGCCGTCAGACGTCCGGCACAGCCGATGGTGTTGAGCTTTCCGGCCCCCGCCCCGCTGCGCGGCTGGATCATGCCGATCAGACGCGCGGGCGTTTTCATGCAATCTTCGATCATCTGCAAATAGCGCGGCTCGAAAATATGCAGCGGCAGGCGAGACCGGGGCAACAAAAGTGCCCCGGGCAGTGGAAAGACGGGGATCGTCTCGGGAAGATCGGCTGCGCTCAACATGGTCTAAAGTTAGAACGCAAACGCGATCAGGCAAACAGCATCGACGACAATTTCCGACGTCCGTTCAGAACGATCGGATCGCTGGGCTTGAGGCTGTCGAAAATTTTGAACAGTTGCTCCTTGATCGCGCCATCGTTCCACTCACGATCCTGTTTGAACGCCGCCAGAAGCGTTGCGACGGCCTCTTCGACCTGCCCTGCGGCATGTTGCGCCACGGCAAGGTCAAACCGCGCCTGCATGTCGGTCGGGTCGGCCTCGACCTTGGCCGCCAGTTCTGCCACAGGACCGGCGTTTTCCGCCTCGCGTGCCAGAGCGATCTGGGCATGCACCGCCTCAAGCGCTGCGTCATGCGAGACCTCGGCAGGCGCGCCGTTCAGCACGGCTTCGGCCTGATCCAGCTCGCCTTTCGCGAGATGACATTTGGCAAGACCGGCATAGGCCCCGGCCAGTTTGTCGTCTTCCTCGAGGATCGCGGCATAGGTCTGTGCCGCGTCGTCGATCTCACCGGCTTCGAACATTTCGTCGGCGGCCGCGACCGCATCGGCGAGGCTTTCGTCCACGCTCAGCGCAGCGATCTTGGTCACGAATTCCTTGACCTGCGACGGCGGCAGCGCGCCTTGGAACCCATCCACCGGCTGCCCTTTATAAAAGGCATAGACGGTCGGGATCGACTGCACGCGCATCTGGCCCGCGATCATCTGGTTTTCGTCGACGTTGACCTTGGCCATCTTGACCTTGCCACCGGCGGCCCCGACCTCGGCTTCGAGAGCCGGGCCGAGTTGACGGCAAGGGCCACACCAGGGTGCCCAGAAATCGACGATCACAGGGGTTTCCTGAGAGGCATCAATCACCTCGGCCATGAAATCGGCCTCGGTAACATCTTTCACATATGCGCCATGCGCGGCGCCGTTGGTTTGTCCGAGATCCATTGTCGGTTCTCCCCTATCTGTTTGGCGTTCTATATGCGCCTTCATGCATGAGTTTTAAAGATCGAACGTCGCAAAGACCGGCGCGTGATCCGACGGTTGTTCCCAGCCCCGCGCTGCACGCAGAACCCGGCTGCCATGCGCCGCGTTCGAAATATCCCCGGTCGCCCAGATATGATCGAGCCGACGCCCCTTGTCCGCCGCACTCCAGTCTTTCGCCCGGTAAGACCACCACGAATAGAGCAGACCCTCGGGAATATCCTGCCGCGTGACATCGACCCAACCGCCAGCATCCTGCGTCTGCGCCAGATGTTCGACCTCGACGGGCGTATGCGACACGATTTTCAACAACTGCTTGTGGTTCCAGACATCGTCCTCACGCGGGGCAATGTTGAGATCGCCGACAAGGATGGATTTCTCCGGTTTCCCGGCATGAAACGCATCGCGCATCTCGGTGAGATAATCGAGCTTCTGGCCGAATTTCTCATTCACCTCGCGATCCGGCACATCGCCGCCCGCAGGCACATAGAAATTGTGGATCGTCACACCGTTTTCCAGACGCGCCGCCACATGCCGCGCATGTCCGAGCCCGGCGTAATCCTCCGCACCGGCCTCCTCAAGCGGCAGTTTCGAGAGGATCGCAACCCCGTTGTAACCCTTCTGCCCGCGCGCCACCATGTGCGTGTACCCAAGCGCCCGAAAGCCCTCCATCGGGATTTTTTCCACCGGCGATTTGCACTCCTGAAGGCAGAGCACATCGGGCGCCTCCTCTTCCAGAAGCTTCAGCACGATCGGCTCGCGCAGACGCACGGAGTTGATGTTCCAGGTGGCAAGGGTAAAGGGCATGGCGGGTCCTCGGATCAGATTTACGCCGAACCCTACCCGTCCGTCCGGGCCGTGACCACCCGAAAGCCGTGCAAACCCGTCCCTCGACTTACGCCCGGCACAAAGGCCGGGCGTAAGTCGAGGGACGAGGGACTGCACATCATTTCCCCGATGTGCGAGGGGTCTTCAGGGGATCAACGCGGGGCGGGTACAAAAGGTTCCCGCCTCGCGCCAAATCTCAGGACGCCAGACGATACCCGCCCGCCTCGGTCACAAGAATGCGCGCATTCGAGGGATCGGGCTCGATCTTTTGCCGCAGCCGGTAGATATGGGTTTCGAGCGTGTGCGTCGTCACACCGGCGTTGTAGCCCCAGACCTCGTGCAGCAACACATCACGCGGCACCACGCCTTCGGTCGAGCGATAGAGGAATTTGAGGATATTGGTCTCTTTCTCGGTCAGACGGATTTTCTTGTCGTCCTCCGTAACCAACATTTTCTGCGCCGGTTTGAACGTATACGGTCCAAGCTGGAAAACAGCCGCCTCCGATTGCTCATGGGTGCGGAGCTGGGCGCGAATGCGGGCCAGAAGCACCGGGAATTTGAACGGCTTCGTGACGTAATCGTTCGCGCCGCTGTCGAGACCCAGAATGGTGTCCGCATCCGTATCATGCCCCGTGAGCATCAAAATCGGACATTTCACACCGGATTTCCGCAGTCTTTTGCAAAGTTCGCGCCCATCCGTGTCGGGCAGGCCGACGTCGAGGATGATCAGATCGTAATGTCCTTCCTTCGACTTCTCCATGCCCGCAGCGCCGCAATCGGCTTCGAACACGTCGAAATCTTCGGTCATCACAAGTTGCTCGCTCAATGCCTCACGCAGATCGTCATCGTCGTCGACGAGCAGGATTTTCTTGAGAGTGGCCATCGCAGTGACCTCCTTTTGTTGTGCCTTGTCCGTGATCTGAGCGTGACGGCGGTAAAGAACAAGATTTGCAACAAAGCTCTCACGCAAGCGTGTCAAATCACCGCGAAATGTTTCACTTTATGACAAAGATCGCTACATCAGAGCTCTGACACGACAACGGACCGCCGCCATGAGCCTTGCCCCCACCCTCTCCGAGATCATCGCCCGCGCCCGCGCGGACATGCGCATGGGGGTGCCGGTGGTGCTCCGCTCCGAGGTGGGCCATGCGCTCGCCGTCGCCGCCGAAGACCTTTCGACCGAGCGTCTGGGCGATCTGCGCGCATTGGGCGAGGCCTATCTCGCCATCACCGCCCGGCGCGCCGAAACCCTCTCCGCCCGCGCCTATGATTCCGATCTCGCCCGTCTGATCCTGCCGACTGACGCCGATGTCGACTGGATCAACGCGGTGGCCGATCCCGCCGACGATCTCACCCATCCGATGAAAGGCCCGTTCCGCTCTCTGCGCGGCGGCAATGCGACCTGTGCCCGCGCCGCGATTGCGCTGGCGAAATCCGCCCGCCTTCTGCCCTCTGCCGTCATGGTCGATGTGGAAAACGGCTTCGAGATCGCCGCCGCCAACGGGCTCACCGTCCTGCCTGTCGAGGCCGCTTTGCCGTTGATGGCCGATCTCGCGCCGCTGCACGATATGATTCACGCCCGCGTGCCTTTGATCGCGTCCGAGAAATCCCGCGTCCATGTGTTCCGCCCCGAGGACGGCGGCGAAGAGCATTATGTCGTCGAGGTTGGTCGCCCGGATCGCAGCAAGCCCGTGCTGGCCCGCCTGCACTCCGCCTGCTTCACCGGCGATATTTTCGGCTCTCTGAAATGCGACTGCGGCCCGCAGCTTCACGCCGCCCTCAACCAGATGGGCGAAGAGGGTGAAGGCATTTTGCTCTATCTCAATCAGGAAGGCCGCGGCATCGGCCACGCCAACAAGATGCGCGCCTATTCCTTGCAGGATCAGGGATTCGACACGGTCGAGGCCAATCATCGCCTCGGCTTCGAGGACGACGAGCGCGATTTCCGCATCGGGGCGGCGATTCTCAAAGAGATGGGGTTCTCTGCCGTGCGCCTCCTGACCAACAACCCGAAAAAAATCGCCCGGATGGAAGATCAGGGCATCACCGTCACCGAACGCGTGCCGCTCAAGGTCGGCGAGAATCGCTTCAACGAAGCCTACCTCGCCACCAAGGCGCGCAAATCGGGGCACCTTCTGTGAGCAACGGTCCGATGTTCAAAGCCACCGACATCGTCGTCACCCGCTGGGGCGCGCGCTTCATGGGCCGCCGCTTTCCCTGCTCCATCGGCAAGGGCGGCATCTCGGACACCAAACGCGAAGGCGACGGCGCAAGCCCGCGTGGCAGTCACGCCCTTCCCGCACTCTATTATAGGGCCGACCGCATTCCCGCGCTGAACGGAGACAAGATTCACGTCGGCGATCTTTGGTGCGATGCAGGCGATCATCCCGCCTACAACCATCTCGTGCGCGCGCCGTTCAAACCCAGCCATGAGAAAATGCGGCGCGCGGATCGTCTTTATGATCTGGTGATCATCACCGATTGGAACTGGCCGAATGCCACACCGGGGAAAGGCTCCGCCATCTTCGTCCACCGCTGGCGCAAACCGCGTCACCCGACCGAGGGCTGCGTTGCCTTCCGCGCAGATCATCTGCGCTGGATCGCGGAACGCATCACGCCCGCGACACGATTGGTCATTCGCTAATCTAAGCGTTCAGGGGTCCGACGGAAGTCCGACAAAAGTCCGACGTTTTGCCGACACTGAAAATCGTCAGGAATAATCCCGTTCACCGAAGATCGCGGACCCGACCCGAACGTGAGTCGCGCCCTGTGCAATCGCGGTTTCGAAATCGCCGGACATGCCCATGGACAGGCCTGCAATCTGATTCCGGTCGGCGATTTTCTTCAAAAGCGCAAAATGCAGCGATGGCTCTTCCTCGGCGGGCGGAATGCACATCAGCCCCTCGACCGTGAGCGCCAGATCACGACACTCTTGTATAAAGGCATCGGCTTCCGCAGGCATCACCCCCGCCTTTTGCGGCTCCTCACCGGTGTTCACCTGAATGAAAAGACGCGGGCAATGGCCCAGTTCTTCGGCGAGGCGGGCAATGGTTTTCGCGAGTTTCGGACGATCCACCGTGTGAATCACATCGAACAATTCCATCGCCTGCCGCGCCTTGTTGGTCTGCAACGGTCCGATGAGATGCAGCTCGACACCGTCGAAGCGGTCCTTGAACGCGGGCCACTTGCCAGCGGCCTCCTGCACCTTGTTTTCCCCGAAAACCCGCTGCCCTTCTTCGAGCACCGCCTCGACGCGTTCATTGGGCTGAACCTTGGAAACGGCGATCAAAGTGACGCTTTCCGGCGCACGCCCGACACGTTTTGCTTCGGTTTCGACCCGATCCTTGATCTCGGCAAGCCCCATATCTGCCTCCTTAAACGGTGCAACCCACATTCCTTGGATTTCTTATGCCGCAGGGAGCATCCCATGCAACAGGTGTGTGGCTAAGTTGCATCATTTTTCAGAGAGCTATGCCCGCCACCTCGCGTTTTCTTGACCCAAAGCCCGCTTCGGCGCATTCCTCTGACCATGTGTCGGGTAAGCCGGCATGCCTGATATTCAAAATTCCACGAGGGAAAAAATGAAAAATATCCTTCTTTCTTCCGCAGCGATCGCCCTTCTTGCTGGCGCCGCTTCCGCTGAAGTGACCTGGTCCGGTGACGCAGAAATCGGCTACAACGACGACGCAGAAGGCGGCTTCTACTACGACGCTGGCCTCTACGTGAACCTGTCCCAAGAGCTGAACAACGGCTGGACCGCGTCCGCGAAACTCGACGTCGACCTCGAGTCCGGCGATGACGACACCTTCTCCATGGGCACCGTCGACTCCTCTGACTGGGTTCTCTCCCTGTCCAACGACATGTTCTCCCTGTCCTTCGGTGACGTCGACACCGCATACGCCTCCTTCAAAGGTGTGTCCGCTCTGTACGACAACGACCTGTTCGCTCCGGCCGACGCCGCTGACGACTACGAAGACTACCTCAGCAAGGACAACAACGCCACTGGCGGCATCCTGCTGTCCGCTGAGTACATGGGGCTTTCCGTCGCCGTGTCCTCCATCCTCGTTGACGAAGATTTCGCTAAAGCCGACGGCACTGTGATCGGTGGCTCCACCGGCGCAGGCGACAAAACCAACGGTGAACTGGAATACTCCCAGATCGCTCTCGCCTACGACTTCGGCATGTTCAACGCTGGCCTGCTCTACGCAGAAGACGTGCTTTACGATCTGTCCGGCCTCGAAGACCTCGGCCTCACCGCCGTTGGCGAAGAAGACATGGCCGTCCTGACCCTTGGCGCAACCTTCGGCGGTGCAGACTTCAACCTGTCCTACATGGACTACGATGAAGTTACCGGCGTTGGCATCGACGTGGCCTACCCGGTTGGCCCGGTGACCCTCGGCGCCTACTATGTGTCCTATGACTTCGACAACGCGACCGGCGTGACCGAAGATGACGCATACGGCGTGTCCGTGGATTACGCTGACGGCCCGATCACCGTTGCTGCCTACTACGAAGAAGTGCTCGGCGAAGAAGAGTATGCCATCGAAGGCTCTTACGACTTCGGCATGGGTCTCGTTGTGACCGCTGGCTACATCGACGGTGACGACGAAACCGACAACGACTTTGCCTCCTACATCGTGGCCGAATACGACCTCGGCGGCGGCGCGTCCTTCCTGGCCTCCTACGCTGATGCGACCAACTACGACGAATCCGGCGACCTCGACGACATCGACACCGGCATCGGTGGCTACGAGTTGAACTACGGCACCACGCTGGCTCTGTCCTTCGCCTTCTAATTCTTAGAAGTTCAGAAGAACAAAAGATTGGGCCGTCCTTCGGGGCGGCCCTTTTCTTTTCTCGCCCACTTCCCTGCACTTGGGGCCTTGTTCCTTGGCCCGGCGGGCGATACGGTTGCCGCGATGTCTTGAGAGGGAGCGCTTGATGTTTCGCCCAACCCATGTACTGGCCGCCTCTGTGGCCGCGATGCTGACGCTTTCGGGCTGTGGCGCATTCGATTCCGTCGGTTCTGTCGGCGACAGCTTCGGCTCCCTGCCGTTTTCCGGCGGCAAGAAAGAGACCGTAGTGACCACAGACGGCGCCACGCAGACCGTAGACACGAAATCCACCGGTCAGGTTGTCGAGATCCCGAACGGCGAGACCATCGTGATCGAGAGCCCGAAACGCCGAACCCTTTTTGGCGGCGGGCGCGGATCGGTGTCCGACTCGGTTCAGGTCAACAAATACATCTGGAACGCGGCGCTTGATGTGCTGTCCTTCCTGCCGGTGCAAGAGGCCGATCCTTTTACCGGCGTGATCATCACCGGTTATGGCACGCCGCCGGGTGGCGGGCGCGCCTATCGCGCGGTGATCCACGTGACGGACCCGGCGCTGGATGCCCGGACGTTGAACGTGTCGCTCTATACCAAGGGTGGTGCGGTCAGTCAGGACACCATTCAGGCCGTCGAGGACGCAATCCTCACCCGCGCACGCCAGTTGCGCACCGGCAAGTGACGCCGGGATAAACAAGCCCTCTGGACCCCGGAGAGCCAAGGATTTATGACCACGCCGGGCCTCCTGCCCGGCGTTTGTCTGAGACGAAGGATGTGAACATGAGCCGCTACGCGCCCAGCGAGATCGAACCGAAATGGCAGTCTGCCTGGAATGAGGCGGATGTGTTCCTCGCCAAGCGCGACGAGAGCAAGCCGAAGTACTACGTGCTTGAGATGTTCCCCTATCCCTCGGGCCGCATCCACATCGGTCACGTGCGCAACTACACCATGGGCGATGTGGTGGCGCGCTACAAATCCTCGACCGGGTTCAACGTGTTGCACCCAATGGGCTTTGACGCATTCGGCATGCCGGCGGAGAACGCCGCGATGGCCTCTGGAGGGCACCCGAAGACCTGGACCTATAACAACATCGACACGATGGTCGATCAGATGAAGCCTCTGGGGCTTTCGATTGACTGGACCCGAATGTTCGCAACCTGCGACACCGAGTATTACGGTCAACAGCAGGCAATGTTCCTCGACATGCTGGAAAAGGGTCTGGTCTATCGCAAGAACGCGACCGTGAACTGGGACCCGGTAGATATGACGGTTCTGGCCAACGAACAGGTGATTGATGGTTGTGGTTGGCGTTCTGGTGCGCCGGTGGAGCGCAAGGAACTGACGCAATGGTTCTTTAAGATCTCCGCCTATTCCGAAGACCTGTTGCAGGCCATCGACCATCTCGACAACTGGCCGGACAAGGTCAAAACGATGCAGAAGAACTGGATCGGCAAATCGCGCGGTCTTCAGTTCGCGTTCTCGCTCACGAACGCTCCCGCGCATCACGACCGAATCGAGGTTTACACCACGCGTCCCGATACGCTGATGGGCGCGTCCTTTGTAGGCATCTCCGCCGATCATCCGCTGGCCAAGGAACTGGCCGCCGAGAACCCGGAAATCGCCGCCTTCTGTGAGGAATGCCGCAAAGGCGGCACCACGGAAGAAGCGATTGAGAAGGCCGAAAAACTGGGCCTCAACACCGGTTTGACCGTACGCCATCCCTTCGACACGTCGTGGGAATTGCCGGTCTATATCGCCAACTTCATCCTGATGGATTACGGCACCGGCGCGATTTTCGGCTGCCCCGCGCATGACCAGCGCGACTTTGATTTCGCGACCAAATACGGCCTGCCGATCAACTATGTGTTTGCGCCGATTGAAGGCGAGTTGAACGAGGCCGAAGCCTTTGTTCCGACGAAATCCGAAACCGTGAAATACATTCGCGGTTTCGCGGGCGAGGAGCTTCAAACCGGCGAGCAGGGCGTGAACAGCGCTGTCGATTTCTGCGAAGCAAACGGTGTGGGCCACGGCGTGACCAAGTTCCGCCTGCGGGACTGGGGCCTGTCGCGTCAGCGCTATTGGGGCTGTCCCATCCCGGTGGTGCATTGCGAGGCTTGCGGCGTGGTTCCGGAGAAGAAAGAAAACCTGCCGATCGAGCTGCCGTTCGATGAAGATGGCAAGGCGATTGATTTCTCCATCCCCGGCAACCCGCTCGACCGTCACCCGTCCTGGCGCAACACGACCTGCCCGAAATGCGGTGGCGCAGCTCTGCGCGAGACCGACACGATGGACACTTTCGTGGACAGCTCTTGGTACTACGCGCGTTTCACCGCGCCCCATGCCACGACGCCGACCGTGAAAGAAGATGCGGAGTATTGGATGAACGTCGATCAGTATATCGGCGGCATCGAACACGCAATTCTGCACCTTCTCTATTCCCGTTTCTTCGCCCGCGCGATGAACGAGACCGGCCACCTGCCCGACAGCGCGCGCGAACCGTTCGATGCGCTCTTCACCCAAGGCATGGTGACCCACGCGATCTACAAGACCCAAGGTGCGGATGGCCGTCCGAAGTATCACTATCCGGAAGAGGTCGAACTGCGCGACGGCAAGGGTTTCCTGAAAGATGGCACGGAAGTCGAGATCGTCCCCTCCGCCAAGATGTCCAAGTCCAAGAACAACGTGGTGGACCCGGTCGAGATCATCAAGCAATTCGGCGCCGACACCGCGCGCTGGTTCGTGCTCTCCGATTCTCCGCCGGAGCGCGACGTGGAATGGACCGCCTCGGGCGCCGAAGCCGCCAGCAAACACCTAGGCCGCGTCTGGCGTCTGGCCGCCGAACTCGATGCCACGCCGGAGCAAGGCACGGGCGACGAGGAGCTTTTGCGCGCCACGCACAAGGCGATGTTCGAGGTCACTCAGGGCATCGAAAGCTTTGGCTTCAACGCCTCGATCGCCAAGCTCTATGGCTTCACCAACACGATCTCCAAGTCTCAGGCGAGTCGCGAGGCGAAACGCTTTGCGCTCAAGACCATGGCTCAGCTTATGTCCCCCATGACGCCGCACCTTGCGGAAGACATGTGGTCCATGCTGGGCGGTGAAGGGCTTGTCGCTCAGGCCGCCTGGCCAGTGCCGGATGAGGCGATGCTGGTCGAGGATACGGTGACACTGCCGATCCAGATCAATGGCAAACGCCGCGACGAAATCTCGGTTCCCAAGGATATGCCGAAGGAAGAGGTTGAAAAGCTGGTCTTGGAAAACGATGCTGTGAAAAAGGCGCTCGATGGCGGGTCGCCGAAGAAACTCATCGTTGTACCGGGCCGCATCGTCAATGTCGTCATTTGATCGCAGAACCTTCCTGATCTCGCTCGCAGCCCTCACGGGCTGCGGCTTTTCCCCGGCTTACGGGCCGGGGGGCGCAGGCGCTGCGCTCCGTGGCAAAGTCGACATCGACGCGCCGTGGGATCGCGAAAGCTACAACCTGAACAAACGGCTGACCGAGCAATTCGGCCCCTCGGAAATGCCGCTTTACCGGCTCACCTATAAAATCTCGACCTCCGAGTCGCAGGTTGGCATCACCCGTGATCAGGAAATCCTGCGCTATCATGTCGAAGGTCAGGTCAACTATACGCTTTTGAACATCGCAACCGGCCAGCCCCTCATCGCGCGCTTCGTTTCCAGCTTCACCAGCTACTCCGCCACCGGCTCGTCAGTCGACACGCTGACCGCCTCGCGCGACGCCTATGCCCGGCTCATGGTGATCCTCGCCGATCAGATGGTCAGCCAGATCATCACCCTTGCAACGCCCACTCCCGCCGAATGAAACTCGCCGCCCGAGATGCCCTGTCCTATTTCGCCAAACCCGACCCGGGCAAAGCGGGGGTGCTGCTCTATGGCCCCGACGCCATGCGGATCGCGCTGCGCCGCCAAGAGGTGATCGAGGGGCTGATCGGCAAGCAGGGCGAAGAGGAAATGCGACTGACCCGGATCGCCGGGGGCGAGTTGCGCAAGGACAAGACGCTTCTGCTCGATGCCATCAAAGAACAGGGGTTTTTCCCCGGTCCGCGCGTCGCATTTGTCGAAGACGCCACCGATCAGGTCAGCGACACGGTGAAGGACGCGCTGTTCGACTGGCGCGAGGGCGATGCCCAGATCGTCGTCACCGCCGGTCAGCTCAAGGCCACCTCGAAACTGCGCAAGCTGTTCGAAGGCCACCCAAGCGCCTACGCCATCGCGATCTATGCCGACCCGCCTTCGCGTGCGGAGATCGAGGCGACCCTCGGCAAGGCCGGGGTTGGCAACATTTCGCGTGAGGCGATGACAGACATTGAGGCCCTCGCCCGCATTCTCGATCCCGGCGATTTTCGCCAGACTCTTGAGAAACTCGCGCTCTACAAGATCGGCGACCCAAGCCCTGTGACCAGCGAGGATGTCCAGAACTGCGCGCCTGCGACCACAGAGGCCGAGGTGGACGATGTGCTGAACGTGGTGGCCGAAGGGCGGGCGAACGAGCTTGGCCCGCTGATGGTCAAGATCGCGGGCCAGGGGATCGACCCGGTGGCGCTGTCGATCTTTACCATGCGGCATTTCCGCAGCCTCCATGCCGCTGCCTCGCATCCGAATGGAGCCTCCGCCGGTATCGCCGCAGCCCGTCCGCCGATCTTCGGGCCGCGGCGCGACCGGATGACCCGGCAGGCGTCGAACTGGGGCATGTACAAACTCGAAACCGCGCTCGGCATTCTGACCGACACGGACCTGACCCTGCGTTCGGCCTCGCGTGCCCCAACCATGGCGGTAATGGAGCGGGCGCTCATTCGGCTTGCCATGTTGGCGCAACGGCGCTGAGCGCAAACGCAGTTTGAACGGCGGCAAAAACATCCCAGATTGGAACAAAAGGAGCCGCACATGATCCCCTATTCCCTTCTCGATCTTTCCCCCGTCCCCGAAGGCGTTTCCACCGCACAGGCGCTGAAGAACTCCGTCGATCTGGCGCAACATGCCGAGGACTGGGGGTATAATCGCTACTGGCTGGCCGAGCATCACAACATGCCGGGGATCGCTTCGGCAGCGACCGCCGTGGTGATCGGGCATATCGGGGCGCATACGACACGGATGCGGATCGGTGCGGGCGGGATCATGTTGCCGAACCACGCGCCTTTGCAGGTGGCCGAAGCCTTCGGCACCCTGCGCGAGCTTTACGGAGATCGGATCGACCTCGGCGTCGGGCGCGCCCCCGGGACGGATATGCCGACGGCGCGCGCGCTCCGGCGCAACCTCATGCCGGGTCACGCCAATGGCGAAACCTTCCCACAAGATGTGCAGGAGCTGATGGCCTATCTCGGCGACATGCCCGAGGACGCCCCTGTGCGCGCCTTTCCCGGCACGGGCACCCATGTGCCGGTCTGGATGCTGGGCTCCTCGACCTATGGTGCGGAACTGGCGGCACTTCTGGGCCTGCCCTATGCGTTTGCCTCGCATTTCGCCCCCGCCGCTCTGGATCATGCGGTGAAGATCTATCGCGATCTCTTCCGCCCCTCCGAATATCTCGACAAGCCCTATTTTATGCTCGCCACCAATGTGTTTGCCGCAGAAACCGTCGAGGAAGCGGTCTATCTGCGCTCGTCCATGATGCAAACCTTCGCCAATCTGCGCATGGGCAGACCCGGCAAACTGCCGCGCCCGGTCGAGGATATTGCCTCCGTCGTGCCCGCCCGGTTCCTGCCCTCGCTCGATGCGATTTTTGCGGTTTCCGCCACCGGCACGAAGGAAATGGTCAAAGACAAGATCGGCGCGCTGATCGACCGCTACCAGCCGCAGGAAGTGATCTTTGCCGCCAACATTCACGACGCTCAAAAACGGCTGCGTTCTTTCGAGATCGCCTCCGAGGTCATGAAAGGCGTGTAAGTGCACCCTGCCCGGCCAGACGCCCGGTCGCGAGACAGGCGGTCAAAAGATAGCCGCCTGTCGGGGCATCCCAATCGAGCATCTCTCCGGCAAAGAACAAACCCGGTCTTGTGCTGGATTCGAGCCTTTCTGACAGGCTTTCAAAGCGTACGCCACCGGCGGTCGAGATGGCCTCGTCCATCGGGCGCAGCCGGGCATCAGGGATCTCGAGCGCCTTCAGCGCACTCACAAGATCAGCGGGCTGTGGTCCCGCCACCTCCATCACAAGCGCGATTTTTTCCGGTGAGAGACGCAGCGCACGTTTGAGAAAATTCGTCAGGGTTTCTTTCTGTTTTCGCTGGATTAGGGTCTGTTTTAATTTCTCATTCCCCCAATCCGGCAAAAGATCGAGCAGCAATGGCGCCCCCTCGCGCAACCCGCGCGTCACCGCATAAACGCCGCCGCCTTCAAGACCGCGTTTTGAAATCACGAATTCCCCACGGCTTTCATATCGCCCCGCAGTCAGCTTTACCCCCTTAACGGGCTTACCGAAATGACGCGCCATGTAAGGCGTCCATTCAAGCAAAAGCCCGACATTCGAAGGCGAGAAAGGCGCAATTTCGGCATAGGGAGACACCATGTCGACCCAAGCTCCATTCGAGCCTAATCTGGCCCAACTTGCGCCGCCAAGGGCGAGAATGACGGTTTTGGCATGAACGGAAACGCCCCCCTGCGGCGTCTCGAACTCCACGGCATCCCCTAGGCTCACCATGCGCCAGTTGCGCTTCAAAGAAACGCCCTGCGCCTCCAAGCGTGTAAGCCAGGCCCGCAACAAAGGGGACGCTTTCATCGTCTTGGGAAACACCCGGCCAGACGAACCGGTAAACATCTCTTGGCCGAGCCCCTCGGCCCAAGCGGTCGCCTCTTGCGGACCAAACGCCTCAAGCGCGGCGCAAAGGCTCGGATGCAGCGGCGCATAAGCGTTCAGGAAAGGCACCATCGGCTCGTTCTTGGTCAGGTTGAGGCCCGACTTCCCGGCCATAAGAAATTTGCGCGCGGGCGAGGGTTTCGCCTCCGCCACCATGACGGAATGCCCGGCGGCAGAGATCACCTCCGCCGCCATAAGACCGGCAGGCCCCGCGCCGACGACCAGAGCGTCGACCTGTTCTGTCGCCCGGGTCACTGGCGGATCAGCGCTTTGATTTTTGCGATGTGATCGGGGGAGGCGGCCAGCGGAGCCTCTGACAGGTCAGCGATGGCGGCTCCTTGATCGGCGGCGGGCACCAGACGGTCCACCAAGCCCCAGGACAGGGCTTCATCGGCGGTGATCTTTTGCCCCGCCATCAGAATCATCTTGGCCCGTGCCGGTCCGATCAGCGTCACCATGCGTTTCGGGTCCGACGGCTGTGGCAGGAAACCGAGCTTCATCACTGGGTAAAAGAATTTGGCTCCCGGATCGGCGAGTCTGAAATCACAGGCCAAGGCCATACCAAAGGCCCCGCCCGCCAAGGTGCCATTAAGCGCCGCAATCGTAAGACAAGGCAAACCGGCAATCGCCCCGGACAGGTCCTCCCACAACGGAGACGTGGCAAGCCCCGCCCGCGCCTCGTCGAGGTCGGCGCCTGCGGAAAACACCTTGCCAGCCCCCGTGAGCACGAACACCTTCGCCGCGCTTCGTGCCTCCTGCGCGATCCCGATCAGATCGGACAACATGGCAGAGGTCAGGGAATTGGCCTTTTCAGGCCGGTTCAGGGTCACAGTCCAAAGCGCGCCGTCACGGGTCAGGTCTATCATGCGATCAATCCAAGTTGGCGGCGGAACGCTTCGTCCCGCAGTTGTAATTCCTCGCCCAAATGCGCGTCGGCCTCAGCCCCGCACATCCACAAAAGCGCGCGCGCTGGCCAGTCCGGCGGAATGTGATCGGACCAGTCGAGTTTGCTCACGGGATTTATGCCGGAGGCCTTGATCTCCCGCTGCATCTGGGTCGCAACCGTGCCCGGAGACAGCCCCATGGCGCGAATGCCATGGTCGCGCTCTTCGAGATCCAGCATCGCGGTCAACATCGCCGCCCCGGCTTTCGAGCTGCAATAAGCGCTCCAACCCTCGATTGGCCGATGCCCAGCCCCGGAAGAAACTGTCAGGACAGTGCCGCCGCCCCGCGCCACCATCTCCGGCACGATCCGACGCATGGCGTAGAACACACCTTTGACATTGATGTCGATGAGGCGCGACCAATCGTCCGGATCAACCTCGGCGAGCGCGCCGATCGGGTCGATCACACCGGCGTTGTTGACCAGAATGTCGATCGGGCCGAGATGCTCCTCGACCTTTGTCACCGCCTGATCGAGTTCGGCGAAGGAGGAAATATCGCAAGGCACGGCCAAGGCCTTTGGCCCGAGTTCTCCAGAAATCCGTGCAATATCGGTAGCACTGCGCGCGATCAGCGCGACGTTCGCCCCTTCGGCGGCAAAGAGCCGTGCGGTCGCCTCACCGATCCCCCGGCTTGCCCCGGTGATCAAAGCGGTCTTCCCCATCAGTTGCGACATGATCCAACCTCCCTCGTTTCAGGGGAGTTTATGCCGTGAACTCACCGGGTTCCAGTCTTGACCCCTCAGGCAAAGCAGGAAACTGTGGGCGCAACTGTTTGAGGAGATTTATCATGCGTTCCATGTTCTGGGCCTCCGCGCTCGCCACGACTTGCCTCACCGCAAGTCCTGTTTTTGCCGATGTCACACCTGAGGAGGTCTGGGCGTCTTATCAGGACATGATGACCAGCATGGGCATGACCCCCACAGCCGAAGTGAGCCGTGACGGCGACACTCTTGTCGTGCGCAACATGGTCTACAGCATGAACATCGACATGGGCGAGGCCTCGGTCTCGGACACCACCACCGTACCCGAAATCCGGTTCCAGGAACGTCGCCGCGGCACGGTCGCCATGTGGTTCCCCGAACCGCTGACTTCGGTCATGACCGCACCGACCGAGCCCGGCACGGAGGAAGGCGACACCGTCGAGACCCGCTCCACCGTGACCTATATCGGCGAGGCCATCGTGTCCGGCTCCCCCGACGATATGCTCTACACCCTAGAGGATGCCGCGATGACGATGTCCTCCGAACCGGTGGTGGTCGATGGCATGACGGTCCAGCCCGGGGTGACCGGAAAATTCGCTGGCATTTCCGGCACTTCCACCGTGGTCCGCAAGGGCGACAGTCTGTCCTCCGACATGGACCTGACGGCCGCAACGCTGACCTATGACGTGGACCAGATCGACGACGGCGAAGGCAGCACCATAGATATGGGCCTGATCGGCAATACGCTTGCGATCAAGGGCTCGATCCTTCTGCCCCAGGCGAGCAGTGACAACATGATCGCGACTTTGCTCGGCCAAAGCACCATGGATGTCGCCATGACGATGACGGACAGCTCCTCCTTCGTGAAAATCACCGGGGAGGAACCGTCTTCGAACATGGACATCCGGGCCGCGACCGGCGCGTCCAATCTGGACGTCACGCTCAAAGGCGGCTCGATCGGCTATGATGTCGCGGTTGGCGATCTCGATGTCACCGTCGCCGGTGCGCAAATCCCCGGTGGGCAGGTCGCCGTCTCCTTGGCAGAATATTCCGTAGCGTTGCTGTTCCCGCTGGCCGCCTCCGAAGAGGACCAGCCATTCAGCGCCAAGATCGGGTTCAAGGACCTCGTCCTGCCGGAGATCGCCTGGATGATCGCCGATCCGACCGGCCAGCTTCCGCACGATCCGGCAAACCTGCGCCTGGCCTTCGAGGGCACCCTGAACAGCGACGTCGACCTGTTCGATTTCGAGACCCTGATGGCGCTCGAGGAAGAGGGCGTCGAAGAGATGCCCTTCGAGGTGAAAAACCTTGCCCTGCCGGAAATTTACCTCGCACTTGCCGGTGCGAGCGTGGCGGGGAATGGTGCGGGGCATTTCCTCGATCAGGAGCCTCAGATGCCCGGCGGCATGCCGCCCTTTGCCGGCAAGCTGAACCTGACGCTGAACGGCGTAACCGATCTGATCACCAAGCTCTCCTCCACCGGCATCCTGCCGCCGGACACCGCCATGTCGGCGCAGATGATGCTTGGCCTGTTTGCCCGTCCGGGTGCAACACCGGGTGAGTTGGTGTCCGAGATCGAGATGACCGAAGACGGTGCAATCATCGCCAACGGCCAGCCGCTGCCGTTCTGAGACACCAGAAAGACGGCGGGCCGCTTGCGTGACGCGCGCAAGCGGCCTAATTGCATCTAAGAGATGGAAAGCGCGAACAATGGAGGCACGCCATGGCAGGAGATCTTTCGGAACTGACCCGGGCGCTTCTTGAAGCCGCGAAAAAGGCCGGGGCCGAGGCCGCCGATGCTCTGGCGATTGACGGCACCTCGCTGTCCATTGGCGTGCGTCAGGGCGCACTCGAGCAGGCGGAGCGCTCCGAGGGCGTCGACATCGGTCTGCGGGTGTTGATCGGGCGGCGTCAGGCCTGTGTCTCTGCCTCCGACACCCGGCCCGAAACGCTTGCCACCATGGCCGAGCGCGCGGTGACCATGGCGCGTCTGGCGCCCGAGGACCCGACCGCCGGGCTTGCCGATCCGTCGCAAATCACCGATCTGACCGACATCTCCGCGCTCGAAATGTTCGATCCTTCCGACGAACCTTCTCCCGAAGCTTTGAAAGACGATGCTCTGCGCGCCGAAGCTGCGGCATTGGCGCAGAGCGGGATCACCAAGGTGGAAAGCTCCGCCGCCTATGGCAAACGTCGCATCCATCTCGCGGCAACCAACGGGTTCTCGGGAGGCTACACCCGCACCGACCGGATGATCTCGACCGTCGCCATTGCAGGCGAAGGCACCGGGATGGAACGCGATTACTATGGCGACAGCCGGATTTTCGGAGCGGATCTGCTCTCGCCCGAAGAGATCGGGCGTCTCGCCGCCGAACGCACTCTTGCACGTATCGGCGCGAAGAAACCCAAGACCGGCACCTATCCGGTTTTGTTCGACGAACGGATTTCCGCATCGCTCGTGGGCCATCTTCTGGCCGCGATCAACGGCACTGCGATTGCCCGCGGCGCAAGCTGGCTGCGCGATGAGATGGGGACGGATGTGCTGCCCAAGGGACTATCCCTGATCGAAGATCCGCACCGCCCGCGCACCTCCGGATCGAAGCTTTTCGACGCCGAGGGGCTTGCGACCTCGAAACGCGCCTTAGTGCAAGATGGCGTCTTGCAGAGCTGGGTTCTGGACCTTGCCTCAGCGCGCAAACTCGGGCTTGAGAGCACGGCAAATGCGGCGCGGGGCGTATCGTCCCCGCCGTCGCCCTCTTCGGGGAATGTGGCTCTGACGCAAGGCGACAAAAGCCGCGAAGAGTTGCTCCACGACATGGGCACCGGGCTTTTGGTCACCGGCATGATCGGCGCGTCGATCAACCCGACCACCGGCGATTATTCGCGGGGGGCGAGCGGGTTCTGGGTCGAAAACGGCGAGATCGCCTATCCAGTCAACGAATGCACTATCGCGGGCAATCTGCGCGAGATGCTGATGACGCTGGTCCCCGCCAATGACGCGCGTCTGCATTTGAGCCGTGTCGTGCCTTCGTTGGTGGTCGAAGGCATGACACTTGCCGGAGATTGACACCGTGACAGACGATCTGGAGCTGCTGATCGAGGCCGCGCGCAACGCGGGTGAGATCGCCAGCCCCTATTGGCAGGCGGACCCGCAGGTCTGGGACAAAGGCGGCGGGCAAGGCCCGGTGACCGAGGCCGATCTGGCCGTGGACCGGATGCTGCACGAATATCTGCTGTCGGAACGCCCGGACTATGGCTGGCTGTCGGAAGAAACCGTCGACACCACGTCAGAACGGCTTGGTCGCAAGCGCGTGTTCATCGTCGATCCGATCGACGGCACGCGCAGCTTTATCCATGGCGACCGCAACTGGGCGCATTCTCTGGCCATTGCCGAAGAGGGCGAGGTGATCGCAGCTGTTGTCTACCTGCCGCTGCGGGACCGGTTGTTTCATGCCGTCAAAGGCGAAGGGGCCTATCTCAATGACGCCCCGATGATGGCCGGCACACGCTGCGATCTCGACGGGGCCACGGTTCTTGCACCGCGTCAGCATTTGGAGGACGAACATTGGCGCGGTGGCACCCCGAAATTCATTCATAAATATCGCCCCTCGCTCGCCTACCGCCTGACGCTTGTGGCGCAGGGTCGCTATGACGCGATGTTCACCTTTCGCAAAACATGGGAATGGGACGTGGCGGCCGGCACTCTGATCCTGTCGGAAGCCGGGGGCCAGGTCACAGACCTGCTCGGTCAACGCCCCGTGTTCAACCAACCCGTGCCGCAGCTCGACGGCATGGTGGCGGGATGCCCGCAATTGGCGCAGGCGATCCTCGCACGCCTCAAATAGCGACTATTTGTAGTCGTCCATATCCTCGGCCACGGCCCGCGCCATGGCCGCGATGATATCCGGATCGGCGGCATGGACGCGGGACCAGTTCGGGATAAACGGCGTCTCCATCGGGTTTTCCAGAAACACGTTGCCCGCCTGAATGATGTTGTTCGCGAAAAGCTCGACGGCCTGTTCTTCGACATGGCGGTCGACATGCAGCCCGTTCATCCGCGCATCGTTGAAATAGGTCTCGATGAGATCGAGTGCACCGCGATAATAGGTGGCTTTGATCGAGCGGAAGATCTCTTCGGAAAACACCGTGCCATCGGCGGCGAGCTTGCGATAGAGCGCCTTGCAAATGTCGACCGACATGCGCGACAGGCCGGTGGTGGCATCCTCCTGAGAAAGGTCCTGATGTTTGTGATCGTAGCGGTCGGAAATCTCGACTTGGCAAACCGCGCGCGGGCTCAGGTTGCGCCAGGCCTCGGACAATAGCCCGATCTCAAGCCCCCAGTCGGACGGGATGCGCATATCGGGCAGGATTGAGGTCCGCATGGCGAATTCACCGGCGAGCGGATAGCGGAAATCGGCGAGGAAATCGAGGAAGGCCTGCGGGCCCAAAACCTTCGAGAGCGCATGGATCATCGGCGTCACCAAAAGCCGTGTCACCCGCCCGTTCAGCTTGCCATCGGCGACACGGGGATAGAACCCTTTGGACATCTGATAGGGAAAGGTCGGGTTGGCCACCGGATAGACCAGTCGCGCCAGCATCCCCGCCGAATAGGTCACGACATCGCAGTCATGTACGGCCACCACAGCACTGTCGGCACGCGAGATCGTATAGCCGAGACAGAACCACACGTTGCGCCCCTTGCCGGGCTCGGAAGGAGACAGTTCAAGCTCCTTAAGACGCGCATCCACCGCCCGAAGCCGCGGCCCGTCGTTCCAGAGCACGACATGATCGGCCCTCAGCCGGGAAAAGAATTTGCGCGCGTAGCGATATTGCTCCTCGGTGGCACGATCGAGGCCGATCACGATGCGATGGATGAAATCCACCTTGTTCAACTCGTCGATGATATTGGGCAGTGCCTCGCCTTCCAGTTCGGAAAACAGCGACGGCAGGATCAGCGTGATCTTGCGAGACGAGGCAAAGGCGTTGAGCTCCCGGCTCAGATCCTCTTCGGAATTGATACGCAGGTTGTGCAGCGTCGCCACATGACCGCCCTGATGAAAATCAGCCATTTGTCAGCCTTTCTCTTTGTAGTCTTGCGCAATGCGTTCGAGCACCGCAATGTTCCAACCTTCCGGCCCGGGCACGTTCGTGCGCATGATCCGACCCTCAGCCTCTCCCGCAAGGGGCGGGATACCCGGCCCGTATGAATTCATAACGACAGAGCCAAAATCGGCTGTCTCGATCATCTCGACATCATTGGGCGCATCGCCCAAAGCCATGGTGACCGGACGGGGATCATAGCGCGCGACAATGTCGGCCATGCGGTCCGCTTTGGTCGCGCCAAAAGACAGGGTGAGATAACGCCCGCCCTGCCGCGCAGCGATGCCCTTTTCGGCCAGAATCGTCTCGAAATCCTGTTGCGCCTCCGGTGTACCGGACCAAAGCCCCGGTTCGGAAAACTGTCGCTGCGCCGCAAGCCTTGCCTGTGCCAAAGGCAAACCCGTGTTCTCCGCAACCTCCGCCACGCTCCAGTCGGAAAATCCGGTGAAACAGGCGCGCAGATCGGCGGGCAATTCCGCAAGAGCGTTCAAGAGAGCGACATGAGCGCTGCGATCCGTCGGCACCTCCTCCCCCGGCGGCAGAATCCCTGCGCCGTTCTCGACAATGGCCGGGCAATCGGAAAACCCCATCTCACGCCGAAGATCGGCGATCTCGAAAGCGGTTTTGGAGCTTGCCAGAACCAGCGGGACACCCAATGCGCGCATCCGGAGCAAAGCCGGTTTTGCGGGGGCCCAGGAATAGCTGCCATGATCGAGCAGCGTGCCGTCCAGATCGGAAAACACGATCAGGCGGGGAGCGGTAAAGTCCGTCGTCATGACGATATGATGACCTTTGAGGCAGATAAGGGAAACCGCCAATGCGAAAAATCCCGTATCCCCGCAAGAAAACGCCCAAGAATTAGGCAGACCTTCGAGGCCGCTTGACCCCCATTCTGATTGGACTAGGGTGCGCCTCATCACATCCGGGAGATATTCCATGGCACAAAGACTGCACCTCGTGTTCGGCGGCGAACTTGTCGATCCGTCCAAAACCGTATTCCGCAACGTGGATGATATTCACATCGTTGGGATTTTCCCGAATTACGAGACCGCGCATTCCGCCTGGAAAGCAGAGGCCCAACGCACCGTGGACAACGCTCATATGCGCTATTTCATCGCCCATCTGCATCGCCTTCGCGACGAGGAGAAACACACCTCCCCGACCGAAGAGTTCGGAGCGTAACGGCAGGCCCAGATGGCCCGACCCCTTCCCTTTCTGCTCTACTCCGGCCTGAACGGACGGTCCGAACGGCGTCACACCGAACGTCTGGACCGCCTCTTGTCCGAAGGCACGCTGACTCGCCAGGCGCGGGATGCGCGACTGGCTCTCGATTTGCCGTCCCGCCCTCGCGGCGAAGTGTTGTGGCTGCATGCCGCGACCCAGTTCGCGCTCGGCCCGGCGGTCGAACTTTTTGCCCGGATCGCCGAGGATCGCCCCGATCTTGTCGGTGTCATCACCATGAGCCCCGGAGTGCATCCCCCGAACGGTCAGAGGCCGGACGGGGCGATCTTTACCGATGCTCCTGAGGATGAAAGCGCCATCGTGCGGCGTTTCCTGTCCCATTGGCGCCCCGACGGGCTGATCTGGATCGGTGGCCGGTTCCGTCCGACGCTGTTGCGCGCCGCACATGACGACGGCGTGCCCTGCCTCTCGATCGAAGCGCCGCACAGCCCGAGCACGCTTGACCTGCCCACGCCGGTTCCCGGCCTGCGCAACTCGGTTTTGAAATGTTTCGATCATGCGATCACGGCCTCCTCGGAAAGCCTTGGTTTGTGGCGGCGAGCCGGTCTTGACGCAACGCAGATCGAGCGTCTTGGATTTCTCGAGGAAGGCGGCATCGCGCCAATCATCGATGATGAAACCCTGTCGCGCCGGTCCGCAGACATCGGCACGCGGCCCTGTTGGTTCGCGGCACAGGTGGAACTGTCGGAGCTGAGCAACGTGCTCAGGGCACACAAAAGCGCATTGCGACGTGCGCATCGGTTGCTCTTGGTGATGTCACTGTCCGATCCTGCGACGCTTGACGGCGTGCTTGCGCAATGTGAAGACGCCGGGCTGAACGCCATGGCTCTTGGCCCGGATGAAGACATCTCAGAAGCCCTGCAACTCGCCGTCCTGACTGCCTCATCCGCAAATCAGGACGGGCTTTGGCATCGCCTTGCCCCGGTAAGCTTTCTCGGGCGCTCCCTTGTGCCCTTTGGCGGCATAGACCCCTATCCGGCCGCTGCCATGGGATCGGCCATTCTGCATGGTCCCCATGTCGACAGTCACGCCACGGCCTATGCCCGTCTCGCCACCGGCAACGCCACGCGTCAGGTCCGCGACGGGCATGAGCTCGGCGAGGAGCTCGGGCGATTGATGTCCCCGGATCAGGCCGCCCTGATGGCCGCCGCCGCTTGGGAGATTGCCTCAACCGGTGCAGAGGTCACGGATCGGGTCTCTGCCCTCGTGCAGGACATTCTCGATCTTCACGAAAGACGCCCCCGATGAAAGCGCCACTGTTCTGGTCCAATCCAAAAGACGCCCCCGGCTGGCAGGCGCGCCTCCTCTCCCCGCTTTCGGCTTTTTATGCTCGCGCGACCGCCAAACGCGTCGCACGAACCGGCTACAAGGCCAGCGTGCCGGTGATCTGTATCGGCAATATCAACGCGGGCGGCACCGGCAAAACGCCGACCACCATCGCCCTTGTGCAACGGCTGATCGCACGGGGCCACACGCCGCACGTCGTCTCCCGCGGTTACGGCGGGCGGCTCGAAGGTCCGGTGCGCGTCGATGAGCGCAAGCACGACGCCAATGAGGTCGGCGACGAACCGCTTTTGATTGCCGCCTTTACCCCTGTCTGGGTCGCCAAGGACCGCGCCGCCGGTGTTCGGATGGCGGAGACCGAGGGAGCGGATGTCATCCTGCTCGACGACGGGATGCAAAACCCTTCGGTCGAAAAGGATCTGACCCTTATCGTAGTCGACGCGTGGCGCGGTTTCGGCAACGGACGGGTGATCCCCGCCGGCCCCCTGCGCGAACCCATCCAGACGGGCATGGTGCGCGGCGATGTTTTGATCTCGATCGGAGACACCCGCGCGCAGGATCGTTTTGACACGAATTGGGCTGGATTGGTCTCTATTTCATGTGTGAAGGCCGTACTGAAACCTTTGCCCACTGGCCTCGAATGGGCGGGGCAAAACGTCTTCGCTTTTGCCGGGATCGGACATCCCGAGAAGTTCTTTCAAACGCTGTCGGGGCTTGGCGCCAACCTTCTTCGAACCGAGGCGCTCAAAGATCACCAGCCCCTTTCTGTGCCTTTGATGAAACGTCTGGAGATCGAAGCTCTGGCCCTTGGCGCCCAGATGGTCACAACAGAAAAAGACGCGGTGCGTCTGCCCCGCGCCTTTCGCATGAAGGTTGTGACTCTGCCTGTAAGGCTTGAAATCCCGGATTGGTCAGAGATCGACGCCCGTCTTGAGGCGCTTGACCTCTGATGCTTAGTCTTTGCCCAAAGTCTCGACGAGCCCGTCCACAATGGCTTTGTTTTGGGCCTCTTCCGGGGTCATCGCATCCTCGGGAACTGCCGTGCCTTCGAGCTTCGCATCGAGAACTTCTTTCAGCTTGTCATAACTCATATTGGAGAACCGCTCGCCGCCGATCACCAGCGTCGGAGTTGCATTGATATCGTATTCCGCGACTTCAGCCGTGAATTTCGCGTAAAGCTTTTCAGCCATATCGCCATCGTTCAAACAAGCATCGAGATTCTCATCCGTAAGCCCGGCCCGTTTGCCGATCTTGCGCAGATTCTCCACGATCTGCATCGTATCCTTGCCACCGGCAATCCAGTCGCTCTGTTCGTCATAGAGCATTTTCTGCACACCGAAATAGCGCATCTCGCCACCGCAGCGCGCCACCATGGACGCCCAGAGGCCGAATTTGTCGAAATACACTTCGCGGTAGATGAAACGCACCTTGCCCGTGTCGATGTAATCTTTCTTGAGAGGCTCGAAGACCTGAGAATGGAAGTTCGCACAATGCGGACAGGTGTAAGAGGCGTATTCGATCACTTCCAGCGGTGCATCCTTGTCGCCAAGTGTCAGATCGAAAATTTCAGAGGTGTCCGGCATGTCCTCGGCCTGCGCCGGTGTCACCAGAAAGGAGGTAACGGCAGAGGGCAGAAGCCCCGCGCCCAGCGTCGCGAGAGCGGTCGTGATCATGAATGTGCGGCGGTTCATTTCTCTTCCTTCGGTTTGTTGTGCTGCCGGGTCAGGAATGTTCCGGCGAATTTTTCGAGTGCCTGACGCAAAGCCTCATCATGGACTCCCTCCGACAGGACACGAGCCTCGGCCTTGGTTTCCGGCGTGATTTCCGGTTTCTGTTTGGGTTTAGGACCATGAAATGCAACACGCCCTTCGGAAAACCCCGTCGGCGCGGTTTGTGTCACATGGATGCGGCTGATCGCGTTATACCCGTAAACGGCATTCACCCGATCCCGGATTTTCGGCAGTTCGGCCTGAACCATTGGCGCAAATGCACCCGTCGTCAAAAGCGTCAGCACCGCCCCGAAACCACCCTTGGCGTAGGAGACTTTGACAGGGCGCGACATCGCCGCAGTAGCCTCCCCGACGATCTCTTCCCAATGGGTCAGAAGTCGGGATTCGGAAAAGCCCCGCGCCTCGGACGCCTCGCGAATGCGCGTCTGCAAAAGACCGGAGGTACGTTCGAACCCCCGCTTGCGTCTTCTGGCCTCTGTCTGCGCGCTCGTCATGCTTGTCCTTTGATTTCCCGGGCTGGTGTCTGCCTGTCTTCCGTCTATTTTAGAGGTGCGCGCGCAGGGCGCCAGAAGAAAGCGGATGACAGGACCTAAACATTGCGTGACGGGATGAAACACGAAAACACCGCAAAGGCGCTTCTCGATTGGTACGACACCCATGCGCGGGTGCTCCCTTGGCGCATATCGCCTGCGGAGAGAGCTACCGGTGTCACGCCCGATCCCTACCGGGTCTGGATGTCGGAGATCATGTTGCAACAAACCACTGTTGCGGCGGTCAAATCCTATTTCGAACGTTTTACAACGCTCTGGCCCACGGTGGTAAATCTCGCCGATGCCGAAGACGAGCGTGTCATGGGTGAATGGGCGGGGCTTGGGTATTATGCCCGCGCGCGCAATTTGTTGAAATGCGCGCGGATGATCCGAGACGACTTCAGTGGCATTTTCCCCAAAACTCGGATCGCATTGCAGTCCCTGCCCGGCGTCGGTCCCTATACCTCGGCGGCGATCGCCTCCATCGCCTTCGACCTGCCGGAAACTGTGGTGGACGGCAATGTCGAACGGGTGGTTTCGCGCCTGTTTCGGGTCGAAACGCCTCTGCCCGCCGCCAAGCCCGAACTCACGGAACTTGCGGAGACGCTCACACCGCGAAACCGTCCAGGAGATTACGCTCAGGCCATGATGGATCTGGGGGCAACGATCTGTACCCCGAAATTTCCGAGCTGTGGCATCTGTCCTCTGACGACCAGTTGCGAGGCTCGTCGCGTCGGAGATCAGGCTCGATTCCCGCAAAAAACTTCCAAAAAGCCGAAACCTACCCGGCACGGGCATGCCTATGTCGGACGCACGGAAGCGGGCGAATGGGTGTTGGAAAAGCGACCCGAAAAGGGGCTTCTGGGCGGTATGATGGGTTGGCCCGGCACGGAATGGCAGGAGGCGCACCCGCCCGCTCCGCCTTTTCCCGGCAACTGGCAGGACCTCGGCGAGGTACGGCATACCTTCACTCATTTCCATCTGATCCTGAGGGTTCATGCCGCCTCTCATGTGACAAATCCGCCCGAAACCTGCATTTTGAAGGGGAATAACGCCTTTCAACCCTCGGATTTGCCAACGGTGATGCGAAAGGCGTTTGACCTCGCACATCTCAGCCTTGAAACTTGAGCCATTCGTAAGGCGACCGAGGGAGATCACCCCGTGAACATGGCCGAAATCCGTTTTCGCAACGCATTGCCGTTTTGGCTGTCGCTGACGCTCATTCCCTTCATCTGGCTTGGCGCATTTGTGGGTGGCTGGACCGTGATCATCGTGCCGCTTTATGCGTGGTACATGTTCGGGTTTCTCGACGGAATTCTCGGCCTGAACACCGAGAGTGCAGATCCGAACACACCGGAAAACGAGCTTTTTTGGTATCGCGCCATCACCATCGTCTGGTTCCCGGTGCAATTCGTAAACATCTTTGCGCTGATCTGGTTCGTGACCCATACGGATCATCTCTCGACGCTTGAAACCATCGTGCTGTTCTTCGGTCTTGGCGTTTCTTCCGGCACAACGGGCATGGTTTATGCCCATGAGCTTTGCCATCAGCGCAACAACATGGAGCGATGGCTTGGGGATTTGCTTTTGGCTTCAGTTCTTTACTCGCATTTCCGGACCGAACATCTGCTCGTCCACCACAAGCACGTCGGCACCCGGCGCGATGCGGTCACGGCGCTTTATAACGAAGGGTTTCATCGTTATTTCCTGCGCGTTCTCTGGGAGTGCCCGCGGTCTGCATGGGAGGCGGAAAAGGCGATGCTGGCGCGCAGGGGATTGTCCGTCTGGAACCCGAAAAACCCGCATTTCCGCTATTGGACCTTGCAGATTCTGATGCTGATCCTTGCCACTCTGATCGGTGGCACAACTGGATTTTTTCTCTTTATCTGGCAGGCTTTAGTGGCGATATGGCAGCTCGAGCTGACCAATTACGTCGAACATTACGGGCTCACCCGGCGGCATCTGGGGGATGGGAAGTATGAGCATGTGAAACCGCATCATAGTTGGAATGCGGCGCATATGGCGACGAACTGGCTTTTGATCAATCTTCAACGCCATTCCGATCACCATTACAAGCCCGACCGCCGGTTTCCGCTTTTGCAGACTTACGACGAGACCGAGGCGCCGCAACTGCCCTATGGCTACACCGTCATGGGGGTGGTCGCGATGGTGCCGCCGCTGTGGCGGAGGATGATGAATCCCAAGGTAAAACAATGGCGTAGCCAGTATTACCCAGACCTCGAAACCTTCGAGGACTGGGAGCCTTACAAGAACGGCACCAACCCTCTGCCCCGGCTCTAAGCGCAAAAAAAGCCCCGCTGCGCAGACACAGCGGGGCCAAGGTGGTGCCGCGTAGTCAGGCCGCAGGCACCAGGCGATAACTCTGAATTTCGGGGATTTCCCCTGTCGGATTTGCGTCGGATAAGTGTCGGACTTTTGTCGGACACTTATCCCGCTCTGCCGTTACTGCGCCGTTACTGCATCTCCGCGCGGATCTGTTGGCGCAACACGTCGATCGGAACGGTTTTGCCATCGCGTTTGAAGGTCCAGTAGGTCCAGCCATTGCAGGACGGTGCACCTTCGAGATGGGCACCGACCTGATGGATCGAGCCTTTCACGTCATTGGCGATCAGCGTGCCGTCGGCGCGCACCTTGGCCTTTTGACGCCCGTTCATCGAATAAAGCTCCTCGCCCGGACGCAGCATGCCGCGTTCCACGAGCTGACCGAAGGGCACACGCGGCTCGACACGTTTGGAGCCCGTCACACGCAGCGCCTCCTTGTCGAACTTGCGCACGGAGGCGATGCGTTTCTCGGCGACCTCACGATATTTCTCTTCGCGCTCGATGCCGATGAATTCGCGACCCAGCATCTTGGCCACAGCACCCGTGGTGCCGGTGCCGAAGAACGGATCGAGGATCACGTCGCCGGGGTTGGTCGTGCCGAGGATCACGCGATGCAAAAGGCTCTCGGGCTTTTGCGTCGGGTGGGCCTTGTCGCCATTGTCGTCTTTGAGACGCTCGCCGCCGTTGCAGATCGGCAGAACCCAGTCGGAGCGCATCTGGATGCCCTCGTTGAGCGACTTGAGCGCTTCGTAATTGAAGGTGTATTTCGCCGCTTCGTTTTTCGACGCCCAGATCAGGGTTTCGTGGGCGTTGGTCAAACGCTTGCCGCGGAAGTTCGGCATCGGGTTCGACTTGCGCCACACCACGTCGTTCAAAATCCAGTAGCCCTGATTCTGAAGCTCGGCACCGAGGCGGAAGACGTTGTGATAGGAGCCAATCACCCAGATCGCGCCATTCGGTTTGAGAATGCGGCGCGCGGCTTTGAGCCACTCATGGGTGAAATCATCGTAGACCTTGAAGCTGTCGAACTGGTCCCAGGCGTCGTCGACGGCGTCCACTTTGGAATTGTCCGGGCGATGCAGATCGCCCCGCAATTGCAGGTTATAAGGCGGATCGGCGAAAATCAGGTCGACGCTCTCTTCGGGGAGCGCGTTCATCACCTCGATGCAATCGCCGGGCAATATCTCATTGAGCGGGAGCGAATTCGCCCCCTTGCGGATCGTTGTCTTCATCTTCTGCCTCATATCGCGCCCCTTAAGGGACGTCGTTTTAACGCGCCATTTTTGACGTCATTTATGGGTCTCAAGATGAGTCATCGGGGATTCCACGTCAATTTCTTTTTCGAATCAGTCACTTATGTTTTTGTCTTGATACAAGATGTTGTGGACGGGTTTGAACGAACGCCTATGGTGTGGTGTCACACCAAGATTTTGGAGCCCTTCCATGTGAATTTTGGTGCCGTAACCGGCGTTCTTTTCCCAGCCATAGCCGGGGTACTGTTGCGCCAAATCCACCATCAGGCGGTCGCGCCATATTTTGGCCACAATTGAGGCCGCCGAAATCGAAAAAGATCGCGCATCGCCTTTGACGATGGCCTCGGCATCCAGACCGAAGGCGGGCGGCAGTTTGTTGCCATCGACCAGAACGTAATCGGCCTTGAGCGCCAGCCCCGCGACGGCGCGCTCCATGGCGCGCAAAGAGGCCTGTAGGATATTGATTTCGTCGATCTCCTCGACCGAACAGGAGGCGATAGAGACATCGGCCACGGCGAGGATTTCGTCATAAAGCGCTTCGCGCCGTTTGGCGGTCAGCGCTTTCGAATCGTTGAGACCGGAGGGGATGCGGCTCGGGTCGAGCCAGACGGCGGCGGCAACCACAGGACCGGCCAGCGGACCACGGCCCACCTCGTCGACCCCCACGATCCGGGTGTAACCGCGACGGGTGGCGGCCTCTTCGAAGGAAAAATCTGGAGTTGTCTTTGTCATCCCCCCTGTGAAGCCGAAGCCCGACAGCGGCGCAAGAAAAAAGCGGGTGAGAGGTCTCACCCGCCAAGTGGCGCGGCCATGGGAACATGAGAACCGCGCGATTCTGCTCGTTATGGAACTCAGTTGTGGCGGGTGTCGCGAACACGTTCGACGCGGTAGCCGAAATTGGTGAGGCAGCCTAGATCATAGGCATCGACCTTGCCCTGACGGGTTTTCACCCGGGTCTCGCAGGCCTTGGGCAGATGCACCTGGGCGCGACGGTCGCGCTCGATGCAGTTCTCGAAGGCGACGAGACGCGTTTTGCCCCCCTGCCCGGCGCTTGCGACACATTGGTTCGGGATGCCGAAATCCCGGCCACGATTACGGTCCTGCCAGGGCTCATTGCGATGACCGTCGCGATAGCGCGAAGTGCTCACGGCGACCTTGTCCTTGTTCTTGTCGTCGAGCGCCTTGCCGAGCACGAAGAGCGTCGCAAGCCCGCCCAGAACCAGAGCGGCGTCATTGTCGCCGGCGCGCGCAGGGGCGGCGGCAAAACCGGCGGTGGCGATGGAAAGCGCTACGAGCCCTGCGGTGAATTTCGTGAGTTTCATCGGTCGTCCTTTCAGATCCTGTTGCCTCGCCCTGTCGATCTGTGGGTGGGCGAAAGAGGTGATGGGACGGTGATGGTCGTTTTTGTGGAAATCGCTCAATAACAGCGGGATGTCATCGGATAACAACGGGGTGTCATCGGCGAAAATCGGCTTTGCTATTGAATAACATCCGCAATCCTCACAGGATCGCGAGCATGAAAAAGCACCTTCTCCCCCTTCTCATCGCGCTTGTGGCCCTGCCGGGGCTGGCCGAGGCCTCCTGTTACGCGAGTTACAAGGCCAAGCGCGACAATCCGCTCAAGCTGCATTTCGGCGTGGCCGAGGTGGGCGACAATCAATGTACGAAAGAGGCGGCGGCCAAGGCCTTGGCACCGCGTCTTGAAAAAGAGGGCTGGCACCTTTTGTCCATCGTCGCGATGATCCCGGAAGAGAAACTGGGCGAGGTAAAGGCCGATGCTGGCAAATATTTCCTCCGATACTGACAGCCGGAAGGTGTCGCGGGTGGCGATTTACGGGATCGTGGCGATTGTCGCGATTCTGTTGGTCGCGGCCGTGTTGTTGTTCGTGAACCTGCCGGATGCGAATGCGTTCAACACGCGGGTGGAACAGATTTTCGTCGAGAACGATCTGACGACGCAGGCGGAAATCAAACTGCTGGAGATTCTGGCGCAATCGGGAACGTCGTTTTCCGGTGTGCTGAATTCCTACCGGATGGTGATTTTCGTGCTTCTGGTGTTTGCGACCGCCTTGCTTGTGGCGGCCTTGGTGTTTCTTGTCGTGATCATCGCGCTGAACCGACGGATGAGCGAGATCGAGAAGCGGGGGATCGAGGTGTCGTCCTTGTTGATCTCGCGGGCGGAGAACACGGTTTACCTGAACAACATGGAGTTCAAGCTAACGCCTGCGGCGATCGAGACGCTGTCGGTTCTGGCCGAGGCGCGTTTGGACGACGATGTGTTGTCGGGGGCGGAGATCGAGGCGGTGATCTCGGGCCGGAATGCGGTGGATTGCGAAGAGGCGGCGGGGGCGACGCGGATCAAACGGCTGCGCGATACGCTCGGCAATCAGATGGTGAGCGAGTTGTTGGTCAAAAACATCGCGCGGAAGGGCTATATGCTGGCCTGTCCGCGCGATGTGATCAAGATGGTCTGACCGTCAGGGCCCCGTTTAAGGCCAGGGATAGTCCGCGACGGTGATGCCCATCGCGGTGAGTTCATCCACCGCGAGGCGACGATAGGCGACCACATCGGGGACAGGTTCGGCGCGGCGGCGGGTGACCTCTTCTTCGGTGAAATACACCGGTGCCTCGCCGCTGTCGGTTTCCCCCCAGACGTCGAGCACGTAGTTCATCACCTCGGCGATCTCGGCGTTGTTCAGGGACGAACCGACCACGCCGGGCACATGCATCATGTAGGTACGCCCCAACTCGGTGCCTGCAATATAGCCGACGCTGTTCGGGAAGTCGGGAATCCCGCCCTCCGGCGTGCCGCCGCCTTCGAACCCGTGACAGCCAGCGCAGCGCAAAATGTAATTCGTATGCGCGGTGCGCGAGGGCTGGTCCGCCGCCATCAGGGAGGCCGGGACAAGCGCAAGCGCGCAGATCAGGGGTTTCAACAGAGACATGTCTCTTCCTTTCTGTCTACCGGCTCAGTCGACCGCGGGGCGCATCGCCCGCAGATCGGCATGGGTCGGACGGGTCTCGCGCGCGGCCTCGAGAAGCTCCTGGGTCATCACAGCTTCGGTCTCGCCAAGGGTCTGGAGCACCCATGTGCCGATCTCGACCAGTTCCTCGTCCGTGGTGCTGGCCACCGGCGGCATGATCAGGCCGATGTACATCTGGCCCTGAATGTCGAGTTTTCCGGCCATGCCCGAGATCACCACTCCGGCGAGATATTCGGGCGCGGTGTCACCCAGCGCCTGCCAGAACACGGGACGGTTGAGCGGCGGGGCAAGACCCGGATTGCCGATGCCGCCGGTGTTGTGACAAGCGGCGCAATGAATCTCGAAAAGCTCCTCCGGGGTCTCGGCAGAGACCGGGAGGGTGAGGAGGGCCATGGCGCATGCCACAGCCCCCGTGAGTGTCGTCAAAAGGCGCAATTCGGGATCACTCCGCCAGGCCCACAACCACGGACACCGTGCAGTGGTAACCTTTGTCGGTGTTCGCCATGCACCAGTTGATGTCGTTGTAGAGACCCATGCGGTAGCCCGGACGCTCACCCTCGGAGGTGTAGCAGAAGGTCGCGGAGGCGACCGACGGTTTGCCGCAGCAGTCGTTATAAGACACAAGGTAATCCTTGCCGTCGTCCGGGTTGGTGCAGGTGCCGACCCAGGACACGGAAGAGGCGGACGAGCCCGGAGGACATTGCGTCAGAGACCCGCCGGAGGTGGAGCAGAGGTTGCCGTCGAGGGCGCAGTGACGCCAGTAGGAGCATTCGTCCTCCGGCAGTTCGGAAGCGTTGGCGCGACGATCGAAGGGCAGGATCGGGGTCGCAACGGCGGCGCCCAGAACCGAGGCCCCGGCTTTCGCCATGAAGCTGCGGCGGCCAAGGCTGCGTGCGGCGGTGCGGGCACCGGTTTCGACGCGCTTGTCGAGGGTCTTGAGAAGTTTGTCGATCAGTCTGGTCATTATCAGATCCTTTCGGAGGAAAATTGAGTGGCGCCCATCTGTTGGGCGACCGCAGCCTGGTAAGAGGGAATGCCGGTCTCGGAGGCGTTGAACAGGCTTTCGAGCTGTTCGCGGGAGTTCACGAGACCCTTGGCGCGCACCTTGCCGTCCGGCCCGATGAGCACGGCAAAGGGCAGTTTCGCGACCTTGAAGGTCATGCCGAGATCGGAGGAGAGCGCATAGGGGAAGCTGTTGAGATCTTCCGCCTCGATGAGCCGCCGGTGCGCCGCTTCGCGCCCGTCGGAGGCCAGCGCAACGTCGAGCCAGCCTTTTTCATCGTCCCGGATCGATTTGATCGCGGGCAGGAGCGCCTTGCAGATCGGACAGGTGGTGGAGAGGAAGAACACGAGCTGTGCCCGCCCTTCCGGCCCGCCCAGTGCAAATTCCGGCCCGTTGAGATTGGGCAGGGTCATGTGCGGCACGGCTTCACCGATGTCCGGCCCGCTGTCCGAAATCATCGCGCCCACCGGGGACACCCGTTCGAAGAGGATGCCGATCTGGCGGGCGAGCGCGAAGATGATCGCGATCTGGACCAGCACGACAACCCAGAGGGCGATGTTGGAAAAGATGAGTATATTCATATCGTTCTGTCCTCTCTCATCCGGCCTGCCGGATGTGGGGGAGATGGGAGGCGAGTTTTTCCGCCACGCCGTAGATCGCGAAAAGCGTGATCCCGGCGGTGATCGCCATGATGGCCCCCATCGCGCCGAGCGGCCCGACAGAGATCATCGCGACGGCCAGCGCCATGACGGTCAGCACGGCATTGCGCCCGAGGGTCAGGCCGGAGACGATCTGCGGCGTGCCACCGCAGCCGCAATCGATCTCCGTCTGGCCCCGAAGCAAAGCCGCCGCCATCAGCACGCCGTAGCCCGCGAACAGCCCCGCCGCCATCAGCCCGCCGAAGGGACGGGTGACGGGAAGGAGGAGTGCGAGGACGGTGAGGGCCTCGGCCCCCGTCAGTCCGCGCACGATCACGGGCACCATGTGACGGGGCACAAGCCCATAGCCCTGCGCAAATCCCACCGTCTCATAGAAGGCCTGCCATTTGTGCCAGGCCGCGCGCGCCAAAACGAGCACGAGAAAGCTCGTCAGGGTTGCAGAGGTGAGCTGCGACAGGTCTCCCATCAGCGATCCAGTTCCATGATGGTCGGCCAGCCACCGATATTGAACTCTTCGCCCTCTTCGAGGAAGACCTCATCGCCCATTTCGACGGTATAGGAGTAGACATCGCCTTCCTCGTTCGCGCCGTAGAGCATCGGCTCTTCGGTCTGGGTCACGAGGATGCTGTTTTCATGATGCGCGGTGGAGCGACCGACGACGGTCTTGCTGTCCATGTCCACGGCCCAGATCTGTTCGGCGCCGTTTTTGTGGGAGCCGTCGTAGGAGCCGGAGTGCATCAGCACGAAAGCGGTGTTGGTCGGGGCGTTATAGGCGATCAGCTCGGAACCGGAGGGGGCCCATTTGCCGAGCACGCCTTCTGTCAGCGCGATGGTCTCGGAGAGGACCGGCACGTCGCCGCTGTCGTCCACGACATAGAGATTGCCGTTGTAGGACACATAGACGAGGGTTTCGCCGATGCGCACGCCGTTGGTGAAGAGCGCGTCGTCATCGACGTCGAAGATTTTCTCAGACTTGCCCGGATCGCCGAAGGTGCCATCGGCGGCGTAAGAATAGGTCTGGAAAGTGCCGTCACCGCAGATCGTGGTGAATTTCATGCCGGAGGTGGAGGGGAAGATGCCCCAGCAGCCCGGCGTCGGAATTTCGGCGATGGCGGCGCCAGCGGCGATGTCGATCACCGAGACGGAGGTCGCGGGCGTGGCGTTCTGGGCCAGCGCATAGGCCTCGTCGGAAGAGAGCGTCAGCAGCGAGGGCTGGCTTTCGACATGGGCCATTTTCACGCCGAATTCGAATTCGCTTTTGATCTTGAGCGTGTCGACGTCCCAGGTGTGGAACACGTTGGTGATCGGGCCGTAGGTGTAGCGCTCGAAATAGACCGAGGTGGTGTACATGGTCTTGCCGTCGGCGGAGAGCACCATCTGCGCGGTGGTGCCCGGGCCCATGTTGCCCTTCATCGCGAAATCTTCGGCGCCCAGCACGTTGATCGAGGACGGGCCTTTCCAGGCCTGATCGAGCACGAAGAGGTTCGGGCCTTCGTCGATGGTTTCCTTGACGGAAAGGGTTTCGGGTTCGATGGCGTCTTGTGCGAAAGCCGGTCCGGTCAGCGCGGCAAGCGCCACGAAAGCGGCGGTTGTGGATTTCATCATCTGTCTCCTGGTGATGGTCTCGTGACCAACATAGGCGCTGGATTCAAGCCCGCGCTATCCGCCCTTGTCGGGTAATTTCGCCCATAAAATATGCAGCGCGTGAATCTTACCGTTTCCCGGTCGAAACCCGCCCCGCCCCGCTTGACACTCCCCGCCGCAGGGCCTTTCAGAATAGGAAAATCAAAATATTTCGGTCACTTGACATGCACACAGACATCAAACCCCGCACCCGTGTAAGGGAAGCCCAGTTCGACAGTTTCGTCGATCAGGAACGGGGGCTCGATGGCTGGAACCAGCTGTACCGGCAATTGTCGCCGGGGGCGTTCGAGGGGCATATCGCGGCGCTGGAGTGGGAGGATATCACGCTCTATCGCGAGACCGTGAACCGGAAAATGGAGAATTTCTATCGTGTCCCGGATGGTTATGTCTGTGTCGGGTTTTCGCTTGGCAAACGGCTTTCGATGAGCGGGCTGCCGAGCGCGATTGGCACGGGCACCGGGATGCTCCATGTCGCGGGCGAGGATTATCATATCTTCACCGACAGCGACGCGGATTACATCATGCTGACCCTGCCGCAGGACTGTCTGCCGGAGGACATCATCAGTGGCGCCCGCCCGGTCACGCCGCAGGAAAGCCATGGCATCGCGGACTGGATGCTGACCCTGATGGAAAGCGCGCGCCAGGGCATCGCGCAGCAGGCGGTGCTGGATCTGGCGCCGGATCTTCTGATCGACCGGATTTCGCTTTGGGCGCGGGAAGCCAGCCGGGCGCGTCCGCGCAAACTGCCCCATGGCCTGATGGCGGATATTCTCGCGGCTTGCGACGAGCTGCCGTTCGACAAGATGACCGTCAGCCATCTGGCGAAACATCTCGATCGGGATCGCGCGACACTGCGCGCGACCTGTCTTGAGCGTACCGGCATGCGGCTTGACGAAATGCTCAAGGGACGCCGCCTGAGCGAGGTGCATCGCCGGTTGCGGTTTTCAGACCCGCGCAGCACGAAAGTGTCGGATGTCAGCATGGAATTCGGCTACTATCATTGGGGCCGGTTTTCGCAGAGCTACCGCGCCATGTTCGGAGAACGCCCCTCGGATACATTGCGCCGGGCCACGCCACAGCATCACTGAGCCAGAGCGGAACGCGACGGGGACAGGCTTTGCAATCGCGCTTTGCGGCGGGGCAATGCCATCGACTGCAATAGCATGCACCAGTCCTCCCCGATATCGCGCAGGACCGGGCTCTCGGAAGCGACCCGTTGCGTGGCGTTGATGTGTGCCTTCAGGGCCTGTGCCCAGACATCCGGATCGTGGCCCTTCACAAACGCCGCCCCCGCCCCGCTTTCGCGCAGGCCGTCCACATCGGCACAAAGCAATCGACGTTTCGCCGCACGGGCTTCAAGAGCAACAAGGCCAAAGCTTTCCCAGCGAGACGGCATGACGACCAGATCAACCGCATCCATGACAGCCACCGGATCGTTCATATGGCCGAAAAATCGGATGCGCGCATCTTCATCCGCAAGGGCCTTGAGAGCCGCCTCTTCCGGCCCGGTGCCGCAGACATAGAGCTGTAGCTCTGGGTCCGGCAGCGTGCGGAAGGCCTTGATCAACACATCGAACCCCTTTTGCCGGTGCAGACGCCCAATCGCACCGATCACACGGGCGCGGTCGTTCGGAATGGGCAGTTTCAGGAAAGGTTCGAGCGCAACGGAAGACGGGATCACGTTCAGCGCACCCGAACGAACCAGTTCCCGACGCATCATCCACTCCGCCTGGGCCGAGCTGACCGCGACGACCCGATCGAAAAGAGCGTAAGCGGTGCGCAACAGCGTGAAAAACCGGGCTTTGAACGGCACGTTATGGGCGGTGAAGGCTTCGGTATAGCTGTGTTCGACATGACAGATCGGCACGGCGCTATGGAGCGCGCGAAAAGCGATGAGCCGCGGCAGGCTGCGCCAGTTGATGGTCAGATGCGAAATCACCAGATCGGCGTCACAGGGCGGCAGCGCCGCGCCCCGACCGACGACGCGCAGCATTTGCTGGGCTTCCCGCGCAAGGTTCGGAGAGCTGTTCATATGCTCGATGACCCGCATCACGCCGCCGGGCGTGGTGTCGTCGATGAGGTGAAGAATACGAAGTTTGGCGGTCATGGAAGGCTCCTCCCGGTGAGATGTGTTGCGGTTCAGGCCCGTGCGCGCGGACGCAGGCAAGCCATAAGCTGAAGCGGATCGCGACCCAGTCGTCCAAGGGCAAAGGCCGCCCCTGCCGTGGCCAACGTGCGCATGGGCTCTTCGATCAGCGGTATTTTCGACAGGCGATGCGCGCGCCGGACATAGTCCATCGCAGCATGGCCCTCGCCGCCGGTCACGGCCCGCCGCGCGAGATAGCGCAGCTGGTAGGCGCGGGCCGCATCCTCATGACGGGCAAAGAAATCGGGCGCGGTCGGGCGCAGTTTCGTGATCATCCGCTCCCAAGCCGCCAATTGCGCATCGGTACGTGCCGAAAGCCCGCCCGCACTCAGCCGGTATTCCGTCAAAAGCCCCGGCAGCCCCTCAAGGCTCCAGTCGGTGGTCAGGCTGAACCGCAACCAGCATTCGATGTCCTCGGACTGCCGGAATGTCTCGTCGAAGACCCAATCGCGCTCGGTCTCGCCTTGGGGGCGATAGGCCAGCGCCTCAAGGGCCGCGCGGCGAAACACAGGCGTCGAGCCGTTGCCGACGGGATTGCGCTTGAACACATGGCTGGCAGTGACCCCGCGCAGGCGCGGACGCTGGGCATGGCCGATGCGCCGACCCGCGTCATCGATCAAGGCCGACCCGGCATAGCTCAGTCCGACATGCGGTGCCGCGTCCAGATGCGCCACATGGGCGGCCAGTTTTTCCGGCATCCAGAGATCGTCGGCATCGCACAGCCCGACGACAGTGCCGGTGGCCGCCGCGATCCCGGAATTGCGCGCGCCCGCGAGGCCGCGGTTGCCCTGCTCGACCAAGCGAATTCGCGGATCGGATTTGGCGGCCTCTGTCGCGATGCGGGCGGTGTCGTCGGTGGAGCCATCGTTGACGACAATCACCTCGAGGTCGCGAAAGGTCTGGGAACAGAGCGACACCAATGTCTGGGACAGGGTGGCAGCGGCGTTGAACGCGGGGACGACGAGTGAGGCATAGGGCATGGGAGCGCTCCTTTAACGAGAGAAGAGAAAGCGGCGTTGGCCGTGTGACAGAAACGGGTAGATCAGACCGCCCAAAGCGGTCGGGACGCCGCGGCGCAGAGGGGCGAGAAAAGCCGTGGCCTCGATGCTCAGACCTTCGCGCAGGAAGGCCCGCACCTGATGCGGCTCCGCGCCCAACCGCATGGCGCGGCGCGCGAGATAGCGCAGATACTGTGCCTCGGCGCGGGCGGTTGAGGATACCCCGAACCGTGCGGCGGTCTTGAGCACCTCGGCCCGGCTGAGGCGCATGGCCTCCAGGTTGGCGGAGAGTCCTGCGGGGCTGAGACGATAGAGCACGTGATCGGCATCTATGCCGCGCAGCACCGCCCCCTGTCCCAAAAGCTGGACGAGAAATTCGAGATCTTCGTTATGCACCATATCCGCGCGCAGCCCGCCGAGGCGGCAAAACAGCGCGCGTGTGAGCGACAGGTTCGACAGCGTGCAGACCGGGTTCTCCCCCAAAAGCACTGGGATGCTGAGCGGGGTTTCGGGCACGCTCGACACGCTGGTCGGGCGTGCGGGATCGGTCGCGAAGAACCCGACGCGGCCGAAGATGGCATCGGCCGACCCCTTTTCGATCCCCGCAACCACATCCGCAAGCTTGCGCGGCGTCCAGAGATCGTCCGCATCGCAGAAGCTCACGATCTCGCCGCGGGCCAGATCGCAGGCACCATGATTGCGCGCGGCACTCGGGCCTTTGCCGGGATTGCGGACCACGCGGAGACGGCGATCTTTGGCGGCCAAGCGCTGCGCGAGCTCAAAACTGCCGTCGCTCGAACCGTCATCGACCAGAATGGCCTCCCAATCGCCCCAGCTTTGAGCCTGAAGGGCGCGCAGAGTGTCGGGCAAGGTATCGGCTGCGTTGAAAACGGGGATGACGACGGAGATCAAAGGCATGCTGTCGGCTCCGTTTTAAAAATTCTGGGGAAGGCGTGCTTCATCGCCGGGAGAGAGAGAACAAACATGGTGAAGGTCGCGGTCGCGAGATAACCCCAGGCAAGTCTCCCAAGCCCGTAAGGCGCACAGATCAGGATGCTGACCATGAGTGCCAGGGTCAGGATCAGGGTGCCGCGCAATTCGTGCAGCGTCGACCCGGTCGCCCGCATCCAACCGGCGGTGGCGGTCCAGATCATGGTGGGAATGGCAACGAGGCAGAGGATGGCGACGGGTTCCGCAAGCGCTGCATGTTGGGGACCGAGCAGCAGCGGAACGTACCAGGGCGCAAAAAGCGATTGCAGGATCACGACAGGCGTGATCAGCCCCAGCGACAGGCGCACCCCCTGCCCCAGCGCCTCGCCACGATCCTGACTGGCGCAAAGATGCGGGAACAGGACGGCGGCGAGAGCCGTGGAGAAGGAACTTGCAAGGCTCAACCCGGCATTGAACGCCATGAAATAGGCGCCCAAGGCTTCCGGGCCGAGCAGAGCGCCGACAAGCAGTTTGTCGGCATGAAGACGCATCGTGCGGATCACCTCGGTGCCCAGAACCGGCCCGCCATAGCGCAGGAAGGTGGCGGTCGGGGCGAGAGGCGCAGTGGTGCTGCGGCGCCACGGCGCGAGACGGCGCATCATCACGAGCCAGATCGGCGCGGTCAGCAGACGCGGCACGACAAGGGCCAGCGGGGTCGGCCAAAGAACGGCCAGAAGCATCGCCAGCACATTGGCCGAGACCGATTGTGTCCCCGCAATCGCGGCGGTACGGCTCAGTTTCCCCTGACGCAGCGCAAGGCCGCATTGCACAAGACCGCCCGGCATGAAGAGGTATTCGGCCCCGAGCAACAGGACCATCACCGCCAGAAGGGGTTTGCCGAATCCCAGCCACAGCCCGGCGGCCAAAGCGGCCTGCACGGCAAAGAGCCCAGCGCACCAGAGCCAGTTGAGCCGATGCGCACGATGACAGACGGCATCGAGTTCATGGTCGGGCGCGACCACGATGCGTTGCGTCACACCATTTTCGGTCAGGGATTTCAGCAGATCTCCCATCGCCAGCGCCGCCGCCGCAAGACCGACTTCAGCCAGATCGAGACTGCGGGCCACCACGATCACCACGCCAAGGCGCGACAGTTTCGTTGCGGCCTCCGAGGCGCCGTAAGCCATGAGATGCCCGAAGAGGCGGCTGGAGTTGAAGTTGCTGCTAGACACCGATCCCGGGCTCCCTTTAAAGTTGTGTTAAGATTAATGGGCCGTTAAGGCACGTGTCCCGGACGCGATCGGAGGGTGCAAAATCTCCTTTCCGCCGGACCCTATTCTTTGGGATAGGCGTGCCATTCCACTGTGGCTGCGACAGTGGTCAGGTCGAGGTGCTAGGGTGAAATCGAGTTTTAGAATGATCAGGTGGAAAACCGCGTGAGCCGCTCATTTCTGTATTCGACAAGCCTCTGTGCCGCTCTTTTGGCCGGGTGTAGCCCGGCGCCAAATCCAGAAAACATCGGCCCCATCGAGAGCGGCGGAGGCTATCAGGCGCAATATCGCGACCCACCCGCTCGCAACGGGGACGAGGTCTATCTTGTGTCGCCCGGCATGAATATGGAGCGCTGCCGCGACGGCACGTCCGGCCTCGGCGCGCAAGGCAAGGGCAGCGCAATCCTGCCGCAAATTTTGAGCGGCGAACGGCTGTCGCGCGACGATCTTTTGGATGTCCGCATTGGCGAGGACGAGACCTTTAGCGGCGACTATGTGATCTCTCGCGACGGGTTCCTGAAATTACCGTACCTTCCGCCGGTGCAGGCGCAGGGACGTCGTACGGAGGACATCGAATCCGAGCTTGTGCGGGTGTTGCGCGCCGACGGGTTTTACGAGACGGCCCCCCGAATCTCCGTGCGGCTGCGCGACATGGCCAGCGTCAACGTTGCTGTGTCCGGCGCCGTGTTCGAGCCGCATTCGGTCGAGGTCGGCCTCCGTGCGGGGGCTGATCTCGATGCCGCCCGACAAAACGCGATGGGCGCCTCGACCGAAGCCCGCAACCTCTCCACCGCGCTGCGTGCGGCTGGCGGGGTGCGCCCCGATGCCGATCTGTCGCGGATCGAACTGCATCGCGCAGGGAACCGCTATTCCCTCGATTTGCGCGGCGTGTTCGAGGGGCGTCATGCCGTCGACATTGTCTTACTTGCGGGGGACGAGATCGTCGTGCCTTCGCGTCAGTGTTTTCAGGACGACCTGATGCGACCCAGCCCGATCAGCCCGCCGGGCGTGTCGCTGTTCCTGTCCAATCTGACGCAACCGGCCACTGGCAATGCGCCCTCGGCCGTCGGGCGGGAGGTGCGTGAAGTGCCTTACGGGACACGGTTCATGCAGGCGGTTGTCGATACGAATTGTGTCGGTGGTGCGCGTGCCAGCAGCGCGCATCGCTCCGCTGTGTTGTTCACCCGTAACCCCATGACCGGCGTCTCTACCGTGATCGAGCGCCAGATCGAAGACCAGTTGCGCCGCGCCGATCGCGACGATTACGACCCCTACCTTTTGCCGGGCGACTCTATTGCCTGCTATGACAGTAGCGTCACCAATATCACCGAGATCGGGCGGGTGTTCGGCACTGTTCTCGGGGTTGCCAACTGAGCGTATCGACCCTGCCCCGCCGCCTCGGCTTATGACGAGCCGGGACCGTCGCGCCAGAGCGTCGTTACTTCGTCCAGGGCCAGCATACAGCCGTCCGCTTCGCCCTGTTCGGCCGCGATTTCAAGCGAGACGAGTGCGGCACGGATTGTCGTGTGACCGAAGGCGGCGGCACTTCCGGCCAACCGGTGCGAGGTCTCTGCCACCTGCGGCAGAGACAGTGTCCAGGCCTCTGACAGAAATGTCTCGATTTCGGCGCGATAGCGCGCCTTCAGTTCGGCGAGCCGCTGAGACTCCGTCCCGATGAGCGTCCCGGCATCCGAGGTGACATCTTGCTCTGGTGCAGGGGCCTCACCGGCTCCATGCGCCGACACCAACGAAGCCAGCGAGGCACTGTCCAGCGGCTTGGGCAGAAAGCCTGACATGCCCGAAGCCAGAAAACGCTCTCGCGCTTCGGGCAGGACGTTTGCCGACACGGCGATGATCGGGGTGGCGCGGTTCGGACCGTCGCCTTGCCGAATATGCTGCGTGGCTTGCAGACCATCCATCACCGGCATGCGAATATCCATCAGAATGATGTCGAAACGCTGGCGTGCCGCCTCCGTCACCGCCTCGGCACCATTTCGGGCCTCGACCACGTGATGACCGAAACGCTGTAGCATTTCGCGCGCCAGTTCGAGATTGATGTCATTGTCTTCCGCCAGAAGGATGTTTTGCGGTGCACTTGGCGGCGGCAGTTCGGCAAGCGCGTCCGCATCTGGCGCGTCAACGCGCTGGATCGGGATACGCAACCAAAAGACACTGCCTTCGCCTTGAACGCTCTCCAGCCCGATCTCGCCCCCCAGCGCCTCGACGAACCGTCGCGCGATCCCCAGGCCAAGCCCTGTGCCACTGATGTCCGTATCGACGTCGCTGACGGTGTGAAAATCGTCGAAGACAAGGCTGTGCCGATCCTTGGCGATCCCGATCCCGGTATCGATCACCCGGACTTCCAACATGGTGGCCGCCTCTTCGGAGACCTCGGCCTCGATCAGGATCTGACCATTGCGGGTGAACTTGATCGCATTGCCGACAAGATTCAAAAGGATCTGACGCATGCGCGCGCCATCCAGCCGCGCCCAACGCACCGCAGGACCGGCCCATTCCCAACGAATGCGATTGCCGCGCGCGGTGGCTGCACTGGCTTGGGAATCGACGATATCCTGTAGCAATTGACCGAGGTGAACGATCTCCTCCTGGGGTTGGATGCCCGTGGCCTCGAACCGTGCGACATCCAAAACGGCATCGACATGGCGCATCAGAAGATCGCCGGAAATCTCCATATTGCGCAGATAATTCTGTTGTCGCGCGCCAAGCTCGGTTTGCTTGAGCAAGGACAGATTGCCCAAAAGCCCGTTCAATGGCGTTCTGATCTCATGCGTCATCATGGCGAGGAATTCGGCCTTGGCCTTTTCCCCGGCCAATGCCTTGTCGCGGGCCTCGACCAAGGCGTTTTCCGAGGCGACCAGTCGCGAGATGTCCCGCAGGAACCCCACGATCACGTCGCTGCCGGCCACCTGTCCTTTTTGCAACGCCAGCTCGACAGGAAAGAGCGAGCCATCGCGGCGTTTGGCCTCAAGGCGCACACGACCGTGGCCGACGACCTTCATCTCGCCGCCTTGGCGCAGACGTTGCATGCCCTGTTCATGGGCAGCACGCAGGTGATCCGGTATGATGATTTCGGCCAGATTGTGCCCGAGCACCGCATCATGGTTGTACTGAAATATCCGTTCCGCGGCAGCGTTGAAGGTCAGGATATGACCGTCGAGATCGGTGACGATGACCGCATCGAGAGACGTTTCCAAAATCGTGTTGAGCCGCGCATAGGCATCGGCAAGCTGACGGCCTCGTTTCTGGGTCTGGAGACTCGCACGCTGAAGCCGCCACATGGCGAAGATCAGCGCCAGAAACATCGCCACGGTCAGAGCGGCGAGACGCAAAAGCGTGTTGCCGACGGAAGTGCGGCTGGCTTCGGCCTGTTCCGCAAAGAATTGCAGCCCTTCGGTGGCGGCGCGGCGCAGCAACAGACGGATTTCGTCGCTGTCCTCAAGCAAGACCGGAAGCGAGGCCGTGAGCGTCTCAGGCGGACCGTCGATGATCGGGACAAGCGCATCCAGATGCGCGCGCACCTCTGCGATCGGTGTTCCGAAACCGGGACGCGCCCGCAGATCGACAAAAAGCTTGCCGGTGCCGAAGGTCGCCATACGGCTGTAGAAAACGTCGAATTCGATCACCAGACGGGTCAACGCGTCGGACCCTGCCTCCGGGCGCATCGCCGCAATGATCGCCTCCCGGTATTCCAGGAACTCAACCTCGGCCTGGCTCAATGTCCAATGCGTGTTGTCGGAATTGGCCGTGCGCAGCCAGCGGAATTCGCGCACCACTTCCGAGACGAGCACCCCCAGAAGCACAAGCGCCGCCAAAGCCAGAGCCGAGAACGCGATGCGCCCCCGGTTCCATGTGCTTCGTTTGGAGAAATCCTGTGTCATTCTACGACGGTCAATCGGTCCAATTGCCAGATGCTGCGGGTATAGATCACCTCAGTCTGATACTCAGGTCCCGAAGAATAGGGGTAGATGATCCAAAGCGGTCCCTTGTCACGCCGCGACATCGGCGCTCCATCCATCGCATAGGCGATGATCGGCCCGCCCGGAACGGCATCGCTGACCGGAATTTCGACGGTGTAATCATTGATCGCCTGAGCTTGGAGTGTCCCCCCCTGAGCGCCGATATGATCCAGAAATACATCCAGAGAGACGCCGGTGAAGACATGCTCTCTCGGGGTCCAGATGGTCTCCGTGGTGATCTCCGTGGGGGGCAAGGCCTGTAACATGGCCAGATCGAACTGCGCCACATCTCCCGCATTGGTCGCGGCGATCTCGCCCGAAACGGTCAGGATCACCGCCCCTTCGGGCTTCTCCAGCGTATCGGACAGGGCGGCAAGCGGGAGCGCCAAGGGGAGAACCACGAGGGCCATCACTCTCAACGCCCTGCGAAGGATCGGTGTCTGGGAAATCATTGAGGCACTCCTGATAAAATCTCCGGCAATCTCGGTATTCTGCACCGTTTCAGCGCCTTGACCTAGGGTGCATCGGGCTTTTGCACCTATCCGTTCGGATATAACCGGCCTGACAGAACCGCAGCGTCAATAGGCGCCCCGGCCGCCGATCACGGCCCGCGCCGTCATCGCCAGTATGAAAAGATCGAGCAGCACAGAGCGCGACCGGACATAGGCAATGTCCATATCGATCATCTTCTCGAAACCGATGTCAGCGCGCCCGGACACCTGCCACAAGCCGGTGATGCCCGGTCGCGCCCGCAGACGCTCCTGTGCGGCGACCGGGAAGTGTTCGACCTCGGTGGGCAGCGCGGGACGCGGTCCGACCAGTGACATCTGGCCCAGAAGGACGTTGAAAATCTGCGGCAACTCGTCGAGAGAGGCACGCCGCAGGACCCGCCCCATCCGCGTCACGCGCGGATCGTGACGGGATTTGAAACAGATGCCCTCACGATCCGATTGACCCCGCAGCGCAGCAAGACGGTCTTCGGCATCGAGATACATGCTGCGGAATTTGTAGATCGTGAAATGCCGACCGTTCCGCCCCACCCGCACCTGTTTGAACAGCGCAGGACCACGGCTCTCGATCCGGATGAGGGTTGCGATCAGCACCATCAGAGGTGCGAGCATGGCGACGAGAATCCCGCTCCCCACCAGATCAAGGGCGCGTTTCCAGACCGTTTCGGACGGGATTTGACGCAGGGCGTGAAAGCCCGCGCGGGACAGAAAGGTCGCGTTGCCGATCAGGTAACGTTTCGCCAGACGACGCGGCTCCTGCATCAGACGCCAGGCCCATTCCAGTTTCGCCTTGCGCACCACCAGAGGCGCGCGGGTGACATTGCCCGCGAGAAAATCGAACAGCGCGCCGACGCCCATCACCAGCCGGGCCTTGATGGCCTTGCGGTGCTGATCGATCCAAAGCTCCTGTTTCGGCACCCCCATGGCGACCAGCACGATGTCGGCACCCGAAGCGTTGATCTCGGCAATCGCGGCCTGCGCACAGCGCGCGCCCTCATAGCCGTCGCGGGTGCCCGCGATGCGCAGCCCGGGAAGATCCCCGGCCAGTTTTTGCGCCGCACGTTCTGCCGTGCCGGGGCTGGCGCCGAACAGGAAGACCGACAGGCCACGCTCCGCTGCGACACGCAAAAGCGCCGGGGTGAAATCCGTGCCGTTGAGGTTCTCCTCGAAATGTCCGCCCGTCATCCGCGCCGCCAGTTCGACGCCGATCCCATCCGGCAAAACATGGGTCGCGCGCGCCAGAGCGCTGGCGTAGCTGCGGTCGCGCGCCTTGATATTGGCGCAATGGGCATTGAGGAAATAGACGGTTTGCGGCTGAGCTTGCAGAAGCCGCGGGATCACCTTCAGACTTGTGCTGTTGATCAGGGGCAGGCCCAGAACGGACAGGGTCGGCAGAGTGTCAGGCAGGATGACGGGCGCATGAGGACCGTCGAAAAGAGAGTAATGCTGTGTCATGAGCAGAAGACCTTTTATGAGACGTTTCTGCCTCTCAGGGTCCAGATCTCTGACCTCTCTCGCAATTTCGCGAAGGGAGATGCGCAAAGCGCAGAGGATCGTGCTATGCTCCGAAAGCACGTGACATATGGCGCAACTGATGGGACGCTGATCCGGAGGGGATCGTGCCTACCCATCGGGATAGGCGCGCTACACGTTATTGTTGGTGAATATTTTATGTACGTCCGTAGACTGTGCCCGGGGGCTCGTTCAGGACTGTGCGAGAAGAGGAAGACTTTGATGCGCGTATTGATTGCCGATGACCATGATCTCCTGCGCGACACGTTGATTGCCTTTCTGACCGCACAGGGCGGGATTGAGACGGGCAGCGCGGCGAGCCTCGATGAGGCGCTCGACCGGGTCGCTGAGGATGCGCCCTACGATCTGGTGCTTCTGGATTACCGGATGCCGGGCATGCAGGGGCTTGAGGGGCTCAAACGTGCGCTCGCGCAAGGGGGCGGCCAAAGGGTTGCGCTGATGTCCGGCGAAGCGACGAAAGAGATCGCCGAACAGGCGCTTGCGCTTGGCGCAGCGGGATTCGTGCCGAAAACCCTGCCCGCGAAATCTCTGGCCAATGCCGTCCGGTTCATGGCGATGGGCGAACAATATGCGCCGATCGACTTCATGACTGCGCCGGATGATACGGAAGCCCACCCGCTCGAAGAGAGGCTCACCCCGCGCGAGATGCAGGTGCTCGAAGGTCTTTCGGCCGGCAAGTCGAACAAGGAGATCGCCCGCGATCTCGACCTGACGGAGCCAACGATCAAACTGCATATGAAAACCCTGTTTCGCAAGCTCGAGGTCAACAACCGCACCCAGGCGGCGATTGTCGCCCGCGATGCCGGGCTGTTCTGACCTGCGCTCTGTTCTGATCCTATCCGAAAGGCGAGGCTCGAAAGCAAACGCGCCGCGCGACAGGCCGGACGCGTGCAGGGATTAAGGCGCATGCATTGATAGACTGAGGGCAAAGGAGTTTTCCAGTGACCCTCAGTTTTGCCCCCCCGGCCTCTGCAAAGGCCTCTGCCGTCCACCGTCTGCCGCGCCTGCACCTCCCTTTGGCGCGCAGCTGGCCGTCTTTCGGACGGCTGCTGCGTGGCGGCTCGACCCGAGACCTCGGGCGACTGCCGCGCTATCTGGTGTTCTTGTTGGCCGGTCTTGCAAGCGTCTGGACACCGATCCTGTTTTACCTCAGTTCGACGCCGCCAAGTTTCACCAGCCATATGTCCCTGATCCTGCCCGGCTCAGGGGCCTCGTCTTCGGTCAATCTGGCGGAGATCGGGCAGGCGTCGACCCACGCAAACTCGGCTTTCGCGAACAATTCGGTGAGCCCGACGGAGACTTACAAGCGCCTGATCGCCGCCGACCGGGTCGTCTTGGAAGCCGCCCGCCAACTTGACGTCCCGCGCACGGCTTTTGGCAATCCGCAGGTGCAGCTCGTCGATCAGACCGCCTTCATACACGTCAAACTCAACGGCCCCAGCCCCGAAGAGGCCCGCGCCCGCACGCGCGCGCTTTTGACCGCATTCACGGCGGAGATCGACCGGCTGCGTGCGGATGAACAGGAGACCCGCGAGATCGGGGGGCTCGACGCGATCCACGACTATCGCGCCTCCGTCGCCCGCACCCGCGACGACATCGCCGCCCTGCGCAACAGCTCCGGCCTGTACTCTGCCGAGCAATACCAACGATATCTGCAAGAGGCGGAGGCCTTGCGCGCGCGGATCGAAACGCAGCGCGCCGAACATGCCCGTGTCGAAAGCACGGTCCGGCAGCTGGAGGGACGTCTGGACGTCGATGCCCGCACCGCCGCGCATATCCTGAAACTGAACAGCGACGAGATTTATGTGGCCTTGATGCAAGCCACGGCAAAGACCTCTTCCGATCTCGCCACGGCGCAGGCCAGCTATGGTGCGCACCACCCGCAGGTCGAGCGCGCACAAGCCACGCATCGTCTGGCTCAAGAGCGGATGCAGGCGCGGGCGCTGGCCCTGATCGGCGCGGGCGTACCGCTGGAGCAATCGGTCGAGGGCGGGCGCGGCGCGCTTTTGGCCGATCTGGTGCGCAAGGAGACCGAGCGCGCAGGCCTTACGAGCGAGCTCGGGACACTTGAGACGCAACTGGCCGCCGAACGCGCCCGCCTCGATGCGCTGGCACCGGATGCTGCACGGTTGGAAGATCTTCAGCGGGATTTCGATGTCGCCGAGGCGGTGTTTGCCTCCGCCATCGCCCGCACCCAATCGCAACGGACGGACATTTACGCCTCCTACCCTCTGGTGCAGGTGCTCGAAGACCCGACCCTGCCGGATGCACCCTCTTCGCCCAGCAAAAAGCTGTCCATCGCGGCAGGCGGCGGGGCGAGTATCCTGTTGCTCGTGGCGCTTGTCATGGGCTGGGTCCGCAATGCCGTGATCACCAGTTTGACCCGAAGAGGCTCCGATGACACCGCAAACGCTGCCTGAACGCATCGTCTGGTCGACCATCGTCTGGACCTGGCCGCTCTACGCCTTGGGCGCGCTTTATGTGGTCGGGCCTGTGCTGGCCTGGAGCCTCGCGGGGCTGGCTTGTCTGTCGCTCTATCTGGGCCCCGCGATGCGCGACGACCTGCGTGCCACAGGCGCACCGCCGCCGATTGTGATCGCGTGGTGCGTCGCCATGGTCGTCATGCTGATCGCACTTTGGGTGGGGCATTTGAATTGGGAGATGGGGATCAAGCAGACGATCAAGTCGACCGTCGGCTGGGCCAAAGGCTGGGCCCTGATGGCCTTGTTCCCTCTGGCTGGCGCCGTGCTGCCCCTGCGTCGCGAGGTCGTGATCCGGGCGCAATGCAAGCTCAGCCTCTGGACATTATGCGTCACACCGATGCTGATCGCCGCCCCCTATCTGGGATTGCCGGAGCGCATCTGGACCTCGCCGCTCAAAGCCGTGGGCGGGCCGGGGCCGGAATATTTTTCGGTGTTCTTTTTCACCTTCGATCCGTCGTCCTGGACCCCGCGCTGGCAGTTCTTTGCGCCATGGTCCCCCTTCGCGGCGCTCTTGGGCGTCTGCACGGTGCTGTTCGCTTTGGAAGAAAAACATCGCGGGTGGCGGGCGGCGGGGATGACCGCGGGTGTGATCATGATCCTCGCCTCGAAATCCCGGATGGGGCTTGTCGGGTTGGTGGCCTGCACCCTCGGACCGCGTCTGATGCCACTGGTTTTGCGCAGCTGGGCCTGGACCGTGCTGGCGGCACTGGTGGCCTCGCTGGCCGTCACCGGGCAGGGATTGGCCCGCACGCTCGGCGCCGGGGTTATGGCGTTCAAGTCCGCGCGCGCCGACAGCACCCGTGTGCGGGCGACCCTGCAACGCATCGCCTATGAGCGCTGGCAGGAAGAAGCCGTCTGGTTCGGTCATGGCCGCGTCCAGCCCGGACCGCATCTTGTGGAATATATGCCCATCGGATCGCATCACACCTGGTTCGGCCTGCTCTTTGTCAAAGGAGTCGTCGGCTTTCTCGCCTTTCTCGTGCCGCTGGTCTGGCAGATCGCGCTTGCGGTGCAAGACGCCGCCCGAGGCCCGCGCGGACGATTGCCTTTGGGGCTGTGTCTCGTGATCGCGCTTTTATCCTTCGGCGAGAATATCGAGATCGAAACCTATCTGCTGTGGCCCGCGCTTCTGATGCTCGGCATCCATGCACGTGAATTGCGCAGCTTCGGATGAAGGATCCTCGTCATCACCAGACAGGGAAATGCACCGATTATATGAGCCAGAGGCAGAATGATGGGGGGCAAAGTGGCAAAACTATGGGGCGTGAAAACACCGAAAATCGTCTCTTTTAGTCTAGCATTTATGGCAACATGTTTGCCTCTACTGACGAATGCTTTTGCCCCCAGTGCGGTCACTGCGCGGATCTCAGCTATACCTCACCCGCCAGCGCCAAGACCGCGACAGCCCATCCAGCCACTTGGGGTCACACTGTGTCGCCTTGAAAGTCTGAGTTGTGCAACAACACCCATCTGCATGCAAAAGGCGGGTGCGCTACCATGTACGACTTTTGCGTAATGTTTATTTTTATAAAACTTACTTTACAAAAGTAAAAAAACCAAACTACATGTTTACATGACCACAGAAACGCACCCCATCACCGATCCACTCCGGAATCATGGTTTTCGCGCTCGAAATCTTCGGGCGTTGAAAGCCATCGAAGAGCCGGACGTGCTCATTCTGGGCGGAGGTGTGAACGGCGTCGCCACGCTGCGGGATTTGGCGTTGAACGGCGTGTCATGCGTCTTGATTGATACAGGTGACTTTTGCGCCGGGGCCAGCGGCGCCTCGAGCCGCATGGCGCATGGCGGGCTACGGTATCTGGAAGGGCGCGAATTTCGCCTGGTGGCTGAAAGTGCGAGGGAACGCAATCGGCTCATCGCCAATGCTGGCCATATCGTCAAAACGCTCAAGATCACGGTGCCTTTGTCGCACAGGCTCACCGGGTTGGCGCGGGCAGGTTTCAGATTTTTGGGTCTCTCAAAGCGTGGTGGTCCTCTCTCGCTTGTGGCGCTCGAAGGCGCCTTGCGTATCTACGAAGCCTTCGGACGGCGCGAGCATCCTTTGCCAGATCACGAGACGCTGCTGAAAAGGGATCGCTTTCCCCGTGGGTTGCCTACGGGTACGAAAGCCGTGGTCTCCTATTACGACGGTCAAATCATCCAGCCGGAGGGGCTGATCTTCGAAATGCTTGGCGAGGCTTTAGATCAAGAAGCCGAGGTCGTCGCACTCAATCATGTGTGCTGGCACCTGGCGCAGGATCAGATCGTCATCGAAGACCGGTTCGGGCCGGAGTGTTTTGCCCTGCGTCCCAAGGTGATCGTTAATGCGACGGGCGCCTGGATTGATCGGACAAATGCAGAGCTGGGTGGGCGCACGCAGTATCTGCGGGGCATCAAGGGGGCGCATCTTGTGCTCGACAATGCCGAATTGCATCGCCGGATGGATGGCAATGCCTATTACTTTGATGACGGCACAGGAAGGATGATCATCACCTTGCCCGTGGGGGACAATGTTCTGGTGGGAACCACCGAGGTTGAAACCCCAAACCCCGATGATCAGGTGGTGTCGGGCGATGAGATTGCCTATCTGCTCACCGCGATCAATGGGCTCTTTTCCGACATTGAGGTGCGCCACGATCAGATCGTGTCGATGACCACCGGCATCCGTCCTTTGCGACGCAGCGAGGGCAGCGGTTCGGCCACCAGCGCTGCCCGCGATCATGCGCTGGAAGAGGATCGTTTCTCTGACAGCTTGCCGCCCATTCTGTCACTGGTCGGCGGCAAATGGACCACGTTTCGCGCCTTTGGCGAAGAAACTGCGGATCGGGTGTTCGCGCTCCTCGGACGTACACGGCGGGTGTCCACGGCAACGCGACAATATCCGGGCGCCGCACCCTGCACTGCGGAGGAGTTGGTGCGTGAACGTGAGATCGACGCGGAGTTGGCCCACCGCCTCCTACACCGCTACGGCGCACTGGCGCGAGATGTCGCAGGGCTCTGCACGGGTGCAGATGCTTTGACACTGCGGCAGGCGCCCGACATTTGCCGCGGCGAGATTCGTTACGCGATCCGGGTGCGTGGCGCGCTGACGCTAGAGGATCTGATTCTGCGCCGGACGCGGCTGAGCTTTGGCCATGGGTTGTCTCCCGACACCATGCCGGAATTGGCGGATATCCTGTCAGAGGAAACCGGACGCGCGCGCGACAGCCTGAACGCTGAAATTGACGCCGTGCTCTCCGATCCGCGACTGATGGGGGCGCGGGTCATGACACGGGAGGGCGCAGCATGAGAAACGCAGCGATCATCGCCATCGACGCAGGCGGCACGACGGTCAAGGTGGTGGCCTATGACCTCTCCGGCACCGAGGTCGCGGCGGAAACGGCGGATGTCGAGAACATCTATCACGGCGACGGGCGGGTCGAGCGCGATCTGGCGCCCTTCTGGGCGGGCATCGTGTCCGCGCTGCGTCGGATCGTCGAGGATTGCGCCGGGCGCGAGATTCTGGGTGTGGGCTGTACCGGCTTTGGCAACGGGATTTTCCTTTTGGACGAGCGCGGTCAGGCGACGCGCCCAGGCATTGTCTCCGTCGATCACCGCGCCCAGCCGCTGGTCGATCGGCTCACCGCCGAAGGCCGCGCCGAGACGATCACGGGCCTCACGGGCACGCGTCTTTGGGGCGGGCAGACGATGATGGTCTTTGCCCATCTCGCGCGCACGGAGCCCGAAGTTCTGGCCCGCACCCGCTGGGCGCTGTGCTGCAAGGATGCGATCCGGTTCAAACTCACCGGCGCGGCACTGACCGATCCGACGGATGCCGGGGGCGGCGGTTTGATGAGCCTTGCAACTGAGAGCTATGCCGACGAGGCGCTACAGGACCTCGGTTTGGCGCCGCATCGCCATCGCTTGCCGGACATCGTCCCAAGCGACGGCGTCGCGGGGCGGATCAGTGCCGAAGCGGCCCAAGAGACCGGCCTGCCGGAGGGTATTCCCGTCGCGGGGTCCATGATGGATGTCGCCGCCTGTTCGTTGGGGGCGGGGGCCATGGGGCCGGAGATCCTGACCATGATTGCGGGCACCTGGTCGATCAACAGTCTGGAAACCTCGACCTCCGAGATCACCGGCGCGCCGATCCTGAACTTTCGCTACGGCGCATCCGGCACGCGGCTCATTGCCGAGGGCAGCCCCTGTTCGGCGGCCAATCTCGGCTGGTATCTCGACCGGGCGCTGGGCGGACGGGTCACGATCGAAGAGGCGAACAAGCTGGTCGAAACCAGCCCCGTTTCGGCGCGCCGCTGTCAGTTTCTGCCCTATGTGTTCGGTCCCGATCCCAAGCGCGGCGGATTTCTGGACCTCGGCGCGGGCGATGACACGGGCACAATGCTCCGCGCGATTTACGAAGGCGTTGCCTTTCAGGCCCGACGCCATGCCGAAGACGCCGTGGCGCTGTCGGGGCGCCAGTTTCCGCCGGTCATCCGGCTTGCGGGCGGGGCCGCGAAATCGCCCGTCTGGACCCAGATTTTCGCCGACATTTGTCAGCGCCCCGTGGAGGCGGTGCGCGCGGGCGAAGTGGGAGCGCTGGGCGCGGCGATCTGTGCGGCGGTGGCGGCCGGGGCCTATGGCGATCTGGGAGAGGCCACGCAGGCGATGACCCATGTCGCCCGACGCCATGATCCCGACCCGGCGCTTGCCCCCCTCTATGAAGAGAGATTTGCGCGATTTTGTCATCTCGATGCAGGTGTCACCGCGCTGATGGAGGAGACGCCCCAGTAAGGGGCATGAACCGCGAAGGTCCATCAAGGATCACGCATATCTAGGGAGGAAGACCAATGAAAAGGACATCTTTGCTGCTTGGCACGGCGCTCTGCGCGCTGGCGGCTCAAGCCCAGGCACAAGAGGCCTGCAAGGGCGCGTTGCCGACGCTCAACGTAATCGGCCAGGGCATGCCCGCCGTCACCGCACTGGATGCGCATCTGTCGGAGTTCAACGACAAATGGGACACGGAAGTGAAGATCACGCTTCTGGGTGAGAATGAGCGTCGGGCCAAAGCGCGGCTCGATGCTTCGACCGGCGCCGGGTCCTATCAGGTGCTTTACATCGACGAGGCGAACCTCGCCGAATATGTCAGCGCCGATTGGATTTACCCGCTCGCCGATGTGGTGCCTGAGAGCTATGACATCGCGGATTTCCGCACCGATCTGAGCAATGTCGCGACGGTCGATGGCACGCAGTATTTCGCGCCCTTCGTGGGTGGCGGCGATGTGATGATGGTGCGCACGGATCTGTTGGAAGCCGCCGGTCTTGGTGTACCGGACACGCTTGATGAGCTGGTCGAAGCGGTCAAGGTGCTCGATGCCGCCGACAATGGCGCGCATGGCTGGGCCGCGCGGGGTCAGCGCGGGTCTGGCATGAACGTCTGGCGTTGGACGCCGTTTTTCCGCGCCATGGGCGGCGAATGGCTTGACGGCGATATGCCTGCGTTTAACAGCGAAGCGGCGGTTGAGGCGACCGAGCTTTACACCGATCTGATGTCCTACGGCCCGCCGGGTGTCGGCACCTTCAACTGGTCCGATGCGGTCGAAGCGTTTCGGGGTGGTCAGGTCGCGATCCTGATCGAATCCGACGTGTTCGGACCATGGATGGAAGACCCGTCCAAATCGACCGTCGTCGGCAAGGTGGGCTACGCGCCGCCACCCGATCCGCTCCCGTCCGCTGGCTGGGCGCATGGCTGGGCCGTGTCGAAAGCAGGCGCAGCGGACGATTGCGCCAAGACCATCGCGGGCGATTTCGTCGGCTGGGCCACGTCGAAAGAGATGGAGCAACAGCGGCTTGAGGCCGGGATTGCCTCCGACATAGGCCGCACCTCGACGCTTGAGAGCGAGGCCTATCAATCGCTGGTTCCGGCGCAATATGTCGAAGCCATGCTGGCGACCGGTCCGAAAACCGATCTTCTGATCATGAAAAGCCCGGCCTGGCCGGAGATCGGCGACACGCTTGGTCTTGCGCTGGAGGAGGTCTTCACCGGCACGCGCGACGACATCGCGGGCGCGCTCGATGAAGCGGCCTTCTTCGCCGAAGACAGCCTGATGCGGCTCAAGTAACCGCAGCCATCCGGCGTGCCCCGCCTTCCGTGGGCCAACGAAGACAGGGCGCGCCGGTCCCTCCCCTTTTTCTCGCTTTCCGACGTCGAAGGACGCCCTATGAAACGCAAAACATTTGTCACCCTCTCTCTGGTGCCTGCCATCGGTATACTGGCCTCGCTCGCGCTTGTGTCCGTGGCTGGCGCGGTCTGGTTCGCGCTGATGAACCGCACGCTGCGCAGTTCGGACTATGAGTTCGTCGGCGCCTACAACTTTCTGCGCCTGCTGCGGGACAAACGGTTTTTCAATGCGCTGGAAATCTCCGCCATATGGGAGGTCGTGACCGTCACCGGGACATTGGTTCTGGCGGTCCTTCTGGCGGTGCTGATCTACGAGACGGTGAAAAAGCCGCTTTGGCGCAACCTCATTTGCTTCGCCTTTCTGGTGCCGGTGCTCCTGCCGCGCGTGGCTGCGGCCTTTATCTGGCGGTTCCTCTATTCGCCCTCTCTGGGTCTGATCAACTACCTCTGCGGTCTTGTGGGCATTGGCCCGGTCGAGTTTCTGGCCGATCCGTCTCTGGCGCTCATCTCGGTCGCCATCGTCGACATCTGGCAATGGGGTCTGTTCTTCACCGTCATCCTGTTGAAGCTGATGGAAACCCTGCCGCGTGATCCGATCGAGGCCGCCATGCTCGACAATGCGCGCACTTGGGAAATCCACGCCTATGTCACCCTGCCGATGCTCAAGGCGCCGATCATTTCGCTGGCTCTGGTCAAGGCGGTGGAGAGCCTGCGGTCCTTTGATCTGATCTTTGTCATGACGGGCGGCGGGCCAGGGACGGCAACGGAAACGCTCGATCTTTATGCCTATCAGATGGGCATCAATATGGGCGGCCGGATTTCCTACGCCTCCGCCATGTCGATCCTGTTGCTCATCGTCACCACCGTCGTCTTCACCATCATCTGGAAAGCGGGGAAAAAATGGGCCGCCTGATATCCGTCACACTCACCCGCGCGCTTTTGGCTTTGCTGATTGTCGTGGCCCTCGGGCCGATCCTCTGGACGGTTCTGGGCGCCTTCAAGGAGTTGCGCGACATCGTCACACCGGTGCCGAAGCTCTTATTCTCGCCGACGCTTGAGAACTTTGCTACGATTCTGCGCAATCCGACCATTCGCGACGGGCTTTTGCACTCTGTGATTGTCGTCTCGGCCTCTGTGATCATCGGGGCGGCACTCGGCATTCCCGCGGCCTATACGTTGGCGCGTCATGCCCGGAAATGGGGCGACGATGTGCAGTTCTTCGTGCTCTCGCTGCGCTTCATGCCGCCGGTGGCGATCGCAATCCCGTTCATCGTCATCTATCTCGATCTCGGCATCTACGACACGCTCTTTGGCCTGATCCTCGTCTATCTGATCACCACGATCTCGACGGTGATCTGGCTGTCGGTTCCGGCGTTTGAGCGCGTGCCGCTCAACATCGAGGAAGCGGCGGCGATGGAGGGATGTTCCCCCTTCGAGATCTTCTGGCGGTTTGCATTGCCGGTGGCGTCCCCCTCTCTCTTCGGCGCGCTGGTGTTCACCTTCGTGCTGGTCTGGAACGAGCTTTTGCTTGCGCTCACACTCGCGGCGCAGAACGCCACCCTTCCGGTGGTTGCGGCCTCCATCACCTCGCTGGGCAAGGAGGTCCCCTGGGGCGTCATCAATGCCGCGACCGTGCTCCTCGTGGTGCCGCCGCTCGTCTTCATCGGCCTTCTGATGGGCCTTCTCAACACCTCGGTCCAAAGCGGCCGGAAATAGGACAGATCAATGGCCAATATTTCTTGTACCGACATCGTCAAATCCTATGGCGCGTACCCTGTGATCGAGGGGATGAACCTCTCGATCCCCGATCATGAATTCGTCGTCTTTCTCGGCCCCTCGGGCTGCGGCAAATCCACGATGCTGCGCATGGTTGCGGGGCTCGAGGAAGTCACCGGCGGGCGGATCGAAATCGGCGGAACAGATGTCACCGACCTGCCGCCCGGCGAGCGCGGCGTTGCCATGGTGTTTCAAAGCTACGCGCTGTATCCGCATATGAGCGTCGCCGACAACATCACCTTCGGGCTGCGTCGTCAGGGCGTTCCCAAGTCGGAGATTGCCCCGCGTTTGGAGCAGGTGGCCGAGATGCTGGGCCTCGCGCCATATCTCGACCGGCGTCCGAAAAACCTCTCCGGCGGTCAACAACAGCGCGTTGCCATGGCCCGCGCGATGATCAAGACGCCGAAGGTGTTCCTCTTTGACGAGCCGCTGTCCAATCTCGACGCCAAGCTGAGGGAAAAACTGCGGACGGAAATCCGCAAGATGCACCTGCAACTCAAGACCACGACCATTTTCGTCACCCACGATCAGCTTGAGGCAATGACCATCGCCGACCGCATCGTGTTGATGCGCGACGGCAAGATCGAACAGATGGGCACGCCGGACGAAATCTTTGAGCGCCCCGCCTCGCGGTTCGTGGCGGATTTTATCGGCACGCCCGCGATGAATTTCCTCCACGCGACAATGGAAGAGGGCCACGTGGCGCGGGCGGGGGGGATTGCGATCACCCTTGATCCCGAGGCGTTTCCTTCCCTGAAACCGGGGCAAAAGGTTGAGCTGGGCCTGCGTCCGGCAAGTATGGATCTCTGCGAGCCTGATGCGGAAAACGCCATCACGGGGACTGTTGTATTGGTCGAAAACATGGGTGCAGAGGGTCAGGTCATCACCGAAGTCGAAGGCGAGGAAATGTCCTTTGTCACTCAGCGCTTCCGCCGTCTGTCGCAAAACGACACCGTTCATTTCGCGATCCGGCGGGACAAGGTCCATGTTTTTGAGCCGGAAACCGGCCAGAGCTTGAGAGGAGTATGAGGAATGAGCAAACAGCGTTATACAGACAAGATTGCCCGCATCCGGTTGGGCGGCTATCGCAAGGGCGACTATATGATCGCCGACGCCAAAGACACCGAAGTCACCGGCGGCGTGCCTGCTCTGGGGCTGGCGCGCGATGCCGCAGGGCGACCCACTGGCCCCCGTACACGGCCTCAGTTTTTGGACGAGGTTCGGCAGATCATCCAACAGGACGTCGTCGACATCATGCTCACCGCCGCGGGCACCATGGATCTGTTGCAGGCGGAAGGCGCCTTTGCCAAAAGTGCCATTCAGCCCGCCTTTCGCGGCAATGAGACAACCTGTGTCTGGGGCAATCTGCGCGGTGCGGCGCATAACACCGTGCCGTCGCGGCCCTATCGTGGGGCCGATCTGGAGTTTGCGCCCGCCAACCTCTGCCTCTATTCGCTGACTTTCAACAACGACACGGAGGCCGATACCCGCGCGCTTGAGGCCTATGCCGCGTTCCGGCGCGAGGCGCGGGCCGCAGGGGTTCAGCACTTTCTCGAAGTCTTCAATCCGAACATGCCCGATGCGGTTGTGCCCGAACGACTCGGGGCTTTTGTGAACGACAATATCATCCGCCTTCTGGCCAGCCTGACCCGCGCAGAACGTCCCGAATTCCTCAAGGTCGCCTACAATGGTCCCGAGGCCATGGCGGAACTCGCCGCACATGACCCGTCGATGGTCGTGGGCGTGCTGGGCGGCGCGGGTGCGACCCATCGCGACACCTTCGAACTGGTGGCCCAATCCGAGCGCCACGGCGCGCGGCTGGCGCTGTTCGGACGCAAGATCAACCAGGCCGAACATCAGACCACGCTCATCGCCTGGATGCGGCGTGTCGCGGATGGCGATGTCACGCCCGCCGAAGCGGTGCGCGGCTATCACGGCGATCTGGCGCATTTGGGTCTGATGCCAGACCGGGCATTGGAGGAGGATTTGGCGATCACCGCCGATGTGCTCCGCTTTGACGCGCTTGAGGACGCGGTGTAGGGTCACGTACCCGTTTTTCAAAGGAGTTCCCGGAGATGGTGCGTGCCAACCACCCGACCGACCGCACCGTTGCCGAAGCGGCCTGGCTTTATTACATCAAGGGGCTCAATCAGGCCGAGATTGCCAAGAAAATGGGGCTGTCGCGGCCTACGGTGATCACCTATCTGCGGCTGGCGCGCGAACGTCAGATCGTGGGGGTGAAAATCTCCGGCACGCATTTTCGGGTGAACGATCTGGCGGATCGGTTGTGCGAGATCTACGGCCTCGAGGGCGCACATGTGGTGCCCGAAGAGGAAAGCGCCGCCGAGACGATGCTTCAGGTCTGCGAAGCTGCCGCACAGCTTTTGCCCGATTTCGTGGCGCCCGGGGAAACCTTGGGGGTGAGCTGGGGGCAGACGGTGTCTTTCGTGTCTGAACGCGTGCCGTGGTGGCCGGTGGACGGGCTGGTTGTGCGTCAGTTGATCGGCTCCTTGGCCAACCCGTTGTTGCCGACCTGCGAAAGCTGCACAACCGAGATCGCGCGCCGCCTGTCGGCCCAATGCATCAACCTGAACGCCCCTGCCGTGTGTTCCGAGGCGTCTTTGGCGGAGCGATTGCGCCAGGAGCCGATCATCTCAGAGCAGATCCGGCTCCTGGGCGATTGCACCAAGGCGATCTATTCTCTCAGCCCCTGCACCGAGAATACCCATGTGGTTCAGTTCAATATCGCCACGCCGGAAGATGTGGCGGAGTATGTGTCGAAAGGCGCCGTGGGGATCATCGCAGGCCGGTTCGTCGATGCGCAGGGCGAGCCTGTGCTCGGAGAGCTGGACCGTCGTATGATCAGTGCCGACCATGCGCTGCTCCGGAACATGTCGGGGCTTCTGGTTGTGAGCGGACTGGAGAAATTGGATGCGACACGTGCGGCCCTTCGGGGGGGCTATGCCTCGCACATTGCCCTGAACGAGGCTTTGGCCGTCAAGTTGGTCGATTGACCAGAGGCTCTGTGGTCCGCAAGGCGACCGCTTTCTGAAATGAAACCGGGGAGCTTCGTACCTGCAGCGAAAGGCTGCAAAGTCCGCACAGCTGACCTCGGCGCAGACAGCAGCGGAGGACCGCTTTCCGCCCACACTTACAAAAAAGCTTCACAAGAGATCGAGCTGCTAAGATGCTCGAACGCCTAAACCATAAGACGAGGAAAGGTTTTTATTTTCTGAGCCAGAGGCAGAACTATGGGGGGCAAAGTGGCAAAACTATGGGGCGTACCCCAAGTTTTGAGCGGTGACCCATAGTTTTGCCTCTGTGGGGCGTGAAAATACCGAAAATGCACATCTAAAGATGATGCTCACGCATAACACTTGCCCCTAGTGACAAATTTCTTTGCCTCTGCGACATGCTCTCTCCCTCACCGCATTAAGGCCGAGAATATTCGATACATCGCCTGAAAAACACATTGGTCCTTGACCCATCATGCAAGCTGAAGAAACTTACTCGTAAGATTTGTTCATTCCGATGATCCGAAGGGGATTAAAATGCGATTTTCTTTAGTGCTGTCACTGATGATTGGTTCAACACTTTCAACCAATATTGCGCATGCGCAAACTTTGTCCGCCGCCGACATTCTGGCTCAGGTTGACCAAAAAGTCGGGGGGCTGAACGAGTACCAAGTCCTTCTGAACGATCCTGATCCCCAGCGCTCCATGGCGGCGATGGAAATCATGCTTGGAAGCGGGGATGCGACGCTGGAGCGAATGGCGCTTGATTACGGTCTCTATAGCCCGAACCCGGTTGTGCAACGCATGGCACTGGATGCGTTTTTTAAAAGCGGGCCGAACCTAGCGATTTTTATGTCAGCTGAGGATATATCTCGAGCTGGTGGGTACATCCAAAACGCGGGAGGCTCTATCCAAGGAAAGACCGACGGTTACTTAAACATACGCGTAGGCAAATTTGATGACGCAGAAAACTGCTACACTGACGAACATGATAACGATTGCTTTGTGCGTTTGAGTGATACAGGCGTCTCTGTTGCGCTCTGGAGGAAATGGAAGGCGCTCAATCTTGATGAACAAGGACAATTGGTTGGTGTGGGTGATTTGCCTGGCACCGAAAACGTGAGTTTTCGTATTCCGGTCAGCAAATAACTCAATCCGTACCCCAATCGAAAGAAAGTAGAAGTTCATGAGCTTTTCTCATGCCTTTAAGTTGGCACTTCCAATTGTTCTGTCCCTCGGAACAAGTGCGCTTTTTGCCCAATCTTTTTCCGTTGATGATCTCAAGGCAAAGATCGATGCCGAGATGAACAAGGGTAACGAATATGCCGAACTCCTAAACGACCCTGATCCAACCCGTGCGCAAACCGCGATGAAAATGATGCTCGAATCAGGCGACGAAGAGCTGGTTCAGATCGCTTTGGAATATGGTCTCTACAGCCCAGATAAGGTCGTGCGAAACGAAGCCATTAAGGCCTTTTTAGACAGTTCCCCAAGGCTCGAATTGCAGTTTGACGGGAAGAAAGCGGACCAAGAAAAATTAGAATACGTAATGGGTCGAGTGTATAGTCTTGTACCTAATGGCGAGGGGTACGCTGTGACGACAATTGACATTACAGGCTTTCAAGAGGCTGAGAATTGTTATGCTGTAGAACAGTTTTATCGCGGTTGCTTCCTACGTATTGTCGGAGAGAATATTCAGTATCGCTCTTCCGATGCCAAGTGGTACGAAATGGAATATTTAGATCAAGGTGCCCTGACTGCTATGGTTACACAATATGCTAACAAAGCAGTCGATGTTCGTATCACCATCCCATTGCGTTAGTTCATTCAAATACCACACCTTCAATTCCGACAGGGCCGCTTTCCCAAGCCCCAGTCACAGTGATGAAAACCCATCGCGCCAATGTCGGGGATCGGGTTAGGGCAAAGAGACCATCCGGCCCCATCTCTCCCGTGCCAAAGGGGCGCGGGCGAGATCCGTCAGGAGCGGAAGAGACGTCAACCCGAATGCCTTTCGGCAAGGCGTAATCTCCCTCCGGATCGGAAATGATTGTGACGCTACGCAGAGAGTGCGCATCCGTGCCCTTTAGTTTGAACGCAATACGGTTGGGACGCGTCAACTGAAACACATAGGCGCCATCACCCAGCATATTTTCCTCCGAGACATCCGGGAAAAGCGGGGGCACCGTTGCGGCTTCAAAGCTGGCGGGCAGCATGTTGGTGGATTGAGGCATGGCCGTTTGTGGCACAGAGGTTGTAACCTGAAAGCCCACGCTGCGGTTGAGGCGGCGTTCCAGATTCATATGAATTTCTTCGATCCTCATAAAACGACCCTCTGTCGAAGAGAGAGCTTCGATCACCATGCCGATCGGACGATCTCCGTCGAACAGAAACGCGCCGCTTGTGCCTTTGAATAGCTCCTGCCCTGAGGAGGTTATGCGTGCGTCCAGGGTCAGATAGTCTGACCGCGTTATCTGCATATCTACTTTTTCCACGTCACCAGAGGGGCGCACGCGCAGAAGCTGAACGGTACGCCCATCGGCGATCGTGACTTTGCTGGAAAAATCATCGAGGGTCGCGTTGCATCGGCTCTCAACCGCGCCTCGCACAATCCCAAGGGCAAGATCCATGCCCTCCCAAAATGGTTTCTCGATGAGCACGCCAGCATGCTCAACTGGGGCCGATGAAAACACGGTCGCGCGCCGTCCCTGGGCCACGACATGCTTTGGCGTAACAAGGTAGCATGTGGTTCCGTGTTTTATGAGATGCCCATGCCCGGTCTCATTCCCGCTCTGCACCGTGACGGTTTGGGCAAAAACAGGGGTGATAACTGCGAAAAGAACGCATAAGCTAAGCGAAAGACGTTTTTGAAAGCGATTGAACATGTTGTCGAGAATTATCTTTGCCGTGATCCTTGCACCGACTATCGCCTTTGCTCAAAGCGAAAGTAAAGAGAAGCTCGCACCGAAGAGCTTCCATGAGGTGTTAAAATCGGCGGCAGAGATTTCTGGCGCGCGCGTTGTTGGCATGGCGCGTTTCGGTTCCTATCCCCGCAGGGCCGATGACATTCCGGTAGAGGCCTATGTTCCGCAGGATTGGGCGGGACAGACAATATGTCTTTCGGTTGTGAGTGTTGATGGTTTTTATCAAAGCCTTGGTGACTACTCGGTGTCCGAGCAATGGCCGGGAGGATTGGTTTCGTTGGTCTATCCGAGTGAAACGCCTGCAAAGCTCAAGGAATTTGGCACAAAAAAAATTGCACCTCTACTGACCAAGGGGGATTGTGCGACTGGTGGCGATCAGACGAGCACAGTTTTCTGGGGGGAGCAGAGTGACCAGAATACATATCTGCTTTTGAACACGTCACGGTCTGAGGAAACCTACCTGTTTTTCCCGGATTATCCCGACATGATTGATATCGCCTGCGAGCAATCTGATGCTGCAAATCGAACGGCTTTTGACACGATCTGCGCGCTCCCCGCAAACTTGTCAGCAACTGGGCCACTGAAGGCCGGAACCGTTTCTTTCAAGAATGGCGAAATGGGACGTGAAGTAGAATTCGTGATCTACCCGGTGGGCGAATAATGCAAGACGCAGAAATCGCATCTGACGCGTCTCAGTCCGACGGTCGGGAATATATAAAATCAATTGTTGCGGGTCTCGTTTTTCTGCTTTTGCTTATCTTTGCTTTTGGTCTCGGTGCTCGCCACACCGTTGTCATCGAAGCCGAAACGCGTAGCCTGAACATTCTTTTCTCAGGGCAATCCGATTATTGGGACCTCGGTGAGGTCACCTCCTGCGTGCCTCTCGACACTATCGACCGCAGTGCCTCTAGCGGCGCTGGCCCCTGCGATTTGCGCCGGTATCAGGCGATCAAAGAGGTTGTTTCCATCCATTGGAATGAGGCCGCGCGAACAACAATTGTGTCCGGCTCGGAAGGAAATCCATGGCATCTCATCATTGAAAACCAAAACGGGTTCAAAGATCAGACGCGTATTATTTTACCAAGTCAAAAGCTGAACAACATCGGAGCGCTCTCCTTCTCGGGGGATATTAAAATTGGGAATGTCGCAAGTTCCGGTGAGAAAAATCTTCTGCTGTCTGGGCGATACGAATTCCGTGAGCGGTCTTTGTTGTCTCAGACAACTGAGGGCATCAAATCAGGAGAGCTGCGACGTGGTGAACTTGTGTCTATTGAGCAAGGTGAACAGGAGACAAGTTATGGGTTTCTGCTGCCGGCCCTAAGCGAAAGTGGTGCTATATTCGTGTCAGCCATTTCCGAACTGGGAAAACCTGAAGTGGAGATTTCCTATTTTGGAGGGCGCAAGCCGATTTACATTTCACCGAACTGGATTGATCGAGCTCTCTCCAGCCCTATCGTACTCGCCCTATCTATTCTCATCCCAGTGAGTTTGGCGTTGCTGCAATTTTCACTCAATCACCAAAACGACGGGCGCCACGCAATTCTTCGACGTGCAACTACGCGAATACGCCGTACTTTGACCAAGCGATAAGTGAATACGCCAAGATGGCATAAAATCACGCTTAGCCCCGCGAAGTTAACATCTCAGAATGCTTTGCCGCCACAAACACTCCGGCTTCAAACTTCACCCGTCAGCGCCAAAGCCTCAATAGCCCCATCCAAAGCATCTTTTGTCGTGGCTAGGCAATATTTGACCTCGCCCCACATTGTGGCTGGAATCAGAAAACGTGTTTCTGAGATATCGACAGCATGGTTCGCAAGGAAATGGTTCATTCCATCAAGGCTAATTATCGCATTCACGATAATATCGACTTCATCCAGGTTCAGCAGACCCAAATCAGATGACAGGCTGTCAGAAAGAAGCCTCCGCACCCTTCCAATCGAAATAAATTCGCTGTCCGGAGTTGGGCGTCGAGATTTTGCTTCAGAGCGCGCGCATAATTCCGAAACTCGGCTGCAAGGATGCGTCGCAGTGTTTGGCGTTTGGTTGCCAGTTGTCGATCGTGCGTCTCTCTGTCGTGCTTCGCATTTGCTCTCAAAGTCCAGATGACGCCGAAAAAGCCGATGACCCCAACAATGGAAGTCTGAAAGCGATCCAGCAAATCGATGACATCAATGATCGTCAAAACGAAATCCATTCATGAAAAATACTTGGTCCCAGAACATGCATAACAGGATCGACATGGGCAAGAGTTTCCGTGGGCCTTGCCCATGCCTGTCTTCTGCCTGTTCAATCACGTGATTTCAGAAGATCCTTTAAGCTTTCACAATAAATCAAGCGATCCCGGGTATGCCGATCATTTTCTTCGGGACGTTGTTCGGCCAGCTTACCGGCGGCCATCAACGTATAGATACCCTCGGCGTCAGTTCCCAATGCCTTGGCTGCTACTCGCACGGGTGTGACCTGCTGTTGCACCTTGGTAAGAATGTCAGTCAAGTCGGACGCAATTACTCTCAGTTCCTCGAAGCCCTTGTGATACCGGCTTCGCTTGGTGACCGGGATTGGGTGGTGCAATATGAGCGCAAGAGCTTGCCAAAGCGGCATTTTGCATGCGCGTGCGGCGTCACGAATGTTCATTGGTTTGCCGCGCTTTTCCATGTCCGCATAGGACTCAAATGTATCCCTGAGCTTGTACCAAAACTCTGCGATGACACTGGGGTGGTAAACGGGAACAGCCTGCGGATGCTTGAAATAGGTTTCGATCACGCCGTTCTGGGTCAGGGCATCCAGTACCGGCTTGGATATCCCCATATTCTTCGCGGCCTGTGCTGGCGTACGAAGCGCTTTGAGTTTTCCGGCGACATCGTCGCCGATTGCTGCGGGGATATAGCCGATAGGGGCAAAATGCGATGACCCTTCGCAGCGTTTCACATATCCGAGGTCCAAAAGCATATAACCGAGTTGCGCCTTGTTGAGGCGTTTTTCCTTAGCCAGACTGTCAAAGGTATACTTGTGGCGTTTCGGATTCTTCTTCCCAAGGACCTGTCCGCCCTTTGGAACTGGAAACGTTTCAAAAATGAATTTGCGCACCAAGTCCCGTAGGTCATCGAAATGCGGGTCGGTATCCCGATCACGCAACCACTCGAAAAAGACACCATAGCGCGCAATGTAGAGCGAGGTGTCGTCGGGCCTATTTTGCTCTAGTTCATCCATTTTCTCAATCAGCGCCTGCGGTCCTTGGCGCAGAAAGCTGAAGCCGATCCGCCCCGCTTTTAGCCACTCTGACGGGCTGGTCTCATGCCGTTTGGATTTTGGCCCATTGAGCAGCAGCAAACCGAAAAACTCGCACGTCTGCGCGGCGACGTGAATGGGCAATGTATCGATCCAGTCGTTCCCCTTTTGCCCGGCGATGCGCCTCAATAAATACCGCTCAAGCTCAAGGTCTTTTGGGTCAGGAAAGCTTGGGGATATGAGGTTTGCACCCAGTGCCAGGCTCGCAATGTCGAAATGATCGTTCCCCGATGGCGCTTTGGGCAACTCTTGCAAATAGCAGCGGTGTTTGTGGCAAGTACGAACTGAGGTGAGCTGCCAGATGCCAAGTTGATAGGCAAATGGTGCCCCAAAGTTCTGACGTGCTTCTTCTAGACACATCGGACAGATTTGCGGCTTCGTGCGCTGAAACACTGTGAATTTTATGGTTTCTTCACCGAGCAGGAACCAGTCCTGCTCGGAAAGTGATGGTGTGTTGGACTGTAATATATCTGCGTCCTGACCGGCCAATACCGCAACATGCCGGATCTCATCGACATCGCCGTTGCTAAGTCGAAAGTAATCTATGCCCAGATCGGTGCAGAACGAAATCAAGCGCGGCGTTCCGTTCCGATGCGCGAGACGGCTAGCCAAAGAGGTCGCCGTTTCACCGGGTATGATCGGGACAGACAGAGGAAGGGCGCGGGTGAAACTCATAGGTCGCCCTCCTCGCCAAACAGCTTACGAGGATCTACCTGTGTAAAGTCCGGGATAAGAAACGGATTGAAGGCATCGCCGCACCCTTTCCACTCCTCGAATGCGGTCGCAAAATGATCACAGGAGAGGCAATCCACTTCGGCGTAAAGCGCTTTCTCGATCGCCATGAGCGTAAGTCGAATGGCCAGCCCAAATTCGTAAGCACCAGCATGGATGATCCGCTCACCCAGAGCGTCTTCCTCCGCACCAGGTTCCAAACAAATGCCAGCTGCCTCGCAATAGCTTTCGACCAATTCGACCACATCATCAGCGTCACTGTGAAGCTTCAGCGGTTCGAAGCGGATGCCCTTGATGCGCCGCCCCAATTGCGCGTCGAAATTGATGATGTCTTTCAGACCCTCTGTCCCGGACAGGAAGAAGCCGACGGGCCACTCGTCATCTTGAGAGATCGTTTTGAGCATATTGGCGACATGAGGCAACTCACTCTTCGAGTTTCGCGTGTTGAGGTCCTGCGCCTCATCCAGATGTAAAAACAGAACACGGCTTTCTCGCAGATGGAACCGAACCTTGTCCCAAATGTACCAAGCCTGCCTCTCGGCGGTCAGTTCATAGCCAAGCGCGTGCAGAATTCGCAGCCCCACATATTTGAGAGTGGCGGGCGACGGCACACTGACACTGATGATTTTGGCCTGCGGATAGTCGGAAAGGGACAGTTCCCTCTGGATTGCCCGGACCAGTTGCCGCATCGCGGTGGTCTTTCCGCTGCCAGAACCGGCGGTAAGCGCCAGGCTCAAGCCTTCCGTAACCCGCCCGGAACGCAAATCCGCCAAACGCAAAGAGACCAGTCGATGTGCGAGATCAAAAAGCTGATCATAGCGCTCATGCTGAACGAAACGCGCATTCAATGCACTCAGAGTTTCCGCCGTGTCGGGATGGCTCGCATGCAGATCAGTCATCGTTAAACCCCCAACGTTTCTTCGGTGCGGGCGTCCCCGGCGCAGTGTCTGGATCATCCGGTGTGTACGGTTTCGGCGAAATTCTCTTTCCACGCGCTAAAGGATTGGTTGGCAACTCTGGCGGAGAAATCAGATTTTCCAGAGGCGCGTCGGGATCAACCTCATCTCTTCGGATGGTCAGCCGCATCGAGCGTTCGTTCCGGAGAACATCTTCATCCTTGATGTAGAACGGCGTACACTCATTGCGCAGCATGGCCTTCCGGACCTCGCCATCAATGCGATCATAGGCGCGCCTGATCTGCTCGATATGAACTTCCGCATTTGCCCTATGGGTTTGCCGAATATTTCGCCGGATTTCCTGCCATTCGGCATAGTTCATTCCGGAAAATATCTGTTCATTGGCGCGTGCGGGAACGGTTTGCCCGCCGACACTGACGGACACCCAGCCAAGATCATCCAGATCGGCACGCACCGTGACTTTGCGCGTCGGGCTATGCAGATAGGCATCCCGGAGTTCGTCGCAGGAATAGTCAATGCCAAAAAGTGTAATGCCGCTTTTGTTCAGCGTACGTTCAAAGGGGCGACCAAAAGCGGCCCGAAGTTCATGGCCGTCAGGCGGAGTTGGGATGTTATTCGCCTGATTGTGCCGTTCCCAAGCATCCAAGGGTGTTTCTCCCCCCAATCCGGAATGTGGGGTTCTGTGGTAGATATCGACGATATAGCTCACGATGGTCATGATCAGCTGATCATCTGTGAGGCTCGCCAAATATTCGGCAGGATAGTCGCCTCGCTCCTTCGTGTTGGAAAACGTCCTGCCGATCAGGTGCGGCATCAGCTCGTGCCCCAATGTCAGGAAAATGCTTTCGACATTTCCGCGGAAGGCAGGTTGACCAACAGGTGGATGCTCTAACCCCACGCCGATGCGCTCACATGCCAGTTTGAAGTTGGCAGCTGTAAATGCGACACCATGATCGGCAACAATTTGGAAGGGACGGCCTCGCATATGCCACGGCGCCGTACAGCCGAACGCCTGCGCAACCGCCGTCTTGTCTCTCAGCACATCTTTCAGACCTCGAATGGCATCTTCAGCGTTCTGTGAGGCGGCGAGGCGTAAAGACAGCACGCATTTCGTAGCACAGTCTTTGAACAGGTAGAGATACCGCCGGCCTTTCTCCAAGGTTTCGAGGCGATCAGCCGGGAGCAAATCCAAAAGCCCGGTTGTGGCGAAAAGTGAGATAACATCGAGCTTGTTTTCATCCACCTCCACGCGTTCTAGGGGCATCTGCACATCCAAACCGGATGTACGGAAGATATGCTTTCGATTGGCCGCATCAATGCCGAGACGCTTCACATCCAGATAGTAGGGGCTAACGCGGTCCAAGAAACGCCTCACCGTTCGTTGTGATGGAACCATCAGCTCAGGATGCCCCTCTGCCTTCCGGCAGGCATTTTCATCATGAAAGAGGCTGATCGTCTTTCTGACCGCCTTTGCCTTATTTGGCTTTTGCGTTGATGCGTACAGATCGACCACTCGGGAGATGAATGCCAATTCTTCTGCGTTGAAACGGCGATGGCGATTGCCGCATGCATAGTACCGGCTGACGAGACCATCGATATGGTAGCCAGCATTCTCATAGTTGCGTACCCATTTCAGCAAAGTGCGGGGCTTCGGGAATTTTGGTATCTCAATTCTCTGACCTGCGCGGGCCTTGGCCTCCTGATAGGCCCTGCCAAAATTATCTTCCGCCAATAATCGAAGTTCAGCTTCGACAGGCGTAATCCACACATCTTTTCGCTTCACCTTTCCCTGCAGATACAATGTGTAAAACGCATCCACACAGGCCTTTCGCCAAAGCGCAGTCATTTGTTCGTCGTCTTGCGCGCGGGTTAACGCCCCAGCCTCCCCATGCTTGATCTCCCGCAGTCGGTTTCCCGGCGAAAAGAAATCGCGTTGCAGGATCATATCTGGCCCGGCCAACAGGTGCGTAAATTCAGCGAAACCGATCCTGTGCGTGAGGCCGGGTTTGTCTAATTCATCGAAGACATAACCTGCGTCATCATACCGTTTCAGCCGCAATGCACGCTGGAACAAAGTGACCTGATCATTTCCAGTAATATGAAATCTCTCGGTCATGCTGCCACTCCCATCAAAGAGCGGTTTCGCATCATGAGGTCCCGGCCGGCCGCATTGGCTGCCTGAACATCGAGATCCCGGTCGGTAATGAGCATCAAGCTATCGGCAAAGGTTTTGGGCATGTGCGATGCGATGCATTCCAGCTCGCGCTCAAAATTCCGCTGCCAGACCCGCTCCAAGGGCTTGATCGCCACGGCAATCCGTTCCCCGGACATGAGCGTGATCAGAAAATCAAAGATGTGATGCCCGATCCTGCCGTTTGGCCTGCGATATCGAATTTCCGTGGGTTGCTCCCAAATGTCGAACAGGTCGCCGCTCACCGCCATGAGCATTAGAAAGCGCTTCTCAAGGATGCTCTCATAGAAAATTGTCCGAGGCCTTCCATCTTTGGGCAAGATAAGAGGCAGAAAGCCGCGGCTAGAGGCGCGGGATGGCTTCATGACATTGCGTGTTGCGCGGCTACGAAGAGGTTCGTTGTAGGCGTGTGAGTGGCACATTTGAATTCGGCACAGCATCTCCATTCCCATGCTGTTTCAGCATGGGGCGAGTGCATTTTGCCGCCCTTGTTCAATAAGAATTCTGCTCCGCCGAGAAACCTCCCGGCGGATTGACTTTGCGTTGATTTTGGGGGACACAAGGGCGTCGAAAGTGGAAAATCGATACCAATGAAACGGCCTCCCTGGTTTGGCGATCGGGAGGTCTTTTTCATTTCCCCTTGGAAGATTGTGGGTCTAGCGGGTCATTTAATCCCCCCATCATCTTGATAGCGATCCGGGAAAAGCTCCGTAGGCGAACAACCGGCAGCTTGTGCCAACGCTTCCTGAATTTTATCAGACTTTCTAAGCCCTTGGCTCACGAGAGTGACCGTTGAGGGACGCTCTCCGATGAGCCGGGCGACCTGAGACAACGATGAGCCACGTAGCCTGAGTCTGTGCTTCAGATCTTCGTGCTGCGTATTTACAGGCTTGTTCATGGGGTTTTTCGCCAGTCGTAAAGTTTTTTCGGACACCCGTCTTAAATCTGAATGCGAATCGGCAAGCAAGCGGAAAAGTCAACAATTAATAAGCGTTTTCAATGCGATACTGAGTTTGGGCCCCTAGAATTAGTTTTAAATCAAGACCGCGTTTCGAGTCAAAAACGGGTTTCGACGAAATTTCTTGCCCAACATCCTCATTGATCGAGGCAACCCAGAAACCAGCACCAAAGATTTGCCCTTCCAGGCCCTCCGATGCAGCCATTGGTGTCCCATTTAGAAACGTGCACGAACGGAACACATCCGCCATGGCCGCATGATGGTGTGGGTGGAATTTTCTAGGGTGATCCCAAATCATCGCTAAGGAAGCTCGCCGGACAACGCGTCGCGAGGAAGTCATGCAATTCGACTTGTCCCTCCGCAACGCTTTTCGCGAGAGCGCGACACCAATAGATCTGCGCCTCTTCTTCTCGCTTTTGTTGCTGCCTTTCTTTTGAATGCTCGTATGCAACCACAATCAAAATAACGAAGGCCGAACCCGCCAGTGCGGGCATAAAAGCTTTCAGACGAGACCAGATAGGATGAATTTTCATATGGGAACTTTAGCATGCAAACAGAAACTTTGCCCAAGTGCTTTCTGATCTCAAGCTACGTTGCACATTTTCGCTGTGGCTGCGGAGTAAATGGTCATAACGGCCCAGAGCGGTCGTTCGCCCGCGGATCGACGTCGCGGCGGAACTTCCCAAAACCCGCCACTAGTAGTCTTCGCGTCAATTTTTCCGGGTCGATGTCGGTGATCGCGGCTATGTGGATCGGATCAACGCCGATCTTCGCTTGGAAAGCCCAAAATCATTTCAATGCAGCGCGCTAGATCTTCGCCTCGGGGTAGTGCCCCTTTATTTCAGCATTGAAAAATCGACCTAGTGAGTCAGCGGACATGAGACGCTCGTACATGAAGGGAGGCACGTTGAAATACTGATAAACACCGCCATGTTTGAATTGGACCTCAAGCGTCTCTAATTCGTGATCATACCCGACTTCGGCCAAGTTGCTGGATGTTACAGGCTGTCGTTCCATCAATTTCCACCCTCGTTCGCGTTTTCGTTCTCGCCTACTTTTGTTTGCTTCCACTTTGGATCCTGCGCACGCCAGACTGCGACAAGATCATCATAGTTTTCAGGTCCTCGGGGGCGCTTCCAGCTTTCTGCTACGAGCGGATCTTCACTGTTTGGGCGCCGGTCTTTGGGTGGCAGAGTAACGCGGCAGCGCACTGGAAGCCGTGCAGCCTCACCGGTTATTATCGCTTCGCCGGTCCTTAGAACCGAGAGGCTATCGGCGATACCGCTCAGGTTATCGGGCAAAGCGGCTTGTACCTTGCTGCGGTCAGTAGAATTGGTGAGGCGCAACGCGACAAAAGTCCCACACTGGGAGAGAATGGTGTCGTCGATCTCCGAAGGACGCTGGCTGACGATCATTGCACCGATACCAAACTTGCGTCCTTCCTTCGCGATTCTCTGAACCATTTCCCGCGCAGGGTTGTCGGATTCTCGTCCAAGATACCGGTGAGCTTCCTCCATAACGACGAGCTGAGGCCGCTTTCGACCGCCCTCATCGCGTTCGCGACCCCAAAAGAGTACCTCATAGATAATCGACAGAATCGCGCCAATCAAATCTAGGAGGACAGAACTGGGAATACCCGAAAGATCAAGCACGGTTATTGCTTTTTCGTGGCCGATCCAACTTTCGAGGAGGGATGGAAGGTCATTCGTCACGTGGCCCGTCAGGTCAGGCTCCCATTTTCCGGGCTTGAGCAGGAACTCGAACTGGCGATCGAGCATACGCGATCGCATTCGGTCGAGCTGCTTTCGAATTCCGAGAACACCGATGTTGTTCTGGTAAGGCGCCGAATTCGTTGTTGTGTGCGGCTGGTAGGTTGGCAGGCGAAGCGTGGCCGCGTCGCCGGGTTGCATGATCGCCGGTTGTGTCTTGGCCTGATCGAGCCAGGTTTTGATTTCTGGTTCGATTAGCTCGAGCCACAGGTTTCGCAAGCTGTACGGAATAGGGCTGTCGACGGTCATCGAATTCAGATCGACACCAGGCAATTTGTCTGTTTGAGCAATCGCGACTTTGGCTGCGAAGATCTTGTCGAGTATTGCTGTTGTCGCGCGATCATCCAACTTCCCGCACAGAAAGTTGAGTATTTCGGCCGGCCGTAGTGCCCAGTAGGGAATGACCAGCTGCTTCTCGCCCACGCCGGGTGTGATCCGAAAAATCTCAGCGTTGTCGGCGAGTGCGCTGGCATATTCGCCGTGGATATCGAGTAAGAGGACGCGCGCGCTCGGAAAGCCTGCTCCGTCAGGCGCCGAAATTGACCGCAACAAGCTAGAGACGGTCGTGGACTTGCCCGACCCAGTTGAGCCAAGCACTGCGCTATGGCGCGTGACTAGCTTGTCGAGGTCCAGGCGGACCGGGATGCTCTCTGCGTTAGCAAGTCGACCGACAATCACTTGTCCAGAAAATTCTGCACCGTAGATCTTGGCCAGGTCCTCCTCTGTGACCAGATGCACTTCATCGTTGACGTTCGGATACTGGCTGATGCCTCGCTCAAACGAGGCCTCGACAATCTCGCCAATAAGTTGAACGGTCAGCCATCGTTCGCCGCGGTCTAGCGCATCGACTAGCGTCACCGGTGTCGCACTTGCCCCGACCTCTGATATGATAGCATAAAGATCATGATACCCCTGTGGTATCCGCACAAAGCTGCCGACCTGACCTACCCGGTAGCTTCGTCCTCCGATGATCGCAATGCCCGAAGCAACGCCTTCGAACTGACGTACACTTACGGTCGAACCTGCGACAGAGCCTACATGGCCGAGAAGTGTAGGGGCGTTCATTCGACCTCCAACACGGTGGTGGCTGTCGGTGATGGCGTCTCCGCTGCAATTGCTGCTGGATCCGGTTGTGTCGGAAATGCTTGAACCGATCGTGATGCCGCGAAGAAGCGAGCAAACGGCTCTATTGCACCGAGCGTGAAGTTTCCTTGGTCGTCCATGTAGGTCGACCTTATCGGCCCCCAATCCTTGCTCGGAAGTTCGGTCGGAGCTCTCCATGCGCCGCGCGTGCCGTTCACTTTGGCCTGGTCGCGTGCATAGACGCTAAAGTTAGGCAGACGGCGCGCGAGGTCGCACGCCGGGCCCTCTTCATCTAAAATCTTGTACTGGAATGCGAATACGCTGGAGGATGGATTGGCTGCGAGCGCCTCATCTATCCGGGCCGCGATGTGTGCATCGGCAAAAGAAAATCCAATAGAGATGAGTAGCGTGTCGGGGATGAGCAGGAATGTACGAAGGCGATCGAGCAACGCTGCGTAGGGCGCTTTCTGTGTTTGATCGTATTTCAGGTGTTCGGGGAAGACGAGGTGACTTGCCGAGCTCTGGCCCGTGCGGATCACTTCGCCCTTCGCGCTGGCGCGCCAGCCGAGCGATCCATGGAGCTTCCATAGCCGCGTCCAGCGCGCGGGAAGATCACTACGCGACACTGAGACGGGGTCGAAGAATGGTTCGCGACCACCCGTGAAGCCATCGAAGTACGGCGCACGTACGGATTCGAACGCTTCTTCGAACAACAAGTCGTAGTTCGTGGTAAAAATCTCGACCGGATAGTCACGCGTTGTGCCCGTGATCCAATTCACGAGATCTGCATAAGCTGATCCGGTCTCTGGCAATCGGACGTCCACGATCTTGCCTATCTCGGAGCAGATCGCTTCTCCGAAAGTCGCAAAGCCTGGGCCGTCGAGATCGTGGACTTTCGACGAACCAATCACCTGGCTCAGAGAGCGAATCCTCGAAAGGATCGTCTCGATGTCGTGCTGCGCGAGTTCGGCTTTCAGGCCATTAATCTGTTTTTGATAGGTTGGGGCAAGTGTTGTGAGAACTTGGTCCGTGAGCCCCACAACTGCGGGGATGAGCGGATAGGTGCCATCGGGCTTGGCCATTCCGGCAGAAGCTCCAGCGCCAACCAACAGCCCGATCCGCTTGCGGCCCTGCGCGACGATCGTCCTAAGCGCCGCCATATACTGATCGGGATTATGAACACTGACAGTCAACTTGCACCCCCTCAACGCTTGCTCTGGACCACTGTCTTATAACAGCCTGATCAGCATTGAATTTGCAATGTTTTCGCGTAGGACGTACTTTACGCATCCAATTCTTCCATCCTATCTAATTCGAGCCGAGCTTTTTCGTCATCGAGGCGCCATCGCCTTATGACGTAAAACGCGAGCGCCTTTCGAGTATTTACTGCAATATGTGTTTTCTCCTGAAATCCGTATTCCCGCCGCACAACGCGCACCTGCGCATCCGAAAGGCCCGAACGCGGACATATCCACAAGCGGACGAAACTGTTCCAGTCCGTGTCAAGAGGAAGGGGAGCAGGCCTCTCACGCGTTTTCATCTCGATTTGTTTCGCTATTCGTATTGGGAGATAATCGCGGTACGCCTCGTGATTATAGCTCCAGGCGCGGAGATAAATTGCCTCTCCGTCAAAATGAAACTGAACTGGACTGATCCACTGCGGGTCGGAGAGGCCGCTTGTCATCGAGGTGTAGGTAATCTGGATGTCTCTTTCGCCGTTCATGGCGCGGTAGAGCTGTGCGACGACGGTGGGATCCATCACGCGATTGGGAAGCGGGATGCTCGCGCCAAGCGATGTCGCCTTGCCATCAACCAATTCGAAGACTTGTTCCGGGCCAGCCTCAGTCAATGCGCAGTGGTCGCCGGTCGAGAAGTAAGCCTTCTCCCCGGCGTCGTAGACTGGCGGAGTATCCGTCAGCGATAGATAGGTTCGAAAGTCAACGGCAGCCTGTGCCATCGAGATATTGAATCGTTCCATCAAGTCACGACGGTTCGCCTGACCTCTCCAGGTCAGGCATTGGTCGAGGAACAAAATTCGCTCACGTTGCGCGTGTTTGAGGTCTTCTAGGCTCATGTGGCGAGTAATACTTGACTCCTGAAGTGAAGTCCATACATTTAATATACGTATAGAAAATGGATTGATCTAATGCGAATACTTCATACGGCAGATCTGCACCTGGGGCGGCAGTTCATGGGGTTGAGCCTCGAGGAGGATCATGAGGTCATCCTGAGTCAGATCCTTGAAACGCTTGTGGCCGAACGGGCCGATGTTCTTGTCATCGCCGGGGACGTTTTTGACCGCGCCTCGCCGCCCAATTCGTCGATCCGGCAGTTCAATCGCTTCCTCAAACGCGTGGAAGAGGAGACCGAAGCCGCTGTGGTTATGATCTCTGGAAACCACGATTCTGGCGACCGGATCGAGGCAATGTCTGTCTTTTCCACCGCGTCTCGTGTGCTGGTGTGCGGGATTGCCGATGCGGTGGAAGCGCCGTTGGTGCTGCGTGACGCGCATGGCGAGGTCGCCTTTTCCGCACTGCCTTTTTCCTATGAATACGCCGCACGCGAGGTGTTCGGGGATGAAAGCATTAGTGCGCCGGCGGAGGTAGTTGCCGCCCAGATCGCTGCGGCGAGGGGGCAGGTGCCTGATGGGGCGCGTTGGGTCGTCGTGGCCCATGCTTTCGTCGCGGGGGGTACGGTCGGCGAGACCGAGCGCGCCCTGACGCGAGTCGGGGGCATCGAAACTGTTCCCTTCGATGTTTTCGATGGGGCGGACTATGTTGCACTGGGGCATTTGCACAAGCCGCAGGAAGTGGGCGCGAGCCATATTCGTTACTCCGGCGCACCACTCGCTTTCGGGTTCGACGAGGTGGGAAACCAAAAATCCATGACTGTCGTCGATATGAAAGCTGAAGGGGTAGAGATCCGCATCGTACCGTTCCGACCGATCCGGCAGGTTCGCTCGCTTACCGGGGCATTCTCGGATCTTCTGGAAGGAACGCCGTCTGATGACTTCATCCAGGCTATCCTCACGGATGAAAACCCTCTGATCGATCCGATGAAGCGGTTACGCGCGACCTATCCCAATGCTTGCCATCTGGCCTATGCCCGGCAGGAGCGCGCTGCGGAGACCAAGGCGCTCGGCAGTGGGCGGGCCGCGGTCACGCCGATCGAGATGATTGGCGACTTCGTGAAGGTTGTGCGCGGCCTGGAACCAAACGCCACCGAAGTCGCGATCGTCGCGGAAAAGCTCCACGCAGTAGCCTCCGGGGAGGAGCAGGCATGAGACCCATTCGCCTATCGCTTCAAGCCTTCGGGCCATTTGCGACAACCGAGGTAGTCGATTTCCGGTCCGCGCTGGAGACGGGTCTGTTTGGAATCTATGGTCAGACCGGCGCGGGAAAGTCGACGCTGTTTTCGGCGATGTCCTTCGCGCTATTCGGGGCGCCGACCAAGACTGATCAGGAACCACGTTCACTACGCTCGGATCACGCCGCGTCGGATCTACCTACCGAAGTCGAATTTGTCTTTGAGCTGGGCGCCAAGACCTACCTGATCCGTCGTCGTCCGGCGCAGGAACGTCCAAAGGCACGCGGTGAAGGGACCACTGAGGACGCGGCGGAAGCCTCGCTGTTCGACGTCACCGGGATTCCGGTGGACACTCTTGGTCCGAGTCAGTCTGGCCGTGTCATTGCGGAAAAGAAGGTCTCGCTAGTGGGGCAGCAGGTCGAGGCGCTGCTTGGCTACGGGGCAGATCAGTTTCGACAGATCGTGCTCTTACCGCAAGGGAAGTTCGAGACGTTCCTAGCCGCAAAAACGGATGCGCGGGTCGAGATATTACGTGATCTCTTCGACGTGAAGATCTATCGCGATCTCGCCACACGGCTGAAAGAAGAAGCCTCAGAGGCAGAACGAGCGTTGCGCGACCAGCGCGCTCTCTACGTGGCTCGACTCGAGGAACGTGGCTTCGAGAGCGCCGAAGCGCTGGAACTCGGGATTGCCGCAGCCGAAACAAAAGTCGAAGAAAAGCAGGCAATTCAGAACGGCGCGGCGATGGCTACCGAAGCCGCGCGTAAAGCTCTGACCGAAGGCGAGCAAATCGAGAAAGCATTTTCTGCTGTCGATACGGCACAGCAGGCATTCGATGATCTAGAAAAGAAAACGGCCGAGGTCGAAGAATTGGCCAAGCGGATTGAGGCTGTCCGGAATGCCATGCAGGCCCGTGATCTTGAGACGGCTTTGCGCGATGCGGAGCAGGAAAGCCGGAATGCGGTGGAGGCTGTCACAAAGGTCGAGGCGGAACTAGACATCGCCACTGGCGCGAAGGAGGTGGCGGGAAAAAAACTTTTTGAGGCACAGTCGGGCGAGGACCGGCGGCAGCAAGTTCAGGCTGACCTGACAAGGTTGGAGGCGATCGAGAACCAGGTCGGTCAAGCAGCGGCTCTTAGAAGCGCGTTTGACGACGCTGCGAAGGACGAAGCTTCAGCGAAGAAGGCTCTGACCGAGGCCATAGTTGCCCGAGAGAAGCTCAAGTCTCAGCGCGATGCGACTGATCTGGCGCTTGATCAAGCGCGAAAGACCGAAACGGATCGAGGCCAGCTGACCGTTGAGTTGGACGAGGTCAACCGAGAAAGGGTCAAGGCAGCAGCGTATGCTAAGGCGCAAGAAGCTGTCGCGGATGCTGAACGAAATGTCGATGAGGCATCGAACGAACTGGCGACAAGAACTGACGCGGCGCGAGCCGCTGACGCGGACTTGGTAGAAGCGGAGGCACGACTTTCGCGCACGCAAGCGATCATTCTGGCCGAAAAGTTGACCGAAGGAGCGCCCTGCCCTGTCTGTGGTTCCCATGATCATCCTGCGCCTGCCCATGGCACGCCCGAACAATCCGGTTTGACCGAAGCGTTTCGGAGCGCGCAGGTTCTGGCGAGAACTGCCTCCGAAGCCAGAGTTCGGGCAGAAAGCGAACTCAGCAATTTTCAAATGCGGCTCGACGAAAAGAAGCGGGCGCTGGAGGAACAGGAAAGTCCTGAGCGCACGTTGGTGGAACTCAAAGCTGGAATCGCACGGCTTGAAGGCGACGTCGCCGGGCTTGGAGAAGCGGTCGATTTAGACGCGATGGCCGAGCAATTGGCCCAACTCAAGCTGAAACTGACCGAGGCTGAAACTGCCGAGGCTACGGCGCGCACCGATGCGGGAAAGGCCGAGACCGCTCTTGCCGGCGCGCGCGCCAAGCTGGACACAGTGATCGAAGCTCTGCCGGAAGGTCTGCGCACGCCCGAGGCGGTTGTCGCTCGACGGGAGGCTTTGCAGAGAGAGCAAAGGCAACTCTCTCAGGCGCTGGAAGTGGCGACGCAACAGGACCGAGCCGCCAGTGAAACGCTCACCCGTGCGCACGAGCAGCTTGAAGCAACAAAGCGGGCGCGCGACGCGCAGCAACAGCGCGTGAAAAAGGCCCAAGGTGATTTTGACGCTCGGCTTGCCGAGGTCGGGCTGGACAAAGCGCGATATGATGCTTGCAAGAGCCATTTCCCGACTCTCGACGCCGACCGCAAGAAGGTGACCGATCACCGCGATGGATTGATCGCTGCGCGCACGACATTGCAGAACGCCATAGCCGCTTGCGCAGATCGTGAACGCCCGGATCTTGCCCCGCTTCAGCTGGCGTTGGCAGACGCCATCCAGACCCTGAACGCGGCCAACGCTGCACTTGCCACAGCGAGAACGGATGTATCGTCACTGACCAAATTCAAGGAATCGCTTGCCGCGGCTCTGACCGAAACCGAGCGGCTTGAAACTGAGACCGGTCCGCTCCGGGGGCTGGCTGATCTGGCTAACGGCAAGAACGATTTCAAGATGACACTCGAGACCTTCGCGATCGGAGCAATGTTCGACCAGGTTCTCGAGGCGGCGAATATGAGGCTCGACCCTATGACACGTGGTCGCTACCGGCTAACGCGTGGACTCGAGGCATCTGGCGGTCGCGGCAAGCGTGGGCTCGAAATCGAGGTCTTCGACATCAACACCGGCAAGGCGCGCCCGACAGCAACGCTATCAGGCGGCGAAACCTTTATCGCGGCACTGGCCCTCGCGCTTGGGCTAGCTGATGTGGTCGAGAGCCTTTCGGGCAAGATCCGGATGGACACAATTTTTATCGATGAAGGCTTCGGGAGTCTCGACACCGAGAATGGGGCAGGCACGTTGGATCAGGTGATCCAAGTTCTTGCTGCGCTGACAGAGGGCAGCCGGGCCGTCGGCCTGATCTCGCACGTCGGGCTGGTGCAAGATGCTATTCCACAAGGCTTCTACGTGCGTTCAACCCCAAGCGGCAGCCGGGTCGAGGAAAGGAGGGGGCTGGGATGACGGAACGTTGGTATTACCGGAAGGCACACACCCGCCGTCTGTCGTCGGGGCACACGGTATCCGTCCGCGGCGGTTGGGCAGTTCGGGGCGATCGTGAAAGCAAAAAGGGCGCCTCCTTCAGGCGGACTTGTCCAATATGCGGGGCGCACATCGTAAGCGTGGGCATGCCCAGAGGAGGGTGGGTCCATTTTGAGGGCGGCAAAGGCCTAACACGTATTAAACACCCGTGTCTGCATCTTGGTGAAGGCCTGAGCAGGCGGCGCGACGAAGACACGCCGGACCTTTTTGAGGCGAGGCTGCAATACTGAAACTTCACTGGCGTCGCTTGCGAACACTCGGCTCCAGTCCCGCATCTAGAATCTCGAAACAAACCAAACACCACATGGAGGATATTATGGCGGTGAATCGTAGAGGAACTTCAACCAAGGTTGCCTCGCTTGCAGCAGACACACTTTTCAAACCTGGCTCTTCACAGATCGCCCGCAAGCTTGCTGGTTCGGCGTTATCACAGTCCAATACCAATCGACAAACGGGAGCGAAAATGGAGGATCTCGCTTCAAAGGTACTTCGTAGTGATCGCTATTCTGAAAAGACAAAGGCACTTGCCGGTTCGGTGCTGTCCCAGTCTAACAAGAAGCGCTGATCGCAAACGGTATAACATTGGTTTCGGGCCAAACCGGCTGCCTGCGAGCACGCTAAATCAGATTTCCACGCTGCCATTAGACCGGTTTCTGCCCGGTACGCAGCGAGTTGCATGAACGACCGCTTTGCCCATGTCGCCGCGGTGGCAGAGCCGCACCGCCGCAAGTCCGCTCCCCGCCCATACTTACGAAAAAGCTTCACAAGAGATCGAGCTTACAAGATGCTCGAAACCCGAAACCATAAGACGAGAAAAGGTGCCTATTTTATGAGCCAGTGGCAGAACTATGGGGGGCAAAGTGGCAAAACTATGGGGCGCACCCCAAGTTTGAATTGGTCGGAGCGAGAGGATTCGAACCTCCGGCCCCTGCCTCCCGAAGACAGTGCTCTACCAGGCTGAGCTACGCTCCGACCGTGACGGGCGGAATATAGGGGGGCGCGGGGATTTGCAAGAGCGAATTATCGCCTTTGCCACGAAAGACCTACAACATGTCCCGGCCTCTCGCAGATTCCGCGAAAAGCCGGATTTCCTCCTGTTCAGATCCCGTTTCAGTGCAGTTTGTCGCGACGAAGAAAGGGCGAGATACGAAAGGACATCGCCGACGAGGCCCGCGAGCGGGTTCTGAGCACGGGGGTGTTCTCGGAATGACCGCCCCGCGATTCGCGGAATACGATGTAGAGACCCGACAGGATGATGATCCCGGCACCAAGCACGGTGGCACGGTCGACGCTTTCGCCAAAGATGAAATAGCCATAAATCGTCGCCCAGATGATCTGGGAATATTGCATCGGCGCGACGATGGCCGCCTCTGAGGCGCGATAGGCGAGGATGAGCACCACACCGCCGGTAAAGCCCAAAAGCGCTACGGTAGCTACGCCCCCCAGATCCATAAGCGGCAGGGGATGGTAGAAAAACGACATGGCCGTGCCCATGACGATGAAATTGGCGATCAGCGGGTAGAGCATCAACACCTCGGTGCGCTCCTCACGCCCGACCTTGCGGACGACGACGGAGGCGAAGGCTCCGAAGAGCGCGCAGGAGAGTGCTGCGGCATGGCCAAGGGTCAGTTCGGTGCCGCCGGGGCGCAAGACGATCATCACCCCGACAAGGCCCAAAACAACCGCCGCCCAACGATGAAACCCGACCTTTTCGCCCAGCATCGGGATCGACAGGATGGTGATCACCAGAGGGGTGGCGAAGATCAGGGCGTAGACCTGCGCCAGCGGCAGGACGGAAAAGGCGTAGAAGGCCGCGACCGTGTTGATCATCGCGGCGAGCGTGCGGAACAGGGTCCACCACGGGTGAACCGGGCGCAGATGGCCGGGGTTGCGGTCCCGGATCAACATGAACATGACCAGCGGGAAGGAAAACAGCGTGGAAAAGAAGATGATCTGGAACGGGGTGTAATGCCCGCCCAAGAATTTGATCACCACGTCATGGGTCGAGAAAATCGCGAAGGCGGCGAGCGCGTAGAAGGCTCCGGTGATGTTCATGCGGTCTGTCCTATTGCTTGCCTGTTTGCTTGCGCTATCACGGTAGCACTCTGGGGGGAGCTTTCAACGGGTTCGGGCGTTTTGCCCTTGTTCTGGCAGGAGGCCGCCCCCATCTCATGATCCATGTATTGCACCCGAAAATCCGCAACCTGCTGTTATTGTGGCTCGAAAACCATCCTGACCCTCGACGGGGTCCGGCATGAGCTGAAATGTTCCAATTGCGGCGCGCCTCTGTCGCGGATGAAGGCGTTGCGAGTGGATCATATGGGCGAGGCGGTTTTACCCAAGGGCAAAAAGGCGAAGAAGGCCAGCCAGCCACGCTTCGAGACGCCCGGGAAGAAAAAGAAGAAGCGCAAGGGCGTGGCGCATCGGTTATTCGATGCCGCCGAAGACATTTTCGATCTGTTCGACTGACGCATTCAAACGACGCAAAAGGGCGCCCCGAGGGACGCCCTTTCACAAATGCGGTAAGGATCAAAGCGAGGCGTCGAGCGCTGCGAGGATCGCGTCGCCCATGCCGGAGGTCGACACCGGGGTGACACCTTCGCCCGCCAGCAGATCGCCGGTACGGACACCGTCGGCCAGCACTTTCTCAATCGCTTTCTCAAGACGGGTCGCCTCTTCGCCCTCATTGAAGGAGTAGCGCAGCGCCATCGCGAAGGAGAGGATACAGGCGATCGGGTTTGCCTTGCCCTGCCCCGCGATGTCGGGCGCGGAGCCGTGCACCGGCTCGTACATGGCTTTCGGACGACCGTTTTCCATCGGCGCGCCAAGCGAAGCGGACGGCAGCATGCCCAGTGACCCGGTGAGCATGGCGGCACAGTCGGAGAGAATGTCACCGAACAGGTTGTCGGTCACGATCACGTCGAACTGTTTCGGCGCACGAACGAGCTGCATCGCGCCGTTGTCGGCGTACATGTGGCCCACTTCGACCTCGGGGTAATCCGCAGCCACCTCATTGACGACATCGCGCCAGAGGATACCGGATTCCATCACGTTGGCCTTTTCCATCGAGGTGAGCTTCTTGTTGCGTTTCATCGCCAGCTCGAAAGCGGCGATGGCAACACGACGGATCTCGGATTCGGTGTAACGCTGGGTGTTGATACCCACGCGCTCATTGCCTTCGGTGATGATGCCGCGCGGCTCGCCGAAATAGATGCCGGAGGTCAGTTCGCGCACGATCATGATGTCGAGACCGGCCACCACGTCCTTTTTCAGCGAGGAGAAATCGGCCAGCGCATCAAAGCACTGCGCCGGGCGCAGGTTGGCGAAGAGGTCCATTTCCTTGCGCAGGCGCAGCAGGCCGCGTTCCGGCTTTACGGAGAAATCGAGAACGTCGTATTTCGGACCGCCGACGGCGCCGAGCAGGACGGCGTCCACTTCCTGGGCTTTCGCCATGGTTTCATCCGCGAGCGGCACTCCGTGCACGTCATAGGCGGCACCGCCGACGAGATCCGTGGTGACATCGAATTTCAGGCCGCGCTTGTCGCCGTACCAGTCGATGATCCGAACCACTTCGGCCATCACTTCGGGGCCAATACCGTCACCGGGGAGAATGAGAAGAGAAGGCGTGCTCATGTCGCGTCGAGTCCTTGTTTTCCTAAGGTTGGCTCGGGGTAACGGCTGCTTGCCCTGTCGTCAAGGAATGGCAGCGATATCAACCCAGACAAGCCCGTGCCGAAAGTCGTTTTTTTTCAAATTCACCTCCGGCCATGCGATGCCCGAGGCGACAATCGCCAGATCGGCTGAGGGCAGGACATAATCCACCCGCAGGTTTCCGGGCAGGGGATCGGTCCAGTCGGCGGTGTCCATCGCGGGATCGCCGCGCTGGCCGGGATTGGCGACCGGGGCGTTGGACGTCGCGCGAGAACGGGGGTCCTGTAGCCGGGGGTCAGCGAGCAGGTGCTGCATCTCTGCACGGTCGCCATCGCCATCCATCGGGTCGAGGTTGCTGTCGCCCAAAACAACGAACGGGCCGTCGGGCGGTGAGGCCTCCAGCGCCCCGTCGAGATAAAGCGACCAGAACCGGGTCTCGTCGCTGTTGCGCCGCCCGTTGCGGTCTTCCGGCCCGTCGAACACCGGCGATGTCGCGGTATAGGCGAGGAGATGCAGCGGCTGGTCGTGCCAGAGCACGGGAATGTCCCAATGCGCATGGGACGACAGGCGCAAGACACCGAGATCCTCCGCGTCGAAATACCCCTGCGGCAGGTTGGCCCCGGGGAGATCGCACCACAGAAGGTCGGAGAAATCCTGGATGTCCTCCGCGACAATCGGCAGGCGGGACAGGAGCGCCATGCCCCCCTGTCCTGTGAATTCCCCGTAGGATTGCGCATCCTCGGGTTCGCCCAGCCGCCCGTCCTTGTCGAGATCGCGCCCGGTGGGGCGGCCGGAATTGCCGGGACGGGTGAAGAGATAAGGATAGTCCAGCGCCTCCGCGAAAGCGGTCATCGTGTGACCGTCGAGATCGGTGTCGAAGCCGGTCAGCAAGAGAATGTCGGGGGAGAGCACCCGGATATGCGCCTGTGCGGCCAGAACCTGCGGATCGTCGCCATCAAGGATGTCGCGCAGCAAAAGCCCCGGCCCCTTGCGCATGAGTTCCACAGTCCATGTGGCGACACGCAGCGTCTCCGCCGCCATGGCAAAAGGCGCAAGCAGGAAGAGAGAAAGCAGCGCGCCCCGGATCACGCGTGGGCGTGATCGAGATCGGCGCGGGCGTAGGTCTGGCGACGCTTTTCTTCGATCATCGAAGCCACGCGCCCCATGGCGATGCCCCGCATGAAGAGAGAAGACGGCAGGAATGCCCATGCTGCGACGGCCCAGATCATGGATTGGTCATTGGTGACGCTCAGACCCCCGAAGAGATCGCCTGCCGATCTTAGCACCGCAGGGATCACGAAGGGCAAGGAAAAACCGATGATCGTGTTGACCCGCGCATCGCGTTTCAGCCGTTCGACCACATCGCCCCCGGCGGTCGGATCGAAGGTCGGCAGGTTGATCCAGACATTGAAGGAGCCGGATTTCGACGGCCAGTGGCCGATCCGCAGCACGATGAGAAAGATCGACAGCGCCATGAGCGAGATGAGATAGCTCATCCCCGCCGCTTCGCGCATCAATTCGATCTCACCCAGCGAGCTGGTGTCGGGCAGAGCGGTCAGCATCAGGCGCACCGGAGAATAGGGGAAATCGAGCACATAGCCGATCAGCGCGCCGATGGCGGTGACGAAATCCGTGACCACGGTCGGGGCGGCTTCGCCCCGCACGATCAGGCTCAAAAGGATGACGGTGACGAAGAGCGAACCGAAACGGACACGGTTGAACGGCGGCGCATCGCGGAACTCCACAAGACCGGGATAGGCAGAGACATATTCGAAGAAGGTCAGAGCCGCACCGAAGAAGGCGACGAGTGCCACGACCTGCGCGGAATCGGCGGAGACGTTCGGCAACAGCGCAGATGGCGCCGTGATCAGAATGACCACCAACGCAGCACGCAACAGCGCTCCCAAGACGCGATGAATCACTGCCCATTTCCCTTCAAACTGGCTGAAAGCGATACGATGCCGCCCTCTTGTTCCATTTTGATCCCGCCAAATATGACGGATTGCCTCAATCTTGCCCAACTTTTGCCTTCTTTCATATCCGCCAGCAAGGAATGGTTAAGGTTAACCGCCGAAATCGGGCGGATTCGTGGACAAAGCGGTGCGTTTTTGCATCATTGTCGATGCCTCTTGTGGGATGTCGCGCGAACAGCACAAAATGTGGGATGGCAAAAGGTGACATGCCGGGAACCGGGGGCCTGACCCTAGCCCCTTGGAGAATCTTTCGGAGCGATCAAGAGGGACATACCGCCCGCCCCGCCCTTCGCGCAGATCCTTGCCGGTTTTACCGTCAAAATTCACCGAAGTGCCGAAACCCGCCGAAAAACACGCGGCATTTCGCCCCCTTCCGGCAATCAGGCGCGCAAAATCTTTGCAATGTTTCCAGCACCTTGCGAGCTCGCCTCTCGGGCGTATCTCTCGGAGCGACGGTGCAGAACCGTTCCGATTTGCCCGCAAGACGCGGGCGCCATCACAAGAAAGGACACATGAACATGAAATCTGTTGCACGGACCCTTGGCGCTCTGACCCTCCTTGCCGCCCCGGCTTTTGCACAATCCACGCTGGTGGACAGCGACGGGAACGGCACGTTTTCCATGGCGGAAATGCGTGCGGTCTATCCCGATCTGAGCGCAGAAGCCTTTGCGGCAATTGATGCCGATGCCAGCGGCGAAGTGTCGATCGAGGAACTGGCCGCGGCGCAAACCAACGGCCTGCTGCCGACGATGGAATGACGCATGCGACGACGGCGGCCTCCCCGGCCGCCGTTTCAGGACCGGTGGTTGCGCAGGAACAGGCCGAAACCGATCAGACCGGCACCGTCGACCAACAGCTCAATGCCCAACAGCAAGCCCAGAAGCGACAGGGAAATCGCCGCGAAATTGCCGATGATGTAGCCGGCCAGAAGGACGGTCACCGTCCCGGACAGCAACAGCGTCCAGAACAAGGGGCTTTCCCGCATCCGCCAGGCCATGAGCAAACGGATCAGCCCGGAGGCCACAAGGAAACCGGTCACCACCATGGTGAGCGACACCGTGCCCTCGACCGGGTTGGCGATGAAACTCACCCCGATCATCAGGCTCAAAAGCCCCCAGAGCAGGGAAAAGACCCGGTTGTCATGGGCCGCGCCGGAGAAGCCCGCCCAAAGCTGGGCAGCACCGGCGATGGCGAAGAGCGTACCGAGCATGATGGTGATCGCAAGCGAGGCGACCACCGTATTGCCCAGCGCGAGAAAGCCGAAAAGAAACGTCAGGACACCGATCCCGACCCAGATTTTCCAATTCGTCATAGCTGATCTCCTTTCGGCTGATCGCTTATGTCTCACAGGTAAACATGTGATTGTCACCATAGAAGACATGCACAGGGATTTTTTCCCATTGTGAATGAAACGTGATCTGCCAATAGTCCGGAGAAAGACGTTTTCGGAGTGTTATCATGCCAATATTGCTGGCCGTTCTCGGGCTTGCCGTTACAGCGTTTTTCTACATGAGCCGGGCGCGCAATGCCGCCAATGCCGCCTCCGATCTGATCGGGATGGCGGACGACCTCCGGCTCGCCGTGCGCCGTTTCGGCTTTACCCGCAAGTCGGGAACGCATCCCGTGGAGCAGATCGAAGATGCCCGGATCGCGGTGGCCGCTCTGGTCAAGGCGGTGATCGACGAAGCGGGCTATCCGACTTCGGAACTGATCCTGCAATATGTGATCCGGCTGCAAAAGGATCTGGATTTCAGCCTGACGGATGCGGAAGAGATCAAGACGCTCGCCGACTGGCTGATCGCATCCTGCAACGGGTCGAGCCCTGCAATCACGCGGCTTGCGCGCAAGCTCTACAAGCTCGCGGGCTCCGATGGTTACGGCCCGGTCGAAGGCATCCTCCACTCCGTCTATGTGGGCATCGGACAAAAGCCGAATGCCAAGCAGTTGGACAGCCTCGCCGAAATTCGCCGCTTGATGCGTGCGAAGTGACCCCAATGCAAAACGGCGACCCAATGGCCACCGTTTTTCGTTCTTGATCCGTGAGCCTCAGACCCAGGGACGTTCCTGCGCCATCTTCGCCTCATAAGCGTCGATGTCTTTGACATGCGCCATGGTCAGGCCGATGTCATCGAGCCCTTCGAGCAGGCAGTGTTTCTTGAACGCGTCGACTTCGAAGGAGAAAGCTTCACCATCCGAGGTGGTCACGGTCTGCGCCTCCAGATCGACGGTCATGCGAGCGTTCGATCCTTTTTCCGCGTCTTTCATCAACACATCGACAGCTTCCTGCGGCAGAATGATCGGCAGGATGCCGTTCTTGAAGCAGTTGTTGTAGAAAATGTCGGCGAACGACGTGGAGATCACGCATTTGATACCGAAATCCGCGATGGCCCAAGGCGCGTGCTCGCGCGAGGAACCACAGCCGAAGTTGTCGCCCGCCACGAGGATTTGCGTGTCGCGATACTGCGGTTTGTTCAGGACGAAATCGGGGATTTCATTGCCCTGACGGTCATAACGCATCTCGTCGAACAGGTTCACACCAAGGCCGGAGCGTTTGATGGTTTTCAGGAACACCTTGGGGATGATCATATCCGTGTCGATGTTCACCAGCGGCATGGGGGCCGCAATACCGGTCAGTTTTTCGAACTTTTCCATTGTAGCGGCTCCTTAAGCGGTCTCGGTTTCGGTCATCAACTCGCGCACATCGGTCAGGTGACCGGTGACGGCGGCGGCGGCAGCCATGGCGGGGGACACGAGGTGGGTGCGGCCCTTATAGCCCTGACGGCCCTCGAAGTTGCGGTTCGAGGTGGACGCACAGCGCTCGCCCTCGGCCAGCTGATCGGGGTTCATGGCGAGGCACATGGAGCACCCGGCCAGACGCCACTCAAAGCCCGCGTCGATGAAGATCTGCGCGATGCCTTCTTCCTCGGCCTGAGCCCGGACAAGACCGGAGCCGGGCACGACCATGGCCCGCATCCCGTCCTTGATCTTCTTGCCTTTGAGGATCGCGGCGGCTGCGCGCAGGTCCTCGATCCGGCCGTTGGTGCAGGACCCGATGAACACGGTGTCGATCTGGATGTCGGTCAGTTTCTGACCCACTTCGAGACCCATGTATTCGATGGCGCGTTTCGCCGCGTCCACCTTGCCGCCTTTGAACGACTCGGGCGCAGGCACAACAGCGGAAATCGGCAGCACGTCCTCGGGCGAGGTGCCCCAGGTCACAACCGGCTCGATCTCTTCGCCTTTCAGCGTCACGACCTTGTCGAAATGTGCGCCTTCGTCGGTGTAGAGCGTTTTCCACCAGTTGAGAGCGGCCTCGAACTGCGCGCCTTTCGGGGCGTGCGGGCGGCCTTTGACATATTCGAACGTGGTTTCATCCGGCGCGATGAGGCCCGCGCGCGCACCGCCTTCGATCGCCATGTTACAGACGGTCATGCGGCCTTCCATCGACAGATCGCGGATCGCTTCGCCGCAATATTCGATGACGTAGCCGGTGCCGCCAGCGGTGCCGGTTTCGCCGATCACGGCCAGCGTGATGTCCTTGGCGGTCACGCCGGGGCGCAGCTTGCCGGTGATTTCCACCTTCATGTTCTTGGACTTCTTCTGGATCAGCGTCTGCGTTGCCAGAACGTGCTCCACCTCGGAGGTGCCGATGCCGTGGGCCAGCGCGCCGAATGCGCCGTGAGTCGCGGTGTGAGAGTCACCACACACAACGGTCATGCCGGGCAGGGTCCAGCCCTGTTCCGGGCCGACGATGTGCACGATGCCCTGACGGATGTCAGAGACCGGATAGTAGTTCACGCCGAATTCTTTCGCGTTCTTGTCGAGCGCTTCAACCTGAATGCGGCTCTCTTCGTTGGCAATCACACCGGACACGCGGTCCAGCGTGGTCGGCACGTTGTGATCCGGCACGGCGATGGTTTTTTCCGGCGCGCGCACTTTGCGGCCCGCCATGCGCAGACCTTCGAAGGCCTGCGGGGACGTCACCTCATGGACGAGGTGGCGGTCGATATAGAGCAGGCAGGTGCCATCCTCTTGCTCATGGGCCACATGGGCGTCCCAGATTTTATCATAGAGTGTCTTCGGGGCGGTCATTTCGCTCTCCCGTGGATGTGCTGTGAAGTTGGAAGTTTTGGATCAGGCGCGCGGACACGCCAAAAGGCCCGGCTTCAAAGTCGGGCTAGGACGGATTGCATTGCGCCGTGGAAACGCCACGGCAACCATGCACGGTCTGCGATCTCAAACATACGTTCCATGGCGCTCACATATAACCTGCGCGCGAGTCTCGCAAGAGAGATACGCTTGCCCGATTGCGCTGCGCCGTGCCAAGCTTGTGGAAAAGGGAGGCCGGATTGGATCCGACGCAAATCACCGATCTTCTGGGCGACACGGGGCGACATATTTTCGCGTTTCTCGAGGGTCTGCTCCGGCGCTGGAACCTCTATCAGATCGGGATTTCCCTGATCGCCTTTTCCATCGCACTGTTCAGCGGACGCCATTTGCGGGGCCGGATGCGGAACTGGATGCGGGCGCTGGAGGGGCGTCCGAAATGGCAGCTTCGCTGGCTGTTGGCGATTGAAAAGCGGCTGGTTCTGATTGTCTGGGCGATGTTGCTTTGGGGCATCTATTTGGTCATGCACGAGGTCACATGGCCCTCGCGCTCTTATCTGATCAGCATTCTGGCCCGAATTGTCACCGCCTGGGTGGCGGTCGAACTTGTCGTGCAACTGGTGAAGAACCGCGCGCTCAGGCGGCTGTCGCGCTGGGGGCTTTGGGCCTATGTGACGCTCTATTATGTCGGCGGACTTGAGGAGACCACAGATTTTCTCAACCGGATCGCGATCACCTTTGGCAGCTTCCGCCTCTCCGCATTAGCTGTGCTCAAGGCTTTGGTGGTCACCGGGCTTTTGTTCACCTTCGCGCGCCTCATATCATCGCAAACTTCGACCCAAATCCGGCGAAACGAGGATATTTCGCCGTCGATGAAAGAGCTGATCATCAAGGTGGTGCAGCTCGCTTTGTTCGGTTCGGCGTTTTTCATCGGGTTGAAGGCCGTAGGGTTCGATTTGACCGGTCTGGCCGTACTTTCGGGCGCGATTGGGGTCGGTTTGGGTTTCGGTCTTCAAAAGGTCGTCTCAAACCTCGTCTCCGGGGTGATCATCCTTTTGGACAAGTCGATCAAACCGGGGGACGTGATCTCTCTTGGCGACACCTTCGGCTGGATCAATGCTTTGGGCGCACGCTATGCCTCGATCACCACGCGCGACGGCAAGGAATATCTGATCCCGAACGAAGATCTGATCACCGGGCAGGTGGTGAACTGGTCCCATACCAATGACTTCGTGCGGCTCGATTTGTATTTCGGAACCTCTTATGGCGACGATCCACATCAGGTGCGCAAGATTGCCATTGAAGCCGCGCAAAGCGTAGACCGGGTGCTCACGCATAAACCGGCAGTGTGCCACATCGTCGGGTTTGGCGACAGCTCCGTGGATTACATCCTGCGGTTCTGGATTACCGATCCGACCGGCGGGCTCACGAATGTGCGGGGAAATGTCTATCTGGCGCTTTGGGATGCGTTCAAGGAGAATGGGATTTCCATCCCCTTCCCACAGCGCGAAGTGCGGGTACTGGAAGGCTCGATTTTGACCACAAATCCGACGGCAAAAGCATTCGATTGATCTTTGGCGCACCAAACATTGAGATTTAAACAGTCCGATGCTACATTTGATCCATGCCCAGCGCCGGGGCGGAACGGCGTTTAACCTTTGGAGGACTATGTCCTGTCTCACGTACAGAGCGCGGCAGACCATGCCGCACAGCCGGAGACGCCCATGACGGGTGCGATGCCGGACCGGATCGGAGGCCAGAAATTGCTGGACTTCGTCACACACTCCCTTGATCAGGATAAAGCCGAAGACCTCGTGTCCATCGACCTGCGCGGCAAGTCGGAGGTTGCGGATTACATGGTGATCTGTTCGGGTCGTTCGACTCGTCAGGTGAGCGCCATGGCCGAGAAGCTGTCCGATGCGCTGAAGCAGCACTGCGGGATTTTCTCCCGTGTCGAGGGCAAGGATCAGGGCGACTGGGTTTTGATCGATGCAGGCGATGTGATCGTCCACATCTTCCGCCCGGAAGTGCGCGATTTCTATCAGCTCGAAAAAATGTGGATGTCGCCGGAAGAGGCGAAGGCAGCTCTGGCCGGAAAGACCACCGCAAGCTGAGACGCTCATGAAGGTGCATATCTGTGCGGTCGGGCGCTTGCGCAAAGGGCCCGAAGCCGCTCTGATCGACGACTATACCACCCGGTTCGACCGCACCGGGCGCGCCCTTGGCCTCGGCCCTCTGACGATTGCAGAGGTCGAGGACAAGAAGGGCGGCGGCATGGTGGCGGAGGCTGCGCTTTTGGAGCGCGCCCTGCCGAAAGGTTCGGTCATCGTCACGATGGACGAACGCGGCGAGGTGATCACGTCGCCCGAATTTGCCGAGAAACTTGCGGGTTGGCGCGATGCCGGGCGCTCCGATGTGACTTTTGTCATTGGCGGCGCGGATGGGATCGACCCGTCCTTGCGGGCACAGGCGGATTTTTCCATTTCTCTGGGCAAGATGGTCTGGCCGCATATGCTGGCCCGCGCCATGTTGACCGAACAGCTCTACCGGGCCGCCTCGATTTTGGCCGGATCGCCCTATCATCGGGTCTGATCGGAGTATTTTTGCTGCAATGACGCGCAAAGCGGTTCAAACGCGCTCGGCGGCGCGTTAGATAGGGGCAAGGAATTCGCTCTGAGATTGAAAGGAGCCCGTCATGGCCGCGCCGAAACCTGTTGTTCTTTGCATTCTCGATGGTTGGGGCATTGGCCCGACGCCGGAAGCCAACGCACCGGTTCTGGCCAAGACGCCGAATTTCGACCGGCTGATGGCGGAATGCCCGAACAACACGCTGATCACCTTCGGACCGGATGTGGGCCTGCCGACCGGGCAGATGGGGAACTCCGAAGTGGGGCATACCAACATCGGTGCCGGGCGCGTTGTGGCGATGGATCTGGGGCAGATCGATCTGTCGATCGAGGACGGGTCTTTCTACAAGAACGACGCCATTGTGAAATTCGCAGGCGATGTGAAGGCCGCGGGCGGCACGGCGCATCTCATGGGTGTGATCTCCGACGGTGGTGTGCACGGCCATATCGAACACACGCTCGCGGCTGCCAAAGCTGTGACCGATCTGGGTGTGCCGGTGATCATCCACGCAATCACAGACGGGCGCGATGTGGCGCCGCAATCCGCCGATAAATTCATGGCCGATTTCGTGGCGCGCCTGCCGGAGGGCGCCAAGGTCGGTACGGTGATCGGACGCTACTATGCGATGGACCGCGACAACCGCTGGGAACGTGTGTCGCAGGCCTATGATGCGATGATCCATGGCAAAGGGATCGAGACCGCGCCAGATGCGGTGACGGCTGTGACCGCGTCTTACGCGCGCGGCGATGTGGACGAATTCATCAAGGCGACCGTCATTGACGGGTATGAAGGCGTGAAAGACGGCGACGGCTTTTTCTGCAACAATTTCCGTGCGGACCGGGCGCGGGAGATCCTGCGCGCAATCGGCGAGCCGGGGTTTGCCGAATTCGACATCGGGGATCGCCCGACGTTTTCGGCGCTTTTGGGCATGGTCGAGTATTCCACCGGTCATAACGCCTATATGAAAACCGCCTATCCGCCGCGCGACATTCGCAACACGCTGGGCGAATGGGTCGCGAAACATGGGTTGAAACAGTTCCGTCTGGCCGAGACCGAGAAATACCCGCATGTGACCTTCTTCCTCAATGGCGGCAAGGAAGTACCGGAGGTCGGCGAGGATCGCTTCATGCCGAAATCGCCGAAGGTTGCGACGTACGACCTTCAACCGGAGATGAGCGAACCGGAAGTGGCGGAAAAATTCGTCTGGGCCATCGACGAGGGCTATGACCTGATCGTCACCAATTTCGCGAACCCCGACATGGTCGGTCACACCGGTATTCTGGAGGCCGCAATGGCCGCCTGTGAGGCCGTGGACGATGGTCTGGGCAAGGTGGTGGCTGAGCTTGAGAAGGTCGGCGGCGCAATGTTGGTGATCGCGGATCACGGCAATTGCGAGACCATGGTCGATCCGGTGACCGGCGGGCCGCACACGGCGCATACCACGAACCCGGTGCCGGTGATCCTGTTTGGTGGGCCGAAAGGCGTCAAACTGCGCGATGGCGGGCGGCTTGCGGATGTGGCGCCGACGATCCTCGAGCTGATGCAATTGCCGCAGCCGGAGGAAATGACCGGCGTGAGCCTCATCGTCAAATGAAGCGTCTCCGCGCGGCGGCGTTTGGTCTGGTCCTGAGCGGGACGATCCTGAGCGGCCCCATGGCAGCGCAGGACAACCCGGCAGATTTGGCCGAAGCCGCCTTGGTTCAATTCAACGACGCCCATGGCGCGCTTCAGGCCGCCGAGTCTTCGACCGACCGGGTCAAGGCGTTAACCGGCGTGGTGCGCGCCTATGAGGACGGGCTGGAGGCGATGCGGGCCGGGCTCCGGCAGGTGGCGTTGCGTGAAACCGAATTGTCACGGGAATTTGCAAACGAAAGCGGCCAGTTCGCGCAATTGCTCGGCGTGCTAATCTCGATGAAACCCGATGCCTCACCGGAGGCGCTGGTGCATCCCGGAGGACCTTTGGGGCAGGCGCGTGCGGGGATGCTTGTTTCTGCCGTCACCCCGTCGATGCAGGCGGAGGTCGAGGACATCCGCGTGCGGCTCGAGGAAATGCAGATCCTGCGCGAATTGCAGAGTGAGGCGCTTGCGACACTGTCCCGCGGCTTGCAGGACGTGCAACAGGCGCGCACCGATCTGTCACAGGCGATGTCGGATCGCACCGACCTGCCGCGTCGGTTCACCGCCGATCCCGAGCGGATGCAGACCCTCTTGGACAGTTCAGAGACGCTCGAAGCCTTTGCCTCGGGTCTTGCGATCATGGATGTGGTCGACGGGGTGCCGCCGATCACCGATCCGAACAGCACGCGCGGCAACTGGCCGATGCCGGTGCCCGGCAAGATGCTGCGCGGCTATAACGAGACGGATGCGGCGGGGGTGAAACGTCCGGGCTGGCTATGGGCCACCCGGCCCTTGTCCTTGGTGTCCACACCCTGGCCCGCGACCGTGCGCTACAAGGGACCGTTTCTCGACTACGGAAACGTGATCATCCTTGAGCCGGCAAATGACGTATTGCTGATTTTGGCGGGTCTGGATGAGGTCTATGGAGAGATCGGCGCGGTTTTGCCTGCCGACACGGCTGTAGGTCTGATGGGCGGGGCCGCCCCCGATCTCGACGCCTTTGTCCAGAATGCCACACAAGGCACTGGCGTGGGTCTGTCGGAGACGCTTTATATAGAGGTCAGAGAGGGCGGGCAGCCCGTGAACCCCGAACGGTGGTTTGCAGGCGGTCCGCTTTAAGACGATCAAGGGTCACGCGGGCAGCGGGCCGGAGAGAGGAATGAGATGAAGAAATACATGATGGCCGGGGTTGCCGGCATCCTTGCGGGCACGCTGATCTCGACGCAATTCGCCGGACCGCTCCTCGCTCAGGAAGCGGAGAAGACAACGAATGTCTATGAGCAACTCGATCTCTTCGGGGACGTGTTCGAACGCATCCGCGCGCAATATGTCGAGGAGGTCGACGCCGAGGACCTGATCGAGGCCGCGATCAACGGCATGCTGTCCTCGCTCGACCCACATTCCTCCTATCTCTCGCCGAAAGACGCCGCCGACATGCGGGTGCAGACATCGGGTTCCTTTGGGGGCCTGGGCATCGAGGTCACGCAGGAAGAGGGCTTCGTCAAGGTCGTGGCACCGATGGACGGCACACCCGCCGATATCGCGGGCGTCGAGGCCGGGGATTACATCACCGCCGTGGACGGCAAGAGCATCATGGGCATGACACTCGACGATGCGGTCGAGCTGATGCGCGGGCCGGTCGGCTCAGAGATCATCGTGACCCTCGTGCGCGCGGGCGTCGACGATCCGTTCGACGTCTCGATCATCCGCGACACGATCAAACTGACCGCCGTGCGGTCGCGCGTCGAAGGCAAATCCATCGTGCTGCGGGTGACGACCTTCAACGACCAGACCTATCCGAACCTCGAACAGGGGCTCAAGGACGGGATCGAGGAACTGGGCGGCATCGAGAATGTCGACGGCATCGTCGTGGACCTGCGCAACAACCCCGGTGGTTTGCTTGATCAGGCGATCAAGGTGTCGGATGCGTTCCTCGACGAAGGCGAAATCGTCTCCACCCGTGGCCGCAATCCCGAGGACAGCACCCGCGTCAACGCCACCCCCGGCGATCTGGCACAGGGCAAACCGGTGGTCGTGCTGATCAACGGCGGGTCGGCCTCGGCCTCCGAAATCGTCTCCGGTGCGTTGCAGGATCACCATCGCGCCGTGGTCGTGGGCACGAAATCCTTCGGCAAGGGCTCGGTGCAGACCGTCATGCCGCTGCGCTCCGACGGGGCGATGCGCCTGACAACCGCGCGGTATTACACCCCGTCGGGCCGCTCCATTCAGGCGCTCGGCATTTCGCCGGACATCGTCGTCGAACAACCGCCGCGTCAACCCGAAGCGACGGAGGGCGAAGATGCGCCGAAGTTCCGCTCCGAGGCCGATCTGCGCGGGGCGCTGAACAATGACAGCCTGACCGAAGACGAACGTGCCAAGATCGAAGAAGAGCGCGCCGCCGCCGAAGAGGCCGCGAAACTGCGCGACGAAGACTTCCAGCTTGCCTATGCGATCGACCTGCTCAAAGGCCTGTCGAAAATCGGCGACTGACACCAACCATGAGGGGCGCTTTGGCGCCTCTCTTTTCCAAAGGCTTCCCATGAGCAAAGACTTCTCCTCCCTGCCCTACCGTCCCTGTGTCGGCATCATGCTGCTCGATGCTCAAGGGCGCATTTTCGTCGGTGAGCGCATCGACACGCCCGGCGCATGGCAGATGCCGCAGGGTGGGATTGACGACGGTGAAGAACCGCAGGAGGCCGCGCTCCGTGAGCTTTGGGAAGAGATCGGCCTGACCTCCGATCTGGTCGAGGTTCTTGGGCACACCACTGACTGGCTGACCTATGATTTGCCGGATCACCTTCTGGGCAAGGTCTGGAAGGGCAAGTATCGCGGCCAGAAACAGCTTTGGTTCCTGCTGCGCTTCAAGGGCATGGACAAGGACATCGTAATCGAGACGGATCATCCCGAATTCAGCCATTGGAAATGGACGGATGCCGCTGGATTGGTGTCTGATATTGTACCGTTCAAGCGCGACATTTACGAGGCGCTGGTGGCCGAGTTCAACGGCCACCTTGCTTAATTGCATTACCTAGTACTGGGCCTGATCGCGCGTCTCAGCGCAACAGTTTCAGGAATTCCTGCGACGGATAGCCATCCGGTGTCACCCCGACAGAGGTCTGATAGGCCCGGATCGCGTTGATCGTGTTCGGGCCAATGATCCCGTCCACCTTGTCGTCCAGAAAGCCTTTGCGCTTCAGGATGCGCTGCATCTGTTCCTTCTCTTTGAAGGACAGCGGCGCATAGCCGCGCGGCCAGGCAGCCTGAATTTCCACCCCACCCTTGAGCCGGTCCGACAGGTGCCCGACGCCGATCACATAGGCATCCGCCTTGTTGTAACGTTCGAGCACAGCAAAGTTGTCGAAGATCATGAAGGCTGCGCCCTGCGCCCCGGCGGGCAGGAGGATAGAGGCCCGTCCGTAGTTCGGCACAGGTCGGCCATCGACCCCAACCACGCCCAAAGCGGCCCAATCGCCGGGTGCGCGCATGTTGTCGCGGCGCGCGGACGTATAGTCGAACCCGCGCGGAAGGCGCACCTCGACACCCCAAGGCTGGCCTTTGTTCCAACCGTGCCGCGCAAGATAGGCGGCGGTCGAGGCCAGTGCATCTGTCGGGTCGTTGGACCAGATGTCCCGCTTGCCATCGCCATCCCCATCGACCGCAAAAGCCTCGAAGGACGTCGGGATGAATTGGGTGTGGCCCATGGCCCCGGCCCAACTGCCTTTCATGTTGCGGGCATGGGTGTCGCCCTTCTGGAGGATTTTCAGCGCAGCGATGAGCTGTTGCTCAAAGAATTTGCCGCGCCGCCCGTCATAGGCCAGCGTCGCCATGGCTTCGATGACGTTGATGTCGCCGCGGGTTGTGCCATAGGCGCTCTCGACGCCCCAGATCGCCGCCACCACGTATTTATCGACCCCGAACCGGCGTTCGATGGCGTCGAGTGTCTTCGCATGCTGGCGCATCGCCTTCTGGCCGTTGGACACGCGGGTGGGCGAGGCGGCGCTGTCGAGATAGTCCCAGATCTGTTTGGTGAATTCGGACTGGTAGCGATCCTTGGCGATCACATCCGAATTGTACCGCACGCTTCGAAACGCCTCATTGAGGGTTGTTTCGGAGATCCCCTCGCGCCGCGCGCGCGTTTTGAAATTCTCGATCCAAGTCTCGAAACCCGCCTGAGAGGCCACGTTTTGCACCAATCCTGCTCCCGGAAGTTGTGGCACATCCTGTGCCATACGCGCAGAGCTCTGCGCGAAAGAGGGGCCGAGGCCAAGGCCGAAAACAACACTCACGGCGCCAATCACAAGGCTACGCATACCAAACTGCTCCATTTGCTTTTGCCTCAGCCTAAACCGAATCCCCGTATGGCTTGAACCGGACAAATGCGCTGACGGCAAATTTCCGCTGTCCGCATTCAACGTCTGTCCTTAGCGCCTACGACGCTCGACCTTTTTGCGCATCTTGTCCTTTTTCGCCTTACCTTTGTTATACTTGCGCGACACGACACGGCCCTTCGCCCGACGCGGCCCGCGCGGCAAGCTGGCCCCGTCGATCGACAGGAGTTCCAGTTCAAGCCCGCCGGTTACAGGCACCGCCTCGGCGATGCGCACCACGACCTTTTGGCCGATGGAAATCACCATGCCTGTGTCCGACCCCATCAGGGTCTGTTCCTTCGGGTCGTAATGGAAGAACTCCGCCCCCATGCTGCGCACCGGGACAAGCCCGTCGGCACCGGTTTCGTCGAGTTTGACGAAGGCCCCGAATTTCTGGATGCCGGAAATATGCCCGGTCATCTCATTGCCGACACGTTCGCTGAGATAGGCGGCGAGATAGCGATCATTGGTGTCCCGCTCCGCCGTCATCGAACGCCGCTCGGTCTCCGAGATATGTTTTGCGGTGGATTCGAGCCTTTCCACATCCTCATCGGACAGCCCGTCCTTGCCCCATCCATGGGCCGAGATCAGCCCGCGGTGGACGATCAGATCGGCATAGCGCCGGATCGGCGAGGTGAAATGCGCGTAGGAGCGCAGAGCGAGACCGAAGTGGCCGTAATTCTCAGGATGATAATAGGCCTGCGTCATCGACCGCAGGGTCGAGATATTGATCAACTCGTCGTGATCCGTGCCTTCAGCCTGTGCGAGGAGCCTGTTCAGATGCGACGTGTGGATCACTTGCCCTTTGGCAAGCGTAAAGCCGGAGGCCTGCGCCACCTCGCGTAGGGCATCCATTTTCTCGTCAGAGGGTTCTTCGTGAACCCGATACAAAAGCGGCCGATTTCTGTGAAACAACTCTTCGGCGGCTGCCACATTGGCAAGCACCATGAACTCTTCGATCAGCTTATGCGCGTCATAGCGATCCGCCAAAGCGACCGATTTCACCCGCCCGTCATCGCCGAGGATGATTTTGCGCTCGGGTAGATCCAAATCCAGAGGCTGACGGGCCTTGCGAGCCCGTGTCAGCGCCTCGTAGGCGCCATAGAGCGGCTCGATCACGCTTTCCATCAGTGGGCCACATTTGTCACTGACCTGACCGTCACGCGCGGCCTGCACTTCGGCGTAGTTCAGCGACGCAGCCGAGCGCATCATGCCCCGCATGAACCGATGTGACAGCTTCTTGCCATCGGCGTCGATCACCATGCGCACGGCAAGGCAGGCGCGCGGCACGCCTTCGTGCAGCGAACAAAGATCACCCGAGAGCCGATCCGGCAGCATGGGCACCACACGGTCCGGGAAATAGGTCGAATTCCCCCGCTTCCACGCCTCGCGATCCAGCGCAGAGCCGGGCGTGACATAATAGGCCACATCGGCAATCGCGACCCAAAGAATAAAACCGCCTTCATTCTTGGGATCAGTGTCTAACTCGGCCCAAACCGCATCGTCATGGTCGCGCGCATCCGCCGGGTCGATCGTTACGAGCGGCAGATCGCGAAGGTCTTCGCGCCCTTTCAGACCGGCAGGTTTCGCCTTGTCGGCCTCGGCGATAACGTCATCGGGGAAATCGTCGGGGATGCCGTGTTGATGAATGGCAATCAGCGACACCGCTTTCGGAGCAGAGGGATCCCCCAGACGGGTCACGATCCGCGCATTGGGCAGGCCAAGACGGTTTTTCGGCCCAGCCTGTTCCGCCTCGACCAGCTCACCATCCTGCGCGCCATAATCGTTTCCAGGGCGCACAAGAAAGTCTTTCTCATTGCCCTTGTCTATCGGAACGACCCGACCGCCCTCCGCCCCTTTGCGATAGATGCCAAGAATTTTGCGTGGATTAGAGCCGATTTTACGGATCAAACGGGCGACATATTGGTGGTCGTCGGCCTTCACCTCCTGAAGCTTCGCCAAGATGCGCTCGCCTTCGCCCAGCGCAGGATCGCTCTCTCTCAGAGAGAGCAAAACCTTCGGCTCCGGCCCCTCGCCCGCCCATTCCAAAGGCTTGGCAAAAAGATCGCCATCCATGTCGGGCGCCAGAACCGCCAGAACGGAGACGGGCGGCAATTTGTCAGGGTCGCGGTAGGTCTTGCGCTGTTTGCGCAGATGCCCCTCGTCCTCAAGCTCCTTGAGCACGCGTTTGAGATCAATGCGTGCCGCGCCCTTGATGCCAAAGGCTTTCGCGATGTCGCGCTTCGCGGTCTGGGTCGGGTGGTCCGAAATCCATTGCAGGATTTCGTCCTTCGTCGGGATGCTGCTCATGGCTCAACGCTACCACGCGGCGCAACGCCTCACCACTGGCAAAGCGCGGTGTCGCGCGGAATTCATCCGCGGCGGTAGAAACGCTCCATATCCGCGCCCGTGTCCACATCCGACAGTGTCGCACATCGCCCCCAAGAGAGCGAAGCCGCGGAAGCCAACGTATCCTCCAGCGCATGTTCCGTGGACCAGCGCACATTGCGCAGAAAGCCCCGAGGTTGGCGTTTCGGGTGTCGCAATCCGATCAGCCAGTAACCACCGTCCGTAGCGGGACCTATCATCGCAGAATGTGATCCTAATCCAGCGAAAGAGGCTACAATATCGTGCTTTTCAATCTGCGGAATATCCGATCCGATCAGGCAACAGGGCCCGTCTCCGACAGAGGCAAGGCAACGTGACATGCGCGCCCCGAGATTGCCATCTCCCTGAGCAATGCGGGGCAAGTGCCCGGGCCAAATCCGGCTACGTAGCCCGACGCGGTCCGGGTTCACCGCCAGGACGATGCGCCAGCGCGGATCTTGCAAGCTGCGAAGGGTTCGCGCCACTTGATGACGATACCACCATGTCGCCTGAACCAGACCCAAATCCCGCCCAAGTCGGGTTTTCACACGCCCCAGACGTGGTTCCTTGACCATGACGATCAGGGTCTGCGTCACAGGTCCAGCACCATGTCGGTGTGGGGGATGCCGCCGTCCATGTAGACCTCGCCTATGGTGCGAAAGCCGAAGCGCTCGTAAAATCCGATCGCGTGGTTTTGCGCTCCGAGCTTGGCCTTTTTCAGATGTGGACGGGTCCGAATTTCCGTGAGGCAAACCTCGATCAATCGCGCCCCAAGGCCGGTGCCGCGCTGCGTTTTTACGACACAAACCCGGCCGATCTTGCCAATTTCACCCTCTTCGAACACCCGCGCGGTTCCGACCGGAACTCCGCTCTCATCGACCGCCAGAAAATGTGTCGCAATCTCATCGAGATCGTCGATCTCTTCCTCGAGAGGGACCTTCTGTTCCTCTACGAACACCGCAATCCGCAACGCGATGCAGGCCTTCACATCTTCGGTGGGTCCAATGCTCACAGTCATGCGAAATAGTCTCGGATCAGGCAGGAATAGACCCGTTTCAGGTCTTCGATATGCTGGATTTCGACATGTTCGTCGACCTTGTGCATGGTCTTGCCGACAAGACCGAATTCGACGACAGGACAATGGTTTTTGATAAATCGCGCATCCGACGTGCCGCCGGTGGTGGAGAGCACGGTTTTTTGCCCGGTGACCTCCTCGACCGCCCCGGCAACCAGATCGACGAACCGCCCCGGCGGCGTCAGAAAGCTTTCGCCGGAAATCTGGAAGGTCACGTCGATGTCGATCCCGGTTTCCTCGGCCATCCGCGCCGCCTTTGCTCGCATCCAGTCGCTGAGCGATGCACCGCTATGAGCGTCGTTGAACCGGATGTTCACGGTAGCCTTGGCCTGCGCCGGCACCACATTGGTCGCGGGATTGCCAACGTCAAAAGTGGTGACTTCGAGGTTGCTCGGGTCGAAATGTTTCGTACCCTGATCCAGCGTGTGGGCGGAGAGTTCCGCCATCAGCCGTGCCAGCACAGGCACCGGGTTGTGAGTTTGGCTCGGGTAGGCGACATGGCCCTGCACACCCCGGGCGGTGAAATAGCCCGTGATCGAGCCGCGTCGGCCGATTTTCATCATCTCGCCCATGGTGTTGGGACAGGTCGGTTCGCCCACGATGCAATCGCTCATCGCCTCCCCCGCCTCGGCCATGTAATCCAAGAGCGCGGTGGTGCCATCGGTGGCATCGCCCTCCTCATCCCCAGTGATGGTGATGATAACCGCTGTATCTTTAGGCCGGTTTTGGGTCGCATAATCACAGGCCGCAGCGACAAAGGCGGCCACGCCCGTCTTCATATCCGTCGCGCCCCGCCCCCACAGGATGCCGTCAGAAATCTCGCCCCCAAAGGGCGCATGCATCCATGCCTCGGCATCACCGACCGGCACCACATCCGTGTGACCGTTGAACCCCAATGTCTTGCTCGCCCCCTTGTCACCCCAGCGGGCAAACAGGTTCGGCGTGCCGTTACGATCGACCCGAACACAGTCAAAACCAGCATCTTCGAGCGTGGTTTGCAACAGGATGAGCGCTCCTCCCTCTTCGGGTGTCACACTTGGACAACGGATCAGGGCGGCGGACAGGTCAACGGGATCGAGCGGCATCTGGGTCTCCTTTTCACACCAGACCTACCGCCCCGCCAAGCGATGGGCAATGTCGCTTGTGGCAAGGCAGTCACAAGCGCGTCTCGCACCAAACCCGAACACCAAGAAAAGATTAACAAATCTCCATAAACGTGATTTACATTCTCACAAAATAACACGAGGCGGACGGTTTTGAGCAGCATCGGGTCAACCCGGGCGTTCCAGATCAGCATTTAACAAGTATCTTGGCGCAGATGTTCTGTGCTTGATCAGCGTATGTCGAAAACCCGCTTCACAGAGGTGAACGGTTGCCTCCCATGTGGCGCGCAACCTTGTCGGAGGCGGATATGGCGTGGCTTGGCGCAGGGGCGACAGATCGAAAACCGGTTTATAACCCGCTCGGGTTGGACAAGGGCCTCTCTCGTGCAAAGGTTCCCGCACGGCGCATGGCCCTGGGGAGCCTTCTGTTGGAAACCACCATCCCGGATCAATTCCGCCAGCCCCTCGATCTTTTGACCTTTGAGCGCTTTGACCGGTTCCGCCGCAGCTTGCATATGGTTCTCGGCCCGAATGGTCGACTTTGGCTTGCGATCGAAAGCGATACCGCGCTTTCGGTCTTGTCGCTGGATCTGTCCGACTGGCGGAAAGATTCTCCCATACGCATTCTCTATGACTGGGATCTGGCACGAGCGACGTGTTGGCTTGGGGCCGAATGTCTCGATAGCGGCGCGGTGAAATCCGTAGCGGGGACGGAGCCCGCTGCGATCCATGAGGAAGATCTCGCCCGCGTACTGTTTGCCGTCGAAGGGCCTGCTCTTGCGCCGGACGTGGGGTGTTTCGCCTTTGCCGATCATGTCGAACCTCTGGGCTATGCCGAGGGTCTTGCGCCCGGTGCGCTGGTCGAGACCGAATATGGCCCCCGTGCCATCGAAAATCTGAGGCCCGGCACACTCATCGCCACCCAGACAGGTGCGCTTTCGCCCTTGCTCGCGAATATCCGCTCGACCCTGCCCGCGGTTGGCCAGATGGCACCGCTGCGTCTGCGGCGTCCGTTTCAAAACCTGCGACAAACCCTCGAGGCCACGCCGCGCTGTGAAATCGTCACCCAAGGCATCGACACCTCTTACCTGTTCGGCGCGGAACATGTCACCGTCCGCGCCATGCATATCGCCCCCTTTTTGCCCGGTGCCTCACCCTGTCTGAACCTGCTGTCGACCCGGCATAATCTTGTTCTGGCTGACCACACCCCCTATCGGGTCGCAGGCATCGCGGTGATGCCGCTTACACGGAATCACCGCGCCGAACACGGAGCGTCGACACGGTTGTCGCATCTGAAGGCCGACGATATTCCTGCGCGCGATGGCACCGGCCCGGCAAGTTTGTTACGCCATGAAGCCATTGCGCTTTTGTCGGAACGTTATCTTTGATCTTAGATTGAAAGCATCACCCGCCCTGTGCCATATGCGACGGGGAGATGAGGGGATGATATGAGACTTTTTTTTCGCTTTTTAGCGGCGCTCTTTCTGTTTCTCAGTCCGGCCATGCTCTGGGCGGAGAACCACAAAATCATGACCGTGACCCGCGTGCCGTTTTCCATGGAGGAAAATGGCGAACAAACCGGTTTCTCTCTCGAGCTTTGGGACGCTTTGGCCAAAGATCTCGGCTGGGAGTACGAGATTTCCCGGGTCGACAGCTTTCCGGAAATGCTTGGGGCAATCGAAGACGGCAGCGCCGATGCGGCGATTGCCAATATTTCCATCACCGCCAATCGCGAGTTGGTCATAGATTTCACCCAGCCGATTTTCGAAGCCGGTCTTCAGATCATGACCGACACCAGCGGTGGCAATGTATCGATCTGGTCGGCCGTGATGTCACGCGACATGTTGATCGCGATTGCCGGCGCGTTTGCTCTCCTGTTCGGTGGCGGCATGTTGATGTGGTATTTCGAGAAACACCATCAGGACTATTTCGACATGCCCGCACGCAAGGCCATGTTTCCGGCCTTCTGGTGGGCGCTCAACCTGGTCGTCAACGGCGGCTTCGAGGAACGCCAGCCCCGCTCGCCCATGGGGCGAGTCTTCGGGGTGTTTCTGGTGATTTCGTCGCTGTTTCTGGTCTCGGTTTTCGTCGCCCGCATCACCGCGGTCCTGACCATCGACGCGATTCAGTCGAATGTCTCGGGGATCGGCGATCTCTACGGCAAATCCATCGGTACGGTCGAAGCCTCGACCGCAGCAGATTTCCTCACCCGTCGCGATCTGCGTTTTACCGGCTATGCCAGCCCGACCGAAATGCTTGAGGCGTTCGAACACAAGGACGTTGACGCCATCGTCTTCGACGCGCCCATTCTGGCCTATTACGTGAACCACGAAGGCAACGGCAAAGCCCGACTCGTTGGGCCGGTTTTCCTGCCGGAAAACTACGGCATCGCTCTGGCCAGCAACTCGCCCTATGCCAATGAGATCAATCACAGCCTGTTGAAACTGCGGGAAGACGGCACCTACGACAAGATCTACCGCAAGTGGTTCGGCATCAAATAGGCACGCATCGGACAGAAGACACCATAAGACGTGTCAGTGACGGGTTCCGTCGTCACCCTCATAGAAGGGCGTCATCTGCGCCACGATGACGGAGTTCTCGTCGAGCGCCCGCTGCATCAACTCTTTTTCCTCGTCGGAAATGTCATGGCCTTCGGCCAGGCGTTCCTCCAGTGTACCGTAGCCGGTGACATCGAGGGGGGCGAGATCGGCCTGTTTCAGAATCGCGACGGTTTCCCGCACCGCTTCGGCCTCGTCGACACCGGAGGCATAGATCATCAGCGCCCCACCGGTGGCCTCTTTCGGCAGACCATCGCCCTCCTTGCGGCCGACTTCGACCAGGAGCGTATAGACTTTCTGACGGGAGGGTTTGGCTGTTTTCGACATAGCCTTCCTTTGCGGAGGGATCGCGGGAAAGTCAAGCATGGCATCGCAAGTCTCACTTGACGTTATGTTATTACATAATTAGGTTTCGACCCCATCTCGTCGCGAAGGATCACGCATATGTCCGAACGTTTGCCCGTCACCGTCCTCTCCGGTTTTCTTGGCTCCGGCAAAACCACCTTGCTCAATCGACTGTTGAACAACCGGGCCGGTCTGCGTGTCGCGGTCATCGTGAACGATATGTCGGAAGTGAATATCGACGCCGATCTGGTGCGCCAAGGCGGGGCGGACCTGTCGCGGACGGAAGAAACGCTGGTCGAGATGAGCAACGGCTGCATCTGCTGTACGCTCCGCGACGATCTTTTGACCGAGGTGCGCCGTCTCGCGGAGGCGGGCAAATACGATTATCTGCTGATCGAATCGACGGGCATCGCCGAACCGCTCCCCGTGGCCGCCACATTCGAATTCCGCGACGAGTATGGTGAAAGTCTGGACGACATCGCGCGGCTCGACACCATGGTGACCGTGGTCGATACGGTGAACATGCTCAACGACTATTCGAGCTTCGACTTCCTTGAGGATCGCGGCGAGGTGGCGGGCGAAGGCGACACACGGCGGATCGTGGACCTGCTGGTCGATCAGATCGAATTCGCCGATGTCGTCGTGCTGAACAAGGTGAGCGACGCCGGTCCCGACAAGGTGCTGGTCGCGCGCAGGATCGTCGCCGCCCTGAACCCCGACGCCAAGGTGATCGAGACGGATTTCTCCGAGGTGGCGACCGAAGAGGTGCTTGGCACGGGCCTCTTCGATTTCGACCATGCGCATGAACATCCGCTTTGGGCCAAGGAGCTTTACGGCTTTGCCGATCACGTCCCGGAAACCGACGAATACGATGTGACGTCTTTCGTCTATCGTGCCCGCCGTCCGTTTGACCCGTCGGCCATCGAGACCGTTCTGGATGGCGATCTGCCCGGCGTGATCCGGGCGAAAGGGCATTTATGGTTGGCGACCCGGCCGGACTGGGCTGCCGAGTTTTCCATGGCTGGGGCGCTCAGCACCATAAAACCTCTGGGAAATTGGTGGGCCGCCGTACCGGAACGTTACTGGCCGGATCACCCGGAGGGACGGGCACAGATTGCCGAGGTTTGGGTCGATGGCTTCGGCGATCGGCGTCAGGAGATTGTCTTTATCGGCTCGGGGATGGATGAGGCTCTGATCCGGTCGAAACTCGACTCCGCCCTGATCGGTCCGGAAGACAAAATCGGCCCGGATCTGGCCAAAACGCTTCATGATCCATTTCCAAAATGGGGGCGTGCCGCCGCATGACCAATCTTAACACCAGTTTGCGAAAGCGCAGGCGCTCGACCGATCCGATGCAGGAATTCGACCGCTTGCCACGTCCGTTGCGTCAATGGCTGTCCCAAGCGGCTTTGCCATGGTCGCCGCGCTCGGTTCGGAAACTTTGGACTGGTGCCTTGGCCCGATATGACGGTTGCGAAAACAGCGCGCTCGCCCATCTCTCTCAGGTCGAAGCCAAGCGCTTGTCGCATGATACCAGCGCTCATCGCATTGTCTGAGCGTCATCTGACGCGGCGTGCGACCCAGATCAACAGAATCGCGCCGAAAATCCCGACGACAAGCTGCGGCACCCAAGTGTTCGCGGCGTAGATACCGAGAAGCGACAGGATCAGGTTCAGCACAAAGGCCCCCACGATCCCCAAGAGGATATTGGCCAGCAAGCCCGTGTCGGCCTTCATCAGGCTGCTGGCGATCCAGCCCGCTAAACCACCGACGATGATCGACGCAATAAGTCCAAGTCCCATTTAAGCCTCCTGTGTTTTCCTTCATAAAACGCAAACGGGCGCCGAAAGGTTCCCCTTCCGACACCCGCTCAATAGTCTTTTCGCAAATCAGTCGCGCAGCAGTTCGTTGATGCCGGTTTTGGAACGGGTTTTGGCGTCCACACGTTTCACGATCACGGCGCAGTAGAGGTTCACACCGTTTTTCGACGGCATCGTGCCCGCGACGACGACCGAGTAGGGCGGTACTTCGCCATACATCACTTCGCCGGTTTCCCGGTCGACGATCTTGGTGGATTGGCCAAGGTAAACACCCATGCCCAACACAGAACCTTCGCGGACGATCACGCCCTCGGCCACCTCGGCGCGCGCACCGATGAAGCAGTTGTCTTCGATGATCACCGGACCGGCTTGCAGCGGCTCAAGCACACCACCGATGCCCGCGCCGCCGGAAAGGTGCACGTTTTTGCCGATCTGCGCACAGGAGCCGACCGTCGCCCAGGTGTCGACCATGGTGCCGCTGTCGACATAGGCGCCAAGGTTGACGAAGGACGGCATCAGAACCACGCCCGGCGCGATGTAAGCGGATTTGCGGACCACTGCGTTCGGCACGGCACGGAAGCCCGCCTCTTTGAACTCGGCGGTGCCCCAGCCTTTGAATTTGCTGTCGACCTTGTCCCACCAGCCGGAGCCTTGCGGACCACCGTCGTGCAGTTCCATGTCCTTGATGCGGAAGCCCAGAAGCACGGCTTTCTTGGCCCATTGGTTGACGTGCCAATTGCCGTCTTCCTGTTTCTCGGCCACGCGGATCTCGCCCTTGTCCAGCGCGTTCAGGGTCGTCTCAATCGCTTCGCGGGTTTCGCCACCGGTCACGGGGGTGATGGTATCGCGCGCGTCCCAGGCGGCTTCGATGGCGGCTTCGAGCTGTGCATTCGACATGTTGGTCTCCGAGGTCATCGTGAAATATAGGTTCCCGCAGGCTATAGTCGTTCAGGCCCGCCCGCGCAACGCGCGAGAGAGCACAGGCGACGAGACAAAACGACATAGAGAGACGCACATGACCGAGCAAAAACCGATTTCCCGCCGCCATCCCCTGCGCGACAGCCGGGTGGATCAGGAGGCCGCACGCCACATCCCGGACACGCCGCAGACACGCTCGCCGTCCTACCGGCTGGCGTTCACCGATGACGAATTCATGTTGCGCGACGATCTGCGACCGGTGCGCTTGCAACTCGAGCTTCTGAAACCCGATCTGATGATGCAGGAATTCGGCGTCGAGAGCACCATCGTCATGTTCGGCGGCGCGCGTATCCCTGCGCCGGACCGGAAGGACACGGCCAAAACGAAAACGCTTGCGGAGCTTTCGAAATATTACGACGAGGCACGGGAGTTCGCCCGGATCATGACCGCGCGCAACAATGGTCACAAAGAGAACGTGATCGTCACCGGCGGTGGTCCGGGCGTGATGGAGGCAGGCAATCGCGGCGCGCAGGACGCGGGCGGGCTGTCAATCGGGCTCAACATCGTCCTGCCACACGAACAGGCGCCGAACGAATATGTGACACCGGAGCTGTGTTTCAACTTCCACTATTTCGCCATCCGCAAGATGCATTTCCTGATGCGCGCCAAGGCGATCGTCGTGTTTCCCGGCGGCTTCGGCACGCTGGACGAAATGTTCGAAAGCCTGACGCTCATTCAGACCGGGCGGATGAACCGCGTGCCCTTCCTGTTGTTCGGCAAGGCGTTCTGGGAAAAAATCATCAACTGGGAGGCGCTGGCCGACGCGGGGACCATCGCGCATAAGGATCTCGAATTGTTCAAATTCGTCGAGACGGCCGAAGAGGCCGTCAAGGCAATTGACGACTGGCCCAGCGCAGGGCCGCGACAGAGCATCGAGGGGCGGTAAGCTCAGGCCTCCTGTTGCAGCACGGTTCTGGCGAGATCCACCAGCATCGGGTTGGAGGCTTCCATCAGCCGGTGCATGTAACGGTCAAGCGCCATCTCTTGCACCATCGCGCCAATCGGCTGACCGGTTTCGCGGGCGAGGAGATGGAGCATGCGCACCGTGCTTTCGGGCAGAAGCAGCGTCAGTTTTTCCATGGGGGTCTCCGGTCAGAGGGGCAGAATCCGTTGTCTCTCGTAGCGGGCGCACGCGGGCAAGCATGACCGGGAAAGGGCACGCCGAAGCGTTTCATGAGGCAGGAAGATGGCTGGCCGATCTCGACAACCGTGCAAAGCCGCTCGCCCTCCGTGGTCTGAAGGATCAGCGCACCGCCACGCGCCGCCAGCTCATAGCCTTTCGTCCTAAGCACCGCTTGCAGATCGTCCCAAGCCGTCGCATTGGCGAAATCATGGGCCAGATAGGCCATCAGGGCATGCGGCTTGCGCGGGCCCTTGTAGCCGAACGCCCCTTCGAGCGGGCGCGTGGCCGCGTCGGGGCAGTTGTCGAATCTGATCTGTCTCCGGTCCATGCCGGACTGTGCCCCGGGCATGGTTAAAACGGCGTTACCACGTTCACAGCACGATGACGTGCCTGTGACATCCCCCCCGGGAATAGCCCTCCCCTCACACCTGTATCTCTCCTGCGCACCCCCGCGCGATGCAGCATATTGGAGACCTCATGCGTATGCCCCTACTCACCCTCGCCCTGTTCACCGCAGCCCCCGCCTTTGCCCAGGTCACGACGCTTTACGATCCTTCGATCCCCCATGCCCCGCAGGACGGCGTGGTGAAACTCTATGGCGCGGGCGGTCCGCACACGGCGTTTCAGAAGGTCGCGGATGTCTGGATGGCAAGAACCGGCCAGAAGATCGAAATCATTGCCGGGCCGGAAAGCAAATGGTCGCCGATGGCGCAGGCCGATGCCGATATTCTCTGGGGCACGTCGGAGCAGTCGATGACCGCCTTTCTGGAGACCTACAAAACCTTCTCCTCCGATCAGGTGGAGCCGATCTATATCCGGCCCACAGTGATCGCGGTGAAACACGGCAATCCGAAAGGCATCACCGGGTTTGACGACCTGCTTGCCCCGGGGATGAAGATCGTCGTGACCGAGGGAGCGGGGGTTTACAACACCTCCGGCACCGGCACTTGAGAAGATGTCGCCGGGCGTCTGGGCAAGCTCGAAGACGTGACGGCGTTTCGCAAGAATATTGTGAGCTATGCGAAAGGCTCGGGGGCGAGTTTCCGTGCGTTCATAGAGGCAGATGCCGATGCCTGGATCACATGGCCGAACTGGCCCGCAACTCATGATGAGCTCGATCAGATTGAGTTGAGCCCCGAGCGTACCGTCTGGCGGGACGTCAATGTGGCCCTCTCGCCGATGGCAGACCCCGAGGCGGCCGAGTTTCTCGCCTTCCTTGTCACGGACGAGGCGCAGGCACTGATGGCGACCGAAGGTTGGCAGCGTTAAAAGAAAGGGCCGGTTCATCGCCGGCCCTATGTCTTAGATCGCCTGACCGGCTTCTCTGAGAATTTCCTTACGCGATTTGCGCGCGCGCTCGGTCGCGGATTTGAGCTGGCCGCAGGCGGCCATGATGTCCTCGCCCCGCGGTGTGCGGATCGGCGAGGCATAGCCCGCCTGCATCAGGATCGTTGCAAAGGCCCGAATGCGGTTGTTCGACGACCGTTTATAGGGCGCCCCCGGCCATTCATTGAACGGGATCAGGTTCACCTTGGCCGGAATGCCGTCCAGAAGTTTCACCAGACGATGCGCATCTTCATCCGTGTCGTTCACATCCTTGAGCATCACATACTCAAAGGTGATCCGTTCGGAATTGGTCGCCTTGGGATATTCGCGCAGCGCTTCCAAAAGCTTCTCGATGTTCCATTTCTTGTTGATCGGCACCAACACATCGCGGGTCTCATCCGTCGTCGCGTGGAAGGACACCGCCAGCAGACAGCCGATCTCCTGCGCGGTGCGGTGAATCTCCGGCACAACGCCCGAGGTCGACAGAGTGATGCGCCGACGACCGAGCTGAATCCCTTCGGCATCCATCACGATCTTCATCGCATCGCGGACGTTTTCGAAATTGTACAAAGGCTCGCCCATGCCCATCAGAACGATGTTGGACAAAAGCCGCGTCTCGTCTTTCGGCGCGCCTTTTTCCGGCCATTCATTAAGGTCATCGCGCGCCATCATCACCTGACCGACAATCTCGCCCGCCGTCAGATTGCGCACCAGTTTCTGCGTCCCTGTGTGACAGAAGGAACAGGTCAGCGTACAGCCCACCTGCGACGACACACAAAGCGTACCGCGGCCCTCTTCGGGGATATACACCACTTCAACCTCATGCCCACCGTCGATGCGCACGAGATACTTGCGCGTGCCATCCTCGGAGACCTGTTTGGAAACAACCTCCGGCACACGCACTTCGAATTTCTCGGCCAGCATGGCACGGTAATCCTTCGCGAGATTGGTCATCTCCGCGAAATCGCGCACACCCCATTGGTAGATCCATTGCCAGATCTGCCCCGCCCGCATCTTGGCCTGTTTCTCCGGCGTGCCATTGTCGATCAGGGTCTGACGCAGCGCATCGCGGGTCAGCCCGACAAGATTGATCTTATCAGAGGGCGTTTCCTTGCGCGGAAAAGTCATCACATCCTGCGTAATCGGTGCGCTGGGTTCCATGGCGGGTCTCTTCAAGTCGGTGATTAAGCGGCTCACTTACAGGATTCTGAACGTGAAAGCCATATGAAAAGGCCCCGCATGTGCAGGGCCTCAATCAACTCTGGTCAGTCGATTACTTGCCGCAGCGTTTCGCCGCTTCTTCAACGGAGGCCGTGAACCCCAGAAGCGAGAACGTGTCCTTGGTCACCGTCCCACGCGAGGAATGCCCGGTCAGCGTCGCCGTCGCACCGCGCTTCATCGCGGCGATGATCTTGGCGTCGTCCTCGGGCGTCACCGCCCAGGCGGTCTCGTCATCGGAATTGGTGAACAGGGTGAAGGGGGTGCCGCTGATGTCCATCGTCACCTCGGAGCCCGGCTCGAACGGATAGCCGCCGAGGAAGGAGACCTGACCGTTCACCCCGTTGCCCGGCGCGTAGGTCACGAACAGCAGGATATCGGAACGCGTCACCGATTTCGGGCGCCCGGAACTGTCGGTGTTCAGGGTCTCTTTCGGGATCGACACAGCCCAGCAGGTCTTGGTCGGGTTGCTTTCCTCATAGACGTACCAATCGGTGTTCGATCCCACCTGATTGGTGCTCTGCTGTGCGGCCACGGGCGCGGCCATTCCGACCAGCGCCACGGCAAACAGGGTCTGTCTCACGAAAAAACTCATTGATCTCTCGCTGCCTCTCATTCATCGGCCAATTCTGACCTCGTCCTCCGCTGTCTATAGCTGCGGTTTTTCGCCGGGGTCAGGCCATTTCCATCATCTTCGGGGCACAGTAACGTAATTCCGCCGATTTGGGAAAGGCCCTTGGCAGAAATTCGCTGAAACGTGAAAGCCCTGCGGCTGCATCGGCTTTCTGATGGCCGAAATACTCAAAACCATTCGGAAATGAGCTTGAGCGCCAGAGCCGTCGAGGCGATGACCAGCACCGGCTTGATCAGCTTTGCCCCGACTTTCGTGGCGAGCGTCGAGCCGACATAAGCGCCTGCGATCTGCGCCGCGCCCATGGCGAGACCGAGCATCCAAAGAGGCTTGGCCACAAGTACAAATCCCACGAGCCCGCCGACGTTCGAGGCGAAGTTCAGAAGTTTGGTGTGCGCCGTGGCCTTAAGGATGCCGTAACCCGCAAGGCTGACGAAGCCGAGCATGAAAAACGCGCCCGTCCCCGGCCCCAAAAGCCCATCGTAGAAACCGATGAAGGGCACGAATGTGGTGGCGAAGAGCACCGGCGTGATGCGCTGGGTGCGGTCCATATCGTTGAGACCCGGTTTGAAGGCAAAGAACAACGCGATGGCGATCAGAAGCACCGGGAGGCCAAGGCGGATCACATCGGTGGGCAGGGAACTTGCCAAGAGCGCGCCGAAAACGGCGCCGGTGAAGGACAAAAGCGCCGGGCCGATCTGTTTGCGCAAGTCGACATGTCCCGCGCGGGCGTAGTTGATCGCGGCCATCCCCGCGCCAAAGAGGCCCTGCACCTTGTTGGTCGCCAGCGCCTGCACCGGCGGGATGCCCGCAAGCATCAGGACCGGCACGGTGATCAGCCCGCCGCCGCCCGCGATACTGTCGACGAAGCCAGCCGCGAAGGCTGCGGCGATGAGAATCAGCAGAAGGTCGAGAGAGACCTCAAACACCCGCGAACTCGGATTTGGCGTAGCCTTGCACGTAGAGGAGCGCCGAAAGATCGCCATGGTTGATGCGGATGTCGCATTCGGCAGCGACGGAGGGCTTGGCGTGAAGCGCTACGCCCGCGCCCGCCAGTTTCAACATACCGAGATCGTTGGCCCCGTCGCCCACCGCGATCACATCGGAATGCGGGATGCCGAGACGTTCGGAAATCTCTTCGAGCGCCTGAACCTTGGCCGCACGTCCAAGAATCGGCAGTCCGGATTTGCCCACCAACTCACCGTTTTCGATCAAAAGCGTGTTGGCGCGGTTTTCATCGAATCCCAGCGCGTCGGCAACGTAACCGGTGAAGGCGGTGAAGCCGCCGGACACCAGTGCGCAATAGGCGCCATCGCGTTTCATCGTCGCCAGCAAGGCCTTGCCGCCGGGCATAAACGTGATGCGCTCGTCGATGACTTTCTGGATGACGCTCTCCGGCAGACCTTTCAAAAGTCCGACCCGTTCGGTCAACGCACCTTCGAAATCCAGCTCGCCATTCATCGCCTTGGCGGTGATCTCCTTGACCCGCTCGCCAACCCCCGCAACATCCGCCAGCTCGTCGATGCATTCCTGTTGGATCATGGTCGAATCCATATCCGCCAAGAGCATTTTCTTGCGACGCCCCTCGGCAGGAAGAACAATCATGTCAATGCCTTGGCCTTGCAGACCCTGCCAGACGTCCCATTGGTTCGACGGCACGCTCTCGACCATGAATTCCACCGCTTCGCCAAGCGCGAGCCAGGTGAGATCGCCGCCACCCCAAGCCGAACGCAGGGCATCGGCGGTGGTCAGATTGAGCGCGGGAGAGGCGGGATTGGTCAGAAGCGTGACGACGTACATGGCGGGCTCCGAAGGGTCATGTGGAGGGCAAAACTCGCTTGCCTGATAGCGCGCGCAGGCCGGGCTTTCCAGTCTTAACCTCCTGCTCACCTTCGCAGAAGAATTCATGGGGATTTTTGCGACGCACACGAAAATGGGAATTGCCAGATGCACGGAAAGGGCATAGATGCAGCGCCGGGACACCTCTCCCCAACGAGAGGCATTTATCTGGAAGGATAGCATATATGGCTACCAAGCACCCGCAAACGCGCCCCGCCAACCCGCGTTTCTCCTCTGGCCCCTGCGCCAAAATCCCCAATTTCTCCGTCGAAATGCTGGCTGACGCGCCTCTGGGCCGCTCGCACCGTGCCAAAGTTGGCAAGGACAAGCTGAAAGCCGCGATCGAGACGACCCGCGAAATTCTGGGCGTTCCCGCAGATTACAAAATCGGGATCGTGCCCGCCTCCGACACCGGCGCCGTCGAAATGGCGCTCTGGTCGCTTCTGGGTGCCCGCAAAGCCACCATGTGCGCATGGGAATCCTTCGGTTCCGGCTGGGTCACCGATGTTGTGAAACAGCTCAAGATCGACGCCGAAGTGAAGGTCGCTGACTACGGTCAGATCGTCGATTTCGCCGATGTCGATTTCAACACCGACGTTGTCTTTACCTGGAACGGCACCACATCTGGTGTGCGCGTCCCGAATGGCGACAAGATCCCCGCCGACCGCGAAGGCCTGACCATCTGTGACGCGACCTCCGCCGCGTTTGCGATGGACCTGCCGTGGGACAAGCTCGACGTCACCACCTTCTCCTGGCAAAAGGTGATGGGCGGCGAAGCGGCGCACGGGATGCTGATCCTGTCTCCGCGCGCGGTCGAGCGTCTGGAAAGCTACACGCCCGCTTGGCCGATGCCGAAGATTTTCCGCATGACCAAAGGCGGCAAGCTGATCGAAGGCATCTTCGTCGGCGAAACGATCAACACGCCCTCCATGCTGGCGGTTGAGGATTACCTCGTGGCGCTGGATTGGGCGAAGAAAATCGGCGGTCTGCCGAAGCTGATCGAACGCTCCACCACCAACGCGAAAGTGCTCTGGGACTTCTGTGATCGTCACAACTGGATCGCCAACCTCGCCGAGGATGACGCGACCCGTTCGAACACCTCCGTGTGCCTGAAGTTCACCGACGACCGCATCAAGGACGGCGCGGTGTTCGCGAAGGCCGTGGCGAAGAAACTCGAAGAGCACGGTGCAGCCTATGATGTGGGTGCCTATCGTGACGCCCCCGCCGGTCTGCGTGTGTGGTGTGGTGCGACGGTCGAATCCTCGGACATCGAAGCCCTGACCCTCTGGCTCAAATGGGCCTTCGAAGAGTGCATCAACGAGCAATAATCTCTGATTTTTGACGGTCGGCAAAACGTCGGACTTCTGTCGGACATGTGTCGGACCTCATCGGACCAAAGCGCCGGGCGGAAACGCCCGGCTCCCAATCCCAACATCTTCCTGAGGAGCGCCCAACATGGCCCCCAAAGTTCTCGTCTCCGACAAGCTGTCGGAAACCGCCGTCCAGATTTTCCGCGATCGCGGCATCGAAGTGGACTTCATGCCGGAACTCGGCAAAGACAAAGACAAGCTGGCTGAAGTCATCGGCAAATACGACGGTCTCGCGATCCGTTCGGCAACCAAAGTGACGCCTGCTCTTCTGGAGCATGCCACCAACCTGAAAGTCGTGGGTCGCGCTGGCATCGGCACCGACAACGTCGACAAGGAAGCCGCGTCGAAAAAAGGTGTGATCGTGATGAACACGCCGTTCGGCAACATGATCACCACCGCCGAGCACGCCATCGCGCTGATGTTTGCGGTCGCCCGTCAGATCCCCGCCGCCGATGCTTCGACGCAAGCCGGCAAATGGGAAAAATCCAAATTCATGGGTGTCGAACTGACCGCCAAGACGCTTGGCGTCATCGGTGCGGGCAACATCGGTGGCATCGTCTGCAACCGTGCGCTCGGCCTGAAGATGAAAGTGGTCGCCTACGATCCGTTCCTCTCCGAAGAGCGCGCCGCCGAAATGGGTGTGGAAAAGGTCGAGCTCGACGAACTGCTGAAACGCGCCGATTTCATCACGCTGCACGTTCCGCTGACCGACAGCACCCGCAACATCCTCTCGAAAGAGAACCTTGAGAAGACCAAGAAAGGCGTGCGCATCATCAACTGTGCCCGTGGCGGTCTGGTCGATGAGGTCGCTCTCGCCGAGCTGATCAAATCCGGTCATGTCGCTGGTGCGGCTTTCGACGTGTTCTCCGAAGAACCCGCCGTCGACAACCCGCTGTTCGGTCTTCCGAACGTGGTCTGCACCCCGCACCTCGGCGCCTCCACCACGGAAGCGCAGGAAAACGTGGCGCTGCAAGTGGCCGAGCAAATGTCCAACTACCTGATGGACGGGGCTGTCGAAAACGCGCTGAACATGCCGTCGATGACCGCCGAAGAAGCCAAGGTCATGGGTCCCTGGGTGAAACTGGCCGAAAGCCTCGGCACGTTCATCGGTCAGGTCACCGAGGAAGCCATCGAGACGATCAACATCACCTATGATGGCGTCGCCTCCGAGATGAACCTCAAAGCGCTCGAAGCCGCCGTGATCGCAGGCATCATGCAGGCGGTGAACCCGGACGTGAACATGGTCTCCGCGCCGCTGATCGCGAAAGAGCGTGGCATTCAGATTTCGAAAACCACTCAGGATGCCTCCGGCGCCTTCGAAGGCTACATCAAGCTCGACATCCAGACCGTCGAGAAATACCGCACCATCGCGGGCACGGTGTTCTCGGACGGCAAGCCGCGCTTCATCCAGATCAAAGGCATCACCATCGACTCCGAGGTGGGCGAGCACATGCTCTACACCACCAACAAGGACGTGCCGGGCATCATCGGGAAACTCGGGACCCTTCTGGCACAGCACGAGGAAAACATCGCGAACTTCACGCTGGGCCGTGCCAAGGCGGGTGGCGATGCGATCGCCATGACCTTCCTCGACACGCCGATCAAGCCGGAAACGGTCAAGGCGCTGAAAGACTCCGGGCTGTTCCAACGGGTGATCCCGCTGCACTTCAAAGCCTGACCGCACACCAGCCTTTTACAAAACAATCAGGAGGGCCGCTGGACAAACCAGCGGCCCTTCGTTTTACGTCGGGTGACCAAAGTTGTAACGTAGACGCCGTGTACGCACCGCATCGGGAGGAAACTATGATGAGAACCAAAGCCGCCGTGGCCCTTGAGGCCGGAAAACCGCTTGAGATTATGGAAGTGAACCTTGAGGGCCCGAAAAAGGGCGAGGTTCTGGTCGAGATCAAGGCCACGGGCCTGTGTCACACCGATGAATTCACCCGCTCGGGCGCCGACCCGGAAGGGATTTTCCCCTGCATCCTCGGCCATGAGGGCGCGGGCATCGTGCTGGAAGTCGGCGAAGGCGTGACCACGCTGAAACCCGGCGATCACGTCATTCCGCTTTACACGCCGGAGTGCCGCGAATGCCCGTCCTGTCTTTCGGGCAAAACCAACCTCTGCACCGCGATCCGCAACACCCAGGGTCAGGGCCTAATGCCCGATGGCACCACGCGGTTCTCCATGCTCGATGGCACGCCGATCTATCACTACATGGGCTGTTCGACCTTTGCGAACCACACGGTGATGCCGGAGATCGCGCTGGCCAAGGTGCGCGACGACGCGCCGTTCGACAAGATTTGCTACATCGGCTGCGGTGTGACCACCGGCATCGGCGCGGTGATCAACACGGCAGGGGTTGAGATCGGTTCGACGGCTGCGGTGTTCGGTCTGGGCGGTATCGGTCTCAACGTCATCCAAGGCCTGCGCATGGCAGGGGCCGATATGATCATCGGTGTCGATCTCAATGACGACAAAGCCGAGATGGCGAAGAAATTCGGCATGACCCATTTCATCAACCCGTCGAAGATCGAGGGCACTGTCGTGCAGGAAATCGTCAACCTGACCAAGCGCGGCGCGGATCAAATCGGCGGCGTGGATTATTCCTTCGACGCGACCGGCAACGTCAAGGTGATGCGCGACGCGCTTGAATGTTCGCACCGCGGCTGGGGTGTGTCGGTGATCATCGGCGTGGCGGCGGCGGGGGCGGAGATTTCCACCCGTCCGTTCCAGTTGGTCACCGGCCGCGTCTGGAAAGGCACGGCGTTCGGCGGCGCCAAAGGCCGGACCGATGTGCCGAAATTCGTCGATTGGTACATGGACGGCAAGATCGAGATCGACCCGATGATCACGCACAAGCTGAAGCTCGAAGAGATCAACCACGGGTTCGATTTGATGCACGAAGGCAAGTCGATCCGCGCGGTGGTTGAGTACTGATGCAGGTTAAATCCAGCAATCGCAGCCACGGCGGCACGCAGGGGGTTTACACCCACACCTCCAAAGCGACCGGGACGGAGATGGAATTTTCCGTCTTCGTGCCCGATCACGAGGCGGGCGAAACGCTTCCGGTGGTGTTTTATCTCTCGGGGCTGACCTGTACGCAGGCCAATGTCACGGAGAAGGGCGAGTTCCGCGCGGCCTGCGCGGAGCTTGGCCTGATCTTTGTGGCACCGGACACCTCGCCCCGTGGCGAAGGCGTGCCGGACGATGCGGAAGGGGCCTATGATTTCGGTCTGGGCGCGGGGTTCTATGTGAACGCCACGGAGGAGCCGTTTGCGCAGAACTACCGGATGCGGGAGTATATCGAGACGGAATTGCCCGCCCTCATCGGCGCGGAATTTCCCGCCGATATGACCCGCATCGGCATCATGGGGCATTCCATGGGCGGACACGGTGCGCTGACCATCGCATTGCGCAATCCGTCGGCCTATAAATCCGTCTCGGCCTTTGCCCCCATCGTCAGCCCGCTGAATTGCCCCTGGGGCGAGAAGGCGCTGACTGGGTATATCGGCGCAGACAAGGCGACGTGGCGGGAGTACGACGCCTGCGCTTTGATCGAGGACGGGGCACGCGTGCCGGAGATCCTTGTGGATCAGGGGACAGGGGACAATTTCCTCGAAACTCAGCTCAAGCCGGAGCTTTTGACACAGGTTTGTGAAAAAAGCGACCAGCCCCTAACACTTCGGATGCAAGAGGGCTATGACCATAGCTACTACTTCATCTCCACCTTCATGCGCGACCATCTGGAGTGGCATGCGATCCGCATGAAGTCCTGACACGTTGCGCGTCGGAGCAGAGCCGCTCCTCCGACGCGCGACATACTTTGGGAGGCTCCCTTGCGCATCTACGCCATCGGCGACATTCACGGTCAACTCGATATGCTCAAAGCCGCGCATGCGCGGATCGATGCGGATAAGGCGAGGGTCGGCGATACCGACGCGCGCATCATCCATCTTGGCGACTATGTGGATCGCGGGCCGGACAGCGCGGGCGTCATCCAGTACCTGATGGACGGGATCGCGGCGGGCAAACCGTGGCGCACCATTCGCGGCAATCACGACCGGATGTTCACCCGGTTCGTGCGCCATGGCATCGCCCATGACGATCATATCAAATCCGGCAAAAGCTGGCTCCATCCGGCTTTGGGCGGGACCGACACGCTGGCGTCTTATGGCGTCGAAGCGGTGGATGGCGAGTTCGAGCTGGCCCATATGCGCGCCGCCAAGGCCGTGCCTGAGGCACATCTCGAATTCATCGAAAAAGCGCCCCTGACCTATGCCTGGGGCGATTACCTTTTCGTCCACGCCGGCATCCGCCCGCGTGTGCCGGTCGAACATCAGACCGAAGACGATCTGATCTGGATCCGCGAAGGGTGGCTCGATTATCACGGCGTTCTGCCCTTCACGGTGGTGCACGGGCACACTGCGCTCGATGTGCCGACCCATTTCGGTCAGCGGATCGACATCGACAGCGGCGCGGGCTACGGACGTCCGATGACCACCATGGTGATCGAGAACGGTGTCGAAGAGGTGGTGACCGAAACCGGGCGCGCCCCGCTTTTCCACGCCGAACCGGCCTAAGCCGCAAGACGCAGCGTTTCGCTTCCCCCTTTCCACGCCTCCGCTAAAGTCGCGGGCACAGGAAAGGGAGGAAATTCATGTCTGACATCGTCATTCTCGGCGGCGCCCGCACCGCCATCGGCACCTTCGGCGGCGCTTTGGCCGGGATGCGGCCCGCCGATCTCGGCAGCCTCGTGACCAAGGCCGCGCTTGCCCGCGCGGGCGTCGACGGCGGGCAGATCGGCCATGTGGTCTTTGGCCATATCATCAACACCGAGCCCAAGGACATGTATGTCTCCCGCCTCGCGGCCATGGGCGCGGGCATCCCGGAGACGACCCCCGCGATGAACGTGAATCGGCTCTGCGGCTCCGGCGCGCAGGCGGTGGTGTCGGCGGCGCAATCCTTGATGCTTGGCGACGCCGATTTTGCCGTGGCAGGCGGGACCGAGGTCATGAGCCGCTCGCCCTATATCCTCCCCGCCGCGCGCTGGGGGCAGAAGATGGGCGATGTCGCCGCACAGGACATGATGCTCGGCGCCCTGACCTGCCCGTTCGGCACCGGCCATATGGGGGTGACGGCGGAGAATGTCGCGCGCGAACATGGCGTGTCGCGCGAGGATCAGGACGCCTTTGCCCTGGAAAGCCAGACGCGGGCGGCCAGAGCCATCGCAGAGGGGCGATTTAAGGACGAAATCATTCCTGTCGAGGTCAGGGTGAAACGCGACCTTGTGGCGTTCGACACGGATGAGCACCCGAAGCCCACGACGCCTGAAGGCCTCGCCAAACTGCGTCCGGCGTTCGAGAAAGACGGTACGGTGACGGCGGGCAATGCGTCGGGCCTCAATGACGGGGCGGCAGCTTTGGTTCTGGCGCGCGCTGAGGCGGCAGAGGCGGCGGGGCTTTCGCCGAAATTCCGCATTCTCGGCTATGCCCATTCCGGCGTCCGTCCGGAGGTCATGGGCATCGGGCCGATCCCGGCGGTCGAGAGCCTGTGCAAGCGCACCGGGCTCACTGTGGCCGATTTCGATGTGATCGAGAGCAACGAAGCCTTTGCAGCGCAGGCAATTGCAGTCAACCGGGCGCTGGGGCTCGATCCGGCCAAGGTCAATCCGAACGGCGGCGCGATTGCGCTCGGCCATCCGGTGGGGGCGACGGGGGCGATTTTGGTCGTGAAGACCATGTATGAGCTTGAGCGCACCGGCGGCAAACGCGGTCTGATCACCATGTGCATCGGCGGCGGACAAGGGATTGCCGTGGCGATCGAGCGCATCTGAGGTCGCGCGTGGGCAGGTTCCGCCAATTTTCGCGATCCGGTTAAGACTCTTTTCACCCTGTTCGGACCATTCTGGGCCAAAGCCCCATGCATAAGGCCGGGCAGGGTTTGAAGAGGTCCCTATGTCGCTGTCGGATACGTTGTCTCAGGAACGTCGTGCGCGCTTGGCTGCGGAGCGTCTGTTGGAATTGAAACAGGCGGAGTTGTTCGCGGCCAATCGCAAGCTGTCGCAACACGCCCGACACCTGTCCGATGAGATCATCGTCAAACGCGAGGAGACGGAGGTGCTTCGCGACGAGAACCTGCGCACCCGCGAGGATTTGGAAAAGGCCAATGTCGCCGTGCATATCGCAGAGAGGCGGCTTTGGGATTCGATCGAGACGATTCAGGACGGGTTTGCGGTTTTCGATCCCTCCGAGATCATGATCGCCGCGAACCCCGCCTATCTGCGGATTTTCGACGGGCTTGAGGAGGTCAGACCGGGGATCACATACCCGGAGATCGTGCGGCTCGCCGTCGAAGAAGGCGTGATCGACATCGGCGATCTGACGCGCGAGGCGTTTATCAATCAGGCAGTGGCGCGCTGGCGTGCCCCGGTGCGCGAGCCGCACACGATCCGGCTTTGGAACAACCAGTTCGTGAGGCTGGTGGACCGACGATCTTCAGACGGGGACATGGTGTCTCTCGGGCTGAACATCACCGCCTCCATCCGGTATGAGGAGCGTCTCAAGAAAGCCCGGAGCAAGGCCGAAGCCGCCAGCCGCGCCAAATCCGCCTTCCTCGCCAATATGAGCCACGAGATTCGCACGCCGATGAACGGCATGGTGGGCATGGCCGATCTCTTGTCGGAGACCGATCTGACGGAGGAGCAGATCCTCTATGTCGACACGATCAAATCCTCCGGCGAGGCGCTTTTGAGTCTGATCAACGATGTGCTGGATTACTCGAAGATCGAGGCCTCGAAACTCTCTTTGCACCCGGAAGTGTTCGATCTCGAACGCTGCATTCAGGACGTGATGGTGCTTTTGCAGCCCTCGGCGACCCAGAAAGGCGTCGATCTGATCATCGACTATGACATGTTCATGCCGACGAATTTCATCGGCGATCCCGGTCGTATGCGGCAGGTTCTGACCAATCTGATCGGCAATGCGGTCAAATTCACCCACAAAGGCCATGTGATCGTGCGCGTCGTCGGCCTCCCCGACGACGACGGCAAACGCCAGCGCGTCCATGTTTCGGTCGAGGACAGCGGCATCGGCATCGCGCCCGAGATGATCGAGCACATTTTCGGCGAGTTCAATCAAGTCGAGGACGCGCGCAATCGCAAGTTCGAAGGCACAGGGCTTGGTCTTGCGATCACACGCCAACTCGTGCAGCTCATGGGCGGCGAGATCTGGGTCGACAGCGAGGAGGGCGTCGGCTCCTGTTTCGGTTTCCATATCACCATGGATGTGGTCGAGGAGAAAAAGGCGTTGAGCCTGCCCTCCTGGATGCATCGCGCGGCCCTTGTGGATCACATCAACGCCAATTCGCTCATTCTCGAAAAGCAACTGACCGCGCTCGGATTTGAGGTCGCGCCCTTCGACAGCGCCGAGGCGCTTCTGGCCTCGCCGCTCGACGCGCATGTCTATCTGATCGACAACAAGCTTCCGGGCATGGATGCCGCCGGGCTGATCCAGGATCTCCGCCTGCGTGGCGTGACCGCGCCGGTGCTTTTGATGACCTCCGGGCCGATCTCGGCGGGAAGCTTTGACATGGACGATGCCAAGACGCTTCAGAAACCGCTGCTGCGCGCCGATCTCTGGCATGCGCTGGCCGATCTTGTGCCGGTCGAGCCGATGATCAGTCCTGAGCCGGGCCGCCGGATGCGGGTCTTGGCCGCGGAGGACAACAAAACCAACCAGTTGGTGTTCGGCAAGATGCTCAAGGCGCTCGACATCGAGCTGCGCTTTGCCGGGAACGGGCGCGAGGCGGTCGAGCTGTATCAGGGGTTTCAGCCAGATCTGGTGTTCATGGACATTTCCATGCCCGAGGTCGACGGCAAGGAGGCCACGCGGCAGATCCGCACGCTGGAACTCGACACCGGCACGCATATCCCGATCGTCGCTCTGACGGCACACGCCATGGCAGGAGATGAGCAGGACATTCTTGCTGCCGGGCTCGATCATTACATGACGAAACCGCTGCGCAAGGCGGCGATCATCGACCGTATCTTGCAGGAATTGCCGGAAGACTGTCACCCGATTCTGCCGGAAGAACCGGCGGAGGTGATGGCCGGGGAATGACCCCAATCAGGCGGCCTGAATCGCCTCGATCATCGCGGGACCGAAGCGCTCGGCAGGCTTGTCGCCGACGATGCGGGCAAAACTCGCCATGTCTGCGGGGCGCATTTTCACGATCTTGGTGATCTGAATCGCGGTCAGGCTCATCGGTTTCAGCGTGCCGCAATCGCCGCGCACCAGATCGTGATGGATCACCTGCAACCGGTCGAAGAGATCGCCGCCACCGGAGCTTGCCAGTTTGCGCCGGGCGGGGTGCATCTCCGGCACCGGCGCGCCGAGAATGACGGTCAGAAACAGATCGCCGTAACGTTCGAGTTTTTTCGCCCCGACCCCACCGATCCGGCCCATCTCGTCGAGCGTCTGCGGACGTTTTTCCGCCATCTCGATCAGGGTGCGATCCGCGAAAACCACATAGGCAGGCACGCGGGCCTCTTCGGCCAGCGCGCGGCGTTTCGCCTTGAGCGCGGAGAGAAGCGGCGCGTCTTCTTCGGAGACCAAGGCCTTGGCGACCGGACCTTTGCGGGCCTTGGCAAGCGTGTCCTTGCGCAGCGTGATGGTCGCGTCGCCCTTGAGGATCGGCATCGCCGGTTCGGTCATATAGAGCGCACCATGGCGTTCCGGGTCGGGGCGCAGAAGGTCAGCGCCCATCATCTGCCGGAAAATCGCGTTCCACTGGCGCTTGTCATACTCCTTGCCGATGCCGAAGACCGAAAGCTGGTCATGGTTCCACTGGCGAACCTTGTCGGTCAGGTTGCCGGTCAGCACATCGATGAGATGGCCTGCACCAAAGCCCTGATCACAGCGGAGCACGGCAGAGAGCGCCTTGCGCACCGCCGTGGTGCCGTCGAAAATCTCTGGCGGGCTGTCACATAAGTCACAATTCCCGCAAGGCGCAGCCTCTTCGCCAAAGAATTTGAGCAAGGTCTGGCGGCGGCAAACCTGCGCCTCCGCCAACCCCAGCAACGCGTTGAGACGGGCATGATCGGCGGCACGGCGCTCGGGCGGCGCGAGACTTTCGTCGATCTGGGTGCGGCGAAAGCGGATGTCGTCGGGGCCGAAGAGCGTGAGCGTCTCGGCGGGCGCGCCGTCGCGACCGGCACGACCGATTTCCTGATAGTAGCCCTCGACAGATTTCGGCAGGTCGGCGTGCGCCACCCAGCGGATGTCCGGTTTGTCGATCCCCATCCCGAACGCGATGGTGGCAACGACGATCAGCTCATCTTCTTGTTGAAACCTCCGCTCGACCTCACGCCTGCGATCCGGCTCCATCCCGCCGTGATAGGCGAGGGCCAGATGCCCGGCGTCAGAGAGCGCCTTGGCGAGGCTTTCAGTCTTGGCCCGCGTGCCGCAATAGACGATGCCGGACTGGCCTTTGCGGGCGGAGGCAAAATCGAGGATCTGACGCCGCGGGCTGTCCTTGACGGCAAAGGCGAGATGGATGTTCGGACGGTCGAAACCCCGCAGAAAACTTTCGGGTTGGCTGCCATCGAACAGGCGGGTGACGATCTCCGCCTGGGTTTCTTCGTCGGCGGTGGCCGTGAAGGCCGCGAGCGGCACGCCCAGCGCGCGTTTGAGATCGCCGATGCGGAGATAATCGGGGCGGAAATCATGACCCCATTGCGAGACACAATGCGCCTCATCCACCGCAATCAGCGACACGTTCGCGCGGCGCAGCATCGGCAGGGTGCCACCGGAGGCGAGACGTTCGGGGGCCATGTAGAGGAGTTTCAACTCACCGCGGGAAAGCGCACCGAAAACCGCGTCGTTTTCCTCTTCGGTATTGCCGGAGGTCAGCGCACCGGCGGCGACACCGGCGGCTTGCAGCCCCTGTACCTGATCGCGCATCAGGGCGATCAGCGGCGAGATGACAACGGTGAGACCGTCGCGCACCAGAGCGGGGAGTTGGAAACACAGGGATTTGCCGCCGCCCGTGGGCATGATGGCAAGCACGTCACGCCCGGCGACCACGGCCTCCACGATCTCCGCCTGACCGGGGCGGAAATCGTCAAATCCGAAAACGGAGGATAAAAGCCCCTGTAAACGCCCCTGTGTCGTGTCCATGTCGCCTGCTCTTTATGATTGGCGACAGAATCGCATGCGGGGGCGCGAGGCTCAAGGGGCTTTCCGGCGGGAAGGCTTAGTAGAACATGCCCGCATTGTTGTAGATGATCCGTTCGATCGCATAGATCGCGATGAAGGCCACCAGAGGCGCGAGGTCCAGACCGCTCATCGGCGGCAGGATTTTACGGATCGGGCGATAGACCGGCTCGAGAAGGCGTGAGAGGCCTTCCCAGATCTGATAGACCAAGGGTTGGCGCACGTTGAGCACCTGAAAATTGATCAGCCAGCTCATGATGATCTGAACGATCATGACGAATTTCACGACGCCGAGGATCATCAGCAGGATTTGCATCAAAGACAGCATATGTTCAGGTTCCCAAATTAACGGTCGTTCTCTCACCTAAGGTCTCTGTCCCGGTCGCACAAGGGCGCCCGTCGCCTCCCTCTGCCGCAACCTGTGCCGCAACGTTCGACTTGACCTTTGCGCCCGCAGCAAGACAGTGGCGCATATGTATCCTTTCGTCCGCATGTTCTATCAGGCCTGGAAATATAAAAACGCGCCCAAACTCGGCCTCTTCGAGCCGCATTATTCCCGGCATATCTGCATGCCCTGGGACATTGACCTGTGGCTGGAACTGAATAACGGCAGAACCTTAACAATCTTTGACCTTGGGCGGGTGCCGATGTCGATCCGCAACGGCACGGCGAAGGCCGCGAAAGAGGGTGGGTTCGGCATGGCGGTCGCGGGGGCCTCCGTGCGCTATCGCCGGAGGGTGACGACGTTTCAGACCGTGGAGATGGTGACGACACCGATCGGGTTCGACGACAAGTTTCTCTATATCGAACAGTCGATGTGGGACCGGAAAGGCGAATGCTGCAATCACATCCTGATCCGCGGCGCGGTTCTCAAAAACCGCCGGATGGTGCCGCCGCGGGACCTTTTGAAGTGTCTGGAGCCGGGGGTCGAAAGTCCGGAGCTGCCGGATTGGGTGAAAAACTGGATCGCCGCAGATGACACACGGCCCTGGCCACCCGCGAGATAAGCAATCTTAAGCGTTGCGTGTGCGACACTTTGCCTGTTCTATCGCCGCAACTGAGGCGAGAAGGACAGGCACATGGCGAAACCGAGCCATCGCAAACGCATCTGGGGCTGGATGATGTACGATTGGGCGACGCAGCCCTTTCACACGCTGGTTGTCACCTTCATTTTCGGGCCTTATTTTGCCGAACAGGTGATCGCCTATCTGACGGCGGGCGGCATGGATGCCGCGCATGCCAAGGCGGAGGCGCAATCGATCTGGGGCTACGGGCTGACGGCTGCGGGGCTGATGATCGCCCTGTCCGCACCGGTGCTGGGCGCCATTGCCGATGAGAGCAAGCGGCTGATGCCATGGATCTGGCTGTTCTCGGCGCTTTACGTGATCGGGTCGACGGGGCTCTGGATCGCCTCGCCGGAGGATTTCCCTACCGTTCTGGTGCTGGTTTTCTTCGCTTTGGGCCTGATCGGGGTCGAATTCACCACGATTTTCACCAATGCGCTTTTGCCCGCTCTGGGCAGCCGCGAGGAGATCGGCAAGATCTCCGGCAATGGCTGGGCCTGGGGCTATTTCGGCGGGATCATCGCGCTCGTGATCATGCTTCTGCTCTTTGCAGAGAATACCGCGGGCGTCACGCTTTTGGGCAGCGCGCCGCTGTTCGGCCTCGATCCCGCGACGCGCGAAGGCACGCGGTTTGTCGGGCCTTTCGTGGCGCTGTGGTTCGTGATCTCGATGGTGCCGTTCTTTCTCTGGGTGCGGGAACCGAAAAGCACGACGCCTGTGCAGCCGGGGGCGATCGGGCGCAGCATCGACGAGTTGATGAAGACCCTGCGCAGCCTGCCGAAGCGGCGTTCGCTTTTCGCCTTTCTCGGCTCTTCGATGTTCTATCGCGATGCGCTGAACGGGGTATTCACCTTTGGCGGCATCTATGCGCTTGGCGCGCTGGAATGGAGCGTCGTGCAGATCGGCGTCTTCGGCATTCTGGCCGCTTTCACAGGCTCGGTTTTCACCTATTTCGGCGGCATCGCGGATCAGAAGTTCGGTCCGAAACCGGTGATCCTCTTTTCCATCGCCGTACTGATCAGTGTCTGCCTCGTGATCCTCACGATCACGCGCGAAAGCGTGCTGTTCACGGTGGTCGAGACGGGAAGCAAACTGCCCGACATCGCCTTTTACATCTGCGGCGCGGTACTTGGCGCAGTGGGGGGCATCATTCAATCGGCCTCCCGCACGATGATGGTCCGACAGGCCGATCCCGAGCGGATGACCGAAGCTTTCGGCCTCTACGCGCTTTCGGGCAAGGCGACCACTTTCCTCGCACCGGCACTGATCGCCGTGGTGTCGGATGTCACGAATTCTCAACGCCTCGGCATCACTCCGCTCATCGCCCTTTTCATTCTGGGGCTGGTGCTGCTAGCTTGGGTGCATCCGGAAGGTACAAAGGTCCCTGATGATGCGTAAATGGTTGAGCCTGGCTCTGGTGGCGACTTTGGCCGCCTGTGTGGGCGGTGAAAAAAACAGTGCGCCGACGCCGAAAGTCTCGGTCTCCTCGTCGGATCACCGTCCGGCCAAGGACCTGTTCGGCCCCATTGCCCTGCCCTCGCAACAGGTGCCCGAATCCTTCGGCAGCTATTCGCAGGGCTGTCTGGCCGGGGCGTCGCAGCTTCCTGAAACCGGACCGACATGGCAGGCCATGCGCCTGTCGCGCAACCGCAACTGGGGTCAGCCGGTCCTCGTCGATTTCCTTGAAGACCTGTCGCGCAAAGCCGCCGCGCAGCCCGGCTGGAACGGGATTTACATCGGCGATATGAGCCAGCCGCGCGGTGGCCCGATGTCCTCGGGACACGCCAGCCACCAGATCGGGCTCGATGCCGATATCTGGATGCTGCCCGCGACCCGTCTCGATCTAAGCCGCGCCGAACGCGAAAGCCTGTCGTCGATCTCGATGCAGCGCACCTCCGGTGCCTATACCAATGCGAGCTGGACACGAGCGCATCACGAGATTCTCAAGGCCGCCGCCTCCGACCCGCGCGTGTCCCGGATTTTCGTCTTTCCCGGCGCGAAAGTGCAAATGTGCAAGGACGAAAAAGGCGACAAAAGCTGGCTTCGGAAAATTCGTCCGTGGTGGGGACACCACTATCATTTCCATGTGCGGCTGAACTGTCCCAAGGGCGATAAATACTGCGTGGATCAGGCAGCCCCCCCGCCAGGTGACGGGTGTGACGATGCGCAGGAATGGGTGAACAACATCCTCAACCCGCCGCCGCCCGATCCCAATGCCAAGCCCGCGAAACCGAAACCTCCGATCACACTCGCAACACTGCCCGCACAATGTTCCGCCGTCTTGTCCTCGCGCTGATCGCGAGCGCCCTGCCCAGCCTGTCACAGGCAGCAACGTTGAAATATCTCGGGTCCTATACATGGATCTCCGCCGATGCGCGTGTCGGCGGATTGTCTGGCCTTGATCTGTCCGGGGACGGGCTGTCGTTCTGGGCCTTGTCGGACCGTGCGATGCTGTTTCAGGGCGATCTGAAACGCGATGAAAAGGGTGTCGTCAAAGGCGCTTTTGTCCGAACCGCGCAAGGATTTCTGACCTCGGAAGGCAAGCCTCTGCCGCGCTACGATGACGACAGCGAGGGGCTTGCCGTCTCCGACACGGGCGCGATTTTCCTGTCGTTCGAAGGCCATCACCGGGTGGCGCAGATGGACCCGGAGACCGGATGGCTGACCGATCTGCCCAGTCACCCGGATTTCAAAGGCATGCAGACGAACTCGTCGCTCGAAGGGCTGGCCGTGGCTCGCGACGGAACACTTTATACGCTTCCCGAGCGCTCCGGCGAGATGACCCGGCCCTTTCCGCTCTACCGCTATCGGCCCGGTTCGGGATGGGATCAGCCCTGGTCGATCCCGCGCGACGGCACGACGGATTTCCTGCCGGTGGGGCTCGATATCGGGCCGGACGGGCGGCTTTATCTTTTGGAACGCTGGTTCACCGGGCTGGGTTTTGCCACCCGCGTGCGGCGGTTCGATCTTGGCCCGGATGGGCCGGAGAATGAACAGATCTTGCTCAGAACCCTGACCGGCACCCATGACAATCTCGAAGGCATCGCCGTCTGGGGCACGCCCGAGGATGTGCGGGTGACCATGGTCTCCGACAACAATTTCAAGTTCTTTCAACGCACGGAATTCGTCGATTACCAGGTCGAAGAATAACACTTGATTTGTCGCCGGGCGGGGGTTAGACCGCCGCACCGCCCCGCAATGGGGCCGAGTTGCCGTCACCTTCGATAAAAAACGGGTCACATCATGAATCGTATCCTTCTTGGCGTTCTCGCCATGGCCGCCATTGTCGTGGCCTCCAATATCCTCGTGCAGTTCCTCATCGCGGATGGGCTTCTGACATGGGGGGCTTTCACCTATCCCTTCGCCTTTCTCGTCACCGACGTGATGAACCGCGTCTATGGCGTCGCCTCCGCGCGCAAGGTCATCCTTGCGGGATTCGTCACCGGAATCGTCTGTAGCCTCATCGGCACGCAGATCACCCTGCAAGGCGATGGCTATACCTATCAGGCCGTGGCTCTTCGCGTGGCCATCGGGTCCGCCATTGCCTTCCTCGTCGCCCAGCTCACGGATGTGTTCGTGTTCGACCGGCTGCGGGAGGGGACGTGGTGGAAAGCGCCGTTTGCCTCCTCGATCATCGGTTCCGCGCTCGATACCGCGATCTTCTTTGGCATCGCGTTTTCGCAGAACATCCAGATCTTTGGCCAGACCGCCGATATGGAGGTCTCCTGGGCCTGGGACTCTGTGCCGTTCCTTCTGGTCGGTGCGCCCGTTCCGCTCTGGATTTCGCTCGCGGTGGCCGATTGGTGTGTCAAACTTGCTCTTGCTTTGATCGCTCTCGTGCCTTTTCGCCTCATTGTTGGGCGTCTTACCGCACGTATGGTATAAATTAACTTGCTATATACCAAATCTGTGCCACCATCATCTTATCGGCAATTCATCGAAAGGAGGTGGTCCAGTGTCTAGAGTGATGTTGGAGAGCGAGGTCAAGACAGTCGGGGGGGCCGCCACCTAGAGGCAATCTTCTAGAGTGAAACACTCCTGATTGGGTGTCCTAACTGACCCCATCTCCTGAGATCTCGGAGGGCTGCTCTATCTGGCAGCCCTTTTCCGTGTCTGCCCTTCCGCCTCCGGTTTTGCCCTTTTTATCCCTGTCGGATATACGTCGGCTTCGCGTCGGACTTTTGTATGTCATCTCTTTTGGTCAGGTATTCCCCTGATCTGCCCTGAACTTTCCGGATCATCCCCATGCCCCTCACCGTCACCGACCAGATCGAGATCGCCGATTGGGAGATCACCGAGCAGTTCGTCCGCTCCTCCGGCCCCGGCGGGCAAAACGTCAACAAGGTCTCCACGGCGGTTGAGCTGCGCTTCGAAGCGGAGCGGTCTCCAAACCTTCCTGCACCGGTCAAGACCCGGCTGCGACGACTGGCGGGGCGGCGCTGGACCAAGGAGGGGGCGATTGTCATTCAGGTCGAAGAGACCCGGTCGCAGGCGCGCAACCGCGAGATCGCGCGGGAGCGTTTGGCGGAGCTGGTGCAAAAGGCGCTGGTGGTGCCGAAACGCCGGGTGAAGACAAAGCCGACGAAAGGGTCGGTCGAGCGGCGGATCAAGGCGAAGAAGGAACGGGGGGAGGTTAAGAAGATGCGGGGGAAGGTGGAGTGATATTCTAAATATATTGGATGACTAGTTTCATCTAAAGGCTAAAGTAGTAACATCAATTTTGGGAGAACAAATGAAGACCTTAGAATATATTATACCGGCAACCACCAGCATCATCGGTGCCGTCATAGGAATATTCGCATATAATCAGTCATCTAGCCAATCCGTCGCCACTTATGCCGAACGAATTAAGTCAAATGAAATCATCATTAGTAATAATGCTGATCGCTTAAAGGAGGCAGAAGTAAGCCTGAAAAATATCGAAAAGCTCTTTATACAGATGCCAAACAATGAAAGCATCGATAAACTTTACGCCGAATTTATTGAACTTTCAGAGAGGTTGGACGCCCTGTCTGTAGACACATCAATTAGCACTACAATTTCTCCTGAAGAAGTCGCCGAAATTTTAGTGCGAGACTATTCAAACGAGCTACGAGGACCAACCGGACCAGAAGGACCTAAAGGAGAACAAGGGCCTGCCGGAAGCAATTTATCCGTAAAAACTCCAAATGAAGACTTCATCATTTCAGCAAGTTTTACATCAATCTATGATGCGCAATATATGGATGATATCGAATTCAATCTTCTTTCATGCCAAAGCGCCGGCCAACGTGTAGATTGCACTTTCATTCTAAAAAACGCGAGCAACGAAGCTCAGAGTGTCACTTTTGATCGCGATTCGAGAATCTCCTTACCGTCAGGAGAATGGGCCTATGTATCTAGTCTTTCAATCGGAGGCGGATCAGAAAGATCTAGTACATCCGCAAAGCTCAGCCCAAATATTCCAACCAAAATGCACATGGTATTCAATACGGACACGAAGGATTATGAGGGTCTTTTAAGTGTGGAAGTAATAGACCGATGGGACAACACTATTACCTGGAGAAACGTCACATTAATACACTAAAAATATGGGTACATTCACACCGCTAGCCACTAAACCACAACCTCCATCGCCTCCTGCGCCCCTACCCCGAACACCCGTTTATACCGCGCGACCTCATCCGCCGGGCCCATCGCCTTGTTCGGATTGTCCGACAGCTTCACCGTCGGTTTGCCATTCGCCGACACCGCCTTGCACACCAGTGAAAACGGCGCCAGGGCGTCGTCGGGGGTCAGGCCGCGGAAGTCGTTGGTGAGCAAAGTACCCCAGCCGAAGGAGGTCTTCACCCGGCCTTTGAACTGTTGGTGCAGTTCGATGATCTTGTCGGTGTCGAGCCCGTCGGAGAAGATGACGAGTTTTCTGGTCGGGTCTTCGCCGCGGGACTTCCACCACGCGATGGCCTGTTCCGCGCCGGACGCCGGATCGCCAGAGTCGATGCGGATGCCGGTCCAGCCCGCGAGCCAGTCGGGGGCGCGGTCGAGGAAACCTTTGGTGCCGTAAGTGTCGGGCAGGATGATGCGCAGATTGCCTTCGTGCTCGTCCTGCCAGTCGCGCAGCACGTCATAGGGGGCTTCGGCCAGAGCCTTGTCGTCACGGGCCAGCGCCGAATAGACCATGGGCAATTCGTGGGCGTTGGTGCCGACCGCTTCGAGATCGCGCATCATGGCGATGTGGCAATTCGAGGTGCCGGTGAACTTGTCGCCCAGACCCTCGACCATGGCCTGCACGCACCAGTCCTGCCAGAGGTAGGAATGGCGGCGGCGGGTGCCGAAATCGGCGATCTTGAGGTCGTCAAGCGGTTGCAGCGTTTTGATCTTTCCCCAAAGCTTGGTCATGGCGCGGGCGTAGAGCACCTGAAGCTCGAATTTCTTCATCGGGCCGAGGACGGCGCGGGAACGGAGCTCCATGAGGATCGACAGCGCGGGGATTTCCCAGAGCATGACCTCGGGCCAAGAGCCTTCGAAGGTCAGTTCGTATTGGCCGTCGTGTTTTTCGAGCTGATAGGCGGGCAGGCGCAGGTTCTCGAACCATTCCATGAAATCGGAGCGGAACATCTGGCGTTTGCCGTAAAAGGTGTTGCCGCGCATCCAGGTGCTTTCGCCACGTTTGAGCGACAGGGAACGGACGTGGTCGAGTTGTTCGCGCAGCTCGCCCTCGTCGATCATCTCGGCGAGGCGGATGTCCTTGGAACGGTTGATCAGGGAAAAGGTGACGGTGGTGTCCGGTTTGTTGCGGAACACCGACTGGCACATCAGGAGCTTGTAGAAATCCGTGTCGATCAGGGAGCGGACGATCGGGTCGATCTTCCATTTGTGATTGTAGACACGGGTGGCGATGTCGACCATGTGAAAAGGCCCCTCTTCCTGTAACCGCCCTGTTAAAGCAGGGCGGGCAAGGGTTTGGCAAGGTTGATGTTAACGCTCACGTTTGGCTCATTTGTCCCGCGGCGTCCAATCCGGGTCCTCGACGCCCCGCCGCGACAGGCGCAGGGCAAGGCCGAGCGCGATGCCGGTGCCGATGGCGACGGTGAGATCGGTCAGCACGGTGAGCACGAGGGTGATGAGCAGAAGCGCCACATCGGAACGCCGCCCGCGCAGGTAGGCGCCCCAGCGATGCGGTTCGGACATGTTCCAGGCGGTCAGCAGCAGGAGGCCGGAGAGCGCCGGAAGCGCGAGATAGCCGGCCAAGGGCGCGGCCAGCATCATGATCGCAAGGAGCACCAACGCGTGGACGATGCCCGCGACCGGGGTCTTGCCGCCCGCGCGCACGTTGGTGGCCGTGCGGGCGATGGCGCCGGTGGCGGGCAGGCCACCGAAGAGAGAGGAGCCGATATTGGCCCAGCCCTGTGCCATCAGCTCGGCGTTGGAGCGGTGTTTGCCGCCGATCATCCGGTCGGCGACCATGGCCGAGAGTAGGGATTCGACTCCGGCGAGGAAAGCGATGATCAGGGCGGAGGGCAGCAGTTCACGCAGGGTCGCAAGGTTCAGATCCGGCAGATGCGGCGCGGGCAGGCTTTGCGGCAACTCGCCGAACCGGGAACGAATGGTCTCGACCGGCAGATCGAACAGCGCCACGGCGGCGGAGGTCAGGGCGACGGCAACGATGAGCCCCGGCAGACGCGGAAAGGCACGACGCAGCAACATGATGAGCACCATCGTCGCAAGCCCGATGCCGAGAGCTGCGGGGTTCAACGCGGGAGCAGCCTTGATCAGGGCCGGGATTTTTTCGAGAAAATCCGCGGGGAACGGTCCGGCGAGTCCGAAGAAATCGGGGAGCTGGCTCGTGCCGATGATCACGCCGATGCCGATGGTGAAACCGTTGATCACCGCCTCGGGGACATGGCGCACCAGTTGGCCCGCCCGGAACAGCCCGGCAATGATCAGGACGATGCCCGCGAGGAAGGTCGCGGCAACGAGGCCGGAATAGCCATGGGTGGTAATGACCCCGGCGACGACGACGATGAAGGCACCGGTGGGGCCGCCGATCTGGACCCGGCTGCCGCCCAGCGCGGAGATCAGGAAGCCCGCGACGATGGCCGTGACAAAGCCCGCGGCAGGGGCGGCGCCCGAGGCGATGGCGATGGCGATGGACAGCGGCAGGGCCACCAGTGCCACAGTGATCCCGGCGAAGACATCAGAGCCGAACTCGGCCCGAGTGTAGGTTTTCAGCGTGGTGAAAAGCTTCGGTGTCATGGCCCTACAGGACCTCCACCCCGGCGGCCTTCATACCGTCGATTGCCGCCGCAAGAGAGCCATTCATGTCGATGGCGCGACACAAATCGGTGCGCACAGTGACGGTAAATCCGAGTTTGGCAGCGTCGACGGCGGAGAAATTCACACAGAAATCGGTGGCCAGCCCGACCAGAGTCAGCGTGTCGATGCCACGCGTGCGCAGATAGCCTTCGAGACCGGTGGGTGTTTTGTGATCATTCTCGAAAAACGCGGAATAGCTATCGATCGCGGGATTGACCCCCTTGCGGATAATCAGATCGCCGGTGGTCACGAGATCCTTGTGGAAGGCTGCCCCGTCGGTCCCTTGAATGCAATGATCCGGCCAGAGCACCTGCGTGCCATAGGGCATTTCCATGGTGGAATAGGGCGCGGCATTGTAAGTGCTTGCAAAGGAGCTGTGGCCGCCTGGGTGCCAGTCCTGCGTCAGGATCACGGCGGGAAATTCGGCCATGAACGCGTTGACCCCCGGCACGATTTCGTCGCCGCCAGCGACGGCGAGCGCGCCGCCCGGGCAGAAATCGTTTTGAATGTCGATGACGATCAGGGCTTCGTTCGCTGCGCGCATGGGAGGTCTCCTTTGCGCCAAGTGGTAGCGCTCCATGGGCGATGGGGCAAGCTTGGCGTCGCGTCCGCCTTTCGACATCCCCCCCTCTCGCTCGGAGCCCCTCTCCCAGAACGTTAAGGTTAATCAGACTAAGGTTAACGCGAGGGAGAAGAGGGCGAAAATCGATCTTCGGGTCTATTGGGCTGGATTTGGACCTTATCCGACCCGCATCCGCAGCAACCGCCCGCCCCGGTCAAAGGTGATCAGCCACATGCCGATCTTTTGCCGCGCGACGCTTTGCAAGTCTTTGGCCGTTCGGATTTCTGCGCTGTTCACCTCGACAATCCGGTCACCGGGCCGGAGACCGAGACGGGCGGAGGGGCCTTGGGCGTCCAAAAGAACGACTCCCTCGGACATCAGCGCAAGGCCGTATTCGTCAATCAGCGCAGGCGTCAGATCGGCCACCACCAGCCCCCCCAAAGGACCGGAAGAGGTGATCTCGACCGTGTCGGTTTTGTCCGATCCGGGAGCCGCAATGAGAGACAAATCCAGCTCAACCGGCTCTCCGGCACGCAGAGCGGAGAGTTTGACCGAAGCTCCGACCGGCAGGATCGACAACCGGTATTCGAGATCGGAGGGAGAGAGGATCGGCTGATCGTCGAGGGAGAGAAGCACATCGCCCGCCGTCAGGCCGAGTGTCGTGAAAGGGGATTGCGGGTGCAACTCGGAGAGCACGACACCTTCGGGGCGGTCGAGCCCAAGGGCCTCGGCGACCGCGTCGTCCACGGACTGTGTCGAAACGCCGGACCAGGGGTGAATGAAACGGGTCTGGCCCGCCTCGGCCTGACGGGTGAATTCGCGCACGAGATTGGCCGGGATGGCAAAGCCGATGCCGTTGGAGCCACCGGAGCGCGACAGGATCGAGGTGTTGATGCCGACGAGACGCCCCGACATATCGACCAAAGCGCCACCGGAATTGCCCGGATTGATGGCCGCATCGGTCTGAATATAAGACCCCGCGCCGCCGGGGATCGCCGAACCGGAGCGGGCAAGACCCGAGACGATGCCGGAGGACACGGTCTGACCGACCCCGAAGGGGTTGCCGATGGCCAGCACCAGATCGCCGACCTCGAGCGCATCGCTGTCGGCCAGAGGCAGGGCGGGCAGGTCGGTAGCGCCGTCGAGACGGAGCACGGCGACGTCGGCGTCCTTGTCGGCGAGGATCACCTCGCCCTTGTATTCGCGCTTGTCGGAGAGGACGACGCGGATGTCGGAGGCCTCGCCCACGACGTGATAATTCGACACGACAAGCCCGTCGCCCGAGACAATCACCCCGGAACCAAGCGAGCGTTGCACACGTTGGCGCGCCGGGCCAGAGCGGAAGAATTGCGAGAAGAACGGATCGTCCGCGAAGGGAGAGAGGCGTTCCTCCACCACGCGGGAAGCGTAGATATTGACCACAGAGGGCGAAGTTTCCTTGACGATGGGGGAGAAGGAAAGCTGAATTTCAGCACGGCTTTGCGGCACTAGGGAAGTCTCGGCAAAGGCCATTTGGGCCGGGTTAGAGACGGTGAGAGCCAGAAAAACGGCAAGGATTGCGCTGCGTGTCATTGCGGGGCCTCGTGACAGTTCCTCGGATGCGATTAGATGACGCGGGCGGGCCGTGCTTTGCAAGCTCTTGCCTGATCACGGCTTGCGGCGTATCGAACACATCATGTTTACCGTCTGCGCACTCTATCACTTCACCCGCTTCCCCGACCCTGCCGCCTTGCGGGGGCCGCTTATGGAGCTGTGCCATGCCGAGGGCATCACAGGCACGCTTTTGCTGGCCAAGGAGGGGATCAACGGCACGGTGGCCGGGCCGACACCGGCGTCCATCGAGCGGCTGGTGGCGCATATCCGCGGCCTGCCGGGATGCACCGATTTCGAATACAAGCTGTCGACGGCGGAGGAGCAGCCGTTCAACCGGATGAAGGTTCGGTTGAAGAAAGAGATCGTCACCATGGGACAGCCCGATGTCGACCCGAAGGCACGGGTTGGACACTATTGCACCCCCGAGGAATGGAACGAACTGATCTCTGCGCCCGACGTGGCGGTGATCGACACGCGCAACGATTACGAGGTGCAGATCGGTACGTTCAAAGACGCGATCGACCCGCAGACCAAGACCTTCCGCGAATTCCCGCACTGGTGGGAGGAGAACAAGGAACGGTTCCACAACAAGCGGATCGCGATGTTCTGCACCGGGGGGATTCGCTGTGAGAAATCGACGAACTTTTTGCTCGGGCAGGGGATCCAGGAGGTCTATCACCTCAAGGGTGGGATTCTGAAATATCTCGAAGAGATGCCGCAGGAGGAGAGCCTCTGGGAAGGCGAATGTTTCGTGTTCGACGGGCGGGTGTCCATCGGGCATGGGCTGACCGAGGGGCCGCATGAGCTTTGCCATGCCTGTCGGCGTCCGATTCTGCCCGAGGACAAGCGGCGTCCGGAGTATGAGGAAGGCGTGTCCTGTCATCAGTGCATCAATGAGTATGACGAGGCGCGCAAGGAGCGGTTCCGCGAGCGTCAGAAACAGATCGCCTTGGCAAAGGCCCGCGGCGAGCGGCATTTCGGAACCGGTGTGCCCTCCGAGAAATGAAGTTATCGCACTTAACGCCATATTAACCCAAATCCTGTCACAACCCTACAGAGAAACACCCCAACCGTTTCGCCGTAGGGATTACAATGACAGCTCACCCCATCAAGGTATTGTCCGTCTTCGGAACCCGCCCCGAGGCCATCAAGATGGCCCCTGTGGTCGGTGCTCTGGGTTCTGCACAAGGCATCACCTCCGAGATTTGCGTCACGGCGCAACATCGGGAAATGCTCGATCAGGTTCTGAACCTGTTCGACATCCGGCCGGAATACGATCTCGATCTGATGCGCACGGGACAGGGGCTGCACGATCTGTCCGCCATGCTCCTCAAAGAGTTGAAACAGGTTCTGGATCAGGCCAGACCCGATCTCGTGCTGGTGCATGGCGATACCGCGACCACGGCCATGGCCGCGATGGCCGCCTATTACAATCAGATCCCGGTGGGTCATGTCGAAGCCGGTCTGCGCACCGGCAATATCTATTCGCCCTGGCCCGAAGAGGTGAATCGCAAGCTCACCGGCACGATCAGCGCGTTGCATTTCGCACCGACGGAAAAATCCCGCGCCAACCTGCTGACCGAGAATGTCGATCCGGCAACGGTGCATGTCACCGGCAACACGGTGATCGACGCGCTGATGAGCGTGGTCGCGCGGCTCGAACAGGACAGTTCGGCACAACAGGCGCTGGTTGAAAGAACCGGAATTCAGCCCGGCAAACGGGTGATCCTTGTCACCGGGCACCGGCGCGAGAGCTTTGGCGGCGGCATGGAGCGGATCTGCCATGCGCTGCGCGACCTGGCGGAACGGCCGGATGTCCAGATCATTTATCCGGTCCATCTTAACCCTAATGTAAGGGAACCCGTGGAACGGTTGCTCGGCGGCCGGGAGAACATCACGCTGATCGACCCTCTTGATTACTATCCTTTCATTTTCCTGATGAGCCGTGCGGACATCATCCTGACGGACAGCGGCGGCATTCAGGAAGAAGCGCCCTCGCTCGGCAAACCCGTGCTCGTCATGCGCGACACGACGGAACGGCCCGAAGCGGTGGATGCCGGCACGGTCAAACTGGTCGGGACGGATAAGGAAAAAATCGTGAGCGAGGTTTCGCGCCTTCTCGACGATACGGCGGCTTATGCGGAAATGAGCCACGCTCATAACCCATATGGCGATGGCAAGGCCTCGCAACGGATCGTTACGGCGATCCAGAGCTGGGCGATGACAAGATAGAGGTGTTTCCAGTGAAAAAGTACGGGTTTTCGAAAATCAACATCATCGGGCTTGGATATATCGGCCTGCCGACGGCGGCGGTCTTCGCCTCTGCGAACGTGCAGGTGCATGGGGTCGACGTCAGGCCCGACGTGGTCGACACGATCAATGCGGGCGGGATTCACATCGTCGAGCCCGATCTCGACATGATCGTGCGCGACACCGTAACGCGGGGTTCTCTGACCGCCTCGGTGACGCCCTGCCCCGCCGATGCCTTTGTCATCGCGGTCCCCACGCCTTTTGTCGAAGAAAGCCACGCCGCCGATCTCAGCTATATTCGGGCGGCGGCGAAATCCATTGCGCCCTATCTGGCGCGGGGCAATCTCGTGGTGCTCGAATCCACCTCGCCGATCGGGGCGACGGATCAGATGGCGGCCTGGCTGGCCGAAGAGCGTCCCGACCTGAGTTTCCCGCAACAGGCGGGAGAGGCCGCGGATATCATGGTCGCGCATTGTCCCGAACGGGTTCTGCCCGGCCATGTGATGCGCGAGCTGTTCGAGAACGACCGCATCATCGGCGGTATGACCCCGCGCTGCGCCCGGCGTGCGACGGAGCTTTACCGCATTTTCGTCAAGGGCTGTTGTATCCCGACCAACGCGCGTACGGCGGAATTCGCCAAGCTGGCCGAAAACAGCTATCGGGACACGAATATCGCCTTTGCCAATGAGCTTTCGCTGATTTGCGACGAAGTCGGTGTCGATGTCTGGGAGCTGATCGAGCTGGCCAATCGCCATCCGCGTGTGAACATCCTGCAACCCGGCCCGGGCGTCGGCGGGCATTGCATCGCGGTCGATCCGTGGTTCATCGTTTCCTCCGCGCCCAAGACCGCACGGCTTATCCGCACCGCGCGCGAGGTCAATGACAGCAAGCCGCTTTGGGTGCTCGATCAGGTGCGCGAAGCCGGGGAGGCGCTTGGGCAAATCGGTCGCAAGCCGCGCGTCGCCTGTCTCGGGCTCGCGTTCAAACCCGACATCGACGATCTGCGGGAAAGCCCGGCGCTCGATATCGTTTGCGAGTTGAGTGCCAGCGACGCGTTCGAGGTGTTTGTCAGCGAGCCCAACATCTGTGCCCTGCCCCCGGCGCTTGCGGGCAAAGCCGAGATGATGACGGCAGAGGCGGCGATCGAGGCGGCGGATATCGTCTTGCTTCTGGTCGACCACCGCCCGTTCAAAAATCTTGCCGTGCCGCTCGGCAAACCTGTGATCGACACCCGCGGCATGTGGCGCCAAAGCCGGGGCATGTGGCACCAAACCCGCCACGCGGCGTGACATCGCACGATGGGACAGGTCTTCGCACAGGAACGGCTTTTGCGCGGCACGCTCTCGGCCGCCCGTCACATGCGGGTGCAGCGGCCCGGTTTCGATGTCGCCCCTGTGCTCATCGACCTGCTCGAAGGCGCGTCCGATACGCAAGACGTCCTACCGATCGCGGCACAGGCGATCGAATTGAGCCTGCCGGATGTGGTCCGCGCGGCGCGCAATCGCCTTGTGACGATGGGGGCTGCGGCGGGTGTTCTGGAGATGCTGGACAGCCAGACGACAGAGGGATTGTTCCTGATGGACAACATCGCCGGACTGCCCGGCACACCCATCGCCCCCGTCGAAAACCGCATCGCTTATGTGAGTTACAGCAGCCTGCCCTATCACTCGACGGGCTACGCGAACCGGACGCATTTTCTGGCGCAGGGCTTGCGCGCGCAGGGGCTCGATCTTCGCGTGATTTCGCGGCCCGGCTATCCCTGGGATGAACCCGCCAATACGCTCGAGGCCCCGGTTCCGGCGGCGAGTTGTGTCGAGATGCAGGACGGCGTGCCCTATCATCGGCTGAAGGCGCCGGGGTATCTTTCCTGGGACAATCACGCGGCCTATGTCCGGCACTCCACCGAGGCGCTTGAGGCCTGTTTCCGCAATCTCAAACCCGCGCTTGTCATCGCAGCCAGCAACCATGCCTGTGCCATGCCCGCTTGCCTTGCCGCCCGCCGGATCGGCGTACCTTTTGTCCATGAGGTGCGCGGGTTCTGGGAGGACAGCCGGGCGGCGCGCGAGCCGGGTTTCATGGGGTCGCGGCAATATTTTCTCGAGCGCCATTGGGACGGCGAAGTGGCGCGGCGGGCGGATCGGGTGGTGACGCTCGGGACGGCGATGAAACGTGAGCTGGTGACACGTGGCGTGCCAGCGGGTCGGATCACCGTCGTGCCCAATGGGGCCACGGAGGATACGCCCCGCGCCCCGGAGACACGGAACGCCGTGCCGGTGATCGGCTATGTCGGAAGCTTTGCCGCCCATGAGGGGCTGGAGCTTTTGATAGAGGCCTGTGCCGCGCTGAAACAGGATGGGATCGCGTTTCGGCTCTTGCTGGTGGGCGATGGCAAGGGGGGCGGCGCCGGACGGGGCGCGCGCCGGGCTTTGCTGGACCTATTGGCGGAGCGGGGCCTGTCGGATCGGACCGAGGCGCCGGGTCGGGTCCCCCCGGAGGTCGCGCGCGCCTATGTGCAAAGCCTCGACATCGCGGTGTTTCCACGGCTGCGCAGTCGCGTGACCGAGCGTGTCACACCGCTCAAACCGATCGAGGCGATGATGGCGGGCAAGGCGGTCGTCGCCTCCGATGTCGGGGGCTTCGATGACATGCTGGGCGCGGGCCAGACCGCTTTGCGATTTGCCGCGGGCTCGGTCGACGGGTTGTACAACACGTTGCGGCGGCTGTTGCAAGACGGAGACCTGCGAAGGGCGCTTGGCGCACGGGCGCAGGCCAGAGCACAGGCCGATTTCCTTTGGCCAACCATCTGTGCGGGCTATGCCGCATCGCTCAGGCAAATCACCGGACAGATCGCCGGGCAAACCGCAGGGCAAACCGCAGGGAGGACCGCGCATGAAACCGCGTGATCCCAGCGTGGAAGAAATGACGCTTTTGACCGAACGTCTCGATGCGTTGGAGGCGGCGCTCTGCGCGCAATCCGACACCGCGTCTCACCGAGAAAAGGAACTTCGCAGACTGCGCGCGGAACTTCGCGACATCCAGAACAGCCTGTTCTGGACAGTGACCGCGCCGCTGCGTCGTCTCGCGAAACTGGGCAGAAACATCTTGAGGGCACGACCAGACACATGACCATGACAGACATTCCCCTGCCGCCGGTGACCGATCCGCTTCTGAAACTGTTGCGAGAGTATTACGGCTATAAATATGTCGAATTGCATGGCCGCAATTCCGGCAAAGGATTCTACACGCAGCATGACTGGCGGCGGATTCAATACGGTATCGAGCTTCTCGATCCGGACAGCCGCTCGATCCTCGATGTCGGCGTCGGGCCTTCGGCCCTGTTGAATTACCTGCAACTCGGCAAACGCTACGAGACGATCACCGGGATCGATCTCCGGCGCTATTCCAAGCAGATTCTGGTCGACGAACAGACCGATTTTCGGGTGATGGATGCGACCGCGCTCTCGTTCGAGACTGACAGTTACGACACGGTCGTCTGTATGGAGGTGCTCGAACATATCCCCGGCGATGCCATGTTCACGGCGCTGGAAGAATTGCGTCGGGTGGCGAAAAAGCAACTGATCGTCTCGGTTCCCTTCGATGAGCCACAGCCCTTGCCGCCCTATCACCATCAATATTTCGATGCTGCGCGCATCGCTGAGGTGTTTCCGAAGGCCGAGATTCATGTGCTTCAACGCCCCCACCGCAAGGGTTGGCCCTGGGCGATTGCAATCGAAACCTTTTGAGGCGCACTGTGACAGGCACGGGACATTCCATGATGGCCAAGACCCCCCAAGACACCGCCGCGAAGGGCACCGATCTCAAGGAACTCGTCAAGCAGCTCGCGAAAGAGCAACAGCGGCGCATGGACTGGGAGCGGGCGTATCACGAGATCGCACAGTCCAGTTCCTTTCGCATCGGCCATACGATGGCGCGGTCCCTGAGCAGTTTTCGCGGCATTCTGGCGCTTCCTTTGCGGCTGATGCGGGAGGCACGTGCCATTTTGGCAAGCCGAACGGCAGACAGGACGGTCCCAATCCCACGCCCACGCTATGCCTCTGCTCCGGTCAGCTATGTGAACCTCGGGGGCGAAACGGATTGGATCGAGATTTCGGTCAAGCCCGGGGAACGGGTGTGCATCGAGGGACGCCTTTGGCTCAAGACCGTCACTCCCAATGCTCAGAAAGTTGCGCTTTTTACCGTGCAGTTCGTGACGCGTTCGGGCAGCGCGCTGAAATTCGATCCTTCCGACAATCTTGCATGGCTCGCGAAACAGCAATCGGCTCAGGCCTATGTGTTGCAACAGGATCAGCCCGTTTGCTTTGCTCAGGATCTGATCACCCCGGACCGGGCCGCGCGCTTGCGGATCGGTCTTGTCGGCTGGGAGGCGAAGAACGGGTTTGCCCGTCTCAAGGTGCAGCGGGATGCGGGATGCGTCCCTGCCCCACGCGGACTTCTGGCGCTCGGACATGTCGCCCCGTTCCTGCCGCATGCGCATCTCAGCCCGGAAGAGCGGGAAGCCCTGCCGAAACTGATCACGGTGACGGATGAATTCACCGCCGAATGCCTTGCGCCGGACACCCGAAGCGTGCGGATCGGCAAGAAGTCCTGGCAGGAGGACTTCCGGGACAACCGCGACGCTTTCGCCTTTTTTGCCGAATCCGCCTGGCGCGGCAATGACGGCGCGTGGAATTATGCCATGACCAAGCCGGAGAAATGGGGGCGCGAGCTGAGCGATCTGATCGAGGCCTGCAAGGGGGACGGCATTCCCACACTGTTCTGGAACAAGGAAGATCCGGTCAATTTCGACACGTTCATCGACACCGCCCGTCAGTTCGATCATGTGTTCACCACCGATGTCGGCTGCGTTCCGGCCTATGAGGCCCGTGTCGGACGGGGGCATGCCCATGTCATGATGTTCGCGGCGCAATCCTCGTTGCACAATCCGATCCGCAGCGAAGACAGGCAGAACCGCGTGGCCTTCACCGGGAGTTGGCGGGGGATCAAATATCCGAAGCGGGCGGAGTGGCTCGACCTGTTGCTGAGCCCGGCACAGGAACGCGGGGTTCTGGATATTTACGACCGGTTCAGTGACGAAAAGGAGAACCCCGACCTGATTTTTCCCGCGAAATTCCAGCCTGCGCTGCGGGGAGGCCTGCCTTATCCGGAACTGGTCGAACGTGTCTACAAGACCTACGACGCCTTTGTGAACGTGAATTCCGTGGAAGGCTCGGACACCATGCTGGCGCGGCGGGTGTTCGAGATCATGGGCTGCGGCGCGCCGGTGATGTCGTCCTATTCTCCCGCGATGGAAAAGGTGTTCGGCGATCTGGTGCTCATGCCCTCGACGGAGCAGGAGGCCGGCGACATGATCGACCGGCTTCTGGGCGACGCGCTTTACCGCGGCGCGCTTGCCACGAAAGGGGTGCGGCTGATCCACAGCAAGCACACCTATCGGCACCGGCTTCAGGAGATGTCGGAGAAAATCGGCAAGCCCTTCGTCGCCAAACCGGCGCGCAAGGTCTCGATCCTGTGCAGTTCGAAACGTCCGCAGTTTCTCGAGGACGTCGGGCGGCAGATCCGGGCGCAGACCTATACCGACACCGAAACGATCTTCGTCATGCACCGCGACGACATGGCCGAAGAGCAGGTCGCGCGTGCGCTGCACGGGGTGCGCAATCTGAAGATCATTCGCACGTCCGAGGAGAAATTCCTGGCGCATGCGCTGAACGATGCGATGCAGATCGCCGAGGGGGACACGTTCGCGAAATGGGATGACGACGATCTCTATGGGCCGAATTACATATTCGACTCGCTCCTCGGGTTCGACTACGCGCCACGAACCGCGCTGGTCGGCAAGAACAGCTATTTCACCTATCTGCAACAGTGCGACAAAACCTATCTGCGCTTTCCGGGGCGGGACAACCAGACGACCAATCTGGTGCATGGCGGCACGTTGATCTGGGACCGCAAGAAGACGGACGGGCTAAGCTTTACCCCGCAAAGACAGGGCACGGACACGGCGTTTCTGCACATGTTGCAGGAGCGGGATCTGCCCATCCTGTCGACCAACATCTTCAACTTCGTCCACATGCGCTATGCGGACATGGCGCAGCACACATGGAAGATCCGGGATGAAGATTACCTGAACGGCAAGACGAACTTCATCTGTGACGGGCGCCCCGGCGCGCAGGCCTACGCCTAACCGGGATAGGGGCCTCAGAACACGAACATGTCGGAGGTGAGCTGCTCCGTCCCGATGCCGGAGATGGTGATGATGTTGTTTTCGTCGAGGTAAATCTGCGCCGAACCGCCCGGCGTTTCCGTCAGGTGGTTTGTCACCAGATCCTCCCAGGACGTGATCTCCGTCACATCGCTCAGGTCGACGATCTCGCCCTCCGCGATGTCGAAATCGTAGATCGTGTCACGCCCGAAATCGTCCGAGAAGATGAACGTGTCCTTGCCATCCTGACCGTACAGAAGATCGTTGCCCGCCTCGCCGCGCAGCTTGTCCTCGCCCGAGCCGCCCCGCAACTGGTCGTTGCCGTCGCCGCCGAACATCGAATCTGCGTCACGGCCCCCCGACATGTAGTCATTCCCCGCGCCGCCCTTCATGTAATCGAGCCCGTTCGAGCCGTAGAGCTTGTCGTTGCCATCCTCGCCGTAAAGCCGGTCGTGCGAGGTGAAACCGTAGATCACGTCGTCGCCGTCGCCGCCGTAGATGATGTCGCGCTCCCGGCCGCCGTCGAGTGTGTCGTTGCCGCCGCCGCCATAGATCGTGTCCTGACCAAGCCCGCCGTAGATCGTATCCGCACCGTCTTCGCCATAGATCACGTCGTCACCGTCACCGGCGTCGATGACATCATCGCCGCTTCCGGCATAGATCTCATCGTTGCCCCCAAGACCGAAGATCTGGTCGTCGCCGCTGTCGGAAAAGATGATATTCACAAATTCCGTGCCGTAGATCGTGTCGTTTCCCACCGTGCCGTAAAGCTGAAACGCCGCCTGATTTTCCCCGCCTTCGAGATCGACGCGATCAAGGGTGAAAAGATCTTCATAGGAGAAGTCGGAGGCATAGAGATCGTATCCGTCATGCGAATAGAGGATCAGTTCCTCATCGCCATAGTGAATGCGGATGCCGGAGGGGACAGTCACGAAGCTAAGCTGATCGAGACTGTTGAGCCCTTCCCAATGCGACAGGTCGATCCGGTCGGTGCCGAGGCGGAAATCGCGGATGACGTCCGTTTCGCCATCTGCGGCGAGGACGAAGAGATCGGCACCTGAACCGCCCTGGAGCACATCGCTGCCAGTGCCATCGAAGATGACGTCGTTCAGACTTGTGCCGATGAGGGTCTCCGCCGCATCCGTTCCGGCGATGAGGCCGTTTTCTGCGGACATATCGACATAAAGATGGGTCAGACCGTATTCGCTTGAGGAACTGACGAAGATGTCGATGCCGTCGGCGTCCGCGTAGAGCGCGATATCGGAGATATTCTGAAGGGACATCGCCGCGCTGTCGTAGATATGCGACACGCAGGTCAGGGTGCCATCGGGCAACATGAGATAGAGCGCGACGCCGCCCTGATTGCCGCCAACCGCGAGATAGGTGTCGCCCTCATAGGCGATCGTCGCCACGGCGGTGACATTGCCGACATGGGACACACTATCGGAAATCACCTGATCGACCATGGTCAGGGTTCCGTCTGCCGCCATCTGAACGACATGGATCGAGGAGGAATCGTAAGCGCCGACGACGAGATATTGCACCCCACCGATCTCGACGGCAGCCATGGAGCTTGGGGTCGTGCCCCAGAACAGCTGATCGGCATCCATGGAGGCACGGGCGGTAAGGGTTCCGGTCGCCGTGTCGATTTCCCAGACCTGAAGCGTGTTGCTGCTTTGGGTTGCGGCGACGAAATAGCTGTGGCCGTCGATCTCGGTCACGAGAGAGGCGCCGATGGCATCGTTGTCCATATTGCTGCCATAAGACACGGTTCCAGCCGCGGAAATGGTCTTTTGCACCGTGTCGATCTGGAGCACCCCGATCTGCGCCTCGCCTGCAATGGCACCCAAAACGAGGATTTTTCCGGTGTCGAGCTGGATCGTGCTTGTGCCATAGAGATCGCCGGAGAAGGCCGTAACCGTCCCGAGGGAGGTGGAGGTTCCGAAGATGTCCGTACCGTTCGCGGTGATCAGACGAAAGGCCCCGGAGACGCCGCCACCGGTGAGGATGTAATCCTGCGCAGCGGTGTTGAGCGCGGTCAGATCGCCCTCGGCCCCGGCCGTCACCCCGGTCGAGAGCGTCAGAGCGTCGACCTTGACGAGAGAGCCGGATTGAAGCTCCCAAGCCGATGCGCCGCCGTCGTATTGCCCGACCATCAGAACGAATATCCGGCCATCGACCGTCACGACCTCGATGTCGGATGTATGCGAGAAATACTCTTCATACGCGACATGCTGTGTCGATATGTGTTGGATCGAGACCACGGTTCACACCCCCTTATACCCGGGTATAAGTGTCTCGAAACGAGGTTGCTTTTCATTTGCGCGAAAGCGGCGTTTTTGCGGCCCCTGTTTTCAATTTGGCCGAAAATCGCATCAAAATTTATCGGACGTGGCCGGGGGACGATCCTGTTTCTTTCATGTTTTCAATGAATTGCTCTGAGAGCCTGTCGAACCGGTCGAGAGAGGCCTCGTCGAGACCCTGACGCGCCCAGGTGACGAGACCGGAGGCGAAAGCCGCGAAAGCCGCGTGCCAGTCCGGGTCAAGCGGGGCAAGCTCGCGGCGCACCGTGTCGAGCGCATCGAACACACAGAGCCGCTCGTGTCCGCGACGATTGGTCAGATGCGCACGGCCCGTGTGGACACGGTGATAGGCGCACATCCGGTCGCTGGCGATCACGGTCTTCGCCCGGCTCAACACGCGCCAATGAAAGGCGAGATCGTTGTGCAGCGGGATCTCCATGAAGCGGATGCCTTCTGCGCGCAGAAACTCCGTCCGGCAAATCTTGTTCCACGGGTAATTGGCGGTTTGCGCGATCAAGTGACGCTGGGCGGGCGACAGGACCTTGTGACGTGCAAGGCTTAACCCCGCTTCGGCCCAGACGACATCGTCATAATCCGGCTGCCCCCAATGGCCGTGGCGCAGCTCGCTGCTCTGGGCGTATTTGAACTGGCACAGGTCGAAATTCGGGGTTTCGGCGAGGTGTTCTGTGAGACGGGAAAGCTCCGGCAGGAGCGTGTCGTCGGCATCGAAGAACAGCACATGGGTGCAATCCACCAGATCCAGCCCGGCGTTGCGCGCCGCCCCGGCCCCGCGATTGTCGGGCAGGCGGCAAAGCGTGACCCCCTCCATCTCTGGCACCGGAAGAGGAGAGGCGTCATCCACGACGATGATCTGGCGAAACAACCCGCTTTGCCGGGCCTCGCCGACGAGACGCGTGAGCCCCGGAAGGTCGTCATGGACCGGGATCACCAGAGCCAGATCGAGCCTCACAGGCTTAGAACCTTCAGCGTGTCGAACGCGATCTCCATCTCCCCTTCGGTCGGGCAGAAGATCACAAGCTCGCGTTGATCGGCCTGTCTCGGAAAATCCGGAGCCTGAGCCAGCGCGAGCGTGGCGCAATGGTCCACGCCGCCGGGGGTGAGGTGAAGCTCCGGAAACAGGAAACTGTCCTGAAACCCCTCTGCGGTGTAGCTGCGGATCGCCAGTTCGAGGCGCAGCGGCGCCGCACTGGCCGCGCGCAGGATCACGGAGAGATGCGACAGTTCCGACATCTTCTCGAAACGTGGCAGGTCGATATGGAGCGCGACCCAATCGACCGGGGCGCTCACCCGCGCCGCGAAATGAAACCGCTGCCCGGCTTCGCTGGTCCATTCGCCCTCGACTTGCCCTTTTGGGTCGATGTGGAACTGCATCCCGTCGGCCATCGGACGGGAGGTCACAGGACCATGGGCATTGCGGAGCGGTAGGAGGTCCAGCACCTGACAAGGCGACAGGGACACGCCCCGCCGTGTCGCGCAGAGGCGGATCAGACGCTCCCGTAGTGCTGCTCGAACCCGTCTCACAAATCCTCCCGGATGAATTGCGCGTCCCAAAAGGCGCGCGTGGTCATCTCGTCATAGCCGGTTTTGAAGGATTTGCGCCGTTTCGAATGGCTCAGGAGCCAGCGCAGCGACAGAGCCGCCGCACGACGACCGATCCGAAAGGCCCGGCGCTTGTCGTGGCGGAGCACGATCGCTGTGCCGCGCGTCTCATCTTGGATGACGACCTGACGGGCAAAGAAATAGCTCCGCATATCGCCTCGGGTGCTGCGGTCGATGACCCGGTCTGGCATCCATGTCGCCCAGAACGGTACGAGATGGCCGTTCAGGGTCAGTTTGATCCATTTGCGCCGCCAATGCGGATCGGACAGCGAGAGGGTGCTCACCGGTTGCATCGGGGTCGGCCACCAGCGCTCGGTGGAGAGGAGTTCCGCGACAACCGCCCGGCCCTTTTGCGCGGTCGGATCGGTTGCAAAGGTCTCGGGACCGGAGAGCACCTCCGCCCAGGCGAGAAGCTCGGCTTCGGCGCTGTCGTAATGCAGGGTGAGGATGTTGCGCACGATCAGCCGCAGGGCGACCGACAGCGCTTTGAACCGGGACAGGCGCAGGCTGTCGAAGACCAGCCCGTGGATCAGATGATAGCGGAAATCCAGATAGCGGGTCAGCGGGCTGGATTTCAGATCGAACCCCTCCTGAACGGAGGCCACCCCGGCGATGCGCCAGAGCGTGAAAGGGTTGGACAGGGAAAACCCGGAATCGTCGCCGCGCACGAAGAAGGGGAAAGGCCAATGGCGCAGGGGGGCGAGCGGGAAGGCGAAGAACCACCAGCCGCCATAATGGTTTTCGGGCAGGGGCGCGTGGGTGTCGCGCTCCATGTGCAGGGCGTCGGTGCGCGAGGAGGGATCGAGACCGTGACACAGGGGGCGACACAAACCGTCGAACTCGGCACCGTATTCGAACACGCGGGGCGGCTCCGTGTCGGTCAGCATGGCACCGAGCACGGCGGCCCTGTCGTCGCGCGCGCGCGACAGAAAGGCATAGGTGCGGATCAGCGCCTCCGGCGTGGTCGCGGCGTCGTCATCCATGAACAGCGCGTGGGTAAACCCGCCGTCTTGGGCGAAGGCAAGCCCACGGGCAAAGCCGCCCGATCCGCCGAGATTGGGGTTGTCCAGACGGGTGAGTTCGGGGGCGGTGGGAAGCGTCAGGCTGCGCCCGTTGTCGACCACCACGAGATGGGCCGCGCCGGGCGGCAGATCTCTTTGCAAGCTCGGCAGAAGTTTGGCAACGGCGGTGCGGACCTCTGCCTCCCGCCGATAGGTCGTGATCACCAGAGCGACGCGAATGGCGCGGGTCGGCGGATCGGCGAACCAGCCGAGACTGTCGAGCGACACCGGCCCGCGTGCGGTAATCTCGGGCCAGAAAATCCCGCTCTCCGTTCCTTCTGGCAAGGGCAGGATGAGCGGCAAATCGTGCTCTGCGTCGAGAACGGGAGATGGGTCGCCCTCGTCGCCCTGCCGCCAGAGTTTGAGCTGCACTCGTCCGGTGCCTCGCAGGACGAGACGGGGATGCGCGAGATGCGTGGCCCTGCTCCAGAGGCTCAGGTTGAACAGGTCCTCCCAGCGATCGAAGGCAACTTGGTCGCCATCTCGCATTGGAGAGCAGTCCCGCAGACGCAGGGGGAAAACCGGCGCGCCCTCACCCGTCATTCTTCGAGAATCCACCGGTAGTGGCGTTTCAACAGCAAAAGCGCGAAGGCCAGCAGCGTCAGGGCGAGGCCATAGACATAGGCAGGGCTGATATAAGCGGGATCGTAGGTGGCGTAGAAACCGCGTCGGATTTCACCGATGGCATGGAGGATCGGGTTGAACCAGAGGACAGACTGGGCCGCCTTGGGCAGATCGTCGAACAGGAAGAAAATGCCGGAGGCCAGAAACAGCGGGCGGTTCACGATGGTCCAGATGTTTTCCCAGACCGGGAAGAGCCCCATGAGAAAACAGTTCATCATACCGAGCGCAAAGCCGGTGAGAACGAGCATGGCATAGCCATTCAGGATCGGCATGAAATCGAGCTCGATCCGCGTGTCCTCTAACATCAGAATGGCACCGAGGACGATGAAGGAGACCGCGAAATTGGTTAGGCTGTGCAGGAACAGCCGGGCAAACAGGGCCTCGATCCAGGAAACGCGCGGATAGGCCAGAAGCGGGCGCGAATAACCGAGACCGTGCATGATCACCCGCGCCAAAGTCGCAAAGAGCGAATAGGGCAGATAGCCGGTGGCGTAGAACAGGATGAAATTGTTGCCGAGCGCCGGTGCGCGCACAACCAGAGAGAACCCTATGGCCAGCATCACGATGATGCCCACGGGTTCGGCGATGGCCCAGAAATAGCCGCCCGGAGAGCGCCCGAAGGTCGAGGACATTTCGCGCATCATGAGGGCAAAAATGTTCCTCAGGGCCTGAAAGCGAAGGGGGTCAACGGTTTTGTCCACCAGAAATCCAATCTGTTCGACCAAGTTGCTCGACCCGAATACCCGGAAAAGTTGTTAAATTGTCTTAATGAAACCGCGCGGATCGGCACTTTTTCGAATAAATCGTGTAAAGCCCAGGTCTTGCAAGCCGGTTGCCATGTGACAGGCGGCACGGTACGAACAACTATACGGCGAGTTCCCGGTGAACACTACATATGAAACTGATCCTCTTCATCGGCCATCACAAGGCTGGCTCCACCGCTCTGCAGGCCGCTCTTGCGCGGAACTGCCGGGCGCTTTTGCGTCAGGATGTCCTCTATCCGGCGGTCGAAAGCAGCGGGCTTGCGATGTTGGCGGGATTTGCCTCCGGGCGGATCGGAACGATGGAGCGCCGCACCTGGCCGATCCCGCTGAATTACCGCGAAGGCCATAATGCGCTGGCCTTTCGCATGTGGTCGCCGAATGGCGTCCCGGACATCCACATGCCTTTGCCGGACAAGGAAGAGATCGCCCGCACCATCGCTGCGCAGATCGAGGCGTTTCGCCCCAAGGCGGTGGTGCTTGCGGCGGAGGTGTTCTCGAATTTCAGCACACGGGGGACCGACCTGATCTGGGAGCTGGTCGCGATGTTTCCCCAGATCGACGATATTCATGTGATCGCCTCGCTCCGGCGCGTCGACGATTATCTCGTCTCCTGGTACGGTCAGCGGCTCAAGTTCGGAACCATCCTCAAGCCGCTGGCGGACACGGTGCCGCGGCATTACCAGAAGGGGGTGCATTTCGATTACCGGCTGATGCTGGAGCCATGGATGACCGCCCTGCCGGAAGCGCGCTTCACAATCCAGAGTTACGACGAGGTGCTGGCGCAGGGCGGCAGCGTCAAAAACTTTTTCAAGCTGGCCGGTCTTAAGACCCCGCCGCCCTGGCAGGCCTCGCGGCGGCTCAACACAAGCGCGCATCCGGCCCTGATCGAATTTATCAGACGGGCGAACATCCAGCTTTCGCGCGAAGACGCGCGACGGTTTCGCACGATCGTCTCAAAAATCGCTTTGAACGACGCGTTGCCGCCCGCGAAAGAGGTCGAAATGTTCGGCCCCGTGGCCCGCGCCAAAATGCTGCGGGTGTTCGTGCCGATCCATGACTGGTTGTCCGAAGTCACCGGACGTCAGGCGTTCTTCCCCGATCTCGACGCGCTTGGACGCTGCCGTGCGATCCCGGAACATGCGCTTTGGGAGGAGGTGAAAATACGGCTTCTGTCGCAGCCCGACCTGCGCAGGGACGAGGTCCTGTCGCCGTTCCTCGAAGAGATCACTCTTAGCCCGAACCAGCCATCTGAATAAGGAAATATTAAGGATACAGATGCCATACCTTGCTGAGCCAAAGAAAATGCCAGCAAGGATATCGAGAATGAGGATGGACGTCTGCAAGAGCACCGGGATTGCGATCGCAGGTGCAGGCTTTTCCGGTGCAACCGTCGCGCGGATTCTGGCGGAGGCCGGGTATCGCATCACGGTGTTCGAAAGCCGCGGTCACGTGGCGGGCAATTGCCACACCGCCCGGGATACGCAGACCGGCGTGATGGTGCATGAATACGGGCCGCATATCTTTCACACCAACGACGGTGCGGTCTGGGATTTCGTCAACCGCTTCACCCGGTTCGAAACCTATCGCCACACGGTCGTGGCCAATGCGGGCGGACATACCTATTCCCTGCCGATCAATCTCGGCACGATCAACCAGCTTTTCAAACGCGATTTCTCCCCCGCCGAGGCCGAGGCGCATCTGCGCGATCTGGCCCATGCGATCGAAACGCCGGAGAATTTCGAGGACCAGGCGCTCGCTCTGATGGGCGAAGAGATTTACCGTATGTTTTTCGAGGGTTACACGCGCAAGCAATGGGGCTGCGATCCGGCGCATCTTCCGGCCTCGATCCTCAAACGCATGCCGCTGCGGTTCGATTACAACAGCCGGTATTTCTCCCATCAGTATGAGGGCATGCCGCGGGACGGTTATACCGCACTGATCGAGGCCATGCTGGATCATCCGAACATCGTGGTCGTTTTGAACACCGCGTTCAGCGCCTCGGAGGCGGGCATATGGGACCATGTCTTCTGGACCGGACCGATTGATCGGTTCTTCGAATATCGGCTGGGCCGGCTCGGCTATCGCACCCTCGATTTCGAGCGGGTCTATGGCGAGGGCGATGTGCAGGGCTGCGCGGTGATGAATTACTGCGACGCGGATGTCCCCTGGACCCGGATCACCGAGCACAAGCATTTCGCGCCCTGGGAGACGCATGAGAAAAGCGTGCTGTTTCGCGAGTATTCGCGCGCCGCGGGACCCGATGACATTCCCTTCTATCCGATCCGGCTTGCCAAGGAGCAGGACATGTTGCGCCAGTATGTCGATCTGACAAAGACGGTGCCGGGCGTGACCTTCCTCGGGCGGCTGGGGACCTATCGTTATCTCGATATGGATGTCTCCGTCCGCGAGGCGATGGACACGGCGGAACGGTTTCTTCTGGGGCAGACACAGGACAGCCGCCTGCTGGCCTTCGCGACGGCGGCGACCTGATGCGAGTGGCGGCGATCCTCACCACCTACAATCGGTGCGACAGCCTGATGCGGAGTCTCGAACGGGTTCTGGCCGAACCGTTCGACCGGGTGCTGGTGGTGAACAATGCCTCGACGGATGACACACGACTGCGGCTTGAGGCGCTGAACGATCCGCGGCTGATCTGCCTGCATCTCGAGGAGAACACCGGCGGCGCCGGTGGATTCAGCCAAGGCGTGCAGGCGATGACCGAAGGGGGGCTTGCCGACTGCGACTGGCTGTGTCTGTTCGACGACGACTCCTGGCCACAGGCGGGTGCGATTGATCGGTTCAAAGCGCTGGCGCCCGACCTTCCCGCGCGGGTCGGAGCGGTCGGGGGCGTGGTGGAGACGGTTTCCGGCGAGATTTGCGAGATGAACCGGCAGGGGGTGAATCCGTTCTGGCAGCTGCCCGCGTTTCTGCGCGCGGTTTTTCACGGCAACCGGCAGGGATTTCACTTTGCGGACAGCGCCCTCACCCCGGCGGCCACGCCGAAAGACGCGGACTTCTCCTCTTTCGTAGGCTTTTTCCTGCGCCGCAAAACCGCCGAAGAGATCGGCCCGCCCGAAGCCGGGCTGTTCATCTATGGCGACGATGTGCTCTACAGCCTCAGACTACGGAAAGCCGGATGGCGTATCCTTGTGATGCCGCAGGTTCGTTTTACCCATGACATCGCGACCTTCGGCGGCGACTTCGTCTATCGCCCGCTCTGGAAGATTTATTATCACTGCCGCAACGGTGTGGAGATCGCACGACGCTCCGTCGGGCCGGTGATCTTTCCCCTCGCCCTTCTCTACTATGTCGCGATCTGGTCGAAGCGTGGGCTGACCTGTGAGGCGGTGGAGCGAAAGACCTATTATCGCCTGCTTTGGCGCGGTTTGCGCGACGGGCTCCGGGGACGACGTGGGAGATGCGATGCACTTCACAGTCCCTGAGCGGGCCGCTCCGCCCCCCCAGAAACGGTCATGACACTGAACAGCTTGCCACGAAGCTTCTTGAGATGAAAACGGGTCGAAACATGAAAGACATGGCACCGTCAGGCAGCTCTCCCACCCCGGAGAAAAAGCGCTCCCAGCCTCAAAGTCCCGTCTTGCCACATGCAAAACCGGCGCGCCCGAAGCGGCGGCACCGAATCGTGGCCTATACCTTCATCTCGCTTGTGCTGATGCCCTTTCTGTTCAGCGTCTTTTATCTGTTTGGCGTGGCCGAGGATCAATATGCCTCGACCGTTGCCTTCACGGTGCGCAGCGAGGAAAACAGCAGCGCGTCGGATTTCTTCGGCGGCCTGACGCGCACGCTCGGGAGTTCCGGCGGACATGACAGCGATATTCTCTACGAGTTCATCCAAAGTCAGGACATCGTCCAGAACATCGACGACAAGATCGACCTGAGGGCGCTGTTTTCCATGCATCAGGACAGCGATCCGTTTTTCGCCTTTGACACCGATGGCACGATCGAGGATCTGACAGACTATTGGAAACGCATGCTGCACCTGTCTTACGACAGCGGCTCGGGCCTGATGATCATTCGGGTCAACGCGTTTCGCCCGGAGGATGCACATCGGATCGCTCAGGCAATCCTCGTTGAGAGTCAGGCCGTCATCAACGACATCTCCGCCACCGCGCGCGCCGATGCGACACGCTACACGGAGGAAGATCTCGAACGCGCCGAAACCCGGCTTCGGCAGGCGCGGCAGGAATTGACGGATTTCCGGGTCACCAACCAGATCGTCGATCCGACCAAGGACATCGAAGGTCAGATGGGGCTTTTGAACAAGCTACAGTCGCAGCTCGCCACTGCCCTGATCGATTACGACCTGCTGGCCATCACCGCCCAGCCCAACGATCCCCGGCTCGAACAGACGCGCAGGCGCATCGACGTGACACGCAAACGGATCGCGGAGGAGCGCAACAAGTTCTCCGGTGAAAGTGCCGACGGGGACAATTACGCGGCAAAAGTGTCCGAGTTCGAGAAGCTTTCGGTCGATTATGAATTCGCCCAGATGGCCTATACCGCCGCCCGCAGCGCCCATGACCTGGCTCTGGGCGAGGCGCGGCGCACGACGCGGTATCTGGCGACCTTCATCACGCCGACGCTTGCGGAACGCTCCATGTACCCCGCGCGCGGCATGATTCTCCTGCTCGTCGGGCTGTTTCTGTTCCTCGGCTGGGCGATCCTCTTGTTGATCTATTATTCGCTCAGGGACCGGCGCTGAACCATGATCCGCTTTGTCGATGTCAGCAAATCCTTCGCCACACCCGATGGTAAAAAGGTGATTCTGGATCGGGTGAACCTGACGCTGCCGGGCAAGACCTCGATCGGGTTGTTGGGCCGGAACGGGGCCGGAAAATCCACGCTGCTGAAGATGATCGGCGGCAAGACCAGCCCGGACAGTGGCGAGATTCAGACGACCGGCAGCATTTCGTGGCCCGTGGGCTTTGCGGGATCGTTTCACCGCAACCTGACGGGCGCGCAGAACACAAGGTTCGTGGCGCGCGCTTATGGCGTCGATACGGAGTCGCTTTTACATTTCACCAAGGAATTCTCCGAGCTCGGCGGGCATTTCCATATGGCGGTGCGGCATTATTCCTCCGGAATGCGTGCGCGGCTCGCCTTTGCGATCTCCATCGGAATTCCCTTCGACACCTATCTTGTGGACGAGGTCACGGCGGTGGGCGACGCCAGCTTCAAGGTGAAAAGCCGACATTACTTTCAGGAACGCATGAAACATGCAGGTGCCGTCGTCGTGACCCATTCGGTGTCACAGCTGCGTCTCTTCTGCACCTCCGGCGCGGTGCTCCATGAGGGGCAACTGCATTATTTCGAAGACCTCGAAGACGCCATTGCGCTTCATCACGACATCCTCGGGTCACAAGAGGACGAATGACCCCCGCACCGAGATACGGGAGCCATCCTGATCGCGTTTCGTCCCGACCTCTTATGCGTCGAGGTTCGCGACGTTGAGCGCGTTGTCCTGAATGAACTCGCGGCGCGGTTCCACGACATCGCCCATCAGCTTGGTGAAAATGTCGTCGGCTTCCTGGAAATCCTCGATCTTCACCTGCAACAGCGTGCGGGCTTCCGGGTCCAGAGTGGTTTCCCAAAGCTGATCCGGGTTCATCTCGCCGAGACCTTTGTAGCGTTGCAGCGACAGGCCCTTTTCGCCCTCTTCCAGAATGGCATCCAGAAGGTTGATCGGTCCGTGGATCAGGGTTTCGCGATCCTTGCGCACGAGACGCGACGGATCGGTGTAATGGCCTTCGGTGGCGGCGACTTCCTGATGGATGCGGCGCGCTTCGGCACCGCGCAGGATCGCACCGTCGAGGGTGCGGACCTCTTCCACCCCGCGCAGCACGCGGGTGAGACGAATACCGACATCCTGCGTCGGGCGACCCGTCCAGCCACGCTCGTATTCGAGCGCGATCATATCGAGACGTTTCGCAACCGTCTCCGCCGTCCCCGCCAGATCGGCATCGACCCGCCCCGGTTCGAACGCCCCGGCCAGAGCCGCCTGTTCGAGGATGTGACGCGGGTAATGGGTCGGGAAAATTTCCAGCACGCGCTTGAAGCTGCGCGCGCCCTCGACGACCCGCTCAAGATCGGTGCCGGCAATTTCTTCGCCGTTTTTGAGCCGCAGAACCGCACCTTCGACACCCTGATGGATCAGGTGATCCTCAAGTGCCGCCTGATCTTTCAGATACACTTCGGACTTGCCGCGCGAGACCTTGTAGAGCGGTGGCTGGGCAATGAAGAGATGCCCCGCCTCGATCAGATCGGGCATCTGGCGGAAGAAGAAGGTCAAAAGCAGCGTTCGGATGTGCGCGCCATCGACGTCGGCATCGGTCATGATGACGATCTTGTGGTAGCGCAGCTTGTCGAGGTTGAACTCGTCTCGGCCGATGCCGGTGCCGAGCGCCATCACGAGGTTGCCGATCTCCTGAGACGACAACATCCGGTCGAACCGGGCGCGCTCGACGTTGAGGATTTTCCCCCGAAGCGGCAGGATCGCCTGCGTCCGACGATCCCGGCCCGTCTGGGCAGACCCCCCGGCGGAATCCCCCTCGACGAGGAAGACTTCGGTCAGGCTCGGGTCTTTTTCGGAACAATCCTTGAGCTTGCCGGAGAGGAAATTGACATCGAGCGCCGATTTGCGACGGGTCAACTCGCGGGCCTTGCGCGCAGCCTCGCGGGCCATGGCCGCTTCGATGATCTTGCCGACGATCATCTTGGCCTCTGCCGGGTTCTCGTCGAACCATTCGGTGAGCTTTTCACCGACAAGGTTTTCGACCGCAGGCCGCACCTCGGAGGACACAAGCTTGTCCTTGGTCTGGGACGAGAATTTCGGATCGGGCACTTTCACGGAGAGCACACAGGTCAGACCTTCGCGCGCATCATCACCGGTGAAGTTGATCTTTTCCTTTTTGGCGATGCCGCTTTCCTGCGCGTATTTCGTCAAGGTCCGGGTCAGCGCACCGCGGAAACCCGCAAGGTGCGTGCCGCCATCGCGTTGCGGAATGTTGTTGGTAAAGGGCAGGACGTTTTCATGGTAGCTGTCGTTCCACCACATCGCCACCTCGACGCCGATGTCGTCGCGTTCACCGGAAACGAAGATCGGATCGGGGATCATCGCCGTCTTGTGCCGGTCGAGATATTTGACGAATTCCTTCACGCCGCCATCGTAATGTAGCTCGGTCTTGAGCGGCTCGGCCGGGCGTTCGTCTTCGAGGATGATCCGCACACCGGAGTTCAGGAAAGCCAGCTCACGCAGACGCTTTTCCAACGTCTCGAACGAGTATTCGAGGTTGGAGAACGTGCCTTCCGGGTCGTTGGTTTTGGCGGAGGCGAGGAAGCGCACCTCGGTGCCGGTCTCGTCGCCCGCCTCGCCGATCACCTTGAGATGCTCGGAGGTTTCGCCTTTGACAAAGCGCGCCTGATGCACCTTGCCCTTGCGCCAGATTTTAAGCTCAAGCCATTCGGACAGCGCGTTCACAACCGACACACCCACGCCGTGAAGACCGCCGGAAACCTTGTAGGAATTGCTGTCGAATTTGCCGCCCGCATGGAGCTGGGTCATGATGACCTCGGCGGCAGACACCCCCTCTTCGGCGTGCAGATCGGTCGGAATACCCCGGCCGTTGTCGCGCACGGAAATCGAGCTGTCCTTGTGGATTTTCACCGAAACAAAATCGGCATGACCGGCCAGAGCCTCGTCGATGCCGTTGTCCACGACCTCATAGACCATGTGGTGCAGGCCTGAGCCGTCGTCCGTATCCCCGATATACATGCCGGGACGTTTTCGGACGGCCTCCAAGCCTTTGAGAACCTTGATGGAATCTGCGCCGTACTCGGAAGGCTGCTGCGTGTTATCGGACATTCGAAAATCCTTGTTATTTCCTGCTTATTTTATACGTGAGCGGGTCCCGGTTGTCACGCAATTGACACGGAAAAAGCATGGCGCAAGGCGGGTTTTCGCGATCAGACGAAGGGCAGGATCAAGCCGACGAAAATCAGCAGGCTACCCGCGGAGATATTCATCCGTCTGAGTGCCTTGGGCGAGGTCATGATCTTGCGGACGGCACCGACAGAGGCGCCGAGGATCAGGTTGCCGACCAGCGGAATGACGGCGGAAATCGTACAGATCGCGGCGATGTCCGAGACGGTGAGTGTTCCGAGATCGAAGAAGCCAGGCAGAAAGCCCATGTAGAACAGGATCGCTTTCGGATTGCCGAGGATACAGATCAGCCCGGCGACAAACCCGGCCCACATGCCGGGGCGCGTCAGACGGCTATCGGCGGCGATTTGCTTGTCGGCGTGGCGGATCAGCAAGGCGCCCATCCCGATGAACATCACCACGGCGATCCAACGCATGACGGTGAGGAAGCTTGCGAATTCCGAAATGATCCAACTCACGCCAAGGATCGCGAGAAGCGACCAGAGGAAATCACCGATCACCACGCCAAGTGCGAGGGGCCAAGCGGCATGAAACCCGCCCGAAAGCGAACGCGCCAGCATGGCGAGCCAGACGGGACCGGGCGTCAGGAAGAGGATCAAAAGCGCGAAGGCGTAAAGCCTGAGATCGCCGGGGGTAATGGTCATTCGGGGTCTTTCTCAATGTCTGGCAAGATCAGACTGCCGTCCTCATTCAGGGGCCAGAACGGATTGTAAGCCAGTTCCCAGACATGCCCGTCCGGGTCCGCGTAATAGCCGGAATATCCACCCCAAAACACCTTTTCAGGGCGTTTCAACACGGTCGCACCCGCCGCCTCAGCCAATGAGAAGGCCGCGTCGACTTCCGCTTCCGACGGAAAATTCTGCGCCAGCGTCATCGCCCCGGTGCCGAGCGGCACATCGGGGCGGGCCTGATCCGCGGCCAGATCGGCACGACCGAAAAGACCCAGAGCAAATCCGTTCGCCTGATAGAATGTCACCTCATCTTGCGAGCTTGGATGCCTCTGCCAGCCAAGTGCTTCGTAAAAGGCGCGGGCGCGTGTCATGTCATCCACGCCAAGGGTGATCAGGGTCACACGTTGCGGCGTCATCAGCTCACCCTTTCCTCAATCAGGGACAGACCCGCGTCCTCCCGCACTTCGATCTGCATCGCCCGCGTCCCGAGTTCGGCGAACAATTCGGGGCCCGTCCCGGTCATAAAGGCCTGTGCCCCCAAAGCGCAAATTTCGTCATAGAGCGCCGCGCGGCGGGAGGCATCGAGATGGGCCGCGACCTCGTCCAGCAAAAAGATCGGCGCAGCTCCGAAGTCTTCCGCCAATGCGCGGCCATTTGCAAGGATGAGCGAAATCAAAAGCGCCTTTTGCTCGCCCGTCGAGCATTGATCCGCAGGCACACCTTTGGCCGTATAGACCGCCCCCAAATCGGCACGATGCGGGCCGATCAGTGTGCGCCCCGCCGCCAAATCACGGGAGCGTCCCTCGCGAAATGCCACAAGAAGCGCCTCTGTTTCTGCGGGCAGGTCCATGTCGTCGGAGGCTTTCAGACTGAGTTCCGCGGCGGGAAATGCAGTTTCCGCCCCGTCCTGCGCCTCTGCCAATCGTGTCAGCGTCGCAATCCGATGCGCCATGATCGCCGCGCCATGCTCCGCCATCTGCGCCTCCAACGCTCCATACCAATGGGCATCCCGCACCATATCCTTGAGCAGACGATTGCGCTCCCGCATCGCCTTTTCATAGGCCAAAACCGCCTCCGCATGGCGCGGCTCAAAGGACATCACCATGCGATCCAGAAACCGCCGCCGCCCTTCGGCCCCTTCGATCCAAAGCCGGTCCATCGCCGGAATGAGCCAAACCACCCGCGCGATCCGCCCAAGCGCCACCTGCGCCGCCGCCTTACCGTCGATCTTCACATTGCGCGAATTGCCCGGTTCGGCCCAGGTTTCAACCTCGTGAAACTGGTGCAGGGAGTGTAGATCGGCACGGATCTTCCAACCGAAACCTTCGGGTTTGCGCGCGATCTCATCGGGACTGGCGCGCCGCAGCCCCCGCCCCGGAGACAACAAAGACACCGCTTCGAGAATATTCGTCTTGCCCGCGCCATTCGGCCCCCAAATGGCGACAGGCCGCCCGTCCAATTCGAGACGCGCGGCCTTGTGGGAGCGGAAATGCGACAGGCTTAGCTCTTCTATGAACAGGCCGCCCATCGCGCCTCACTCGTTTCCTTTGCTGGAAAAATACTCACACGCGCATCGGCATGACGACGTAGACGGCGGAGGTGTCATTGCCTTCGCGCATCAGGGTCGGATCGCCCGAGGAATTGAACAGGAAAACGGCGTTTTCACGATCCACCTGAGAGGCAATTTCCAACAGGTATTTGGCGTTGAACCCGATTTCCAGACGTTCGTCGTTATAAGCGACGGCCAACTCTTCTTCGGCGGCGCCGCTGTCGGGCGCGTTGACAGACAATGTCAGCTTGTCGTCTTCCAGCGTCAGTTTGACGGCACGCGAGCGCTCGGAGGACACGGTGGCCACACGGTCCACAGCCTTGGCGAATTCGGCGGCGTCCACTTCGAGCTTGCGGGTGTTGCCCACGGGGATGACGCGCGAATAATCCGGGAAAGTGCCGTCGATGACCTTCGAGGTCAGGGTGATCTCCGGCGTCGCAAAACGCACTTTCGCCTCGGAGACGGAGACGGCGATCGTCATGTCGTCATCGTCCAGAAGCTTGCGCAGCTCACCCACGGTTTTGCGCGGCACGATCACGCCCGGCATGTCGGCGGCTTCGGGCGGCAGAGTCGCGTCGATGCGGGCCAGCCGGTGACCGTCGGTCGCCACACAGCGCAGCGCACGACCGTTTTCGCTATCGGCCACATGCATATAGACGCCGTTCAGGTAATAGCGGGTTTCCTCGGTCGAGATCGCGAATTTCGATTTGTCGAACAGACGACGCAGCACCGGCGCGGGGACGGCGAAATTGCTGTCGTATTCAGCGGAGGCCATCACAGGGAAGTCCTCTTTCGGAAGCGTCGCGAGCGAGAAATTCGACCGCCCGGCCTCAACCGTCAAACGGCCCGTCGTGCTGTCGTCGGTGAGCTGAACCATGGCGCCATCCGGCAGCTTGCGCACGATCTCGTGCAGCGTCACGGCGGAGACCGTAGTCGCGCCTGCGCGTTCGACCATGGCGGCGCATTTGTCCACCACCTCGATGTCGAGATCGGTGGCGCGGAAGGACACGGTGTCGCCCTCGGCCTCGATCAGCACATTGGCGAGGATCGGGATCGTGTTGCGGCGCTCGACCACGGATTGCGCCTGACCGACCGCTTTCAGAAGCGTGCCGCGTTCGATGCTGATTTTCATACCACCCTCGCGTGTTTCAAAGCCCGGGGCGATGAAGGTAAACGATCCATCGCCGGGCGCAATAGTTTGTTTGCCCAGACTGTGTTGTGTCCGGTTCCGAAGGTCAAGAGACGCAGGCACCGCCAGTGACGATTGTCACGGCGGTGCAGCGCATTTGACTCAGGTTGGGCCTTACGCCTCGAGCGTGCGGCGCAGCATTTCCAGATCGTCGGCGATCTGGCTGTCTGTGGCCTTGAGCTCCTCGATCCGGCGCACCCCATGCATGACGGTGGTGTGGTCTCGACCGCCGAAGCGACGTCCGATCTCCGGCAGAGACCGCGTTGTCATATGTTTTGCCAGATACATGGCGACCTGACGCGGCCGTGCAATGGAGCGTACCCGCTTCGGGCCGATCATGTCGGAGAGACGAATGGCGTAATGTTCGGAGACCTTGCGCTGAATCTCTTCCACGGTGACCTTGCGCTCGGAGGCCTTGAGGATATCGGACAGACATTCCTGCGTCAGGTCCAGCGTGATTTCGCGCCCCACGAGCGAGGCGAAGGCGAAGAGGCGCATCAAGGCCCCTTCGAGCACCCGCACGTTGGTCGAAATGCGATGCGCGAGGAATTCCAGCACCCCGTCGGCGAATTTCAGATCGGGGTATTGGGCGCGATAGCCTTCGGCCTTGGTCTGCAAGATGCCGAGACGCAGCTCGTAATCGGTCGGGTGCAAGTCGACGACGAGACCGCATTGCAGACGCGATTTGATCCGGTCCTCAAGGCCCTGAATCTCGCCCGGCGCGCGGTCGGCGGAGATGATGATCTGCTTGTTCTGATCCACCAGCGCGTTGAACGTATGGAAGAACTCCTCCTGCGTGCTGTCCTTGCCGGCGATGAATTGCACGTCATCGACCATGAGCACATCGACGGAGCGGAAGATCTGTTTGAAATCGATCATCTGACGGTCGCGCAGCGCCTGAACGAAGCGATACATGAACTGTTCGGCAGAGAGATAGAGCACACGCAACTTCGGATCGCGCACCCGGATCTCATGGGCGATGGCGTGCATCAGGTGGGTTTTGCCAAGCCCAACGCCGCCATAGAGAAACAGCGGGTTGAAGGTCACCGGACCGCCTTCGGCCACACGACGCGCAGCGGCATGGGCCAGTTCGTTCGGCTTGCCGACGACGAAATTGTCGAAGGTGAAACGCGGGTCGAGCGGCGCGCCCGGAAGCTCTGCGGCAGGCACGTCTGATACGCCCGCCGGGGCCGGTTCCGCGGCAACCGGCGCGGTCTCCGCCACAGACGTGACTGGCTGGCTCTGATGCGCCTCGACCTTGAACTCGACACGCGACGCAGGCGCATTCGCGGCCTTCAGATGGGTCAGGATGGTGTCGGCGAAATTGCGGGACACCCAGTTTGCCATGAAACTCGTCGGCACGGAAAACACGGCGACCCCATTGTCGACCTTTCTCAGCTCCAGCGGCTCGATCCAGTTCGCGTAATTGCTGCGCCCGACAGATTCACGAAGTTGTTCCTTAACACGTCCCCACGTCTCGTTTTTCATTTTCTCTATTCGACCCATTATCGTTTTTATCCATGCCGGTTCTTGCTCCGACATCAGGACCTGCGGCTGCCCGCAACTCCCACGGCTCTTGCGCCTCGGGTCGTCTTTTCACAACGCGAACCGCAATACGGCTGGCCCTGCGACACCCTCACAAAGTCGCAGTTTCGGCCAACCCGGCCCGATTGTGATGCACCATCCGTCTTGCACACCCTTCATCCATGGGAACCTCACACCCCAAGGACACAGGCACACAAACGGCGGCACGGGATATATGGACAGACCGACCGATCCGGCATGAAAGCACGGACCAATCGGACAACCGCTTCCCGGATACCCCTATCCGAGACCGGTCTCAAAACCATGCGCGTTGGCAAAGGAAACCTGTCGGAAAGAATGTTCTTCTCTCCGGCAAACACCTATCGCTCTTCCGCGACACGATCCTGAATGTCCCCCCAAGACGACGTGAATCGCATGGGCAAGCTAGCAACCCCTCCGACGGAGTCGCAATCGATCTTCGCGCTTGACTCTGTCTTTACCGAAACCGAATCCAAAAAGCTCAATAAGCGCGGCAGAAGCCGTGGCGCATATGCCTCAGATTACGCCTCTTCGAGAAAGATTTGAGCGAGATGATTGTCAGCCCCACGCGAGTCTTGCTAGGCGCCGCCGCCGCAAGGGATTCGCCTTTGCGGCGAGCCGTCCGATTGCGCAAAAGCCCCTTCCAAAACGCAAAAAACGCGCCCGAAAGGCGCGTTTTTCACATAAATTCTTGGCAAATATCAGCCGAGCGCTTTGACGCGCGAAGACAGGCGGGACATTTTGCGGGAGGCGGTGTTCTTGTGAACCACGCCTTTGGTGACACCACGCATCAGCTCCGGCTGAGCGGCTTGCAGAGCGGCTTTGGCAGCGGCCTGATCGCCGGAAGCGATGGCTTCCTCGACTTTGCGCAGGTAGGTGCGGATGCGGGAACGACGGGCTTTGTTGACGTCGGTGCGACGGACGGCCTGACGGGCGCGTTTTTTGGACTGGGGCGAATTCGCCATGGGATTTTCCTCTTCGAGGTCGTGTTACAATGTCGATTGCGCAAACGGACCCCGAACCCCTTTGAAAAGGGCGGTCAATCATAGCCTGAGCGGGCTCCACGCGCATGTAAGGCGTCCCTTTAGGCGAGAATCGCTGAAAAGGAAAGCCCGTTTTCGCCTAAAACAGCGGGTTTACTTATCCCGGAACTGCGGCGCGCGTTTTTCCGTAAAGGCGGCCATGCCTTCTTTTTGATCTTCCGTCGCAAAGAGGCCCTGAAAGCTGGTGCGCTCAAACCGCACGCCCTCGGCAAGCGTCATTTCATAAGAGCGGTTCACCGCCTCCTTCGCGGCCGCCACGGAAATCGCGCTTTTCTCCGCGATCTTATCGGCCACGGCGAGGGCTTCCTCAACGAGTTTTTTCGCGGGCACGATGCGGGAAACAAGCCCGGAGCGCTCGGCCTCTTCGGCCTCCATGAAGCGCCCGGTCAGGATCATCTCCATCGCTTTCGATTTGCCCACAAAGCGCGTCAGACGCTGGGTGCCACCAATGCCGGGAATGATGCCGAGGTTGATCTCAGGCTGGCCGAATTTCGCGTTATCAGCCGCAAGAATGAAATCGCACATCATCGCCAACTCGCAGCCCCCGCCGAGCGCATAGCCCGCCACAGCGGCAATCACCGGCTTGCGCGTCGCCACGATCCGGTCGGCGTCCTCGGCAAAGAGGCGTTCGGAGGCCATATCGGCATAGCTCTTGTCGGACATCTCCTTGATGTCGGCACCTGCCGCGAAAGCCTTTTCCGAGCCGGTGATGACGATGGCGCGCACTTTCGGATCGAGATCGGCCTTGCCCAGCGCGTCCGCCAACTCGCAAAGCAATTCGGAACTGAGCGCGTTGAGCGCCTCAGGCCGGTTCAGACGGATCAGTTCGACACTATCCTTGATCTCGATAAGAAGCGTTTTATAGGCCATTGCGCCCTCCGGTTTCTGGTCCTTCCGGGCAGTCCTAACATCTGACCCGAACGGATCAAGTCATCTTTGACAGGTCGGGCAAAAGAAGCTGGAACGCCCGGATTGGGTGATCCTCTTTATACGCGCCGCACACTCCGGCGTCACACAGGGTTCACCTTCGCGTCCGTAAACACGGAAATTATGCTGGAAATATCCCAGCTCTCCATCGGCCTGTCGGAAGTCCTTGAGCGACGATCCCCCGGCCTCGATGGCCTCCAAAAGCACCTCCCTGATGATCGGGACGAGTGAGGCAATGCGCGCTTCGGAAATCTTTGACGCCTTGCGCCCCGGATGGATGCCTGCGCGGAACAGCACTTCGCAGACATAGATATTGCCCAGCCCCGCGACGATATGCTGATCTAAAAGCGCTGATTTGATCGGGGTGTTCTTGCCTTTGAGCGCGGCAATCAGGTGATCCTCGCTGAACATGTTGCCCAAAGGCTCCGGCCCGAGTTTGGCGAGAAGAGGATGCGCCTCTTCCGTACCGGTCGCCATCAGATCCATCGCCCCGAACCGCCGCGGATCGTTGAAGGTCACGCGCGCGCCGTTCTCCATGTGAAACACCACATGGTCATGCTTTTCCTGCGCCGGGTGATCATGCACGAACTGTCCCAAGGGATCGCCAGACACCGTCATCCGCCCCGACATACCGAGGTGAATGAGCAGAGTCTCCGCGGTATCCAGATCGGCGAGGATGTATTTCGACCGCCTGCGCAGCCGCTCAACCCGCGCCCCCGTGAGCCGTTCCGCCATCCGCTCCGGGAAAGGCCAGCGCAGATCGGGGCGGTTCACATCTGCCTGCGTAATCCGCACCCCCGCCATCGAAGGCTCCAACCCGCGACGAACCGTCTCGACCTCTGGCAATTCCGGCATTTTGGCCCCTTCGCTTTGCGACATCCGATTGTCACGCCCGATGTGAGCCCTATAAGAAGGGTGAGTTTCGAGAAAGGTTCAAGAGCGATGAGCGAGAACGGCAAAACCACCCATTTCGGTTTCAAAGATGTGGCCGAGGATCAGAAGGCCGGGATGGTGCATGGGGTGTTCACCTCGGTTGCCTCGAAATACGACATCATGAACGATGTCATGTCGATGGGGATTCACCGGGTCTGGAAAGACGCGATGATGGACTGGCTCTCGCCGCGTCCGGATCAGCATTTGCTCGATGTGGCGGGTGGCACGGGTGACATTTCGTTCCGCTTCCTGAAACGCGCGCCGGGGGCGACCTCTGTTGTGTTGGACATGACCGAGTCGATGCTGGTCGAAGGCCGCAAACGCGCCGAGGCGGAAAAGATGGCCGAGAGCCTGTCCTGGGTCACCGGCGACGCGATGCAACTGCCGTTCGAGGACAACCAGTTCGACGTTTACACCATCTCATTTGGCATCCGGAACGTGACGCGCATCCCCGATGCGTTGTCCGAGGCTTACCGCGTTTTGAAACCCGGCGGGCGCCTCATGGTGCTTGAGTTCTCGCAATTGCCGAACCCGATGATGCAGAAGGCTTACGATCTCTATTCCTTCAACGTCATCCCCCGCATGGGGCAAATGATTGCCGGGGATCGGGACAGTTACCAATATCTGGTGGAAAGCATCCGCAAATTCCCGGATCAGGATACATTTGCGCAGATGATCAAAACTGCCGGATTTTCCAATGTGAAGTATCGTAATTTGACATTGGGCATCGCAGCATTGCACTCCGGGTGGAAAATCTGATGCGCGGACCGCACAACCTCTGGCGGCTTATCCGCACTGGCGCGACCATGGAGCGCACCGGGGCGATGACGCAGGCAATGGATGCGCTCGACGCGCCGAAAGCCTTTCGCATTCTGGCCCGCACGGTCGTGTGGCCGTTTCGCTGGCTGGGCTACAAGGGCGATCCGAACCTTCCGCCGGTGACACGGGCGATCACCGCGCTGGGTCCGGCCTATATCAAATTCGGCCAGATTCTTTCGACCCGCCCCGATGTGGTCGGCGCCGATCTTGCCAAGCAATTGCAGGTGCTTCAGGACCGCATGCCACCCTTCCCGCGCGATGCCGCGATCAAAACGGTTGAGGCCGAGCTTCAGGCGCCGATCTCCGAGCTGTTTTCCGAATTCTCCGAACCGGTCGCGGCCGCTTCCATCGCGCAGGTCCACAAGGCCGTGCGCGCCGACACCGGTCAGGCGGTTGCCGTCAAGGTGTTGCGTCCCGGCATCGAGAAGGCGTTTCGCACCGATATTGACGCCTTTTATTTCCTCGCCTCCCTGATCGAGAGTCTCTCTCCGGCCTCGCGCCGCCTCCGTCCGACCGACGTGATCGCGCATTTCGAAGGCGTCGTGCAGGGCGAGCTGGACCTGCGTCTGGAAAGTGCTTCGGCCTCCGAATATGCCGCAAACACTGCGGGGGACGAGGGCTTCAACGTGCCCGCCATCGACTGGGGCCTGTCCTCGAAACGGGTCATGACGCTGGAATGGGTCGAGGGGATCACCGCCTCCGACATCGACGAAATCATCGCTGCCGGTCACGATGTGACCGTTCTCGGCCCCCGTGTGCTTCAGATGTTCCTGACCCATGCTTTGCGCGACGGGTTCTTTCATGCCGACATGCACCACGGCAATCTCAAGGTCGCGCCGAACGGCGACATCATCGCACTCGACTTCGGCATCATGGGCATGCTTGATGAATATACACGACGCGTTTATGCCGAGATTTTGTACGGATTTATCAAAAAAGACTATAAACGCGTCGCGGAAGTGCATTTCGAGGCGGGCTATGTTCCCGCCGATCGCGACGTGGACGAATTCGCCCGCGCCCTGCGTGCCGTCGGCGATCCGATCTTCGGCATGGACGCCACGCGCATCTCCATGGCACGGCTTTTGTCCTACCTGTTCGAGGTCACCGAGCGCTTCGGGATGGAAACGCGCACCGAGCTGATCCTGTTGCAGCGCACCATGGTGGTGGTCGAAGGCGTGTCGCGTTCGCTCGATCCGCATATCAACATCTGGGAAGTCTCCAAGCCGGTGGTCGAGCAGTATATCAAGGCCAATATCGGCCCCAAGGCCCTGGCCCGCGATCTGTGGCGCACCGCCGCCGTGCTCTCGCGTTTTGGTCCGCGATTGCCGCAACTGGCCGAAGCGCTTTTGATCGCTCAGAGCAAGGAGACTGAGGCTCCTGTCGAGCGCAGCAACCGATGGCAGGTTCTCTGGCTGATCGCGGGAGGCGTCGTCTCTGCGGGACTCGGTGCCGCAGTCATGCTCGTTCTGGGCTAAGTTCGGCCTCTGCGGCCACCTCATAGATCGCCTCGCCCTGCGCCGCTTTCCACGCGCAATAGGCCGCCATGCGCCATTGGTAAAATGGGGCGAGTTGACGATAGCGCGCGATGGTCTCGGCATCCGGATAGGCGGCCAGCGCCGCTTGCTGATCCGCTGTTGAAAAACCGCCCTTGCCATAGACATGATGCATGGCCGGAGACAGGGCGATGGCCAGATCCGCTGTCGCATCGCCGCAGGCCGGGCATTGCCAGTCAATGAACCGATGACGCCCGTCATGGATCAGAACATTCGCGGGTACAGGGTCACCATGCAAGAACACATCCCGCCCGGAGACAACAGGGAACGGCACGGGTTCGGCTGAACTCAGATGGCGCGCCAAGGCGGTTTCCAAACCCTTCAGGAAAAAACGACCTTGTTCGAGAAGCGCCACGGGCTGCGTGTCGATTTTTCGCAACTCCGAAGAAGGAGACACCCCATGCAAATGGCCCAGCGCCCGGATCGTGTCGGGGTCCGTCTTGTCGACAAGCACGCCCTCGACATAGTCGTAAATCAGGCAGGCACCCTCCCGCACCTCAAAATGAGCCACAAATTCCGGCGCGATCTCTTGGCCCACCAAAGCGATCAGCGCATGACGTTCCGCTTTCGGGTCATTCGGGAACAGCCGGTTGGACCGGTTGGGATCGAACAGTTTGATCACCCAGTCACAGGCGGCGCCACTCACCCGCCAGCTGCGGTTTGTGCGCCCCCCGGGAAGGCGCGCCCAATGACACGGACCGGACACACGCTCCGCAACAAACGCCTGAATCCCCTTCGGGGGAAGATCTGCGGCGCAGGACATCTTAGGGCACTCCAAATTACGGACCACCCGAGTTTATCGAGCTGGGACTGTGGTCTGCAAGCGGATCACGACGGATCGCGCAGGGCAGTCACATCGTCGGAGGCGATTTCATTGCCACCGGCCAGAACCAAAACGACATCGCCATTGTCGGAACGGGCCTCGACGATCCGGGAATAACTTTCGACCGCCGTGGTCGAGAGATAGTCTCCGTTATAGTAGGTCTCGATCTCGAAACTGTAGGTTCCAGCCTCGAACGCATCGCCATCGTCGTCCAGACCGCTCCACTCGAAGGCGTCCTCCGTCGGGGACATGGTGACCTGTTGGACCACCGTCCCATCGGCATCCCGCACGATCAGAACCGCCGTGTCCGCCGCGGTGGCGAACTCGCCTGTCAGAGTGACCGGGGAAGAGCCGTCGAAATAGGCCGCGGCCTCGCTCCGGGCTTCCATCCCGACCCAACCGGACAATTCGGAAAACCCCATAAGCCCGAGTTGCGCCGAAAGATCTTCGAGAAGATCGTTGGTGATCACAGATTGCTCGACCTGTGAGAAGGTGGCGAGTTGCACCGCATAATCGGTCGATTCGATCGGGTTGAGCGGGTCCTGATTCTGCATCTGGACGGTCAGCATCTTGAGAAACGTGTCGAAATCCGAACTCAGCGCGGAACCGGAAGCACTGCTGGAACTCGAACTGCTTGCACTGGTCGTGGTCGTCGTCGCGGCGGTGATCGTGTTTACCATCTTGCGCTCCTGTTAAAGTCTCAGATCCATGCCCGACGCACTCCCAAGAGACAGGCGCACGGGGGGTTCAGACGGCATGGGATCGGTCATGTCCGATGTGGCGGATGACCCGGTCGGAGGGGAAAAAGCGTCAGAGCCGCCCTGTTGTGTCCCCTGATCGAAATTCTGGAAGGTAAAGCCGCTGTCGGCATAACCGAGATCGCGGAATTCGGTGATGAGGCTTTCGACGTTGCGCCGCAGCAGATCGAGCGTATCGGCGCGTTCTGCTGCGATCACAACCTGCATCGCGCCGTTCTCGGAGAGGTGGAAAGACAACCTCACCTTGCCGAGTTCCTCAGGAGACAAGGTGATTTCGACGGGCCGGTCCGGCAGTTGCCGGGCCACATCGGCGATTTGCGATGCTATGTGTGTCGGCAACTCGATCCGGTTCGTAGCGCTTGTCGCGGCGGTCTGCTCCCGCAGGGCTGCCGTTTCAGGAGACATATGAGCTATCGGGTCCAGATCGCCGAACGAAGAAATTTGATCCGTGTCCGTGATGGAAGATGTCTGGACCTCTGCGGATGTCAACATCCCGGACAGCGCGAAATTTTGCGCCGTTTGTGCAGAAGAATTTGCCGACGTTTCGACCGTCTCCCGCGTCACCTTGGGCGCAACGATTTCTTCGGCCACCTCCGGAAAAGCTACATCCTGACCTTCTGTTGCTTTCAATCCGGGGATCACTTTCCCCTCGTTCAAAGCCGATACGTCGGCCGTCTGCACAGACGGGATCGGTGTCTGCTCCGGGATTTTCGCGTCACTGTGATTGCCCGAGAGATTCCCCGAAACGATTTGGACCGCCTGTGAAACGGCTCTCCTGTCGTCCGTCAACCTCTCCGCCATGGCCTTCGTCGCGACAAACGGTGTACTCATGGTGTCAGTGGATGCCACGGAGGCGAATGACGTTTTCTCGTTAGGCTGTAACATGTCATCCGTAGCTTTCCGCCCTGTATGATCGACCGTTTCGGACGTCCGTGCCGTCGCAGCCTCGCCTGTCAAGTCACTGCGCGGAACGGCCGCGGAAAGAAGCGAGGCTTCGACGTTTTGCATCTTCGAGTAAAGATCAGACCGCACCTCCTGCGTGGCGTCACTTTCCACACCCTGTGACAGAGCTGTGCTCGTGGCAGCCTGGCCGCCCATGATCATGACCTGCTCTTGCGACGTCACAAGCCATTGATCTTTCTGCATCTTGTCTTTTTCAGCTCCTGCCGCTTCGGCCACAGACCGCTCAGAGGTCAATGCCCCAGAACTGTCCGTCGCTTCGCCCGCGAATCCGTCCCCGCCCTCGGCCTCCGAATCACGCGTCATCTCTGGGAAACGTCCACTGACCGACGCGGTCTTTTTCCCGGTTTTCGGCTCCGGGTGGGCAATGTGCAATTCGTCAGGCACACTATCTGCCTTGGCGGCTGATGCTGTCGTGAAACCAGTTTCCTCCCTCTGCCACGTCTTGAGCGGACTGGTTTCTAAGACAACGCCCGTGTTCACGAACGCCTCCGCCACAATTTGAGAGGTCTCGGATGACACCGTCTCCTCGGCAGTCTCCCCTTGGGAGGGTTCGGCTTGAGCCAGAGATACATCTGCCACGCCATCATCGGACAGAAGCGTCTCTGCCTTTGCAGGACCGTTACTTGCGACCAGACCCTGTTGAATGGCCGTTTGAGTTGCAAATCTGTTTTGTGACACTCCGACACCGGGCGTCATAACGGGAGGCTTGGTCACGGCGACTTCGCGGGAAGGCAAAACCCCGTTCACTTTATTGGCTGCGTTTTCATCACCTGCAACAGACGCGTCAAATGTCGACACCACCTCGACATCATCCTTGCGCGTTACAAGACCCTTGTCTTGCGCCTCGCTTTCCTGAGGCTGCTTGGACTGTGCACTGAGATAGCTCTCAAACGTGTCGCTCTGCGCGGCAAGTTGCCCGGAACTCTTTGAGGACAGCTTGTCCAACGACATGCCTTTGGCGCCGATAAACGACGACGTCTTTTCACCCGCCCCATGACCGAAAGCGGTCGCTTTTTCGGATCGCCCGCTCTCCGGGCTCGTGACGGTATTGATAAGATCAAAAGTCTGAAACTGCATTTCTTGCATCCGGGATTTCTTTCTCCGTGATGCCACTATCTGCGCAGAGAGTTACCGGTTCTTTACCAGATTACGGTTACGAGTCGGAAAATGCTTCGAATTGGAGTGATCCCCATGACCGTCTCCGCCGTTCCATCCTCATCCCTTCCGACCCTCGCGCAGATGTCGCAAGACGAAAAGCTGCATAACGTTTCGCAACAACTTGAAGCGACGTTTTTGGCGGAAATGCTCAAAAGTGCGGGCTTCGGAAAAACACCGGACGCCTTTGGAGGCGGATCGGGCGAAGATCAGTTCTCGTCCTTTCTGGTTCAGGCCCAGGCAGAAAAACTGGTCGAGGCCGGGGGAATCGGCCTGGCCGAACAGATTTTCAACGCATTGAAGGACAAATCCGATGGCATTTCTTGATGCATTCCGCCCGGCAGCGGCCCTAGCCGATCTCCTCGAGAGGGAGAAGACCGCGCTTCTCATAGGTGACTTCGCCACTTTGGAGGAGCTTTCGAAATCGAAGGAATCGCTTCTGGCCCTTGTCGCGAAATCGAAAACGCCCACCGCGGTTCTCAAGGACTTGCAAAACCGCAGCGCGCATAACAAGCGCCTTCTGATGGCCTCCGCAAAAGGTCTTCGCACGGCGCGCGAGAGAATCCTGTCCTTGCGCGCTCAATCCCAAGGTTTCACCGCCTACGGTCCGGCAGGCAAAACCACGGAGATCGAACGTAAGTCGTTAACCATGAAGAAAAAAGCCTGATCCCTTGTCCAATTTTTGCCTCAAATTGAAAGCATCAATCGAAGCCAGCTTAGGAAACTTTTAGCCTTTAAGCTCCAAAGATCAGAGTGCATCCCGAGGGGGTGGCACGGTCGGCCGGAAGCGGTCATCCGTAATCAGTCAGAATGACGATCCTGAAACCGCCCGTGGGGGCGGACCTCGAAACTCGTGTGGCGCAAAACGCGTCCCAAGATCAAAGGAAGTTATGCTATGTCCAGCATTCTGACCAACAATGGCGCGATGGTCGCGTTGCAGACCCTGAATTCCATCAACTCCGACCTGTCCAAAACCCAGAGCATGATCTCCACGGGTAAAGATATTGCCTCTGCCAAGGACAACTCTTCCGTCTGGGCGATCTCGAAAGTGATGGAATCCGACGTTGCGGGCTTCAACGCCATCTCCGACAGCCTCGCGCTTGGGGAATCGACCCTTGCCGTAGCCTCCGAAGCCGCCGAAACCGTGACCGATCTGCTGACCCAGATCAAAGAAAAGGTCGTCTCGGCTCAGGAAGAAAACGTCGACCGCGAGAAAATTCAAACGGATATCGACGCTCTGGTCGGCCAGGTCAAATCGGTGATCGGTGCCGCGCAGTTCAACGGCCTGTCCCTCGTCGAAGGGACCGATGACGTCAACATCCTGTCCTCGCTCGATCGTGCCTCCGACGGCACCGTGACCGCGTCCGACATCACCGTGAAACGTCAGGATCTCTCGACCTCCGCCGGGACCTTCGGCACGGCCCTGAGCGACACCGCATCGGCCGCTTATGGCACCGTGAACGGCAGCACCAACTCCGATTACACCACGGATGCCGGCGGGACCGAAGCCATCATGGGGATCACCTATGGCAGCGACGGCGACACCTACTCCATGACCATCGACGGTCATGAAGTCAGCTATACCACCGCTTCGGGTGACGATGCCGACACCGTACGTGATGCTCTGGCCTCCCAGATCAACGCGCTCGGGATCGAGGGCATCTCCGTCGATGCCAGCACCTCCGGCAAGCTGAGCGTGTTGAACACCAACGCCTTCTCCGATGTCGAACTCACCGCCGACTCGACCACCTCCACGAACTTCGAGGTGGAGGAAATCAACGGTGTCGATATCACCGATGCCAATGCCGCGACGCTGAACCAGCGCGCCGCGACCATTGATTTCAGCACTTCTGCCGGTGTGAACGAAGGTGACAGCTTCAAGGTGACCGTAGGCTCCAGCTCCTACACCTATGTAGCTGGCAAGGACGAAAACATGGAAGACGTCGCCCGCGGTCTGAAAACCGCGATCGACTCGGCCGGTACCGAAGGCGTGACCACGGCTGTTCAGCAGGACGAGACCACAGGTCAGTGGAAACTGGCTGTCGACGACGACAATGGCGACGGGACGAGCACCACGCTCAAGCTGACCGTCGGGACCGGCGGGGAAGCCTCCGGTGGTCTGTTCGGTCTCGACAACATCGATGTGACCACCAATGACGGTGCGGATGCAGCACTCGGCAACATCGAAACCCTGATCAACAACGCGGTCGATGCCGCGTCGGAGTTCGGTTCCGCCCAGGGCCGGATCGAAACCCAGTCGACGTTCATCTCCAACCTGACGGATGCGCTGATGTCCGGCATCGGCTCCATGGTGGATGCCGACATGGAAGAGGCCTCCGCGAAACTGCAAGCGCTTCAGGTGCAGCAGCAGCTCGGTGTGCAATCGCTCTCGATTGCCAACCAGGCGCCGCAAACCATCCTGTCGCTCTTCGGCTAAGAGCTCTGACCGGGCGCCTGACCGGTGCCCGGTCTCTCCGCGGTCAAAGACCGTGCGTTGAAATTCATTGTCACCGGAAGGATAAGACGTGAACGCTCTTCAGATGGCCCGAACGGCCTATTCCAACACCGCCGCGCCCATCAGGACTCCACGCGGCACCGAATACGAAGCCTTTGCACGAATTACGCATCGCCTTCGTCAGACGGCTCAGGACAAAAAACGGTCCTATTCTGCCTATGTGAAGGCTCTCTACGACAATCGCCGTCTCTGGACCCTTCTCGCTACAAATGTCGCCGAGAGCGACAATCAACTGCCGAAAGAACTGCGCGCCCAAATTTTCTATCTCGCGCAATTCACTGCGAAACACACCTCCGACATTCTTGCCAAGAAAGCCGATGAGACGCCATTGATCGACATCAACACGGCGATCATGCGTGGCCTGCAACGGGAGGGCCAGTAAATGAGCGGTCTTGTTCTGAAACTCGGCCCCAAGGAACGGGTCCTGATCAACGGAGCAGTCATCGAGAACGGCGACCGACGATCGCGCCTGTCCATCGTGACACCGAACGCAAACATCCTGCGGCTCCGCGATGCCATCCACCCCGAAGAGGTCAATACGCCTGTGCGGCGCGTCTGCTACATCGCGCAGCTGATCCTCTCCGGCGATGCAGAACCGAAGGAGGCGAGCCTGCAACTCATGCGCGGGATCGAGCAACTCAGCCAAGTGCTCACCGACCCGGACAGCCGCAAGATTCTCAACTCGGCAACGACGGAGATTCAAAGCGGGCAGTACTATCAAGCGCTCAAAATGCTCCGCGCCCTGTTGCCCAGGGAGGAGCGGCTTTTGTCTGCCGCGCAGTACCAATGACATATCAACCTGTCGTCCCATTCAGCGGTTACGCTGGATGGGTGGTTCTTCAAAATACTCAGGCCAATCAACAAGAAGCCTTTAACAACTCTGCGGAGATTCAGAGGGACACGGAGTATTTTCGAGCAAACATCGCGAATGTGACCAGCGCCGAAGAGTTGGTCTCAGATTACAGGTTACTGAAGGTGGCCTTGGGTGCGTTTGGCCTTGATGATGACATCAACAGCAAGTTTTTTGTCGAAAAGGTTCTCAGCGAAGGCACGCTCGATGACGAGGCAATCGCCAATAAGCTGACCGACACGCGCTATTTCAGACTCGCCGAAGCTTTCGGATTCGGAAATTTCGATACGCCCAACACGGTGCTCAGCGATTTTCCGGATGAAATCATCTCCGCCTATCAGGAAAAACAGTTTCAGATCGCCGTAGGGGATCAGGATGAAGACATGCGGCTCGCCCTCAATCTTGAAGGCGAGTTGACGGATCTGGTCGACAAAGACACGACGGATAATGGGCGCTGGTATTCCATCATGGGAAATGAGGCGCTTCGAACCGTTTTCGAGACAGCACTCGGCCTTCCGAGTTCCGTCAGCAGTCTGGATCTCGACCAACAGTTGACCATCTTTCGCGACAAGGCCGAGCAGTATTTTCATGAGTCCGAAGTGTCGCAATTCTCCGACCCGCAAAAGCGCGAGGAACTCGTCAAACTGTTCCTCATCCGCTCCGAACTGAATTCCGGTACAACCGGGACATCCGCCGCTTCGAATGCACTCGCCCTGTTAACAGGATCGTTTTAACGGATCACGTCTTTTTCCGGTCCGTGAAACAGGCCTCGAGCCGTTCGAAACTTTCCCGTGTGCCGTTCGGCTCCGACTCGGTCAGAAAGTGATCGAGTTTCGGCCAGGTCGCAATCGCCTCGTCAATCACGGGATCGGTGCCGACGGAATAAAGCCCCGCCTGAATCATCATTTCCGAACGGTCGAAAACCCCAAGCAGGCGACGAGCCCGCGCGATCAGGGCATTTTCCCCATCCGATGCAGCATGTGGCAAAGCGCGGGACACCGATCTCAGAAGGTCGATCGCCGGGAATCGACCGCGTTCCGCAATCTGACGATCCAGAACGATATGACCGTCGAGGACACCGCGCAGGATGTCAGCAATCGGCTCTTCCATATCGGAGCCCGCCACAAGAACCGAAAACACCGCCGTGATGTCGCCCATGTCTCCGATACCCGGGCCAGCCCGTTCGCAAAGCGTCGTGATCAGATGCGATGTAGAAGGTGGAAACCCCCGAAGCGAACTGGACTCGCCCGTCGCAAGCGCCACTTCGCGATGCGCCTCGGCAAAGCGGGTGACGGAATCGGCCAAAAAGAGCACCTGTTTGCCCTTGTCGCGAAAATATTCGGCCACCGACATGGCTGTCCAGGCGCAGCGCCGCCGCACCATCGGGGATTGATCCGAGGTGGCTGCAACGATGACGGAACGCTTCATTCCGACAGGGCCGAGCACCCGGTCGATGAATTCACGGACCTCGCGTCCGCGCTCCCCAACCATGGCGATCACCACGACGTCGGCCTGAAGACCTGTGGCGAGTTTCGCAAGCAAGGTGGATTTCCCGACGCCGGACCCGGCGAAAAGACCGACTCGCTGTCCACGCACAATGGGCAGCAAGGTGTTAAACACCGCAAGTCCGGTTTCAAGGCGACCGCCCAACGCCCGACGCTCGGTCGGATTGAGCGGCTCTCCCCGCAAGGGACGCTGTCTGCGCCCCTGAAGAATTGGTTTCCCATCAAGGGCTTGTCCGAATGGGTCAATCACCCGACCGATCCAACTTTCATCCGGTGCAATATGGTTTTTGCCAACATGGGCGACCGGGTCACCGATCGACAATCCATCGGGTCCGCCATCCGGCAGGACCGTCACTGTTTTTTTGTCGAGCTGCAAAACCTCGCCACGGCGCATGTGGTCCCCATGGCCGATCTCGACCAGATCCCCCAAGGCCGCAATCCCGCTCAGCCCAGACACGGTCAGAACTCCGCGCGACACTTCAATGACGCGACCAACCGATTGGACCGGTTTCACCGCAGCCACCTCGGCCAGAAGCAATTCGAATCCGACGCCGTTCATGAACACCTCCGCTTTCGACAACTCTTTCTAAAGGAATCAGGGTTAAGCCTTGGTTGAGATAACTCGGAGGAGAAGCCCCGATGTTCGAAAACCTGGATATCTTCAAGATGGCGAGCGGACTGGCCAGTCATGCCGTTTCCCGTCAGGAAATCGTCGCGAAAAACATCGCGAATGCCGATACGCCCGAGTATCGGGCAAAGGATATCGCATCCTTTGCCGAGACCTACGAGGGCGGCGACTTCGGTACAGGCATGCGCGCCACGCGGGCGGGGCATGCCCTCAACACGGATGAAACTTCTCAGGCCTACACATTGGTGGACGCGCCGGACGCGAGCTCGCCCAACGGCAACACCGTCTCTCTCGAAACCGAGATGATGAAAGCTGTGCAGGTGCGGCAACAACATGAGACCGCGCTCGCCGTTTACAAAAGCTCGATGAACATCCTGCGCAGCTCGATCGGGCGGAAATAGGGGAGAAATGTGAATGTCTGATCTGCAAAATATCCTCAACCTCTCCGCATCCGGGATGAAGGCACAGGCCAGCCGTCTGCGCCATGTGTCCGAGAACATCGCGAATGCGGATACGCCGGGCTACCACCGCAAGACCGTCTCTTTCGAAGAGATCGTCGATCAGGGCGTGAAGACCGGCGCGGTGACGACCGGTGATGTCCAGCTCGACAACTCTCCGCTGACAGAAATTTACGACCCCGGACATCCGCTTGCCGACGAGAGCGGGTTTTACGACGGCTCCAACGTCGAGTTGATGATCGAAATTGCGGACGCGCGCGAAGCGCAGCGCAGTTACGAGGCGAACCTCAAAATGTTCGATCAGGCGCGGCAGATGTCGTCATCCCTGCTTGATCTTTTACGTCGGTAGAAGGCCGACACCCACCGATAGGAGACCAGAATGGACATCCGATCCGCATTTGCCGCCCAAGGCTACGCAGCAACCCGCCCGGTCACCGCGCCGAAGCCGAGCGAGACCGCAGCCGCCACCCAAAACACACTTGGAAAAGCCGCCACGAGCTTTGCCGAGACCCTTGCCCAAGGCGAGGAGGTCGCACAGGCCGCCATGACCGGGAAGGCCGACAGTCAGGCCCTCGTTCAGGCGCTTGCCCAAAGCGAACTGGCCATCGAGACCGCCGTCACCGTGCGCGACAAGGTTGTCGAGGCCTATCAGGAAATCCTCAGGATGCCGGTGTGAGCCATGGATGAGCTGGTTTTCTACGACACGCTAAGACAGGCGCTCTGGATCGCGACGATAATCGCCACCCCGATTCTTGTGGTCGCGCTGATCGCCGGGGTCACCGTCGGCCTGTTTCAAGCGCTCACGAGCATTCAGGAAATGACGCTGACCTTCGTGCCGAAACTGGTGGCGATCCTGATCGTGTTCTGGATGTCGATGGGGTTCATGACCGAAACCCTGACCAGCTTTTTCACCGACCGCATCATCCCCCTGATCGGAGGTTTGTGATGGACAGCGCAGGCTATACCACCCTTACCCGCATGGTCGGTCTCAATCGCGAATTACAGACCATCGCGAACAACATCGCCAACGTCTCGACCACCGGTTACCGCAAGGAAGGCATGCTGTTTTCCGAGTATATTTCGCAGCTTGAGAAGGGTGAGGACAGCCTTTCGATGGCGGACGGCAACGTGCGAATTACCAACGAAACGCAGGGGCCGCTGACACCCACAGGCGGCACTTATGATTTTGCCATCGAAGGTGACGGGTTCTTTCTGATCGACACGCCGAACGGGCAGGCCCTGACTCGTAACGGTGCCTTTACAACAAACCAGAATGGCGAGCTGACCACCCATGACGGGTATCAGCTTTTGGACAATGGCGGGGCGGCGATTTTTATCCCGCAGGATGCAAAAACCGTGGCCGTGTCCTCGGACGGGACGCTCTCCGCCGACGGGCAACCGCTGTCGCAGATCGGGCTTTACATGCCCGAAGACCCGACGAGTCTGACACGCAGCAACGGCGTCCGGTTCTATACCGACGGGGCCATCGTGCCGCAGGAAGAGGCGGTCATTTTACAGGGCTATGTCGAAAACTCGAACGTCAACGCAATCACCGAAGTGGCCCGGATGATCGAAGTGCAAAACGCCTACACCATGGGCCAGCAATTCTCCCAGCAGGAAGATGAACGGATCAAATCCGTCATCTCGACGCTCGGTCGCTAGGAAAGGAACCTGACATGCGCGCCCTCAAAATCGCAGCCACGGGCATGAGCGCCCAGCAGATGCGGGTGGAAACCATTTCGCAGAACCTCGCGAACATGAGCACCACCGGCTACAACGCCCGGCGGGCCGAATTCGCCGATCTGCATTACCAACAGGCCTCTCGTCCCGGCACGATCAATTCCGCCGATGGCACCGTACTGCCGACCGGGGTGCAACTCGGGCTGGGCGTCCGGCCCTCGTCGGTCACACTCGAACTGGCGCAGGGGTCCCTGTCACACACCGGTGGTGATCTCGACATTGCGATCGAGGGCAACGGCTATCTCGAAGTGACCCTGCCCTCCGGCCAGTCGGCCTATACACGAGATGGCGGGCTGAAACGCTCGGCAGATGGTCAGATCGTGACCTCCGACGGTTATCCCGTCGTGCCCGACATCACCATTCCCGACGACACGCTGTCGCTTTCGATCAATGCGGATGGGGAGATTTACGCCTATTTCTCCGATCAGATCGAACCGGAACTTCTCGGCCAATTCACCCTCGCGGGGTTTTCGAACGCCAAGGGGCTTGAGGCCATCGGCTCGAACCTGTTCCTCGAAACCGAGGCCTCGGGCCCGGCAAATGTCACAACGCCCGGCCTCGACGGATTGGGCACTCTGCGTCAGGGCTATCTCGAGGACAGCTCCGTCGATGCCGTGCGCGAGGTCACCGAACTGATCGAAGCCCAGCGCGGCTACGAATTGAACGCCAAGGTCATCACCGCCGCCGACCAGATGCTTTCCGCGACGACGCAAATCAGATGATCGCACGGGCCCTCATAACCACCTGCCTCTGGTTGCTCACAACGCCAGCGCTGGCCGATACGGTCGTCGCCGCACGGACCATTCGCGCCCAGACCATTCTTGCACCCTCCGATCTCACCATGGTCGCGGGCGATGTGCCCGGGAGCATCGGCTCGATCGACGAAGCCGTCGGGCTGGAGTCGCGGGTGATGCTTTACACCGGGCGTCCGATTTCCGCCTCGGATATCGGTCCCGCAGCCATCGTCGACCGCAACCAGATCGTCGTTCTGCGTTACAACCATGGCGGGCTTTCGATCTCCGCAGACGGGCGTGCGCTCGATCGTGCCGGCATCGGCGATGTCGTCCGGGTCATGAATCTCTCTTCCAAAACAACCGTGTCCGGCGTCGTCGCGCCGGATGGGTCCATCCATGTCGGTGGGCTTGCCGCTCAGTAATCAGGATTTGTCATGCGTCTTCACCTTATGCTCCCCGCCCTTCTCGCCCTCACCGCCTGTTCCGATCTCAAGGAGGTCGGCCGCCTGCCGGAGTTCACGCCCATCGAAAGCTCGGCGGAGACCGCCGCGATGCGCAACCCGTCGCTGCCCGAACAGGTCGCAAGCCGCAACCCATCGGATGCGGCCTCGCTCTGGAATGCGTCGCGTCAGTCGCTTTTGGGAGATCGTCGCGCCATCGAGCGGGGCGACATTCTCACCGTGGTGATCGAGATCGACGACAGTGCGGAAATGTCGAACACCTCAAGCCGCGGGCGGTCCGGCTCCGAGACGATGGGGATTTCATCGCTCTTCGGCATTCCCGAACGGATCAACGAAGTGCTCCCCAATGGCGCCAGCATGGACTCCGCCGTCGGAACCAATTCCAACTCCTCGTCCTCCGGCAACGGCAGTGTGAAGCGGAATGAAAAACTTCAATTGATGGTGGCAGCCACGATTGTCGACGTACTGCCCAACGGTGTGCTGCACATTCAGGGCTCGCAGGAGGTGCGCGTGAACTACGAGATCCGGGAGCTTCTGGTCGAGGGCTACGTCCGCCCCGAGGACATTTCCCGCCAGAACGAGATCACCTATGACAAGATCGCCTCGGCCCGGATTTCCTATGGCGGGCGCGGTCAGATCACCCAGGTGCAGCAACCGCGCTACGGCCAGCAAATCGCCGATACCATTCTGCCGTTCTGAGGAGAAATGTCGTGATCAAGAAGATCCTCCCTCTTCTTCTGGCCCTGATCGGCCTTGGCGCGGGGATCGGTGGCGGGCTCATGCTTCGCCCCGCTCCGCAAGAGGTCGTCGAGATCAACCCCTGTGGCGATGTACCCGCGGCGAACGCAGCCCATGATCCGCATGCCGCACCGGACGAGCACGGCGCAGATCCCGAGCACGCGGCCTTCGAATACGTCAAACTGAACAACCAGTTCGTGATCCCGGATCTCGAAAACGGACGTGTCGTTTCCATGGTGGTGCTCTCGCTCAGCCTCGAGGCCAGAACCGGGTCCCGGGAAAGTATCTATGCGCGGGAACCGAAACTCCGGGACGTGTTCCTTCAGGTCATGTTCGATCATGCGAATACCGGAGGGTTCAAAGGCGATTTCACCGACAGCGTCACGATGAATGCCTTGCGCCACGCCCTTCTGGAGGCCGCTCAGACCACCCTCGGGCCGGAAATCAACGATGTTCTGGTGATTGATATCGTGCGTCAGGATGTCGGCTAAAGCCCGACACGTTCAGCGCTTGGAAACATCGCGCTCGGCCAAGCGGTCGAGCGCATCTTTTTTGCCAAAGGCTTTGCGCGTCCGCTCAAGTTGAGTTTCCCGGCGCTCGGCGAGTTTCGCAAGCGCCATCATGGCTTTGCGCTTTTCCAGTCTCGCCCATCTGTCCCAGATCCGATCCGCCCCCATCAGGCTCGCCATGTCGAATCCGTCCGCAGCCGTAAGTGTCGCGGCACGCTCACTTCTGGCCTGATCGATCTCACGCAGACGAGCGCGAAACGGCTCTTCCTCCCGCTTGATCTCGGCGAGCCGTGTCAGCTCGGAATTGAATGCCAGTTCGGAAACCTCCTTGAGGCGTTTCAACTGATCGCGTTTCTGCGACATGCTCACCTCCCGAACTGATGTTTCATTTTCTGACGCATCTGTTCGGCAAAGCGGATCGAGGCCGCAACCGCACGGTAATGCTCGGGCAGGATCTGTTCACCGAGCTCGACGGTTGCATAAAGCGCGCGCGCGGTTGGTGGATCGCGGTGGATCGGAATGCCGTTTTCATTGGCCACGTCACGAATACGCGCCGCAATCTCATCCACCCCTTTCGCCACACAGATCGGCGCACCGCCCTGCAAACGATCCCATTTCAGCGCCACCGCGTAATGCGTCGGGTTGACGATCACCACATCTGCCTTTGGCACTTCGGCGAGCATCTGGTTCATCACGATCTCGAAGCCTTTCTGGCGCCGTTTCTGTTTGAAATGCGGGTCGCCTTCCTGCTCCTTCGCCTCGTCGGTCAGCTCCTTGCGGGTCATCCGGTGTTTGCGGATATGTTCGTTATACTGAAACAGGTAATCCACCCCGCCAATCACCAGAGAAATCGTCAGCACGATCAGCATGAACCCCACGACCAGATCGGCCAGCGTCGCCGCCACAAGCCCCGGACTGAAGGACATGGTGGACATGATGTCCGGGAGTTTGGTGTAGAGATAGACGCCCAAAACACCCGAGTAGATCGACAGTTTGAAAAAGCTCTTGGCAAATTCGAACAAACCGGAGCGACCGAATTTATTCTTCGCATTCGACACGGGAGAGATTTTCGAGAGTTTCGGTTCCAGCTTGGACGTGGCGAAAATCATCGACCGGGTCGCAAAGATCACGACGAGCGCCATAACGGCCGGAATGAGGAACCAGGGCAAGAGCCCCGCACCCACGGTTTGCATCAGACCCATCGTCCAGGGCTCCGCCGATCCATTGAACCAGGCCTCGGCATTCAGGTCCGCATTGCCCAGCATGACCTGAAGCGCTGTGCCCATCTTTTGCAGACTGCCAGCCCCCAGTGCCATCGCAACGACGATAAACCCAAAATAGGAGGCGGTCGTGATCAGGTCGGTCGAGCGCGGGATTTCACCCTTTTTACGCGCGTCATCGAGACGTTTCTGTGATGGCTCATATTGCTTGTCGCTGTCATCGTCACCCTCCGCCATCAGTCCACTCCAAACGGATCGAGGAGCAGCTCGGCAAAGCCCGAACGCCAGACTTCGAGCAGGATCGGCGTGGTGGCGAAGAGCAACAGCAGACCGCCGAGAGTGATCGCAGGTGCACCAACGAAGGCCACCATGAGGGACGGCATGGCCCGGTTGATGACGCCGAGCGCGACGTTGTAGATCAGCGAGGCGATGACGAAAGGCGCAGCGAGGCTGAAAGACAGGGCGAAGGCGGATGAAATGTGATCGACACCCCAGATCATCACATCTTGCGTCGGGATGAACGACCCCGCCGGAAAATAATCGTAGGACAGGATCAGCATCTCGGCGACCCGGACATGCAGGTTCATCATCACCGCAAGCGCAAGCCCCGCGACAAGGAACAGATGCCCGATGGCGGGCTGGGCCTCGACGGAGCCGCCGCCGAAAATCTGCGACAGGGAGGTGGATTGCGCCACCATCGTACCCGCGATTTGCAACACCATGACGAAGAGACGCAGGACAAGCCCGAGGAGCAGCCCCGCAATGACTTCGGTCGCAAGCCCACGCATCAGCCCCGATGTGGTGGACGCGAGATTTTGAAGCTCTCCCGCCACGGCAGGAAAGACGATGGCTGTGAAGGCGATTGCCAGAACAAGACGCACCCGCTCCGGGATCGACCGCTCTCCGAAGGCGGGCAGGATCGCCATCATTGCACCGACCCGCAGGAAAACGAAGAACCCCAGAGTAAGGTTGAGCTGAGCCAGCCCCATCAGGTCCGCCAAAGTTTCCGTCATACCGGCACCAATCCCACGAGCGAGGGTTTGGCGTCGGTTCCGATCTCCTCGAAAGAATAGACCGGGTTCTGGATGCCTTGGGCCGACAGGACCGTGCGCAGGAAGCGACGACGACGCGTTGACGTCACGATACCCGGATAGATGCCGCTTTCTCCGGCCCTCGCGATTTTGTCCGCCATGGTTTTCGCGAGCCTGTTGAATTGATCCGGCGGCAGGGCAATGTCGGAATGCCCTCGCTCGCCATCGACCTGATAGGTCGAGAAACGATCTTCCCATTCCGGCGCCAGTTGCAGGAGCGGCAAGGTGCCATCGTCGCGTTTGATCTCGGAAATCAACTGAAATCCAAGGCGTTGGCGCACATGTTCACAGATCGATTCCGCCGTCGCATGGGCACCACGCGCCTCGGAAATCGACTCGAGGATCAGTGCCATGTTGCGGATCGACACCCGCTCTTCGAGCAGAAGACGCAGGACCGACAACAACAGATCCATCGGTACCCGGTCCGGGATCAGTTCGTTAAGCAGTTTTTGATTGGCCTCGCCGCGCGTCTTATCGCTCAGGTTGGTCATCTCATCGAGCAGCCGACGCAGGGATTTCATCGTCAGAAGACGCGGGAAGTTCCGCTTGATCACTTCGAGAAGATGCGTCGCAAGCACTTCGGTCGCACCGACCACGGTGCTGCCCATCAGGGCGGCCTCTTCCTTTTGCGCCGGACTGATCCAACGGGCGGGCGCACCATAGACCGGTTCGGCCACATCCTCACCGATCGGCAGACCGCTCGCATCGCCGGACACGAGAGCCAGCACCTTGTCCTTGCGCAGGCGATCACGCGCCTGCTCGACGCCCTGAATGCGCACGACATAGGTGCCCGGCGGCAGGCTGGGATCATCGGTCAAGCGAATTTCCGGCAGGATAAGCCCAAAGACCGTCGCCACATGGTTGCGCATGTTCACGATCCGCGCATCGAGACCGGTTTGCTGATCGAGGACCATCGCCACGAGATCGGGCGCGAATTCGACATGGATATCGTCGAGATCTAGGATGTCTCCCATCGACTCGCGCTCGGCTGTGACCTGCGGTTTGGCGGCTTCCTTTTTCGCTTTTTCCTTTTCCTCTTCCTGCATTTTCCGGCTCACGAAATAGGCCGCTGCAGCAAGCGCCATCGCGCCCCCAATGAAGGGGATGAAAGGCAAACCCGGAACGAAAGCGAACAGCGTCATCAGAACGGCAACCGTATAAAGCGCCGACGGGTATTTCCCCAATTGTCGGAAAAGCGCCATGTCGGCGGAACCGCTGGTACCCCCTTTGGCCAAGAGCAACGCAGCGGCAATGGAGATGATGACTGAGGGAATCTGGCTCACAAGACCATCACCGACGGTCAAAATGGCATAGGTTTCAAAGGCCTTCCCAAGTGGCATGTGGTGTACGGCCACACCGATGACCAAGCCCATGACAATGTTCATCAGCGTGATCAAAAGGCCAGCAATGGCGTCGCCCTTGACGAATTTCGACGCACCGTCGAGAGAACCGAAAAACGTGGTTTCCGCGAGTTCCTGTTCCCGTCTTTGTTTGGCCTGTTCATGAGTGATCGCCCCGGCGGAAAGATCTGCATCAATCGCGAGTTGTCGCCCCGGCATCCCGTCGAGTGCAAAACGCGCGCCGACTTCGGCCATACGCCCAGCGCCCTTGGTGATCACCATGAAGTTCACGATGAGCAAAACGGTAAACACAACGAGACCCAGAAGAACGGAGCCGCTCATCACGAAATTGGCGAATCCCTCGATCACGTTTCCGGCTGCACCCGTTCCCGTGTGTCCCTGGCCAATGATCAGCTTGGTCGAGGACACATTCAGGGAGAGGCGCAGCATGAGGCTTGCGAGGAGTATGGTCGGGAAGGCCGAGAAATCGAGAGGCCTCTCGATAAACAGCGTAACCGTGAAAATCAGGATCGCGAGGGCGAAACTGGTGGCGAGGCCCAGATCGAGAATCCAAGAAGGTACCGGCAGGACCATCATCACGATCACGACCATGAGCGCCAAAGCCAGCAGGATCGTGGGCTTGAAGATTGCAGAGATGCTGATGTTCATGCCGCGCTCCCCGTTATTAGGGAGCAAAGGCGTTCAGTCCCAAAGTACCAGAATCCGCTTCTCATGTCCGAATACCCGCTGCAATTCTTGCCACATTTTCGGAGAGAGTAGGACGAGCATGGTTTACAAAGCGTGTATAACCGCGACCAAGACGCCGTTAGTTCAACAAAGCGCCCAAGGCCTCCCGCGTTTTTTGGCTGGCAGAAATCATATCATGCACAGAAGAGAGTGACGGAGCGCCCTCCGCACCGATGTCACCTGTCAGAGTGTCTTGTTGGATGATTTCCGCCAATCGTGACATTTCCGGCGAGTTCGACTGCTCCAAAGCATCCCAATCTTCCGCAATAATCGACAAGGCATCGCTTTCCGTGTCGGGCGCGAGACCGTCCAGTGCACGCAAGGCACTTTCAGGATCGTTGAGATAAAAATAGGCTTTGGCGACAAGGCGTTTGGCCTCTTCATCCTCGAGCTTAGATGCATATCGCAGCGCGGCTTCCGGTTCGCCAATTCCAAGAAATGCTTTTGCAAGGGTACGCTTTGCATCTGCATCGTCCTGCACCGCATAGCCAGCCATCAAGTCCAACGCCTCCCTGAAAAAGCCGGAACTCAACAGACGCTTCGCCGCCTCCAAACGAGCCGCATCCGTGAGCTTCATATGCGAAATGTCGTCGATATGGCCCAACATGACTTTCGAAAACTGCGTCAGATCAGCATCTCGGGACAGGACCAGAAGCGCCTCGGAAACCAAAGCCTCCCTGTTTTCAGTCTCAATACGCGTGTTTTCATCCAGAATCTGGCGCAGGGCCATGTCTGCATCTCCGGAATGAATGCGTGCCAAAATAGCCGCGTTCTGCAATGACATTTCATATGGGTTTCCGCGATATTCAACCGCCATAACCTCTGCCGTCTCCGCAGTTTTTTGGTCAATCGCTTCGCCCGCCTGAATCTTCGCAGCGATCAGTTTTACAAGTGCTTCTGCCGCATCAGGGCCATCTTCCGCCACGATACCTTCCAACTTAGCAGTCCCATTTGCCATATCTCCGTCCGCTAGAGTCAACTCAGCATCGAGAAGCGAGAATGCATCGCCCTGATCGCCCCCCGCACGCGCAATCGCATTTTGGATGTATTGAGCCGTTTTCTCATCACCGATCGCCAAAAATCGCTCGGATAAGGTCGGGCCCAAATGTCTCCGCAAATGAATCGGCAGAGCCGAAAAGGTCGCACGCACGCTGTCGAGGTTATAGTCTTCCCATATGCTCAGATGTTCTTTCGCCATGACCGACCAGAACGCCGTTGGCCCGTCGCAATGGAACTGATATTCCAGACGCCCGGGCTTGTCAGAATAGCCCTCATCCATGATATCGGCCATTGCCCGAAGGATGTCTTCACCATCGACATGAATGCCGAAATTCGTCATCACGGCTTTGGCCTCTACCCCGAATGTCAGAAAAATATAATACCGGGCAAGACGTTTGACACCCTCGGGATCGGGTTGATCAAACTCACCAAGTGTGGCAGCCCGCAAGGTTGAAAATTGCAGTTCCTCATCCGGTGGATCGCCCCAATTTGAAATTTCAACATATTGATTTTCAATACATATATTTCCATGATTGTCTGCGATCTGCATATCGGTAAGATTGGTTTGATCCCGGTCTATGGACGATTGAATCCGAACATGGCTGCGCTCTGTCGCGGGTTGAACCACCTGAGGTACGGCTGACACACGCTCGGGCGTTTCCTCTCTGCCATACCCTGTGTTTACGTCTTCGACAATTTGCTCGGTCTGAGACACGTCCGCATCCAGCAAACCTTGTGACGCTGCACGCCCGATCTGTTCGATCAACTCGCGCTCAAGTTTGTCCACTCTTTCGGAGCGCTGTTCCGTCAATTCGTCGTCGGCAAGCAGCAACAGCATAGGCTGTTCTGTCTTGTTTACGCTGCCCTGAATAATAACGGGCAACTCCAACGGTTTCCCGGAAACCAGATCGTCATTGTTTGGGGCCCCCATTTGCTCTTGACCGCCCGATGCCAGCAAGGCTTCGGTTTCAGGTGCTGTATCTATCGCATGAGGCTGTTGCACGGGTTGTGTCTTCTGGTTCTCTACAGGTTCTTTCGAAATCTCAGCGAGCTTTTGCTCGAAGGGTGAAGCCGCCTCAGGCGCACCATCCTTGATGTCGATGACGAGCCGTCCGGCCCGCAACTCAAACACATCCGCGTGGACATTTCCCCCCACCGATACGGTCAAACGGTTCTCCCCCCCGTTCAGAGAAACGATCCGCGTCCGGGGGATTTTACCAAATACCGCCGTGGTATCGAATGTCACATCCGCATCCCGCACGCGAAACTCGTAATCCTCGCCGGACCGACCGAACTCCCAAGTGACAACCGACGGAAACTGCATCACGAGTCGGGAAAACCCGGCATGTTCGCCCGAACGCACCTCGATCACTTCGGCACGAAGGCTCAGCGGGACAACCATCAGGAATGCGAAAAGTGTAAAAATCCGGATCATGCCGCCTCCGACTTCACCTCTTTCAGTGCTTCTTCAAGATCGGAAAAGCTGGGTCGATAATGACCGGGCGTGTTTTGGCGCCCCACCTCAATACAGATGTTCGTCGCGTGATTGTGCAGATTCGCGACGAGAACCTCACGGATCAGCTGATAGAAATGGCCGTCCTCTTCGATCACCGTCTGCATTTTCCCTGCAAACGGTCCGACGATCCCATAGGCCAAAAACACCCCGAGGAATGTGCCGACAAGCGCACCACCAATCATCTTGCCGAGAATTTCAGGCGGCTGGTCGATCGAGGCCATGGTCTTGATCACCCCGAGCACTGCCGCAACGATCCCAAGCGCTGGCAAACCATCCCCGATCGCGGCCATTGCGTGTGAGGAGTGCAGTGCATGGTGCAAGTTCGCCTCAAGCCGCTTCTCGAGCACTTCCTCGACCTGATGCGGATCGTCATAGTTCATCGATGCTGAACGAAGCGTGTCGCAAATCAGCGAAATCGCCTCTTTATCCGCAAGAATTTTGGGATATTTCGTGAAAATCGACGAGTTTTCCGGGGCTTCGATATGTTCCTCGAGACCGACAGGGTTTTGCCGCGCAAGCCGGATCAATTCGAATAACAGACACAGAAGATCCTTGTAGTCCTCGGGCTTCCACTTCGGGCCTTTGAACACCTTGCCAATGTCCTTGAGCGTGTGCTTGATCCCGGGCATGTCGTTGGAAATCACGAAAGCCCCGGCAGCCGCGCCACCAATCATCATGAACTCGAACGGCAGCGATTTCAGAATGATCCCAAGTTTGCCGCCCGCCGCGATATAGCCACCGAAGACCATCACGAAGATCAGCAAAATCCCGACAATACCGATCATGTTCTTGTTTCCTCATCCACGGGGACCAAACAGGCGCAGCCTGCCACAAACCTCTTAAGAAAGTTTGCTCAGCTCCTCTTATTCGCTCGGCGCCCTGGCATTGCGGCCCGCCAGAATGACGGAAATCGTGTAGGCCGTTTCCGGTGTCAGCCCCGCCATGATCGCGCCCGCCGCATCGGAGCGCATGCGCCCGAGAAAACCAGCCGCAAAATCCGGAGACATGGCCTCGAACAAGGCCGCTGCCTCCTTGGGTTTCATCGACTCGTAAACCGCCGTCAACTTGGCCAGATCGTCCTCGGCGGCGCTTTGAGACCGCGTCATGGTTGCCTCGAGTCGCGCTTCCGCATCCTCGAGCGCTGCCATGTTTTGCATCACTTCCGTGCGCGCCAACTCGACCGCTTTCACTTTCTGAGCCAACATCAATTCTCGCTCTTCGACGTCTTTCTCCCGCTTGAGCAGAGCTTCGAGCAGGGCCGACGTTTCCGCATCGGTTTTACACAGCTCAGAGGTCGCGGAATGCTCTTCCGCCACATCGCCATGGGTCAATTCCGACATTTCCCGCGCGATGGCAGCGCCGGTGCCCGAGACAAGCCGGATGACTGCGGAAGCCAGAAAAACCATGGCGATCAACCAAAGCGCACCGCGCCCGGGACGCCGTTTGCGTCTGGCTTTTTCCGGTTTTTTAAGCGTGGAAGGTGTTGTCTGTGTCATTCGGCAGCCTCCACCCGGCTTCTTTGGCTCAGAAACAGGGTCTCGCCAACCTCCTCCTCCCTCACCTCCGGCTGAGGGGCGGAAGGTTTGGCCGGGCTTCCAGTCTCTGAAACCGTCGGCAAGTCATGCATCGACGCAATCAACAGCTCCAGACGCCGCGACACGTCTTCTGCGCGTTGTGTCAGATCCTCGAGCTTGACCGCAGAGGCCCCCGCCGTTTTCTGCGCCCGCGTCAGGGTTTTCGTCATGTCGTCCACCTGGGCGGACAAGACCGCAATCGCGCCGCCGACGCCTTTTTCGAGGTCGGTGAAACGGCTGAGCCTACGGGCCAGAACCACGCAATAGATGGCCACGGCCACCGTGCCGGCGATCATCAGCATATCAGCGATCAGCTCCATCTCCGCCTCCTCAATTGATCACGAATTCCATAATCAGAACGTCCTTCACCCGGTTTTCCCCGGCAACGATCTGAAGACGTCTGAGAATTTGCGCCCGCAGACGCACCAGGGCGGAGGGGTTTTCCAACTCCGCTACATCGACCGCGCGCAGATAGCCGTTCAGCACATCCACAATACGGGGCAGCAAGGTGATCACCTCCTGCTCGTACTGGGCGGGAACCTCGAGCTGGGCCTGGAACCGCAGGTGACGCGCACGCCCCGACAGGTCGATCAAATTCACGATCAGCGGCTCGACAGACACGAAGGCCACATTGGGCAGGGGCGTCATCGCCTCCTCTTCCAATGCACTCAGGTCCTCATCGACATGCGTCTCCTCGGGCGCAAACAGCATCCCCGAATAGACCGCGAAAAATCCGCCGCCGCCCAGAACCAACATCAAGACCACCCCGAGAATAAGGGGCAGCTTCGATTTTTTCTTCGGTTCCTCTTCCAGCTGTTCTTCTTCAGCCATTGGTCCAATCCAGAAAAATTTTTTCCGAATCTGTTTTATCCCCAAGGTAGCTAACCGATTATTAAGGCTGATCGGACATTTCTAGGAGAGACGGGGGCAGAAGCCCGCACATCCAAGGAGTGTCGTCTTGCAACAGATCCTCTCAATCTGGTCCAACCTCGACCCCAAACGCCGTATCATCGTGATTGGCGCGACCGCTCTCATGTTCGCCGCCATCATCGGCCTGTCGCGCATGGCGACGAAACCGTCGATGTCCCTGCTCTATTCCGGTCTCGAATCGAGTGCGGCAGGCGAGATTGTCCAGTCGCTCGAGGCTCAGGGTGTCGCCTATGAGATTCGTGGCGGTGCAATTTTCGTTCCCGCCAACCAGCGCGACGAACTGCGCATGACGCTGGCCTCGGAAGGGCTGCCCGCCAATTCCACAGGCGGATATGAATTGCTCGACTCGCTGTCGGGGTTCGGGACCACCTCGCAAATGTTCGACGCCGCCTATTGGCGTGCCAAAGAAGGCGAACTGGCCCGCACCATCGTATCGTCGCAGCAAATCCGCTCGGCGCGCGTGCACATTGCCAACCCCTCCTCGCAACCGTTCAAACGCCAGATCGCCGCCTCCGCCTCCGTCACCGTCACGGCCGTCAGTGGCGCCATTTCCGCAGATCAGGCCAAGGCCTTCCGTTCTCTCGTTTCCTCCGCCGTCGCAGGTCTCGCGCCGGAGGATGTGTCCGTGATCGACGGCCGCAACGGCGTCGTGGTCGCGGGAGATGAAACACAGACCGGCAGCGGTACGAGCAATGATCGCACCGATGAGTTGCGCCAGAATGTACAGCGCCTGCTCGAAGCCCGAGTCGGAGCTGGCAAGGCCGTGGTCGAGGTGTCCATGGAGACGGTCACCGATCAGGAATCGATTGTAGAGCGTCATTTCGATCCGGAAAGCCGTGTCGCGATCAGTTCGGAGACCGAAGAACGCAGCAATTCGTCTCAGGATACGGGCGGTGGCTCCGTCACGGTCGCCTCGAACCTGCCCAACGGGGCCGGGGCCGGTGGCGGCGATTCCAGTTCGAACAACAGCGAAACCCGCGAGCGCGTGAATTATGAGGTGTCCGAAACCCGGCGTGAAATTCAACGCGGTCCGGGGGCGATAAAACGGCTCACCGTTGCGGTCCTGGTCGACGGTATCCGCACGCTCAATCCCGATACAGGGGAGGTCATCTGGGCGCCCCGCAGTGCCGAAGAACTCGACGCGCTGCGTGATCTCGTGGCCTCCGCCATCGGGTTCGATGAAGCCCGCGGTGATCAGATCACGCTCAAAACCATGGAGTTCGAACCCCTCGCCATTGAGGGAACCGAAGCACAGAGTTCGCTGATTTCGGCCATGAGCATCGATTTGATGTCCTTGATTCAACTTACGGTTCTGGCTGTGGTTTCCCTTCTGCTCGGCTTGTTTGTCCTGCGCCCGCTACTTGCGAAGCCGGTAGTCGCCCTGCCCGCTCCCGCCACTCAGGACACGCAGTCCGACTTCGAGAATATGCCCGCAACAATTCCGGTCCCGGATCTTCCCCGCCCTGCTGCCCCCGCACTGAACGGCGAAATCGACACCGGCGGGTTCGCGCTGCCGACCATGGGGGTCGTGTCCGACTTCGACTTTGGCGACGACGAGATCGGTATGCCCTCGGACCCGGTCAAACGGCTCAAGAAACTCATCGAGGACCGTCAGGAAGAAACCGTTGAGATTCTGCGGAGCTGGATGGAAGACACCGAGGAGGATGCATGATGAAACCTCTGTTTCCACTTGAGGATTTCGGTGCCACGCCACGCCCCAAGCCGCCAACGCACCCGAAGACTGCGCCGGTCGCGGCCCCCGCCGCACGGCCCGGTCCCAGCCCTGAAGAGATCGAAGCCAATCGCATGGCAGCCTATGAGCAGGGTTACAAGGCCGGATGGGATGATGCGGCCCGCGCCGAGGCCGAGGACCAGTCCCGCATCGGGGTCGAATTCGCACGCAATCTTCAGGATCTGGGCTTCACCTTTCATGAGGCGCGGTCACACATCATGAAGGCCCTCGAACCCCTGCTGACCGAAATGGTGAGCAAGGTGCTGCCGCGGCTCGTGTCTCAAACACTTGGCCAAACGATTCTCGAGGAATTGCTGCCCATGGCCGAGGCGGCCTCCGATGCGCCGATCCAGATCGTTGTTTCAACGGCATCACGTCCGGCAATTCAGCATCTCGTTGACGGGTCGTTAACCATTCCGCTCGAAATCATAGAGGAACCAAGCCTCGCCGAAGGGCAGGTCTATCTGCGCATGGGTGAACTTGAAAAAAAGATCGATATGGACGCCACCGTGGAAAAAATCGGCCAGGCGATCAAGGCGGTCTATGCATTGAACGAGGAGGCCATGAAACATGGTTGATCATACGGAAGACAGCGCGGCGAACCCGTTTTCTCAAGTTCCGATCGAAATCACGATCTCCGTCGGCAAGGCCCGCCCGCTGGTCAAGGATTTGCTGCGACTGCAAAGCGACAGCATTCTGCCGCTCGACCGCAATGTCGACGATCCGGTAGAGCTTTACATTGGCGACAAGCTGATCGCGCGAGGAGAGTTGCAGGAGGTCGAGGGCGGGCAACCCGGTCAGCTTGCCGTGCGCCTGACCGAAGTTGCCGATCTGAAAAACGGTCTGTGAGCGAAAATGCGAGCGTATCCTTTTCTGTTGCTCGTGGTCGCACTTGTTCTGGGCCTGAGCGACGCGGCGATTGCCCAGAACATCACACTCGATCTCGGCGACGACGGCTCTCTCGCCGCCCGCTCGATCCAGCTTCTGCTTCTGGTGACCGTGCTCAGCATCGTGCCGGGCATCGCCGTCACTCTGACCTGCTTTCCGTTCATCGTGACGGTTCTGTCCATTCTGCGTCAGGCCATCGGGTTGCAACAATCGCCGCCCAACATGCTCATGGTCAGCCTCGCGATGTTTCTCACCTATTTCGTCATGGAGCCGGTTTTCGTCGAAAGCTGGACGACCGGCGTGCAGCCCTATGTGAACAACGAGATCGAATTCGACGAGGCCTTTCGCCTTAGCATGGACCCGTTTCGCGGCTTCATGTCGAACCGGACCGACCCGGATACCTTTGCCGAATTGCAGGATTTGCGACCGGATTTCGCCAATAATGAGGATGGCCTCACACGCGAAGCCCCGCTGTCGCTTCTGATCCCCTCTTTCCTGCTTTCGGAAATTCAACGCGCCTTCCAGATCGGCTTTCTCGTGTTCCTGCCCTTCCTGATCATCGACCTTGTCGTCTCCGCGATCCTGATGTCGATGGGGATGATGATGGTCCCTCCCGCCATCGTCTCCCTGCCCTTCAAACTCGCCTTCTTCGTGGTTTCCGATGGCTGGGCCCTGATCTCCAGCGCTCTGGTGCGCAGCTACTTCTGATCGCGCAAAACAGCACAAACCCGCGTGAGGCATCTCTCACCCGGGTTTCTTCATGTGCTCAAGCCGGTCAGCCCCGTCACCGCACCACGAACTCTGCGTGCAGGGCTCCTGCCGCCTTGATGCTTTTCAAAATGTCGATCATGTCCCGCGGCGACACGCCCAGAGCGTTCAGCCCGGCAATGACTTCCGACAGGGACGTGCCCTCATGGATCTCTGCCAGACCGATCCCCGGTTCTTCCTCGATCGCGGCACGGGTCCGTGGGATGACGACCGTTCCACCGTCGGAAAACGGGTTGGGTTGCACCACGAGCGGCTCTTCCTCGATCCGCAGGGTCAGATTACCCTGGCTGACCGCCACCCGGGAAATCCGGACATCCTCACCCATGACGATGGTGCCGGAGCGCTGATCGACAACCACGCGCGCCTTGCGCTCCGGCTGCACGGATATATTCTCGACCCGCCCCAAGGCATGCGCCGGGGACAATTCCCGGGTCGCCTTGATGTCGAGGACCACCGTCCCGGCATCCAGCATACGCGACACGACGCGCCCGAAATCCTGATTGATCGCATTTTCGATCCGCTCGGCCGTGGTGAAATCCGGCTCCCTCAGGGCCAGACGCACCGATTTCATTTGTGTGAAGTCGAAGTCAATCTCCCGTTCCACACGCGCACCCGAAGGGATTACACCCGAGGTCGGCACACCTTGTACGACGGAGGTCCCGTCCCCCTGTGCCGAAGCGCCCCCGGCGATGATCGTGCCTTGCGCAACCGCGTAAATCTGACCATCCGGCGCGTTCAGGGGCGTCATGATCAGGGTTCCGCCCAAAAGACTTTTGGCATCGCCAATGGCGGAAACAGTCACATCGATCTTGCTGCCCGCGCGCGAAAACGGCGGCAGATCCGCCGTTACAAACACCGCCGCCACGTTTTTCGGGCGGAATTGTTCGCCGGTCACATTGACGCCGAGACGTTCGAGAATGCTCGACATGATCTCCTCGGTGAAAGGCGCGTTGCGGATACCGTCTCCGCTGCCGTTCAGGCCGACCACGAGACCATAGCCGACAAGATCGTTACCGCGCACACCGTCGAATTCCACCAGATCCTTGATCCGGATGGGATTGGCCGTGGCAGGCAAAGCGAGACAAATGGCGAACAGAAAAGAGAGAAACATTTTGAACATCAGAGGTAATCCGCGAGGCTGAGTTGCGACATACGGGCAGTCAGGGTGTACATGAGTTGAAGCTGCGTTTCCGTTTGTGTGAGCATCGACGCCGCTTCATAGGCATCGGCCGAAATGATTTCGGATTTGGCCGTTTCATAGGAATAGGTCATGGCGGTGTTCGCTAGACTGGCTTCCTCGATTCGGGCCTCGACGCTCCCGACACGCGCCTGTAGATTCGCAAGCCCCGATCGCGCCCCCATCAGCGCCTCACCGGAACTTCGGAGCAAGGATGCTTGGGCACTCACATCGTTTTCGAAAACCCCTTCATCGACGAGGGAGGCCAGCGCCAGACCTTTCAATGTCTCACGCACCGACTCGTCCAGCGCAGTGATGTCCATCCGCACAGTTTCGTCTTCTCCCAGAGAGAAGGGGGACAACGTGTTGGCAGAGCCCTGATAGGCCACGGTTTCATAGCCACCGCCAGCAGACAGGAACCAATCCTCGACGATGATTTCGACGTCTTCGACCGTGGTCGCGCCGGAAACCGCCGTCAACAACTCCGCCATCATGTCATCCGCCGACATCAGAGAGGTTTTTCCGGTGGCCGTTCCACTGAGCATGGACCGATCCCCGATCCGGGTGTTCAGGGTCGACACCACGGCGTCAAAGCGGGTCCTGGCATCGGTTGCGGCGACGGAGACACTTGTGGCATCCGCATTGGTGGAGGCTGTCAGAAGAGTAGAAGACAGCTCCTCGACATGGGTCGATACCGCTTCGAAACTTGTTTGCATCGCCGTGGCGAACAAACTCGCCTCCTGTATCGCCGTATCATAGGAACTCAGTATCCGCAGGGCCCGTTCGATCGACGCCAAAGGCGTGAAATCCCCCGAGACGGCCTCGGCGAGATCGTATTTTTCACCGCTTGCCACCTCGTAATTGTACCGATCGAGGTCCTGTTTCACCTGTGCCGTCATGCGCATATTGCGCAGAGAGGCCGCCATATCACCGAAAGAAATCGCGCTCATCGTCAAATCCCCATCAGCTGATCCATCAGCGTCTGAATCGTCTCGATCACCTTTGCGTTCGCCGCATAGGTTTGCTCGATCACCAAAAGCCGCTGCATCTCGTAATCCGTGTCGACACCGTTCGCCAATTCGATCTCCTCGAGCGACTCCTGTCGCGCCGAAGCGTAACTCAGATCCGCTTCGGCATTGAGTTGTCTGGTTTGCGCCAAAGAATAGATGTCGGAGGCAAGACCCAGAGCGGATCGCTCGATTCCCGTCAGACCGCCAGACGAGGCGACGCGTGAATTCTGTAGCGCTTCGGTCAGGGAGTTCAGAATGGTTGCGTCGCCCTGATCGCCCTCGGCCAAAGCCCCCAAACCGTCGCGCAGTTTCCAAAGGTCACCACCCGCATCGGGATCAACCAAAGCGTTGACCGAAATGCGCCCCGCCAGCCCCTCTTCATCTGCAGTATCGAAGACCGAGCCACCGTCGGTGAACAGACCAGCCGCGCCAGTCGTCAGTGAGGCATCTGCATCGGTGGTCTGAAACCGTTCTATGAAATCGCGCGCAAGGGCATCGAGTTCCAGTTGGGCCTGCGGGGCAAGCTCGTCTCGTACCTCAAAGAGCCCTGCCAGTTTCCCCCCTGCAATCGCCCCCTTTTCCGCGTCGGTCGACACGGCGACGCCGTTGATGGTCAGTCCGGACAGCGCGCCATTGTCGAGCGTCATATCGGCGGAGATTGTCGGGGTCGCGGTGAATTCCAAAGTGGCCGCTTTCGAGTCGACCAGAAAGGCGCCACCATTGGTGTAGAGCGCGATCATCCCGTTGTCTTTTTGGATTTCGTTGACTGGAATGATCTCGGAGATCTGGTCCACAAGGGTTTGCCTCTGATCCATCAGAGCATTGGCGTCATAACCTTGCGTGATCTGCTTCTGAATGGCGACGTTGAGATCGACGACCTGCTGCAATGCGGAATTGAGAAAATCGACGGTCTGGCCGATCTCCTTATCCGCCGCCATACGGGTGTCCGTGATCACATCGGCAGCATCGTTGATCCGTTTGGCGAGATCCTGTGCGGCATCCAGAACCGTAGTCAGCCGCGCTTCCGAATCCGGGCGGCTGGCCGCTTCGATGAGAGCCGTTTCAAGACCGGTGATCCGACCTGCAATCGAATCCTCCTCGTCCACCTGCCCCATCGCTTCTGCATACGTGTCGTAAAACTCGGCACGCGTGCCTTCGAGCGCGACCTCCGCATCCGCATAACGCCGCTCGCCCGTCGTCACCGGATCATAGTAGCGGTTGACGCCGACCACGGACACGCCTGAACCGGACTTTCCGACCTGTTGCGACGTCAACTCGATCTCACGCTTGCCATAGCCTTCGGTCATGGCATTGGCGACATTCGACGACACGACATCGGCCGCACGTGACACGGCATTCAGCCCCGTCAACGCATTCGCCAGAGCATTCGAAATACTCATCGTCTATCCTCCTGCCCCCATAGGCGTTTCAAGCCTTACCGTTTGATGTTCGTCGTCTCCTGCAGCATCTCATCGACCGTCTGGATGACCTTCGCATTCGACGAATAGGCCCGTTGGGTCTGGATGAGATCGGTCAGTTCCGCCGCCACATCCGTGGTGGAGCTTTCACGTGCGTAACCTTCGATCGTCCCGGTCGGGCCGTCACCGGCATCCCACAGGAAGAAGGACCCGGAGTCCGGCGAAACCTGATAAGTCTGGTTGCCCAAGGCGGTCAGACCATTCGGGTTGGGCACATCCACAAGCGGGATCTGATAGATCACGCGGGTAAACCCCGTGTCATAGGTCGCGGTGATATAGCCACCATCGTCGATTTCTACCGAGGTGAGGTTACCAACCGGTGAACCGTCCTTGGAAATCGAGGTCGGCGCGAAACTGTCGGACAGCTGGGTCAGGCCGTTGGTGTCGCCCGGCTTGCCGATGGTCATTTCGATCGGACCGCCATCCACGGTCAGGGCCAGAGTGCCATCTGTCGCGTTGTAATCGGCCCCCACCGGATTGTTCGCCGTCGGCGTCACCGAAGACAGGGTGCCGCCCGCGCCTCGAGAATCGTCGAATACAAGCGTGTATTCCCCGATGATCGCCCCGCCCGACGCGGAATCGGTGATCGTCATGGTCCAGGTGTTTGCGGTCACCGTGTCCGGCGTGAAGGTGATATCGAGCGATTCCGATGTGCCGAGGTTGCCGAAATATTCAACGGAAAGCGGCAAGGCAGAGTCGGCATCCTCAGCCGGCAAGTTGACGCCCAGATTGATTTCCGTGGTCGGGTCGCCGGCCGTCTGGTTCGAATTGATGACCACGGGTTCGAGACCCGTCATCGTGTCACGGGCATAAGTCGCAATCGAACCGTCCGCTTCGGCAGGCCAGCCCAGAAGCACGAGACCCGAGTCGGTTTTAAGAATGCCGTCGGCATCGGTGTAGAAGGACCCTGTGGTGGTCATCATCAGAGGCTGATCCCCCATGGTGCCGTCCAGAGACACCTCGGTCGTGACCGGGATGAAACCATTGCCGGACACGGCGATGTCCGTGGCATTCGAGGTGGACACCAGCGCGCCCTGCTCCCCGATCAGGCGCGAACTGCTTGCCCGCACACCGCCGGCGGAATAGGTACCGGAACTCGTAGATCCAGTAATGACAAAGGACTCGAATTCGGTTTCCGCCCGTTTGTAGCCATAGGTCCCGGAGTTCGCGATATTGTCGGAAATGGTCGCAAGGCGAGTGGCGTTGGCGCTGAGCCCGGCCACACCGGCGTTGAGCGAGGATGAAATAGACATAGGGGGAGCGCCTTTCTGCTGCTAAGACCCGAAGAACTGGCCTCAGCATGTACGCCGGGCCTTAACACGCCCCTAACGTCTAAAATGCGAGCTATTTACCGACCTGATTGCGCAACAAAACGATCTCGACCCTGTTATTGCGCAAGGCCATGGGATTGCCGACAGCCGGTTTCCGATCCGCCGAGCCCGTCACCCGCTGAATGCGTTTCGACGGCGTGCCATTCGCCTCAAGCAAGAGGCGAATCTGATCCGCCCTCCTGCTCGACAGATCCCAGACCGGATTGTCCGCAACGACCAGAGGTTCGGAACGCACATATCCCGTAATCGCGATGTCATTTCGCACGACTTTGAACACTTCAGAAAGCATACCAATCAAAAGAACAAGCACCTCTTCGGGCTCTCCCGATCTTGGGGCAAAAAGCGGCTCTCCCTCGAGATCGTACAGCTCGATGATCAAACCCTCGTCGGTGACCCGCGTCACGATATGCCGCAGCGCCTTGTCGGCCGCCATGCTTTCGCCGCTGAAGGCGGTCAGAAGCTCCTGAGCATCCGCAAAGGACTTGGCATCCATGGCCTTCACGGCATCTTGCTCGGCCGATGTGTCATTCTTGGCGGCACCGCTGTCACTGGCCGCATGGGCGCTCGACGCCCCCGTGCCGTTTTGCGACAGGGTTTCCTCGGTAAACACCGAGTCACCGCCGAAGGAACCATCACCACCGCCGGAAATCCGGTTCACGGGAATGGTCGGATTGAAATAATCCGCCAAGCCTTTGCGCTGTTTCTCCGTTGTCGCATTGAGCAACCACATCAAAAGGAAAAAGGCCATCATCGCCGTCACGAAATCGGCATAGGCGACTTTCCAGGCACCGCCATGGTGGCCGCCGCCCTGAATAACCTTCTTCTTCTTGATGATAATCGGAGCGTTACCCTTTCCGCTCATACCACCACCTCATGTTCACCCGCCATGGGGAGTAACAGAGAGGAATGAACACGGGCTTAACCCCTAAAATTAAGGGGATTCTCCGTCGATTTGCAAATTTTGAGACACCGCGCCAAAACCTGCCTGCGCAGGGCGCTTTGTGTCATTGGACCATAAGAATACCGATTTCAACGGCTCAAAAAACGAATCATCCGCAACCGATTGAGATAACATCTTAATTTCTGCCCGTCTTAGATGTTGGAGCAATTGCAAACGCCGCTTCTAGCGCCTTTAAAGCCGATCAAACGAAAAAGGGCCCGCGTATTGAGCGCGTCAAACGCCAGCCCGGCCTTATCCGCATAAGCATGACAAAGGCTGACCATCTCCGCCAGATCAGCGGAGCGATGCAGCGTAACCTCGGGAAACGAGATCGGTCGCATCAAATAGGCCAGTTGCTCTTCACTGGTTATGTACTTTATGTACTGCATCAGGCTATCGACGCCGGAGAGGATCAGCATGAGCGGCCATTCCGGTTGCTTCAAAAGAGATTTGAAGCTGTCCAAGATCATCGCCCGCGCTTCTCCGGTCACGCGGGGAAAGATGTGCTGACATTCGTCATAGTGGATGCCGATCACACCTTGTTCTCGGGCCTGAATCACGACACGCTCCCAGACTTCCCACTGTGTCAATCGCCCGATTGCGGGGTAGTTCAGCCCCTGATCCAAAGTGTGGATCCCGAGATCCTTCCACGAGAGCAGACCTTTCAAGACAACCGATACAAAGCGCGCGGGCCGGCCATCCGGCATGATCGTGGAGCCATCGTTTAAGGCGTCGATCTGGCGCCGGATTTCAGTCGACTTGCCGGTGCGGGACGAGCCCGTGACCAGCAAACCACGCGCCTCGAAAGGTCGGTGTAGGGAGGCTTTGGCGTAATAGTCTGTGACCATCCAGACCATGTCGTCCCTCAGACGATCCGCCCTAGGGAAGCTGTAATGCGCTGCCTTGAGTGTCGAAATGCTGCCAGCCGCCGAAACTCATGACAGTTTACCCTTCGTATCGGGCTTCGGCAGGGCCTCTGCGTTTTTTGGCCGGTATAGCCGTGAATAAAATTGATCAGAATGCTCTCCAAAGAGCCGAGCATCCGTTCAAGGAAGGGTTTGTCGATGCCGTGGTAGCTGCGGGCGTCAACGCTCTGCCCGAGTACGCCGACGGTGGCCGCTTTCACAGATGCATTGCGCAGGCCGGAGCCGTTATCCCCGACGATAGAGCCCGTACCGACGGCGGGCATGGGGTCATTCTCGCACCTATACACGATCTTCTCTCGCGTTTTGTCACGCGTGGCCATTCGCAAGGCATCCAGCGTTGCGTGCTGTGACGGGCTATCCGTCAGAACCCAGGCCAGTGGCATGCGGGTCGCTACATCCAGGACGAGAACCAGCCAGAGCCATCTCGTCATAGCCAGACTCGATATAGCGCTGCCTATAACCTCGCGGCGGTATGGCGACCATTTTCGTCGAGCCGCCGCGCAGCGCATAGGAAATCGGACGTGTCTTATAGATTTGCCCCGCCACTTCGCGGATGATCCGCTGGTTATGAGGTTGATCGATGGATGTCGGCGTCACTTTGACCCCGGATTGCTCCAAATGATCAATGCCCAGGCAAAGCGCCCTCCGAAAATCGATCTGATCCTGAAGTTCCTCGGAGCGCTGTTCGCGGTAGTGTCGGCCACCGTTGCGCACTCTTGCTGCCGCGGAACTCGTTGTCAGCTGACCGATGCTGGAACAATCAGGCCGCCTGAGCCAGGACAGTGCCTCATTATAGGTGATGATTTCCACGCGACCGCTATCGGCATGTTCGGCGCGGTAGTGCCCATCGCCGTTAGGATACAAAACCCTGCTTTTGCCAGACAACTTCAACTGCAAGCCTGCGGGAATAACGGAATTCAGCTTCATGACTGTGGCCTCCAGATACGGGAGTTAAAGCAGATGACGGCGTTGAGATTGGCCTGAAGCCTGTTGGCTGCGATCAGACGAAGGCAGGCCCGGAAAATCCGATGGGGCGTGATGTCGAGATGCGAGATAAGATCGCATCCGCCAAAGCGTCCTCAAACGTTCGATGGTATCTTCGACCATGACATCCGCAACGGGATCGGGCTCGAAGGCCAAGAAGCAAGGCATCCGACGTAGGTTTTCGCGGTAGGGGCGTGAGAAGGCCTCCGCCTCAACGACGGCAAATTCATGCGCTTCGCTTTCGGGCACGGCCTCGACGATTGCATCGATTTCGTCTTGCACCCAAGGCTTCAGAAGACTGCCTCTATTGCGGACGAAGACAAACCGGCGCAGTCCAGAATCAAAAGTGATCCGCTGATCGATAGTATGCCATGCTGTGCGCCCTGTCGGGTGGCGATAGGGGAAGCTCACCGGCTGGAATTCGACATCATCGACACCCGGAGTGATGAGGGTTTTCTCCGCCACTGCCAATTCAGCGCCGCTCTCTGCCAAACCAACACGGGGTTGCCATCTATTGGCCTTCGTTTTGTAGGTAAAGCTGGTCTTATGGGATGTGCTGCTCACCGTGATCGGATTGCGGACACCTGAGAAGGGCAAAACCCCATGGATATCCGGCAGGGTGATCTTGCCGACAGACAGTGACATTATTGTCCGGTTCGCGCGAACGAACCGGAGATTGCCTTGAGCGGTGTCGATTTCCCGGCGCTGTTGGCACCGATAATCGTGGTGATCACGCCAAATTCGACTTGCAGAGCAACGACACCGGAATAGTCGAATGTCAAATCGAATACTTCGAGCATTACACACCCAATATCGCGGCTACAGCCGAAAAAAGCACAGCAACCCCGGGTCAGAAGCTGACCATGCACATCCAAAAACCGACATTTTCAGCAAGGTATGAGCCAGAGCCACAGTTATGTATGTGCTTGGTATCTCGTGCGATAGTCTTCTTCCATTTGACGACGGTATCTCGCGAGTTTAGGCGCCATATTGATCGCTATTGCACCAACCAGTGTGTTGTCTTTCCAGCATTCTGCGAGGAATTTCCGATCCTCAAGAGCGCCCGCAACCACGTCAATGCGATCAGCATCCGCGGGACGACCGATTGACTGAAGCTTGAGCGCGAATTGATCTGACCAAAAAGATGGAAGCGGCACATAGCTCCCCTCACGCGCCCCGATCAGCGTCAGCGCCGCAGCGGCTCCTTGCTCAGTCGCATTGGTCCAGTGCTCTATGCGTATTTCTGCATTCTCAAAGGCCGGATGCGGCCAGATTGCAATATCGCCGGCAGCCGCAATCCGACCCCCGCCGTTCCGAGCAAGACACCGGTCATCACAAACCACCCCATTGCGCAAATCCAACCCCGAATTCTCAAGCCACTCCGTCGCGGCCTTAGATCCGACGGCCACGAGCACGAGATCGGCCTTAATGGTCTCGCCACCTTCCAGAGCAACGCCCGTGACATGTTCGGTGCCCTCAAATCCGGTCACGCGCGCTCCGAAACGGAAGCGGACGCCTTCCTCTTGATGGACATCGCTGAAGAGTTTTGAAATTTCCGACGGCAGAACGCGCGCCATCGGGCGTTCCATCTGGTCGATCACGATGACGTCGAGGTCCCGCATCTTTGCGCTTGCGGCCACTTCGCAGCCAATAAACCCGGCACCGACAATCGCGATCTTTTTGCCCGGTTGCATTTCTGCGCTCATGGCCTTGGCGTCGTCAATGGTGCGCAGCGTGTAGATGCCTGAAAGCCCGACATTGGGGATCGGCGGCACGAAAGGCGTCACGCCGGTGGCAATGAGCAAACGGTCATATGGCAATACCTCACCATCAGCCAGCGTGATCTGACGCCCGGCAATATCGAGACCTGTTGCGGCGGCACCAAGGCGCCATGTCAGCTCAAGATTATCCTCAACCGGAAAGAACAGTTCCTCGAAGGACTGGCTCCCGGTGAGGATTTGTTTGGAGAGCGGCGGACGATTATAGGGTCGGTGCGCTTCATCCCCCACGAGGGTGATGTCGCCCTTATAGCCGTTGTCACGAAGCGCTTCCGCCGCGCGCAGACCCGTGAGGGAAGCGCCGACGATGACAAATCGTTCGCAGGTCTCCATCACTCATTCCACCTTGATGGCAAGCTGCGGGCAGGCTTTTGCGGCTTTTTCGACGCGGGCGCGATCTGCTTCCGGCACGTTCTCGGAGTAACGCAGCTCATCATCCTCATCGAACCAGAATTCTTTCGGGGCGACGAACACACATTGGCCGTGATATTCGCACAGGTCCATATCGACAGTTACTTTGGGCATTGTAAGACCTCCTCAGGCGTCTTCGGTTTGGGGGATAACATCAAAGGCAATGTGCAGGGTCTTGAACCCGCGCACACCGAACAGCGGGTTGCGCTCCGGGGTGGTCCCTTCGGCAATCCGCAGGTTTTTCACCCGCGAAAGCAGCACGCGGATGGCAATCATCCCTTCGCGGCGGGCAATCGTCTGACCGGCACAGGCGTGGATGCCGCGGCCAAACGCCATATGCAGCGTCTCGCGGTTGTCACGATCGACGTCGAGCACCTCGCCATTGTCGTAATAGGCCTCGTCACGGTTGGCCGACCCGAAGTTGAGCATGAGCTTCGCGCCGGCGGGGATGCTGACACCGCCCACTTCGACGGGCTCAAGTGCGATCCTGTACATGGATTGCAGCGGCGCTTCATGGCGCAGGTTCTCTTCGAGGAAGTTCTGCAACAGGTCCTGTTCGTTGCGCAGGCGGTCTTCGAGGCCCTCTGTCGTGGCAATGGCATAGACGAGGTTCGAGATGAAGTTGATCGTGCTCTCGTTACCGCCGACGAGCACCTGAGAACAGATGTTGATCACTTCGGCATCGGTCAGCGGGCGTTCGTCTTCGGGTTTGTCGAGAAGCTTGCCGATAAAACAGTCGGAGCCTTCGGTGCGGGCCTTCTTCATGCGTCCGAGTACGAAATCTTCGAACACAAGCGTATCAAGAGCGGCATTCATGACCGTCTCTTCCGGCACATGGCCGGTCAGCGCGGAAAAGAAATTGTCCGACCAGCCCTTCATTTCGTAGACCTCTTTTTCGGTCACGTCGAAAATCATGCTGACCAGCGCCATTGGCAGCGGGATCGAAAACTGGGAAACGCATTCAAACTGGCCCGTATCGACAAAGCGGTCGATGAAGCCGTTGACGCGCTCTTTAATCGTTGGCCCGAAGGTGCGGAGAGTTTTGGCGGGGGCGAGGGCGCGCTGAACCACTTTGCGGTGGAACGCGTGAACCGGCGGATCGGCGAGGATCAGCGTGCGCTGACGCGGCAGGGCCTTCGATTTTTTGAGAACCTCAAGTGCGGCGGGAAAATCGCGATAGGCGTTGCCGCTCGACAGAGCCTCTTTCGAGGTAAACTTCTCGGGATTTGAGAGGACTTGATCCACATCGTCATAACGGCTGACGATCCAGAGGTTTTGATCTGGCAGATAATGGACAGGGTCCTCAGCCCGCACTTTGGTATAGGCGTGGTATGGGCATTCGAGAGCGTCTGGCGAAAGCAGTGTGATCTCATTGATGCTGGGAGACCCCGAGAAGGGGCATCCGCCCTCTGCGGGAGTTTGGGCTTTGGCGTCTGTCATCGCAATGCACCTTTCCTGTTGTTTCGACTTTGGGCCGTTTGTCTGAGCCTCGGGACATCTAAGCCGCGCTTGCGACGCATACCGTGCTCCGATCCTCAGCCCTTTAGTAGCGACCGACTGGTCGGTCTGTAATATACATGCAGTATTATAATTCTCCCGACCCCTGTCAATTTTCTTCTGAGGCGTTTCGCAATCCCGCACGATTTTTGCGCATTTTCTAGGCAGATTTTAAGAAATCAACCGGCTGAAAAGGGGAGGGTGCACAAAATCACAGTACCGAATCCGAAACGGAATGAGCCGTGGCGTTTAGGCCTGACCTGTTCTTTCAGGCATCAGAACACCCATTCCCAACATCGCCCAGAACGCATCGCCAATTTCGCGGATGTCAAAATTCCCTGTCGGACGATACCAGAAATAGGCCCACCCCGTCATCCCGTCGAGCGCCAGCATCAAGAGGTGGCTGTCGACATCGGGTTTGATGGTCCCTTCGACTTTGGCGGCATCAATAAGCGCGCGCACGCGGCGACGGTAATCTTCGGCCATGCGCGTCAGACCTTCGAAGGTACGGGTGCCCAAGATTGCGCGCTCCTGCCAGGTCACTGTGAAAAGGTCCTGGTGCTGCGCGACGGCTTCGAGACGGGAAATCACATAGTGATGAAGCTTCGGACCGGCCGCTGTTTTATTCTGTTCAACCGCATCGAGATGGTTCAGCAGGATCTCACCCGAGAGCTGCGCAATTACATGCAGGATCGTATCCTTGCTCGGCCAATGATGATAGAGACCCGGCTTGGACAGCCCTACGGCGGCCGCGATCTCGCTCATGGAGACGGCAGCAAAGCCTCTCTCGCGAAACAGCGCCGCCGCAGCGTCAATGGTTTGACGGCGCCCATATGGGCCCTCGTCGAGATAGTCGCGCAACCCGTAATCCAGTCCGGTTTTTATCGTTGTGGACGCCATTGGCTTTGCCCTCTCTTACGCGTATCGCTCGCGGGCTCAACCTAGTCGATTGGCGAAGAAATCGGTCGGCTTCGAACGAAACGCTTCTCGTTCGTGCACGAATTCCGCGACCCGATCACAGAACAGCTGCGTGTGTATTTTGCTGAGTTCCTCAAGCTTGTCTGCCTCGCCTTGCTCAATAAGAGCAAGCATTTCTTTGTGCTCGTCATAGACGCGATGATAATAGCCATCGCGCACACTGGGCTGGCTGCGCGCCTTTTCAAACATCAGATAGGTCAACCGAAGTGTATAATTCAACGCCGTTGTATAGGCCTCGGCCAAGAAACTGTTGCCGGAGGCTTCGCCGATCCGCAAATGGAACCGATGGTTCATTTCTGTCATGGTTTTATGGTCGTAGGCATCCGCTGCGGCGAGATATGCTTCGTTTATCTCATGCAGTTCCTGCAAAATCTTTGGCGTATGGCACTGCGTGGCAAGGCGCAGAACAGCCGCCTGATAGAGATCCATTGCCTCGAAGATGCGGGGAACCTCCTCGATGCTGATCAGTTCGACAAAATGGCCGCGATTGGCGGAAAACCGTACGAGCCGATCGGATTGCAGGCGGATCAGGGCTTCGCGAATAGGGGTGCGGGAGACGCCGAAGCGTTTTTCCAGCAGGGTTTCGTCGAGATAGGCACCCGGCTTAGCCTCGAGTGTCAAAATCTCGTCACGCAAGGCGTCGTAGACGGTCTGCGTTGCCTGTCCGCGTGGACGCCCGCGCTTTCCGCGTTTTTCGATCTCGGCGAGACCGAAGCTCTCCTCGGCATTGGTGATCTTCGTTTTCGCCATGTCCAACCTCTCCTCACTGCACCTACTGCGCTTATTATTTCTCTGTCCCTGCGGCCATCCAATCATAATCAAGGCGCAGAGCGTCTTAAAAACTCATCTTATATATTTAGAAAGGCGGCCCGACCGCAAGTTCATGCTGTCGGGCCGCCTTTTCGCTATGCCAGAAAGCGGACGTGCCGGTCTCAGGCCTCTTCATCCTCAAGCTTTTTGCGAATATCGGCAACCAACACGGGCTTGATGATCTTGCGCGTGGGGGTCATCGGCATTTCATCCAGGATTTCAAGGCGCTCGGGCCACCGCATCTTCCCAATATGCTTGCTTTCGAGGAACTCACAAAGTTGCGGCAGATCGAGAGTTTCTCCAGCCTTGAGAACCGCATAGGCACAGATACGCTCACCCAGAACCGGGTCGGGCATCGGCACGAGCGCCGATTGCACAACCGACGGGTGCGCATCCACAAGGCTCTCGATGTCGGACGGGTTAATCTTGATCGAGCCACGATTGATGATGTCCTTCGACCGGCCTGTGATCATGATATTACCCGCTTCGTCGAGCATGGCGAGATCCCCGGTGCGGAACCAGCCGTCTTCCGTAAAGGCGCTTTCATTGGCGGCGGGGTTTTCATGATATTCGCCAAGCACGGAATACCCCGAAAGCTGCATTTCACCCTCTTGCCCAACGGGCAGTTCAACACCTTCTCGGCTCATGATCCGAATATTGAGACCCTTGGCGAGTTTCCCGACGGTGCCATGCCGGATTTCCGGCGGATCGTTGGGGTCGGTCTGGGTCGCGAGCGCCATTTCGGTCATGCCGAACAAATTGCCCACACGGCCATTGGGCAACAGCGCTTCAAAGGCCTCTGCAACTTTCGGCGGACAGATCGAGCCACCAACGATCACATCGCGCACAGTGACAGGCGGCTTGTTCTCCATGGCACCGCTTTTGAGCGTGGCGGCAAGGTGCGCAGGTGCGGAGTAAACCACGGTGGGGGCCATATCTGTCAGGTAGTGTGCGTAGATCTCGGGCGAAAACAGCGGGATCGGAACAATGGCTGCGCCGGAATAAATCGCATTCCCGGCACAGGAGAGGCCGAACACATGGGTGAGCGGCGGCGCAATCATGATCCGGTCAGCCTCTGTCATCGAGAGCATTTCCGAAAAGAGACGCGCGTTTTCAGTGATGATGTCCTGCGTGCGCAGCACCGCTTTCGGCGCTGCCGAGGTCCCGGAGGTGAAGCAGAGCGCCAATTCGCCATTGGCCGTCGGCACCGGAGGCAGCGGCTTGCCGCGGTTTTCGTCAATCAGCGTTTGGTAGCAAATCTCACCCTCGGATGCCTCACAGCCGACAACGATGATATGGTCCATCGTGCCCGTTTCAGCCGCCAGAAGTGCCATCGTTTCCGGGCCGTTGTATTTACCGACCCGCGCTGTCAGAACCGCTTTCGGACGCGAGAACTTCACCAGCGGGCGAAGCTCTTCCTGACGGTAGGGCATGTGATAGGTCGTGAGGACGCATCCGGAGATTTGGCAAGCGAAATAGGCGGTCACAAATTCCGGAGAAGACGGGATCTGAATCGCAACGCGATCGCCGGTTTTAAGCCCCAGAGCCTGAAGCCCGGCAGCGAGTGCTTCGGCCTGATCCAAGAGTTCGGCATAGCTCAGGCTGCCGTGATCGTGGGTGTCGACGGCCAGTGCCTCGGGTTGGACGGACGTCCAGTATCGCAGCGCTTCGAGTATGGTCTCGAACCGCTGTGGCTGGACGGGCGTCGGGGATTGTGTATTTGGAAGCATTCGTTTTCTCCCTTGCGCGCTTATGCTTGGTTATCTGCGGGATGTTTCCCGCTTTTATTTTTCTTCACGAAGTCAAAGACATGCTTTGCGCAGAGCTCAGGCTCTTGCAGCTGCATGAAATGGTTGGTGCCCGCCACCGGCGTGATCGGAAAACCGAACTGCATCGCCATGATCTCTGCAATGTCGGTCAGATAGGGCATGTCATGGCTTGCACGATCTCCTGTGATGATCTGAACAGGCGTTTTCACATTCGACAGGCCGTCCCAATACTGGTGCAGGTCATTGGCCTTGATGAAATTGAGCGCCTCCGCCTCGGGCATGAGCACAAGCTCCCACGGCTCCTCGGGATTGGCACCGTTCTCAAACACGGAGCCCGCCGCGAGACGCTCAATCGAAGATTTGGAAATCCCCGCAAAACTCGGGGCCCGCTCAAAGGAGGCGGCGAGTTTTGCGGGGGAGGGGAACGTCCGGCGTCGTTTCGCGGCACGCGCCGACATCGATACCTGAATCTGATCGAAGTTTTCCATAACATCCGATTGAACCGCCGGGCGTACCGGAGGTTCAAAAAGGGTCAATGTCGCCCAAGGGCTTGGAGTCAGTGATTGAGCGATGAGAGTGCAGGCCGACGCCATGGAGTGAAACGCGCCATGCGTTTCTTTCTCTCCGAAGGTTTCCGAAATGGCTTTATAGATCAGCGGAATATCCGCAATGTAGCGGGGCCAGGGGTCGACAGGATGCGGGCCCTGCGGGCTCAAGCCATGATTGCGCATATCGAAGGCTACGACTTCGAATTCTGCCGCAAGCGCTGCGCCGAATTCGGCAAATCCGTCTACGGCCAACCCGTTTCCGTGCGAGATCACGATGCGCTTGTCTTTGGGACCAGACCAGCGACGAAAGGCAATTTTTGCCCCGTCGTCCATCTCACAGAAATGGGTCTCACATGTGGCCAGGTCGATCGGCTTTGTCATCTCAGATCCTTGTTGTCGGTGCCAGGTTAGCGGCTGCATTCATTAAATACTTTAAGTATAAAAATAGAAAGCGCGCTGTCCGGCTTCTTGTTTTCTTCGCCTCATTTTTCTGGCATGTGCCCAAAAATGCGGCGATATGGCGCGACCCGTGATCGGGGCGCACCGTTTGGGCACTTAAAGCGACAGGCAGCGTCGCGCTTCGCTCTCGGGATCGGCCAGTTCCGCCGAGTCGCCGGACCATGCCAGCGCCCCCTTTTGCAGAATGTTGTGGCGATCGCCGAGCTTGCAGAGCGGCTTGAGACTCTTGTCGATCACAAGAATGGTCAGGTCCTCGGCCTTGAGCGCCTGCAGCGCCATCCAGATTTCGCGCCGGACAACAGGAGCGAGACCTTCCGTCGCTTCGTCCAAAATAAGAAACCTCGGCTTGGTCATCAGCGCCCGTCCGATGGCGAGCATCTGTTGCTCCCCACCCGACAGAAGATTGGCAAAAGATGATTTGCGCTCCGCCAATCGTGGAAACAATGCGTAGATCTTGTCCATCTCAATTTTGCGCTCTTTCGCGGCATTCGCGCGCGCCGTCGCAACTAGGTTTTCAACCACGGTCAAAGTCGGAAAGACCTGACGACCCTCGGGGACCAACGCGACCCCCATATTGGCGATCTTATGGGGGGCAAGCCCGTTGATCCGTGTGCCATTGAGGACAATATCGCCTTTGATCTTGTCAGTGAGACCAAAGAGCGTGCGGATGGTCGTGGTTTTGCCCATCCCATTCTTGCCCAATAGCGTCGTCACAGTACCGCTTTCGACTTCCAATTCGAGATCAAAGAGGACCTGACTGTCTTCATAGCTGGCGGAAACGCGGTCGAAGGTCAGCATCAGAAATCATCCTCATCCGAAAGATAAGCGGCTTGTACTTCCGCCGAATTGCGCACTGCCTCAGGCGTGCCTGTCATCAGCACATTACCGTTCACCATCACGGTGATTTCGTCGGCGAGGCTGAAAACCGCGTCCATATCGTGCTCGATCAACAGGATTGGGGTCTTACCGCGCAAACGGTGTTGAATCATCTCGACAAGCGCAAGCGCATCGGCCGTGGAAAGCCCTGCCAAGGGTTCGTCGAGCAACAGGATCGACGGCTCCGAAATAATCGCCATAGCAAGCTCAAGCCGCCGCCGATCGCCATGCGACAGGGAGGCAGGAACAGCATCGGCTTTGGCCGTCAGGCTGAAATCCTCAAGCACCGCATCAATCTCGGCCTCATAACGCTTTGTTGCCCCAAATCCCACCAGATCCACGAGCGAAAGCCGCGCGCGATCACGTGCTTCAAGGCTCAACAGTATGTTCTGGCGCAATGGAATATGCTGGAACAGCGCGGTGAGCTGATATGTCCGCAATAGACCACGTCGCGCGCGTTGATAGGGTTTGAGATGGCTGATGTTCTCTCCCCCAATCGCAACTGTCCCTGTGTTCGGCGTCAACTCACCCGACAACACCGAAACAAGCGTCGTCTTACCTGCTCCATTGGGGCCGATAAGCGCGTGAATTTCTCCCGGTTGCAGCGACAAGTTCACATTGTTCAGTGCCAGGATGCCACCGAAACGCACGGTGATATCCGTCAGTTGAAGCGCAGGCTGGATGGCTTTGGATACTGCGGTCTGTGTCATCAGTGCGCCTCCTCGAAATCAGGGGTCTTCGTGCGTTTGAGATGGAACACCCGCTCCACCAAGCCCCCCACGCCACGATGCAAAAACAGCACCACGAGGATCAGGACCGGGCCGAAGAAAAAAGGCCAGTGATTGGTGAACGAAGCCAGCGCATGTTCGAGCAGGATAAAAACGAACGCGCCGTAGACCGCTCCCATCCGCAGCCCCACACCGCCCAAGATCACAATGGCCAGAAGCTCACCGGAGCGCTGCCAGCTTGCATAACCCGGTGTCGCGAATTCGGATTGGTTTGCGAGCATCAGCCCCGCCAGCCCGCAGATCATCCCCGAGAGGACAAAGGCCAGCAGGCGCGTTCCGAAGACGTGAAAGCCAAGGGCCCCGGCCCGCTGGGAATTTTCGCGGGTCGCCAGAAGGCGCAGGCCGAAATCCGAATTGACGATCGCCGTCGTGATCCAGATCAGCACGAGCGCAAAGATCGCAATGAAGCCGTAGAAGTGCCACGTGGACCAGGGATCGTAAAATCCGAAGATCGTGCTGCGTTCATTGATGACCAGACCATCATCCCCACCAAACTTCGACGAGGACACTGCCGTGTAGTAAAAGATTTGCGCCAGAGCGAGCGTGATCATGATGAAATGCACCCCCGTGGTCCGGAGCGCGATCAGACCGATCACCAAGGCCACCATGCCACAGACGGCCAGCACGACCGGCACATGCACCCAGAGCGAGGTGATGTCGGCGTTGGACAATATACCGGTCGCATATGCGCCCAACCCGATGAAGACCGCGTGACCAAAGCTGACCATGCCGCCAAAGCCGAGGATGAGATTGAGACTGGCCGCAGCCACCGCAAATATCAACGCGCGTTCAAAAACATGAAGCACATAGGTATCGCCAGTTATCAGCGCATAGATCGGGCCGATCGCCACAGCGATGAGTGGCACGAGGAGAGTTTGAAGATCGAAACGTCCCATGTGATCAGCTCCGTTTCTGCATCGGCACAAGGCCTTCGGGGCGGAAAAAGAGCACCACGGCCATAAGAATATAGATCAACATTGAAGACAGCGCAGGACCCGCTTCGCTGGCCACACTGGGCGAGAGGACAAAGCCCAGAATATCGCGCAGAAAAGCCCGCCCAATCGTGTCGATCAGCCCGACGATCAGGGCCGCGACGAGCGCACCATTGATCGACCCGAGGCCGCCGATCACCACGACGACAAAAGACTGGATCAGGATGGCTTCCCCCATCCCGGGTTGCACGGACAGCAACGGTCCGGCCATGGCCCCCGCGAAGGCGGCCAGCAGGGCCCCGAGCCCGAAGACGAGCGTGTAAAGCAGTTTGATGTTCACCCCCAAGACCGACACCATCGTGCGGTTGGAGGCGCCCGCCCGCACCAACATCCCGATACGGGTGCGGTTGATCAGGAAGAACAGCCCCCCAGCCAAGACGATGCCCGAGAAGATCACCAAAAGCCGGTAAGACGGGTACGCAATGCCAAAGGGGAGATTGACCTGCGAAGACAGCGCTTCGGGCAGACCAGAGAAAATCGGCACAGACCCCCAGATCAGGCTCACTGCCTCATTGGCAAAGAGGATCATCCCGAAGGTGACGAGCACATGGTCGAGGTGGCTGCGGTTGTAGAGATGCCGGACCAAAAGGACTTCGAACAGCACCCCGATGACGAAAACCACAAGACAGGCGCCAAGAATCGCGGCGAAGAAATTCCCGAACACCCCCATAAAGGTGACCGAGAGATAGGCACCAAGCATGAACAGGGAGCCGTGGCTTAGGTTTATGAAATCCATGACGCCGAAGATCAGCGTCAATCCGGCTGCGATCAGGAACAGCAACACACCTAGCTGCAGGCCATTCAAGACCTGCTCGGCGAGCAGAGCAGTCATTTCTAGTCCTCTTACTGTTGGGCGGCCGCTTCGCGGCTCATTTATTGTTTTGTCCAGGTGTCTGGCCCTCTTGTCGGGACCGAGACGGAGCCGCGGCCCCCTAGGGGACCGTGCTTGGAAGCTTTGAGTATTGCGCCGCTGAGGTTGCGATGAGCTTATCGTTTTGCCAGATATCGGCGGTGGTAAAGGCGATGTTGCGTCCGGGTTTCAGTACCTTGCAGATCACATCGACAGGGGCGCCCAAACGACCGGCGCGCAGGAATTTCATCTCTTGCGCAAGTGTGACGCAATCTGCCGCGAAACTCAGCTTTGCGGCTTCGTACATGCCCACGTCGGAAATCGTCGAAAGCATCCCGCCGTGAAGAATGCCCAGAGGATTTGCGGCGACGGTGTTCGCTGAAATCCTGAGCACCACCCCGGTTTCCGTTTCTGCCAACTCTGCCACGCCGATGGCATTCATCAGCGCGTCGTTCTGGCGAAAGGGATGGAAGTCGGGGGTCATAGGCATGGATCAGTCCGCCGGATCAAGAGTGACGACGATTTTGCCCACGACTTTCTGGTCGCGAATGTCCTGTAGCCCTTGCATCAACTCGGTGAAAGGAATGGTCTTAGTGACATTGGCCACCGCTTTGCCCTCTGACATGAGACTCAGCCACCAATCGGTCCCCGCGCGCATCTGCTCAAGGGCATGGTCGAAATGAATATCGAGAGGGGCACCCATCACCGACAGGTTGTTATAGAGCAGGTAGTTCGTCTTGGCGGAGGGAATGTCACCTGAGGCAAAGCCCACGACTACCAGGCGGCCCGCAAATCCAAGGGCCCGCAGGCCTGCAGTGAACATGGCGCCACCGACCGTATCGACCATCACATCGGCGCCGCGATCATCGCCCCATACAGTGCGAACCTCGTTTTTGAAGAAGGTTTTGAGACCTTCCTCGGTTCGATCTGCAATGGTGAGTGCCTTGTTTGCGCCGCTGGCGAGAGCATGCTGTGCTTTCGCCTCAGACGACACAATTGCGACCACATCTGCCCCGAGATTGCGCGCGACTTGCACCGCTGCGGCACCGACACCGCCCGCAGCACCCGTCACAACGACGCGGTCACCGGCCTTTACGCCTGCGCGGATCGAAACGGCCACATAGGCTGTGTTGAAGACCGTGATCCCACCCGCAGCATCCACGGCTGAGACGCCGTCCGGACGATGGAAGACCCGGGTCACGGGCGCGGTCACGAGTTCGGCGAACGCACCGCTGAACGTTTGTGCCACCACCTTGTCGCCCGGTTTGAAATCGGTCACATTTTCACCAACCGAAACCACGGTTCCTGCACTGTCGCGGCCCGGAATGAAGGGCGGCTCGGGGCGCTTCTGATACAGCCCCTGCACCATCAGCAGATCTGGATAGTTGAGGCCGATCGCCTCAGTCCGGATGACCACCTCATCGGCTTTGTTCGTCGGAGACTCGACCTCCTGAAGCTGATGAGTTTCGGGTGCCCCATAGGCGTTGAGCTGATAGGCCCGCATCTGTCTCTCCTGTTATATACACGTAGTATTTAAAATAGACGGTACACGTTTCCGACCATTGGTCAAGCGCTTTGCAACGAATTCGCGACAGTTGAAGAAAATGCTTCTCTTTTAAATACACGAAGTATAATAATTAGTCACAAGGCGACGAAAACACATGATGTCGCCGTCAAACAGGGACGTCAGAACGATCTGACGCGGCAACAACCGGCGCTCATTTCAGCCCGGAGTAATATGGAGAAAGACAATGTGGCAATTCTGGGTTGACCGTGGCGGCACCTTCACCGACATCGTGGCGCGCAAGCCCGATGGGAATCTCCTGACCCATAAGCTTCTGTCTGAAAATCCTGAACAATATAAGGATGCAGCGGTGCAGGGCATCCGTGACCTGCTCGGCGTCCAAGGGGATGCGACAATCCCGCCGGGGCAGATCAATGCCGTGAAAATGGGAACGACCGTGGCCACAAATGCGCTTCTTGAACGCAACGGCGACCGGACTCTCCTGCTGATCACCAAGGGATTCGGTGATCTGTTGCGCATCGGCTACCAGAACCGCCCGCGCATCTTTGATCTGCACATCAAATTGCCAGAGATGCTCTACGAAACCGCAGCCGAGGTCTCCGAGCGCCTCGATATGGACGGCACCGTCCTCACTCCGATCGATCTCGACGCCACCAAGGCCGCGTTGCAAGCCGCCTATGACGACGGCATCCGCTCGGTCGCTATTGCCTTTATGCACGGCTACAAGAACCCCGAGCACGAGAAGCAAGCTGCTGAGATTGCTCGCGAAGTCGGGTTCGAACAGATTTCCACGAGCCATGAGACCAGCCCGCTGATGAAACTCGTCAGCCGCGGCGACACCACAGTGGTCGACGCCTACCTCTCGCCGATTTTGCGCCGGTATGTGGAGCAGGTCCGCTCCGCGCTCGATGCGGGGGAAAACGACGACAAGAAACAGCTTCTGTTCATGCAATCCAGCGGTGGCCTGACCGATGCCTCGATGTTCCAGGGCAAGGACGCGATTCTGTCGGGACCTGCAGGCGGCGTTGTCGGCATGGTCAAAACCGCGCAGCAGGCTGGTCATGAAAAACTGATCGGTTTCGACATGGGCGGTACCTCCACAGATGTCTGTCACTATGCAGGCACCTATGAACGTTCCTTCGAGACCGAAGTCGCCGGTGTGCGGATGCGCGCGCCGATGATGAGCATTCACACCGTTGCCGCCGGTGGCGGGTCGATCCTGAGTTTCCGCGACGGTCGTTTCCAGGTCGGCCCGGAAAGCGCCGGCGCCAACCCCGGGCCTGCGTGCTACCGCCGTGGCGGTCCGCTCACGGTCACCGATTGTAACGTTCTTCTGGGGAAACTTCAGCCCGATCACTTCCCGCGCGTGTTCGGTCCCAATGCCGACGAACCTCTGGCGGTCGATGTCGTGCGGGAGAAATTCGAGGCACTCGCTGCGCACATCGCTCAAGAAACAGGCGAAGCACAAATGCGCGTCGAGGATGTTGCCGAGGGCTTCCTGCGAATCGCCGTCGAAAACATGGCCAGCGCGATCAAGAAGATCTCGGTTCAGCGCGGTTATGATGTCACCGGCTATACGCTTTGCAGTTTCGGCGGTGCCGGCGGTCAACACGCGTGCCTCGTTGCGGATACACTGGGCATGAATCGAGTTTTCCTGCACCCCTTCGCAGGTGTGCTTTCGGCTTACGGCATGGGGCTCGCGGAGATTCGCGCCCTTCGGCAGGCACAATTCAGCCAGCCGCTGGCTGAGGCGGCGCTTTCTGTCGCCAAGGATCAGATCGCAATCCTGATGGATCAGACCGTGAGCGAAGTGGCTGATCAGGGCGTTGACGCAGACAAGATCTCCGTCCTGCAAGTGGCGCATTTGCGTTATGCCGGTTCGCATCTCTCGCTCGAAGTGCCGTTTGGAACCGTGGCAGAGATGCGTGCGGGCTTCGAAGACATCCACCGTTCCAAATACGGCTTTGCCGAGCCAGAGCGCGACATGGTGATCGAGGCGCTTTCGGTTGAGGCCATCGGCATGACCGAAGAGGTCAGCGAAACCAAGAGCGAGAAGGTGGACACTCTTCCCACCGCCGCCGCCGAGGTTGAAATTCGTTTTGGTGGCGCGCCGCGTCAGGCCCCGCTCTACAAGCGCGAAGAATTGCTTTGCGGTCAGACCGTGTCCGGGCCGGCAATCATTACCGAACCGACGGGGACCAACATCGTCGAAGACGGTTGGAGTGCCACAGTGGATGCCTGGGGCAATCTCGTGCTCGACCGCACCACGCCGCGCCGCAATGCCGAGGCGATCAGCACGGATGCCGATCCGGTGATGCTTGAGGTTTTTTCGAATCTCTTCATGTCGATCGCCGAACAGATGGGCGCGACGCTTGCCAACACAGCTTTCTCGGTGAACATCAAAGAGCGTCTGGATTTCTCCTGCGCCCTGTTCGATCCGGAAGGCGAATTGGTCGCCAACGCCCCGCACGTTCCGGTGCACCTTGGCTCGATGGGTGAATCCGTGCGCACCGTCATTCGCGAGAATGCCGGAAAGATCAAAGCGGGCGATGTCTTTATGCTCAACGCACCGTTCAACGGCGGCACACACCTTCCCGATGTGACAGTGATCACGCCGGTCTTCGACGAAGCGGGCAAGGACATTTTGTTCTATGTCGGTTCGCGCGGACACCACGCCGATATCGGTGGGCGTACCCCGGGGTCCGCTCCGCCCGATTCGACGCATATCGATGAGGAAGGCGTTCTGATCGACAATTTCAAAATGGTCGATCAGGGGACATTCCGCGAAACTGCGACCCGTGAATTGCTCGGTTCCGGCAAATATCCCTGCCGCAATATCGACAATAACATGGCCGACCTTGCGGCCCAGATTGCGGCCAACGAAACGGGCGCGACAGAGGTCCGCAAGATGGTCAAACAATTCGGGATCGAGGTGGTGCAGGCCTATATGCGCCATGTTCAGGACAACGCCGAAGAAAGCGTGCGCCGTGTTCTGGGCGCGCTCAAAGATGGTCACAATATCTACAAGCTCGACAGCGGCCTGCAGATCGAGGTGGACATCAAGGTGGACCGCGCCGCTCGTGAAGCGGTGATCGATTTCACCGGCACTTCGCGGCAGGACATTGGCAATTACAACGCGCCGATTTCGATCTGTCACGCGGTGGTGCTCTATGTCTTCCGGACGCTTGTGGGCTCTGACATCCCGATGAACGCGGGCTGCCTCAAACCGATCCATATCCATGTCCCAGAAGGCACGATGATCAACCCGAAATATCCGGCGGCTGTGATCGCGGGGAACACCGAAGTGAGCCAGTCGATCGCCGATGCGCTCTATGGCGCTTTGGGGGTGATCGCAGGATCGCAAGGCACGATGAACAACCACATCTGGGGCAATGAAACGTTCCAGAACTATGAAACCATCTGTGGCGGCACCGGTGCCGGGCCAACATTCGATGGCACCGACGCGGTCCATTCCCATATGACCAACACCTGGATGACCGATCCTGAGGTTCTGGAGTGGCGCTTCCCTGTGCGGATTGACGAGTTCTCGATCCGTCACGGCTCCGGTGGGACGGGCGCGCATAAAGGCGGCAATGGGATTATCCGCAAACTGCGCTTCCTTGAGGACATGACCACCACCGTGCTCACCTCGCATCGTCAGGTTCCGCCGCAAGGCGCGGCAGGTGGCGGTGACGGGGCCTGCGGGCGCAATGCGCTCGTGCGAGCGGATGGAACCGTGATTGAGTTGCGCGGCAACGATGCCATCGACGTGCACCCTAACGACGTCTTTGTCATGGAAACACCGGGTGGCGGCGGCTACGGCGCGGCCTGACGCCGACACTGACTTCCTGTGATGCTAGCGGCTCCGGCTATCGGCATCACATCAAGCCCTTCACGTCCCCTGTGAAGATCTGAAAGTCGCAGCACATACATGTGTTGCGACTTTTTTTTAAGCGCTGAGAAGTGGTTTGAAGTCAGAAGAATAGACAAACATCGGCCGCAAGTCATAACTGCCACTTTTTCGCTCAATTCCGCGAAACTGACGGAAAAAATCAAGTTTATGTTGACCGAATCCCGGCAAAGGAAATTAATATACAACAATAATAAAACTATCCAACACGGGAGCACGAAATGAAACTTATGACGAAACTGGCGATGACCACACTGGTCGCAAGCTGCGGGTTGGCCTCTGCTGCTTATGCGGATGTGAAGGTCGGGCTGATCTTTTCCTTGTCCGGTCCGGGCGCGGTTCTGGGCGAAGAAATGCGCAACGGCGTTGATCTTGCCTACGAACAACTTGGCGGCAAACTCGGCGGCGTTGATGCCGAGCTGATCTACGAAGATGACCAACGCAAACCCGACATCGGCAAGCAAGCTGCGGAAAAGCTGGTGCGTTCCGAGAAAGTCGATTTCGTGATCGGGCCGAGCTTTTCGAACGTGATGATGGCCGTGCACCGCCCGGTCGTCCGCGCCAAGACGATCCTGATCAGCCCCAACCCCGCCCCGGCCCCGCTCGCGGGGGAAGAGTGCAACCCCTACTACTTCGCCGCGCCGTATCAGAACGATCAGCCGGCCGAAGCTGCGGGCACCTATATGAATGATCAGGGCATCCAAAAAGTCTATCTTCTTGCCCCGAACTATCAGGCTGGCCGCGACGTGATGGAGGGCTTCAAACGCACCTTCAAAGGCGAAATTCTGGGTGAAGTTTACACCTCACTGGAGCAAACCGACTTCTCTGCTGAATTGACGGCAATGAAAGCCGCATCGCCAGAAGCGGTTTTCGCGTTCTATCCGGGCGGTCTCGGCATCCAATTCGTCAAGCAATACGACCAGTCGGGCGCAAAAGCGGATACGCCGCTCTACACGGTTTACACGCTCTTCAATGGTGCCGCGAATGAGGCCGTGGGCGATGCCGGTTTGGGCGTCTACGCTTCAACCCCGTGGACCTATGATCTCGACAACCCGGCAAACGCGCAGTTCGTCGCCGCCTACCAAGAGAAATACGGCACCCTGCCCTCGGCCTTTGCGGCCATGGCCTACGACTCGCTGCGTCTGATCGACGGTTCAATCACAGCCGCAGGCGGTGCCGATGATCTTGAGGCGGTGCGTGACGCAATGACGACTGCGCCGTTTGATTCCGTGCGCGGAGCCTTTAAATTCAACACCAACAACCACCCGATTGAATCCATGTATCTGGGCCAGATCGAGAAAGACGAAAGCGGTCAGTATGTTCTGTCGAACCAGGCCACTATCGTTGAAAACATGTCGGATGCATATGCCGACGAATGTAAAATGTAACCCCTGATGCGATGTGTGTCGTGGTAGAAAAGCAAAACCACTCTTTGTCATGACACTCGCCGCGCACGGATCACAGAGAAAGTCACAAAAACACGCTTTCTCTGTGATCTAATCTGGGAGCGAAACAGACAGTTCCTCATTTGCTTCCACGACACCCTTGAAATAAGGCTCTGTGGCAAATTTTTCGTGAGTGGGCAAAAGCTCTGCTTTTCCGGAAAGCTTCATGTTGGGAAGCGGGGCTCGAGCATGAAGATTGCCTCGGCGAGAGCACAGGGACCCAGACCGAAGGTGCGTTTCAGTCCATAATTTACTTTATAGCGTAAACACCATCAATTTACGTTTTGGCGTAATTTGTTTGATTTAGGCTCTGCCGTAAAAGGAGCCGCATCGTGAACCTCTCAGCCAGAACCGCCGAACAAATCGGAGAAGCGATCCGTCGCGCGCGAAAGGCGCACGGCTGGACACAGAGTGACATCAGCACCCGCACCAATTTGCGTGTGGCAACGATTTCCTCACTTGAGAATGGCGATGCAGGCACCAAGCTGGCAACACTGCTCGCCGTCATGTCGGCTCTCGGGCTTGAATTCCGACTGGTCGAACGCGGGGGCTCAGTCGAGATCGAGGATATCTTCTGATAGCCCCCAAGAAATCAAGCCGGCGCGGACACAGTGGCATGATGCAGGTGCTTCTGAACGGGAGGCTGGTTGGACATCTGCACCTGACCAGCTCCGGCGCGATCGGCTTCACCTATGATCAAGGCTGGCTGTCGTGGGAACACGCTATGCCGATCTCGATCTCGCTGCCATTGCGCGAAGACAGCCATCAGGGCCCGCCGGTCATTGCCTATCTGGAAAATCTGCTCCCCGACAATCAGATGATCCGAGAGCGCGTGGCAGCGCGGGTGCGCGCAGGCGGCACGGATGCCTGGCACATGCTGGAAAAGCTCGTGCGCGACTGCGTGGGCGCACTACAATTCGTTTCGGGCGAGGTCCCCGAGGTGGGAGCGCTCGCGGGCGAGCCGGTGACAGAGGCGCAGATCGCTGCGGTGTTGCGCAATCTTGCGAGCGCCCCGATTGGCCTTGATGAAGATGACGATTTCCGCGTCTCCATAGCAGGCGCGCAGGGAAAAACCGCACTTCTGCGCCACAATGGTGACTGGATCAGGCCCTCGGGTCTCACGCCCACGACCCATATCCTAAAAACCCAACTCGGCGTGTTGCCGAACGGGATCAATCTCTCGGACAGCGATGAGCCCGCTGCAGATCAGCGTGCCTTCTTCCGTGCGCAAGTCCTGTTCTGGCTTTTGGGCGCGACGGACGGTCACGCCAAGAATTTCAGCATCGCGCTCCGCCCGGGCGGCTTCCGCATGACGCCGCTCTACGACGTCTTGAGCGCGCAAAAAGCTGTCGACGAAGGCCAGATCCGGCAGAACCAGATGCGTCTCGCCATGGCGGTGGAAGGCCATTATCGCATCAACGAAGAGGTCCCGCGCCACTTTTTGCAGGCCGCCAAAACAGCCGGGTTCGGCGTCGCGCTGGCGGAAGAGGTGTTGGAGGACGTCGCCAAACGGGTTGAAAAGGCCTTGTCAGAGACGCTCAAGACATGATCGAAACAAGCCCGGGCGCGGTTGGCCCCGGCTTGTCACTCTCCAAACTGACCACTCATAACACTTCAACGATAGCCGATCGCAACACATCACGCGAAGCAAATCAGTCTGGCGAAACGCCACGATTACAAGATGCGAGAATACGGATTTCCAAATGCACAGAAACCGAGAGTGCCTGTGCGCGTCCAAAGCCGATTTCCGCTTTCACTCTCCATGTCCGCCAATGGACAGAACCAACTCTCCCGTCTCAGTCAACGGCGCATCGGATGCCACGAACCCATCCAAACCTGTGATGGCATGGTGATTTCCCTCCGCGGCAGGAGAGTCGCGCAACACCCGACCAAGCTCGGCGACCGCTCCCGCATCGGAAGCCAGCCGTCAATAATCGACCTGCTCGGAACCGTAATGAACCACCCCGGGTTTGCTGGAGGCCGTTTGGATTAAGTTATGCGGCCATTGTTTCAGTTTCCAGAGCTGCGTAGAAGTTTGCCTCTGCTTCCACCGGGGGGATGTTTCCGATCGGTTCGAGGGTTGATGCATTGCATCGACGCGATTGTTGAACCAATCGACCCCTTCCAGAGTGGCGTATTCTACGGCGTCCAGACTGCGCCACGGGCCACGGCGGTGGATGACCTCCGCCTTGAAGAGACCATTGATTGTCTCGGCCAAAGCGTTCTGCGCATTCAAATGATCCCCCAGATCATTTGATCCGCTGCGCGGACCTGCTTGAACTCATAGCTGTCACCGACGCTGCCTAGCTATGCGGGTATTGTGCTTAACACAAAACGATTTTGTGATGGATTTCCCATATTGACCGCGTTTTGGCAGCTTAATGCTCCAAATCCGTACTCTTATGGTCCAATTACAACTTTGGAAAGTGGTGCCGGTGAAGGGACTCGAACCCCCGACCCCATCATTACGAATGACGTGCTCTACCAGCTGAGCTACACCGGCACTTTCCTATGCCGGAAGACGGCGCTTCCGGCGTGAACGGGTCTTTACCACCCTCTTTCAAAGGTGTGTAGCCCTAATTTTCAACCTTGGCTTTTTCCTCGGACTCGGGCGGGGTCACATCGACCATGGAAGGCCTGTCGATCACCTCCTCCTCGACGGTTTCCACCTCTTCGATCTCCGGCACGGCCCCCACAATCATTGGCAGCATCTCGGTGCCCGCAGGCATCGCAACCTCGGAATGTGTCGGTTTGCGCCAGCTCAGCGTGTCGAACCCGCCGCAATTCTCGCAGACCGGTGCCCATTGCGCATGGATCGTCTGGCATTTGTCACAAACCCATTGCGGCCCACGCGGTGCGGTCAGCGCCCGGGTCAGCCAGCCGCGCACCACAACATCGTCGGCCCCCTCACCCCGCTCGATCGCGGCCAGAATCGTCAGACTGCGCGCCGTCGGATTGATCTCCGCCAGATCGCCCAGCGCTCGCCGCGCCGCCGGAAAATCCTCTGCCGCAATGTAAAGCTCAGCCAGAAGCATCTTGGTTTCCGGGTCCTCGGGATGCACCTTGGTCAGGGCACTGAAGCGTTTGAGGCGTTGCTCCGGGGTTTCCTTCGGTTCGATACGGGCAAAAGCCGCTGCGAGATCGGGGTGCGGCTGGGCCTCCCATGCCTTTTTGAGCACCCGCGCGGCCTGCCGCCCCTTGCCCTCCGCGACATATTCGTCGGAGGCCATGACCGCCGCCGGGATCAGGTCCGGCGATTTCTTGTTGGCCTCGATCGCGGCTTCCCGCGCCTCGATGCTCGCACCTTTCTCGAACACACCTTTCGCCTGCGACAGCGCCAGAACCGCATCGCGACGCTTGTGCACGTCGCGCGGAATCGCACCGTGTTTCAGCTTGGCCGACAGCGTGCCACGCGCGGCGGACCAATCGCCTTTTTCGGCCTGAAGGCGCAGCAGAATGTCCTGCGTTTCCTCATGCTTGGGTTTCAGGGCGAAAGCTTTCTCGGCCAGTTTCAGCGCCGTATCCGTGTCGCCCTCTTCGAGCTTTTGCTTCATGATGCCCTGAACGCCGACAAACCGGGTGCGCTCATCGGCCACGAGCTGTTTGAAGGCCCGTTCGGCGGTCAGCTTGTCGCCATTCATCATCGCCGCCTGCGCTTTCAAAAGATTGGTCAGCTCAGGTTTCTGAAGGTATTTCTCCACCTTCGCCGCCTTGGCCAAAGCCTGCCGACCATCGCCGGACGCCAGCGCCATCAAACCGTCGGTCACCGCCTCGATGCCCTTTTTCTCGCGGTTGCGGTCGAAATAGCGCGAGATCGCGGTTTCATCGCCGAGCAGGAATTTCAGCACCGCCACAAGAAGTCCAAGCAATTTCAAGGCCACATAAATCGCGACCACCAAAGCGATCAGTGCCAGAACGGCCTTCAGAGGCGTCAGGCTGATCTCGACCGAGCCGAACGCGATTTGCGCACCGCCGTCCATATCCATGAGAACCATGCCGCCATAAGCAAGCCCGGCGACAATCAGGACAAAAAGAACGATTTTGACGAGGGACCAGAGCATGTTGAACCTCCCTTACTGACCAAGAATTTCATCGAGGGCAGTCATCGCATCCACCCGTTTTTGCGCCTCGGCGATCCAGGGCTGCATCTCCGCCTTGCCCGCCTCCGGCAAGGCCTCAAGTGTCGCAATCGCCTTTGCAAACAGCCCGTCACGCACCGATTGTTCGGCCCGCGACAGAATCGCATCCGCATCGTCTCCCTCTTTCGGCTTGGTGGACCGCAATCCGATCTGCGTGCGCAGAACAGTCTGGAACCAGCTTTCCTCCCCAGCCTCATAGGCCGCACGCGACGCCGCAACCAGCGCCTTGCGCGCAGCTTCGGCATAGCCTTCCTGCAATTGCGTCACGCTCGGAATGCCGGTCTGCGCCGCGTCTTTCAACGCCTGCGGCAGATTGCCGCCAACATCCGTCAGAGCCTCCGCAAAAGGTTCTCCGGCATCGACCAGCGTTTGCAGACGCGCCTTGGCCGTCGCGGCACGCGCCGCAGTTTCTTCGGCGACGGCCTTGTCCTTGGCCTCTTCGAGACGGGCGATTTCGCTGTTGAGCAGATCCTGCATCTGCGCCAACTGGCGCTCATAAGCCGCCGTCGCTTCCGGAGAGACAATGGCCTCCGCCACCGGGCGCGCCTCGATCTCCGTCACCCGATCCTCGAACCCTTTGATCCGATCCGACAGCGCCGCAATCTCGGCGCTCTTGTCCATTTCGGAGAGTTTCTGATCCAGCCTCGTGCGCAACGCCTCCTGCGCCGCAGTCTGCGTTTTCCCCTGCGCCACGCTGGTGCTTTGCATCTCGGCGAGTTGCGCTTTCAGCGCGGTGATCTCCTGCGCGAGCTCCTCGGTGTTGGTGCCGGGGAAGGGCCAGCCGTCGGGCTTCACGAAATTCGCAGCGCCATAGCCCAGAGCGACACAGATTACCCCGCCCAGCAGCATCGGCACAAATCCACCGCGTTTGACCGCTGTCGGGGCAGGGGCCGGTGCGACCTTTTCCTCTTCCGTGACAGGTTCGGGCACAACAGGCTCCGCTTCAAGCGACTCGGAGCGATCCTCCGTCTCGGCCTCTTCGTCCTTCACCTCCGGCGCCTCTTCCCCCGTCGTGGCATCGATTGCGTCCTCCCCGACGGCAACCTCTTGATCCTGAACCTCGTTTTCGTCGTTTTTCACGGCGTCCAGCGGGGTTTCTTTATCACCTGGCATGAGACTAACCTTTCGATTCCAGAACCAATTTTACGATCGCACTGGAAACTTAGACCCTGAGGCCTGCGCTCTCAAGTCGCGATCAGGAAAGCTTTGAGGCAATCGCACGTTTCATGGTTTCGCCATCGGGGTGTTCCGCAACACAAATGGTCTTTGCCACCGGACCGGACCATGCCTCCCGACAGGCTTCGGAAATCGCAACAAGCGTCAATTCTCCGGCATAGCCGACAAAATTCTCCGACAAAATCTGCGCCGAGCGCGGCGAATAGAGCGGCACGACAAGCTGCGGTTCCGCGAAAATCCGGCGCTGCTCACCCGCTGTCCAACGCCGGGCGATCTGATCGTACACCATGCGCTCTTGCGTCTCTAATCCAGCCAATGTGAGCCTTTCGGCCACGTGACCGCGGGTGTGACGACCATGGAGGTGCAGCGCCTTGAGGCCTTTTCGCTCCGTCAGACCATGCACCAGATCATCGGCGGTCGGGTAGGTGGCCAAAACCGTCAAACCCGCATCCGCGGCTTTGCGGGCCGTGGCAGCCCCGACGCAGACCACCGGCAGATTCTCACAACTCAGCGCCGCCGTGATCGCATGTTGCGAGCTGATCAGCACAAGATCGACAGGTTCAGAGGGTGGTTCAAAGGGCAGGGGACGGATTTCCAGCACTGGCGCCAGGATCACGGAAATGCCCGGCACAAGCCCCCGCACCTCCTCCGCCAGGCGTTCGGCGTCGTTCAGCGGGCGTGTGATCAGGAGCGGTACGGGCAAAATCGGTCTCGGGATTGTCTGGTGTCTCTCCCGGTGATACCTCCCAAAGGGCGGTTAAACAATCTTGCAGAGCCGCGCAGACAGGGGAGAGACAGGTCGTGAGTGAGATTTCCGTCCTCGGCGCAGGCGCGTTCGGAACCGCACTGGCCATTTCACTGGCGCGCTCCGGTCGCAAGATTACGCTTTGGGCACGGTCTGACGAGGCGGTATCCGCCATGCAAACCGCGCGTGAGAATCTTCTCCGCCTGCCTGGCAAAGCCTTTCCCGAAAGCCTCGCCGCGACGTCCGATCTCGCCGATGCGTGCATCGCACCGATCCTTTTGCTCGCCGTTCCGATGCAGCAACTCGCCGGTTTTTGTGAAGCAAACAAAACCCTGATCCAGCACAAAACGCTCGTCTGCTGTTGCAAGGGAGTCGATCTCAGATCCGAACGCGGGCCTCTCGCGGTGCTCGAAGACACGCTGCCAGAGGCCGAAATCGCCATTCTCTCCGGCCCGTCTTTCGCCGTCGACATCGCCGATGGCTTGCCCACGGCACTGACCCTGGCCGGGCGTCGTCAGGATACCGTGGACCGGCTGCAATCCCTGCTCACCACAGAGAATATTCGCCTCTATTCCAGCCTCGATCCCCTCGGTGTCGAATTCGGCGGCGCGCTCAAGAATGTCATTGCCATCGCCTGTGGCCTCGCCATCGGGGCGGGGCTCGGAGAAAGTGCGCGCGCCGCCCTGATGACCCGCGGCTTTGCCGAGATGCAGCGGCTCGCGCTCCGCCTTGGTGCCGATCCTGCGACACTTTCCGGCCTGTCGGGCTTTGGCGATCTGGTCCTGACCTGCACCTCCGAAAAATCGCGGAACTATTCGCACGGGCTGAAACTCGGGACCGGTACCGCCATCGACCCGACTGTGACGGTCGAAGGTGTCGCAACGGCGCAGGCGGTTGCGCGTTTGTCTCAGGGTCTCGGGATTGATATGCCAATCACGACGGCCGTCACCCAAATCCTGAACGGCCAGATATCCATATCCGAGGCGGCCGAGGTCCTGCTCGCCCGCCCATTGAAAAGGGAGTAATCCATGAAATACGCGGTCATTTCCACCGACAAGCCCGGCGGGCTGCAAATCCGGCTCGACACTCGTCCGGATCATGTCGAATACCTGAAAACCTGTGGCGTGGTCGAGCGCGCCGGGCCGTTTCTCGATGCGGAGGGCAACATGTGCGGCTCTCTCGTGATCATCGAAGTCGAAGACCTCGAAGCGGCGAAAGCTTGGGCCGCGAACGATCCCTATGCCAAGGCAGGGCTGTTCGCCGATGTGCGCATCGAAGCCTGGAAACAGGTGATCGGCTGATGGCACACTGGCTTTTCAAATCCGAAGCGGAGGTCTGGTCCTGGGATCAGCAGGTTGCCAAAGGCGAGGTTGGCGAGGAATGGGACGGCGTGCGCAACTATCAGGCGCGCAACAACATGCGGGCGATGAAGCTTGGCGAGCGCGGGTTCTTTTACCATTCGCGCAAGGAAACCGAGATTGTCGGGATCGTTGAGGTCTGCGCCGAAGCGCATCCGGACAGCAAGGCGAATGATCCGCGTTGGGAATGCGTGGACATCAAGGCCGTGCGCCCGTTCACCAAACCGGTGACACTGGCCATGTGCAAGGAAGACCCGCGGCTCAAGGACATGGTGCTCGTCAATAACAGTCGTCTGTCGGTTCAACCGGTCACCGATGAAGAATGGGCAATCGTGTGCGAACTCGGTGAAACCGATCCGTCCTGAACGCATATTCGCCATCTGATGATGTTATGAAAAAAGGAGGGTTCCGACCCCCCGGAACCCTCCACCACCCCACGTGCTCCCAAGCACCACACGTGTTCGAATTTCAAGGGTCCGGGCCGTCCTGGTCCGTGCATTCAACCTAGGGTTTTTCGCGATTCCACGCAAATCCGAAGTGATTCAGGTTGGAGATGAATTCGAAACCTCTGCTTAACGCGTCGCCCCGGATACAACAAAGCCGCCCCTGTCGGAGCGGCCCTGTCGCGCTATCCGGCCGATCAGGCGTAAACGGCTTCTTTGCCGAAATGCTTGACCAGAAGGTAGTAGAACACCGCGCGGTATTTGTTGCGTTCGGACTGACCGTAGGTTTCGATCGCCGCGTTGATGCCGTCCATCAGGTCCGGACCATCGGCAAGGCCGAGTTTCTTGATGAGGAAATTGTTCTTGACGGTCTCGAGCTCGCTGTCCTGAGACGCCGCCACGGTGGAGGCGTCGTCATTATAGATTGCCGGACCGCAGCCGATGGTCACTTTCGTCAAAAGATCCATGTCCGGCTCCATGCCGCATTTGGATTTCAGATCTTCGGCATATTTCGCGATCAGGTCGTCACGTTTTCCCATAGTCGGTCTCCCACCATCAAAGAGTTTCAGGCTCATCACAAAAGCCATTTCAGGCTCGGGGGTGAGCCTAGTGGCAAGCCCGTCCGATACAAAGGGAAAACTTTCATGAAAAAGGCCCCCTCGTGACGTCACGAGAGGGCCCAGTCAAATGTCATCACCTCAGTAGCGGTAATGTTCCGGTTTGAACGGACCGTCCTGGGTCACACCGATGTAATCCGCCTGTTCCTTTGACAGTTGCGTCAGTTTGACGCCGATCCGGTCGAGGTGCAGACGCGCCACTTTCTCATCGAGGTGTTTCGGCAGAATGTAGACGTCATTCTCGTATTTGTCGTTGTTGGTCCAGAGCTCGATCTGGGCCAGCACCTGGTTGGTAAAGGAGGCGGACATCACGAAGGACGGGTGACCGGTGGCGTTGCCGAGGTTCAGAAGGCGACCTTCGGACAAAAGGATGATCTTGTTGCCCGAGGGCATTTCGATCATGTCCACCTGATCCTTGATGTTGGTCCATTTGTGGTTCTTGAGCGCCGCGACCTGAATTTCATTGTCGAAATGGCCGATGTTGCCGACGATGGCCATGTTCTTCATCTCGCGCATATGCTCGATGCGGATGATGTCCTTGTTGCCGGTGGTGGTGATGAAGATGTCGGCGTCTTTCACCACATCTTCGAGCAGCACCACCTCGAACCCGTCCATCGCCGCCTGAAGCGCACAGATCGGATCGACTTCGGTCACTTTCACACGCGCACCGGCCCCGCGCAGAGAGGCCGCGGAACCTTTGCCCACATCGCCATAGCCACAAACGACGGCCACTTTCCCGGCCATCATCACATCGGTCGCACGACGAATGCCGTCGACGAGCGATTCCTTGCAGCCGTATTTGTTGTCGAATTTCGATTTGGTGACCGAGTCGTTCACGTTGATCGCGGGGAAGGGCAGGAGGCCTTTTTTCACCAGCTCGTAAAGACGGTGCACGCCGGTGGTGGTCTCTTCGGACACGCCTTTGATCGCATCCCGCTGTTTGGTGAACCAGCCCGGGCTGTCTTTGAGACGCTTCTTGATCTGGTTGAACAGCGCCACTTCCTCCTCAGAGGTCGGCACTTCGATCAGGCCGGTTTCACCGGCTTCGACACGCGCGCCAAGAAGGATGTAAAGCGTCGCGTCCCCGCCATCGTCGAGGATCATGTTGCAGGTACCTTCCCCGAACATGAAAATCTTGTCGGCATAATCCCAATATTCGACAAGGGTTTCGCCCTTGGTCGCGAAAACCGGAATGCCCGCCGCCGCAATCGCCGCCGCCGCGTGATCCTGCGTCGAGAAGATGTTGCACGAGGCCCAGCGCACATCCGCGCCAAGCGCCACCAGCGTTTCGATCAGAACCGCCGTCTGGATCGTCATATGCAGGGAACCGGCGATCCGCGCACCTTTGAGCGGTTTGCTCGCGCCATATTCCGCGCGCAGAGCCATCAGCCCCGGCATTTCGGTTTCGGCGATATCGAGCTCCTTGCGCCCGAACTCCGCGAGAGAGATGTCTTTGACAATATAATCGGTGCCCATCGGTGGCTCCTGCTTGAACATGAACGTTTGAAGGCTGGTTAGCAGCTTGACCCCTTCCTTACAACGCAGAGCCATTGATTTAAGGTTAAGGCGCGAAAAATCGTGGAAACCCGGCGGGTGCAGAGATACCTAAGCGTGATACGAAAGAGGATCACATGGCACAGACGCGCGCATGGCAAAGGATGCTGTCGGGACGCAGGCTCGACCTGCTCGACCCGACGCCGATGGATATCGAGATCGAGGACATTGCCCATGGGCTGGCCTTCGTCGCGCGTTGGAACGGCCAGACGCGGGGCGATTTCGCCTATTCCGTCGCCGAACATTCCATTCTGGTCGAAGAGATTTTCCGCCGCCTCTACCCGAAAGAGCCGATCAAATGGCAGCTCGCCGCGCTTTTGCACGATGCGCCGGAATATGTGATCGGCGATATGATTTCGCCGGTGAAGGCCGCCATCGGCCCCGATTACGGCGCGTTGGACGAACGGCTGACCGCGGCGATCCATATCCGGTTTGGATTGCCCGCGAAGATTCCGGCGACGATCAAGAAAAAGATCAAGAAAGCGGACAATGTCTCCGCCTGGTTGGAAGCCACTCAGATCGCCGGGTTTTCAGAGGATGAGAGCAACAAATTCTTTGGCCGGATGAAACCCGATCTGGTCGGCGATTTACGCATTCATCTGCGCCCGCCGGTCGAGACGCGTCATGCGTTCACGCAGAGACATGCGGAGCTGATGGCTGCGCTTTGATCTTATGCGCCCCTGAAAAAAGGCCGAGCTTTCCGGGAAACGCCAGAAATTTCTGAACCCATGCGGCGCGGGCGGCTTTGCCTGTCATACGCTTGCGCGCCAGAATCTCGCGGCGATGTTGCACCTCCGGGGAGGTCATATCCGGCCCGCGCATCATCTCATTTGCGATTATCTGTAACATGGGTTTACTCCCGAAAAGCTCGACATTGGCTTCATCTATTACCTATGATGAAAGTGATCCACTCAGGGATTTTTCGAAACTGTAAATAGAAATTACATATGCCCGACATCGACTGGCGCCATATGCCTTCGCTCTCCACCCTGCGCGCGTTTGAGGCGACCGCGCGCCTCGGCTCGTTTACCGCCGCGGGCCGGGCGCTGAACGTCACCCATGCCGCGATCACGCAGCAGGTGCGCGCACTGGAAAAGGATCTTGGGCTGACACTGTTGCAACGTGAGGGCAGGGGGATGGCGCTCACCGAGGCCGGACGACAATTGGCCGAGACGCTTTCCGATGGGTTTGCCACGATTTCCGACGGGATCGCTCAGGCGCGTAACGGCCCGAGATCGCGTGGCCTTCGGGTGACCTGTACGCCCGCGCTGTCCTATGCCTTTATCATTCCCCGTCTCGGGCAATTTTGGGACGATCACCCCGATATTCCCGTCTCCCTGACGCCTTCGGGCTCGGTCGACGATCTGAAACGGCGGCAATTCGATCTCGGCATCCGCACCGGAAGCGGCAATTGGCCGGGTGTCGATGTCGAACCTCTTTGGAGCACGCGGATCATCCTTGTCGCCAGTCCGATCCTGATTGGCAAACACGGGGGCGATATCGCGAAATTGCCGCTGCAAAACATGCCTTGGATCAGATCGCGGGCTCAGCTGGACGACATTGAACTGATGCGGAAATGCGGTGTGGACGGCAGCAAAGCCTCGGCGATTTACATCGAAGGCCAATCGGAAAGCGTGCAGGCCGTGGTGCGGGGCGTCGGGATGACGTTTGTGTCGGAAATCGCCGTCAGCGACGATCTGAAAAGCGGGGGGCTGGTCCGCTTGCCCTACGATCTCGGACAGGACTTCACCTATTTCGCCGCCACGCCAAAAGGGGTGGAGCGCGCCTCCACCCGGCTGTTCATCGACTGGCTGAAGACGCTTGCGCCCGAAGCGGTTTAGCGCGGGGAGCGTTTCGCCAGAATACGTTGAAGCGTGCGACGGTGCATGTTGAGGCGACGCGCGGTTTCCGAGACGTTGCGGTCGCAAAGCTCATAGACCCGCTGAATATGTTCCCAACGCACACGGTCGGCGGACATCGGATTTTCCGGCGGCGGCGGAAGCTCGTCGCTCGTCGACAAAAGCGCATGCACGATGTCATTGGCATCGGCGGGTTTCGACAGATAATCTGTCGCGCCAATCTTCACGGCGGCCACGGCGGTGGCAATGGCGCCATACCCGGTCAGAACGACGATGCGGCTGTCCGGGCGTTTTTCGCGCAGAACCTCGACCACATCGAGACCGTTGCCGTCCTCAAGCCGAAGATCGACCACCGCATAAGCCGGCGGGCGCGCCGTGGCAATCGCCCGACCCGCAGCGACGGAACCGGCCATCTCGACATCGAAACCGCGTTTTTCCATCGCACGTGCCAGCCGCCGTAGGAACGGTTCGTCGTCATCGACCAAGAGAAGCGACTTGTCTTCGCCCAGTTCCACAATCTCGTCCGCGTCCATTTCGGACCCTCCCGCCATCGGCATAAATCTGATAAATTCAGATAGGTTTTAGAACGAGTCTAAGGGAGGGTCAATTTTTACCCTGCGGCGTCTATAAAACAGGCCACCCGGTCGGCCATCTGCTCGGCCGTATCCTCGCGTTTGAAGAAATCGACAAAGCCGATCTCCGGGAACACCAGATAGGCAAAAGTGGAGTGATCGACGAGGTAATATTCCGGATCGCCGTCTTCCTGTTTCTTGTAATAGGTCTTGTAGGCCATGGACGCGGCCTTGACCTGCTCCGGCGTGCCGGTGAGACCGATCATGTTGTCATGGAAGAGCGAAGTGAATTCCTTGACGATCTCCGGTGTGTCGCGCTCCGGGTCGATGGAGATGAAAGCGGCCTGTGCGTCATAACCGCGCTCGTCGAGGATTCGCAAAGCATCTGCGTTGCGCATATTGTCGAGCGGGCAGACATCCGGACAGAAGGTATAGCCGAAATAGAGGATCGTCGGCTTGGTGAAGACATCCTTGTCGGTCACGGTCACGCCGTCTTCATTCACCAATTCGAAAGGTCCGCCGATAGCTGAGGCGCCACCACCGACAGAAGACACCCGGCATTGAGCAAAAGGATCGTCAGCGGCAGGACGCGTGGCATACCAGACGGTTGCGCCGATCCCGACTGCCGCAACGGCAACGGCTGCAATGGCTATGGATTTCGTGGACATCTTTCTCTCCTCTCGTTGCTGCGCATTGATCGGGAGAAACACAGGCACTAACAAGGGTTTTAATGACGCAGCTGGATAAAAATCACGTCAATGACTGAAAACGGAAACGGTCTCTTCACCGGTGAGCGGCGCTCCGACTGGGTACGCTTACGGACATTGGTCGCCGTGCGCTGGATCGCCATCGCCGGACAAATCGGCACGATTCTTATCGCTATGCTCGCACTTGACCTGCGCTTCGATCACGGGGCTTTCGCGCTGGTGATCGGCGCGTCGATCATCCTCAACATCGTGTCGAGCTTCATCTACCCGGAAAACACCCGGCTGAGCGAGCGCGGCGCGACGCTGATGCTGCTGTTCGACATCCTGCAATTGTCAGCGCTTTTGTATTTCTCCGGCGGGCTGAACAACCCGTTCTCCATGCTCATCCTCGCGCCGGTGACAATTTCTGCCTCTACTCTGCGTCCGAAATCCTCGATCCTCACCGGCGCGGTTGCCATCGCTTCGGTCAGTGTCCTCGCGCTCTATTATGTGCCCCTGCAGACCGGCGAAGGCGACATCCTGACCATGCCGGGGCTGTTTTTGTTCGGCACATGGGCGGGGATCGTCATTGGAGTGGTGTTTCTCGGCGTATTTTCCTGGAAAGTCGCCTCGGAGATCCACACCATGTCGGAGGCACTTCTGGCCACCCAGATGGCGCTCACCCGCGAACAGAAACTGACCGACATCGGCGGTGTCGTCGCCGCTGCCGCGCATGAGCTGGGCACGCCTCTGGCGACCATCAAACTGGTGTCGAGCGAGCTGGTCGACGATCTCGAAGGCCAGGAGATGCTGCGCGACGACGCCCGTCTGATCAACGAACAGGCCGACCGGTGTCGCGACATCCTGCATTCGATGGGGCAAGCCGGCAAAGACGACCTGCATATGCGTTTCGCCCCGCTGCAAGCTGTGGTCGAAGAAGCCGCCCAGCCCCATATGGCGCGCGGCAAATCGGTCCATCTCGACGTGCTCGGCGCCGAGGACGAAAGCACACAGCCCTATGTCTTCCGGCGTCCCGAGATCATCCATGGGCTGCGCAATCTGGTGCAGAACGCGGTGGATTTTTGCGAAACCACTGTTTGGATCGACATCAGCTGGAGCGCCGACGATATCCGGCTTCGGATCATCGACGACGGCGCAGGATTTCCCGCCTCCCTGATCGGCCGCATCGGCGATCCGTTCATGCACGGGCGGCGCACCGAGCGGATCGACAGGGATGTCGAGAAACGCCCGGGGTATCAGGGTATGGGTTTGGGCCTCTTCATCGCCAAGACTCTGCTGGAGCGCACCGGGGCGGAGATTGCCTTTTCGAACGGCTCCGATCCGCACGATCTGCATCTGCACGCCGGTCGCCGGTCGGGCGCAATCGTAGAACTCGCTTGGCAAAGGACAATGATCAGCGTCCCTGAGGGAGAACAAAACAAGGCCTTGGGCGAAAATACGCTTCTGAACTCGTGAAACAGGCGCGTTTTAACCACGCGTTAACCATCATTACCGACACTGTCCCCATCGCTTATGCGCTGTGTCTGATGGGAATCACATGTCACCGAATGCCCTGTTCACCTTTGTTTCTCTGATTGTCGGCAGTTTCGGCATCGCATTTCTTGTGCTTTATGGGCTGGCCCGGCTCGCCGCGCATAAAGAACGAGTAGATGCCATCACACTGGCCTCGCAGGACAACGATATCGTCTTTCTCTTCGATGACGAGAAACTAGTGAACGCCACGCCCTCCGCGCAAAGCGTCCTTGCCGCTGCGGCGGATGTCGGCTCCGACTGGTCACGGCTTTTGTCCGTGATGATCTCGAAATTTCCAGCCCTGCAACATGAGATCGCCGAACTGGCCGATCGTGGCAATATGGCGCTCGAATCCCGGGATGGCAGTGCGGTTCTCAAATGCGAATGGCGCAACGGTCTGGCCCGGCTCACCCTGTTCGACCGGGAAACCGAACAGGCGCATATCGACATGGATCGCCATTCCCTCATGGCCATGGAACAAGAACTGGAAACGCTCCGTGCCACGACGGAGAATGTGCCGTTTCCGGTCTGGCGCGAGGTCGAAGATGGCACGATCAGTTGGGCCAACAGCGCCTATATCGCCCTCGCAGACAGCCTCTCGGACACTGGCGAAACGACAAGTTGGCCACCCGCAGCCCTGTTCGACACCAACCTTTTGGCGCAAGCGGGTCCGAATGAATCCCGCCGTCTGAGTTTCAAGGACAGGAAGGGCGAGCCGCATTGGTTCGACATCCATCGGTTCGCCATCGGCAGCGACTCGCTTTACGCAGCGAACTCCGCCGATCGCACGGTCAAAGCCGAAGAAACCCTGCGCGAATTCACCCAGACTCTGACCAAGACGTTTTCGCATCTCACCATCGGTCTGGCCGTGTTCGACCGCAACCGGCGTCTGGCCCTGTTCAACCCGGCCTTGACCGATCTCACCGCTCTGCCCGCGGAGTTCCTGATCACGCGCCCGGCACTCACCTCTTTCCTCGACCGGCTGCGCGACAATCAGATGATGCCAGAACCCAAGGATTACAAATCCTGGCGTCAGGAAATGACCGCGCTCGAAAATGCCGCAGAAGATGGAACTTATGAAGAGGTCTGGACACTCCCGAGCGGCATGACCTACCGGATTTCCGGTCGTCCGCATCCCGACGGCGCCATCGCCTTCCTGTTCGAGGATATTTCCGCCGAAATGTCGCTCACCCGCCGCTTCCGGGCCGAGATCGAAACCGGTCAGGCCGTGCTCGACAGTCTGTCCGAAGCCATTGCGGTATTTTCCGGCGAAGGCATGCTGGTCATGGCGAACAGTGCCTACACGTCTCTCTGGGGTCTCGATCCACTCGAAGGCATCGTCGAAACCAGCATCACCGACGCAACACGCGTCTGGCACGCCAAATGTGCGCCATCTACGCTTTGGGGCGACATTCGTGACTTCGCCGGCCAGACCGGGGAACGCAGCGAGTGGATCGGCCAGACGCGACTCTGGGATGGGCGTCGGCTGAATTGCCGTTTTGTCCCTTTGCCGTCCGGGCAAACACTTGTAGGTTTCACCCCCGAGGCGCGCGCCAGCACCCTGCGCCCGGCGTTGCGACCACAGGCCAGCGGTACGCATTTCGTCGAGATGTAAGCCACCCCTTGTATCCCCCGCACCGGGGCCTAAAGTCGGGCGACACACGTCCGACACAAAGGCCCCAACGTGACCCAATCCACCGATCGCGCCGAAAAACTTGCGGCATTCCTGCACTCAAGCGACTGGGCTTCGGCGCGCTCGGTTGCTTTGGTCGGCGACGCCTCCCGCCGCCGTTACCATCGCCTGTTCGATGACACCTCCGAGCGTCAGGCCATCGTCATGGATGCCCCACCGGAGGCTGGCGAAGATGTCCGGCCCTTCCTGAAAGTCGCCTCTTATCTGCGCGATCTCGGGCTTTCAGCCCCTGAAATCTACGCCGCAGATGAGGATAAGGGTTTCCTGATCCTCGAAGATTTCGGCGAAGATCTATACGATCGGGTCTGCCTGCGCAGCCCCGCCTCGGAACCCGAGATTTACGACGCAGCCGTGGACGTTCTGGTCCGGTTGAGCAGCGCCGACCCGATGCAAGGGCTCGAAGATTACGGTCCGAAAATGACCGATCTCGCCCTGTCCTGCTTTCGCTGGTACGCAGAACCGATCCTTGAGCGCGACCTCTCAGAAGACCGCGACACCGCCCGAGCCGCCCTCGCGCCGCTAATCGACGATCTCGGCCCCGGTCGCGTGACCATCCTTCGCGATTATCACGCCCAGAACCTGCTTTGGCTTCCGGAACGTTCCGGCACAGCGCGTGTCGGCCTCCTCGACTTTCAGGATGCCATGCTGGGCCACCCCGCTTATGATCTGATTTCCCTGACCACGGACGCGCGCCGCGATGTTTCCAGCGCCATTCAAACCCGTTGCATCGACCGTTTTTGCGATGGTTTGGGCCAGAATCGGGTCGATTTTTCTCGTCAGGCTGCGATTTGTTCCGTCCAGCGCAACCTCCGCATCCTGATGGTTTTCGGGCGCATGTCCCTGCATTTCGGGCGCCCGCATTACGTCGACCTGATCCCCCGCGTCTGGCGCTATCTGCAACAGGATTTGCAGCACCCCGATCTGGCCGATCTGGCAAGACTGCTCCGCAACACGCTCCCCGAACCCGATGACAAAGCACTCGAAACCCTGAAGGCAAAATGCGGCATCATCCCGACTCTGCAATGATCTTTTGCGCGGGGCGCGGCACCCGCATGAAAGAGTTGACCATAGACCGGCCCAAACCGCTCATCGAGGTGGCCGGGCGGCCTTTGGTGGATCATGCGCTCGCGCAACTGGCCGGGGTGTCCCGTCGCGTCGCCAACCTGCATTACCTTCCCGCACGCCTTGAACAACACCTCAAGAACGCCGGAGTTCAGACGATTTACGAGGAAGATCTCCTCGAAACCGGCGGTGGTTTGAAAAATGCCCTGCCGATGTTTCACGAAGAGACCCTCTTCACGATGAACACCGATGCGGTCTGGAAAGGTCCGCAAGCCTCCGAGGTCCTTGCCGCACATTGGCAGCCGGACAAGATGGATGCCCTGCTTCTCGTCGTCCCGAAATCCCGCGCCCACGGGCATCTGGGGCAGGGGGATTTCGATCTGTTACAAGACGGCCAACTGCGCCGCGGCACTCAGACCGTTTACACAGGGATGCAGATTTTGAAAACTGACCCGGTCGCAGACATCGAAGACCGGCATTTCTCGCTCAACCGCGTGTGGGAAACTCTGTTCCATGCCGGACGGATTTATGGGGTGGAATATGAGGGGCATTGGTGCGATGTCGGCCATCCCGATGGCATTGCCATTGCAGAAGAGGTTTTAAAGGAGGCGTGATGTTCGCCGAGGTGGGGAAACCGGGTTTGTTTGGCGTGCCCTGCGGCGCGGATTATCCGCATGCGATCAAGGCCGGTCTTCTAAGCCACCTGAAAGACACGCCGCCCGAGCTTCTGGCGCGCACCGAGATTTTCGTCAACACCTCACGGATGCGCAAAGATATTCAGCGTGCCTTCGACGATGGATCGACCCGATTCCTGCCCAAAATTCGCCTTTTGACCGAATTGGGAACGGATCATCGCTTCCTCGATCTGCCGGTTCCGGTGAACAGTCTGCGCCGACGCCTTGAGCTCTCGCAACTCGTGGCGCATTTCCTGCGACAGGAGCCGCAATTCGCCACCCGCGCCTCGATTTTCGATCTGTCCGACAGCCTCGCGCAAGTGCTCAGCGAGATGCAGGACGAAGGTGTCACTCCCGAAGACATCCGCAGCCTCAAGGTTCAGGACTCCTCCGGTCACTGGCAAAAGTCTCTGCAATTTCTCTCGATCATCTTCGACTTCTTCGGTCCCGAAAGCGCCGCCGATCCGGGATCGGAGGCCCGCATGAAGCTGGTCATCGACCGGCTGGAGCGGCAATGGCGCGACACCCCGCCGGATCATCCGATCCTTGTGGCGGGATCGACCGGCTCGCGCGGCATGACCGCCCGCTTCATGTCCCTCGTCGCCAAGCTGCCGATGGGCGCCGTCATCCTGCCAGGCGTCGATTTCGACATGCCGGACAGGGTTTGGACGCAAATCCGAAACCCCGAACGTGCTTCGGTCGAGCATCCACAGGAACGCACCGCCCGCATGGCCGAACGTCTTGATATTCGCCCACAAGACATCCGGCCCTGGCATACGAGCGGATGTGCCAATTCGACCCGAAACCGGCTTGTTTCTCTTGCTTTGCGGCCTGCCCCCGTGACGGATCAGTGGATGGAGGAAGGCCCCGCCTTCAAAGACGTCGCGCAGGCCACACAAAACATGACCCTGATCGAAGCGCCGGACATGCGCATCGAATCGAATGCCATCGCGCTCGTGTTACGTCAGACTGCGGAGCTCGGCAAAACGGCCGCTCTGATCACGCCCGACCGCGATCTCGCCCGGCGCGTCACCGCCTTGCTGGATCGCTGGGGAATTGTCCCTGACGACAGCGCCGGGATTCCACTTAATCAAACGCCTCCCGGCCGCCTGTTGCGCCACCTCGTCGGTTTCATCGGCCGCACCATGTCTGCCGAAGATTTGCTCGTGCTGCTGAAACACCCGCTCTGTGCGCGCGGCGCGCAAGGCGACGAAGGCCGCGGCTACCATCTGCTGTGGACACGCGAACTCGAAGTTCATTTGCGTCGCAAGGGTCCGGCTTTTCCCTCACGCGAAGACATTCTGAAATGGGCCATCGAGTCCGGTCAGGACAAGGCCGACAAGGAGGGGCGCGCACACTGGGCGGGCTGGATTTCCGATCTTGTCGAACATATCCAGATTGCGCCAGAGGGCCCGCTGTCGGATCATCTGAATCGTCTTGTTGCGCTGGGTTCGGCTCTTGTCAAAGGTCCGACAGGCGATGATGACAGTGAGCTTTGGGCGCAGAATGCCGGTCGCGAAACCCGGCGTCTCGTCGAAGATCTGCACCGAAATTCCAACTACGGCGGCACGTTTAATATCCATGAATTCGCCGACCTGTTCCGCGCCATTCTCGCGCGCGGCCAGGTGCGCGATCCCTCACCCAAACATCCGAAAGTGATGATCTGGGGGACGCTGGAGGCACGATCCCTGCAAGCCGATCTGGTGATCCTTGCCGGTCTGAACGAAGGCATTTGGCCACAGGCCGCAGGTCAGGATCCTTGGTTCAGCCGCGATATGCGGCGCCAGGCCGGGCTGATTTCACCCGAACAAATGATCGGCCTTTCCGCCCATGATTTCCAACAGGCCATCGCAGCGCCGGAGGTCATCCTGACCCGTGCCAAGCGCGATGCAGAGGCGGAAACCGTCGCCTCGCGCTGGCTCATCCGGCTGACCAACCTGATGGCGGGGATGTCGGACGAGGGACGTGAGGCCCTCGAGAACATGCGCAAGCGGGGCACCGCGTGGATGGGGCTTGCAGACGCGCTCGACGAACCCGGCACAGCCATCCCGCCCGCAAAACGGCCAAGCCCGCGCCCGCCCAAAGACGCCCGCCCCCGGCAACTCTCCGTCACCCGGATCGAGACCCTGATCCGCGATCCCTATGACATTTACGCCAGCCGCATCCTGCGCCTGAGCAAGCTCGATCCGCTGTCCCGCGACCCCGACATTCGCGAACGGGGCACAGCGCTGCATGCGATCATGGAGCGTTATCTCAAACAGATCGGCGACGACAGTCATGACGCCGCCCTCGCACGGTTTATGAGCGTCGCCGAAGAGGTGCTCGAACAAGAGGTGGCCTGGCCCTCGGCCCGCCGCGTCTGGCTGGCCCGGGTCCACCGGATTGCCGATCAACTGGTGCGTGACGAACGCGACAGGCTGACAAAGGGCACCCCTTGCGGGATCGAAGCCAAGGCCGCCATGCATCTTCCCGAAGTGGATTTTTCCCTGACCTGCAAGGCCGACCGAATCGACCGCAAGGAAGACCACACGTTCATCATCTACGATTACAAAACCGGCACACCGCCCAGCGAAAAACAGACCCGAAAGTTCAGCATTCAGCTTCTGCTCGAGGCCATGATGATGGAAGCGGGCAAGTTCGAAGGCGTACCCATGGGGCGCGTGTCCGAAGTCGCCTATCTCGGGCTCAATGCCGCGTTGAAACAGGTCGTTCTGCCGCTGGAACCCCACGATATTGCGGAAATTCGCGGTCGGCTCGCCACACTAATCGCCGCCTATGACGATCCCGATCTCGGCTACACCTCCCGCCGGATGATGGAGACCGTGCAATACAAGACCGATTTCGAACATCTCGCACGTTTCGGCGAATGGTCGATTTCCGATACCCCCGTGCCGGAGGACCTCGATGACTGAGATGAACGAGGCCACCCGGCGGCAGATCATGGCCGCGCGCCCGGACATGTCCACATGGCTCTCGGCCAATGCCGGTTCGGGCAAGACAAAGGTGCTCACGGATCGCGTGGCGCGGCTCTTACTCGATGGCACGCCACCGCAGCATATTCTTTGCCTGACCTACACCAAGGCGGCCGCAGCCGAGATGCAGAACCGGCTGTTCAAACGCTTGGGCGCTTGGGCCATGTTGCCGAATGCGGAGTTGACGACCGAGCTGCAAGCACTGGCCCCGGACAAGGATCTGGACAGTGACGTGCTCCGCCATGCCCGCACGCTTTTTGCCCGTGCAATCGAGACGCCCGGCGGGTTGAAGATCCAGACCATCCACTCCTTCTGTAGCGCGCTTTTGAGACGATTCCCGCTCGAAGCGGGGGTGTCGCCGCAATTCAAGGAAATGGACGACCGGCAATCCCGCCGCATGATCGCCGATATTCTCGAAGATCTGGCCCTTGGCCCCTCGCGCGATATGCTCGATGCCGTCGCACTTCATGTCAGCGATCTCGACCTGACGGAACTTGCGCTCAAGATCGTGGCGAAACGCGACGGTTTTCTGCCCGCGAAAACCGAAAAGGACATCTGGTCCTGGTTCGGTCTGCCCGACGGCTACGATGAAGCCGCGCTTCTTGCCGATGTCTTCCTCGGCGGTGAACGGGAGATGTTTGCCTCCTGTGCTGCCCTGATGGAAGGATCGAGCGCCGCCGATCAGAAAATGGCTCCGTTTTTCCGTCTTTGGGCTGGATTGGAGCCAGGTTTGGCTCTTGTAGAGCAGCTATGCGACAAGCTTCTTACCGGTGAAACCGCCAAAACCCCGCTGCAATCGAAATTCTATGCCCAGCATTCAAGCCTGCCGACGCGCAAGCTCATTGACGCCCATCCCGGCGCCTTTGACCGTCTCGAAGAACTGATGAAACGGGTGGAAACCATCCGCCCCCGTCTGTTCGCGCTTTACGACGCCAAACGCACGCTCGCGCTGCACCGCTTCGCCCAAGCGCTCCTGCCACCCTATCTGGAGCGCAAGGCGCAACTCGGGCTTCTCGACTTCGACGACATGATCCGCCGCGCCCGCGATCTTTTGTCGATCTCGAACGTGTCGCAATGGGTGCTTTACCGGCTCGATGGCGGCATCGACCACATCCTTGTCGACGAGGCCCAGGACACCAGCCCGGATCAATGGCGCGTTGTGCAATTGCTGGCGGGCGAGTTCACCTCGGGCGAGGGCGCGCGTGCCGATGTGACCCGCACGATCTTTGTCGTCGGCGATCACAAACAGTCGATCTATTCCTTTCAGGGCGCCGCCCCCGAAGCCTTCGACCAGATGAAGGCGCATTTCGGCGCACGGCTCAACGCCGTCGGTCAGCCGTTGCAAGATCTCGCGCTGCAATATTCCTTCCGCTCCTCACCCGCGATTTTGGCGGCGACCGATGCCGTCTTTACGGCCAATGGTGGTGAGGGGGTCGGCGGTATCCCGGAGCATATCGCCTTCTTTGACGACATTCCCGGACGCGTTGACCTTTGGTCGCTTGAGGAACCCCACGACACCGACGAGGAAGATGAAAACTGGGAAGACCCGGTCGATATCATCCGGCCCGAGCACCATAACGCCCGCCTCGCCAAACGTGTGGCGGATTTTGTGGCAGAGCTTCTCGAATCCGGCTCAATTCCCGAAAAAGGCGGCAAAGGCCGCCCGGTTCAACCCGGAGATATCCTGATCCTCGTACGCAGCCGCTCCGAGCTTTTCGGCCGGATGTTGCGGACGCTGAAATCCCATCCCTCTGGCATTCCCGTGGCCGGAGCCGACCGCATGACCTTGGGCGAGGAAATGGCGGTCAAGGACATGCGCTCCCTGCTCGCCTTCCTGTCCTTGCAAGATGACGATCTGGCATTGGCTGAGACCCTGAAATCGCCTCTGTTCAACTGGTCGGAGCGCGACCTTTATCGCCTCGCCCACGGGCGCACGACCATCACACTTTGGCGGCAACTCTATGAACGCCGGGCGGACTGGCCCGAAACCTACGCGATCCTCGAAGATTTGCGGCAGGTCTCCGACTTCCTGCGGCCCTACGATCTGATCGAACGGGTGCTGATCCGTCACGATGGGCGGCGCAAATTCATTGCCCGGCTCGGTAAGGAAGCCGAGGACGGGCTGGATGCGCTTTTGCATCAGGCACGGAGCTATGAAACCGCCGAGACGCCCAGTCTCACCGGCTTCATCGCCTGGCTCGAATCTCAGGACATTCAGCTCAAACGCGTGCTGGATGAAAACTCCAACCTCGTGCGGGTGATGACGGCACATGGCTCGAAAGGGCTTGAGGCCCCGATCGTCATCCTGCCCGATACGTTGAAACAAATGCGGGAAACCCGCGAGGAATTCATCGAACCCGAGTCCGGGCATCTCGTCTGGAAAGGCGCTGCCGGGCAACGCTCCGATCAGGTAAAACAGAGACTAAACCAGCTCAAAATCGCCGATCTCGAAGAAGACAGGCGGCTTTTGTACGTGGCGATGACCCGGGCGGAAAAATGGCTGATCGTCTGCGGTGCCGGGGAAGAAAAACCCGACACATGGTATGAGTTGGTGAAACGGGGGCTTGCCGGCCTTGCAACCGAAACCTGCGAATTGGCGGGCCGTCTCGGAACCCGGTTCAGCCATGGGATCTGGCCCGACATCTCCAACACATCGGAAGTGTCGCGGAAAACATCCCACAATTTGCCGGATTGGGCTCTGACTCCCGCCAAACCGCCCGAACCGGGCATGGACATCATCTCCCCCTCCGATCTCGGCGGGGCCAAAGCCCTGCCCGGCGAGGAGGGTGTTTTCGATAAAGAAACCGCCATGCGGCGTGGCAGCCAGTTGCATCGGCTGATCGAGGTCCTGCCCGGCGTCGCCCCACAAGATCGTGAAACAGTCGCTCGCTTTGTCCTTTCGACCGGTGAAGAGGCTGCGCTCGACGAAGAAATCCCGGAACTGATGTCCGAAGCGCTCAATGTCATTCACGGTCGCTACGACTGGGACATTTTCGGGCCCAACTCCCTCGCCGAAGTGCCTTACACCGACAAGATAGGGGACCGGATCATTCACGGCGTCATCGACCGGCTGATCGTGACCCCCGACCGCATCCAGATCGTCGATTACAAATCCAACACCGTCGTCCCGGAGCGCACTCAGGACATTCCCGAAGGCCTGCTGCGACAGTTAGGCGCCTATGCGCAGGCCGTCGGCGACATCTATCCGGGTCGAGAGATCGAAGTGGCGCTTTTGTGGACGAAAACCGCGACACTGCACCCCGTGTCTCTCGAGATCGTGATGGAGGCACTGGGTCGCACCGCCACATCTTGACCCATCAGGGGCAGAGGCATAGGTTTTTGCTCAAGTACAAATTCAGGAGAAGCCCATGGCGACCGTAAAAGTCAGCGACGACACTTTCGCATCCGAAGTCCTTGAATCCGACATCCCCGTGGTTGTCGATTTCTGGGCCGAATGGTGCGGTCCGTGCAAACAAATCGGCCCGTCCCTCGAGGAACTGTCCGAGGAACTCGACGGCAAAGTCAAAATCGTCAAAGTGAACGTGGACGAAAACCCGAGCTCGCCGGCACAATTCGGCGTCCGCTCGATCCCGGCTCTGTTCATGTTCAAAGGCGGCGAAGTGGCCTCCGCGAAAATCGGCGCAGCGCCGAAAGCGGCTCTCGCCAACTGGATCGCCGAAGAGTCCTGATTTTCAGGAATATGATACGAATTCGGGCGCCCCTTGTGGCGCCCTTTTTCATGTCCGGTTTGCAGGTACGGTTGCACCATGCGGATCGCGGTCACATATAGAGGGCCAAGCGAAAGGAACTCCGAATGTCGAAAGAAGAATTTCCCGGTTGGCACGGTACGACGATCATCGGCGTGCGGCGCGGTGGCGAGGTGGTTGTGGCCGGTGACGGGCAGGTGAGCCTTGGTCAGACCGTGATCAAAGGCACGGCGCGCAAGGTGCGGCGGTTGAAACCCGGCGGGCATGACGTGGTTTGCGGCTTTGCCGGATCGACGGCGGATGCCTTCACCCTTCTGGAGCGTCTGGAAAGCAAGCTTGAGGCCACCCCCGGCCAGTTGGCCCGCGCCTGCGTCGAGCTGGCCAAGGATTGGCGGACCGACAAATACCTTTCGAAACTCGAAGCCATGCTGATCGTCACCGATGGCGAGACGCTTCTGGTCGTGACAGGGGCGGGCGATGTGCTTGAGCCCGAACATGACATTGCAGCGATCGGATCGGGCGGCAACTTTGCCCTCGCCGCCGCCCGCGGGCTCATGGAAACCGAGCATGACGCCGAAACCATCGCGCGCAAGGCGATGAAAATCGCCTCCGACATCTGCGTCTATACCAATGGCAACCTGACCGTTGAGAAGATTACCAAATGACTGATCTGACCCCCCGTGAAATCGTCTCCGAACTGGACCGCTACATCATCGGCCAGAACGACGCCAAACGCGCCGTCGCCGTGGCGCTTCGCAACCGTTGGCGGCGCAAACAGCTTTCCGATGATCTGCGTGAAGAGGTTTATCCCAAGAATATCCTGATGATCGGCCCGACCGGCGTCGGCAAGACGGAGATTTCCCGGCGTCTGGCGAAGCTCGCCAAAGCGCCTTTCGTCAAGGTCGAGGCCACGAAATTCACCGAAGTCGGCTATGTCGGGCGCGATGTGGAGCAGATCGTGCGCGATCTGGTCGATGCCGCAATTTCCCAGACCCGCGACCAGATGCGCGAAGACGTCAAGGCCAAGGCGCAAGGCGCCGCCGAAGATCGTGTGATCGAAGCCATCGCGGGCAAGGACGCCCGCGACCAGACCCGCGACATGTTCCGCAAGAAACTCCGCACCGGCGAGTTGGACGACACGGTGATCGAGCTTGAACTTCAGGACGCGGGCACGCCGATGGGCATGTTCGAAGTGCCCGGCCAGCCACAGATGGGCGGCATGATGAACCTCGGCGATCTGCTCAAAGGCTTCGGTGGCCGCACCGTCAAAAAACGCCTGACCGTGGCCGAAAGCTATGACGTTCTGATCGGTGAAGAGGCCGACAAATTGCTCGATGACGAGACCGTCACACGCGTGGCGCTTGAGGCCGTTCAGCAAAACGGCATCGTGTTCATCGACGAGATCGACAAGGTCTGTGCCCGCTCCGATGCCCGCGGTGGCGACGTGTCCCGCGAGGGTGTGCAACGCGATCTTCTGCCGCTGATCGAAGGCACGACGGTCTCCACGAAACATGGGCCCGTGAAAACCGACCATATCCTGTTCATCGCTTCGGGTGCCTTCCACATCGCCAAACCCTCGGACCTTCTGCCGGAATTGCAGGGGCGTCTGCCGATCCGCGTCGAGCTTCGCGCATTGGAGGAGGGCGATTTCGTCCGGATTCTGACCGAAACCGACAATGCTCTGACGCTGCAATACAAGGCATTGATGGAGACTGAAGAGGTCGACGTCAGCTTCACCGAGGACGGCATTGCCGCCATCGCGAAACTTGCCGCCAATGTGAACACGACGGTGGAAAACATCGGCGCGCGGCGGCTTTACACGATCATGGAACGGGTGTTCGAGGAGCTGTCCTTCATGGCCCCCGACAAGCCGGGTGAAAAGATCACCGTCGATGCCGCCTATGTTCATGCTCATGTGGACGAGTTGGCGAAGGTCGCGGATGTGAGCCGTTACATGCTCTGAGGTTTCACGTGAAACCCATCATTTCGGGCGGCGCAGGTAGACGTAATAGGCCCCTGTGCCGCCGTGTTTCAGATGCGCCTCCGACACCTGCAACACCGCCTCGCGCAGGGGCGAGCTGTGCAGCCAATGCGGCACCTGATGTTTCAAAACACCTCTGCGCACCGGGATTGGGCCCTCATCATCGCGATGTTTGCCCTTGCCGGTGATCACCAAAACGAGCCGTCGCTCCATCGCCCAGGAATTCAGGATGAACCGCATGAGCGCCGGGTGCGCCTGCGCCAAGGTCATGCCGTGCAGGTCGATGCGGGCCTCGGGCAGCACTTTGCCCTTGCGCATCTTGCCGAATGTCTTGCGATCCATGCGCAGCGGCGCTTGTGACAGGTTTTCCGAAATCGTGGGCGCCAAATCATGCCCCAGCGCGGTTTTCGCCGCGTGTTTGCCAATCTCGATCTCGAACGCTTCAATCTCGCGCGGCACTTTCGCAGTAGATGTCTTTGTCGGTTCCGGCCGGGGCAGGGCATCGGGCATCCGCTCCACATGCATCGGTATCGCGGTCTTGCGCACCGCGTTCCAGAGCGTCTTGTCCTCTTCCGTCAGCGATTTCTTGCGACAGTTCACCCCTCTGCCCTCTCTTCGAGAGCATAGGCAAGCTGGATCGGCATCAAAACGATCATCCGTCCGGGATCGCGAATTTTCCCTGCCTCTTCGCCCGCCAGATCGCCTGTGCCAAAGAAAATATCGGCGCGCTGCGCGCCCTTGATGGCCGATCCGGTGTCCTGCGCGATCATCAGACGATGAAGTGGGGTCTCGCCCTCTTTTTCGATCCAAACGGGAGCCCCTAAAGTGACGAATTTCGGATCGACCGCTATGGAGCGCATCGTGGTGATCGACCGGTTCATCGCACCGATCGGCCCCTTGTCTGCCGGAAGGCGTGGCAGTTCGCGAAAGAAGACATAGGACGGGTTGAAGTTCAAAAGCTCCGAGCCTTCGACCGGATTGCGCCGCACCCAATTCTGGATCACCCTGGCGGAGACCTGATGCGCATCGTAGACACCGCGCCGGATCAATTCCTGCCCGATGGAGCGATAATCCCGCCCGTTATGTCCGGCATAGCCGATGCGGATCGTCGACCCGTTGTCGAGACGGATACGCCCCGATCCCTGTACCTGAAGGAAAAACAGCTCCACCGGATCGTCGACCCAGGCGATCTCAAGACCCCGCCCGACAAGCGCCCCCTCGGTGATGTCCTGTCGCGTCAGATAGGGCGCACCGGAAACGACATCGGGCGGCAGACGATAGACCGGGTAGCGGTAGCGCCCCGTCTGATACCGCGAACCGCGCAGTTCCGGTTCGAAATAACCGGTAAAAAGCGGCTCTTGCCCGTCCTCGATCAGGACCGGACGAAAGAACAATTCGAAAAACGTCCGCGCATCGGGCACACGAGCGGCAAGCTCGCAAAGCTGCGGCCACTCGGGATCGTCGATCAAATCACAGGTGTTGCGAAAAACCGTAAGGGCCGCAGTGTGATCGTCGGCATCCCATTGGGACAGGTCATCAAAGGAGAGAACGCGCGCCATGAGCCCCTCCGCAAGGGACGCTGGCGCGCTCAGGGCGAGCCCTGCCGCAAAGGCGGCCTTGGCCACCTTCGCCCACATCAGGCACCAGTGGCCACAAGCTGCCAGTTCGGATCGGCGCTGCCCAGATGGCGCGCAAAAGTCCAGATGTCCTTCTGGCGTTTGACCGCCTGCGGATCGCCCTCGACCACCTCGCCCTCGGCATTGCGCACCACGGAGGTGGTTTCACCCACGAAGCGGATCTTGATCTCCGCCTCATCCGTCGCCCGGTCGAGATCGGCGTCGATGATCTGAATCTCGCGCAGGCCGATAAACTGACTGTCGATAGTCAGCCCCTTGGCCTGACGGTCCGCCACGACGGAGGCAAAGGCCTCGTATACATCCTCGGAAAGAAAGGCTTTGATGCTGTCGAGATCGTCATGCTCGAACGCCATCAGGATCATCTCATAGGCACCACGCGCGCCCGAGAGGAATTCCGCCACGTTGAACGACGGTTCTACCCGCTTGATCGCCGCCAGATTGTCCGCCGCCCGCGTCCCCGCCTCGACATTGTCGACAATGTCATGGTCCACGCCACCGTCGATCACCTCGAAATTGCGTTTGACGCGTGTGGTCTCTTCGGCACCCGGATATTCGGCACGGGGCTTTTCAAATCCTTCCCGCGTGCCGAGAACGCTGCGCAGGCGCAGGATCAGGAAAATGGCAATGCCCGCGAGGACAAGAATGGAAAGAAGGGAATTCCCCATCGGCGTTCGATCTCCGTTCAAACGTGGAAATAACTGTGTTCCGATCTTATGTAGGTGACGCACCCCGCCAAGTCTACCTGTGGGGAAGAGATAAGAGAGGACTTTCCATGTGGCTTTTCGCGCTTTTTGTCGCTGTTCCGATCATTGAGATCGCCCTGTTCATTCAGGTCGGCGGTCTGATCGGGCTTTGGCCCACGCTCCTGATCGTCGTGGTGACGGCCGTTTTGGGCACCGCTTTGGTGCGGCAACAGGGCGCTTTGGCCATGTCACAACTGCGTCAGTCCTTTGCCGAGCTGAACGATCCGGCGGAACCGCTCGCCAATGGCGCGATGATCCTCCTCTCGGGCGCGCTTCTTCTGACCCCCGGCTTTTTCACCGATACCATGGGTTTCCTGCTGCTCATTCCGGCATTTCGCACCTTTGTCCTCAAGGAACTGCGCAAACGTGTGAAGGTTCAGAGTTTTGTCATGGGGCAACAGGCGGGGTTTTCGCAAAACACCACCTATCGCCAAAATCCACAGGAACCGGGTGTGATCGACGGCGAGTGGGAGGAGTTGGATGGTGACAAACCGAAAAATCAGGGCCCCTCGGGCTGGACTCGCCATTGAGGCAGTGCCGTCGACCTGATACAAATCCGCGAATTTCATTTTTTGAGGACAGAGAAGATGGCCGAAAACGGCACCACCGCTCCGCAACCCGAGACCGCCGCTCAGCCAGCGCCCGTCAAAATGCAAATCCTGGGTCAGTTCATCCGCGACATGTCGTTCGAGAACATTCTGGCCCAGAAAGGTCTGAAAATCGAAGGTCGTCCGGCGATCTCCGTTCAGGTCGCGCTTGATGCGAAAAAGCGTGAAGAAGAGCACCAGTTCGAAGTCGCCACCAAGGTCAAAGTCGAATCCAAGACCGAGAGCGGCGATCAGACCCTGTTCATCCTTGAACTCGATTATGCCGGTGTGTTTCACATCGAAAACGTGCCGGACGAACAAATGCACCCGTTCCTGATGATCGAATGCCCGCGCATGCTCTTCCCGTTCCTGCGCCGCGTGACCCATGACATCACCCGCGACGGTGGCTTCCCGCCGCTGAACCTCGACAATATCGATTTCGTTCAGCTCTACCGTCAGGACATGCAACGCCGCGCCGCAGCCCAACAGGCCGCCGCACCGGTCAACTGAGTTTCCTCAGTCGAATTTCTTCCAAAGCGCGCCGTCGCCCAACTGCTCGACAAAGGCAGCATGGGCGGCGGCTTCTTCGTCTGTGATGTGCGGGGGCAGGGGCGCCGGACGCCGGGTCGGCCGCCAGATTTCCTGCGGCCCCAAGGCAGAGCTGGTAGATTTTTTACCCACTGGCGCCAGCACCAGATCGGGCTGACGCCCCCCGATCAGCTCAAGATAGACTTCCGCCAGAATTTCCGAGTCGAGCAACGCCCCGTGCAGCGTCCGCGAAGAGTTGTCGATCCCGAACCGACGGCAGAGCGCATCGAGCGTCGCGGGAGCCCCTGGAAATTTCTTGCGCGCCATCGGCAACGTGTCGATCGCGCGCTCATAGGCGATTTCCGGCAGACCGATCCATTTCAGCTCGGCATTCAGGAATTTCATATCGAAGGCGGCATTGTGGATGATCAGCCTCGAATCCGTCCCAATGAAATCGAGAAACGCGCGCCCCACTTCGCGAAAGAACGGCTTGTCCTTGAGGATCACTTCCCCGTCTTTCGGAGGCCGCGGATTACGCAACAAATCCGGCCCGATCCCATGCACCCCAAAGGCCTCGTCCGGCATATCGCGATCCGGGTGGATATATTGGTGATAAGTCCGCCCCGACGGCATGTGGTTCTCAAGCTCGATGGCCCCGATTTCCACAAGACGATCCCCGCTGAACGGGTCAAAACCGGTGGTTTCGGTGTCGAGTACGATCTCACGCATGGGGTAAACGGCTCCTGATTTCAGAGAGCACATCCTGCACCTGCGCGCGGGCGGCTTCAAGGCTTGTGGTCTCGATCACGAAATCCGCATGGGCGCGTTTTTCGGCATCGGGCAGTTGTTTCGCGAGGATGGTTTTGAAATGCGCTTCCGTCATGCCGGGGCGCGCCATGACGCGCTCGGCCTGTGTTTTCGGGTCGACAGAGACGACAACCACGGTATCCATGGTCTTGTCCGCCCCGGTCTCAAAAAGCAGCGGCACGTCGATCAAAACGATTGGCACGTCAGAATCGGCGATAAACGCTTCCCGATCTGCGGCAACGAGCGGATGGACCTTGCTTTCAATGGTTTTCAGGGCTGTCGGATCATTGGCTATGATCTGTTTCAAACGCTCTTTCGAGACCGCGCCTTCAACAATCGCCTCGGGAAAGTCCTCTGACAGGGCAGGGACCGCTAGCCCGCCCTTTTGATAAAGCCGTGCCACGGCTGCATCTGCATCCCAAACCGGCACACCTTCGTCGGCAAACATCTGTGCCGTGGTGCTTTTGCCCATGCCGATGGAGCCGGTCAGACCGATGAGAAAGGGGCGCGTCATGAAGCAATAATATAGTTTCGGGTGTCTTCATCCACTTCGGGACGTTGTCCGAACCAACGCTCAAACCCCGGTGCGGCCTGATAGAGCAACATGCCAAGCCCATCGACCGTCTGGCACCCCTTTTGCGCTGCCTCTTCGAGAAACGCTGTGCGCAGGGGCGTGTAAACGATGTCGGTCACAACGGCATCGGAGCTCAGAAGATCGAGCGAAACCTTTAGCTCAGGCTGGCCCTGCATCCCGAGCGAAGTGGTGTTCACCACGGTCGCAGCGCCCTCCATCATGTCGCCCGCGTTGACCCATTCGACGACTTTGATCTTTGCGCCGAACTCTTCGCGCAACGCATCGGCGCGCGTGCGGGTTCGGTTCGACAGCCGGATTTCCGGCACACCGACTTCAAGAAGCGAGGCAATCACCGCCCGCGACGCACCACCGGCCCCCAGTACCACCGCAGGCCCCGCCTTCGGGTCCCAATCCGCATTCATCCGCAGGTTTTCCACGAAACCATAGCCATCGGTATTGTCGGCATGCAGCTTGCCATCGGCGCGAAAGATCAAGGTATTCGCGGCCCCGATCAACGCCGCCCGATCCGTGACGATATCTGCAATCGCCAGAACATGCTCCTTATGCGGAATGGTCACATTCGCGCCCACGAACCCCATTTTCGGCATGGCGCGCAGCACCTCTTCGAGATCGGCCTGCTCCACATGCAGATGCACGTAATGCCCTGCGATCCCGTAGCGTTTCAGCCAATAACCATGCAGCGCCGGAGACTTGCTATGCGCGACCGGTGCGCCGATCACGCCCGCCAATGGAATATGTCCGCTCATGATGCAATCACCCCTCTTTCCGACAGGTATGCCAGAAGCGGCAGCAGCGGCAAACCCAGGACCGTGAAGTAATCGCCGTCGATCTTGGAAAATAGCCGCACCCCCTCCGCCTCAAGCATATAGGACCCGATACAATGGCGGATCTGATCCCAATTCCGCTCCAGATAGGCGTCGAGATAAGCGTCCGTGAAATCTTTCATCTCAAGCCGGACTTCGCCGACATGACGCCATTTCGGTTCGCCATTCTCATAAATCACGGCAGCTGACAAAAGCTTATGCCGCTCGCCCCGCAGCGCCTGCAACTGCGCACGCGCCTCATCCTTATTGCTGGCTTTCGACATAAGCTGACCCTTGAACGACAGCGTTTGATCGCACCCGATCACCATCGCCTCCGGGTGCTTTATCGACACCTTGCGCGCTTTCCCCTCGGCCAGTGCATCCGCGATGTCGCGCGGCGTGGCGCCCTCGGCCATCAGCGCGTCCTTTACCGTTTCTTCATCAATTCGCCCGACAATGACCTCAAAGGCCACACCCGCATTGCGCAGGAGCGTTTGGCGAATTTCGGACCCTGAGGCGAGGATGAGTTGTCCCGGGATGTTCATAATTCTGTTGAAAACTCCTGTGTCACTTTGGTGATCGTTCTGCCGAAAACTCAGCGCCTCATTTTCGCGGGGATAACTGCGCCATCCAACCCCAAACTCTCTGCGTCTTATCATCGTGGGTAAGACAAATCGTCTCCCTTGGAATAACCTCGTTGCCCCCGGCAAGCGAGCGTTTATTCCACGAAACCTCCCAGTTGGGATAATGACAAGTCTCTGAAAAAAAATGATTTATAAAATTCTATCCGCAAATGTGGATAAGAAAACGAAAGGTTTTGAACCTCTGGACCACACTGGGGATAAGACAATAATCCAGACTATCCACAGGCCCTACTAAATCATCATCTTTCTTTTTTCTTTTAATATTTTATTTAGAAGGAAACTTCGAAAGGACGGTCATGGGCGATTTTCTGGCAAGCGTTTACCCCTGGACGAAATCGCTTCATGTGATCTCAATCATCGCCTGGATGGCCGGGATTTTTTACCTGCCACGTCTTTACGTCCGTCACACCGAAAGCGTGGAGCAGGGCACGGAGACCGATCTTCTGTTTCAGGACATGGAGCTGAAGCTTCTGAAAATGATCATGAACCCGGCGATGATTTCGAGCTGGTTCTTCGGTCTTTGCCTCGTCATGACCCCGGGCATCATCGTCTGGTCCGATGGCTGGCCTTGGGTGAAAGCGATTTGCATTCTTGCGATGACATGGTTTCACATGTGGCTTGCCGTCCGTCGCAAGGAATTCGTCGCCGGTACGAACACCCGAACAGGCCGCCATTACCGCATGATGAACGAGTTTCCGACGCTCCTGATGATCGTCATCGTCATCATGATCATTGCAAAGCCATTCTGAGAAAGATTGACTCGCATCCCCTTTGCTCTTAACTAGGCGCAAATCCCGGCCGTCCGGCCAAGGGGATTCTCCTGTGACATTTGAGAGAAAAGACCGACGCTCCGCGCGGGTCGCGATGGATTTCCATGACTGAAGAAAAACTCAATCTGGCCGATCTGAAAGCCAAGAGCCCCAAGACCCTTCTGGCGATGGCCGAAGAGCTTGAGATCGAAAACGCCTCCACCATGCGCAAAGGCGAGATCATGTTCCAGATCCTGCGCGAACGCGCGGATGAGGGTTGGGAGATCTCCGGTGACGGCGTGCTCGAAGTGCTGCAGGACGGGTTCGGTTTCCTGCGCTCTCCCGAGGCCAACTATCTGCCGGGTCCCGATGACATTTACGTCTCCCCGGAGGTGATCCGCCAATACGGTCTGCGCACCGGCGACACGGTCGATGGTGTGATGCAGGCGCCGAACGAGACCGAGCGCTATTTCGCGATCACCAAGGTGACGCTGATCAACTTCGAAGAGCCGGAAAAGGCCCGTCACAAGATCGCCTTCGACAACCTGACGCCGCTTTACCCCGATGAACGTCTGAAAATGGAGATCGAGGATCCGACGATCAAGGATCGCTCCGCCCGGATCATCGACCTCGTCGCACCCATCGGCAAAGGCCAGCGTGCGCTGATCGTCGCCCCGCCGCGCACCGGTAAGACCGTTTTGCTGCAAAACATCGCCCATTCGATCGAGACCAACCACCCTGAGTGCTATCTCATCGTGCTTCTGATCGATGAACGTCCCGAAGAGGTGACGGATATGCAGCGCTCGGTGAAGGGTGAGGTTGTGTCCTCCACCTTCGACGAACCGGCCACCCGTCACGTCGCCGTCTCCGAAATGGTGATCGAAAAGGCCAAGCGCCTCGTCGAGCACAAGCGTGACGTCGTCATCCTGCTCGACTCGATCACCCGTCTGGGCCGCGCCTTCAACACCGTTGTGCCGTCGTCGGGCAAGGTTCTGACCGGTGGTGTGGACGCCAACGCCCTGCAGCGCCCGAAACGCTTCTTCGGTGCCGCGCGGAACATCGAAGAGGGTGGGTCTCTGACCATCATCGCCACCGCGCTGATCGACACTGGCTCGCGGATGGACGAGGTCATCTTCGAAGAATTCAAAGGTACGGGCAACTCCGAGATCGTTTTGGACCGCAAAGTCGCTGACAAGCGCGTCTTCCCGGCCATGGACATCCTCAAATCCGGCACCCGGAAAGAGGATCTTCTCGTGGATGCGAAAGATCTCCAGAAAACCTATGTCCTGCGTCGCATCCTGAACCCGATGGGAACCACGGACGCCATCGAGTTCTTGATTTCCAAGCTGAAACAGACCAAAACCAATGGCGAGTTCTTCGACTCGATGAACGCTTAAATAAAAGGATATCAATAGGTTACGCCTATGGATACGATTTACGCCCTGGCAACCGCCCGCGGCAAAGCGGGTGTCGCAGTGGTCCGGATTTCCGGGCCGCTTGCGTTTTTAGCTGTCGAAATGCTGGTCGGCGACGTGCCTGCGCCGCGTCGGACCGCGCTGCGTCAGCTCAGGGATCGCGACGGCATCGTGCTGGACGAAGCTTTGGTGATCTGCTTCGAGGAAGGTGCGTCCTTCACAGGCGAGCAAAGCGCGGAATTGCAGCTTCACGGCTCTGTCGCCATCGTCAATGCGGTGCTGAAATGCCTGTCGGAGATCGACGGTTTGCGCCTCGCGGAAGCCGGGGAATTCACCCGCCGCGCACTTGAAAACGAACGTCTCGATCTGGCGCAGGTCGAAGGTCTCGCCGATCTGATCGAAGCGGAAACAGAGGCACAACGCCGTCAGGCTTTGAAGGTCTTCTCCGGCGCATTGGGTGAAAAAACCGAACGCTGGCGACGCGCGCTTTTGCGCTCTGCCGCTCTCCTTGAGGCGACGATTGATTTCGCCGACGAAGAGGTTCCGACGGATGTCTCCCCCGAGGTTCTGGTTCTCATCGCCGAGGTGATGATCGAACTCGAGGCAGAAGTTGAAGGCGCCAAAATGGCGGAACGCATCCGTGACGGGTTCGAGGTTGCCATTGTCGGTCCGCCCAATGCGGGCAAGTCGACATTGCTCAACATGCTTGCGGGGCGCGAAGCGGCGATCACGTCCGAGGTCGCGGGCACGACGCGCGATGTGATCGAGGTTCGGATGGAGCTCAAAGGTCTGCCGGTCACGTTGCTCGACACCGCCGGTCTGCGCGAAACCGAAGATGTCGTCGAAGCCATCGGCATCGAACGGGCACGCGAACGGGCGAAACATGCGGATCTTCGCGTCATCCTGATCCCGTCCGCCGATGTCAAACCGGAAATTGAACCGGTAGAGGGCGATCTCGTGGTGATCGGCAAAGACGATGCCGGGGAGTTTACCGGGCAGGGGCTTTCCATTTCCGGGAAAACCGGGCAGGGCGTCGATGTTATGGTGGCCGGAATTGCCGAAACCCTGAGCGCGCGCGCGAGCTCTGCGTCTACGGCAATCCGGGAACGTCACCGTGTGGCGATGAAAGCTGCGCTGACCTCTATGGAATCGGCGCGAAATGAGGTATTGAACGGGCCTGACCGGACCGAGCTTGCCGCCGAAGAGTTGCGGCGCGCGATCTATGCGTTGGATTGTTTGGTCGGTCGTATTGATGTGGAAGCTGTGCTTGGAGAAATTTTCTCCAGTTTCTGCATCGGGAAATGAGCAAGGAGTGTTTCACGTGAAACATACCGACTTCGATGTCGTCGTCGTAGGGGGCGGCCATGCAGGGTGTGACGCGGCGGCGGCAGCGGCCCGGGCAGGTGCGCGCACGGCCCTTGTCACGCTCAAGCGTGAAAACATCGGGGTGATGTCCTGTAACCCGGCGATTGGCGGGCTTGGTAAAGGCCATCTCGTGCGCGAAGTCGATGCGCTTGACGGTGTGATGGGCCGGATTTCCGACAAGGCCGGGATTCAATTCCGCCTTTTGAACCGGCGCAAAGGCCCTGCGGTCCAAGGTCCGCGTGCTCAGGCAGATCGCAAGATCTACCGTACCGAGATGCTCGCGGAACTCGAAACCACGCCCAACCTGACCATCGTTGAAGCGGAAGTCACCGATCTTCTGATGTCCGACGAAACCGTTGCGGGCGTTGTTCTGGGGGACGGTTCGGAGATCAAATCCGGTGCTGTTGTCCTCACGACTGGTACGTTTTTAAACGGCTTGATTCATATCGGTGACGTCAAACACCCCGGTGGTCGGATCGGCGACAAGCCGTCTATCGCCCTTGCGGAACGCCTTTACGGTTTCGATCTTCCCATTGGACGCCTGAAAACCGGTACGCCGCCGCGACTCAATGGCAAGACGATCAATTGGGAGATTCTCGAAGAACAGCCGGGTGATGACGATCCGGTGGTGTTTTCCTTCCTGAATCGCAAACCTTTCGCGCGTCAGGTGTCCTGCGGCATCACCCACACCAACGAGCGGACCCATGACATCATTCGCGAGAACCTTTCCCGGTCCGCGATGTATGGCGGCCATATCGAGGGGGTCGGGCCACGCTATTGTCCGTCGATCGAAGACAAGATCGTCCGATTTGCCGATAAAACTTCGCATCAGATCTTCCTCGAACCGGAAGGTTTGGAGGATGACACGGTTTATCCGAATGGCATTTCCTCTTCTCTGCCCGTTGATGTGCAGGAGGCTTATGTCCGTTCGATCCGTGGTCTGGAAGAGGTCGAAATCCTTCAGCCCGCTTATGCCATCGAATACGATTACGTCGATCCGCGCGCGCTGAGTCTGACGCTCGAACTGCGCGATGTGCCGGGGCTTTTCCTTGCCGGTCAGATCAATGGGACGACGGGCTATGAAGAGGCGGCAGCACAAGGTTTGGTAGCCGGTCTCAATGCGGCGCGTAAATCTATGGGGCAGGAGGGTGTCACCTTCACGCGCTCCGAGAGTTACATCGGGGTGATGATTGACGATCTCGTCACCCGTGGTGTCAGCGAACCCTATCGCATGTTTACCTCTCGCGCGGAGTTCCGCCTGTCTCTGCGCGCGGACAATGCCGATCAACGTCTTACCCCGCAGGGTATCGAGCTTGGTCTTGTCGGTGAGAACCGTAAGGCTGCGTTTTCTGACAAGATGGAGGCTCTGCAAAAAGGCCGCGAACAGCTTGAGCGCTCAAGCTATACGCCACGTGAACTGGGAGAGGCCGGCGTGTCCGTCAGCTCCGACGGTGCGCGGCGCAATGCTTACCAGGTCCTCGCATTTCCCGACGTGACCTTTGAGAACGTGATTGCACTGGACCCGACTTTTGCCGAGATTTCCCCGGAAATTCAGGAACAGATCGCGCGGGACGCGCTCTATGCCAATTACATCGAGCGGCAGAAACGCGATGTCGAAGCCTTGAAACGCGACGAACAGCAGAACATCCCGGATGATTTCGATTATGCGGCGCTCAGCGGTCTTTCGAACGAATTGCGCATGAAACTTACCAAGGTTCGGCCTCAAACCATCGCTCAGGCCGGGCGTGTCGAGGGGATGACACCCGCGGCCGTCACGCTCATTCTTGCACGTTTGCGCCAGACCCAGCGGCAGAAAGCCTCCTGATGAATACCCAGACTATAACGGGGCTCGATGTTTCACGTGAAACATTGGAGTGCCTTGAAACCTATCTGGCGCTTTTGAAAAAATGGAACCCGGCAATCAATCTGGTTGCAAAATCGACGCTGGATCAAGCTTGGCAACGGCATTTTGTCGATTCGGCGCAGGTGTTTTCCCTTGCGCCGAAACATATCCGCCATTGGGCCGATTTCGGCAGCGGCGGCGGCTTTCCCGGGTTGGTGTGTGCGACACTGGCCAAGGAGCTTTCACCAGAACTTCGTTTCACCCTCGTCGAATCGGATCAACGCAAGGCGACGTTTCTAAGAACAGTTGCCCGTGAGTTGAATCTTGAGGTTGAAGTGCTGTCGCAACGCATCGAACAGATCACGCCGCTTGGGGCCGATCTCATTTCCGCCCGCGCCTTGGCGAGTCTGCCGAAACTTCTGGAGTTTACCGAACGACATCTCGCGCCGGGGGGCCACGCTATTTTCATGAAAGGGATGTCTTTCCGCGAGGAGATCGCCGAATCCCTTGAAAGCTGGCGCTTCACCTACGAAGAATACCCGAGCGTCACGGATCGCGAATCCGTCATCCTTCTCATTGGAGATATTGAGCGTGTCTGATTTTTCCTCGTCCAGCAGCCCTAAAATCATTGCGATTGCGAACCAGAAGGGTGGGGTTGGGAAAACGACAACCTCGATTAACCTTGCCGCGGCGTTGGTCAAAAACGGTTGCCGGGTATTGGTCGTGGATCTCGATCCTCAGGGTAACGCGTCGACTGGATTGGGTATTGATCCGGAAAAACGCAACTACACAACCTATGACCTCGTTCTTGGTGACGTCGATCTGCATGACGTCATTCAGACCACCGATTTCGAAGGGCTGTGGATTTCCCCGGCGACGGTGGATCTCAGCTCCGCCGACATCGAGATGGTGTCCAATGAAAAGCGCAGCTACCTTTTGCACGATGCTTTGCGCCAGCCAGCGATTGACGATTTTCACTTCGATTTCATTCTGATCGACTGTCCGCCGTCGCTTAGCCTCCTGACGGTCAATGCCATGGTTGCCGCCGATTCCGTTCTGGTTCCGTTGCAGAGCGAATTCTTTGCGCTGGAAGGTCTGTCGCAGTTGATGCTGACGGTTCGCGAGGTTCGGCAAACCGCCAATTCCAAGCTGCGCATCGAAGGTGTTGTGTTGACCATGTATGACCAACGCAACAACTTGTCTCGGCAAGTGGAACAGGATGCGCGTGATAATCTCGGGGAATTGGTCTTCCAGACGGTGATTCCACGCAATGTTCGGATCAGTGAGGCGCCGTCTTTCGCGCTTCCGGTTCTGGATTACGATCCGACTTCGAAAGGCAGCCAAGCCTATCAGGCGCTCGCTCTCGAAGTTCTGGCAAAAAAAGGACGATAAAACATGTCGCAATCGGGCAAACCCAAAAACAGAGGTCTTGGTCGCGGGTTGTCCGCCTTGATGGCGGATGTCACGCAGGAAAATGTGTCCTCGGAAACCGCATCCGAACCGCGCCGTGCCGATATGATGGTGCCGATCGAAAAAATCGCACCGAATCCGGATCAGCCGCGCCGAACCTTCGAGCAGTCAGCTTTGGAAGAATTGGCCGAGTCGATTCGCGAAAAAGGGGTGATTCAGCCTCTGATCGTACGCGAAAACCCGCGTAAGGCTGGCGAATACGAAATCGTTGCCGGTGAACGCCGCTGGCGCGCGTCTCAGCTCGCGCGTTTGCATGAGCTTCCGGTTTTGGTGCGCGACTATTCCGACACGGAAGTGTTGGAAGTCGCGATCATTGAAAACATTCAGCGCTCCGATCTCAACGCGATTGAGGAGGCCGCAGGCTACAAGCAGCTCATGGAGCGCTTCGGACACACTCAGGAAAAGCTTTCCGAAGCTTTGGGCAAAAGTCGGAGCCATATCGCGAATCTGATGCGTCTTTTGCAGCTTCCGTCCGAGGTTCAGACCTATGTGATCGAGGGCCAGCTTTCCGCCGGACACGCGCGGGCATTGGTCACCGTTGACAACCCGTCCGAATTGGCGCGCGAGATCATTCACAAAGGGCTTTCCGTCCGCGAAACCGAAAAGCTTGTGAAGGGAGAAAAGACCCCAACCCAGCCCAAAGCACCGAAAACGCAGAATTTCGTGGAAAAAGACGCGGATACGCGCGCGCTTGAGGGCGATCTTTCTGCGGCCATCCGTATGAAAGTGACCATCGCGCATAAGGAGGGGACGGAGCAGGGCTCTGTGACGATTTCTTACGATAATTTGGACGAGCTGGACACGCTTTGCGCGATCCTTTCCCGGGGCGCTTAAGTCTCGGGGATCAAATCCCGGATGATTGTATTCAGCAGGGGCTTGCCTTTTTCCGACACGAAAAGGCGGCCCTTTTCCTTTTTCACAAAGCCATCTTCGATCAAGTAATTGTTTTCAATTGAAAATTCTTGACCCAAAAGGGTTGAGAGCCGCTCAATCTCGACGCCTTCGGTAATTCTTAGTCCCATCATGAGGTACTCAACGGCCTGATCGTAACCGCTGAGCGCTTCGCGAGGGTTTTCCCCATGGCCTTTTTGCTCGACCGAGGCGAGCCAGAGTTGCGGCGACAGGGGGGTATCGATGGCGTATTTTTGTCCGCCAAGCGTCAGCCGCGCATGCGCCCCGGGGCCGATCCCGGCATAATCGCCATAACGCCAGTAAATCAGGTTATGACGGCTCTCAGAGCCCTTTTGGGCGTGATTAGACACTTCATAGGCGGGCATTCCCGCCTTTTCACACTCTTCCTGAGTGATGAAATACATGTCTGCTGCGTCATCGTCCGTGGGTAAATCCCGAAGTTGCCCGCGATTGTAACGATCACCGAAGGCCGTGCCTTGTTCGATCGTCAGTTGGTAAAGCGACAAATGATCGACCGCCATGGACAGGGCTTCGCGCAATTCCTTGCGCCAGGCCTCCTGCGTCTGGCCCTGACGGGCGTAAATCAGGTCGAAACTCACGCGATCAAAGGTGCTTCGGGCAATCTCAAACGCTTTTTGCGCCTCGGAGACCGAATGCAAACGCCCCAGCCGCTTCAGATCCTCGTCATGCAGAGATTGAATCCCCATCGACACGCGATTGACGCCCGCGTCGCGATAGCCCTGAAACCGTCCGGCCTCGACCGATGTCGGATTGGCTTCGAGTGTGATTTCCACATCGTTGGCAAGCGTCCAACAGTCTCGAACCTTGCCCAAAATGGCGTTTACAAGCTCTGGGTCCATCAGGGATGGTGTCCCGCCGCCGAAAAACACGGTGTTCAGGACGCGGCCGGATGTTTCCCGTGAAACACGTTCGATTTCGGAGAGGTAGGCGCGTTCCCATGCCGCCTGATCGATTGTTGCCGCGACATGGGAATTGAAATCGCAATAGGGGCATTTCGACTGGCAAAACGGCCAATGAATGTAGAGGCCGAAGCCCCCGTTTTGCCAGTCTTCCACGATCAGCCTTTGAACGCCGTGATTTCGATTTCGATCTTCATCTCGGGTTTGATGAGATCGGCGACGACCATGGTGGCCGCGGGGCGAATATCGGCAAGAAACTCGCCAAGCGCCGGAACAACTTCGTCGACCAAAGTGGCATCGGTGATGGTGTATTGCACACGCACTGCATCCTTGAGCGAAAAGCCTTCGCCTTCCAGAACGCCGGAAATGGTTTTGAAACAGTTGCGCGCCTGATCGGCGATGCTTTCCGGCATGGTCATCGTGGCGTAATCGTAGCCGGTGGTGCCGGAGACGAAACACCAGTCGCCTTGCACGACAGCACGGGAATAGCCCATGACTTTCTCGAAATCAGAGCCGGAGGAGATCAGTTTGCGGGTGCTCATGTGTTGAGATCCTTGAAGGGTCCGGAGACCAGTTTGTGAAACGCGTCGGCGCGGTGGCTCATCGCCTGTTTCCGCGCATGATCCATTTCCCCGAAAGTTTCCGTTTCCCCATCGGGCAGGAACATCGGGTCGTAGCCAAAGCCATGCGGTCCGCGGGCGGGCCAGACAATCCGGCCTTCGACGGTGCCCTCGAAAATCTCGTCATGGCCATCGGGCCAGGCGAGACAGAGAGTGCAACAAAACCTCGCGGTGCGGGGTTCGGCTGCATTCGTCTCTTCGAGACGGTCCCAGACCTTTTGCATCGCCATGGCGAAATCGCGGCCATTGGGGGTTTCGGCCCAGTCCGCAGAATACACGCCGGGCGCGCCATCGAGACCGTCGACCGCAAGGCCGCTGTCATCGGACAGGGCAGGGAGGCCGCTGGATTTTGCGGCAAAATGCGCCTTGATCCGGGCGTTTCCGGCAAATGTGTCCTCGGTCTCTTCCGGCTCTTCAAAGCCCAACTCACCGGCGGAAATCACCTCGATCCCGAACGGCTCCATAAGCTCCGCGATCTCGCGAAGCTTGCCTTTGTTGTGCGAAGCGAGGACGAGCTTGTCGCCATCGAACGCGCGCATCACGCCACCGCCGCGTTTTGCGCCGCAACCAGTTCCGCCACGCCTTTTTCGGCGAGATCCAGCAATTCGTTCATCTGCGCGCGGGAATAGGTGGCCCCTTCGGCGCTCATCTGGGTTTCGATCAACTGACCGTTGGCCATCATGATGAAATTGCCATCGACGCCGGCCTCGGAATCCTCGGGATAATCGAGGTCCAGCACCGGCTGACCGGCGTAGATGCCGCAGGACACGGCGGCCACATTGGAAATCAGCGGATCGGTGACGATGTCGCCCGCTTTGATCAGCTTGTTGATGGCAAGACGCAGCGCAACCCAACCGCCGGTGATCGAGGCACAACGCGTGCCGCCATCGGCCTGGATCACATCGCAGTCGATGGTGATCTGACGCTCACCCAGAGCCACGCGATCCACACCTGCACGAAGGGCGCGCCCGATCAGGCGCTGAATCTCAACGGTCCGCCCGCCTTGTTTGCCCTGAGTGGCCTCGCGACGCATCCGCGACGAGGTCGAGCGCGGCAACATCCCGTATTCTGCGGTGACCCAACCCTGACCGGAATTGCGCATGAACGGCGGCACGCGCTCCTCGATCGTCGCAGTGCAAAGCACATGGGTGTCACCGCAGCGGATCAGGCACGATCCTTCGGCATGTTTTGTCACACCGGTCTCGATTGAAATCGGCCGCATCTCGTCTAAATTTCTACCCGAGGGTCGCATGATCGTTCCTTCCGCATCTGTTGCGGCAGACATAGCGAAGAGGGGCTCGGAGGCGCAAGCCTCATTGACCCTCCGCCCGGATGTCTTTTAATTGCAGAAGGCCTCGCAAGACGCAGGAAAAATGACCGAACGTGCCAATCTGATTGCCGAAATGAACAACCGCTCGCGGGAGGTGTTTCGGCGTGTGGTCGAGGGCTATCTCGACAGCGGCGGCCCTGTCGGCTCGCGCACGCTCACGCGGAGCATGAGCGAAAAGGTCTCCGCCGCGACGATCCGCAACGTGATGCAGGATCTCGAATATCTCGGCCTTTTGGACAGTCCGCATGTCTCCGCCGGTCGGGTTCCGACCCAGCTCGGACTGCGGCTTTTCGTCGATGGGCTTTTGGAAGTCGGCACGGTCACCGACGACGTGCGCGCCAAGATGGAGCACACCGTGCGCAATGAGGCCAGCGATGTGGGCGGAATGCTCGACCGCGTCGGGTCTGCGCTTTCGGGACTGACGCAGGGGGCAAGCCTCGTTCTGGCGCCGAAACACGAAGCCCCCGTGAAACATGTGGAATTCGTGAGTCTCGCGCCGGATCGCGCGTTGGTCATCCTGGTTTTTGCGGACGGGCAGGTGGAGAACCGCGTTTTCACGCCGCCCGTGGGGCAAACACCCTCGTCGCTCCGAGAGGCTGCGAATTTCCTCAATGCGCTGGCGGAGGGCAAGACCCTGTCCGAATTGCGCACCGTCGTCGAACGCGAAATCAAACTGCGCCGTCAGGAACTCGACAGCCTTGCCGCCGAACTGATCGAAAGCGGAACGGCGTTCTGGGAAGGCGAGGGCTCGTCTTACGAACGTCTGATCGTGCGTGGCCGCGCGAATCTTTTGGGCGACAGTGCGGAGGCGGAGGAACTCGACCGGATCAGAACCCTGTTCGACGATCTGGAGAAAAAGCGCGACATCGCCGAATTCCTCGAATTGACCGAGGACGGCGAGGGCGTACGTATTTTCATTGGCTCTGAAAACAAACTTTTCTCTCTTTCGGGTTCCTCTTTGGTGGTTTCTCCATATATGAACGCTGAACGAAAAATTATCGGTGCCGTGGGTGTCATCGGACCGACTCGCCTGAACTATGGGCGGATCGTCCCGATCGTCGATTACACGGCCCAGCTTGTTGGGCGCATTTTGTCCGGCAAGGCGTGAAAAGGTGGAACATGACGGATCCTAAAAAAGACATGTCTGAAGAGATCGAAACCGAGATCGACGAGATCATCGACATCACCTCCGAAGAGGCCCTCGAAGGTCCGGGGGAGGACGATTTTATGGCGGAGCTTGATGCGCTCCGTGCCGAGCGCGACGAGTTCAAGGACCGCTTCATGCGCGCGGTGGCCGATGCGGAAAACTCCCGCAAGCGCGCGGATCGCGATCGTCGTGAGGCGGAAAACTACGGCGGATCGAAACTGGCGCGCGATATGCTGCCGGTGTTCGACAATATGAAACGTGCCGTTGACACGATCACCGAGGAACAGCGCGCGGAACAGGCCGCGCTGATCGAAGGCATTGAGCTGACCATGCGCGAGCTGCTGAATGTCTTCGGCAAGCACGGCATTCAGATCATTTCTCCGGAAGTCGGCGAAAAATTCGACCCGAACCAGCACGAAGCCATGTTCGAGGCTCCGGTGCCGGGCACCAAGGCGGGCGACATCATTCAGGTGATGAACGTTGGCTTCATGATCCACGACCGTCTGCTGCGCCCGGCGCAGGTCGGCGTGTCCTCGACGCCCGCGTAAAGATTCAGGTCTGAGAACTCAGAGACCAGCAATAGAAAAGCCCCCGAAATCCGGGGGCTTTTTTGTCCTCAGCCCAGTTTCGATTTCAAATCGTAAAGCACCTGCAAGGCCTCTCGGGGGCTCAATTCATCCGGCAAAATCTCTGCCAGAGCCTTCTCCACGGCGCTTTCCTTGACCTTGGTCGGAGGTGGCGCGGCGGGTATGGCGGCGAAAAGCGGAAGATCGTCGATGATCGCCTTCGGATTGGCGGCATTCTCCGCCTGACCCTTTTCCAGAGCCTCCAAAACCGATTTGGCCCGTTCCACGACAGCATCGGGCAGGCCCGCAAGCCGCGCCACCTGAACCCCATAGGACCGATCTGCTTTCCCTTTGATCACCTCATGGAGGAAAATCACCTCTCCCTCCCATTCCTTCACCGCCACGGTGGCATTGTCCGCCCCCGGCAACTTGTCGGAAAGCGACGTCATCTCATGATAATGCGTTGCAAACAGCGCCCGGCATTTGTTCACATCGTGCAGATGTTCCAGTGTCGCCCAGGCAATCGACAGCCCGTCATAGGTCGCCGTGCCGCGCCCGATCTCATCTAGGATCACCAAGGCCCGGTCATCCGCCTGATTGAGGATTGCGGCGGTTTCGACCATCTCGACCATGAAAGTCGAGCGCCCGCGCGCCAGATCGTCGGAGGCGCCCACGCGAGAGAAAAGCTGTGACACGATGCCGATATGCGCCCGCTCCGCCGGGACATAGGACCCGGCCTGCGCGATGAGCGCGATGAGCGCGTTTTGGCGCAGAAAGGTCGATTTACCCGCCATGTTCGGCCCGGTCAAAAGCCAGATCGCCGCCCCGTCACGCCCGTCCGACAGGGCGCAGTCATTGGCGACGAATTTCTCGCCGCCGTGTTTTCGAAGCGCGCGTTCCACCACCGGGTGACGCCCGCCTTTAATCTCGAATTCTCGACCCAAATCCACCGCAGGACGGGTCCAACCCTCGCTTTGCGCCAGATCGGCCAGCGATGTGATCAGGTCCAGTTCCGCAAGCGCCCCGGAGGCATCGTTGATCGCCGGCGCGCGCTCAAGAATGGCCATGCGCAGCACTTCGAACAGCCGCTTTTCGATCTCGAGCGCGCGTCCGCCCGCATTGTGGATCTTGGTCTCAAGCTCGGACAGTTCGAGCGTCGTGAACCGAACCTGATTGGCCGTGGTTTGGCGGTGGATAAAGGTCTCCGACAGCGGTGCCGACAACATTTTTTCCGCATGGGTCGAGGTGGTCTCGATGAAATAGCCCAGGACGTTGTTGTGCTTGACCTTGAGCGACTGCACGCCGGTCATCTCGGCATATTTCCTCTGCAAGGAGGCAATCACTCCGCGGCCTTCATCGCGCAGCGTGCGACATTCGTCGAGCTCCTCGTCGTAACTCGGCGCGATAAACCCGCCATCGCGGGCCAAAAGCGGCGGCTCGGCGACAAGAGACAGGTCCAGCAGGTCGATCAGCTCGGCATGGTCGGTCAAAAATGCCATTTTCTGCTGGATTAGGGTCGAAATCGGCGCATCGACAAGAATATCGCGAATGCTTTCCGCCTGAGCAAGACCGTTGCGAATGGCCGCCAGATCGCGGGGGCCTCCCCGGTCGAGCCCAAGCCGGGACAAGGACCGTTCCATATCCGGCACTTTGCGCAGCGCTTCACGCAGCGCCTGAGCTGTACGGCTGTTTTCAATCGCAAAGGTGATCGCATCGAGACGGTCGGTGATCACCGCGACATCGCGCGAGGGGCTGGCAAGGCGACGTTCCAAAAGACGACCACCCGCTGCGGTCACGGTGCGGTCCATGGTGGCAATCAACGCGCCTTCGCGCGACCCGGACAGGGAATGCGAGATCTCAAGGTTGCGCCGTGTCGAGGCGTCGATCTGCATCGCACCGCGCAAGCTCTCCCGCACCGGTCGCCGCACCAGCGGCAGCTTGCCTTTCTGGGTGATGTCGAGATAGTCGACGATCGCCCCCATGGCGGAAATCTCTGGTAGGGTGAACTGCCCGAACGCGTCCATCGAAGACACTTTGAAAAGCTCCGTCAGGCGCGTCTGGGCCGAAGTGCTGTCAAAAGACGCGCGCGACAGATCGGTCATCCGATCATGAAAATCAGGCACGAATTCGGCCCAATTTGCCTCATGCGCCTCGGAAACCACGATCTCCGACGGGTTCAGCCGCGCCAGTTCCGGGCCAAGACCGACCAGCGGGCAGGGCATGACATGAAAGGCACCCGTCGAAATATCGACCCAAGCGAGCGCACCCTCTTCGCGGATTTCCGCATAGGCCGCGAGGTAGTTGTGACGACGCGCATCGAGAAGGCTGTCTTCGGTCAGGGTGCCCGGCGTCACCAATCGCACCACATCGCGTTTGACCACCGATTTGGAGCCACGCTTTTTCGCTTCCGCCGGGTCTTCGAGCTGTTCGCAGACCGCGACTTTGAATCCTTTGCGAATGAGGTTCAGCAAATAGGTTTCCGCCGCATGCACCGGCACGCCGCACATCGGAATATCGTCGCCCGCATGTTTGCCGCGTTTCGTCAGCGCAATGTCGAGCGCCTCGGAGGCCGCAATCGCATCGTCAAAGAACATCTCGTAGAAATCGCCCATGCGATAAAACAGGAGCGCGTCGCGATGTCGCGATTTGATTTCGAGATATTGCGCCATCATGGGCGTGGCGGGAGGTTCTGAGGACACTGTCGGCTTCCGATTTTGATTTCGGACCAACTTATCGCCCCGATGGGGGAGGTAAAGGCCCTGATCGCGTTCTTTTTGTTGAGCATCCCACGGGGTCTCGGTAAGTAGGACCGACTGACGACGAGGAGGCACGCGCGCATGTCCAAGACCAAGCAAACCCGAGAAGAGGCGCTGGCGTTCCATATGGAACCGCGCCCCGGCAAATTCGACATCACGCCCAGCGTGCCCATGTCGACTCAGCGCGATTTGTCGCTGGCCTATTCTCCGGGTGTGGCCGTGCCTTGCGAGGAAATCGCGCAATCGCCGGAAACCGCCTACGATTATACGAACAAGGGCAACCTCGTCGCGGTGATCTCCAACGGCACCGCCGTTTTGGGGCTTGGCAATCTCGGCGCGCTGGCGTCCAAACCGGTGATGGAAGGCAAGGCGGTTCTATTCAAACGTTTTGCCGATGTGAACTCCATCGACATCGAGCTGGACACCACCGATCCGGAGGAAATCATCCGCGCCGTGCGTCTCATGGGGCCGACCTTTGGCGGCATCAACCTTGAGGACATCAAGGCGCCCGAGTGTTTCATCATCGAGCAGACGCTCAAGGAACAGATGGACATCCCGGTCTTCCACGATGACCAGCACGGCACCGCCGTGATCTGTGCCGCCGGTCTGATCAACGCGTTGTACCTCTCCGGGAAAAAGATCGAGGATTGTAAAATCGTCCTGAACGGCGCCGGGGCCGCCGGGATCGCCTGTCTCGAACTCATCAAGGCAATGGGCGCACAGCATGACAACTGCATTATGTGCGACACCAAGGGTGTGATTTACCAAGGCCGCACCGAGGGCATGAACCAGTGGAAATCGGCCCATGCCGCCGTCACCGATGCCCGTACCCTGTCCGAGGCGATGGAGGGCGCGGACGTGTTCCTCGGGGTATCCGCCAAAGGCGCCGTCACGCAGGACATGGTGAAATCCATGGCGCCCAATGCCGTGATCTTCGCCATGGCCAACCCCGATCCGGAGATCACCCCCGAAGACGCCCATGCCGTGCGCGATGACGTGATTGTCGCGACCGGGCGCTCCGATTACCCGAACCAGGTCAACAACGTTCTGGGCTTCCCTTACCTGTTCCGCGGTGCGCTCGACATCCATGCCCGCGCCATCAACGACGACATGAAAATCGCCTGTGCGCAGGCGCTTGCGGCGCTGGCCCGCGAAGATGTGCCGGATGAGGTGGCTCTGGCCTATGGTCAGAAACTGTCCTTCGGGCGCGATTACATCATCCCGACGCCCTTCGATCCGCGTCTGATCTACACCATTCCGCCCGCCGTCGCGCAGGCCGGGATGGACACCGGCGTGGCCCGCCGTCCGATCATCGACATGGAAGGCTATGCGCAGGACCTTCAGGCCCGCATGGACCCGACCGCGCATCTTCTGCAACGCCTCTACGCCCGTGCGCGTCAGGAACAGGCGACGATGATCTTCGCGGAGGGCGACGATCCCCGCGTGCTGCGCGCCGCCGTGGCCTATCACCGGGGCGGGTTCGGGCGCGCACTTGTCGTGGGCCGGACCGACGAAGTCCGCAAGAAACTTCAGGAAGAAGGCCTCGGCGAGGCGATGTCCGAGATCGAAATCGTCAACGCCGCCAACACGCGCCATCTACAGGAATACAAGGATTTCCTCTACAAACGCCTGCAACGCCGCGGTTTTGACCAGAAGGACATCCACCGTCTTGCCGGTCGCGACCGCCATGCTTTCTCCGCGCTGATGCTGGCCCATGGTCATGCCGACGGTCTTGTGACCGGCGCGACCCGCAAATCCGCCCATGTGCTCGACCGGATCAATTCCGTGTTCGACGCCACCGCCAAGGATGGCGCAGTTGGTGTGACCGCGATCCTGCACAAGGGCCGGATCATCTTCATCGCCGATACGCTCGTCCATGAATGGCCGGTCGAAGAGGATCTCGCCGACATCGCCATCGCTGCCGCCCGTGTGGCGCGCTCCATGGGGATCGAGCCGCGTGTGGCCTTCGCCTCCTTCTCGACCTTCGGTTATCCGGTGTCGGAACGCGCGCATAAAATGCATGTCGCTTCCGAAGTGCTCGACGCCCGCGGGGCCGATTTCGAATACGATGGCGAGATGACCGTCGATGTGGCGCTGAACCCGGAGGCCATGGCGGCTTACCCGTTCTGCCGTCTCTCCGGCCCGGCGAACATCCTCGTCGTGCCCGCGCGTCACTCCGCCTCCATCTCCGTCAAGCTGATGCAGGAACTGGCCGGCGCGACGGTGATCGGCCCGATCTTGACCGGCGTCGATAAACCCATTCAGATTTGTTCAACCGTTTCGACGGTAAACGACATTCTGAACATGGCTGTCCTGGCCGCCTGCAAGGTGGGTCAGACGAAGTAAGAAGGACACAGTTGGGGAGGTGTATAAATGGCGATTTTCAATCTCGGTTCGGTCAATATCGACCGCTTTTATACCCTGCCTCGCTTTCCCGGCCCCGGCGAAACGCTAAGCGCCACCGGGCACAAGATCGGATTGGGCGGCAAAGGGGCCAACCAATCCGTCGCCGCCGCGAAAGCCGGGGCGGAGGTCTATCACATCGGAGCCATCGGCAAGACCGACCCTTGGGTGCGTCAGCGGATCGAGACCTACGGTGCCAATTGCAAATTCCTGCGTGAGGTCGACGAACCCACCGGTCATGCGGTGATCTATGTCGGGCCCGATGGCGAAAACATGATCGTTATCGATCCGGGCGCGAATGTGAAACAGGACAGCGAATTCGTCATTCAGGCCATCGATCAGGCCAAGGCGGGCGATACGCTTTTGCTGCAAAACGAAACCAATCTTCAGGCCCCGGCTGCGACCTTCGCGCTTGTGAAGGGCATGCGGGTGATCTATTCCGCCGCTCCGTTCTCCGTCGAGGCGGTGCGTGGTGTGATCCCCGATGTCTCCATGGTGGTGATGAACGCGGTGGAGGCCTCGCAGCTTTGCTCCGAAATGGGCATGTCCCTCGATCAGATCCCGGTGCCGCAGGTTCTTGTGACCCTCGGTGCCAAGGGTGCGATGTGGCGTTCCAACGAGACCGGTGAAATCATCGAGGTCAATTCCCCGAAAGTCACCGCCGTCGACAGCACCGGAGCCGGGGACACCTTCGTCGGTTATGTGGCGGCGGGGCTCGATTTCGGCATGCCGATCCGCACGGCCATGGAATGGGCGGTGCAGGCCGCGGCGCTCAAGGTGACACGTCCCGGAACGGCGGACGCCATCCCTTCGGCGGCCGATGTGAAGGCGGCTTTCGGGATGTAAGGGCGCAAGAGCCGTGATCTGACAGAGAAGGGTGCCGTGCAGGTGCCCTTTTTCATTTCATTGAATTCATAATTAGGAACAAAATAGAGAAAGTCATACCATAAAGACGCCATATCGAGGATAGTTCGGGGCATCTACAGTGATCTCAATCGAAACGGGCGACGCCCACGACACTGGAGATACCGACATGAAATCTTATCTGACCCTCGCCGCCGCTGCCGCAACCGCCTTTGCTGGCGCCGCTTATGCCGACGACAATGCCGTGATGACCGCTGCCCTTTCCGAGCTGGCGCAATACCAGTCTCAGGAAGCCACCATCGAGAAAAACCTCAACACGTTCGACACGCTCGATTTCGATGTGTTCACCAACCAGAAATGGGATCGTCTGCACGAAAGCCATTCCGATGACATCAAGGTTCACCTGCCCGACGGCACCGTGACCGAAGGCATCGACGTCCACATCGACTATCTGAAATACTTCTTCTCTTTCGCGCCGGACACGCGGATCGAAACCCACCCGATCCGTATCGGTCAGGGTGAATGGACCGGCGTTGTCGGTGTGATCGAAGGCACCTTCACCGAGCCGATGCAACTTGCCGACGGTTCGGCGATCGACCCGACCGGCAAAGCCTACAAACTGACGATGGCCACCGTCGGCCACTGGACCGATGCGGGTGTCATGGACGAAGAATATCTCTTCTGGGACAATGACGCGTTCTACAAACAGATCGGTCTGCGCTGATCGCCCGCATTGCGGTTTTGAAAATGAGAAAGGGCGTCCTGCGGGACGCCCTTTTGTTGTGTGCTGTGGTTCGTCGCATGCCCGACGGAAGTCCGACGTTTTGCCGACACTTATTTCAGACGGCGATTCCGGGCTGCCAGAAGTTTCAGGCGCAGGGCGTTGAGCTGAATGAAGCCCGCCGCGTCTTTCTGGTCGTAGGCACCGGCGTCGTCCTCGAAGGTCACGTGTTTCTCGGAATAAAGAGAGGCTTCCGACCAACGGCCAACGGTATGCGCCGCGCCTTTGTAGAGTTTCAGGCGCACGGTGCCGGACACATGTTCTTGCGATTTGTCGATAGCGGCCTGCAACATCTCGCGTTCCGGGGAGAACCAGAAGCCGTTGTAGATCAGTTCCGCGTAGCGCGGCATCAGCATGTCTTTCAGGTGGCCCGAGCCGCTGTCGAGCGTGATTTGTTCGATGCCGCGGTGCGCTTGCAGAAGAATGGTGCCGCCCGGGGTCTCGTAGATGCCGCGGGATTTCATGCCGACGAAGCGGTTTTCCACCAGATCGAGCACGCCAATGCCATGTTTTCCGCCCAATTCATTGAGCTTTGTCAACAGGGTAGCCGGAGACATCGCCTCGCCGTTGACTGCAACCGCATCGCCTTTTTCAAAGGTGATTTCGACATATTCCGGCTCGTTCGGCGCTTGCTCGACCGGCACGGTCCGTTGGAGAACGTAGTCGGGCGCTTCCTCGGCCGGGTTCTCGAGAACGCGACCCTCGGACGAGGTGTGCAGCAGGTTGGCATCGACCGAGAACGGCGCTTCGCCACGCTTGTTCTTGGCGATCGGAATCTGGTTTTTCTCAGCGAAATCAATAAGTTTCGTGCGGGACGACAGGTCCCAGATCCGCCAGGGCGCGATCACTTTGATGTCGGGGTTCAGCGCATAAGCGGAGAGCTCGAAACGCACCTGATCGTTGCCCTTGCCGGTCGCGCCATGCGCCACGGCATCGGCCCCGGTCGCTTCGGCGATCTCGACAAGACGTTTGGAGATCAGCGGACGCGCAATCGAGGTTCCGAGCAGATATTCGCCTTCATAAAGCGCGTTGGCGCGGAACATCGGGAAGACGAAATCACGCACGAACTCTTCGCGCACGTCTTCGATGTAGATGTTTTCCGGTTTGATACCAAGGAGTTCCGCCTTCTTGCGCGCCGGGTCCAACTCTTCGCCCTGACCGAGATCGGCGGTGAAGGTCACGACCTCACAACCGTATTCGGTCTGAAGCCATTTCAGGATGATCGAAGTATCGAGGCCGCCGGAATAGGCGAGAACCACTTTTTTAGGCGCAGACATGGGACATTCCTTTTTCGGAGTTCGCAGGCGCGATTATCGGTTTTTTGGGGCAAGAGCAAGGATTACGCCCAAGATTGCTTTAGCTCCCCCGGCAAAAGCACTAAACCTGCGGTCATAAGCTCTGAGAAAGGTCGTCATGACGGGTTTCATTCTATTCCAAAACGCGGTTTTACGGGTCATTCGCCATCTGGACGAAGCGCTGGCGGTGTCAGGATTGATCTGGATCGGCATCCTGATCGTCCAGATTCTCGCCTTTGGCTCCGTCGATATGGAGGGGCTGACCTCAGGCGATCCGGCAGCGGTGTCCGGCAGCGGTCTTTGGCTCATTCTCCTGTCGAATGCCGTGATGGCGGTAGGATCCTGTTGGATCGCGGTGGAGTGGCATCTTTATGCGTTGGAAGGCAAACGCCCAACCTCGGCCTTTCCCTCCTGGAGCGGATCCCGCATCTGGGGTTATCTGATCCTGTCGATCGTCATCGGCTTGCTGATCGGTCTGTCGGTTGGTGTTCTGGGCGGCGTGCTGGTTGGGCTCTTCGGGAACGTTTTGGTGCAGGCCTTGGGCGGGCTGTTCGTCGTGGTGCTGATCGCATTGCCTGCCGTGTTTGTGTTTTTTAGGGTTTCCCCGACCCTGCCCGCGGTTGCGCTGGGGCAGAAAATCTCATTTGTGCAGGCTTGGCAGGCCACGAAACCGCATTCCGCTGTGATCTTTCAGGCTGTGATCCTGTCTATCGCGCTGTTCATTGTGATTCAGCTCATGGGATCGCTGTTCGGAGGCGGTTTGTTGGGCTTGCTTTACGAATTGCTGGCCGGGTGGTTTTTGCTGATGGTCAACGTGAGCCTGTTGTCGTCGATTTATGAACTGGCCATGCGGGGAGAACTTCATGACTGAACCGGGTCCTTTCACCAAACGCGCGCGCGCTGCGGAAACGTTGGTCCGGCGTCTGTTCGCGCCCACGCCATGCCTGCGCAACGACCATCTTTCGAAAATCTACGATTGCGATGTCTGGCTCAAGCGCGAGGATCTGACTCCGGTGCGCTCCTACAAGCTGCGCGGGGCATGGAATGCGATGATGAAAGCGCGGGACAAAGACCCCAACATTGGGCTTTTCGTCTGCGCCTCTGCGGGGAACCATGCGCAGGGCGTTGCCTTTGCCTGTCGGCAATTCGGGGTCAAAGGGGTGATCTTCATGCCGGTTACGACGCCGCAGCAGAAGATCGACAAGACCAAGGTCTTTGGCGGTGAAAATATCGAGATCCGTCTGGTTGGCGACTATTTCGACAACACGCTGGAGGCTGCGCAGAGCTATTGCGCCGAGCAGGGTGGGCATTTTCTTGCACCTTTCGACGACATGGATGTGATCGAGGGGCAGGCGACCGTGGCCGTTGAGTTCATGTCCCAGATGGTGCCGGATGTGGTGGTTCTGCCTGTGGGCGGCGGCGGGCTTTCGGCCGGAGTGCTGTCCTACCTGCGGGAGGTGGCGCCTTCCGCCGAGGTTTATTTTGTCGAGCCGATGGGCGGGCGCTCGCTTGATGCTGCGGTTGCGGCTGGTGAACCGGTGACCCTGAGCGATGTCGACAGTTTCGTCGATGGCGCTGCCGTGGCGCGGATTGGAATGCTGCCGTTTGAAATTTTGAAGGACATTCCTCGCGATCACATTCTCGCCTGCCCAGAGGATCGTATCTGTTCGACCATGCTCGACATGCTGAATGTCGAGGGAATCGTTTTGGAACCCGCAGGTGCCTTGTCGATCGACGCACTTCAGGACATCCGCGATGCGGTACACGGCAAACGCGTGCTGTGTGTGACATCCGGCGGCAATTTCGATTTCGAACGCTTGCCGGAGGTCAAGGAACGGGCACAGCGATTCCGGGAACTCAAGAAATACTTCATCCTGCGCATGCCGCAGCGCCCCGGTGCCTTGCGCGATTTTCTAGATATGCTGGGGCCGAACGATGACATTGCTCGCTTCGAATATCTGAAAAAATCCGCGCGAAATTTCGGGTCGGTCCTGATCGGGATCGAAACCGACAATCCGGCGAATTTTGCACATTTGTTCGAGAAAATGAACGGAGCGGGGCTGGTCTATCGCGACATCACCAATGACCGGGATCTTGCGGAATTCGTGCTATAGACAGCGGCTCAGGCGACGGCCCTGCTGACAAATTCGGAGCGCGATCGAGCGTAACTTTCGAAGATTTCGATCATATTGATGACCTCGGAGCGCCCCTCGCGCGCCGCCCTTTCGCCGTCCCGGCACAGCGCGGAAAAGGCGGCGAATCCGAGGTTGAGCGAACTGCCTTTGAGAAAATGGAGATCTTGCTCAAGGGATGCTGTGTCGGGCATGGATTGCATGCGCGCGATGGCTTCGTCGACCTCTTCGAGAAACAGGTCCACGACCTCACGAAAATCCTCTGCACCTACTTCGTCCCGCAATTCCGCAACCCGGTTCCAGTCAATCATGGCAGCCTCCTGTCTGTGGTCGATAAGAGGGCAATAAGATTACGCAAATGTAAGCGAGAGCCTGATTTTCCTGAAAATTTTAGATTTAAGGCGACATTAAATCGACTGGGTCAGGATGAGTGGAACACGTCACAGGTCAGGATACTTCGTTTTGCTCATCGCTCAGGAAAATAACACATATTTGCAGGCCGTGCCTGAACGCGGGGTTGTGAACAACGTTCTGGTCGTGGACGATTCGCGGGCGCAACGGCGTATCCTGTCCTCTTATCTCGGGCGCTGGGGGTATGCGGTGTTCGAGGCGGCTTCGGGTGAGGAAGCGATAGCGATCTGTCGGCGTGAGCCGATTGATCTCGTGGTCTCCGATTGGATGATGCCGGGGATGAACGGTCTGGAGTTTTGTCAGGCTTTTCGGCAACTCGACCGCGCACATTATGGCTATTTCATTCTGTTGACCTCGAAATCCGACAAGGCGGAGGTGGCTCAGGGACTCGATGTTGGCGCGGATGATTTCCTGACCAAACCCGTGGCCGGAGATGAGCTTTTGGCGCGGATTCGTGCCGGAGAGCGCATCTTGCGGATGGAGCGGGAGCTGACGGAAAAGAACCGTCTGGTCAGCTCTACGCTGACGGAAATCTCGGCGCTCTACGACTCGCTCGACCGCGATCTGGTCGAGGCCCGGAAGATGCAACAGTCGCTCGTACGCGAGCGTTTCCACGATTTCCAGACGGCGCAGGTGTCATTGCTGCTGCGCCCCTGCGGGCATGTCGGTGGCGATCTCGTCGGTTTCTTTCCGATCAACGAGCGTCAGTTCGGCATTTTTGCACTCGACGTGTCGGGACATGGCATCGCCTCTGCGTTGATGACCGCGCGGCTTGCGGCCTATCTTACGGGCTCCACGCCGGAACAGAACCTTGCGATCCGCAGCGATCCGCAAGGCGGTTTCTACCCTGCCAACCCATCAGAGGTGGCGGCGACTCTCAACCGGCTGATGCTCGAAGAGATGGAAACGGATCTCTATTTCACGATGATTCTGGGGCATTTCGATCGGATGAGTGGGGAGTTCGTCATGGCGCAATGCGGTCATCCGAACCCGGTATTTCAATCGAAAGACGGGACCGTGAGCTTTTTTGGGGATGGGGGCATGCCGGTCGGCCTGATCCCGAATGCACCATATGAAGATGTGCGTCTGACCCTCGGGCCGGGTGAGCGCATCCTTATTTTCTCCGATGGGGTCACGGAGTGTCCCGATGGCGAGGAGGGAATGCTTGGGGAAGAGGGGCTTGCGGAGATGTGCCGTAAAGTGGCCCAGGAGTCTGGAAACGCCTTTTTCGATACTTTTCTGTGGGATCTCAACGATTACAATAAGGACAAGGATTTCCCGGACGATATCTCGGCCATTTTGCTGGAGTATTCCGCTCAGAATACGCGTTGAAGAAAGGCTCTGTCGCCGGGATTTCCAAGGCTGATCATCCCCTGTTCCGGGCTTACCCAATGCACCGAATGGTCTTCTTCGGGCGGCTCGGCGAGTTTTCGAACCGGATGTGCCCGATAAATGTGACAAATTTTTTCGGCCCAGAGATCGTATTCTGGCATGAAGACAAACCGTCGGAAGGCGCCGAGAAAGCGAGGTTTTGCAATCCGCCAACCTGTTTCTTCGAAGACTTCGCGGTGCAGAGCGGTCACCGGACTTTCGCCCGGGTCGATGCCACCGCCGGGCAGTTGAAATTCATTGTGGATGCCCGCCTGATAGGTCAAAAGCAGCCGTCCGCCTCTTGGCAAGATGGCATAGGCCCCGGGACGCGCACGGTAAGATTGCCCCTCAAGTTTGGGTTTCCCGTATCGCCGCATATCTGCCTTGCCTTTCTTCGGTGGTTGTTCCGCCTATATGAACAGGATATTCCAGCGCCGAACCTGAGGGGAAGCACAAATGCTCGGATCGAAAATTGCCTGGGACGATACGGTCCTGCCTTTCCAACTTGACGCCTCGGACATTCGTGGGCGCGTGGCGCGTCTCGATGGCGTGTTGAACCGCATTCTTGCGCAGCATGCCTACCCACATGAAATCGAAGCACTGGTGGCGGAAATGGCGCTTCTGACCGCGATGATCGGTCAGACGATGAAGTTACGCTGGAAGCTGTCCTTGCAAGTGCGTGGCGATGGTCCGGCGCGCTTGATCGCGACCGATTACTATGCGCCTACAGCCGAAGGGGAGCCTGCTCGCATCCGGGCTTATGCCTCTTTCGATGCCAACCGTCTTATGCCGCGGGTCGATCCGTTTTCCCAGATCGGCAAAGGCTATTTCGCGATCCTGATTGACCAAGGGAAGGGTATGGTGCCGTATCAGGGGATTACGCCGATTTCCGGCGGTTCTCTCTCTGCCTGCGCAGAGACCTATTTCGCGCAGTCTGAGCAATTGCCGACGCGGTTCGCGACAACTTTTGGCACCTCGCTGCTGCCCGGCGGTGAGGAGCATTGGCGTGCCGGGGGCATCATGCTCCAGAAAATGCCGAAAGCTTCGCCTTTCGCGGCGCAGGGCAATGAGGATGGCGACGGTCTTTTGCAGGCGGTCGATATCCTGAACGATGACGATTTCGAGGACTGGAACCGCGCCAATATCCTGCTTGATACGGTCGAGGATATGGAGTTGATCGGCCCGCATGTGCAGCCGACGGAATTGCTCGTGCGCCTGTTCCACGAGGAACGCCCCCGCGTGTTCGATCCGCAGCCGGTGCATTTCGGCTGTAATTGTTCGGAGGAGAAGGTGCGCCAAAGCCTGTCGATTTATTCGACCAAGGATATTGCACGTATGACCACCGACGACGGTGAGGTCACAGCGGATTGTCAGTTCTGCGGTGCGCATTATGTGCTCGACCCGAAAACGGTCGGGTTCGAGGCGGAGGAAAGCCCCGATGGTGATGCCGATTGATCGGGACGCCCTCAAGGCGCTGTTGAGCGATTCGGGGACACCTTCTTCAGATTTCGATCTGAACCGGGATTTGCGCCCGGCTGTGACGACGAAACTACGCCCTGCGGGGGTGCTTGTCCCGATCCGGGAAACGCCTCAGGGTCTGCGGCTGATCCTGACCAAGCGCTCTTCGGCCTTGAAACATCATCCCGGGCAAATCGCGTTTCCCGGGGGGCGTGTCGATGCCACCGATCGTGACCCCACAGACGCCGCCCTGCGCGAAGCCACGGAAGAGATCGGTCTGCCGCGCTCTCTGGTGGAGGTTCTGGGCGGACTTCCGACCCATGAAACAGTGACGCAGTTCGAAATGTTTCCGGTTTTGGGCTGGATCAGAGAAGATTTCACGCCGGTTGCCGAGGAAGGCGAGGTGTCTGAGGTCTTCGATGTTCCGCTGAGCCATGTACTCAATCCGCAGAATTTTTCCATCCAGTCCCGACGCTGGCGGGGCCAGATGCGTTCCTTCTATACCGTGCCATATGGACCCTATTACATTTGGGGGGCCACGGCGCGGATCTTGCGGGTTCTTGCGGACCGGGTGAGCGGATCATGAAACTCACGGCAGACTGGATCGAAAGCGGCCCGGCGCAACGCGTCATGTCGATGTTTTCCAAGGCGGGCGAAGAAGCCTATTTCGTGGGGGGCTGTGTGCGTAACAGCCTGTTGGGTGTGCCGGTTAGCGATCTCGATATTGCCACGTCCGTGCGACCGGAACGCACTGTTGAGCTGGCCGAAACCTTTGGGTTCAAGGCCATTCCGACCGGCATAGATCACGGCACGATCACCGTTGTGGTTGAGGGCGAGCCTTTCGAGATTACGACATTCCGTAAGGATGTTGAGACCGACGGGCGACGTGCGGTCATCGCCTTTGCCGAGACGATAAAGGAGGATGCGCGTCGGCGCGATTTCACGATGAATGCGCTTTATGCCAAGGCGGATGGCAGCATCGTCGATCCGCTTGGCGGGCTTTCGGATCTTCGGGCGCGACGGGTGCGGTTCATTGACGATCCGGTGCAGCGGATTCGTGAGGATTACTTGCGAATCCTGCGTTTTTTCAGATTTCATGCCTGGTATGGTGACGACGAGGCGGGGCTCGACCCTGAAGGTCTTGCCGCTTGTGCCACACATATCGACGGTCTTGCACGCCTGTCCCGTGAGCGGATTGGGCATGAGATGATCAAGCTTCTATCTGCCATGGCCCCCGAGCGGGCGCTGGGCGCGATGGATCAGACAGGTGTGTTGAATGCCCTCTTGCCGGGGGCTTCGACGAAAGCGTTTTTTATCCTGACCTCTCTGGAGCAGACGCCCGATCCAATTCTGCGTCTTGCAGCCTTGGGCGAATTCGATGTTGCGGCGCTTTTGCGTCTGTCAAAGGCTCAGATGGGGTATTACCAGACGCTGCGTGATGCGGCCCTTGGGATGCGACCTGCCGCTGAGATTGCCTATCGTGAGGGCGAGATGATTGCGCGAGGGGCGATGACCCTGCGGGCGGCATTTTTGGAGCAACCTGTGCCAGACCGGATTTCAGACGACATTCGCAAAGGTGTTGAGGCGAAATTGCCGATGTCTGCCAGAGATCTGATGGCTTTTCTGTCGGGAAGAGAGTTGGGCGGGGCTTTGAAGCGGCTTGAGCAGGATTGGATCGACAGCGGTTTTCAGCTTTCGAAAGAAGAGCTGCTGCGACGTGTGGAGAGGGGCTGATGGAGTACGAAATTCAGCGGTTGGGCCATAAAGGCGACGGTATCACGGCAGACGGCATCTTCGTTCCGAACGCATTGCCGGGGGAAGTGGTCGAGGGGGAGCCTGTCGATGGACGCATTGCAGCCGCCAGAATCGTTACGCCGTCGCCTGACCGAGTGAAACCCGCGTGTCGGCATGCCAAGGCCTGTGGTGGCTGTGCCCTGCAACATGCGTCTGATGATTTCGTGGCGCAGTGGAAAAGTGATTTTGTCGCCTCCGCTCTGCGACATCAGGGAATTTCCGCAGGGTTAGAGCCGATTTTGACCTCACCGCCACAAAGCCGACGACGTGCGGTGTTTCATGGACGACGGACGAAGAAGGGGGTGATGCTCGGACTTCACGCCCGTGCCTCCGACAGTCTGGTTCCGGTGCCGGATTGCATCCTGATGGTGCCTGAGATCATGGCGCATTACAGTGATCTGGAACGGTTGGTCGAGCTGGGTGCCTCGCGGCGGGCAGAGATGGACATGACCGTGATTGCTTCTGAGAGCGGGCTGGATGTTTCGGTTCAAAACGGAAAACCGCTCGATCTCGATATGAGGTTCGAATTGGGGCAATTTGTGCGGGATGTGAGCCTGTCTCGCTTGTCGTGGAATGGCGAAGATCTTGCCGGGGAGGCGCTGCCGTTTCTGAGGTTTGGCAAAGCTCATGTTGTGCCGACACCGGGCGCCTTTTTGCAGGCGACCGCTGAAGGGCAGGCTGCTCTGGTGGCACTGATGCGACGGGCGGTTGGCGATGCGGAACGTGTTATCGATCTTTTTGCCGGTTGCGGTACCTTTTCCCTGCCTTTGGCGGAACTCGCCGAGGTGCATGCGGTCGAAGGTGTGTCCGATATGCTCGAAGCTTTGATGAAAGGTTGGCGCCAGGCGCAGGGACTCAAACGCGTGTCCGCCGAGACGCGGGACCTGTTTCGTCAACCTGTGCGCAGCGATGAGTTGAACCGATTCGATGCGGCGGTGATCGACCCGCCGCGGGCAGGAGCGCAGGCGCAATGCGCGGAGATTGCCAAAAGCAATCTGACGCGCGTGGGATTCGTGTCCTGCAATGCGATTACCTTTGCGCGTGACGCCAAACACCTCATCGAAGCTGGGTTTGAATTAGAATGGATCGTACCCGTGGATCAGTTCCGCTGGTCGACCCATGTTGAAATTGCCGCCAGTTTTCGGCGTGCTTGACCCGCGAAAATGATTTGGCGGGATTTGCCGTTCCGGTGTATGGAGAGGAAAAACAAAGATCGGGTAGTGATCATGAAACGGCGGGTTTTCCTTGCGTCAGCGATTTCCGTGCTGACCTTTTCCAAAGCGGCGTTTGCGCGCGATTTGAAGCCTTATGCGGGACCGGAAATCACCCGCGTGGTGGTCTACAAAGAGCGTCGTAAGCTCTATCTTCTGCATGGCGACGAGGTGGTGCAGGAATATAAAATTGGGTTGGGTGGCAATCCTATTGGTCCGAAACAATTCGAAGGCGACGGTAAGACGCCGGAAGGTAGTTACATTATCAACCGCCGCAATCCGAATTCGGCCTATCACTTGTCTCTTGGGATTTCTTACCCGAATGCTGACGATGCCGCTTACGCTCAGGCGATGGGGCGGCGTCCGGGGGGCGATATCTTCATCCACGGCCGCGCCGGTGAGAATCGTGGCAAGGGCAAGGACTGGACGGCGGGATGCATCGCCGTCAAGGATCGCCATATCGAGAAAATCTACATGATGGTGCAGAATGGCACCCAGGTAGATATTTTTCCATAAATACCTGGGTGTTAGGCCTTAGTTGGCGGCGTAGGTCTGTCCGGCCTGCGCGCCAATCAGCAGGGTCCACCAGAGCTTGCCACTGTCCTCTTGATACCAGGCAAAACCGATATCGGTCGCGCGGCTGTCGAGGATGACGTCGCGCGTGTCCGGCTGTTCCATCCAGGCGGAGAGGGTCTCAAGTTCGGTCTCGTAGGTCTCGGAAATATTCTCGCCAAGCATCAGTCCGGTGTAGCCCGAGCGTGTCACGCGATCGAGCGGCGAGGAGCCGTCGGACCCGAAATGCCAGGGGCGGTTCTGGACGTGCATGTCGCGCGAATGAGTCGCAGCGGCGGCGTTCAGGTTGGCGTTGAGTTGCACAGGTCGTTGGCCGGCGGCGGAACGCAGGGCGTTGATCGAGTCGAGCATGCGATACTGAATCGTTGCCTCGTCCTTGGCGTTGACGCGATAAACGCGGGGCAGGGGCTTGCCATCAGGGCCAAGACGTTCGGTCGGTGTTTCACAAGCGGTCAGGCCGACTAGGGCCAACATGAGGATGGCGACGATGCGCGACATTCCGGATACTCCATGAACTTTACCGGCCGGGATTTTTGGCCAAGATGATTGGCATGAGTTAATCGCTTTGTTCGCCGGGATCAAATCTTGTTCGCGGCTTTCCGCCATGAACGATTGTTTGATTTGCGACTGCGACAAACGCGCCATATAACGCATGTCGATCAAGATCACATCACGAAATGGCGAAGTCCCATGAGTAAAGCCCCCGTTTTCAAGTTTTCCCGGCGCAGTTTCGTGGCCGGGAGTGTCGCCCTGTTGAGTACGCCTGCGCTTGCGCAGTCGGAAGGGACGACGGAGATGGAGAACGATCTCTCCACCGTCGTGCGCCGCAACATTTCGAGCTTTCGCTCGCTAGATTGGCACCCCTATTTCAGCAATCTGCACAATGGGGCGATCCTCGTGGATACGACCTCTCGGGCGCTGCATTTCTGGAGCGAGGATCAGAGTGTCTATAAACTCTATCCGACCTCAGTGCCGCTGAGCGAGGATCTGACGCGGCGCGGCCGGACTGAGGTGATCCGTAAGGTCGAGGGACCGAGCTGGGCGCCGACGCCGTCGATGAAGATCCGCAACCCCGAATGGCCGGATTTTGTCGGACCCGGTCCGAACAACCCGCTGGGCACCCATGCGCTTTATCTGAGTTGGCAATTTTACCGTATTCACGGCACTCATGACACGCGCAAGATCGGGCGTCGGTCTTCGAACGGGTGCATCGGTTTGTACAACGAACACATCGCGGAGCTGTTTCAACTCGCCAAGGTCGGCACGCAAGTGTTGCTAATTTGACGACAAGAAGCCGGAAAATATGGCAGGATCAAAGGAGCGATTGATTTTGCTCACGATTGGTTCATATAGCTGATTGTGTGAAACAAACCTGCCCTCTGTCGTGGGGTTCAAGGAGGATTGACTATGAAAAAACTCGCTGTTGCTGCCGTTTTCGCTCTGGCTGGCACCGCTTCTTTCGCTGGCGGCTACTCTGAGCCGGTCATCGAAGCTCCGGTTGTTGTCGAAGAAACCTCTTCTTCGTCCGCTGGTGGCTACGTTGTGCCGCTTCTGATCCTGGCTCTCGTGGCTGCTGCTGTTGCTGCCGACTAATTGTCGCCAGACAACACAGAATTGAAAGGGCGGTTCTTTTGAACCGCCCTTTTCATTTGTCTGGAGCATGCGCCGGGGGGATTACACCCAGCCGGCAAGGTTCTTTCGGATCTGACCGACCAGCGCGCTGATGTGCAGCGGGTCCGCGTTGAGGCAGGGGATATAGAGAAACTCTTCTCCGCCCGCGTGTTCAAAGCTCTCCTTGATCTCTTCGTTGATCTCTTCAAGCGTCTCGATGCAATCGGCGGAAAACGCCGGGGCGCAGACAGCAATGCTTTTGTTGCCCTTCTCCGCCTGTCGCGCAACTTCTTCAACCGTATAGGGCTGAAGCCATTCTTCAGGGCCGAATTTCGACTGAAACGTTGTCATGATCTGCGTGTTATCCCATCCGAGACGCTCTTTCAGCAGGCGAGTCGTTTTCTGGCATTGGCAATGATAGGGGTCGCCGCCTTCTTTCAGGTAGCGCTCCGGGAGTCCGTGATAGGAGCAAATCAGGATGTCGGGTTTGCGCTCCGCCGCCGCATAAGCACGCTCGACGGATTGCGCGAGCGCTTCGATATAGGCCGGATCGTCAAAATAGGGCGCAACCGTGCGGGACGCGGGCTGCCAGTTCTCTTCCATCAAGGCGCGGAAAAACTGATCGTTCGCGGTCGCCGTCGTCGCCCCGGCATATTGCGGATAGAGCGGGAAGAACAGAATTTTGGTGCACCCCTCGGCCACCATTTTTTCGACTTTCGACTGAGTCGAAGGGTTGCCATAGCGCATGCAGAAATCGACCATCACCCGGTCGCCATATTCCGCAGAAAGCGCGGATTTGATTGCGGCGGTCTGCTCTTTGGTGATCGTCATCAGCGGGCTTTCATCCGCTTCGTTGTTCCAGATCGATCTATAGGCGGCTCCGGATTTCGAGGGGCGGAAGGTCAGAACGATACCTTGCAGAATCGGCTGCCATTTCCACCAAGGATAGTCGATCACCCGCTTGTCCGACAGGAACTCACCCAGATAGCGTCGCATCGACCAATAGTCCGTGGCGTCCGGGGTTCCGAGATTGGCAAGCAGCACGCCGATCTTTTCCTTTGGCACTTTCGGATGGTCTTTCGGTGCATGCATCGGGCAGGTGGCATCCGGTGCATTGGTGTTGAGCCGCGAAGGCTTCATGAGTCCCATGTGATCTTCCTGATTTTTGTTCGTTCTAGGCTTAGGTCGGTTCGGGGGCGGGTCAAGCGGAGCCTTCGGGCAACTTGAATTCTTCGGTGTGAAGCGCATCGGCCAGCCGCATCCTCGCGGAACCGGGCATCAGGGGTTTGGGTTGGCTCTCGTCCGGGGCCCAGCCGGTGAGAAACACCATGTCGAACGTCGTGATCAGTCGCCCGTCTTCGGAAAAGTGATCTTTGTAGAGTTGTTCGGCTGTCTTGAAGAGCCGTGCCGGGCTCGGCGTTCTGAGACGGCCGTTGAGAGCATTGCCCTCACCCATCGCACGCAGGTCCTCGACCATGCGCGACAGGGACGGGTAGCTCACTTTGCGCACCGTCTTGTCTGCCACGGGAAGCGCAAAGGAGGCACGTTGCAGCAAGGCGCCCAGATCGCGGAGCTCCCCCATCGGAAGAACGCGCGGAGACAGCCCGCCGCTTACCATGGTTTCCGCCTGACCGAGACAGGCGCGCAACTCGTTGAGGGTCTGGTCGCCGAAAAATGCGGCGATCATGAGCCCGTCCGGTTGCAACGCGCGGTTGCACTGAATGAGTTGCCCGACCGGATCATTCGCCCAATGCAGGCTCATGGCGTGGATCACCAGGTCATGCACACCTTCTTCAAGGGACAGGATATCGTCATCGGGGACAACCTTGGCCTCGGGAAAGTATTCGGCCCACAATTCGGGAAAACCCGTGATCACGGCGGGAGATGTAAACGATTTGTTAACCATATCCAGCCGATCTTGGATTTCGAAGCGGGCCTCTTCATGCAGGAAAAAATCGCCTCCCATGTGCATCGCGCGTTGCCGGTTCCGGGCAAGTTGATCCCGATCGACGAGAAGAGGGGGCTGAGACATGGGTTTCGTCCTGATGATTGGTCTGCGGGCGACAATTTAGGTAGTCGGATGGGAAATGCAAAGACTGGCCAAACTGATCTATCCGGCACAATGCCTGACCTGCGACGAAATGATCGAAGCGGAACGTGGCCTTTGCCCGAAATGCTGGTCGGATACACCGTTCATCGTGGATCACATTTGCGATTGTTGCGGTCGGCCTTTGGTGGGCGACGCGGAAGAGGGCGATCTGTGTGACGATTGCCGGAGTCATCCCAAGGCCTGGGATCGCGGACGGGCGGTGATGCTCTATGGCGGAAATGCGCGGTCCATGGTGTTGCGGTTTAAACATGGCGACCGCACCGATTTGGCGCATCCGATGGGGAGCTGGCTGGCAGATGCGGCTGAGCCGCTGATCAAATCGGATACGGTCGTGGCGCCCGTGCCGCTGCATTGGTTTCGTCTGTTTCGACGGCGCTACAATCAGTCGGCGCTTTTGGGGCACAGAGTCGCGAAACTCCATCGGTTGGACTATATTCCGGACCTGTTGAAACGGCCGTCGGCCACGCGCAAGCTTGATGGCATGACGGCAGAACAGCGGCGCGATACAGTGGCGGGTACCATTCGAATCAACAGTGCACATGTGGAGCGGATCAAGGGGCGGCCTGTTCTGTTGATCGACGATGTTCTGACAACGGGCGCAACCTTGGGCGAATGTGCACAGGCCTGTCGCAAGGCGGGTGCGGCTTCGGTCAACGTTGCCGTACTGGCACGCGTGGACAGAGAGACGTAAATCCTTATAGTCGCCGCAAGACAAAAGGATTTCCTCCCATGCAACCCGTGACCCTCTATACGACTCCGATCTGTCCCTATTGCATTGCGGCCAAACGGCTGCTTGACAGCAAAGGCGTCGAATATACCGATATCGACGTTATGGCGAATCCCGCTCTGCGTCAGGAAATGATGCAACGCGCGCCGGGCAGCCATACCGTGCCGCAGATTTTCATCGGCGATACCCATGTCGGCGGTTGTGACGATCTCCATGCGCTGGAGCGTGCGGGCAAACTCGATCCGCTTCTGGCCGGCTGATCCATGCTCCGCGTCGGCCTCGTCACCCTGAATTCGAGCGACGATCCGCTCGCCAACCTGCCGATCACGCAGGGCTTTGTGAACGCCGCTGCCGATGCGGGGGCCGAAATCGTGATGACGCCGGAGGTGACGAATTGTGTCTCCTCCTCGCGCGCGCATCAGAAAGACGTGCTCTATCACGAGGCAGATGATCCGACGCTGGCTGCATTGCGCGAAACGGCGCATTTGCGCGGGATTTGGGTCTTGATTGGCTCGATCGGGTTGAAAACGGGTGACCCAGACGGGCGTTTTGCCAACCGGTCTTTCCTGATTTCGCCCGATGGGGAAATTGCCGCGCGCTATGACAAAATCCATATGTTTGACGTGGATGTGAGTGCGACCGAACGCTATTGCGAATCCGATGGGTATCGTCCCGGCGAAAGGGCCGTTGTGGCGACGACGCCCTTTGCCAAGATCGGTATGACCATCTGTTACGACCTGCGCTTTCCGCATCTGCACCGTGCGCTGGCGAAAGCCGGAGCCGACATCATCACGCAGCCCGCAGCTTTTACGGCGGTCACGGGCGAGGCGCATTGGCATAGCCTGCTGCGTGCCCGTGCGATTGAAACCGGGTGCTTTGTGCTCGCACCTGCCCAGACCGGGCATCACAAAGAAAAAGTCGATGTAAACCGCCGCACCTACGGGCATTCTCTGGCGGTCTCGCCTTGGGGTGAGGTGATCTTTGATGGCGGAATTGATCCGGGTTGGGGTCTTGTTGACATCGAACTTGCCGAGGTTGCCAAGGCACGCAAACGCATTCCGGCATTGCTGCATGATCGGGAGTTCAAGGTCGAGGTATGAGCGGGTCTTCCAACAACGACGCCCTCTCGGTCGCGCTGTTTTCCGAGATTTTCATGGCCGATCAGTTGGCGCGAAACCGGCTGACCAAAGCCTTGCCGAAAGGCATGGAGATCAGCCATTTCTCCCTGCTCAATCACCTTGCGCGTCTAGGGGATGAACGTTCCCCGGCGCAGTTGGCTCGTGCGTTTCATGTCACCCGAGGTGCGATGACCAACACGATCAACAAACTGGAATGGGCGGGATATATCCACGTCCGGCCCGATTGGGACGATGCGCGGCGCAAATTCGTTTCGATTTCGCCTGCCGGGAAGGCCGCGCGCGATGCGGCACTGGCGGCCATTGCCCCGATCCTGTCGGATATCGTTGAGGCGATTGGCACGGAGCGAGTCAAGGCCGCTTTGCCTGTCCTGCGGGAAATGAGGATCCGGCTAGAAGATGATGGGTCCTAAGGCGCTCGAATTGTCGACGGATTTGCTTGTCATGGGCGCGCAATCCGAGTGGACGGACTATGCGGACCGGTTCGTGCAACGGACCCCTGCGCAGCCGGATTTCTGGTTTGGCAACCGGACGATTTTCAAGGCTCTTCCGACGGACGACACCGAAGCCGAGGCGCAAATCGCCCTCGCTCAAAAAGACAATCCAGGCGCACCGTTTTCTGTGCTGTTTTGGGATGTCCACGATGCCGATCTGACGCCGTTTTCCTCTGTCTTCGAGGCCCATGGCTATGATCTCGAAACCGGCGTGACGCTCGTCGGAGGTGAAGCGGTGCGTCCGGGTTTGCCTGGCGGGATTTCCTTTCGTGAGATTGTCAGCGATGCAGATTGGCAGACCGTTATCGCGCTGCAACTCTCAGGTATGATCGGCGACGGAATAGACCCGAACGCAGCCGAAAGTTATATCGCAAAGAGCTTCGCTCGCAGGCGGGACCTAAGCGAGGCCGGACGAGGGGGATGGTTCGGGCTTTTCGAAGAGGACTTGCTTGTGGCCGATATGGGGCTTGTCTGGTCGCCGGATTTGGTGCGTTACCAATCCGTTGAAACCCGCGAGAGCCACCGGCGCCGGGGGCTTTGTGCGGTGTTGCTCGGCGAAGTCAGAGCCTTTGCCGCGAAACGGTTCCCGAATGCGCGTCAGGTGATTGTGGCGGAGGAGGGCACCACCGCCGCGCGCCTCTATGAGCGCGCGGGGTTTGTGTCGGTCGAACGTGTGGTCTCTGCGTCTAAAACGCCGAAATAGGGACTATTTCTTGATCGAGGCCGTCACGTAATTGACTGAAAGATCACGCGCCGAGAGCGACCATTTCCACAGGATCGGGTTGAAGACGAACCCCTTGCGATCAACGGGTTCAAGACCCGCTTTCGCAATCAGATCGACCAGTTCATCGGGTGTGATGAATTTCTTCCATTCATGCGTGCCTTTGGGCAGCCAACGCATGACGACCTCAGCCCCGAAAATCGCCATCGCGTAGCTTTTCGGATTGCGATTCAGGGTCGAACACAGCATCAGACCGCCCGGTTTGAGCAGCATCTGACAGGCGGTGAGATAGGCGAGCGGGTCGGCGACGTGTTCGACTACTTCCATGTTCAGCACGACATCAAACTGTTCGTCGGCATCGACAAGCGCCTCGGCGGTGGTGTTGCGGTAGTCGATGTCGAGCCCGGATTGTTCGGCATGGACCTGTGCCACCGGAATATTGCGTTCCGCGGCATCCGCGCCCACCACGGTCGCGCCAAGACGCGCCATCGGTTCGGACAAAAGCCCGCCACCACAGCCGATGTCGAGGAGACGCAAGCCCTCAAACGGTTTGTCGGCGGACAAATCACGACCGAACTCTGCGGCAATTTGTGTGGTGATATAATCGAGCCGAACCGGGTTCATCATGTGCAAAGGCTTGAACTTGCCAGACGGGTCCCACCATTCGGCGGCCATGGCCTCGAATTTCGCGACCTCATCCGGGTCAATGGTGGTTTGCATGATCGCCTCCTTCATGTTCAACTCGCTGCGTCGGGACATCCGCTTGGACCCGCTCTATATAGGACACCCATGGACAAGGTCTCAGGCCAAAACAGCGCATATAGCTATCTCTACCCGCAAATCGCGGTCTATGACCACCGCATGCTGGATGTCGGCGACGGGCACAAGCTTTATGTCGAGCAAAGCGGCAATCCCATGGGGATTCCGGTGGTGGTTTTGCATGGCGGTCCCGGTGGCGGGTGTAGCCCCTATATGCGGCGCTATTTCGATCCGGCGCTCTATCGCATCATTCTGTTCGATCAGCGTGGCTGCGGGAAATCCCGGCCTTTTGCCTCGGTCGAGGCCAACACGACCTGGCATCTCGTCGCCGATATTGAGCGTATTCGTGAGGCGCTGGGCATCGAGCGCTGGATGGTCTTCGGCGGAAGCTGGGGGGCCACCCTGGGTGTCGCCTATGCGGAGACGCACCCGGAGCGCGTGATCCATCTGGTGCTGCGCGGGGTCTTCCTTGCACGCAAAAGTGAACTCGACTGGTTCTATGCCGGGGGCGCTGGGCGATTCTGGCCCGATCACTGGGCGGAATTTCGTGACGCCATCCCGGAAGAGGAGCGGGGCGATCTCATAACCGCCTATCACCGGCGCCTCTTTAGCGGCGACCACCGGCAGGAGGTCACCTATGGCCGGATCTGGTCGCGTTGGGAAAACGCTCTGGCGTCTCTGGGGTCCGATGGCGTTGTGGGGGATCCGGGGCCGGAATACGCCCGGACCTTTGCCCGGATCGAAAACCATTACTTTATCAACAAGGCCTTTCTCGATCACGACGGCCAGCTTTTGCGCAATGTCGACCGGATCGCGGAGGTGCCGGGCACCATTGTGCAGGGGCGGTTCGATATGATTTGCCCGCCGGAGACAGCCTATGAGCTGCACAAAGCCTGGCCGAGATCGCGGCTCATCATGGTCGGGCAGGCGGGGCATGCCCTGTCGGAACCGGGGATCACCGAGGCGCTCGTGATGACGATGGATCGGCTGGCGCGTTGATCAGGGCTTGCAGATTCGTTGCGGGGCGCGTATAGACCCCTCCAACAGCGGCGCTGTCGGGAGTTCCCGAAGCTCCACCGGGAAAGATCGACGGGCCGCGCGCCCGTTTTTTTGTGCTCTCATGTCGAGAGCCCCGGATATGAAAGGCAAGACATGTCCGAACTGATTGCCAAGACCGCGATCGACCGCCGGATGGCGGAAATCGTCGGCCCCGTCATCGAAGGGATGGGGTTCGAGCTTGTGCGCGTGCGTCTGATGTCTTCGACGAAATCGAAGACGCTGCAAATCATGGCCGAGCGCCCCGAAGGCGGCATCGAAGTTGACGAATGTGCCGAGATTTCCACTGCGGTTTCTGCTATTCTCGACGTCGAAGACCCGATCGAAGATGAATATACGCTCGAAGTGTCGAGCCCCGGGATCGACCGCCCGCTGACCCGTCTGAAGGATTTTGCGACCTTCGAGGGCTATGAGGCCAAGATCGAAACGACCGAGATGATCGACGGCCGCCGTCGTTTCAAAGGTGTGCTGGCCGGTGTCGAAGGGGATGAGGTTTTACTCACCCTCGATGAGACTGGCGAAGAGGTCACCATCGGTCTGAATTTCGACTGGCTGTCGGACGCGAAACTTGTGCTGACCGACGAGCTGATCCGCGAAATGCTGCGCCAACGGAAATCCGACGGCGCAATCGACGAAACCCAATTTGACGACATCGAGACCGACGACGGGTCTTCAGAGGATTGAGAGAGGACTGAATATGGCAATCACCTCTGCAAACCAGCTTGAGCTGTTGCAAACCGCCGAGGCCGTGGCCCGCGAGAAGATGATCGACCCGAACCTCGTGGTCGAAGCGATGGAAGAGTCCCTCGCCCGTGCCGCGAAGTCGCGCTACGGCTCCGAGATGGATATCCGCGTCCACATCGACCGCAAGACCGGCCGCGCCACGTTCACCCGTGTGCGCACGGTTGTGGAAGATGAAGAGCTTGAGAACTACCAGGCCGAGCTGACCGTTGAGCAGGCCAAGCAATACCTGGCCGACCCGCAGATCGGCGACGAGATCAAGGACGAGGTTCCGCCGGTTGAGCTTGGCCGGATCGCCGCGCAATCCGCCAAACAGGTCATCCTGCAAAAAGTGCGCGAAGCCGAGCGTGATCGTCAGTACGACGAGTTCAAGGATCGTGTGGGCACCATCATCAACGGTGTGGTGAAACGCGAAGAATACGGCAACGTCATCGTCGATATCGGTCGTGGCGAAGGTATTCTGCGTCGCAATGAGAAGATCGGCCGCGAGACCTATCGCCCGAACGACCGTGTGCGCTGCTACATCAAGGACGTGCGCCGTGAAGTGCGCGGGCCGCAGGTGTTCCTGTCCCGCACGGCACCGGAATTCATGGCCGAGCTGTTCAAGATGGAAGTGCCGGAGATTTACGATGGCATCATCGAGATCAAGGCCGTGGCCCGCGACCCGGGCTCGCGCGCGAAAATCGCCGTGATTTCCTATGACAACTCCATCGACCCGGTCGGGGCCTGCGTCGGTATGCGCGGTTCGCGTGTGCAGGCCGTGGTCAACGAGCTTCAGGGCGAGAAAATCGACATCATTCCGTGGAATGACGATGCGCCGACCTTCCTCGTCAACGCGCTGCAACCGGCCGAAGTGACGAAAGTGGTGCTCGACGAGGATGCTGGTAAAATCGAAGTCGTGGTGCCGGACGAGCAGCTTTCGCTGGCCATCGGTCGTCGCGGTCAGAACGTGCGTTTGGCGTCTCAGTTGACGGGTCTGGACATCGACATCCTGACCGAAGCCGAAGAGTCCGAGCGTCGTCAGAAAGAATTCGCGGCCCGCACGCAGCTCTTCATGGACAGCCTCGATCTGGATGAATTCTTCGCTCAGCTTCTGGTGTCCGAAGGCTTCACCAACCTCGAAGAGGTCGCCTATGTCGACGTTGACGAGCTTCTGGTGATCGACGGTGTGGACGAAGATACCGCGAACGAGCTTCAGGCCCGCGCCCGTGACGTGCTCGAAGAAGCCAACCGTAAGGCGATGGAACATGCCCGCGAGTTGGGCGTGGAAGACAGCCTGGTTGATTTCGACGGCCTGACACCCCAGATGATTGAGGCATTGGCCGAGGATGGCGTGAAGTCGCTTGAAGATTTCGCGACCTGCGCCGACTGGGAGCTGGCCGGTGGCTGGACCACGGTGAACGGCGAGCGCGTCAAGGACGATGGTGTCCTCGAAAAGTTCGACGTTTCCCTCGAAGAAGCTCAGAATCTTGTGATGACCGCGCGCATTCAGCTTGGCTGGGTGGACCCGGCCGATCTCGAATCCGAGGAAGAGGTTGAGGAAACCGAAGAGGAGAGCGAGGCCTGATCGGGCCTCGTTTATGAAAAGGTGAGCGATGAGCAGAGGCGGACACACGACAGTTAAAGATGAGGCGGAGCGGCGTTGCATCGTCACGCGCGAGGCAGAGCCGCGGCGTGGTCTCATCCGGTTCGTTGTGGCGCCTGACGGGCTCATCGTTCCCGATCTGGCCGAGAAACTGCCGGGCCGGGGCTTTTGGGTGAGCGCAGATCGTGCCGCTCTTGAAGAGGCTGTGAAGAAAAACCTCTTTGCAAAAGCCGCGCGTCAGCCGGTCACTGTGCCGGACGGGTTTGTCGACTTGCTGGAAGCGGGCTTGGGGGATCGGGTGGTGCATTTGATCTCACTCGCGCGAAAGGCGGGTCAGGCGGTCTGTGGATTTGAAAAGGTTAAAAGCTGGCTGGCGGACGGGCATGCGAAAGTGCTGCTTCAGGCGTCGGATGGCTCGGAACGCGGAAAAGGCAAACTTTGGACGCCCGAAGGCGGGCGTTGGTTCGGGCATTTGACCAGTTCCGAATTGGGTTTGGCTTTTGGCCGCGAAAGTGTGATACATGGCGCGCTCTCAGGTGGCGGACTCGCAAAACGTGTTGTAGAGGATGCCAACCGCCTTATGGGCGTGCGCGAGACAATCGGTGGAGAGGGCTCCACCGGGAAGGGTAAGACGACGAAATGAGCGATACAGACGGCAAGAAAACCCTCGGCCTTCGTGGCGGTTCCGGTTCGGTGAAGCAGAGCTTCTCGCACGGGCGTACGAAGAATGTCGTGGTGGAAACCAAACGCAAACGTGTCGTGGTGCCGAAGCCGGGTGCGTCCAAGTCGTCGGGCTCGGGCAACCCTGCGTTGGGCGATCCGTCGAAACGTCCGGCTGGCATTTCCGATGTGGAAATGGAGCGCCGGATGAAGGCACTTGCCGCTGCGAAAGCGGCAGAGGCCGAAGAGGCGAAAAAGCGCGAAGAAGAAGAGAAAGCCCGCGAAGAAGAGCGCGAGCGTCGTCGTCGTGAAATCGAGGAAAAGGCCCGCGAAGAGGCGGAGCGTGAAGCCGCGCTGAAAGCCAAGGAAGAAGAGGACGCCCGTGTGGCGCGTGAGGCCGAAGAGGCCAAGAAACGCGAAGCAGCGGCGAAATCCGCGGCTAAGAAACCGGCACCGGCTGCTCCTGCCGAGAAGACGGATGATCCGGCTGCCGCGCAGGCTGCGATACAGAAACAGGAACGTGGCGGACGCGTTGCGACCCCGGCGCGTGGGCGTGAAACCCGTGAGCCCGATGATCGGGGCGGGCGCAGTAAAGGCGACGACAATCGTCGTTCCGGCAAGTTGACCATCAAACAGGCGCTCGACGGTGGCGAAGGCGGGCGTCAGCGCTCGATGGCCGCGATGAAGCGCAAACAGGAACGTATGCGCCAGAAGGCGATGGGTGGGGCGGATTCGCGCGAGAAAATCGTGCGTGACGTGCAGGTTCCGGAAACCATCGTGGTCTCCGAACTGGCGAACCGCATGGCCGAGCGCGTGGCTGATGTTGTGAAATCGCTCATGAAAATGGGCATGATGGTCACGCAAAACCAGTCGATCGACGCCGACACGGCCGAGCTGATCGTCGAGGAATTCGGTCACCGTATCCAACGCGTGTCCGATGCCGACGTCGAGGATGTGATCCAGTCCGTCGATGATAAGGCGGAAGATCTGAAACCGCGTCCGCCGGTGATCACCATCATGGGCCACGTCGACCACGGGAAGACCTCCCTGCTCGATGCGATCCGTCATGCCAACGTGACCTCCGGCGAAGCGGGCGGGATTACCCAGCACATCGGCGCCTATCAGGTGACGACGGAGTCGGGTTCTGTGTTGACCTTCCTCGATACGCCGGGCCACGCCGCCTTTACCTCCATGCGCTCCCGCGGGGCGCAGGTGACGGACATCGTGGTTCTGGTTGTGGCGGCCGATGACTCGGTCATGCCGCAAACGGTCGAGGCGATTGCCCACGCCAAAGCGGCGAATGTGCCTATGATCGTGGCGATCAACAAATGCGACAAGCCGGGAGCGGACCCGTTGAAAGTGCGCACCGAACTTCTCCAACACGAGGTGATCGTGGAGGAAATGTCTGGTGAGGTGCAGGACGTTGAAGTGTCTGCCAAAACGGGCATGGGGCTCGACAATCTGCTCGAAGCCATCGCGCTTCAGGCTGAAATTCTTGAGCTCAAAGCCAACCCGGATCGTGCCGCAGAAGGTGCCGTGATCGAAGCTCAGCTCGACGTGGGGCGTGGTCCGGTTGCGACCGTTCTGATCCAGAAAGGTACGCTCAAACGTGGCGATATCTTCGTTGTGGGTGAGCAATGGGGTAAAGTCCGTGCGCTGGTCAACGACAAGGGCGACCGTGTCGATGAGGCCGGTCCGTCTGTGCCGGTCGAGGTGCTGGGTCTCAACGGGACGCCGGAAGCCGGTGACGTGCTCAACGTTGTTGAGACCGAGGCACAGGCCCGCGAGATCGCCGAATATCGGGAACAGGCCGCGAAAGACAAACGTGCTGCCGCCGGCGCCGCGACGACCCTCGATCAACTTTTGGCGAAAGCCAAAGCGGACGAGAACGTCAAGGAACTGCCGATCCTGGTCAAAGCCGACGTGCAAGGCTCTGCCGAAGCCATCGTTCAGGCGATGGAAAAAATCGGCAACGACGAGGTGCGTGTGCGCGTGCTCCACTATGGTGTGGGCGCGATCACCGAAACCGACATCGGTCTGGCCGAAGCCTCCGGCGCGCCGGTCATCGGCTTCAACGTTCGTGCCAATGCGCCCGCGCGCAATGCTGCGAACCAGAAGGGCGTGGAAATCCGCTATTACTCCGTGATCTACGATCTCGTGGATGACGTGAAAGCGGCCGCTTCCGGTCTTCTGTCCGCCGAGATCCGAGAAAACTTCATCGGCTATGCGCAGATCAAAGAGGTCTTCAAGGTCTCTGGCGTGGGCAAGGTGGCCGGTTGTCTCGTCACCGAAGGTGTGGCACGTCGCTCCGCCGGTGTCCGTCTGCTGCGCGACGATGTGGTGATCCACGAAGGCACTCTGAAAACGCTCAAGCGCTTCAAGGATGAGGTCAAAGAGGTTATTTCCGGTCAGGAATGCGGGATGGCCTTTGAGAATTACGATGATGTCCGTCCGAACGATGTCATCGAGATTTTCGAACGCGAAGAAGTGGAACGTCAGCTCGACTGAGTTGACGATCCCGCTCCGTGGGGCCAAAGCAAAAGGCGCGCTCGTTGAGCGCGCCTTTTTTGTGAAACTGTACCTGAATAAGGTGGGTTCAGGCGGCCTTGGTGTAGGACACGGGCTTGCCGACGAAAGTCTTGTCGCCGACGCGCACCTGAATTTTTCCGTTGTCGGTTTCGCCAACATAGCGACCCTGAACGGAAATGTACTTTCCAAGAGTGATCGAACGCATCATTGCTTTATCCCCAAGTTGAATGACGTTACCTGAGTTTTACATGATATGTGGTTCAAAATCATTTACAAATTTAAGACAATGGCCCCTATTAAGCATAAATGTTGTGCAAATTCGTGGATTTTTGAAAGAAAACGGCTTTTCTGCTTTGCAGCAATTCAAAGTAGGTCGCGAAGAATTGGAATCAGGGGAATATCAGCCGGCGGCATGGGGTAATCGCGCAGTTCCGAAGCTTTCGCCCATTTCAACACCTGTCCTTCGCGGGGGGTCGGAATTCCATTCCATTTGCGACAGGCAAACAGCGGCATCATCAGGTGAAAATCGTCGTAGCTGTGAGAGGCGAAAGTCAGCGGGGCGAGGCAGGAATTCCAGGTCTCAATCCCGAGCTCTTCGTGCAATTCACGCACCAAGGCCGCTTCCGGCGTTTCACCCGGCTCAACCTTGCCACCCGGAAATTCCCACAACCCGGCCAGGGATTTACCTTCGGGGCGTTGCGCCAAAAGCACGCGGCCCTCAACATCAATGAGGGCCACGGCAGAGACAAGAACCAGCTTCACGAGCGATAATCCGCGTTGATCGTGATGTAGCCATGGGTGAGATCGCAGGTCCAGACCGTCGCAGCCCCATTGTCGAGACCGAGATCGACGCGAATGACGATCTCGTCATTCTTCATATAGGCGGCCCCGGCCTCTTCAGAATAGGTGGGGGAGACCCAGCCGTTTTCCGCGACCAGAATATCGCCGAACCAGATGGTCAGACGATCGCGTTCAGCGCGTTCGCCGGATTTGCCGACGGCCATGACGATGCGACCCCAGTTTGGGTCCTCACCTGCCACGGCGGTTTTCACCAGCGGTGAATTGGCAATCGCCATGGCGACGCGATGCGCCGGACCGCTGGCATTGGCGCCCGTGACCTGCACTTCGATAAGTTTCGTGGCGCCCTCGCCGTCGCGGGCGATCTGGATCGCGAGATCCTTCATCACGGCATGCAGAGCTTCGCGGAAGGCATGGACGCGCGGATCGGCGAAATCGGTGATCAGGTCCATCCCGGATTTGCCCGTTGCAGCCACCAGAACCGTATCGGAGGTCGAGGTGTCGCCATCGACCGTCACGCAGTTGAAGGTCTTGGCATTGTCGAGCCAGAGGCATTGTTGCAGCACGTCACGGGTGATCGCGGCATCAGTGAAGATATAGCAAAGCATGGTTGCCATATCGGGCGCGATCATGCCGGAGCCTTTGGCAAAGCCCGCTATTTTGACATCGACACCGTTGAGCGACACGGTTTGCGTCGCGCCCTTGGGGAAGGTGTCGGTGGTCATGATCGCGCGCGCGGCCATTTCCATCGCGTTTTCATCGAGGGTGGCGTTCAGATCGCTGATCTTCGCCGTGATCCGTTCCCATTTGATCGGCTCGCCGATCACACCGGTCGAGGAGGTAAAGACGCGGTTCTGTTCGATCCCCATCTCTTCGGCGACGGCGGCGGTGATTTTCGCCACCGAGTCGAAGCCGCTCTTGCCGGTGAAGGCATTGGAGTTGCCGGAGTTTACGAGGATCGCCGCCTTGCCCGGAAGATCGAGACCGATCTTGTCCTGACAGTCGATCACCGCGGCGGAGCGGGTGGTCGAGCGGGTAAAGACACCGGCCACGGCCGTGCCCTCGCACAGTTCGGCCAGCATGACATCGGTCCGACCGGCGTAACGCACCCCGGCCTCGAGGGCGGCAAAACGCACCCCCTCGATCACGGGCAGGTCAGGAAAGCCCGCTTTCGGGGCAAGAGGAGAAACGTGATCAATCTTGGCCATGGTCGGCGATCCTCAAAGGTGACGTCAGTTTGCGAGCAGATCGTCCATCCGCAGGGCGGAGGGCTCAATGCCTTCGACCATCTCCACATCGCCCTCGGTTTCGAGCGAGTCGAGTTTCGCGCGGATGGCCTGTTCCTGAATATCGGCAGTCAGTTCGTCCTGAACGTCCTCGAGCGGCGGTACTTCGGCCAGTCGGGTTTCCATCAATTTGATAACGTGCCAGCCGAACTGGGTCTGAACCGGTTCGGAAATCGCGCCTTCCTCCATGTTCACCACGGCGTCCTCGAAGGGCGCGACCATCATGCCCTTGCCGAACCAACCGAGATCGCCACCGTTCGGACCCGACGGGCCGGTGGATTTCTCGCGGGCGAGATCGGCGAAATCGGCGCCGTTGTTCAGTTCTTCGATGATTGCTTTCGCCTCGTCCTCGGTTTCGACGAGAATATGCGCCGCATGATATTCGCGGCCCGGTTCGAATTCGGCGAATTTCGCGTCGTAGGCGGCCTTGAGCGCCTCGTCGGTCACAGCGGCATCGGCGATGGTTTCAAGAGCGTGACCCGCGATCAGAACGCGTTCCTCGTTGGCGAGCTGGTATTTCAGCGCGTCGGTGATGTCGCCGGCGGACTGTTTCAGCAGTTCCTGCTGCACGATCTGGTTCACGATACCATCAAAAAGCTGTGCATCGGGCAGGCTCTGGTACTGATCCGGCAGGGATTGACGCGCTGCAATGATGTTGCCGAGGGTGATTTCGACTCCGTTGACACGCGCAACCACGGTGTTTGCGGTCATATCTTCGGCAAATGAGGGTGCTGCCACACCGATTGCCACCGAAAACAGGGCTGCGGTGGCGGAAATGCGGTATTTCATCGAGAAAATCCTTCCTGTCGGCGCCATTCCGGGGCGCGACGTTGACACTCATGATATGGCCCCTTACATCGCGATAGGTCACTGAAGAGGAGCCTTTGCGCCTGTTTCTATGGGTTGTGAGGCAACGGGGCAATCCCTCCTCTCACACGATCCTGTCAGGACGCATCGAGCGGAGAAAATATGCTGGGCATCGGTACACTCGCGAAAAAGGTTTTCGGAACCCCCAATGATCGCAAGATCAAGGCGACCCGACCTCTCGTGGCCAAGATCAACGCGCTGGAGCCGGAGTTCGAGAAACTCGACGATGCGGGCCTGATCGCGAAAACGGAAGAATTCAAGAAACGGGTGGCCGAGGGCGAGAGCCTCGATGCGCTTTTGCCGGAGGCGTTTGCCAACTGTCGCGAGGCTGCGCGCCGTGCGCTTGGCCTGCGCGCCTTCGACACCCAGCTTATGGGCGGCATCTTCCTGCATCAGGGCAATATCGCCGAGATGAAGACCGGTGAGGGCAAGACGCTCGTCGCGACCTTCCCGTCCTATCTGAACGCCCTGACCGGCAAGGGCGTTCACGTGGTGACGGTCAACGAATACCTTGCCAAGCGCGACGCCGAATGGATGACGAATGTCTTCGAAGCGCTCGGCATGAGCTGTTCCTCGATCTATTCGAACCAGCCCGAAGCCGAGAAGCGCGCGGCCTATGCCTGCGACGTGACCTATGCGACGAACAACGAGCTGGGCTTCGATTACCTGCGCGACAACATGAAATCCGAGCTGAAGGACATGGTTCAGCGCGGGCATCATTTTGCCATCGTTGACGAGGTCGACTCGATCCTGATCGACGAGGCGAGGACGCCGCTGATCATTTCGGGTCCCTCGGACGACCGGTCCGAGCTTTACAAAGCTATCGACGCGCTGATCCCGGAACTGACCGAAGAGCATTACGAGATCGACGAGAAAACCCGTCAGGTGACCTTCACCGAAGAGGGCAACGAATATCTCGAAAAACGTCTGCATGAGGCCGGTTTCCTGCCGGAGGGTCAGACCCTGTACGATCCGGAAAGCACCACCATCGTGCACCACGTCAATCAGGGCCTGCGCGCGCACAAGCTGTTCCAGAACGGCGTGCATTACATCGTGCGCAACGGCGAGGCGATGCTGATCGACGAGTTCACCGGGCGCATGATGTCCGGGCGTCGTCTCTCCGAAGGTCTGCATCAGGCGATCGAGGCCAAGGAAGGGCTGGAAATCAAGCCCGAGAACATCACCATGGCTTCGGTGACCTTCCAGAACTATTTCCGTCTCTATGACAAGCTCTCCGGCATGACCGGGACGGCCGCGACCGAGGCCGAAGAGTTTATGGAGATCTACAAGCTGGGTGTGGTCGAAGTGCCGACCAACCGTCCGATTCAGCGGATCGACGAACACGACCGGGTGTATCGCACCGAGGCCGAAAAACTTGCGGCCGTGGTCGAGTCGATCAAGGAGGCGCACGAAAAGGGTCAGCCGGTTCTGGTCGGCACCACCTCCATCGAGAAATCAGAACAGCTGTCACAGCTCCTCACTCGTGAGGGTGTCACGCATAACGTGCTCAACGCCCGTCACCACGAACAGGAAGCGCAGATCGTTGCCGACGCCGGTAAATTCGGTGCGGTGACCATCGCCACCAACATGGCCGGGCGCGGCACCGACATCAAACTCGGCGGCAATGTCGAGATGTCCGTGATGGACGCCATCGCCGCCAACCCCGAGGCCGAACCTGATGAAATCCGTGCGCGGATCGAGGCGGAACATGCCGAAGAAGAAAAACGTGTGTTGGAGGCAGGCGGGCTTTACGTTCTGGCTACCGAACGCCACGAATCCCGTCGTATCGACAACCAGTTGCGCGGTCGGTCCGGGCGTCAGGGCGACCCGGGGCGTTCCTTGTTCTTCCTGTCGCTCGATGACGATCTGATGCGGATTTTCGGTTCCGAGCGTCTCGACAAGATGTTGTCGTCGCTTGGGATGAAAGAGGGGGAGGCCATCGTCCACCCCTGGGTCAACAAATCGCTCGAAAAGGCGCAGGCGAAGGTCGAGGGCCGCAACTTCGACATCCGTAAACAGCTTCTGAAATTCGACGACGTGATGAACGACCAACGCAAGGTGGTGTTCTCCCAGCGTCGCGACATCATGGAATCGGAGAACGTCAACGAGATCGTCGAGGACATGCGTCACGAGGTGATCGAGGATCTGGTGGAGGAGGCGATCCCGCCGAAATCCTACCCGGATCAGTGGGACATCGAGCGGCTGCACAAAAGCATTGCAGAGATGCTCAACATGGATCTGCCGGTCAAGGACTGGGCCGAGGAAGAGGGCGTCGATGACGAGGTGATCAGCGAGCGGATTTCCGAACTCTCCGACACCATGATGGCGGAGAAGGAAGCGGCTTTCGGCGCCGACCAGATGCGCCAGATCGAGAAACAGTTCTTGTTGAACACGATCGACAGCAAATGGCGTGAACATCTGCTGACGCTCGAGCATCTGCGCTCCGTGGTCGGCTTCCGTGGCTATGCCCAGCGTGATCCGCTCAACGAGTACAAGAACGAAAGCTTCCAGTTGTTCGAGAGCATGCTCGACAGCCTGCGCAGCGAAGTGACGCAAAAGCTCTCCCGTGTGCGTCCGATGACCGAGGAAGAGCGCAACGCCATGTTGCAACAGCTCATGGAGCAACAGGCGGCTCTCGCTGCCGGGGCAACGCCGCAGCCGGTGGACGAACCGGAAGAGGGGCACCCGAACGCCGTTCCGGGGTTCGACGAAAACGATCTTTCGACTTGGGGCAATCCGGGGCGCAACGATCTCTGCCCCTGTGGCTCGGGCAAGAAATTCAAACATTGCCACGGCGCCGTGTGATCCGGCGTCAGATCGAAAACGGGCCCGTGCGAAAGCGCGGGCCTTTTTCATTGCTTGTTGATTTCCCGGCGGCACGGTAGTTTTCGCCAATGGTTTCAAAGCGCAGAGGCTCGCCCATGTTGAAATTTTCCGTGCTCGGCCTCCTCGCCTGTCTGGTCATGTCACAGCCCGCCGCAGCGCAAGATGTGGATCTCCTGTCTCGTGACGGTTCGATTGCGATCAGCGGCACGTTTCTCAGTTTCGATGGTGAATTCTATCGGGTGGACACCGATCTGGGTGTGCTCACCGTCGACGGCTCCGGTGTGCGCTGTGAAGGGCCGGGGTGCCCCGATCTCGATGGCTATTATGCGCAGGTCCGGATGTCGGGTGATGCTCAGGGGACGCGCACGCTCCTGCCGGCGCTCGTAACCGCCTTCGCCATGCGCAATGGCTATGCGGTGGCTACGAGCACGCCCGAGCTGGGCCTGACCTCCATGATCCTGACCGATGCAGACAACGATCTGACGGTTGGCGAATTTCTCCTGTCCGACACGTCGAACTCCGAAGGTTTCGCCGATCTGGTGGCGGAGAACACCGACATCGTCCTGTCTCTGCGCAAGGTCGCGCCGAGCGAGATGGTTTTGGCCTTTGATGCAGGTGTAGGGGATCTCTCCGACCCGCTGAGGGCACGGGTCGTGGCCTTGGATGCGCTGATCCCGGTGGTGTCGCGTTCCAACCGGATCGAGCGGCTGTCGCTTGCCGATCTGGCGGGAATTTTCACGGGCAAGATCACCAATTGGCTGGAGATTGGCGGCGGCGATGCGCCGGTGGTGCCGCATCTGATGCGCGACGATCTGCAGGAGGGCAGTGAGTTTCGGCGGATGATTCTCGGGCGGGGTGTCGAGGTGCCGGAAGGGGTGGTGCAGTTGCATGACCGCTACGACGGACTTGTTGCGGCGGTGCAGCAGGACCCTTATGCCATCGGGCTTGGGCGCATGTCCGAGGGCGGTGCGGTCAAGGCTGTGGGTCTGAGCGGTGCTTGCGGCTTCGAGGCGGAGGCGATGCCCTCTGACATCAAGACCGAAGACTACCCGCTCACGCGTCCGGTTTTCCTCTATACTCCGGCGCGACGTTTGCCTGTTTTAGCGCGCGAATTTCTTGCTTTCGTGCGCTCGCCGGCGGCACAGATCGTTGTGGCGCGGACCGATTTCGTCGATCAGGGTGTCGATGAATTGTCGTTCCGCGATCAGGGGCGGCGCTTTGCCAATGCGATCACCCATGCCGGAGAAGAAGTATCGCTTCAGGACCTTCAGGACGTCACCGGCGCTTTGCAAGGGGCCAAACGCCTGACGCTTGGGTTCCGCTTCGAAGGGGGATCGACAACTTTGGACGCCCAGTCTCGCTCCAATGTGCATCTTTTGGCCGAACTTCTGGAGGCCGGTGTTTTCGAGGGACAATCCCTGACATTCGCAGGATTTTCCGACGGTCAGGGGGCTGCGGCTGTCAACAAAACGCTCTCGAAACGTCGTGCGGAAACGGTTCTGCGCGCGGTGCGTCAGGCCCTTGGTGAGGCCTATGAGCCAGCGTACATGATGATGACGGCAGAGGGCTATGGCGAAGCCATGCCGCTGGCCTGTGACGATATCGGTTGGGGGCGGTCGCTCAACCGCCGGGTCGAGGTTTGGGTCCGGGATCAGAGATAACCGGAGCCGCGAAAGCTCAGCTCGATAGATTTGCCGATGATCAGATGATCATGGAGCTGGATGTCCAGCGCCTCCGCCGCATCGCGGATCTGGTTCGTCATGCTGATGTCTGCATCCGAAGGCGTCGGATCGCCCGAGGGGTGATTGTGGACAAGGATCAGGGCGGAGGCATTCAGTTCCAGCGCCCGTTTGACCACCTCACGCGGATAGACCGGGACGTGATCGACCGTACCGCGCGCCTGTTCCTCATCGGCGATCAGGATGTTTTTGCGGTCGAGATAGAGCACGCGAAACTGTTCGGTTTCGCGATGCGCCATCGTCGTATGACAATAGTCGATGACCGCATCCCAGCTTGAAATCACAGGTCTCTGCATGACGCGGGCGCGGGCCAGACGATGGGCGGCCGCTTCGACGATCTTGAGTTCCTGCGCGACGGTCAGATCGATGCCTTCGACCTCAAGAAGACGCGGGATTGGGGCCGAGATGACACGGTTGTAATCGCCGAAATGGTCAATAAGCGAGCTGGCGATCGGTTTGACATCGGCGCGGGGCAGGGCGCGGTACAGGATGAGCTCAAGAAGCTCGTAATCCGGCATCGCCTGCGCGCCACCTTCAAAGAACCGCTCCTGCAAATGCTTGCGGTGGTTGCGCAAATAGCTGGGCGGGCGCGAGGGAAGGGCAACTGGCCGGGCCTCTTCGAGATCGAAGAGCCAGTCGGGCATTTCCCGAAATGCGGAAGGGGTCACGGGCGTTGTCATGACAGAAACCGTGCCCCGATTCGCTAAAAAAGGAGTTAACGGGCATTAAGAAAGGGCGCCGAAGCGCCCCTTCCATGATCTTAGCTGGTCATATCGTCCCAGAAATTCTTGACCTTCTTGAAGAAGGAGGAGCTTTCGGGATTGTTGTCCTCGGCGAGTTTTTCAAACTCCTGAAGCAGTTCTTTCTGCTTCGAGGTGAGATTCACAGGCGTCTCGACCGCAAGTTCGATGAACATGTCACCCTGCCCGCCACCGCGCAGCGCGGGCATCCCTTTGCCACGCAGGCGCATCTGGCGGCCAGATTGGCTGCCGGCCGGGATCTTCACTCGTGAGCGCCCGCCGTCAATGGTCGGAACCTCGATGTCGCCGCCAAGCGCCGCCGTGGCCATCGAGACCGGAACGGTACAATGCAGGTTCACGCCTTCGCGCTCGAAAATCGGATGCGGACGCACCTCGATGAAGATGTAAAGATCGCCCGTCGGACCGCCCCGCAGCCCCGCTTCGCCTTCGCCAGCGAGACGGATGCGCGTGCCGGTTTCGACACCCGCCGGGATGTTCACCGACAGAGAGCGCTCTTTCTCCACACGGCCCGCGCCGTGACAATCGGGGCAGGGATCCTTGATGATCTGACCCAGACCGCCACAGGCCGGACAGGTGCGTTCGACCGTGAAGAATCCCTGTTGCGCGCGGACCTTGCCCATGCCCGAACAGGACGGACAGGTTTGCGGTTCCGCACCATTCGCGGCACCCGTACCGTGACAGCTGTTGCACGCCACGGAGGTGGGAACGTTGATGGTCTTTTGCGCACCCTTATAGGCTTCTTCGAGCGTGACGCGCATGTCGTAACGCAGGTCCGAGCCGCGCTGAGCCCGCGACCGGGCCCCGCCACCGCGCGGACCACCCATAAAGTCGCCGAACAGGTCGTCGAAGACGTCGGAGAAGGCCGAGGCGAAATCGCCCTGACCGCCGCCGAACCCGCCACCGGGACGCCCGCCGCCCATGCCGCCCTGCTCGAAAGCGGCATGACCAAAGCGATCATAGGCGGCTTTCTTGTCGGGGTCCTTGAGCGTGTCGTAAGCCTCGTTCACTTCCTTGAACTTGGCTTCCGCATCGGGATTGTCCTTATTGCGGTCGGGGTGAAATTCCATCGCTTTCTTGCGATAGGCTTTCTTCAGCTCCGCGGCATCGGCGCCCTTGTTGACACCAAGCACCTCATAATAATCGCGTTTTGCCATGGATTTTACTCCTTCTGGAACGCGATGACCGGCCCGGATTTCCGGACCGGTCGATCGTGTCCGCGATTACGGTTTACGAACGTTTGTCGCTGTCGAGGTCTTCGAAGTCGGCGTCGACGATGTCGTCATCGACCGAAGACGGACCCATATCGACATCGTCCATGTCAGGCCCGGCGCCACCGGATTTCTCCTGCTCGGCCTTATAGATGGCCTCGCCGAGTTTCATGGCCGCGTCGGTTACGTTCTGGATGCCGGAACGGATTTTGTCCGGGTTCTCGGTTTCCAGCTGGTCCTTGAGTGCAGCGATGGCCAGTTCGATGGCTTCGATGGTGGTCGGGTCGACCTTGTCGCCATGCTCCTCGATCGATTTCTCGGTCGAGTGGATGAGGCTTTCGGCCTGGTTTTTCGCTTCGACCAGTTCCTTACGGGCCTTGTCGGCTTCGGCATTCGCCTCGGCGTCCTTGACCATCTTTTCGATGTCCTCGTCGGAGAGACCGCCGGAAGCCTGGATCGTGATCTTCTGTTCTTTGCCGGTGCCTTTGTCTTTGGCGCCCACTTCAACGATACCGTCGGCGTTGATGTCGAAGGTCACTTCGATCTGCGGCATGCCGCGCGGTGCCGGCGGGATGCCTTCGAGGTTGAACTGACCGAGCATCTTGTTGTCGGCGGCCATTTCGCGCTCACCCTGGAAGACGCGGAGCGTCACGGCGGACTGGTTGTCCTCGGCCGTGGAGAAGATCTGCGACTTTTTGGTCGGGATCGTCGTGTTGCGGTCGATCAGGCGGGTGAACACGCCGCCCAGCGTTTCGATGCCGAGAGACAGCGGGGTCACGTCTAGCAGCAGAACGTCTTTCACGTCACCTTGCAGAACACCGGCCTGAATGGCGGCACCCATGGCCACGACTTCGTCCGGGTTCACGCCCTTATGCGGCTCTTTGCCGAAGAACTTGGTCACCTCTTCGATGACTTTCGGCATACGGGTCATGCCCCCGACGAGCACGACTTCGTCGATGTCGGAGGTGGTGAGGCCCGCGTCTTTCAGAGCCGCTTTACACGGATCCATGGAGCGTTTGATCAGGTCGGACACAAGGCTTTCCAGTTTCGCCCGGGTCAGTTTGACCACGAGGTGAAGCGGGGTGCCAGAAGACGGGTCCATCGAGATGAACGGCTGGTTGATCTCGGTCTGGGACGAAGACGACAGCTCGATTTTGGCTTTTTCGGCAGCTTCTTTCAGACGCTGAAGCGCCATCTTGTCTTTGGTCAGATCGACGCCATGCTCTTTTTTGAACTCCTCGGCGAGGTAGTTCACGATGCGCATGTCGAAGTCTTCGCCACCGAGGAAGGTGTCGCCGTTGGTGGCCTGCACTTCGAACACGCCGTCACCCAGTTCGAGCACGGTCACGTCGAAAGTACCGCCGCCAAGGTCATAGACCGCGATGGTTTTGGTGTCGTCTTTGTCGAGGCCGTAAGCAAGCGCAGCCGCGGTCGGCTCGTTGATGATACGCAGCACTTCGAGGCCGGCGATCTTGCCCGCGTCTTTCGTGGCCTGACGCTGAGCGTCGTTGAAGTAGGCCGGAACGGTGATAACGGCTTGCGTCACTTCTTCACCGAGGTAGGACTCGGCGGTTTCTTTCATCTTGCCGAGAATGAAGGCAGAGATCTGCGACGGCGAATATTTGTCGCCGCGGACTTCAACCCATGCGTCGCCATTGCCGCCATCGACGATGGCGTAGGGCACGAGTTTCTTATCTTTTTCGACGGCTTCGTCGCCCATGCGACGGCCGATCAGACGTTTGACTGCGAAAACGGTGTTTTCGGGGTTGGTGACGGCCTGACGTTTGGCCGCTTGACCAACGAGGCGTTCACTGTCGGTGAAACCGACGATGGAGGGCGTGGTACGCGCCCCTTCTGAGTTCTCGATCACTCGCGGCTGCGAACCATCCATGATGGCAACGCAGGAGTTGGTGGTCCCGAGGTCGATACCGATGACTTTGGCCATGCTCAAAATCCTCTCTTAGGCGATGTTGTGACGTTGGGCCCGTTGCGGCACCCGCGGTCGATCCCAGTGATTTTGACCGGGCTGACAATCAGGTCTGATGACCAGTCCGATCAAGGCTTCTGGGCGTATATAAGGACGGGTTTTCGTGCCTGCAAGTTGTGCGAAGGGGTTGAGGTGTGGAAAAATCGAGTCATTTCCAGAGGAAGCGGGAGGAGATGTGAGGATGCAGGGGGCTGAGATGTTGAATTTGCGGGGGATGACGCTGTTTCGCGGGTTGATCGGGTCCGGTGCGCAACGTCAGCTTGTAGCGGCGCTGCGCGAAATCGTGCGTGAGGCACCCCTGTTTCATCCGGTGACGTCGTCAGGAAAACAGATGTCGGTGCGCATGACTTCGGCGGGGCGGTTCGGGTGGATTTCGGATCGGCAGGGTTACCGTTACAGCGAGAGGCATCCCGATGGCTTGGCCTGGCCTGCGATTCCTCGGATTGCGCTCGATATCTGGCGTGACGTGGCTGGCACGAAGCGAGAGCCGGAGAGTTGCCTGATCAACTTCTACGACGCAGGGGCGAAGATGGGGATGCATCAGGATCGTGACGAAGCGGATTTCGCTCAGCCGGTGGTGTCGATTTCGCTTGGGGATGAGGCGTTGTTTCGGGTTGGCAATCTGACCCGTGGTGGCAAGACCGAAAGTGTCTGGCTCAGTTCGGGCGATGTGCTTGTGATGGCCGGTGAGGCGCGTCTACTCTATCATGGCGTTGACCGTGTCAAAGCAGGAAGCAGTACGCTTTTGCCACGTGGCGGACGGATCAACCTGACGCTTCGGGTGGTGACCTGAAACGGTTAGCGGCTCCAGCTCAACGAGACGCGTTTACGGGTGAAAAATTCGGCCAGAAGTCCAATGGTCAGGAACACTAGGGAAAATACGACTGGATAGATGATCGAACTTTTGTGTGGATTGTAATTGACAAAGATAAAGCCCCGCGCCTGGTCGATGGTATGGAAGAGCGGGTTCCAGGAAAAGAACGCCAGCATATAGTTCGGCGTCTGGTTGGCGACGAACATCTTACCGGAGGTGATCATATTGGCGCGTGTATAGATCTGGATCAGGAGGCGGATGAGGCCCGGAGCCCATGGTCTGGCGGCCAGAAACACCATGCCGATCGCCGAACCCGAGGCCCATGCCAATAGCAGCATGCCGAACGCGCCAAGTATGTTTTCGAAAGTCACTGTGCCCCAGCCGAGCGAGTAGGCGCAGAGCACCGCGGTGATGGTCAGTACCTGAATATAGAGAGCGCTCAGAGCGGATGAGATGATGGCGATGGCTGTGTTCATCGGTGCGTGCTGCATCATCGGCGAGGTGGCGGTTTCGGACCCTGCAACGGCTGCGAGCGCCTTGTTGTGGGTTAGGAACAGGAAGATGCCGGACATGAGATAGAGCAGGAAATCCCCGCGAATGGCCGCGCTTCTGACGCCAAAGATGGTATACATGAACGAGAAGACGACAATCATCACCATCGCCTGCGAGATGCTGAGCAACAGGCCGATGATCGGGCTTCCATTGCTCTTACGTAAGTGGCGCACCGTGTTCACGAAGATCAGACGCAGGACCGTCAGAGCGGCGGAAAATCCGCTTTGGCTTCTCGAGTAGTGAAACATCGGTTTGGTCCTGTGTTGGAATCTTGCCTGTTCGACAGGGAATTCTTGCTGTTCCCATAAGCGCATAGCATAAGGTTCTTGCCGTTTTCTTTCAACGAAAACGAATGTGGTGACAGACAGGAGTAGGATATGGATTTCGACAAACTCGTCCCGGTGATGCGTCGGCTGGCCATTGAGGCCGGTGAGAAGATCATGGACATCTACAATGCGGACGATTTCGAGGTCAAAACCAAATCCGACGAGAGCCCTGTCACCGAGGCGGATGAAGCCGCCGATGCGCTGATCTCGGCCGGTCTGCGCGCCGCTTTTCCCGATGTGACGCTGATCACCGAAGAACAGGCGGCGTCGCATGATCTCAAGGCGGATACCTTCCTGATCGTCGATCCGCTCGACGGGACGAAAGAGTTCGTCAAGCGCCGGGGCGATTTTACGGTGAATATCGCCTATGTCGAAAAGGGTGTGCCGCTGCGCGGTGTGGTCTATGCGCCTGCGAAAGACCGGCTGTTCATCACGGATGCCTCCGGTCAGTCCTATGAGGAAATCGGGCCGTTTGTCGCAGACACGACCGGCGAGATGAAGAAAATCACGGTCTCGACGCCGGACAATGAGGCGCTGATGATCGTTGCGTCGAAATCGCACCGTGATCAGGCAACCGAAGACTACCTCGCCAAATACAAGGCGAAGGACAGCAAATCGGCGGGTTCGTCGCTCAAGTTCTGCTTGGTCGCCACCGGTGAGGCCGATCTTTACCCGCGTGTCGGGCGGACCATGGAATGGGATACCGCTGCGGGCCATGCTGTTTTGTTGGGCGCGGGGGGCGATGTCGTGCGGTTCGACGATCATACGCCTCTGACCTATGGCAAGCCGGATTATGCCAATCCGTTCTTCATCGCCTATGCGCCGGGTGTCGAGCTGAAAGACGCCTGAATGTCTGTCCTGATCGTTATCCCCGCCCGTTTCGCCTCAACCCGCTACCCGGGCAAGCCGCTTGTCGAGTTGACGGGGGCGACCGGAGAGAAAAAGTCGCTGATCCGTCGTAGCTGGGAGGCCGCAGTGGCTGCGAGCGGCGTGGACCGGGTTGTGGTGGCCACCGATGACGACCGTATTCGGGAGGCGTCGGAGGCTTTTGGCGCTGAGGTGGTGATGACCTCCGAATCCTGTGCCAATGGCACGGAACGTTGCGCGGAGGCGTTGGAAAACCTCGGTGGAGGCTATGATATCATCGTCAACCTGCAAGGCGATGCGCCACTGACGCCCGCGTGGTTCGTTGAGGATCTCGTGGCAGGTCTGCGAGCGCATCCGACCGCCGAAGTGGCGACTCCTGTCTTGCGCTGCGACGGGCGGGCGCTGAACGGGTTTCTTGAAGATCGTCGGGCGGGTCGGGTCGGTGGCACCACCGCTGTGTTCGGGTCGGATCACAAAGCGCTCTATTTCTCTAAGGAAGTGATTCCCTACACTTCCGAAACCTATGCGGATCTGGACGAGACCCCGGTGTTTCACCATGTGGGGGTTTATGCTTATCGTCCTTCGGCGCTGGGCGCTTATCCGAAATGGCCGATGGGGCCGCTCGAGCGTCTCGAGGGTCTTGAACAGCTGCGCTTTCTCGAGCGGGAGCGCCCGGTGCTCTGTGTCGAGGTGGAGGCGCGCGGGAGGCAGTTCTGGGAGCTGAACAACCCCGAGGATGTGCCGCGGATCGAGTCCATGCTGGCAGAGATGAACTTCGCCTGACGGTGCCCTGAAATAATTTTACGGGCAATAATTTGCCCAAAAAATACGTCGGCTTATCGGTCGGTGGCGGCTGGGGTTGCAAATCCGTAGCATTCCTGTGTGAATACATATGGATGATACTGACCCGCGGCCTTCGAGAGCGTAAGGTCAGAGCTGGTGAAAGCAATTTGATTGGCTCGTGAGTAAGAGCCGAAGGAGACAAAATGACACGCAAAGTGACCAAAGCGATTTTCCCGGTGGCTGGTCTTGGAACGCGGTTTTTGCCCGCAACCAAATCGATTCCGAAGGAAATCATGACCTTGGTCGATCGTCCCCTGATTCAATATGCGATCGACGAGGCGCGCGCCGCCGGGATTAAGGAATTCATCTTCGTCACCTCGCGCGGCAAGGGCGCGCTTGAGGATTATTTCGACCATTCTCCTATTCTTGAGCAGGAGCTGCGCCGGAAGGGCAAAGACAATCTTCTCGAAGTGCTCAAATCGACCAATATGGACAGCGGAGCCATTGCCTATATTCGTCAACACAAGGCCTTGGGGCTTGGCCATGCCGTGTGGTGCGCACGTCGCCTGCTGGACCCGAAGGAGCCCTTTGCGGTGATCCTGCCGGACGATGTGATCGCGGCGGAAAAACCCTGTCTCCAACAGATGGTCGAAGCTTATGAGGATCTCGGGGGCTCGATGGTGGCCGCGATGGAAGTGCCGACGGACAAGGTTTCCTCTTATGGTGTTCTCGATATCAAAGAGGACATGGGCGATACCGTGTCGGTAAAGGGCATGGTCGAAAAACCTGCGCCGGGGACGGAGCCGTCCAATCTGGCGGTGATCGGGCGTTATATCCTCGATCCTGCGGTGATGAAGAACCTCAACCAGATGAAATCCGGCGCCGGTGGTGAAATTCAGCTCACCGATGCGATCGCGGACGAGATCGCGACCGAGCGCGGTGTCTATGGCTACCGCTTCTCTGGACAGCGTTTCGATTGCGGCTCCAAGGCCGGGTTCCTTCAGGCGACGATTGCCTTTGGCCTGTCACGTGACGATCTGCGCGATGAGCTTCAGGAATACCTTGATGAACTTTCCGCCGTTCGTGCCGCTGCTCAGTAAGAGGCCGTAATGACCAGAAATGTGATCGTGACCGGTGGGGCGGGTTATATAGGCTCGCATGCCTGTAAGGCGCTGCGGGAGGCCGGTTATGTACCTGTAACCTTCGACAATCTGTCGACCGGTTGGGAAGATGCGGTGAAATTCGGCCCCTTCGAGCGGGGAGATCTTTTGGATCGTGCCCGTCTCGACGAGGTTTTCACTGCGTATCGTCCGGTTGCCGTCATGCATTTCGCCGCTTTTTCGCAGGTCGGCGAGAGCATGAAGGACCCGGGCAAATATTGGCGTAACAATGTCATCGGGTCCTTGACGCTGATCGAGGCGGCTGTCGCGGCGGGCTGTATGAATTTCGTCTTCTCCTCGACCTGTGCGACCTATGGTGACCAGGACAATGTGGTGTTGGACGAAGACTCTGTTCAGCTTCCGATCAATTCCTACGGCGCCTCGAAACGGGCGATCGAGGACATTCTGGAGAATTTCGAACAGGCTTACGGTCTCAAGTCGGTGATTTTCAGGTACTTCAACGTGGCGGGTGGTGATCCCGATGCCGAGGTGGGCGAATTCCACCAGCCCGAGACCCATCTCATCCCGCTGATGCTCGACGCGATTTCCGGTAAGCGTGCGGCGTTGACGATTTTCGGCACGGATTATGACACGCCCGACGGCACCTGTATCCGCGATTACGTCCATGTCTGCGATCTGGTGGACGCGCATGTTCTGGGTCTGAAATGGCTTGAGGATGGCAAGGGCAGCCGGGTGTTCAATCTCGGCACTGGCAAAGGGTTTTCCGTGCGTGAGGTGATCGATCACTCGCGGGCGGTGACCAACAAGGAAGTGCCTTATGTCGAGGGCGACCGGCGCGCCGGCGATTGTACCAAACTTGTGTCCGGGTCCGAGCGTGCGATCACGGAACTGGGTTGGCGACCGGATCGGTCGAATCTGGCGCAGATGATCGGCGATGCCTGGCGATGGCACCAAAACGGACATTATGAAAAATGACACACCACAGGGGCCATTTGGCTCCTTTGGTATATGCGGGTTTCCAGTTTCCCGACAAAGCGCGTAATCTCGTCCCGATCTCGGGGAAGAGGTGGATTTGAGCCGGGTTTGGCAAAGCTACAAGTTGCGGGTGATGCGGCGATATTTGCTGTGGCGGGCGTTTCGCGCCCGGCACAGATTGCGTGTCGTTCGGAATCGGACATCTGCCATCGGACCTGATACGATCCTCTGTGTCGCGGTCGTGCGCAACGAGTCGCAACGCCTGCCGTATTTTCTAGACCACCATCGCCGACTTGGTGTGAACCACTTTCTTTTTGTCGACAATGACAGCTCTGACGGTACGACACAGCTTTTGTCCGGCCAGCCGGACGTGTCGCTTTGGTCGACATCGGCCAGCTACAAGGCGGCGCGCTTCGGGCTGGATTGGACGACATGGCTTCAGATGAAATACGCGCATGGCAAATGGTGTCTGACCCTAGATGCCGATGAATTGCTGATTTACCCCTACCATGAGACCCGATCCTTGCCGGATTTGACCCGATATCTGGACAGTGTCGATGTCCGGGCCATGGGGGCGCTGATGCTCGAACTGTATCCGAAGGAAGGGATCAATGAGGTTGTGTATGCGCCGGATCAGGATCCCCTAGAGGTTCTGCGTTATTTCGATGCAGGCCCGTATCGCAGTGAGAGGCAGAAGCCGAAAAACAATCTCTGGGTCCAGGGCGGTGTTCGCGAGCGCGTTTTCTTTGCCCGGAATCGTCGACGTGGTCCGACACTTAACAAGCTGCCGCTTGTGAAGTGGCATTGGCGCTATGCCTATGTGAATTCGACTCATGCAATGCTGCCGCAGAAGCTGAATCTGGCCTATGACGGCCCGGGGCAGGTGCATTTGTCAGGCGTTCTTCTGCATACGAAATTCCTGTCGATCGTGGTTGAAAAATCCGCAGAAGAAAAAGAAAGGCGCCAGCATTTCGCCGATCCCGACCAGTTCGGCTCCTATTACGATGAGCTGATCGCGGGACCGACACTCTGGCATGGCGCTTCCGTAGCCTACGAGGATTGGTGGCAGCTGGAAAAACTTGGCTTGATGGCGCGGGGTGATTGGCGGGGCTGATGGAACAGTTTTGCCATTTAATATGAATTGTTTACGTTTTTGGCGTAAACACGTAGATTGAACCGCAAAAGACACGAATATGGCTCAGTCAGATGCGAAAGCCATGCCATATTCGATCCCGGGGAACATTAAGGCTGATCGGTGAGCAGGCTGTTGCAATATAGGATGCGGCTGAGGCGCAAACAGGCGCTCTGGCGGGCCTTTCGGGCGCGCCGGGAGCTTATGTTGATTCAGGACAACACCGCCCGCATTCGGTCGGACGATATTCTTGTGGTTTGCACCCTGCGCAATGAACGCATTCGTCTTCCGTATTTTCTCAAATATTACAGAGATATGGGGGTCAGTCATTTCCTGTTCGTCGACAATGACAGTGACGATGGCTCGCGCGAATTCCTTCTCGGGCAGGAAGATATCTCGATCTGGCACACCACGGCGAGTTATCGCAAATCGCTGTTCGGTGTGCATTGGATGAATTGGATCGCGCGAAAACATTGTCACGGGCATTGGACGCTCACCGTGGACGTGGACGAGTTTCTGGTCTTTCCGTTCTGCGACACCCGCCCGATCCCGGCGCTTACCGACTGGCTCGACAATTCCGGCCTCCGCAGTTTTTCGGCGATGCTGATCGACATGTATCCGAAAGGGCCGATCGACGCGCAGCCCTATCGTGAGGGGCAGAACCCGTTCGAGATTGCGGAATGGTTTGACAGCGGAAATTACATGATTTCGATGAACCCGGAGTATTACAATCTCTGGATTCAGGGGGGACCTCGTGCGCGGCTGTTCTTCAACGACGATCCGTTCAATGCGCCATCGCTGAACAAGATTCCGCTGGTTAAATGGCATCGCGATTATGCCTACATGCACTCGACCCATATGCTTTTGCCGCGGGGGCTCAATTTCGTCTATGAGACGCAAGGTGGGGAAAAGGCCTCCGGTGTGCTTTTGCATGCGAAGTTTCTCAACACCTTCGTGCAGAAGACCGAAGAAGAATTGCAGCGCCGTCAGCATTACGCCGGCTCGCGCGAATATCTCGCCTATCACAACCGGATCAAGGATGACCCGGAGCTGTGGTGCAACTGGTCGGAGAAATACATCAACTGGCGTCAGCTCGAAATTCTGGGCCTTATGTCCAAGGGGAACTGGGCATGACGGTCGGCTTCGTGATGTTGGTGCACACCGCGCTCGACCGGGCCGAGCAGGTGGCACGCCATTGGGCGACCCACGGCTGTCCAGTCGTGATCCATGTCGACCGGCGGGTGAAGAAAGAGATTTATCAACCCTTCGTCGACAGCCTCTCCGATCTGGACAATGTGCTGTTCTCCAAACGTCATGCCTGTGACTGGGGCACATGGTCCCTGGTGGCGGCATCTCAGGATGCCTCCGAATTGATGCTGTCGCGTTTTCCGGAGGCGCGACATGTCTACCTGTCCTCCGGAGCCTGCCTGCCGCTGCGTCCGGTTGAGGATCTGAAACGCTACCTCGCGGCGCGGCCGATGACGAATTTCATCGAAAGCGTGACGACCGAGGATGTGCCCTGGACCGTTGGAGGTCTCGATTCCGAGCGCTTCACTCTGCGTTTCCCGTTTTCGTGGAAAAAGCAGCGGCGGTTGTTCGACCGCTATGTCGCGCTTCAGCGCGGGATCGGATACAAGCGCAAGATCCCCGACGGGCTGGTGCCGCATCTGGGCTCGCAATGGTGGTGTCTGACGCGTCAGACCCTGTCTGCCATTCTCGAAGACCCGGATCGTAAGCTCTACGATGGCTATTTCAAAAAGGTCTGGATCCCGGACGAAAGCTATTACCAGACCCTCGTGCGGCTCTATTCGAACAATATCGAAAGCCGCTCCCTGACCCTGTCGAAATTCGACTATCAGGGCAAACCGCATATTTTCTACGACGACCACCTACAGCTTTTGCGGCGGTCCGATTGTTTCGTGGCGCGCAAGATCTGGCCCAAGGCGGAACGCCTCTACGCGACCTTCCTCAACCCGGACAGCAATCCGATGAAGGGGACCGAGCCCAACCCCGGCAAGATCGACCGGATTTTCTCCAAGGCGGTGGAGCGGCGTATCATGGGGCGCGAGGGGCTTTATATGCAGAGCCGGATGCCTGGGCACGGGAGAGGCCATGGCAAGACCAGCGCGCCTTATTCGGTGTTCGAAGGCTTCTCGGACCTGTTCGAGAATTTCGACGAATGGCTGTCGCGGGCAGTGAGTGCGCGCGTCCATGGTCATCTTTTTGCACCCGATGCGGTGGAATTCTCCGGCGGACAAAAGGTCTTTTCCGGGGCGCTCTCCAGCCATGCGACCCTGCGTGATTACAACCCCTGCGGCTTTCTCACGTCACTGATTTGGAATACCCGCGGCGAGCGGCAATGTTTCATGTACGGTCCGCGCGACAATCAGGCGATCAACTGGCTGATCGCCACCGACCCCAATGCGCAGATTTCCGTGATTTCTGGTGCCTGGGCGGTGGCCCTGTTCCGCTCGAACAAGAGCTTTTCGGAAATCCGACGTGAGGCCGCACGCCTGCAGAGGATCGAGGCGGAGCATCTCGAGATTCTGCGCTCTCAGCATATTAAGGCGCGGGTGCGGATCTGGACCATGGCGGATTTCATTGAGAGCCAGATGGAGCCCTTGCAGGCGATCATCGACGAGATCGGCCCGCGCAATGTCCGCCGTCTGACCGAGGCACCGCGAATGCGGGATTTGACGGGCTTCGGGCAATTCCTGCAAAATTTGAAGAACCAGGGGATGAAGCCGCATCTCATGGGCGATTTCCCGACGGGGTCCGAGCCCGACATGCGGGCGCGGGAACACAAGCGGCCCTATCTTGTAAAGTAACGCTGGTAAAACGAACACATGGCCAAGCCTTTCGATTATTTCGTGATTTTCGCCGAGATGCGGACCGGGTCCAATTTTCTCGAAGAAAACGTCAATTCCTATCCGGGGCTGAAATGCTGGGGCGAGGTGTTCAATCCGGCGTTTATCGGCAAGTCGAACCAAAAGGAAATGCTGGGTGTTTCGATGGTCATGCGGGAGGCCGATCCGATCGCGTTGCTTGGGCGGATGCAGGCGGAGACAGAGGGGCTTTCCGGCTTTCGGTTTTTCCACGATCACGACCCGCGCGTTCTGGCGCATGTGCTCAACGATCCGCGTTGCGCCAAGATCATCCTGACGCGCAATCCCTTGGAAAGCTATGTGTCGCGCAAGATCGCCGGGGCGACGGGGCAATGGCGGTTGGGCGACCTCAAGGACGCCAAATCCGCCAAGGTGCGATTTGAGAGGCGCGAGTTTCAGGAGATGCTCGACGCGCTGAAAGAGTTTCAGCTCTTCCTGCAACGGAGCTTGCAAACCACCGGTCAGACGGCATTTTACATCAATTACGAAGACATTCAGGACATCGAGGTTCTCAACGGTTTGGCGCATTTTCTTGGCGTCACCGAAGAGCGCGCGAAGACCAATCAAAAGACCAAGGTGCAGAACCCGGCGCGTCTTGAGGATAAGGTTTTGAACTACGCCGAAATGGTCTCAGACCTGTCGAACGTTGACCATTTCAACCTGTCGAACACGCCGAATTTTGAACCGCGTCGCCATCCGGCCGTGCCGACCTATGTGGCGGGTCAGTCCACATCCGTGCTTTATATGCCGGTCCGGAGCGGGCCTGAAGGCGCGGTGCGGGCGTGGATGGCCGCGCTCGACAAGGTGACGCCGGAGGAGCTGACAGAAGGGTTCACGCAGAAATCGCTGCGTCAGTGGAAACGCCAGAACAAGGGGCATCGCAGCTTCACGGTGATTTCTCACCCGGTTCAACGGCTACACCGGACGTTTTGCGAATATATTCTGAACGTTGGCGGACAAACCTATGGTGACATCCGCGAAACGCTGCGGGCGACCTATAAATTGCCTTTGCCCATCAGCGGCCCGGATGCGGGATATAGCCGGGATCAGCATCGCGAGGCCTTCATCAAATTTGCGGATTTCGTGCGCGGCAACCTCAACGGTCAAACGTCGATCCGTGTCGACGGCACATGGGCGTCGCAATCAGAGGTGATCAAGGGGTTTGCCGACTTTTCCCTGCCCGACATGGTGCTGCGCGAAGAAAATCTTGCCGAAAATCTCACTCATCTCGCCGGTGCGCTGGGCAAGCTGCCCCCTTTGGTCGAGGAGGAGACGCAGGATACGCCGATCACCCTCGCCGAGATTTACGACGACGAGGTCGAGGAGGCCGTGCGCACGGCCTATCAGCGGGATTACATGATGTTCGGGTTCAAGCCCTGGGGCTGAACTGGGGGGGGGGGGGGCTCAGGCGGCCTTGATCGCCGGTCCTTCGGTCAGAATGGCATGCAGCGTCGCCGGATCGTTGTTGGCGCGTAATTTCGCGCAGATGTCGCTGTCGCGCATGGTACGGGAGACGAGCGCCAGAGCCTTGAGATGATCGACGCCGGATTCCGCCGGGGCGAAGAGGGCAAAGACCAGATCGACCGGCTGGCGATCCACCGCGTCGAAATCCATCGGGCTCTCGAGACGCATGAAGGCGCCGACAACGCGCTCCAGACCTTCGATGCGGGCGTGAGGAAGCGCGATGCCATGGCCCACACCGGTCGGGCCAAGGCTTTCGCGGGCCTGAAGCGCATCGACCGTGCCGTTTTCCGACAGGCTGTATGCGCTTGCGGCGATCTCACCGAGATCCTGAAACAGACGCTTTTTGCTCGTCATTTTACCCACAACCTTGATGGCCTGCGGATCCAAGATCTTTGCGATATTCATTTGAAACTACCCGCCCCGACCCGTCGAGGCGGGCCGGTTTCATTATTTCGCGTTGTCGGGGTCGACCCAACCGATGTTGCCATCGGCACGGCGGTAGACCACGTTTACACCGTTCTTACCTTCTTTGTGGAACACAAGAACAGGGGCCCCGGCAAGCTCCATCTGCATCACCGCTTCGCCCACCGTCAGAGTCGGAATCTTGGTTTCCATCTCTGCGATGATCATTGGCTGCAGGGTTTCCGGTTCCTGATCCTCATCGTGTTCCGATGCGGCGAGGATATACTGAGAAGCGCCGAAAAGTTCAACAGGCTCGGTGCGCTCCTTGTGGTGATCTTTCAGGCGGCGTTTGTAACGACGCAGCTGTTTGTCCATTTTCTCGGCGCATTCGTCGAAGGCGGCATAGATTTCATGAGCCTTTGCGCTGGCTTGTGCGTTCAGGCCGGAGGACAGGTGCACCACGGCCTCGCAAACATATTCCGCCCCAGATTTGGAAAACACGACATTCGCGTCGGTCGGACGTTGTCCGTATTTGTCCAGGACGACGCCCAGCTCGGTTTTCACATGCGTTTGAAGCGATTCACCGATGTCGATTTGTTTTCCGCTGATTTGGTACCGCATAGATACCTCCTTCTTTGTTTGACCTACGCCTGAACGCCTCCTCCGGCGTGGATGCGAGGTCCTGGGTTTTTGTTGAAAGCGGGGTTACAATGCATGCGAATGAGGGGGAACCCGGACAATCTGTCGGGGCGTTTTTCCGGCGCTCTGTGGCTCTTTTGTGCCATGGCGCAGACTCTCATCCTTACGTCACGCATTGGACACTTATAAGGCGTCAGAATGCGGGTGAATGTCAATCGAAACCCGCGTTCAGATCCGGAAATTGTCGCCAAGGTAAACGCGTCGCACGGTTTCGTCGGCGACAATGTCTTCCTTGGTTCCGGACATCAGGACGTGACCGTCGTGCAGGATATAGGCGCGGTCGATAATACCCAATGTTTCCTGCACGTTATGGTCTGTGATCAAGACGCCGATGCCACGTGTCTTAAGATCGGAAACCAGTCCGCGAATTTCCGCCACTGCGATCGGATCGACGCCCGCAAAAGGTTCGTCGAGCAGTACATAGGAGGGATCGGACGCGAGACAGCGCGCAATTTCGACTCGCCGCCGTTCACCGCCCGAAAGCGAGAGCGCCGGTGCGCGCCGCAGATGGGAGATGGAGAATTCCGAGAGCAGGTCTTCAAGCTTTTCGCGGCGCAGGAGCGGGTCGCTTTCAGAGACTTCGAGAATGGCGAGGATGTTGTCTTCGACGCAGAGCCCGCGGAACACGGAGGCCTCCTGCGGCAGGTAGCCGATGCCGAGCTTGGCGCGGCGATACATCGGCAAGAGTGTAATGTTGCGCCCATCGACTGTGACTTCGCCGCCTTCCGGCATGACGAGCCCCGCGATGGTGTAGAAACAGGTGGTTTTGCCGGAGCCGTTCGGCCCCAGAAGGGCGACAACCTCACCGCGTTCGAGATCGAGCGAGACGTCGCGGATCACGGTCCGTTTGCGGTAGCCTTTGCGCAGATTGCGGACCTTCAGCCCTGTGGCATCGCTCATTGATCGGCCCCGGATTGCAGGATGGTTTTCACCCGCCCGTCCATGCGACCGGTGCCGGTGTTCAGATCGATCACCATGCGTTCGCCGGACATGACGTTGCTGCCCTGGGTCAAAAGAACGCTGCCGGTCAGGGTCACGGTGCCCGATTCGAGGTTGTATTCGGCGTTTTGTGCCTCGGCGGCTTCGCCTTCGTTGGTGATGGTCACGCCACCGGAGGCCAGAAGCCGGGCGATCTGGCTGGTGTCGCTGGCATAGATCACCTCGACGGTCCGGGCCGCGAGTCGCATCGTGCCCTGACCGATCACCACATTGCCGGTGAAGATGGCCTTGCCGGTGTTCTGATCGACACTGAGTTCGTCGGAGGTGATCTCGACAGGCAGTGCGCTGTCGTGCCTGATCCCCCCGAAGGCGATCTGTGTGCCCTGCGCCATTGTGGGCAGGCCGGGAAGGGTGAGCGCAAGGGCCAGGGCGCAACTGAGCGAAAGGGTCCGGATGGTGGGCACGTGCAAATCCTCGAAAATCAGGGCTGATATATCAGCTTCACGCCGTTCTTGAAAACCAGAAGGTAGGCGTCGGTCTCCGGATCCTGTGAAATTTCCATGGAACCGGCTGTCAGATCGCCTGCGGGACCGGTCGCCTCGACACTTCCGGGGCTTTCGATCTTCGACACGTCGAGAAGTGTTGCGATCCGTTCGGAGGTGATCGTGTAGCCGGTGGAGGTTTCGATCTCCACATGGCCGGACAATTCCGCGATCTGGGCGGGGCCGTCGATCACGCCATCGTCGGCCTTGAGCGTCACGGAGCCATTGTCGGGCATCCTGAGCGCACCGCGCACGATGGTGGAATTGATCACGTCCGGGGTCGACAGGTCCGGGCGCACGACATCTGCGGAAATCTCGAGCTGTGCCCCGTCACGGGTGACGGTCGCAAAGGACGGTCCCTCGATGCGCTGCTCGCGGGCCAGGGTTTCGAGGTCCACATCGGCATAGGGGATCGACATGCCGATTTCCTTGCCGCGGGCAAACAGAAACAGCGTCGCCAAAAGCGCAAGGCTCGCCAACGGCAAGGCGACCTTCGCAAAGGCCACGAATTTGGAATAGGAGTTGTCGAACCGCGCCATAAGGACGTCTTACACGACCCCGGCGCGAAGACAGTCCTGAATTTTCAGAATCCCGCAGGGACGTCCGTCATCGGCAGTTTCCCGCACAAAGAGACAGGTGATTGCACGCTCATCCATCCGCGCCACGGCTTTTTCGGCCAGCGCATCGGCGGTGATGGTCATCGGCCCCCTTGTCATGATCTCACCCGCAGTTTTTTCCAGAAGCCCGTCGATATGACGGCGCAGGTCGCCATCGGTGATGATCCCCGTGAGTTTACCTTCCGGATCGACGACGCCGACGACGCCAAAACCTTTGTCCGAAATCACCGAAAGTGTCTCGCGCATCGGGGTTTCGGCACTCACGAGCGGCATGTCGGTGTGCATCAGCGCCCGGACTTTGGTCAGGCGCGCGCCAAGTTTGCCGCCCGGATGCAGGACGCGGAAATTGTCGGCGGTGAAGGCGCGATGTTCCATGAGCGCAATCGCAATCGCATCGCCAAGCGCCAGTGTCATCGTGGTCGAGGTGGTCGGTACGATGCCATGACCGCAAGCTTCCGGCGCTTTTGGCAGGATCAGAGCCACATCGCAGGCGCGAATGAGCGAGCTGTCGGGGTTCGAAGCCACGCCGATCATCGGGATCTTGAAGCGGCGAGTATAGGCGATGACATCCGCGAGCTCCGGCGTCTCCCCGGAATTCGACAGCACGAGGCACACATCCCCGTCGCCGATCATCCCCAGATCGCCGTGGCTCGCCTCTGCCGGATGCACGAAATGCGCGGGCGTGCCGGTCGAGGCCAGGGTGGCCGCGATCTTGCGCGCAATATGGCCCGATTTGCCCATGCCGGTGACGATGGTGCGCCCTTTGGCGGCGAGGATCGTTTCGACCGCTTCGGTGAATTCCGCGCCGAGGCTCTCGGTCAGAAGCCCGAGCGCATCGGCCTCCTGTCGGATCACACGGCGGGCAGTGTCGAGAAAAGTGACGGGCTGTGTCATGTCGCGACGCTCCGGTCAGAGAAAATGTCAGTGAGTGAAGATGTCGATTTCGGGCCAGCCTTCGAGGTCGAGCTTGGCGCGTGTCGGAAGGAAATCGAAACAGGACTGCGCGATTTCCATGCGTCCTTCGCGTTCGAGCATGGCGTTCAGCTTGTCCCGCAGTTGATGCAGGTAGAGCACATCGGAAGCTGCGTAATCGAGCTGGGCGGAGGTCAGCTCCTCGGCGCCCCAGTCGCTCATCTGCTGGTATTTCGAAATATCGACCTTGAGCAATTGCTCGAGCAGGTTCTTGAGCCCGTGCCGGTCGGTAAAGGTGCGCACGAGTTTCGAAGCGATCTTTGTGCAATAGACCGGCTCTGCGAGTGCGCGGAAGGTGTGATACATCGCCGCGATGTCGAAGCGGCCGAAGTGGAAGAGTTTCAGCACATTCGGATCGGCCAGCATCTTGCACAGGTTGGGGGCCTCGGTCTGACCACGCGCCACCTGCACGAGATGCGCATTGCCGTCGCCGCCGGACATCTGCACGAGGCAAAGGCGGTCGCGATGCGGGTTCAGCCCCATGGTTTCGCAATCAATCGCCACCACGGGCCCGAGATCGAGATCGTCGGGGAGGTCGTTTTGATATAGAAAATTCGCCATGGCTCTGGCCTTTCGCGCTGAAATCCGACTGACAATTGGGTGTCCGGCTCGTGCATAAGGCTTCTGTGACGCCGGAGCAAGGGAAGCTCAATTTTCGAGATGCGGTCGAGTGTGTCTGGCGCTCAAAGACGTGCGGCATTTTTACTTATGTCAGGGCTTGTGATCGGGCGGAAAACAGAAAACAATAGGGTGGCAAACAGCATGGAAATTTATGAACAGGATGGGAGTTTTCGTCCATTACGCCCGGTTTTTCTTGGGCGTGAGCTTGTGCGGTTTGATGTAATTTTCCCTATGTATGGTGTGATGAGAAAAATATACCACTGCATCTGGTATATTCAGATTGACACCATATGGGTCTCACTGGCAAAAAGAATGCGTTCTGGTGCCCAATGAGGAATCAAAGGGCGAACAGGGAAGACGGTGAAAATCCGGCACTGCCCCCGCAACTGTGAGTGGCAAATCGACGTTCAAAATCCACTGGCTTGTGCTGGGAAGGTGAGCGGAGGTGTTCGAGCTGCGAGTCAGGATATCTGCCAGAACTAAAAATGACCACGAACGGAGGGTTCGGGGGCGTGTGAGGTGGTGTGTCGCTGCCCGCGCTCGGGAACTCTGAATGACAACGAGCAGAGGACAAGAGATGAGCGTCACCGTCTATTCCAAACCCGCCTGTGTGCAATGTACCGCAACCACCCGTGCGCTGGACGCAAAAGGTGTGAACTACGATGTGATCGACCTGACCCAAGACGATGAGGCGATGAGCCATGTTACAGGGCTTGGCTATCGTCAGGCGCCGGTCGTGGTTGCAGGCGAGGATCACTGGTCCGGTTTCCGTCCTGACATGATTGCACGTCTGGTTTGACCCGATGCCCGGGGAGCCGCTGCCAATCTGCATCCCGGATATCGTCTATTACTCCTCGACCTCGGGGAATACGATGCGCTTTGTCGAAAGGCTGGGTCTTCCGGCAAAACGCATCCCGATTTCTCCAAAGGATTCTGGGCCGACCATTGACCGCCCTTTCGTTCTGATCTGTCCGACATATGCGGATGGCGAGGGGCGCGGCGCAATCCCGAAACAGGTCATTCGCCTTTTGAATGATGCCGACAAACGCGCCTTTCTCAAGGGTGTGATAGGGACGGGAAATCGAAATTTCGGCAGTCTTTATGCCATGTCGGGCGATGTTATTGCCCGCAAATGCAATGTCCCGTTGCTCTACAAATTTGAGCTGGCGGGGTTCGACAATGATATCGCCCGAGTTCGCGCCGGGTTGGAAAAAATGGGCCGGAAACTGGGGCTCGCACATATGGGGGATGCGCCATGCTCGACGATGGCCTGAACGGAACCACCGATTACCACGCACTCAATGCCATGCTTAATCTCTATGATGAGAAAGGGCACATCCGCTTCGAGGCCGACCGTATGGCGGCACGTCAGTATTTCTTGCAACATGTGAACCAGAACACTGTGTTCTTTCACTCGCTCGACGAGAAGCTCGGCTATCTCGTGGAAGAAGGTTATTACGAGGCGGAGGTTCTGGATCAGTATTCCAAGAACTTCATGCGCAAGATTTGGGACGAGGCCTATGCCAAGAAGTTCCGCTTCCCGACCTTCCTCGGTGCGTTCAAATATTACACCTCCTATACGCTCAAAACCCGCGACGGGCAGCGCTATCTTGAGCGTTACGAAGATCGCGTTGTGATGTGCGCGCTGGCCCTGGCGCGGGGCGACGAGGCGCTGGCGATGTCTTTCATGGAAGAGATGCTGTCGGGCCGGTTCCAGCCCGCAACGCCGACCTTTCTGAACGCCGGGAAAAAGTCCCGTGGCGAGTTGATTTCCTGTTTCCTGCTGCGTCTTGAAGACAACATGGAAAGCATCGGGCGTGGCATCAACTCCGCGCTGCAATTGTCGAAACGCGGTGGTGGTGTGGCTTTGCTTCTGACCAACATCCGTGAACATGGCGCGCCGATCAAAGGCATCGAGAACCAGTCTTCGGGTGTGATCCCGGTGATGAAACTGCTGGAAGACAGCTTCTCCTACGCCAACCAGCTTGGTGCACGTCAGGGCGCGGGGGCGGTTTACCTGAACGCCCACCACCCCGACATCCTGCGCTTTCTCGACACCAAACGCGAAAACGCAGACGAGAAAATCCGCATCAAGACCCTGTCTCTGGGCGTGGTGATCCCCGACATCACTTTTGAACTCGCCAAGCGCAATGACGAGATGTACCTGTTTTCGCCGCATGATGTTGAAAAGGTCTACGGCGTGCCCTTCTCCGAAATCTCGGTCACCGAGAAATATGAGGAGATGGTGGACGATAAACGCATCCGCAAGAAAAAGATCAATGCGCGTGCGTTCTTCCAGACTTTGGCGGAGATTCAGTTCGAGAGCGGCTATCCCTACATCATGTTCGAAGACACGGTGAACCGGATGAACCCGATTGCGGGCCGGATCAACATGTCGAACCTGTGTTCCGAGATCTTGCAGGTCAACGAAGCCTCCGAGTTCAACGAGGATCTGTCCTACAGTCATCTCGGCACCGATATTTCCTGTAACCTCGGCTCGCTCAACATCGCGAAAACGATGGATGGCAAGGATCTTGGCCAGACGGTCGGGACGGCTGTTCGGGCGTTGACCGCCGTGTCGGAAATGTCGGCGATTGATAGCGTGCCCTCGATCCGTCGCGGCAATGACGAAAGCCACGCGATCGGCCTTGGCCAGATGAACCTGCACGGGTTTCTGGCGCGCGAGCATATTCATTATGGGTCTCCGGAAGGCGTCGAGTTCACCTCGGTCTATTTCGCCGCCGTCGCCTATCACGCGATCCGGGAAAGCAACGCCTTGGCGCGCGATCACGGTGAGAGCTTCAAAGGTTTCGAGGAGTCCGATTACGCCAATGGCTCCTTCTTCGACAAATACACCGACCGCGACTGGCTGCCGGAAAGCGATGTGGTGAAGGCGCTGTTCGACGGGATGGAGCTGCCGACCCGCGAGGATTGGATCAAACTCAAAGAGACCGTGATGAAAGACGGGTTGTACAACCGCAACCTGCAAGCCGTTCCGCCGACCGGGTCGATCAGCTATATCAACAACTCGACCTCTTCGATCCACCCGATCGTGTCGAAAATCGAGATCCGCAAAGAGGGCAAAATCGGCCGCGTCTATTATCCGGCGGCCTTCATGAACAACGAGAACCTCGAATACTACCGCGATGCCTATGAGATCGGCCCGGAGCCGCTGATTGACACTTATGCCGCAGCCACCGAGCATGTCGATCAGGGTCTGTCCCTGACGCTGTTTTTCCCCGCCGAGGCCACCACGCGCGACATCAACAAAGCGCAGATCTACGCGTGGAAAAAAGGCATCAAGACCATCTACTACATCCGCCTGCGCCAGGCCGCCCTTGAAGGGACCGAGGTGCAGGGCTGCGTGTCCTGCACGCTCTGAGGAGACCTCTCATGAAAGATATGACCGATATTCGCATTCCGCGTGCGATCAACTGGAACCGGGTTCAGGACGACAAGGATCTCGAGGTCTGGAACCGTCTGACGGTGAACTTTTGGTTGCCGGAAAAGGTGCCGCTCTCGAACGATATTCCGAGTTGGTCGACCCTGACCGAGGAGGAACAGCGCCTCACCATTCGCGTGTTTACCGGGCTGACCCTTTTGGACACGATCCAGAACACCGTTGGCGCGCCCTCTCTGATGCCCGATGCGGTGACGCCGCATGAGGAGGCTGTGCTGACCAACATCGCCTTTATGGAGGCGGTGCATGCGCGGTCCTATTCCTCAATCTTCTCGACACTCTGTTCGATGAAAGAGGTGGATGAGGCCTTCCGCTGGTCGGAGGAAAATCCGCATCTTCAGGCCAAGGCGCGCGTGATCCTTGAAACCTATGCGCCGGGCAACGATCCGTTGAAACGCAAGATTGCCTCGGTGTTTCTCGAAAGCTTCCTGTTCTATTCGGGGTTCTACCTGCCGATGTACTGGTCGTCGCGCGCGAAACTGACCAACACCGCCGATCTCATCCGGCTGATCATCCGCGACGAGGCGGTGCATGGCTATTATATCGGCTACAAGTTCCAACGCGGGATGGAGCGGTTGCCCGAGGCCGAACGTCAGGCGCTCAAGGACTATGCTTTTGCCATGCTTTTCGATCTCTACGACATCGAGGCGCAATATACCGAGGAGCTTTATGATGGCATCGGTCTGAGCGAGGATGTGAAGGCGTTTTTGCATTACAATGCCAACAAAGCGCTGCAAAACCTCGGCTTCGAGGCACTGTTCCCAAGCGAAGTGTCCGAAGTGAACCCGGCGATTCTCGCGGCACTGAGCCCCGACAGCGAGAACCACGATTTCTTCTCGGGCTCGGGATCTTCCTACGTGATCGGCAAAGCGGTTGCGACCGAGGATGAAGACTGGGACTTTTGAAAGACCTGCGCGGGAGGGTCCCCTTCCCGCGCGATTTTGCCATGCATTTGGCTTCAGTGCTGCAAATTGGCGATAGTCTCGTTTTGTAGAGCGGGAAAGATTGCGGCTGGCGCAGAAATTATGCACTTTCGACCTGAGTATGTTTCTACAGGAAAAGACAGGTCGTCATGATTTCTCCAACTTCCCTTTCGGGCGTTTACCTCATCACGCCGCCGCGTTTTGGTGACCATCGCGGGTTCTTTTCGGAAAGCTGGAACAAGAAAAAACTGACGGAAGCCGGGCTCGACCTACCCGAATTCGTGCAGGACAATCATTCGCTCTCGCGCGAAGTTGGCACGGTGCGGGGCCTGCATTTCCAAAGCCCGCCGCATGCGCAGGGCAAGCTTGTCCGTTGTGGCCGCGGGCGGATTTTCGATGTGGCCGTGGATGCGCGCAAGGGCTCCGAGACCTATGGTCAATGGGTGGGGGAGGAACTGTCGTTCGAGAATGGCAAACAGCTTTGGATTCCGGCGGGCTTCTTGCATGGCTTCATGACGCTCGAGCCGGATAGCGAGATCGTCTACAAATGCACCGATCACTATGCGCCGGAGTGCGACGGGGCGGTGAAATGGGACAGCTGCGGCATCGACTGGCCGCTTGAGGGGATCACGCCGGTGATCTCGGAAAAGGATGAGAAGGCGCAGGATTTTGCGGCCTTCGAGACGCCTTTCACGAAGGACAACACATGAAGATTTTGGTGACGGGCGGGGCAGGGTTCATTGGCTCTGCCGTGGTGCGGCTTGCGGTGTCGCGCGGGCATGAGGTGGTGAATGTCGATGCGCTGACCTATGCGGCCTGTCTCGACAATGTGGCCTTTGTCTCGGATAGCCCGCTCTATGCGTTCGAGCAGGTGGACATTCGCGATCGGGCCGGATTAGACACTGTTTTTACCAAACATAAACCCGATGCGGTGATGCATCTGGCCGCCGAAAGCCATGTGGATCGCTCCATCGATGGGCCGGGGGATTTCATCGAGACGAATATCACCGGCACGTTCAACATGCTGGAGGCGGCGCGCAAATACTGGGTCGAGACGGGCAAGCCGGAGAGCTTCCGCTTTCACCACATTTCCACCGACGAGGTGTTCGGCTCGCTGCCCAACGATCCGGCGATCAAGTTTACCGAAGACACGCCCTACGATCCGCGTTCGCCCTATTCGGCCTCGAAAGCCAGCTCGGACCATCTGGTGCGTGCATGGCACGAAACCTATGGGCTGCCGGTGGTTCTGACGAACTGTTCGAACAATTACGGCCCCTTCCACTTCCCTGAAAAACTGATCCCGGTGATCATCCTCAATGCTCTGGCGGGCAAGCCTCTGCCGATTTACGGCGACGGGTCCAACATTCGCGACTGGCTCTATGTCGAGGATCATGCCGATGCGCTTTTGCTGGTGGTTGAAAAGGGCGAGATCGGGCGGAGCTACAATATCGGCGGCGAGAACGAGCGGACGAACCTTGAGCTGGTGCAAACGCTCTGTGCCATTCTCGATGAAAAGCGGCCTAAATCCAGCGGAAATTACGCCGATCAGATCACCTTTGTGACAGATCGTCCGGGTCATGATGCGCGCTACGCGATCGACCCGTCGCGCATCCGCGAAGAGCTTGGCTGGCGGCCTTCGGTGACAGTCGAAGAAGGGCTGGCGCAGACGGTGGCGTGGTATCTCGACAACGAGGACTGGTGGCGCGCGCTTCAGGACCGGCATGGGGTTGGGGAACGGTTGGGGGTTAAGGCATGATCCTCGTTTTCGGCAAAACGGGTCAGGTGGCGATGGAGCTGCAAACGCTTCTGCCCGAGGCCACATTCCTTGGGCGCGATGAGGCGGATTTGACCGATCCGATGGTATGTGGCCGGATCATCCGCGATCTCAAGCCCGAGGCTGTGATCAACGCGGCTGCCTATACCGCAGTGGACAAAGCGGAAAGCGAGCCGCTTGAGGCTACGCTCATCAATGCCGCGGCACCCACCGAGATGGCCGAAACCTGCGCCGATCTGGGCATTCCTTTCGTGCATATCTCGACCGATTACGTGTTCGACGGGGCTGGCGATATGCCTTTCACCCCAGATCACCCCACGGGTCCGCTGGGCGTTTATGGTGAGACCAAGCTTGAGGGTGAGAATGGCGTCCGAGAGGCCGGTGGTGCCTTCGCGATCCTGCGCACCTCCTGGGTGTTCTCGGCCCATGGTGGCAATTTCGTCAAAACCATGCTGCGGCTTTCCGAGACTCGCGACAAGCTCACGGTCGTGGCCGATCAGATCGGTGGCCCAACGCCCGCGCGCGACATCGCGAAGGCCTGTGTGGCCATCGCGGAACGGCTCAAAGCAGATCCGAACACAGCCGGAACCTATCATTTCTCCGGCGCGCCGGATGTAAGCTGGGCGGATTTCGCCCGCGAGATTTTCGCGCAGGCAGGCAAGGTGATGGCGGTCGAAGACATCCCGACTTCGGCCTATCCGACGCCCGCGAAACGCCCGGGCAACAGCCGCATGGATTGCAGCACGACGGAAACCACATTCGGGATCGAACGCCCGGACTGGAAGGCCGGATTGGCCGAGGTTCTTAAAGAGTTGGAGACGGCATCATGACCGACCGCAAAGGCATCATCCTCGCAGGCGGCTCCGGCACGCGGCTTTATCCGCTGACCATGGCTGTCTCGAAACAGCTCATGCCGATCTACGACAAGCCGATGATCTATTATCCGCTCTCGGTGTTGATGCTTTCGGGTATTCGCGAGATCGCGATGATCACCACGCCTCAGGATCAGGATCAGTTCAAACGCCTTCTGGGCGACGGATCGCAATGGGGCCTGAGCCTGACCTACATCACCCAGCCCTCGCCCGACGGTCTGGCGCAGGCCTATATTCTGGCCGAAGATTTTCTCGATGGGGCGCCCTCTGCGATGGTTCTGGGCGACAATATTTTCTTTGGTCATGGCTTGCCGGAAATGCTTGCTGAGGCCGATGCCAAAGAGGTGGGCGGGACGGTGTTCGGCTATCATGTGGCCGACCCCGAACGTTACGGTGTCGTGAAATTCGATCGCGAGGGTACGGTCGAAGAGATCATCGAGAAGCCCGAAGTGCCGCCGTCGAATTACGCGGTCACCGGGCTTTATTTCCTCGATGGCGATGCGCCGCGCAGGGCAAAAGAAGTCCGGCCTTCGCCGCGTGGCGAGTTGGAAATCGTGACACTGCTTGAAAGCTATCTTGCCGATGGCACGCTGTCGGTGGAGCGGATGGGGCGTGGCTACGCTTGGCTCGACACCGGCACGCATGGCTCGCTTCTGGATGCTGGCAACTTCGTGCGCACGCTCTCGATGAGGCAGGGCATGCAATCGGGTTGTCCCGAAGAAATTGCATATCAAAGGGGCTGGATCGATACCGATAAAATGCGTGAGCACGCAGAAACGTTCAAGAAAACGGAATATGGCAAATACCTTGCGAGTCTCATTCGGGACTGACGCATATGGCATGCAGGTTTCGTAGCGCGCGGGCAGATGTTGGAGGCGAAGCCGACACGGATGCATTTCGCTACAAGACCGGACGCCGTTTTCATTCATGGTGCGGGAGGCACGACGCAATCCCGCCTGAATGACATTTTGCGATGTTTTAAAGGGGGATTTTGGTGCCCAGAAGAGGACTCGAACCTCCACGTCCATACAGACACCAGCACCTGAAGCTGGCGCGTCTACCAATTCCGCCATCTGGGCACAGATGCGTCGTGAGGCGGTGATCTAAAGCGAGATGCGGGGCGTGTCAACGGCCATTTTCAATGTTTTTTGCGAGAGCGAAGATCCCTTGTTCATTTCTCCCTGAAAAGCTAAACCGGACGCGACAATTTGGCATTGGAGATGCAGATGACGAAACTGGTCACCATCTATGGCGGCGCTGGCTTTGTCGGGCGGTACATCGCCCGTCGCATGGCAAAGGAGGGCTGGCGTGTCCGCGTCGCAGTGCGTCGCCCCAACGAATCGCTGCACGTCAAACCCTATGGCGCGGTCGGTCAGGTCGAGCCGGTGTTCTGCAACATTCGTGACGACGCCTCCGTGCGTGCGGCCATGCTTGGCGCGGATGCGGTCGTGAACTGTGTGGGGGTTTTGACCGAGCGCGGCAAGAATTCCTTCGAGGCCGTTCAGGCCGAAGGCGCCGGGCGTATTGCCCGCATCGCGGCAGAAGAGGGCATTGGGCAGTGCGTGCATATTTCGGCGCTTGGGGCGAATGCCAAGGCGGCGTCCAAATATGCGCGGAGCAAGGCGGAAGGCGAGGCCAAGGTGCTTGCGGCCTTCCCATCGGCCGTGATTCTGCGCCCGTCGGTGATTTTCGGGACGGAGGACCAATTCTTCAACCGTTTCGGCAAGATGGCGGAAAAGAATCCGGTTCTCACGCTTGTGGGCGCCAATACGAAATTCCAGCCGGTCTATGTCGATGATGTGGCGCAGGCCGCCGTCAAGGCCGTTCTGGGGCAGGCGGAGCCGGGGATCTATGAGTTGGGTGGGCCCGATGTCCGCAGCTTCCGCGAGTTGATGGCGGAAATGCTCAAGATCGTTCATCGCAAACGTCTGGTGGTCGGTCTGCCCTTCTGGGTCGGCAGTGTGATGGCCTTCGGTTTTACTGTGTTGCAGAAGCTGTCGCTGGGCCTGTTCCACAACGGGATACTGACGGGTGATCAGATTGCCAATCTGAAGGTCGACAATGTCGTGTCCGAGGGGGCGAAAACATTTGCCGATCTGGGGATCAAGCCGACCGCAATGCAGGCGGTTCTGCCGGATTACATGTGGGTGTACCGCGACGGTGGCCAGTATGACGCCATTCGCGAAAGTGCGAAGAACCTGCGCGAAATCTGATCGCACCCATCCCTTTAATGACAAACGCGCCCTTTTGGGGCGCGTTTTCTTTTAGGTATAGGATATCCCGAGCAGGATTACGCCCAAGATCACGCGGTAGATCACATAGGGTGTGAAGCTCACCGATTTCAGAAGTCGCATCATCAGGGTCAGCGCCAGAAGCGCCGCGCCGAAGGCGAACACCGCCCCGATGGCCGCGTCTTTCAGCATCGCCCAATCCGCGTCACCGACCACTTCGGCGCCGAGCAAAATCCCAGAGGCCATGATCGTCGGGATCGACATCAGCATGGAGATTTTTGCGGCATCCGCGCGGGTGTATCCCATGGCGCGGGCACCGGTGATGGTGATGCCGGACCGCGAAGTGCCGGGGATCAGCGCCACCGCCTGCCAGAGCCCGAGTTTGATCGCGTCCTTGAGGTTCCAATCCGCCTCCCCCTTCATTTCCGCACCTTTCTGGTCGAACCAATAGAGCACGAGGCCGAAGATCAGCATGGTCCAGCCGATCACCGCCGGAGAGCGCATGGCGTCGGCAAGACCGGTGACTTTCAGGATGAGGCCGATCAGGATCACCGGAATGGTGGCAACGATGAGAAGGAAGGCGAGTTTCGATCCCGGCGTATCGGTGCGCCCGGTCATCAATCTGGGCAGTCCGGCGAGGCCGACCTTCACGTCCCGCCAGAAATATAGGATCACGGCACCCAAAGTGCCGACATGGACGGCGACGTCAATGGCCTGTCCCTGATCGTGTGTGCCGAGGAAAAACGGTAGGAGAATCAGGTGACCAGAGGAGGAAACGGGAAGAAACTCCGTGATGCCCTGAACAATTGCGACGATGAGAAGATAAAAGAGGCTCATGGGGTCTCCGATGTGGCCTTGGTTGCGTCTAGGGTAAACTCATTTGAAATCAATAAGAAGGCTAATTTTATATCAATAATGCTGACATAATTTTTGACATATTGGTTTGAAATCATACGATGGGCTGTCCGGGAAATGAAAAATAAGACAGCACTTCTGACTTTTCTTTTTCTTCGAGACCTTATAATGAAGCGCTCAACCTAATTACCAACCTTCGGAGATGTGGTGTCATGGCGAAAGAGCCGATGCTCAAATTCGTGACCGTGGGCAGGGATATGCCGACCAAGCGGAGTGCGGAAGATCGTAAGGACGATTTTCTGGAAATCTACGGCGAGTTCGCGCTTGCAAAGGCGGAAGAGCAGGCCTCGCGCTGTTCTCAATGTGGCGTGCCCTATTGCCAGGCCCATTGCCCGCTGCACAACAATATTCCCGACTGGTTGCGTCTCACCGCGACGGGGCGTCTGAAAGAGGCCTATGAGATCTCTCAGGCCACCAACAGCTTCCCGGAAATCTGCGGTCGGATTTGTCCGCAGGACCGTCTCTGCGAAGGCAATTGCGTGATCGAACAGTCCGGTCATGGTACCGTGACCATCGGCTCCGTCGAGAAATTCGTCACGGATACCGCGTGGGAAGAAGGCTGGGTCGAGCTGATCAAACCCGTCGCCGAGCGCGAGGAAAGCGTTGGCATCATCGGCTCCGGTCCGGGTGGTCTGGCCGCGGCGGATCGTCTGCGCCGTGCGGGTCTCAAAGTGACCGTCTACGAGCGTTCCGACCGCGCTGGCGGGCTGATGATGTACGGCATTCCGGGCTTCAAGCTCGAGAAAGACATCGTGCTGCGCCGGGTGCAGCAACTGGCCGATTCCGGGGTGGAATTCGTGCTCAACTGCAATGTCGGCGAAGACATTTCCTTCGACGCGATCCGGGGCAAACACGATGCGGTCCTGATCGCCACCGGCGTCTATAAATCCCGCGATCTCAAGGGGCCGGGCTCCGGTGCCGAGGGGATCGTCAAGGCCATCGATTACCTCACCGTGTCGAACAAACTCTCTTTTGGCGATGAGGTCGAGGAATACACCAGCGGCGAGCTGAATGCCGAGGGCAAGAAGGTCGTCGTGATCGGTGGCGGCGATACCGCGATGGACTGTGTCCGCACCGCGATCCGTCAGGGTGCGACCTCGGTCAAATGTCTCTATCGTCGTGACCGCGCCAACATGCCAGGTTCGCAACGCGAGACCCAGAACGCCGAGGAAGAAGGCGTTGAATTCGTCTGGCTTTCCGCACCGAAAGGCTTTGCGGGCGATCCGGTCACCGGTGTGATGGTGCAGAAGATGCGCCTCGGCGCGCCGGATGCCTCAGGGCGTCAGTCCCCCGAAGTGATCGAGGGCGCCGACTATATCGAAGAGGCCGATCTGGTGATCAAGGCGCTTGGCTTCGAGCCGGAAGATCTGCCGAACCTCTGGGGTGTCGAAGAGCTTGAGACCACCCGTTGGGGCACCGTCATGGCCGACTTCAAGACCCATGCAACGAACCTCGAGGGTGTCTATGCCTGTGGCGACATCCAGCGCGGCGCGTCGCTTGTGGTCTGGGCGATCCGGGACGGGCGCGAAGCCGCCGATGCGATGGTCGAGTATCTCGATCAGAGCGCGGCCGTCGCCGCCGAATGAGATCGATCGGAGCGGTCGGCGTTCCGTCGGATTTGTGTCGGACTTTTGTCGGGCACCAAGGCCGCCGCTCTGGAAGGCAAGAGTTCTAAAAGGACAATAGTCCTGACCCACCAGATGAAGGGTTCATACGATGACGAAATATGATGAAAGCTGGGCCGCCCGCGAAGAGGCGAAACGCCAGTGGATGGCGGAACACTCGCTGTTTCGCGAAGACGACGAGCACTCCTCCTGCGGTGTGGGCCTTGTGGTCTCCATCGACGGATCGAAATCCCGCAAGGTCGTGGAAAACGGCATCTCCGCTCTGAAAGCGATCTGGCACCGCGGTGCCGTGGACGCCGACGGCAAGACCGGCGACGGCGCGGGCATTCACGTTCAGATCCCGCACCACTTCTTTGGCGACCAGATCCGCCGCACCGGCCATGAGGCGCGTCACGGCGAGCTTCTGGCCGTGGGTCAGGTGTTCCTGCCGCGCACGGATTTCGGCGCTCAGGAAACCTGCCGCACGATCGTCGAGACCGAAGTGCTTCGGATGGGCTATTACATCTACGGCTGGCGCCACGTTCCGGTGAACACCACCGTTCTGGGCGACAAGGCCAACGCGACGCGCCCGGAGATCGAACAGATCCTGATCTCCAACTCCAAAGGTGTCGACGAAGAGACCTTTGAGCGTGAGCTTTACGTGATCCGTCGCCGCATCGAGAAAGCGGCGCAGGCCGCAGGCATTCGCGATCTCTATCTGTGCTCGCTGTCCTGCCGGTCGATCATCTACAAGGGCATGATGCTGGCCGAACAGGTTGCGGAATTCTATCCGGACCTGAAAGACGAGCGTTTCGAATCCGCTTTCGCGATCTATCACCAGCGCTATTCCACCAACACCTTCCCGCAATGGTGGCTGGCGCAGCCGTTCCGTATGCTGGCGCATAACGGTGAGATCAACACGATCAAGGGCAACACCAACTGGATGAAATCGCACGAGATCCGCATGGCCTCGTCGACCTTTGGCGAGATGGCCGAGGACATCAAACCGATCATCCCGCAGGGCGCCTCCGACTCCGCGGCACTCGATTCGGTGTTCGAAGTTCTGGTGCGCGCCGGGCGCTCTGCGCCGATGGCGAAAACCATGCTGGTGCCCGAAGCCTGGTCGAAAAACGCCGAGGAATTGCCGCAGGCGTGGCGCGACATGTATTCCTATGTGAACTCCGTGATGGAGCCGTGGGACGGTCCGGCCGCTCTGGCGATGACCGACGGTCGTTGGGTCTGTGCCGGTCTCGACCGCAACGGTCTGCGCCCGATGCGCTATGTCGTCACCGGTGACGGTCTTGTCATCGCGGGGTCCGAGGTGGGCATGGTGCCGACCGACGAGGCGACCGTCGTTGAAAAAGGCGCGCTGGGTCCGGGGCAGTTGCTGGCCGTCGATATGGCCGAGGGCAAGCTCTATCATGACGTGGACATCAAGAACCGTCTGGCGAATTCCCAGCCCTTTGGCGATTGGGTCGGCAAGATCGTCGATCTGGACGAAGAGCTTGCGGGTCTGAAAGAGACGGCGATTTTCACCGGCGCCGAGCTTAAGAAGCGTCAGATCGCGGCTGGCTACACCATCGAAGAGTTGGAACAGATGCTGGCGCCGATGGCCGAAGACGGCAAAGAGGCGCTTGCCTCCATGGGCGACGATACGCCGGCGGCGGTGCTGTCGGAAAAATACCGTCCGCTCAGCCACTTCTTCCGCCAGAACTTTTCTCAGGTCACCAACCCGCCGATCGACTCCCTGCGCGAATATCGCGTGATGTCGCTCAAAACGCGGTTCGGCAACCTCAAGAACGTGCTCGATGAGGACAGCTCCCAGACCGAGATTCTCGTGCTGGAAAGCCCGTTTGTCGGCAATGCCCAGTTCGAGGCGCTGAAAGGCCATTTCAATGCGCCGATGACGGAAATCGACTGTACCTTCCCGGTGAACGGCGGGCCGAACGCGCTGCGTGATGGGCTGGAACGCATCCGTGCGGAGGCCGAAGAGGCTGTGCGCTCCGGTGGCGGTCACATCATTCTGAGCGACAAGAAGCAGAGCGAAGAGAAAATCGCGATGCCGATGATCCTCGCGACGTCGGCGGTGCACAGCTGGCTGACGCGCAAGGGTTTGCGGACCTTCTGTTCGCTGGGCGTGCGCTCCGCCGAATGTATCGACCCGCATTATTTTGCGGTGCTGATCGGTTGCGGTGCGACCATCGTGAACGCCTATCTGGCCGAAGATTCGATTGCGGATCGCATCGAGCGCGGGCTCTTGGATTGCACCCTGACCGAGGCGGTGTCGCGCTATCGTGCGGCGGTGGATGCCGGTCTGTTGAAGATCATGGCGAAGATGGGGATTTCGGTGATTTCCTCCTATCGCGGTGGTCTGAACTTCGAGGCCGTGGGCCTGTCGCGCGCCATGGTGGCGGATTTCTTCCCGGGGATGCACTCGCGGATTTCCGGCATCGGCGTGGGCGGCATTCAGCGCAAACTCGAAGCCGTGCACAAACAGGGCTGGCTTGGCGGCAACACGCTGCCGATCGGTGGCTTCTACAAGGCGCGGAAATCGGGCGAGACCCATGCATGGGAAGCGCAGTCGATGCATATGCTGCAATCGGCCTGTGATCGTGCGTCCTATGAGATGTGGAAGCAGTATTCGGCGAAAATGCAGTCGATGCCGCCGATCCATCTGCGCGATCTGTTGGACTTCAAAGCGCTCGGCAAACCGGTGCCGATCGAAGAGGTGGAATCGATCACGTCGATTCGCAAACGCTTCGTGACGCCGGGGATGTCTTTGGGCGCGCTGTCGCCCGAGGCGCACCGCACGCTGTCCATCGCGATGAACCGGATCGGGGCGAAATCCGACTCGGGTGAGGGCGGTGAGTCCCCGGACGATTTCACGCCGGAACCCAATGGTGACAACGCGTCCGCGAAGATCAAACAGGTGGCGTCGGGTCGTTTCGGTGTGACCGCCGAATACCTGATCCATTGCGAAGAGTTGGAGATCAAGGTTGCCCAAGGTGCGAAACCGGGCGAGGGCGGTCAGCTTCCGGGGATGAAGGTCACCGACCTGATCGCCAAGCTGCGGCACTCGACCAAAGGCGTGACGCTGATCTCGCCGCCGCCGCACCATGACATCTACTCCATCGAAGATCTGGCGCAGCTCATTTACGACCTGAAACAGATCAACCCGAAGGCTAAGGTGACGGTGAAGCTCGTGGCCTCCTCCGGCGTCGGAACGATTGCCGCCGGTGTGGCCAAAGCGAAAGCGGATATCATCCTGATCTCCGGTCACAACGGGGGTACGGGTGCCTCGCCTGCGACCTCGATCAAATTCGCGGGTCTGCCGTGGGAGATGGGTCTCACCGAGGCGCATCAGGTGCTTGCGATGAACAACCTGCGGGATCGTGTGACGCTCAGAACCGACGGCGGTCTGCGCACCGGTCGTGACATTGTCATGGCGGCGATGATGGGGGCCGAGGAATACGGCATCGGCACCGCCGCGCTGATCGCGATGGGTTGTATCATGGTGCGTCAGTGCCAGTCGAACACCTGCCCGGTCGGCGTTTGTACACAGGACGAGCGCCTGCGTGGTAAATTCGCGGGCAATGCCGACAAGGTTGTGAACCTGATCACCTTCTACGCGCAGGAAGTGCGCGAGCTGCTCGCCTCTCTCGGGGCGCGGTCGCTGGATGAAGTCATCGGTCGTGCCGATCTTCTGACTCAGACCTCGCGTGGTTCGGCGCATCTCGACGATCTCGATCTCAACCCGCTTCTGCTCTCCGTCGATGGCTCGGACCGGATCGTCTACGACCGTTCCAAACCGCGCAATGCGGTGCCGGATACGCTCGATGCGCAGATCGTGTCGGATGCCGCACGCTTCCTCAACGATGGCGAAAAGATGCAGCTTTCCTATGCGGTGCAGAACACGCTTCGCACCATCGGGACGCGCACCTCGTCGCATATCGTGTCGAAATTCGGCATGCGCAACAGCCTCCAGCCGGACCACCTGACCGTGAAACTCACGGGCTCTGCGGGTCAGTCGCTGGGTGCTTTCGCGGCGCCGGGTCTCAAGATCGAAGTGTCGGGCGACGCCAACGACTATGTGGCGAAGGGCCTCTCTGGCGGCACCGTGGTGGTGCGTCCGCCGATGCATTCGCCGCTCATCGCCGATCAGAACACGATCATCGGCAACACCGTGCTTTACGGGGCGACGGACGGCTACCTCTTTGCCGCCGGTCGTGCGGGCGAGCGGTTCGCGGTCCGGAACTCCGGTGCGAAAGTGGTGATCGAAGGCTGTGGCTCCAACGGGTGTGAATACATGACCGGCGGAATTGCCGTGATCCTTGGCTCCATCGGCGCGAACTTCGGGGCGGGGATGACGGGCGGTATGGCCTATCTCTACGACCCGGAGGGCACGGCGCTCGACCTGATGAACCTAGAGACCCTCGTGACCTGCCCGGTCACAGTGGATCACTGGGAGACCCAGCTCAAGGAGCTTATCGAACGTCACGCCAAGGAGACGCATTCGCTCAAGGCGAAGGAAATTCTCGATCACTGGGACGAGGAGAAAGGCAACTTCCTCCAGATCTGCCCGAAAGAGATGCTCATTCACCTGCCGGTGCCGCTCACCCTTGAAAAAGGCGCGATCCCGGCCGAGTGAACTCGACACCGATCCAGCAAAAAGCCCCCGTTTCGGGGGCTTTTTCTTTTGTGGGCGCAGGCTAGGCTTGACCTCCCCGCGCCCCGCATGGTTCCTCGTCCCCATGGCAAAGACGCGCAAATCCAAAACGACATCCGCGAGGTCGGCGGGCATGTTTCGACGGCTGCGCCGCCGTGTCTTGCGCGGCATTCTGCTGGCTTTCGTCCTCGTGTTCGTCTGGATTCTGTCCTATTCCGTGATCCCGGTGCCGGGGACGTTTTACATGCTGGCGGAAAGCGGGCGTCAGGGGCAGATGGTCGATTACCAATGGACGCCGATCGAGCGGATGTCGCCGCATCTCGCCCGCGCCGTGGTCGCCGCGGAGGACGCAAATTTTTGCAAGCACTGGGGGTTCGATCTGGGCGCGATTCGATCGGCGATTGCCGAGGGAGGCAATCGGGGGGCGTCGACCATCACTCAGCAGACGGTCAAGAACGCTTTTCTCTGGCATGGGCGAAGCTGGCCGCGCAAGGCGCTTGAGGCGTTGTTAACGCCTGTGGTCGAGCTGAGCTGGAGCAAGAAACGGATTTTGGAAGTTTACCTCAACATCGCCGAGTTCGATAAAGGCGTGTTCGGGGCCGAAGCCGCCGCCCGGCATTATTTCGGGGTCGGGCCCGAAGAATTGACAGCCACGCAAGCCGCCCGACTGGCCGCGATCCTGCCGGCGCCAAAGTTGCGTGATGCGGGGAATCCCGGTCCTTTCGTCCGGCAAAGAGCTGCGCAGATCGTGGATGGGGCGGCCACAATTGCGCGAGACGGGCGCGCCTCCTGTTTCGAGGATTGAACTGCCGCGGGGCTTGCGGCAATTAGAGAGAAAACTACGAGTAGAGATCATGATCCGCCTATACCACGTCCCCCTGTCTCCGTTCTGCCGCAAGGTGCGCCTTTGCCTGGCGGAAAAGAAGCTCGAGGTGGAACTGGTCGAGGAGCGCTATTGGGAACAGGATGCCGATTTCCTGCGGCGCAACCCGGCGGGCAAGGTGCCGGTCTTGCGGATCGACGACATGCACCTGTCGGAAAGCGCGCCGATCTGTGAATATCTCGAGGAACGCTATCCCAACCCGCCTTTGATGCCGAAGGATATCGAAGGGCGTTATGAGGTACGCCGTCTGGTGTCCTGGTTCGATGACAAGTTTCACAACGAGGTGACGTCGAAGCTTTTGTATGAACGGGTGAATCGCAAGTTGATGAAGACCGGTTACCCGGTGGCTGCCAATGTCAAAGCCGGATCGAAGGCGATCAAATATCACCTCGATTACATGGCATGGCTGCTGGACCGTCGGCGCTGGCTGGCGGGGGATGCGATGACGCTCGCGGATTTCGCGGCGGCGGCGCATCTTTCGTCGCTCGATTACATTTCGGATGTGGACTGGAACCGGCACGATGTGGTGAAGGACTGGTACGCCAAGATCAAATCGCGCCCGGCCTTCCGGTCTTTGCTGGCTGATCAGGTGTCGAGTTTTCCGCCGCCGGCACATTACACGGATCTCGATTTCTGAAGAAAAAGTGGGGGCTGTCTGCCCCCCTTGCCCTTCGGGCAATTCCCCCCGAGGATATTTCCGGACAAAAGAAAGGGCTTCGTTTGGCCGGATTCGATAAGGAAATCGTGCGTGCGCGGGCGTTGGAGGAAGGGTTCTCCAAGGCCTCTTTCGGGCGTCCGGAGATCCCCGGGGCCATGGAGCGTTTGGAGCGTTTTGTCGCCGAGGGGCGGCATGGCCAGATGGGCTGGATGGAAGAGCGGATGCAGTGGCGGGGGGACCCCGGTGCGCTTTGGCCGGAGGCGCGTTCGGTGATCATGCTGGCCGAAGCCTATACGCCGGACGACGATCCGATGGAGGCGATAAACAGAGCCGAATCCGGCACAATATCCGTTTATGCCCGCAATCGGGACTATCATGACATCGTCAAGAAGCGGCTCAAGCGACTTGGGCGCTGGCTCATTGAGCAGGCGGGGGAGGGCACGGAGATCAAGGTTTTCGTGGATACCGCGCCGGTGATGGAGAAGCCTCTGGCGGCGCAGGCCGGGCTTGGCTGGCAGGGCAAGCACACCAATCTCCTGTCTCGCGATCTGGGCAATTGGTTTTTCATCGGGGCGATCTTTACGACCTATGAATTCGACCCCGATCCGGCGGAAAGAGAGCATTGCGGGTCGTGTCGTGCTTGTCTCGACGCTTGTCCGACGGGCGCGTTTCCGGCGCCGTATCAGATCGACGCGCGGCGATGCATTTCGTACCTGACGATTGAGCATCACGGGCCGGTGGAGGAAGAGTTGCGCGCGCGAATGGGCAACCGGATTTACGGCTGTGACGATTGTCTGGCGGCCTGTCCGTGGAACAAGTTCGCGGTCAGGGCGAAGGACATGCGGTTTGCGGCGCGGGCGGATTTGATTTCTCCGCCGCTGGCGGAACTGGCGCTTCTGGAGGATGCGGGATTCCGGGAAAAGTTTTCCGGCTCTCCAATCAAGCGGATCGGACGGGATCGCTTCGTGCGCAATGTGCTCTATGCCATCGGCAATTCCGGAACACCCGAATTGCGTGACGTAGCGGCAGGGTTGTGCGAGGATGTCGACCCCACCGTGCGCGACGCGGCCCGATGGGCCGTTGCGCGATTGGCGGAGGAATGACACACAACCGTATCCCCACCTGACAGGAGATGCACCATGCAGCCGTTCCGCGGCATCGGCCTCAAACTCGCTTCCGTGATCTGTTTCGTGATCATGGCGGCGTTGGTGAAGGCGGCAAGCGATGAGGTGCCCGCGGGCGAGACGGTGTTTTTTCGGTCGTTCTTTGCCTTGCCGATCATTTTCATCTGGCTGGCCGGACGCGGTGAGTTCCGGCAGGGGCTGAAGGTCAAATCGCCGATGGGACACCTGTGGCGCGGGCTGATCGGGGCGAGCGCGATGTTTCTCAATTTCATGGCGCTGGCACTTTTGCCGCTGCCGGAGGCGACGGTGATCGGCTATGCCTCGCCTTTGCTTCTGGTGATTTTCGCGGCGATGTTCGCGGGGGAGGATGTGCGCCTGTTCCGGTTCACAGCGGTGTTTGCGGGGCTGATCGGGGTGACCATCGTGCTTGCGCCGCGGATGACGGTGCTGCACGGCGCGCCCGATCCGAAGGAGCAGCTTGGCGCGATGATGGCGCTGGGCGGGGCCTGTCTGGCGGCCATCGTGCAATTGCATGTGCGTAACATGGTGCGGACGGAAAGTACGACGTCGATCGTGTTCTGGTTTTCGATGTCCTGTACGCTTGCGGGGCTTTTGACCCTGTTCGTCACACCATGGGTGATGCCGAGCGGCAAGGTCTTGGTGTTTCTGATCCTCGGTGGGCTGATTGGCGGGGTGGCGCAGGTGTTCCTGACCTCCTGTTATCGCTATGCCGATGCCTCGCTTCTTGCGCCGTTCGATTATGCCTCGATGATTTTCGCTCTCATCATTGGCTATACCGTGTTCGGAGACGTGCCGACGAAGCCGATGCTTTTGGGGTCGTCCATCGTCATTGCCGCTGGCATCGTGATCATCCTGCGGGAGCGCGCGCTCGGGGTCAGTGCCGCGAAACGCAAGAAGGCGGACGCGCTTTAAAGCGTTTCCATTACTCCAGCACATGAGGCCAGAAGCCGTCGCGTTTCATCTGGGCGCGGCGTTCCTGTTCCTTTTCGACGGCTTTGCGTTGGGCGACGACCATGCGCTCGGCCTGAGTCGCGGCGGCGACACCGGCGGCGGCGCGGGCGATGGGGAAGGGGCCGATGCGGCTTTCCCCGACGAGATAGGTGACGTTCACCTCACGGCTGCCGGGGATGGTGCGGAATTTGACCTGAACCTCCGCCTCCATGCGGGCAAAGGCGGTTTCCAGCGCGGTCTTGTACTGGTCTCTGGTGGCGGTTGTTTTCGCCTCCTGGCCGATGTCGACCACGGCGATGATCAGGCTTTTGCTTTCGATCTGACCGGCCTCCGTCAACCGTTCGACCGTGATGCCGAGCGGGCGCAGGGACGGGTTTTTCGTTATGAAATACGCGGTCAGCGCCAAGATGGCCGGTGTTACGACGAACACCGTGATGAGGGTGATGACGATGGTGTCTTTTTTCGAGACCACGGGAAGCTCCTGCCAATCATACGGTCGCAGATTGGCAGAAAGCCCTTATTTCCCGGTTAATTTTAGCTGCGCACCAGCTTTTCGTAATCTTCGGAAATCTCGCGGGTGAGTGCGCCGACCTCGAACATGTAGTCACCGATCTGGCCCACGGGAGTGACTTCGGCGGCGGTGCCGGTGAGGAAGCATTGTTCGAAACCTTCAAGCTCCTCGGGCAGGATGCGGCGCTCATGCACGGTCACGCCCTTGTCTTTCAGCATGGCGATGACGGTCTGGCGGGTGATGCCGTTGAGGATCGCGTCGGGGATCGGCGTGTGCACTTCGCCGTCCTTGACGAAGAAGATGTTCGCGCCGGTCGCCTCGGCCACATAGCCGCGATAGTCCATGAACAGCGCGTCGGAGCAGCCTTTGGCTTCGGCGGCGTGTTTCGACATGGTGCAGATCATGTAGAGACCGGCGGCTTTGGCGGCAGTCGGGATGGTTTCCGGCGAGGGACGTTTCCATTTCGCGATGTCGAGTTTCGCGCCCTTCATCTTGGCGTCGCCATAATAGGCGCCCCATTCCCAGCCCGCGACGGCCATGCGGACGGGGTTGCGCATGGCGGAAACACCCATGTCTTCGCCCGCCCCGCGCCAAGCGACCACACGCACATAGGCGTCGGTCCAGCCATTGGCCTTGAGCATGTCGTATTTCGCCTTTTCGATTTCCTCGACGGAATAGGGGATCGGCATGTCGAGCGCTTTGCCCGAGGCGATCAGCCGTTCGGAATGCGCGACAGATTTGAAGATCTTGCCGTTGTAGCAGCGCTCGCCTTCGAACACGGAGGAGGCGTAATGCATGGCATGGGTGAGAATGTGGACCTTGGCGTCGCGCCAGTCGACGAGTGCGCCGTCCATCCAGATGTAGCCGTCGCGATCTTCGTAGCTGCCAGCCATGGGGCTCTCCTTTTTCGACATCCCGCTTTCGTGAAGTTGCGCCGAGTGGCGACAAATGGGATGATTATTGCGTGAAATCCCGGTTTCGCTATCAATTCCGTCTTGGAATGTCAACAACGCTGACTTAAACTGTGCGTAATTTACGCAGTTCGAGAACGAGGCAGGATATGGCGGATGGTAAGGCTGGCGGAACCAAGAGTGGGGAAGCGCTGCTTTTTCTGACGGATGAGCAGCTCCGCAAAGGCATCGAGGCGATGTTTTTCGCCTATCGCGGTTTTACGGCGGACCCCGATCGTATTCTGGAAAAACACGGCTACGGGCGGGCGCATCACCGGGCGCTGCATTTCATTTCCCGCGCGCCGGGAACCAATGTGAACAACCTTCTGGGCATTCTTGGTGTGACGAAACAGTCGCTCAACCGGGTGCTTCGGACGCTGATCGAAGACGGTCTGGTGGAGAGCCGGGTGGGGGTTCAGGACAAGCGCGAACGTCATCTCTATTTGACGGAGACGGGTAAAGTGCTTGAAGGTGAGATTGCGGAGGTGCAACGCGCCCGGATGCGCGCGGCGTATCGGGAGGCGGGCCATGAGGCCGTGTCGGGGTTCCGGCGGGTTCTGGAGGCGATGATGGACCCGGATCAGACGGCGTTTTTCAACGCGCTGTCCGGGAAGGAGGACTAGGTTGAGTGGGGAAATCCACCTTCTGATTGTGGACGATGACGAGCGGATCAGGGGGCTGTTGCAGAAATTCCTGATCCGGCACGGGTTTTGTGTGACCGCGGCGCGGGATGCGGCCCATGCGCGGCGTTTGCTTGCGGGGCTGGAGTTCGATCTCATTGTGCTCGATGTGATGATGCCGGGCGAGGACGGGATCAGCCTGACGCGCGATCTGCGCAAAACCATGTCGACGCCGATCATGCTTTTGACCGCGAAGGGCGAGACCGAGGACCGGATCGCCGGGCTTGAGGCCGGGGCGGACGATTACCTGCCGAAACCCTTCGAGCCGAAAGAGCTTTTGCTGCGGATCAATGCCGTGCTGCGTCGGATGCCGCAGATGGAACAGGCGGAGGCGGGGCCGAAATACCTGCATCTCGGGCGGTTCCGTTACGATGTCGAGCGCGGCGAGCTTTGGGAAGGCGACCAGATCGTGCGTCTGACCGGGACCGAGGCGCAGTTGATGAAGATTTTCGTCACCTCTGCGGGGGAGCCGGTGACGCGGAGCGAATTGGTTGAACGGTTGGGGCGCGATGGCGATCAGGCGCAGGAACGCGCCGTCGATGTTCAGATCACCCGTCTGCGCCGCAAGCTCGAAGACGACCCGCGCCAGCCGCGGTATCTGCAAACGGTGCGCGGTGCGGGATATATGCTGACGCCGGAGTAAGTCGGCAAAGTCAAACTGGCCTTTCCCGCCGGTTTTCCTATATGCAGTGAGAAAGCATTTTGGAGAGTCAGATGAGCGATACGCCGGTCAGCGAAATGTCCTTTGAAACCGCCATGGCGGAGTTGAACGAGGTTGTGAGCAAGCTCGAACGCGGTGACGTGGCGCTTGAGGACAGCATTGCCTTGTACGAACGCGGCGCGGCGCTCAAGGCGCATTGCGAGGCCAAGCTCAAGGACGCCGAGGAAAAGGTCGAAAAGATCACCATCGGCCCGGACGGGCAGGCCAAGGGCGTGACCAAGGCCGAAGGTGTCTGATGCAAGACGGTCTGGTGCGTTGCAAAGCGGCGGTTTCCACCTGTTTTGACACTGTTTTGTCCCCGCTTGGCGCCATGCCCGTGGAGGAGGGCATGCGCTATGCGCTTGAGGGCGGTAAACGGTTGCGGGCTTTCCTCGTGATGGAAGGTGCGGCATTGCATGGGATTGCACCCGCGCAGTCCGTCTGGGCTGCGGCCGCGATCGAGGCGCTGCATGCCTATAGCCTTGTGCATGACGATCTGCCTTGCATGGACGACGACGATTTGCGCCGGGGTCAGCCGACCGTGCACAAGCGCTGGGACGAGGCGACGGCGGTGCTCGTCGGCGATGCGCTTCAGACCCTTGCATTCGAGCTTCTGACCCGTCCCGAATTGGGTGTTTCCAGCCAGGTTCGGGTCGAATTGATCGCCTCTCTTGCAGCCTCCTCCGGCGTGCGGGGCATGGTTCTGGGGCAGGCGCAGGATATTGCGGCGGAGACCTCCGCGACGCCTCTGAGCCTCGACGAGATCACTGTGTTGCAGGGCAACAAGACCGGGGCGCTGATCGAATGGTCGGCGCGGGCGGGGGCGATTCTGGCCGGGGCCGATCCGGCACCGCTTGGGACCTATGCCAAGGCGCTTGGTCTCGCGTTCCAGATTCAGGACGACATTCTCGACGTCGAAGGCGATGTCGAAAAAACCGGCAAGGCCGTGGGCAAGGATGCCGATGCGGGGAAGGCGACGTTCGTGTCGCTTCTGGGTCTTGAGGGGGCGAAAGCGCGTGCCGCGGCCTTGGTCGATGAAGCCTGTGCGGCCTTAAGCCCCTATGGAACGCGGGCCGAACCCTTGCGAGACGTCGCCCGCTTCGTTATTTCGCGGGAAACCTGAGAAAGCGAGACGCCATGTCCGATCGTCCAGCCACACCGACACTTGACCGCGTGAATGTCCCCGCCGATCTCAAGGCGCTGTCGGATGTCGAGCTCAAACGTCTTGCGACCGAGCTCCGTCAGGAGGTGATCTCCGCCGTCTCTGAGACGGGTGGACATCTTGGGGCAGGGCTTGGCGTGGTGGAGCTGACCGTGGCGCTGCATGCGGTGTTCGATACGCCGAAAGATCGGTTGATCTGGGACGTGTCGCATCAATGTTATCCGCACAAGATCCTGACAGGGCGTCGCGACCGGATGCGGACGCTGCGACAGGAAAAAGGTCTTTCGGGCTTCACCAAGCGCTCTGAAAGCCCCTTTGACCCCTTTGGGGCCGGGCACAGTTCCACCTCGATCTCCGCAGCGCTGGGTTTTGCCGTGGCGCGCGATCTCGGTGGCGCGCCGGATTACGGGCTGGGCGACGCGATTGCGGTGATCGGTGATGGATCGATGTCTGCGGGCATGGCATTCGAGGCGATGAACAACGCGGGCCATCTGGGCAAACGCCTGATCGTCATTCTGAACGACAACGAAATGTCCATCGCGCCGCCGACCGGGGCGCTGTCTTCCTATCTCACCCGTCTCTATGCCGGGGCGCCGTTTCAGGAATTGAAAGCGGCTGCGAAGGGCGCGGTTTCCCTTTTGCCGCATCCGTTTCAGGAAGGGGCAAAACGCGCCAAGGAGATGCTCAAGGGCATGACCGTGGGCGGGACGCTGTTCGAGGAGCTGGGCTTTTCCTATGTCGGTCCGGTCGACGGGCATGACATGGACCAGCTTCTGAGCGTGCTTCGCACTGTGAAGGCGCGGGCCACCGGGCCGATCCTGATCCATGCGATCACGAAAAAGGGCAAGGGTTACGCGCCTGCCGAAAGCCGTCCGGACAAGGGGCATGCGACGGCGAAATTCGACGTGCGCACCGGCGAACAGAAAAAAGCGAAATCCAATGCGCCGTCCTACACACGGGTTTTTGCGGATGCGCTCATTCAGGAAGCGGAGCGGGACGACAAGATTGTTGCCGTGACCGCCGCTATGCCGGATGGCACGGGGCTCGACCTTTTCGCCGAACGGTTTCCGACGCGGTGTTTCGACGTTGGCATTGCCGAGCAACACGGAGTGACCTTCTCCGCCGGGCTGGCCGCAGGCGGGATGAAACCGTTTTGCGCGATGTATTCGACGTTTTTGCAGCGCGGCTACGATCAGGTCGTGCATGACGTGGCGATCCAGCGCCTGCCGGTGAGGTTTGCCATTGATCGTGCCGGGCTTGTCGGCGCCGATGGGGCGACCCATGCTGGGGCGTTCGACATTGCCTTTATGGCAAACCTGCCGGGCATGGTCGTTATGGCCGCTGCCGATGAGGCGGAGTTGAAACATATGGTGGCGACCGCTGTCGCTCATAATGAGGGGCCGATTGCCTTCCGCTATCCGCGTGGTGAGGGCGTTGGCGTCCAGATGCCGGAACGTGGCGAAGTTCTGGAGATTGGCAAGGGCCGGATCGTGCGCGAGGGCACGCGCGTGGCGCTTCTGTCCTTCGGAACGCGTCTCGAACCCGCGCTGAAAGCCGCAGAGAATCTTGCGGCCAAGGGCATTTCCTGCACCGTGGCCGATGCGCGGTTTGCCAAGCCTCTCGATCACGATCTGATCCGCGATCTGGCGGCCAATCACGAAGCGCTGATCACTCTGGAAGAGGGGTCTGTCGGTGGATTCGGGTCGCATGTGGCGGATTTCCTCGCCAATGAGGGCGTCTTTGATCACGGGTTGAAGTTCCGCTCGATGACTTTGCCGGATACGTTCATCGACCATGCCAGCCCCGAGGCCATGTATGCGACCGCCGGTCTCAACACGCCGGACATCGAGACGAAGGTGCTCTCCGTGCTCGGGGTTGCCGATATTGCCAGCAAACGCGCCTGATCCCGGTTTTCGCAAGGCGGGTATGACGCCAGCGCTTTGGTCGTGCGGTTGATCCTTTGATCTGAATGAACGAAGACTGGCGTTTGCAGTCTGCCTCAAATCAGGATTTCCCATGGCCGTTGCCTCCACAGCCGCGCCCGGCACCCGTCCGGGTATCGTTCTTTTCGCGCTTGCGATGGGCGGGTTCGCCATCGGGACGACGGAATTCGCGACGATGAGCCTCTTGCCCTATATGGCCGGGGGGCTGGGCATAGATGAGGCGAAGGCCAGTCACCTTGTTTCGGCCTATGCGCTGGGGGTTGTCGTCGGTGCGCCGATGATCGCCATTGCGGCGGCGCGAATCGAGCGACGGGTGTTGCTTGTCGGTTTGATGGCGATGTTTTGTCTGACCCATATCCTCTCGGCGATTGCGCCGAATTACACGGCCATGTTTATTGCACGGTTTCTGAGCGGCATGCCGCATGGTGCCTATTTCGGCGTGGCGGCCTTGCTTGCGGCCTCTCTTGCCGGACCCGGGCAGAGGGGCAAGGCTGTGGCGCGTCTCATGTTGGGGCTGACCATTGCGACGGTGGTCGGTGTGCCGATGGCGAATGTGCTCGGTCAGACGGTGGGTTGGCGCTGGGCCTTTGCGCTGGTCGGCGTGCTGGCGGCGGTGACGGCGGGGCTGATCCTGAGTTTTGCGCCGGTTTCGGCGGCGGGCGGCGGGTCCAATGCGGTGCAGGAGCTTGGTGCGCTGAAGAACCGGCAGGTGCTTTTGACGCTCTTGAGCGGGGCAATCGGGTTTGGCGGGTTCTTTGCTTTCTACACCTATCTCACCTCCACGCTTCTGGAGGTGACGCAGGTTGTGGAGGGGGCCGTGCCGTGGTTTCTGGCGCTGATGGGGCTTGGCATGACGCTCGGCGCGCTGATTGCCGGTTGGGCGGCGGACCGGGCGCTGAACCTGTCGGTGTTTCTGATGCTGTTCGTGAATATCGGTCTGCTTTTGCTTTACCCGCTGATCGCGGGGCAAAGCGGGGCCATGGCGGGGCTGGTGCTGGCGATGGGGCTGGCGAACGGCTTTCCGATCCTGTTGCAGACCCGGCTCATGGATGTCGCCCGCGATGCACAGGCGCTGGCGGCGGCCTTGCACCATGCCGCCTTCAATGTGGCCAATGCGCTGGGACCCTTCATCGCCTCGATTTACCTTGCGAAGGGGTACGGGTTCACCTCGTCGGGCTATGTCGGTGCGGTGCTGACCTTTGCCGGGGTGGTTCTGTACGGCATTACGCTTTGGGATTATCGGCGGAACTGGCGTTACTGATCTTCTTGCAGCAGGGCTTGCAGGCCGGTTTTGTAATCCGGGTAGATGAGCCGGATGCCCAGATCCCGCTTCATCCGGTCGTTTCGCACCTTCTTGTTTTCTGCATAGAAACTTCGCGCCATGGGCGTCATCTCCGCCGTTTCGAAATCCTCTTCGGGCGGAAGCGGCAGGCCGAGAAGTTCGGCGGCATAGCCGATCACCTCTTGCGGCGGGACCGGAAGGTCGTCGCAGATATTATAGATTCCGCTGGAGTCGGGTCTGTGGATCGAGGCTTCCAGAACCTGAGCGATGTCTTCGACATGGATGCGGGAAAAGATCTGATCCTTTTTCACGATGCGCCGGGCCGTACCATTTCGGACCTTGGCGAAGGGGCCGCGACCCGGCCCGTAGATGCCCGCGAGGCGAAAGATCGACAGGTTTAGAGCCAAATCCTGCGCAGTCTCCTGCCAGTCCGCTTCGGCCTGAACCCGTGCGATGCCGCGTTTCGTGGCCGGGGTCAGAGGGGTGTCCTCATCCACCCACGCGCCGCCATGATCGCCATAGACGCCGGTGGTCGAGAGGTAGCCGACCCAGCGAAGATTGGGGGCGGCGTCGATCAGGCATTGACGATGGTTGCGCAGAAACGGATCACCGTCGGCATCCGGTCCGGCAGAGATCAAGAGATGGGTTGCACCGGCAAATTGCGCTGGAAGCGGCTCTTGTCCGAGCAAAACAGGGCGGACACCCGCACTGTCAAATTCCCGTGCCTTTTCGGGGTTACGCGTGGTGCCAATGATCTCCCAGCCCTGCGGCAGGAGACGACGGGCCAAAGCCTGCGCGCTATAGCCGTGACCGAAGGAAAACAGTTTCTGCGGGATCATGGGTCTCTCCTGATTTCGGGGCTCTTGCGTCCGTGCCGCACATGGTCTCAACTGTGCCGATACCGTGCTGATAAAAGGAATATAAGAATGGACAGCCGTTTGACGAGCCTGATGCTTGAAACCCCGCCGGAGCGCGATCCACGGAGTTATTCCGACGCGGAGGCGGCGGTCAGCCAACTCGAAGAGCTCTATACGGAAGCCTGTTCTTTCTTGGCGGAAAAATTCTCGATGATCGCACGCGGGGACAAGCCGACGGCGCGGTATCGGGCCTATTACCCGGAGATTCGCGTGGTGACGACCTCGCATGCGACGATGGACAGTCGGCTGTCCTTTGGTCATGTGGCGGGGCCGGGGGAGTATTCGACGACGATCACGCGACCGGACCTGTTCCGCAATTATCTCAAACAACAGATCACCCAGATCATCCGCAATCACGGGGTGCAGGTTCAGATCGGGTCGTCGCAGACCCCGATGCCGGTGCATTTCGCGGTCGCCAATGACGAAAACATCACCGTACCGCAGGAAGGGGCGATGGCCTTTCCGCTGCGCGATGTCTTCGATGTGCCGGATCTGAGCACCACCCATGATGATATTGTGAACGGGTTCGGCTATCTCCACGAGGATGGGTCTTCCGCGCTCGCGCCCTTCACGGCGCAGCGGATCGATTATTCTCTGGCCCGTCTGTCGCATTACACCGCGACCGATGCGAGCCATTTCCAGAACCATGTGCTGTTCACCAACTATCAGTTCTACGTCTCGGAATTCGAGGCCTATGCGCGCAAGGTTCTGGCCGATCCGGAAAGCGGCTACACCAGCTTCGTTTCGACCGGGAATGTCGAAATCACCGATCCCGATACGGTGATCCCGCCCACGTCGAAGATGCCGCAAATGCCGACCTATCACCTGAAACGTGCCGATGGCGGCGGGATCACTTTGGTGAATATCGGGGTCGGGCCGTCGAATGCGAAAACCGCGACGGATCATATTGCGGTGCTGCGGCCGCATGCCTGGATCATGGTTGGGCATTGTGCGGGGCTGCGCAACTCCCAGCGGCTTGGCGATTTCGTTCTGGCACATGCCTATCTGCGCGAAGATCATGTGCTGGATGACGATCTGCCGGTTTGGGTGCCGATCCCGGCGCTGGCGGAGATTCAGACCTCGCTTGAGGATGCGGTGGAGCAGATCACCGAGCTTGAAGGCTATGAGCTCAAGCGGATCATGCGGACGGGGACGGTGGCGACGATCGACAACCGGAACTGGGAGCTTCGGGACCAATCCGGTCCGGTGCAGCGGTTGAGCCAGTCGCGGGCGATCGGTCTCGACATGGAAAGTGCGACGATTGCCGCCAATGGATTCCGGTTCCGTGTGCCTTATGGGACGCTTTTGTGCGTGTCGGATAAGCCGCTTCATGGCGAATTGAAGTTGCCGGGGATGGCGTCCGAGTTCTACAAATCGCAGGTCTCGCGACATCTGCTCATTGGTATTCGCGCCATGGAGCTTTTGCGGGAGATGCCGATTGAGCGAATCCATAGCCGGAAATTGCGCTCTTTCGAGGAGACGGCCTTCCTGTAAGTGAGTCTTTTTCGTCCAAAATGCGCGAAAAACCCCAGTATATGTACACTAGGCGTTGTATGCCCCCGCAATATTAGCTTAGAAATGCGCGATAACCCCCTAATCCAAGGGGGGCGTACGAGGAGTATACAGACAATGTCGAAACCGATGACCAAGACCCAGCTCGTGGCTGCTCTGGCCGAAGAAATGGGCAGCGACAAGAAATCCGCGGGTGTCGCACTCGAAGCGATCACTGCGATCATTACCAAAGAAGTGTCCGCCGGTGGCGCCGTGACCCTGCCGGGTGTTGGCAAAATCTACTGCCGCGAACGCCCGGAGCGCATGGTTCGCAACCCGCAGACCGGCGACCAGATGAAAAAAGAAGCCGACAAGGTCGTGAAAATGACCATCGCCAAAGCGCTGAAAGACAGCGTGAACGGCTGAACCGGTTTTCAGGTTTGAGGGAAAGGGTCGCGTTTCGCGACCCTTTTTCTTTGGCTTTGCGGCGGAGAAAACAGTCTCTAAACCACCAGAAACAGCACAATGTTGAGCGTGATGAACGCGCCCAAAGTGTTGATCAGGATCGAGAGGGAGGCCAGCGCGCCGCGTCCGACCTCTTGAGCGAAGAGTGCTGCGATGGCCATGGTCGGCAGCGCGGCGGAGAGATAGCCCGCGATGCGGAAATCCGGGTCCATCCGATGGCCGAATTGTGCCATGGTGAAGATCACCAAGGCGGCAAAGAGCGGCATGACGATGAGTTTGCCCACGGCGGCCTGGCTTGCCAGACGCAGATTGCCCTGAAACGACAGGCCGACCAGCGAGCCGCCGATGACGAAGAGCGCCACGGCAGAGGCGGAATTGGCGACGAGCTGGATGAGGTGTCTTACAGGACCGGGGAGGCTGAGTCCCAGTGCGGAGACGATGAAGCCGAGGATGATCGCGATCACAAGCGGGCGTTTCACGAGCCCCTTGAGAACCTGCCCGAGTTGCTGAAGCGCGTTGCCCCGCCGGTCTTCCCGCGGTTTTCCGGCTTCGATGGCCATCAGTGCGAGCGGAATGAAGACGATGTTCTCGACGAGGAAATTCATCGCGAGGATGATCCCGGCGTGATCCGGGACGAGGATGAGGAACATCGGGTAGCCGATGAAGCCCGAGTTCGGGCAATAGGACACCATGGTCACCACGCCGCGCCGACCGGGATCGGCGACGAGGGAGAACCAGAGAAAGGTGAGGCCCGCCGTGAGCACGCCGGAAAGCGCATAGACGGCGATATAATCGGGGTGGATGACCTCGGAAATCGGGCGCGAAGAGATGGCGCCAAAGACGAGGGCGGGGAGGGCGAAATTCATCACCCAGCCGCCGAGGATGCCCATGTCCGCAGGGCGAAACACGCCCTTTGTGACGGTGCCATAGCCGATGGCGACGATGGCGAAGATCGGGAATGTGATCCCGAAAATGGTGAGAATCTCAGCCAATTTTGCCGCGAAGCCCCTCGCCGATCTGGCCACGATGCAAGAGCAAGTGATCGAGGATCACACAGGCCATCATCGCCTCGCCCACCGGGACGGCGCGAATGCCGACACAGGGGTCGTGGCGGCCCTTGGTGATCAGATCGGTGTCTTCGCCGGATTTCGTGACTGTTTTGCGCGGGGTCAGGATCGAAGACGTCGGTTTCACCGCAAAGCGCACCACAACATCCTGCCCGGTGGCAATCCCGCCAAGGATACCGCCCGCATGATTCGACCCGAATTCAGGCCCATTCGGCCCCATTCGCATCTCGTCAGCGTTTTCTTCGCCGGTGAGACAGGCGGCATTCATGCCTTCGCCGATCTCGACACCTTTGACAGCGTTGATCGACATCATCGCAGCGGCGAGATCCGTGTCCAACTTGGCGTAAATCGGCGCCCCGAGCCCCGCAGGAACGCCTTTTGCGACCACCTCGACAATCGCGCCAACAGAAGAGCCGCTCTTGCGAATTTCGCCCAGATAATCGCCCCATTTCTCGGCCGTCGTGGCGGAGGGCACCCAGAACGGGTTGTTTTCGATTTCGGCCATGTCACGGGGGCCTTCGATACCATGCGGCCCGATCTGGGTCATATAGCCGATGATCTGCAAATCAGGCACCAATTCGGCCAAAACCGCTCGCGCCACGCCACCGGCGGCCACGCGCGCGGCGGTTTCCCGCGCGGAGGAACGCCCGCCGCCACGATAATCACGGATGCCGTATTTCTGGTAATAGGTGATGTCGGCGTGACCGGGGCGGAACGCCTGCGCGATCTCGCCGTAGTCTTTCGAACGCTGATCCGTGTTGCGGATCATCAACTGGATCGGCGTACCGGTGGTCTTGCCTTCGAACACGCCTGAGAGGATTTCCACCTGATCCGGCTCGCGCCGCTGGGTGGTGAATTTCGATGTGCCCGGCTTGCGTTTGTCGAGCCAGACCTGAAGCATGTCCTCATTGATCTCGATCCCCGGCGGGCAGCCGTCCACCGTGGTGCCCAAGGCGGGGCCATGGCTTTCACCCCAGGTGGTGAAGCGGAAAAGATGTCCGAATGTGTTCATGCTCATGGCGGGCTCCTCGCGTTGTTCCTGCTTTAACCGATGTCACATCTTTGGGCAATCGATGCGCTAAAGGGGAGTTTGCCTCCTTATTTCCCTGCGAAGTTCTTTGGCGAAAATGGATTTCCGTGGAAGGCTGAGGGGGTGCTTACTCGGTAAGGAGATCAAAATGACGTCGACAGGGACAATTCAGGGGCCGGGAGACAAGAAGCTCTCTCTCACGGCTAAAATCATGATCGGGATGGTGGCGGGGGTGATCCTCGGTGTGATTCTGAATATGGTCGATAACGCATTCATCAACACACACATCATCGGCGGATTGTTCGCCATGATCGGCAAGATGTTCGTCAACGCGCTCAAGATGCTCGTTGTGCCACTGGTGTTCTTTTCGCTTTTGACCGGGGTGACGGGGATTGGCGACATTCGGCTTTTGGGGCGCGTGGGCGGCAAAAGTTTCGGCCTCTATCTGATGACCACGGCCATGGCCATCGGCATTGCTATCATCCTCGCTCTGATCATCGGGCCGGGCAAAGGCTTTGACATGACCGGGGTCGAGACGGGCGGGATCACCGGCAAAGAGGCGCCGACCGTTTGGGATGTGTTCGCCGCCATCGTGCCGACGAACCCGGTTGCGGCCTTTGCCAGCGGTGAGATGCTTCAGATCATCTTCTACACGATCATCCTCGGCGTTGCCGTTCTGATGCTCGGGCATCGGTCCAAAGCCTTTGTCGAGGGCTGCGAATATATGAACGAGGTGATGATGAAGGTCGTGACCATCGTCATGAGTTTTGCCCCGATCGGGGTTTTCGTGCTGATCGCCAAGACCTTTACCGAGCAGGGGATCGAGCTGTTCATTCCAGTTCTGGCCTATGTGTTCACCCTCACGGGGGCGCTTTTGCTCCATCTCTTCGTGACGCTGATGGTCCTTTTGAAGCTGCTTTCGGGCCTGAATCCCTTCACCTTCATGGCGAAAATTCGCCCCGCACAGCTTTTCGCTTTCTCCACCGCGTCGTCCAATGCCACCATCCCGGTGACCCTGCGGTCCGTGACCGAACGCATGGGGGTCGACAATTCGGTGGCCTCCTTCTGTGTGCCGTTCGGGGCGACGATCAACATGGACGGGACCGCAATCATGCAAGGGGTTGCGACCGTGTTTCTTGCCAATGTTTATGGCATTGATCTTGGTGTGATGGGCTATCTGACCGTGATCGCCATGGCCGTGCTTGCCTCAATCGGGACCGCCGGTGTGCCGGGGGTGGGGCTTGTCATGCTCACGATGGTGCTCGGTCAGGTGGGGCTTCCGATCGAGGGCATCGCTTTGATCCTCGGTGTCGACCGTCTCATGGACATGATCCGCACTGCTGTGAACATTACGGGTGATGCGGTTGTGACCGCCATTGTCGCGAAAGGCGAAGGCAAGATCGACATGTCCGTTTTCGAGGACCCGGAAGCGGGGCTGGTCGGCGAGGAAGACATCCATATCGACGCTTCTGTCGAAGCCGAAATGGCCGAGATCGTGCACAAACACTGACGCGCCAGCGCTTATCATCACAGATGGCCCCTTCCGCAGCGCTGCGGGAGGGGCTTGTTTTTCTCTCCTTTGGGCAATAGTTTCGCCTTTACCTCGGGGTGCCCGTGAGAGATCACGGCTGAGATGCGACAGCGAACCCGTTGAACCTGAACCGGCTAACACCGGCGGAGGGAAGGTATCAGCACTCGACCGCTGCCCTTTTTCTTCGCCCATAGTATATGGAGCGAGCCATGAAATATGGCCTTATGACTGCGGCGCTCTTTGTCGCATCCGCTGCCTCAGCAGACCCACTCACGATTTATGCACCCGATTATTTCGCCTCCGAATGGGGGCCGGGTCCGGCAATCAAGGAGGCTTTCGAGGCCCAGTGCGGTTGCGAAATCGAATATGTCACCGGCGATCTATTGCCCCGGCTGTTGCTTGAGGGGGATCGAACCAAGGCGGATGTCGCCATCGGGTTCAATTCCGACGTGACCAAGAAGGCACGTGAGACCGGGCTGTTTGCGCCGCATGGGCTGGACCTGTCTCCTCTGACTCTGCCGATTGACTGGCAAGATGACATCTTCCTGCCGTTCAACTGGTCCTACACGGCCTTCATTTACGACAACACCAAGATCGCCAATCCGCCGACCTCGTTCCACGAACTGGTGAATTCGGATGAGGACTGGAGCATCGCCATACAGGACCCGCGCACCTCGATTTCCGGGCTGGCTCTGGTGCTTTGGGGCAAAGAGGTGTTTGGCGATGAGGCCCCCGAAGCCTGGGCCAAGCTTGCCCCGAAAGTGACCACTGTGACCAAGGGCTGGTCGGAGGCTTATGGCCTCTTTACCGATGGTGAGGTGGACATGGTGCTGTCTTACACGACGTCCCCCGCCTATCACATCATCGCCGAAGAAGATGAGACGAAATCGGCGGCGCTTTTCGATGAGGGGCACTATTTCATGGTCGAACTCGCGGCAAAGCTGGCTGGAACCGATCAGTCGGAGTTGGCGGATCAGTTCATGGCTTTCATTCTGTCGCCGACCTTCCAGAACATCATTCCCACGGCCAACTGGTCCTACCCGGCGGCTTTGCCGAAGGACCAATGGCCGGAAGAGTTCTCGCAACTCAATTACCCGGAAAAGGCGATTTTCCTGAGCGAAGACGAGGCAGACGCGCTTCGGGATGAGGCCATCGCCGAATGGCGCGCCGCGTTTTCGCAATAACGCTCTGGCCCGGGCTCATCGCGGCGGCTCTGGTCGTCGCTTTGACCCTGGGCACTCTGGGTGCCGTGGCGCTTCGGGCGGAGACCTTCTCCGCGCTCTCCCATTTCGACTGGCTCGCGGTGCGGTTCACCGTGGTTCAGGCGTTTTTGTCGGCGCTGCTCTCCGTCCTCTTTGCCATCCCCGCAGCACGGGCTTTGGCGAGGCGGAGCTTCCCCGGGCGCGGGCTTTTGATCACGCTTCTGGGGGCGCCCTTTATCCTGCCGACCATCGTCGCGATCCTCGGTCTGACTGCCGTGTTCGGCAAGTCGGGTTTTGTCTCGATTGCACTGAGTTGGGCTGGATTAGAGCCGATTTCGATCTACGGATTCCATGGCGTCGTGCTGGCGCATGTGTTTTTCAATTTGCCTCTGGCGACGCGGCTTTTGTTGCAGGGCTGGGGCGCGATCCCGGCGGAGCGGTTCCGCTTGGCAAGCTCCCTGCATTTTGGGCCAAAGGACGTGTTTCGCCACATCGAACTGCCGATGTTGCGCGACATCGTTCCCGGTGCCTTCACGGTCATCTTTCTGATCTGTACCACCTCTTTTGCAGTGGCTTTGACCTTTGGCGGCGGACCGAAGGCCACCACGGTCGAACTCGCGATTTATGAGGCGTTTCGCTATGATTTCAACCTTGGCAAAGCCTCTCTTCTGGCGCTCATTCAGGTGCTGATCTGTGCCTTGGCCGTTGTCCTGTCGCTCAAATTCCGCGTGCCGCAAATGGGCTCAGGCGGCCTCAATCGTGTCGTTCAACGCTTCGATGCCCAGACCCTGCGCACCCGTGCGCTCGATCTGTTCTGGATCGTCGCCGTCAGCCTCTTCCTTCTGACGCCGCTTCTCGCAATCGCGCTCCGCAGTGCCGGGGGCCTTGTCGATCTCCCACCCTCCGTCTGGAGCGCCGCTTTGCGCTCCCTCATCACAGCGCTTGGCTCTGCCGCTCTGGCGATCCTCATGTCTCTCGCTCTGGCCCTCGCCTCCCTGCGCTGGCGGGGGCTGGAGGTCATCGGCATGTCCTCCATCGCGGCTTCGCCTCTGGTCATGGGCACCGGTCTCTACATCGTACTTTTCGCCATTACCGACCCGGCCGATTGGGCGCTGCCCATCACGGCCTTGGTCAACGCGGTGATGTCGATGCCCTTCATCCTGCGCGCGCTTGGCCCGGCTTTGATGGGGGCAGAACGCGATTATGGGCGTCTTGCAAACAGCCTCGGCATGACCGGTTTGAGCCGGATCAGGCTCGTATATCTGCCCCGCCTTCGTGTCCCCATGGGCTTTTCCGCCGGTCTCGCCGCGGCTTTGTCGATGGGCGATCTGGGGGTGATCACGCTCTTTGCCCGCCCCGAGGCGGCCACGCTCCCCTTGCAGATTTACCGCCTCATGGGGTCCTATCGCATGGATCAGGCCATGGGCGCGGCTTTGCTGCTTTTGGGGCTGAGTTTGACCCTGTTTTACATCTTCGATCTCTGGGGGAAGCGCCGTGCTTGAGCTTCAATCCATCCGTCTCACTCAAGGGGAGTTTACCCTGTCCGCCGATTGCGTGATCCCGCTCGGGTCTCGTGTTGCTGTCATAGGACCCTCGGGGGCCGGAAAGTCCACGCTCCTTTCACTGATCGGTGGGTTCGAGGGGCCGGACACGGGGCGACTTCTGTGGAATGGGCAGGATTTGACCGAGACTTTGCCGCATGAGCGTCCGATCTCGCACCTGTTTCAGGACAACAATCTTTTTGCCCATATGACCGCCGCACAGAATGTCGGACTTGGCATTCGGCCCAACTTGCGCCTGTCGCAAGCGGAGCAGATTCGTGTGTCGGAGGCCCTGAGCGCGGTGGGCCTTGCGGGCATGGAGGCGCGGCGCCCTGCGGAACTGTCTGGTGGGCAACAGAGCCGGGTGGCGCTGGCGCGGGTGCTGGTGCAGGAAAAGCCCCTGATCCTTCTGGACGAGCCGTTTTCGGCGCTGGGACCGGCGATGCGGGGCGAGATGATCGGGCTGGCGAAAGAGGTCAGTGACAGACTCGGGGCCACCATGTTGATGGTCACTCATGACATTGCCGATGTGGATCGCTTCGCCGATCTGGTGATCTGGGTCGAAGGCGGGCAATGCCAGCCGCCGCGCGATTGGGCGGAGATGAAGGCCGATCCGCCGGAGGGACTCAAGACCTATATCGGAACATGAAAAAAGCGCCCCGGTTTGGGGCGCTTTCTTTTTGGTGTGGCTCTGGATCAGAGCGTGGTCTTTTTGCCCTTATGCGGTGCCCAGAGCTTCTTGTTCGTCAGGAACAGAAGCGAGGTGAGGATCACAAGGAAGGTCACGGCGACGAAACCGGCTTTCTTGCGGGCCATCATCTTGGGCTCCGCAGCCCACATCAGGAAGGCAGCGACGTCTTCGGCCTCGTGGTGCAGCTCGTTGGAGTGACCGTCGGCGAACTCGACGTCTTCGCCGTAAAGCGGCGGGGCCATGGCGATCCAACCGGTGGAGAACGCGGTGTTCTCGTAATAGGTGGTGCCCGCTTCGACTTTCTCCTCGCCGGTGTAGCCGGTGAGAATGGCGACGATGTATTCCGGCCCGCCGATCCCTTTCAGGAACTGGTTGATACCGGTGCCCGCCGGACCGTGGAAGCCCGCGCGCGCCTTCGCCATCAGCGACAGGTCCGGTGCGTTCTGCGAGGCATTGGCCGGGAAGTGGTCGTTCTCGGTCAGCGCACGCGCAGCGCCTTCTTCATAGTCGAAGAGATGCATGTTGGAGGCTTCGTCGTTCACCGGGTACTGGGCCGCGTAGGCGCGGACCTGATCCTCGGGAAGCTCCGGGCCGCCTTCATCCGCAAGGGTGCGGATCGGCACGAATTTCATGCCGTGGCAGGCGGTGCAGACTTCGGTGAAGATCTGTAGGCCGCGCTGAAGCTGCATCTGGTCGTATTTGCCGAAGGGACCCTCGAAAGAGAAGTCCACATCGTGGATATGCCCACCGCTGCCTGCGGCCATGGCGGCCGAGGCGGAAAGACCCAGAGCGGTGAGGGCGGAGAGGGTGAGTTTCTTGATCATGTTCCTCAAGTCCTTTCTCACTCGGCCGGCTCTTTGGCGGCGGACGGGTAGTGAGCGATGAAGTCTTCTTCGATCGTTGCCGGCATCGGCAGCGGTTTCTCGATGATGCCCAGAAGCGGGAGGATCACGAAGAAATAGCCGAACCAGTAGGCGGAGCCGATCAGGGCAAAGCCCGGAGCCGACATGCCGATGGTGTTGTCGAAATCGGCGCCGGAGAGGCTGTGCATGAAGACCGGGTGACCGTCGAGGATGCCGACCATGATCAGATCCGTGCCCTGCGCACCGGCCCAGGTCAGGCCGAGGAAGAAGAACACGAGAAGCCAGTAGGCGACCTTGAACATCGGGCGGTACTTGCCGGAACGCACAGACGACGTGTCGGTCCAGGGCACCAGAGCCATGGCAATGATCGCGCCGAACATGGCGAGCACACCGAAGAATTTCGCGTCAACGATGCCGCCCGTCAGGAAGCTGATGATCTGGACGAGCCAGACATCGGCAGTGAAGGCGCGCAGGATCGCGTAGAACGGCAGGAAGTACCATTCCGGCACGATGTGTGCAGGCGTCGAAAGCGGGTTGGCTTCGATGTAGTTGTCCGGGTGGCCGAGGTAGTTCGGCATGAAACCGACAACCGCGAAGAAGGCGATCAGGACCACGCCAAGGGCGAAGAGGTCTTTGATCACGAAATACGGCCAGAACGGCAGCGTGTCTTTCTCGGCCTCGGCTTTCGAGGTCTTGCGCACGTCGATGCCCGCCGGGTTGTTGTTGCCGGTGTGGTGGAAAGCCCAGATGTGGACGATCACCAGACCTGCGATCACGAAGGGCAGGAGGTAGTGCAGCGAGAAGAAGCGGTTCAGCGTGGCGTTGTCCACGGCCGGTCCGCCCAGAAGCCAGGTCTGGATCGGCTCACCGATGAACGGGATCGCGCCGAACAGGCCGGTGATCACGGTCGCACCCCAGAAGGACATCTGACCCCAGGGCAGAACGTAGCCCATGAAACCGGTGGCCATCATCAGGAGGTAGATGATCATGCCGATGATCCAGGTGATCTCGCGCGGGGCTTTGTAGGAGCCATAGTAGAGGCCGCGGAAGATGTGGAGATAGACGGCAAAGAAGAACAGCGACGCGCCGTTGGCGTGCAGGTAGCGAAGCATATGGCCGCCGTTCACGTCGCGCATGATGTGCTCGACGGATTTGAACGCCAGATCGACATGCGGGGTGTAATGCATCACCAGAACGATGCCGGTGACGATCTGAAGCCCGAGGCAGAATGCAAGGACGATGCCCCAGATCCACATCCAGTTCAGGTTTTTCGGGGTCGGGATCATCAGCGTGTCGTAGATCAGGCCGATGATCGGAAGACGGGAGTTCACCGCTTTGGTGAGGCCGGTCTTCGGTTCATAGTGGTCGTGCGGAATACCAGACATGAATTTCTCCCTTAGCCCAGAATGATCTCGGAATCGCCTTCGAAGGCGGCGATCGGAACCGGAAGGTTTTCGGGAGCCGGGCCTTTGCGGATGCGACCGGCGGTGTCGTAGTGAGAGCCGTGGCAGGGGCAGAACCAGCCGCCGAAATCCCCGGCGCCATCGCCCAGCGGCACACAGCCGAGGTGGGTGCAAACCCCCATCATGACAAGCCATTCGCCCGCGTCATCCAGCGTGCGGTTCTCGTCGGAGGCGTCGAGCTCGGCGTCTTTGTTGTTGTTGCGCGCGATCGGGTCCACGAGTTCGTCCATGGTCACGGCGCGACCCATTTCGATCTCTTCCTGGGTGCGACGGCGAATGAACACCGGCTTGCCGCGCCATTTGACGGTGAGCTGGGTTCCGACCTCGACGCCGCTGATATCAACGCGGATCGAGGAGAGAGCTTGAACATCGGCGGACGGATTCATCTGGTTGACCAGAGGCCAGACGACAGCACCGGCGGCAACTGCACCAGCGCCACCCGTGGCGTAGTACAGGAAATCGCGTCGGGTGCCTTCGTGTTCATCTACGTGGGACACTGCAATTCTCCAATTTCTTCGGCCGGTCCTCCCCGGCGAATGCGCGAGAGGCCGCGGTTTTGCCGCAGCCCTTCGCAGGCGGTTTTAGCGACAGGAGGCCGTTCAGTCTAGCATTCAATGAATTGTGAACGGCGCGATGTGTCGCGGGGGCTGGAAATTGTGTCCGATATAAGATATATCTTAAATTTACCTATACCCACCCAGAGGGTGCATCCTCGGAGTGTGCTTTCGCTGCGGGAAAAGCGCTGGTGTATCCGTGACTTGCCATTTCGCATGCTTCTCCATGATCGCGGTAAAGCGTTCCGACGCCAGAAAGCGGTAAAGCCAGCCCTGAATGCCCGACCAGTCCTGAGCCCCGAACCAGTCCCAGTCTACCATGGAGAACTGCCGTACGAAGGTGATCGTTGCGAGGTCGGCCAGTGTCGGACGGTCACCGTATAGCCAGATCCTGCGACGCAAGGCCGCATCCGCTTGCCAGAGGATCGCAGCGGCTTTTTCGCGTTCCGCGACTGGATCGGTTCCGGGATAGCGGGTGACGTACTTGTAGCGGTCCAGTGCGGTTTTGAACGGGCCTTCGATTTGCGCGATCCAATCCTCCCCCTCGGCGGGCATGTCGCGCAGACCCTCCGGATCGTTCTGTGCAAGCGCCCAATCCATGACGTCGCGGCTTTCCTCGATCACGCCGGTGTCTGTGATCAGAACCGGCACCGTGCCTTTGGGGGAAGCCTCGAGCATCTCTTGAGGCTTGTCCCGCAACGCCACTTCACGCAGTTCCACCTCGATCCCGGCTGAGACAATCGCCAGTCGCGCACGCATGGCGTAGGGGCAGCGGCGAAAGGAATAGAGGATCGGCGTCATGCGGTGAGTTGCGTGTCCTTCACGCCGGTGATCAGGGCCTTGAGGATCGCGCCCTCGGCCTGAGCCCTCTGGAAATGTACCTCGGTGAACTGCTCCGTCCGGCCCATATGCGGGTTTTCCATGAGGATCATGTGTTCGCGTCCGACCTGCGCTTGCAGGTGCTTCTGAACCTGTTCGTCGCCCACTTTGCGCAGTCGTGCCGCACGTTCGCGGATCACCTTGCCATTCACCTGACGCGGAATTTTCGCGGCGGGCGTCCCTTCGCGTTTCGAATAGGGAAAGACATGCAGCCAGGTCAGGTTGCAGTCGGTGACCAGTTTCATAGAATTCTCGAACTGTGCCTCGGTCTCCGTCGGGAACCCTGCGATGATGTCCGCACCGAAGGTCATTTCGGGCCGAAGCTTGCGCGCCTCTTCACAGAAGCGGATGGCATCGTCGCGCAAATGGCGCCGCGCCATGCGTTTGAGAATCAAATCGTCGCCATGCTGCAAGGACAGGTGCAGATGTGGCATCAGGCGCGGCTCGGTGGCGATCGCCTGCATCAGCATGTCGTCGGCTTCGATGGAATCGATGGACGAAATCCGCAGGCGCGGCAGATCCGGCACCAGTTTCAGGATGCGCATCACCAGATCGCCCAGACGTGGGGTGGCCGGAAGGTCCGCACCCCAGCTCGTCAGGTCCACACCCGTGAGCACCACCTCGTTGAAGCCTTTGTCCACCAGTCGTTTGATCTGATCGACCACCACACCGGCGGGCACGGAGCGCGAATTGCCGCGACCGTAAGGAATGATGCAGAAGGTGCAGCGGTGATCGCAGCCGTTCTGGACCTGCACATAGGCTCGATGTCGGCCGAATCCGTCGATCAGATGCCCGGCGGTCTCGGTCACTGACATGATGTCATTGACCTGAACGCGTTCGGTGTCGCCGATGAAATTCGGCCCCATGGCTTGCCAGGTCTCGGGCTGCATCTTTTCCGTGTTGCCGATCACAAGATCGACTTCGGACATGGCGTTGAACGTCTCGGGTTCTGTCTGCGCCGCACATCCGGTGACGATGATCTTCGCCTCCGGATTCTCGCGCCTGAGCTTGCGAATCTCTTGTCGGGCTTTGCGCACCGCTTCCGCCGTCACCGCGCAGGTATTCACCACCACGGCGTTCTCGACGCCATTGGCCTCGGCCAGTTCCTTCATCGCCTCGGTTTCATAGGCGTTGAGGCGACAGCCGAGTGTCGCAAAGATTGGCGGTTTGGCGGACATCAGACGCGCTCCAGAAAAGACGTGTCGAATTCCGCCTTGAACACCAGTTGCGTCGGCCCGGTCATCCAGACGCCATCCTCACGCCAGTCGAGCGTCAGCCAGCCGCCGTCGACCTCCATCCGCACGGTCTTGTCGGTCAGCCCGCGCACAGCGGCCGCTACGGCGGTCGCACAGGCCCCTGAACCGCAGGCCAAGGTGATTCCCGTGCCACGCTCCCAAACCCGCATCCTGATCTCATCGCGAGACCGCACCTCGGCAAATTCGACATTGGTGCGTTGCGGGAACAACGGATCGTATTCGACCCGTCTGCCCCAACCTGCGACGTCCACATCCTTGATGTCCGACACAAAGAACACCGCATGGGGGTTGCCCATGCCAACCGCCACCGGCTCGCCTTCGAGCGGCAGAAAATCGGTGTCCACCGGATGCGACAACGGCACCTCGTCCCACATGCGCTGAGGGTGGCCCATGTTGACGGAGACCTCGTCGCCCGCGCGCCGGGCAATCAAAATCCCGCGCTCAGTGCGAATCGTGACCTCATCCTTGCCGGTTTCATCCAGCATCAACCGACCGACACAGCGCGTGGCATTGCCACAGGCCCCCGCGCGCGAGCCGTCGGAATTCCAGAAATCCAGATCAATGTCGGCCACGTCCGAGCTGCGAATCTCCGCCAGCTGATCAAACCCGACCCCGCGATGCCGATCCCCGACCGCGAGCGCGAGTTCAGGCGTAACAATAGCCTCCCGTCCCCGTGAATCGATGATCACGAAGTCATTGCCCAGCCCATGCATTTTCAGAAAGGGCAGGCGGGGGGAGCTGTCAAAATCCTGTTGCATGGCGGGGCATATAAACCTTGTCGAAACCTTTTCCAAGAAAATCTCAGTTTTACGCTTGACGCTCCTGACCCACGACAGTAAACCCCGCCGCACAGCCGATGAGGCTGAGAGAGTGGGCCGTTAGCTCAGTTGGTAGAGCAACTGACTTTTAATCAGTGGGTCGCAGGTTCGAATCCTGCACGGCTCACCACTTCTCATAAATTTTCCTTTCCCTGCTTGGGTTTGGTGTCGGACTTGGCGAACCGCTTTGGAAGGTTCGCCAAATTGCGCTCGCCATTGGGGCGAGCGATTAGTTTCTCAATCGCGGAATCGGCCATGCCTTCGCGGCCTGCGGCCTCGGTGTAGCGCTGGACGAGGGCCAGTGTTTTGTGCCCTGTGACTGCGCCTATCTCGTGCGCGGTGGCCCCTGCCTCGGCCAAGCGACGGGCGCAGGCTTTACGGAGGCCGTGAGAGGAGCACTGGGGCAGCTTGGCTTCTTCGGTCCAACGCTGCATGAGATTGCCCAGCCCTCCAGCGGATCGCATCGCGCCTTTCTGAGTGGCCAGGAAAGGGCGGTCCTTGGGCAGCTTGTCCAACACTTCGGCCAAGTCCGGGTGGATCGGCACGGAAACCAGCACCCCGCCAGACCGCTGCGTCTTCTGCCGTCGATACTCGATCTTGCCATTGCGGACATTCTTCGGCCCCAGCTTCACCGCATCGACCCGCGCCGCGCCGGTGTAGAGCATCAGCGTCACCGCTGTATGCGCCAGCGTGCCGGGCTTGTGGGTCTTGAAAAACTGGGCCAACTCGTCCTCGTCCCAAGTGTGGAAGCCGTCGCCGCCTACGCGAAAGGGTTTCGTCGCGCGCGCCGGATTATCACCGCGCCAATCCAGCGTGATCGCGAAATCCATCAACTGGATCAAGCGCTTGCGCAGATTGTTCGCGGCTGTCGGTGTCTCGGCCTTCGCCGCCAGGATCGTCTGCACATGCCGCCGCTGCATCAACCGCACCGGCTTATCGCCATGCTCCTCACGGAACTTCTCGACAATCCCGCGATAGACCTTCTGCGTACTGAGCGAGAGGCCGAGGAACTCGGGTGAGCGATACCAGAGCGCGATAAGCTGGCTGACACTGTAGGGCTTGGTCCGATCCGCCCCGATCAGCCCGCGCGTCTTGTGGCCGTTGACCGCGGCCTCGTAACGACGGACGAAATCATCGGACCCGTATTCGCTCCCCAGTTCCGCTGAAAACCCACTCTCCCGAAACCGCCACCGCCGCTTCCCGTGCCGGTCGAAATAGGCTGTCGCGCCGGGAAACTGCTTACGGCGTTTCACGAGCGATCCCAGGGATTGTTGACTTCGTCCGTCTGCCTCTCGGTGCTGTAGATCACAACCTTACCATCTCGGCTGATTTCTGACCGCACGACAGGGATGCCCGCATCCCGGTACGCCTTGAGGTATCGTGTTAATTCGCTCTGAGTGAGGGGCGCGCGGGGCATCGCCATTGTGTGTCCCTCTCCGTTAGTGGCTATGGTGCTGCGGTTCGCCCAAAGGCAAGCGCGGCTGGTCGCCTTCGGGGCATTTCACCTTGGTTGCGTTCTTCTGAAACCGTTCCCAGCCGCCCATAGTCAGAAGTTTGGTTTTTGCGGAAATCTCGACGAACTCCAGCCGCCCATCGTTCATCAACGCGCGAACTTGCGGGGCGCTCAAGCCGACAAGATCACCCAGCTCTTTCGGTGAAAGTAGTTTTTCCTGTGCCAAAACCTTCTCCTTTTCATAAGATAGCGCGAATCGGGTTGAGCGTGCTCATGAGCCATGCTCAGATACTGAAACACAACAAATTACGCTCATTTGTGCGTATAGCACTCAAATGAGCACAATCGCAAGTGGATTGCCGTCGAAAATGGCTGATCGTCCGTATGACTACCTGAGCGCTCTTGGCGCGCGCATCGCGATTGCGCGCAATGAACTTGGTATGTCGCAGGCAAAAATGGCCGAAGCGCTGGGAATATCGCTGCGTGCTTACCAAAGCTACGAATTGGGCAAGCGCTCGATTCCGGTCGAAGCATTGGTCGAGTTGCACCGTCAATTTCAGGTGGACCTGAACTGGATCCTCTTAGGAGTGGAAGCAGTTCGGCTGGAGCATGATCTGACTGCGTTAGAAGACTTCGAGGTCGCGCTGGACAAATATCTGTTCGACAGCGGGACCAAGCTGAAAAGCGAAAAGCGCGGAGCGATTGCCGCGCGCTGGTACCGATCCTTCTTAGAGGGAAAGGAAATAGCCATGGACGATGTCCACACTTGGATTGAACTTTTGAGAGAATAGGGAAGCTAAATGGAAATTTCAGCTCCAAGTCGTAGCTGGCGAGTCGTTAGGCAAGTCACGATCGAAACGCTAGGGCGTCGCATCAATAGAATTGCTATGCCTTTTTTTGATCTATGGGCAATATCAAGTGTCTGGTACTTGGCTTCCTCACTCTACATTGGCATGGTGGGTTTAAATGGGAATCTGGTCGTTCAGGCTTTCTGGGTTATATCCGCAATTCTGGTAATTGTGTTTGCTCCTGTCGGTGTGTTGGCAATAGTCATTCAACGGCTCTTTGCGAAGATCAATCAGACTGATTCAGGGCTAACTAGCCCAGAAAGTCGAGGGTAACATGGCTAACCAGAAACCAAATCCTCCTAGGAAATTGACGTACGAGAGAATCCAAGTGGAGGTTAACAAGCTCGAACTCGACCTAGAGAACCCACGCTTTGGGCTAAGGCACGTCGATGAACCCGATCAGGCGCTTTCAATGCTTGTAGAGAGAGCCAATCTTAAAGAACTTTGGGATTCCATTAGCTCGCAAGGATGGCTTGAACTGGAGCCGATGGTCTGCATCGCCTCAGATCGTAGCGGATATTATACAGTTATCGAGGGAAATCGCAGGCTGGCCGCCATCTTGACCCTCTTAGATCCCAACCGATTGGAAAGCCGTTTCCGTTCGCGCGTCCCAGAAGTTGACAATAATATCCGGGATGATCTCAAAAAAATTGAAATCGTTGTTGTCAAGGATAGGCGTGACGCTGATGCATTTATTGGTTTCAAGCATGTAAACGGACCAACTAGTTGGGGCTCCCTCCCAAAGGCCAAATTCGCTGCCGACATGTTCAATAGGTTGCGCAATCAAGGAGACGATGCCGAAGGCGCATTAAAATCGGTAACCGATGCCTTGGGCGACACAACCACCTCAATGCTGCGTATGCTTGTCGGTTTCGAAGTATTGGAACAAGCACTAAATGAGGGCATTATTGAGGCGGAACAGGTAGAGGGAAAATCGTTCGATTTCTCGCACCTTTATACTATGATGCCTAATCCCGCGACCAGGGAATACCTTGGGTGGGGGGCGTCCCCACTACGCGCGGCGAGCATACGTCCAAATCCTGTTGATCAGCGGCACATCTCTCAATTGAGTAATCTAATGGGGTGGCTCTTTGGCACAAAGGATGTTGAACGGGTTATAAAATCACAAGGGACTGATCGCCCTAAGCTTCAAAAGGTGCTGGCTCATAGCGCTGCTACGGAAACACTCGTTTCAACTGGCAGCCTAGAACACGCCTCTGCGAAGGCCGGTCTCGATGTTGATGCTTGGCGAGATCGCCTCATTAAGGCGGAAACGCACGCAAAAATGCTCCTAAGCGATTTGTCAGATATTCAAGGGCGACTTGAACAAAGTCAAATCGATGATTCCATGGATCGAGCAAGTAGCCTTAAAGGCACCTACAACACAATTTTGGTAGCATTGAAGACGTTCAATGAAGATTGAATTTTCGCCGGTTACTAGTTACTCGCAGTTTCGAGCTGCTGCCTTGGTGCTAGAAATTTCTGCCGTTTTAAACGGTGTTGGGCTAATTGATGATGTCCAACCGGACCTTGAACTTCTACTCGGAGAGCTTCGAGAAAACCCTGACGACTTTGACTTGGAAGCAGAAAAGGAGTTTCTGGAAGAGGAGGGGTTCGCAGGGGAAAACCTTGCCAAGGAGAAGTTATCGGTCGCCGTTGCAGAAGTCCTGGATCAGAGGAAAAAAAATTTTGACGCGGCCTATCCATTTATTATCGACTATGCTGATGGCCCTGTCGTGCGCCTACTGCCATTGGAAAAAATTACTACTGAGGGCGTTGCGGTAATCGCCATGTCGCTGTTTACCGTCTTGGAAGATAAAAATTTGGCACAAATATCGAAGGAGGACAGATTGCGTTTCTCCAAACTGTTCGAGCCCATTTTCGAGATAGTATGCACTTTAGCGCTTTCGGCCGATAATGAAGGTGTTGTGTGGTGGAATGGTCGTTCACGCAGCAAAAAGACTTTTCTCAGGCAGTTGAATAAAATTAGAGATTTTGTTGGTTCTGGCCTCGTCAAAACCGCAGATCAATTAGAAGAGAACCAAGCTAATGTAAATGATGGTGGGGTAGACGCTTTTGGAGTCTCGACCGTTGCAGGAGTAGTTGGACCTGATTGTACCTGCTCTCTCTTGGGCGCGACGCTCCAGAGGGCCGCTCGGCGCAATAAAATTGTGGGCCATGATCAACGCACTAGACTAATTCGCTTTTTTGTTAATCCACCTAATCTAACTTTTTCAGGCATCTTAGCCATTCCCTTCGAGCGTCATGAAGCCGAAGCCCAAGATTGCAGAGATGCAAACTGTCGATATATGCCGATAGAAGCAATTTATCGAAACTTGGCAGTTATGGCTTCAAGGCAAACCACGCCCGTCGGTGAGCCATTCTTAACCGCAATCAAGCGCCAACTAGCCTCGAAAAGCCGTAGGCTTTCTAAAGAACTCGCGATTACCGTTAATGGAGTAGAGCGTAAACTTCCATGGCCGTAAAACTCATGCGGCTTCGACCATTAATTCAGCCTCTTTTCGTGTTCGTCTGAGGCTATAGTTCACATGAAGCTTGCGCATTTTACACTCTCGATACAGCTCTCGCACCAGAGGGTGGTCGTCATAGGTAAGGACCCAGTTCTTACATTGTCCACTCTTTAGATACTCGGCAAGGGCGCGGTGTTTTGGCTCGTTCATGGCGTTGAGATATAGGCGCCCTCCAGCCTTAACGTATGGTGGGTCAACCAAATATAGCGTAGAAGCCGAGCTTAACTCGGCGGACTTTCGTTTAAGAAAGTCGATACCTTCCTCATTGGATAGTTCGACTTTTTTGGCATTTTCCCCGATCCATGTAAGTCGCTTTCGGATCGTTTCCTTGTAATAGCGAGCGTCGATTTTCCACTTTCCGCTTTGGGAGTGACCGCCAATCGGGCCAGATCCCAAAACGATTCCAGCTCGGCTCGTCCTGTTGATAAAAAATGTCGCAAACCCTAACTCGAAAGAATACTCAGGCAAAGGCGACGCAATGATTTCACGACATTCACGCCATGTTTCCATAGTTACAGGGCGATCATCTAATTCTCTGATAAACCTTTTGTTTTCTTTAAGAATTGCACGCCAAGCGCTGTAAACACGAATGTCTCCATCGTTGATGTGAACTTTGGAAACAGCATCTTGCGCGAGTAGTCCAAGTGCTGCTCCCGCACCACCACAATAGGGTTCCAGATAGTGAGTTTCTGTGTCGTTGGGAAGACGCTCCGCAACGGACGCCAAGTACCCTGTGAGGAAGCTCTTGCCGCCAGGGTACCGAAACGGAGACAGGTACTCTACCGTCCGCATCTTTGGGAAATCTCCCAAATCTATACTTTGCAGGTCGCGGTCCAACTCTTTATAATCTCTCGCTTTTTTCCCTTTTGGATCGGGTTCTCGAAGCTTATAACACGCGTGAACAAAAATGTTAGGGCCCTCTGTGCTTCATCTTGTAACATTTCGTTTCGCTAGCCTCGCTCCAAAGGTCATCCATAACCAACATTGCACTCGTTGCAGCCTCATAAGCATACACCGTGATGCTGCGCTTTCGTCTTTTTTTACCACAACTTTCGATCTTGAGGTCTCAAGTTTGCTTCCTGACACCTCAAGATCGAAAGTTGACATGTATTTGAAATTTAAAAATAAATTACACGCCCTATAGCATTTCTCCTCCCGCCCGATAGAATCGGGGCAACGAAAAGGAGGGTAAAATGCTCTTTATTGAAAAGCAGCTTTCAGCAATCACGATGGCGGTAATTCTGATTGCCATCCCAGCGACAACCATCGCCGCAGAGAATTCCTGGCATTGCGATGGCGCGACAAACATCGACGATGACGAAATCAAGGCACGTGCACCAAATCGCGCAATGGTGCGCGTGCTTCAGGAATACCGTGATCGGTGGGACGCCAAACACATGCGCGCGCAATGTGAAGCCTTCGAAAAGGGAGAACCCTACGAAATCTCCTGCCTGAACGGACGGCGGAACTGGGACGAGATCGAAGCGATGGTGCCGGAAGAGGTCTGGGAACTGCCACGCAGCGCGGTTCGTCCGATTTATTTGGCCCTGCAAGAAGAAGATAGCGGAGCCAGTGCCGCGCTAGCCTACTGCCGCGATGTCGGCGCTATCGAGTAAGGGGGCAAGAGCATGGCGACGCACATTGCGGATACAATGAAGCTGATTGACGATGCTGTCGAAGGATATTCAAAAAGCGTTTTCGAAACATTTGGCGAGCCGGTCGCAAGGATGGTGGAGGCCATGGGGATCGTAGGGATCGCGTTCATCGCCGCGAATGCTCTCCTCCAATGGGCGCCGATACGGGTCTCGGAATACATGAAATGGAGCGTGCGCTACATTCTGGTCCTCTCGGTGGCGACCAGTTGGGCATCGTTCCAGCCAATCTACAACATCATAACAGAAACGCCCGGCTCCATCGGCGCAGCTCTATTGGGGGCGACAGAGTCACCAAACCTGAATCAGGCGTTGGATCGCATGATTACAGGGCTGTTCGATTTCTCGGATCGAGCCGCAAAAGAAAGTGGAATGATCGGGATCAGCATTACGTCCGTTCTCGTATGGGTTTTGGGAGCTTTGATGGCTTGCGTGGCGATTATCGTCACCTCCATCGGAAAAATCGGCCTTGCAATGGCGGTTTCTCTTGCCCCGGTTTTCGTTCCGGCGCTGCTGTTCAAGACAACTAACAGCCTGTTCGAAAGCTGGGCGAAATTCACGATAGGCTTTGCCCTGATCCCGCTGGTTTTGGCCGGCATTATGGGGGCGGTCGTTGGCGTCGGGGAGGGAATGATTGATGACGCGGGGAAAGCGACAGAGTTGAGCCAGGCAGCCGGATTCCTGATCGTGGGGCTTGGTGCCGTCATTATGATGGCGAAGGTGCCGGATATGGTGAGTGGCTTGGCCGGGACAATCGTGGCGACGACCAGCGGATTGCAGGAGGCGCGGAGCACCGCAAGCGCGGGCAAAATGGCTGGCTCCCGTGCGATAGACGCGACCAGACCGCGCGTTATGCAGGGCATGTCGGCCGCAGGCGCGGCGCGCGCCGCACAACCAGGCAATCGGGTTGCGGCCGCCCTTCAAGACGCCAAGATGACCTCCGACGCGATGAAAAAGAACCGTGAGACAATCGGCCAGAAACACGCTGAACGCGGCTCGGTGGTCAGCCGTGCAGAACGGCGAGAAGCTGGGCGCGCAGGCATGATCGAGGCCGCCCGCGCCAACAAAGCGGCCCGCACCACTGGTGAGGTTCGTCGACAAGCGGGCGAAGGCGAGGACAGCGCCAAAATCAAGCTCATACGCGCTCAGGTGGCGAGGGCTTCCCAGCGGCGGAAAACATGACAACCGGAGCGCTTTGCCACCTCGGTATACTCTCTAGGGTACCAATTGGTCGGGCCATATACGGGCGCGCATCAGCATGACAGGGCATCCGGCCTGTTTATACAGATGCTGACGACTTCCGCGCGTTCCTTGACACAGTTTAACAGGCAGCTTTGTTCGCAAAGCTGCCTCGCGCTTTCTAGAGATCAGGTGCGGCCTTGAGATCATGCTCGAATTGCTCCGCCACAGCCACAGCCTCCTCCACCAGAGTGTCGAAATTGTCCGGCGGGTTGCCATTATCCAGCATGCCCCGAAAGGTCGCGTAGGCATCCGTCTTGCTCCCATAAGCCCGTAGGGTTTTCTCATCGTTCACCCAAGCCAGAGCCAAGACCTTTGCGTCGCTGTTGAACCGATAGAACAGCCGATACGGCTGGAAAAACTTTGCTCGAAACCAGTGCTTTCGGCCGTCCCCAAGTTACCCACCTTATTGCTCGCATAACTCCAGACATTATATTTATTCTATATATCGACGCACCCCAACCTACTATACGAGAAGATGCATCTAAACACCGCATCTAGGAAATTTGCCGCTTCGCTCTAAATTCAGGCTTTGTCGTAAAGTTTTAACTTGGTTGGGCTGGATCACCTAAGTGCGCCGTCTTTGCCAACTAAAAGGAAAACTCAAATGGGACCTTCTGATTTTGGACTGAGTATTCTAGCAAGCTATCTTGCCAATTTAATTGGGCCTTCTGGCAAGGGAAGCACGAACCCACCGTACAAATCAATCCTTCCTAACAAAACGGGAACCACCCCCCAAGTTCACGGCAAGCCTTCAGCAAAATTTAAGACTTTTGATATACTCTATGACTTTCAAAACTTATTCGAAATGCTTGAAGAGCCGGTGGTTCACATTCTCATCGAAGATGAGCCTTCGACGGCATATCATCTTCCAAGCCTTGTTGTGGAATGTGGAATTAAATCCGAATGGTATGTTTTTTCCCGAGGCAGAATGAGCTTTCAAGGGAGTCATGGGGGCTGGAATAATTCCGTAGGCGTTATCTCTATGCTGAGAAAGCAAAGTACCCCAATAAGCGCTTGGATCATCCCATCACAACTACTTAAGAAGCTTGATGATGGTATTTTAACTTGGCCCGAAGTTAGGACGGGCATCGTCCCACTTCTTGCCGCCCCGGACGGAAATGTGGTGTGGAGAGAAATACAGCAAAAGGTTCGCTCTTTGCTTCAAGAAGATCTCTCTGCCTAAGAGCATTCCAGATTTTCTGGCCTTAAAGGCTCTCTCACCGATCAAAACAAGCAAGACGGTAGAATTACGGACGCAGCTTATCTGCGTCTTATGCAAAGCCTAGCCGAATGCATCGGTCGACATGTTTCAACTAGCATCCATGTTATTGACTTTCTTGGCGTCGATCTCGATCCTCATGTGTCGCTCGGATCGGTGCAGGGGAATTCGCCGTCGCATCCCAATCGTCGCCCACGACAACATCGCCCGCCAAGATATTGAGAGGTGCAGCACGACCACAGGTCAGCATATTCAAGGCAAGGTTGCTCATTGCTTCCGTGCCTTTTCCAGTCTGGCTTCACCGTCGCTACGACGCTCCGCTGTATCTAAGAACTTCCGCATCTGAGCATCTATGCGGGACAACTGTTTCCCAAGATCACGACGCTCTTCCATGAAGGCCCTATAATCTGGGTCATTAGTCCTGTTCGCGGCTCGGGCGATTTGGTTTACGTTCCGAGCTATCCCCGTGATCTGCGCGGTGATGTTCTTCAACTCGGTCAAAGTGTCGGGGTCGGCCTCCACAAATCCCGCGATGCGGCGCGCAGCGATCCTCAACGCGCGGTTTCTTTTCAGACCAAGGCGAGTGATCGCCACGTCAAATTCCGCCAACTCGGCCTCGGTGAGCTTAACGGAAACCGGCTTCTCCACGCGCTGCGGCTTGTCGCTTTGAACATCATTTGTCCAGTTGCCGCCCTTCATGCGGCGTTTTTTCCAAGGCATCTGACTTGTGTCGCTGTTGGTCATCGGAGATGGCTCGTTGGGTTTGATTTTCTCTAAATTCTAAAAAGTTCTACTTTTGAATATATCCTGCCTCGCGAAAAACCCAACCCTTACCTCCCTTCTTTCAGACGCCTCTCAGCTCGGAAACACAAAGGCAACAATGCAGCAAAACCCCAACGCAGCAAAACCCCAACGCAGCAATGCCACAATGCAGCAATGCCACAATGCAGCAAGTTAGCCTTCGCGCCGGACCGGACCTCCCGCATGAGTAGAGAAGCCGCCGTTGGCGGCTGCGGGGGCTGTCTGCCCCCGGCGCGCTGCGCGCGCTCCCCCGAGGATATTTCCAGAAGGTGAGGAACAGGCACAATTTTGCCGACAGCATTTCTTTAGATACAACTCTGGGCTGCAATTTCCTATTCCAGCATGGAACGGAAAATTGAGGTAGGAATGCGACTTAACACGGTTTTCATGGCAGGATTTTCTGCGCTGGCTCTCGCGGCGTGCAATACGGATCTTGATGAGATCAGCGACGAACAGCTCATCGCCCTTCTTGGTGACGGCGGTGATCCCGCGCAGATCACGACGAAGACGCGCGAATGTGCCGAGGTCCTGGGCGGGATCAACGAGGCGGTTTATCAGGACGTGCCCGAAGACATGCTGGGCATGGTGAAAACCGAATGCCGCAAGCAGTTTCAGGGCTGGCTGAACGATTCAGAGCGCAACGGCACGGAGCTGACGTTGGAAGATTTCGAACGTGCGGAGCTGGCCGAACGCATCGTTGCACTGGACGATGCACAAGAAACGGCGCGGGCCGAGCAGCGCGCGGCCGAGGATGCCGCAAAGATCGAGGCCATGAAAGCCGAACTGGCCGAGGCCAGTGCCGCAGGGCAGGAGCTGAAAGCCGGCCTTCAGGAACGCCGCGCGATGATCGTCGAGATGTGCGCTACGCTCTCTGATTTGCGCGAAGACCTCGATGCGAAGAAGGATGCGCAAAGCTCGCTCCAGGATAAGAACGCCATCGCCATGCTGATGATGCAGTACCCGGCGATCTGCCGTGCGGACGAACCGCTCTCAATGCAGTTCAGTCAGATCGAACGCTTCGAGGAGCAGGTTGCGAAATTCGAACTGCCCGAGCCGGGGGATCGTCTGGTTTTTGTTTCCGTGCCCTCGCTGCGCAATGTCAGCCTAGAACAGGTCGACGAGCAGATCGCAAAACTCGACGCGATCACGGCTGATTATCGCAGCGCACTGGCGGAAAACTGACGCCCTGCCGGGTTGCTTTTGGTGGCCCGGCGAGTACCCTAATCGTATCGGAACAGGCGAGATAGCCGGGGCGTAAGTGTCGGCAAGCCTGTTGTGACCTGCATCGAGGAGTGTCTTGAATGAAGTTTGGCAAAGCTCTGGTTCGAAGTGCAAAGGAGGCTTTGGAAATCGCCCAAGGCAAGGCCAAACCGGCGCGAGAATGGGTATTCAAGGCCCATGATGAGGATATTTCTGACTCTCCTCCGGCGCGAGAGGCCCCAAGCAAATAGCGCGACCGTCGAGCGCCGGAGAGGTTCGGGGCATGTTTGTGGACCGCGACGAGGCAGCGGTGCCATGGGGACCGGTTCAACCGACATGGCGTCGATCCTTATTTGCCCATGCCTCCCGGTATATATCGCGCATCACGAGAAGCTGTTGTTGCCATTCTGAGCTTCCGCGCGGAGCGGGAGTCTTTGCAGGCAACCAGAAACCGAGATGCTGACCATGAGGTGATGCAGATAGGTTTCGCTCCAAAGCTCCCATACCAGATTCTTCCAGCCTCTTGTCCCAATCCCTGATGAAACAGATACCTCTCGGCACGAAAACCAGCCGGCGCCCATCTGGGCGTGTTTCGCCGGATTGCCCCTCATCAGGCAAATCCGGCGCAGACGCGACCAGCCGTTCTTTTCTAAGTTCTTGTTCTCTATTCGGGGGGCGATCTTGTCCCCCTTTGCTGGATAAATCTGTCCCGCTTTGCGGACAAGGTTGTCCCCCTTTGGTGCGGCTAAGGGGGACAACCTTGTCCCCTTCTCGGCGCCGATCCGTGGCCCGCTGCATAGCCGCCTGGGTCGGGCGGTAGCGTGATGATTTCCCCTTGTTGGTCCCGCGCTCCACGGTCATGTAGCCTGCCGCCTCGACCTTGTTCAGCGCCCGCTTGACGGATTTGGCATGCTTGCCGATAGCAGCACCGATGGTCTCAAAGGAGGGGTGGCTTTCTCCGGTCTCATGGTCCGCATGGGCCAGCGCAAGGTAGAGCGCCACGCGCAAGGCGTTGTCGTCCAACTCGTGGTCTGTGACCATCTCAAGCAGATATTGCAACTTGATCTTGCAGAAGGGCAAATGCTCAGACATTGGCCCCTCCCGTGATTGCGATCAGGCTCACGATCTGATATTCAGTTCTTGCAAACATTACGATTTGGCCGTTGACGCGGGTGCCAGCCCTGTCAGCGGCCTTTCGATTTTTGGGCCCCCTAAAACGGTTCGCCAGAGGCTTGAAAAGCGCAATCAAATTAAAGGACGGGATTTTACGGTTCGCCAGCGCAAGCCGTTGATTTTCCTCACCCCACACAGTCCTGCACGGCTCACCACTTTCCTCCTAAATATGACACTGAACAGCTTCGCCATGGCGAACCGTTCGTTCGCGTCTTATGATGTGCCTCTAGCTACATTGGAGTGTGTGTCATGTTGATCAGAGAATCGGTTTTCCTTCTTGCCGTGCTTTCGGGTTCTTCCGCGTTTTCCGGAGATATTCCCTTCGGATTTTCGACACAGGTCGCATGCGAAACCGTCGCAGGGCGTGTCGGGTTTGCCGAAGGGGCGGCGATTCTCGATCTGGGCGGAGAAATTTCGCTTTTGCATCAGTCAATCTCGGCCTCTGGGGCGAAATATGAAACCGAGGCGGGCGATCTGGTGTTTTGGATCAAGGGCGATGAGGCCTCTCTGGTCGCTGATGGGGCGCAACAGACGTGTCAGTTGAGTCCGGAGGCTTTCGACTGGACGGCCGGTGGCAATGAGCCGGGCTGGCGGATCGGAGTTGCGGAGGGGCGGCTAGAGGCGCTTCTCGATTATGGTGAAACCAGTTTGGACGTGGACGTGCCTGAGGCCCGGCTTTTCGACGGTGCTTTGTGGTACGAGGGGCTGGAGCTGTCTCTGTTTCTGCGCCCGACCCTGTGCCATGACGACATGACGGGCATGCCCTATCCCGAAAGCGTGACGTTGAAACGCGGCGAGCAGGTGCTGCACGGATGTGGCGGCGCACCTCTCGCGTTTTTGAGCGGATCGGACTGGCGTATCGAGGAGATTGCCGGACAGGGCGTGATTGACGCGAGTGATGTGACGTTGACTGTCTCTCCCGAAGGGCAGGTGTCGGGGCAGGCCGGTTGCAATCGCTATACCGGCGGGGTGGAGTTGACCGGGGAGGGGCTGACATTCGGGCCGCTGGCATCGACGCGGATGATGTGTCCGGAGGCGCTGATGGTGCAGGAAGCCCGCTATTTCGAGGTGTTGTCCGGCGTGGATCGGTTCGATATCGACGAGACCGGGGCGCTGGTCCTCTACAGCCTCGACAAAGCTGTGATCACCGCAGGCCGTTAAACGAAAAACGCCGCTCTTTATGGAGCGGCGTTTCGTGTCTTTTGGGCTGGATCAGAGCCTTATTTTGCCTCGTCGGGCAGGATGCGTACCCCGCCCTTGTCCGCCGACGATGCGAACATGGCATAGGCCTTGAGCGCGGTCGAAACGGCGCGCGGGCGCGGTGCGGCGGGTTTCCACGGCAGCGGGCCTTTCGCTTCGCGGCGTGCGGCCAGCGTGGCATCATCCACTTTCAGATTGATCGTCCGGTTCGGGATGTCGATCTCGACCGTGTCGCCGGTTTCCACCAGCCCGATCAGACCGCCCTCGGCCGCCTCGGGAGAGACGTGACCGATCGACAGGCCGGAGGTGCCGCCGGAGAACCGCCCATCGGTCAGAAGCGCGCATTTCTTGCCCAGACCTTTGGATTTCAGGTACGAGGTCGGGTAGAGCATTTCCTGCATCCCCGGACCGCCCTGCGGGCCTTCGTAGCGGATGATCACAACCTCGCCGGCCTCGACCTTGCGCGTCAGAATGCCTTCAACGGCGTCGTCCTGAGACTCGAACACATGCGCCGGGCCGGAGAATTTCAGGATGCTGTCGTCTACACCGGCGGTTTTCACGATACAGCCGCGCTCGGCGATATTACCGAACAGAACCGCCAGACCGCCGTCTTTCGAGAACGCATGCTCGACGGAGCGGATCACGCCGTTTTCACGGTCGGTGTCGAGTTCCTTATAGCGGTTCTCGGTCGAAAACGCCTGCGTCGTGCGCACACCACCGGGGGCCGCGCGGAAGAAGGTTTCGACTTCGGGGTCATTGGCGATTTTGACATCCCATTTGGAGATCGCCTGCGCCATCGTATCGGAATGCACCGTGCGGACATCGCCATGCAGCAAGCCGCCACGATAGAGCTCGCCCAGAATGCCGAAGATGCCGCCAGCGCGGTGGACGTCTTCCATATGGACGTTGTGAATGTTCGGAGCGACCTTGCAGATGCCCGGCACCTTGCGCGACAGGCGGTCGATGTCCGTCATGGTGAAATCCACCTCGCCCTCATGCGCAATGGCCAAAAGGTGCAGAACCGTGTTGGTCGATCCGCCCATGGCGATGTCGAGGGACATGGCGTTCTCAAACGCTTCGAACGTCGCGATCTCGCGCGGTAGAAGGCCCTTTTCCTCGCCGTCATAGTGACGCTTGGTGATCTCCACGATCTTGCGCCCGGCCTCAAGGAACAGGTTTTTGCGATCCGCATGCGTTGCCAAAGTCGATCCGTTGCCCGGCAGAGCCAGCCCCAGCGCTTCGGCCAGACAGTTCATCGAGTTTGCGGTGAACATCCCGGAACAGGAGCCACAGGTCGGACAGGCGTTCTGTTCGAACGCATCCACCTGTTCGTCGGTATATTGATCGTCGGCGGCCGCAACCATCGCATCCACGAGGTCGACCGCACGTTCCAGATCGCCGATCTGCACCTTGCCCGCTTCCATCGGGCCGCCGGAAACGAAGATCACCGGAATGTTCAGGCGCATCGCGGCCATCATCATACCGGGGGTGATCTTGTCGCAGTTGGAGATACAGACCATGGCATCGGCACAATGCGCGTTGACCATATACTCGACCGAATCCGCGATCACTTCGCGGGAGGGCAGGGAATAGAGCATCCCGTCATGGCCCATAGCGATGCCGTCATCCACCGCGATGGTGTTGAACTCTTTCGCCACACCACCGGCTTTCTCGATCTCGCGTGCCACCATCTGGCCAAGGTCCTTGAGGTGGACGTGACCCGGCACGAATTGCGTAAACGAGTTCACCACGGCGATGATCGGCTTGCCGAAATCGCCATCGGTCATGCCGGTTGCGCGCCAAAGGCCGCGGGCGCCGGCCATGTTGCGACCATGGGTGGAGCGACGGGATCTGTAATGTGGCATCTTCTGTTCTTTCCGCTACAACTGATCGCCCGCAAAACGGGCGTTGACGCTCCTTAAATCTTTCGGAGCGTCATTTCCAGTCACCATGGGGTGTGCGATCTTGAATAAAGTTGCTGAAAACTCTCTCCGGAGAGGTCAGAGCGGCTTCTTCTTGCGCTTGAGCGTGTCGCCATAGGCAAGGGAGGGTTCGAGCGTGACCACCTCGCCGCCGGGTGCATCCGGGGTTTCCACCCGTTTGGCGATGATTTCCGCAGCGGCGCGCCCGATCTCCAGACGGCAGGCGTCCATCGTGGCAAGTTTGCGCGGCAAGCCGTCGAGGAACTCGATGCCGTTGAAGCCGGCCAACCCGATCTGCCCCGGTACGTCGATGCCGTTGTCGAGGCAATACATCAGCCCGCCCGCACCGATCATGTCGTTGGAATAATAGAGGAAATCCAGAGGGTTCTCCTCGTTGCGCTTGAGGATCGCCTCGGTCATCTCGCGCCCTTTCTTAAGAGCGGAACCGCCGGAATAGAATTCGCTGTCGGCGATCTCAAGTTTCGCCTTGGCCAGCACTTCGGTGAAGCCTTCGAAGCGTTTCCGGGCGCGATGGTCGAGCGGCATCTTGGTGCCGAGAAACCCGATGCGTTTGTAGCCCGCGTCGATGATCGCCTGCGCCATTTTGCGACCCGCGCGGCGATGCGAAATGCCAACGGCCGAGTCGATCGGCTCGCCGTCTGTGTCCATGATCTCGACAACCGGAATGCCCGCGGCACCGAGCATCGCCTTGGCGGCTTCGGTATGTTCGAGTCCCGCGATGATTACACCGGAGGGGCGCCAGGAGAGCATCTGGTAAAGCACCGCCTCTTCGCGTTCCGGCTTGTAATTGGTGATGCCGACCACGGGTTGAAGCTCGGTGCTTTCCAGCACTTGGTTGATCCCGGTCATGACCTCCGGGAACACCATGTTGGACATGGAGGGAATGATCACAGCAACGAGGTTGACCCGCGACGAGGCCAGCGCACCCGCGATCTTGTTCGGCACATAGCCAAGCTCGCGCGCGGCTTCGAGCACCTTGGCGCGGGTCGTTTCCGAGACATCGCCGCGATTGCGCAGCACCCGGCTGACCGTCATTTCGGAGACGCCAGAGGCTTCGGAAACGTCGCGCAGCGTCAATGGGCGTTTCGGGGGGGTGTTTCCAGAACCCTGCGACATGACGTGACCCTCCTGAATGTTTTGAATTATTGCCTTAAGTTTACATCATAAAACGGCCTTGTCCACGTGTTGCGCACGGAATATGTTATCGCTAACAATTTGCTGTGCGGATTGTGGTAGAGATGTGGTCCGATCCAGTTCAGTCGTGCAAAATATCTGCATGACGGTACCGCATGAGCGGGACGAGGAACTGGCAGATCGCAAAAGGGGGAGCGGTGGGCCAACTTGCTCCCCCTTCATGTTCCGTTCTTCGTCTCTTGTCTTGAAGTGTCACACCGGGCTAAGAGAGACCGTGTGGTCCCGTGGCTCAACTGGATAGAGCAGCCCCCTCCTAAGGGGCAGGTTGCAGGTTCGAATCCCGCCGGGATCACCATCACTTCCTGTTTCTTGCGCGTTTTCATTTGCGATATATGAGCCCGCCGATAGCCTGCCTTGCTCAGAAGTTTTGGTGAACCTTTCGTCTGTTGCTAGGTGGGGTGCAGCTGCCCTCACTCACATTTTTGGACACCGAGTCTGATGAGTTCGGCGCCGGAGATGTGTGCTGGGCTGTAGGTTTTGTACCTTGCCTTTGTCATGTACCAGTGGCGGATTGCTGGGGGGTAATGAGAGGCGATGAATTTGGACCATTGGTCGAACTCCTCGGGAGTGAGTTTTTGTCCGAACCTGTAGGGGCCGTGGAATCCGAAGCTGGCTTGCGGCGAGACGCAGACGTTGTCGGCGCCGAGGAACATTGTGCAGCTGGACAGGCAGGCGCCGCGGCGGATTTCGATGCGTTGGCCGAGTCTGTTGATTTCTTCGATTTCGTTGTAGCGGGCGCGGACGCTGCCGCCCGGGTCGCCGTTGATGACGATCGTTGCGCCGGGCTGTTGCGATTTTGGCCGGGCGGCCTGTGCGTTTGTGCTCCAGAGGGAGAGGCACAGGGTCAAGGCGAGAAGGGGTGCGACAAGGGCGCACAGGTTTCTGGCGCGCGCCGAGGGCGCACGGACGGTCGGTTCGGAAAACATGAAATCACCCCACGTGACAAGTCGGGGGTGTTCTCACCCCGGAACACCGATCCCCATCGGTTCAGGTGGGATTAGAGCAGAGAAAGCCTAAGGAAGTGTTGATCCGGTGCGCGGCGGACAACGGAAAAGGCACCCGGGGAGGGTGCCTTTTCTATCTTCTCCGAACGCGTCTCGAGCGGCTTAGTTGGTCGAGGTTGTGCTGGTTGTGCTGGTCGAGGAGCTGCCGCCTCCGTTCGCCAGCGCCACCCCCAGAAGACCAATGGTCGGTGCCAGCAGGGGCAGCAAGTTCTGCACATCGCCCGGGGGCGGCAGACGGATCTCATCGCCATTCGGCTCGCCCGTGTCCTGAGCGAAGGCCGCGGGGGCGGAGAGGGCGAGAGCGGACATCAGCAAAACGGCATATTTGGACATGGTGTACTCACTATATTGATGGAATCTGCCCCGGAAACTTCAGGGGCAGTGTTTCAACCTTAACGATAGCATACGCGATTCAGGCTGCGATGGCATCGAAAAACGTGTCGTTTCTGTTTTTTCGCACCGGTTTGCCGGCCTTGCGCAAAAAATAGCGCAGACTGGCTCAGAATTATGCGCGCGCCTTTCCTATTCGAGCGCGGTCAGGCCTCTGTTGATGAGCGCAGGCGTGATCTGGCTGATGGTGCGGTTCCATTTCGTGACGGGTTGTTCGGCGACAAAGATGATGTCGTTGGGACGCAATTCGAACCGTGCGGCCAGGGTCAGAGAGGCGGCGTTCTTCGTGTTCAGCTGCCAGGCGGTGAGGGCATCGAAGGCCATGGGGTCTTCCGAGCCGCGCAGCACGTAGATATGTCGGGGATCTGCGGTTTGAATGGCGAGCCCTCTGCCGCCCTCATAGAGCGCGTCGGCCAGGCTGGCTTGCCGTCCGAGCGGGAGGGTGAAGCGGCCCTGCTGTCTGACTTCGCCGGTCAGATAGACATAGTCCCGTTGGGTGGCATCCAGCGCGACTTGCGCCTGATAATTGGAGCGGGCTTCTTCGAGTTGCCCGCGACGCAGCGAGACTTCGGTCTGCAATTGCGACAGGGCGGAGCTTCGCGCGCCCTGACGATATTCGGCGAGTTGAATCTGTTGCGCGAAATACGCGGAGGCCTGATCCAGCTGATAGGTGTCATCGACAAAGACGCTGTCGCCGGCCAGAAGGGGGATCTTCTGAATGCGGCTGTTGGCGTAGAGCGCTTCGAGCGGCACCTGGTAGATCGTGCCATCGCGGTAAATCCGCACGGAGGTGTAACCGAGGCTTGCGGCGGTGGTGCCGCCGACCTGTGCCAGGGCTTCGTCGAGATAGAGCGGCGTCAGAGTGACGGGGATCACGCCGGGGGCGGAGACCGCGCCGCCGATGGAGACTTTCTTGGAGTTGAACTGGGAGATCTCAAGGCTGAAGGTCGGTTCGATCTGCGCGGCGACGAGACTTTGGAACAGGGTCGCTTCGGCCTCTTCAAGGGTCAGCCCGGCAATGGCCACACGGCCGACATCGGGGATGGCGATGCTGCCGTCATCCTGGACGGTATAGCCCTGGCGGCTGTTCTGGGCGGCCAGCAGGCCGGAGAGTTCCTCGATTGAGGTGCCGGTGGGCGTTGCGAGCAACACCACGTCTCCGATGCCGATTTTATAGGGTTGCGCGGCGGTTGCGGGGGGCAGGCGTGTTTCCAGCGCGCCGGGTCGGGTTTGCGCGGTATACGCCGGTTCGGGCACGTCTCCGGTGCCGCGCAGCCCGCTGCCGGTCCCGGCGGTGGTTTTGAACGCCGCAGGCAGGTCGTGTGGTGTATAGGCGGAGCGATTGGCGATCATCACGGACTGGGGGGTGACATCGACGACACGGACTTTGGCCTCGTTCGTTGTGCCGGAAACCACCCGCTGACTGTGATAGGCGGCGCCGCAGGACGAGAGCGCGAGGGTCGTGATAAAAGCAACTGCAATACGCAACGGGTCAGTCCTTGTTCAAAGTCACGGCGTGAGAGTGTCATAGCGAAAAACGACGGGCGCAGCCATTCGGTTTTCTTTTTTGCGAAGGATGCGCGCGCGAGGCGTCGCACATCCGGGGCGTGTCATGGGGCTTGTCATGGGGGGCACATGTCCTGAGAACTGGTCAGTTTGTGTAATACTTGGCGCCATAAGCCCCGTAGGCCCCATAGGAATCCCCGTAGCCATAGTTTTTCATGCCTTTCGGGTCGATCTGGTTGAGCACCAGCCCGCTGACGCTGACCCCGACGGTCTCGAACATGCGCAGCGCGTTCTGGAGCTGGGTTTTGGTGGTCTTGTCCCAATGGACGGTGAAGAGCAGGGCATCGGCATGTTGCGCGAGAACCCGCGCATCGGGGACCACGAGCACCGGCGGCGTGTCGATAATGACCATGTCATAGGCGTTCCGCGCGGTTTCCAGGAAGGCGGCGAATCGTTCGGAGGACAGGATATCCGCGGCGTTGACCGTGCTGGGTTCGCTGATGAGAATGTCGGCCTTCATCACCGGGTCATGAATGACCGCGTCCTCGAGGGAGATCTCATTGGCGAGCACCGCCATCAGCCCCTTGGCGTCCTTGACGTCGAGGTACTGGCTGAACACCCTGCGCCGGATATCGCCTTCGAGCAGGAGAACCTTTTTGCCGAGCCCGACGAAATTCTGGGCCAGGGCAAAGGAGATCGTGGTTTTCCCTTCGCCGGGCAGGGAGGAGGTCAGCATGATGATCTGCGGTGTCTTGTCCAAACCGGACAACATCACGGATGTGCGCAGGTTGCGGATCGCCTCCGCCTGGGCGGAGGCCGGTTTCTCGGCGAGATATTCCAGCCCTTCGCGGCGGTTGTCCGATGGCAAAAGCGGGATTTGTCCCATCACGGGCAGGCCGGTTTCCGATTCGAGTTCGGAGGCCTGGCGGAACCCGTTCTGCCGCATTTCCCACAGCAGGACAAAGGCACTTCCGGCCATGGCGCCGAGGATCATGGAGATGGCCAGAATAAGCGATTTGCGGGGTTCGGCGGGACCGCCCGGCAGGACGGCATTGGACAGGATGCGGCTGTCCGCCTGTTGAATGCCTTCCTGAGCGGAGGTTTCCTTGAGACGGCTGAGGAAATATTCGTAAAGCAGGCGGCTGGCCTCGGCTTCGCGGGTGAGTTGCTGAAGCTGGATCAACTCGTCGCTTTGTCGCGCAATATCGGCCTCCCGCAGGGCAATGCTGGCTTCGAGGGAGCGAACCTGCGCCTCTGTGCGTTGCATCTGGGTGGTGGCTTGCATGAGAATTTGACCGAAGCGGGCGTCGAAGGCGGCACCCTCGCCGGCTTCATGATAAATCGTCGTCAGGCGCGGGTCGCCCGCCACGTCGACTTTCTGTCCGGCGGGGGCGTTTTCCGCCTCGGTCAGCGCGTCGAGCCGTGCGGTTTCGCTTTGCAGCGCGCTGCGCATGGTCTGAAGCCGCTCGCGCAGCTCCTTGAGCTGACGTTCGAGTGCCTGGACGGTTTCGATGCTGACCACTTCCGAATTGGTCGAGAACTCGGAGACGCGTGCTTCGGCCTGTTCCAGATCCACTTTCAGATCTGCGACCCGGGTGGTGAGCCATTCGGAGGCATCGCGTGTCGCCTCGAATTTCACGTCCATCTGATACAGGATGTATTGTTCGGCGATCGTATCTGCGAGGCGGGTGGATTTTTGCGCGGCCCCGGTCTCGACCGTGACCTGCAGGACATAGGTCTTGGGCAGGTTGCGTACGGAGATGCGATCCAGCAAGGCGTTGATCGCCAGGGTCATTTGTTGCTCTTCGCTCGCAGATGCGGGCTGTGACCGCGTCAGCGCGGTCTTGATCTTTGTCTTCAGACCGGGCGGGCGCAGGGTCGAATTGAACTCGGGGTCTTCGGTCAGGTTCGCGGCGGTGACGACGCGCTCCAGCAAACGGCGGCTTTTGAGGACTTCGACTTCGGTGTTGATGGCTTCCGAATTCGTTCCCAGATTCGGCAGGACCGCGCCGAGATCCACAAGCTGTTCGCCGGAGGCATCCAGCAGGATCACAGAGGTTGCACGGTACTTCGGAGTTGCAAGAGCAAACACATATAAGGCGCCCAGCAGCGCGAAGGCCACGACACTTGCGATGATCCACAGTTTCTTGCGCCACAGGGCGCCGACCATCGCGCCAAGATCGATGACGTCGTCATCGGAGATGTTTGGGGAGGAGGACAACGCTAACTGGTTCCTTTTACATGATACTTTGTAAAATCAATCCGAAAACCGAAGAGAGGGCAACCGTGTTCTCGGCTTTCTGCGCCGGTGTCACGGAATTGTCGCCTGTGGGGCCAGGCGCCTGAGCGCCAATTCGCCGGTCTCCTCGCTGATCCACTGACGCGACTGCACGATGCTCCGGGAGCCCCGTTCCACCCAGAACAGGTTGCGGAACGCCATCTGGCCGTTCCGGCAGGTTTCATAGAACAGGTCTGTGTCAGCCGTGTAACTGTCGCTCAGCTGAACCGGTTCCTGCTTTTGGCGGGTGACCTGACAGCGGAAGGCAAGGGTCTCGGCGGTGCTTCCGGCGGCGAGCAGGGTGACGAAACGCTCGGTGACGGCATTCTGCCCCGAGGTGAGCGCCGACAAGGTTTCGCGCGCATCCGCCGCGAGCTGGTCGTGGCCGAAGCCGCGTGTGGCGATCATCATCCCGTCTTTCATCCCCAGAGACAGCCGATCCGGTGAGATCCAGGTTTCCTCGCCCCGGGCGTTGACGGTCTGACGCAGGAAGACCGTGTAGGCGTTGTCGCCGTTCTGAAGCCCGGCCACATAGCCCGGGGCGCCTGAGTTTTGAGCTGCGAGAAAGTCGGCGCCGGGGTCGTAGCCTTTGGAGCGGTTGAGGAATTGCTGGGCGAGCGCGGATTGGTTCGGGTCCGACGAACAGCCGCTCAGAGCCGCGAACAGGCCGAGGACGAGCGCGATGCGGGTCTTCACGGTCATCTCCAGAACCTCCCCCAACGGTCTTCCAGCTCGTTTGTCTGGCTGCCCCTGACCACCTCGTAAAGCCGGTTTCGGACATCGAGCCGCGCGCCGCCGTCGCGCAGGACCGGGCGGATGGTCGTGCCATAGCCGCCCTGCACGGGCGCGCCGCTCAGCCAGTCGATCGGGACGGTAAAGCGGATGCCCTTGTCGAAGGAGCCTTCGCCGAAATCGTCGAAGGAGACATCCGTGAGGGTAAAGAAGGCGCCGACGCGAAAGCCGTTGTCGAACTCGCGGTCGAGAGAGACGGTTGCGCCATAATCGCCTGCGAGATAGCGCCCGACATCGACCTGACCCAGATAGCCGCGGCCGAGATCGTAATAGACCGAGGCATGGCCGGTCACGATGTCGTAGTCCTGAAATCCGAAGAGCTGGTCGAATTCCCGCTGTTTCGCGTAGTTCACTTCGGCGCCCAGAGCGAGCGGACCGTTGAGCGGTTTCCAGAGCAGTTCCGTCGACAGGCCGCCATACATGGTTTCCAGATAACCCGCGGTCACCCGGCCAAAGAGGTTCCTGCCGGGGCGGAAGAAATATTCCGCCGTGAGATGTTTGATCTCCAGATCGGAGTCTTTGGCATAGTCGACGACATCGGTGCGCACATGGGGCAGGACCGAGCTGGAGGAGCGCGTGCTCTCGTCGAGATTGCCGACGATCGGCTGGCGGATCGCCCCGGAGAAGATCAGCCCGCGCACCGGCGTGAAGGCGGCTTCGGCCTGAAGCCCCAGATCGGCCCGCAGGGGGTTGTCCGGATCGAACAGCGCCGGATCGAAATAGGGGCTCAGGCGCCAGTCGAATTTGGGATAGGTCCCGGCGATCGCCGTCGCCTCGGTGCGGGGCGCGTCCTCGAACCCGGCGCGGACATAGCTGCGCCAGCTGCCGTCGAGATCGTATTCCAGCGCCTCGAGATCGGAGCGGCGCAGCGTGGTGCGCGAGGTGGTCATCCCGTTCGCGGTGCTTTCCACCCGAAAGGTCGTCACCGTCTCGGGCAGATGATTGGCCAGAACCCGGGCCGTGCGGCCCAGAGCCTGGGCCTCCGCCGGATAGCGCCCGTTGGCCATGCGCACCGTGGCGGTTGACCCTTCGACCGTAAGGCCTTCGAGCGCGATGCCCTGATCCCGGAGCGCGGCGGACAGCGGGCTGTTCTTGCTTTCAACGCTGCCGTCGGTCCAGGACAGCGCCGCGGCGGTCTGGCGCGGCACGAGGGCAGGCGGGGCTTCTTCGATGCCGCTGGCATAGGCCGGGTTCTGCGGGTCGATCGGCAGGTTGGCCATGAAACCGATCTCGGAGCCGTGCAGCGCATAGACCGTCAGATCCGCGCCGTTGCCGAAGCCGTAGGACAGCGCGGCATTGAAGGGCGTCCTGTGCTCGAAGCCGGTGCGCGCGACCTCGCGCCCATAGTCGTCGGAGGAATATTCCAGCCGGAAAGACAGCCGGTCGCTGATCTGATAGGCCAGCCCGCCGAACAGCGCCGCATCGCCGCGGAACCATTGGTCCGTTTCCAGACGCCCGACTTCCGTGATGCTCGACGGACCGGCGCCGCGGGTGTCGAACGTGTCCGAAAGCGCGCCGAGCGGGTTGTCGAAGCTGCCATAGCTGCCCAGACGCCCCCAGCCGATCCCGCCGGTGAGCGACAGGCGCTCGTCCATGAAATGCTTGGTGGCCGCGACATATTCCGAGCTATAAATGCCGGTCCCGCCGAAATCCCGCAGGGCCACGACGACGGAGGGGCGCAGGTCGGTCTCCTCGGCGATCAGATACCCCAGATCGAAACTGCGGTCGTAGCGGGTGCCGATCACCGCATCGTAGTCGTCGATGATCGAATAGCGGAACGATCCGAAGATGCGCGGTGTGATCTGAAAGCTCAGATTGTATCTTTGCGTGCCGTCGCGAAAGGCGGTGTTCAGGTGGAGCGTGCCGTCGGGAAACACCTCTCCGGTCGGCATGTCAATGAGGCCGGGCGTGCCGAAGGTGGAGACCGGAAACCTGAGGTCCACATTTTGCGCCAGTGCGGGGGCGGCGGACAGGGCTGCTGACACCCAAAGCCCATGAAAATATTTATGAAACGTCACACCGTACCTCAAGCTTTGGCACCCGTATAGCTTGCCTGATCCGACATTGAAACTCTTCTCTATATTGGGGGGCGTCGGCAGTGCCGTCAAACGGGACATCGTGAAACATTTGCAGCGATCGGCGCTTTTTTGCTCTTAATTTGAGCCGTAAAATGCCATCGTCACCCGAAGCCACGGCTTGCCCCCCTGCGGTCGAACTGGGCGGCAGCCTGTCCGGAGCGGCCAGACCTCTGACCGGCGCAAGACGATGAGACGATGAGACGGCGCGCGGGATTTGTCCGCTCAAAGCCGAATTGAAAAGGACCAAGCTGTGTTCAGACACGTGTTCCGCCGCAGGCCCCAGAAGACGGACCTGCCTCTCCCGCAGCGCTTCGAAGGGGGGCCGCCAGCCCCCGAAACGGCGCTGGCCATTGTCGGGGATCTGCACGGTGAACTGGTCTGTCTGGACAAGATGATCGACCGGCTCTGCGCGCGTGCGCCGCGTGCGCGCTGGGTCTTCGTCGGCGATTTCATCGACCGGGGAGATCACAGCGCCGGGGTGCTCGACCGTCTCAGGGCGCTCGAAGCGGACCGTCCCGACACCGTGTTCCTCCTCGGCAACCACGAAGAGATGATGCTGGCCTTCCTGCGGGAGCCGGAACAGGCCGGAAATCGCTGGATGCGCCATGGCGGGTTGCAGACCATGGCGAGCTTCGGGGCTTTCCAGCTCGGGGTGCAGAATGCGCCCGAGGCGCTGCGCCGCGCGCGGGACCGGCTGCTGGAGGTCATGCCCGAGGGCCTGCACGACTGGCTCGCCGCGCGCCCGCGGTGGTTCGGGAGCGGCAATGTCGCCGTGGTCCATGCCGGGGCCGATCCCGCGACGCCGATTGCGGCGCAAACCGAACAGGCGCTGACCTGGGGGCACAAGGCCTTCGGCCAACACGCCCGCGACGACGGTCTGTGGGTCGTGCACGGCCATACCATCGTCGATCTGCCGCAGGAAAAAAACGGCGTCATTTCCATCGACACCGGCGCCTATGCCACCGGACGCCTCACCGCGGCGATCATCGAAAACGGGCAGATGGAGTTCATCCAGGCCAGAACCCGGTAAACCCCACGAGGCGGTCGTGCCTCATCGGCGCATCGCCGTGCCGACCTGAAAACCCTCGCTGAACGCCATGGCGAGCCGTGCGAAGACATCTTGTTGCCTTGGGCCGGAAGGGGGCGCGAGCGCTGGCGCGGGAACCTGACGTTTCGTGGCGAGAGCCAGAGAGATGAGGCCCGCGCCGACATAGAACAGCCCGATCACGAGGGCGGCGAATTGCGCACCGTGCAGGGTGGACAGCACGAGCCAGGCCGAGGTGGTCAGAAAACCGGCCCCGACCAGAAGCAGGAGCATTCCGGCAGAGACCCAGGCCACACGACGTGCGCCCCGGGCCACTTTTGTTTGAACGGCGTTCAGCATGAGGGGCCTCAGCGACGCGCGGTCAGAAGGCCGACGAGAAAGCCGACGCCTGCGGCAATGCCGACGGAGGTCGCCGGATTGTCGCGCACCGCCTGTTCCGCTCCGGCATAGGCGTCACGCGCCTGTTGACGGGCTTGGTGGGCGGTCTCCGCGCCTTTCTGTTTCGCAGCCTCATATGTGTCTTCTGCGGTGGCGCCGAGGTGTTCCTTTTGGGCGCGGGCATAGTCCGCAAACGTGCTGGTCAGCGCAGCCACATCGGCTTTCAGCGTTTCGATCTGGGCCGAAAGATCGGCGGATGTCTGTTCGACGGCACCATTGGTTTGAGCGCGAGTCATAATCAGTCTCCTTTTCATTTCCATGTTGTCGACCCAACGCGCAGGCCGGTCAGAATGTTCCGGAAAACCTGTTTGGAACCAATCCGCGAAAGCCTGCGTTGACTCCCCAGACCGCGTCAGAGGACGCACCAAACAATCGCAACTTAGGAGGCTCCCATGCTTGGCTGGGCACTTACTTTTCTGATCGTCGCGATTGTCGCCGGGGTTTTTGGCTTCGGTGGCATCGCCAGCGCATCCGCCGGGATCGCGCAAATCCTGTTCTTCATCTTCATCGTCCTGTTCCTTCTGGCGATGGTCGCACGGGCGGTGCGGGGCAAGCCGCCGGTTTGATCCGGCGCCCCCTGCCTCCCCTCGCCGAACATCACATTTGAAAGGAACGCATCATGGCAGATATTCTCGAAACCACCCCCGAAGCGACCACCGTCAAAACCGGCGTCAAATCGCCCAAGACCGTTGCGGAGGGTCTCGCGCAGGTTTTGACAGACACTTACACGCTGCTTCTCAAGACCCATATCTATCACTGGAACGTCGAAGGCCCGTTGTTCTACAGCATTCACACGCTGACCGAAGAGCAATACGGCGCGCTGTTCGAGGCGACCGATGAGTTGGCCGAACGCATCCGCGCGCTTGGGCAATTGGCGCCGATGTCGGTGAGCGATGTGCTTTGTGGTGCGAAGCTCAAAGACGCGCCGAAATCGCCGAGCGCGCATGAGATGGTGGCCGATCTGGCGTCCGACCACGAACATCTCGCAGCCCAGATGCACAGGCTGATCAAGCTTGCAGAAGAGCACGATGACGATGTGACCGCCGATCTGGCGACCGCGCGCGCGGCGTTCCATGAGAAAGCGGCCTGGATGCTTCGGGCGATTGCGAAATCGTGACTCTCTGAGCCTCGAACATAAAACGCCCCGCCGGATTTCGGCGGGGCGTTTTCCTATGCCGAACGGATCGGTGTCGCTTAGGATACCAGGGTTTCCGTGCTCGAAAAGAACATCGCCTGGGATACAGCAGAGCGGACTTGGTCCTCGCTGTAGGGCTTTGTGATGACGAAAGCAGGTTCCGGGCGTTCGCCGGTCAAAAGCCGCTCGGGGAAGGCGGTGATGAAGATCACCGGAATGTCGGCGGCGCTCTTGAGAATGTCGTTCACCGCGTCGATGCCCGAGGAGCCGTCGGCGAGTTGAATGTCCGAGAGGATCAGATCGGGCCGGGTCTCGGCGGCGAGTTTCACCGCTTCGCTGGCGATACTGGCCACGCCGGTGATCTGGTGGCCCATGTCGGCGACGATGCCCTGAAGATCGAGTGCGATGATGGCCTCATCTTCGATCACCATGACACGCCCCTGAATGCTTTCGGACATTTCGGTTTCGGCGACACTCAACAGGTGTTCGACCTCATCGACATCGGTGCCCATGATCTCGGCCACCTCATCGAGGGTGAATTCCTCGATCGTGTGAAGCAACAGCGCCTCGCGGGTGTTGGGCGTCAGGCGGCGCAAGTGGGCCTGAGCGCGTTTGGCGAGCCCGGTCTCGTCCTCGCCCGTCGGCGCACCGGCACTCGACCAGATCAGGTGAAATGCATGGAACAAAGCCACTTTCGGGCTTTCGATCTGATCGAACACCGAACGATCGCTCAGCAGCGCCTCGAGCGTGGTCGCGGCATATTTGTCCCCGGTCTGTTGGTCTCCGGTCAGCGCGCGTGCGTAGCGGCGCAGATAGGGCAGAAGGCTGGCCACAATGAGGGACAGTTTCTTCTCTGTCGGAGCTGTCGACATAAATTTCGTCCTTTTTCGATTTTCTCGGAACCGAACGCAGGCGAAACGCGTTTGGTTCCACAAAGGGTGTTAAAATTTTTCGGGATACCATGTTCAGGGGATCTCGAGACGGGAATGACAATGGCGCAACACAAATCAAAACACGAGCTCGACGAGCAAATCGAGGCCAATCTGAAACGGGTCTATCAAAAGACTCTGGAGGAAGAGATACCGGACCGGTTTCTGGATCTGCTTGAGAAACTCAAGGAACAGGATGCCCAGAATGACCAGTGAGGACAGTCCGACCCAGAGCGGCCGTGAAAACGGCCTCGCACTCGATCCTCGCGAAGAGATCGTCACCCATCTGCCCGCAATGCGCGCCTTTGCCCTCAGCCTCACCCGGAACCTGTCGCAGGCGGACGATCTGGTGCAGGATGCGGTGATCAAGGCATGGAAGAACATAGATTCTTTTCAGGTTGGCACCAATATGCGCGCCTGGCTCTTCACCATCCTGCGCAACACGTTTTATTCCGACCGTCGCAAGAGTAAACGCGAGGTGCAGGACACGGATGGCGTCTTCGCGGCCACACTTGCGAAGAAACCGGACCATGACGGGCGCCTCGCCATGGCCGATTTCGAAGCCGCCTTCGTGCAGCTCAAAGCCGAGCAACGCGAGGCTCTCATGCTGGTCGGCGCGATGGGGTTTTCCTATGAGGAGGCCGCCGAGACCTGTGACGTGGCGGTCGGTACGATCAAGAGCCGCGTTAATCGCGCACGTCAAAGGCTTACGGAATTGATGGAGCTGGAAGAGGGCGATACGCTTGAGTTGACCGATCAGGAGACCCTGGCCGTGATGAGTTCCGCTGTGCCGAGCCGGGGGACTGCTGCGTGAAGCTGAAAGACTGGCGTCGCTCTGTCGACGGGTTGGGATTGCGCATTGCGACGCTGTTGTCGATTGCGCTTTTCCCGATCGGACTGATCGCCGTCTCGATCACGCATCAGTTTTCCGAGGCGGCGGACGAACGCGCCCAGAGCAATTTGCTTGCGCTCACGGCACAGGCCGCAGCGGGCGAAGAGGCGCTGATCCGTGCCGGGTTTGGCGCAACGGATGCGCTCGCGGCGGTGATACCGTCGATTAAAGCGGACACGTCGGCCTGTAACCGGATTTTCGTGGATTTCATAACCGATAACGAGGCGTTTTCCTTTGCCGGCTATGTTGGGGCGGATGGCATCCTGAAATGCGGTTCAAGTGCGGTTGGCTATAATTTCAAAGGCCGCGAAGTCTATCAGGGCATGACGCAGCATCCCGGTCCGCGCAGTGATCTGATTTTCAATGCGCCGATCAGCAAGACGTCGGTCATCGTCCTGTCCGCACCGGTCTATCACAATGAGGCCTACGACGGCTATGTGACCGTCTCTCTGCCACATAACGAAACCCGCATGAAGGTCGAGAACCAGCCGCTCGACCGACCGGTGGATCTCATCACTTTCAACAATGAGGGCGAAATTCTGAGCGCGGCCGGTGGGTTGCAGGGTGTGGTCGGGGAATTGCCTGCCAAGCGCCCACTGGTCGGACTGGTCGGGCAGTATCGCTTTTCCTTCACCGGGCAGACCAACGACGGCGAGGAACGTGTCTTCGCCGTGGTGCCGATCCTGCGCGATCAGGTCTATGCCATCGGCAGTTGGCCACGGGAGCGGCTTTCGGTTGCGCCGGGCCTGTCGATTGCCTCGCCGATGTTCTTTCCGATTGCCATGTGGCTGACCAGTCTCGGTGTGGCCTATTTCGCGGTGCACCGGCTGGTGATCAAGCCGATCCGTCGCCTGAGCCGTGACATGCGCGATTTCGCTGTGTCGCGACGCCACGATCAGCGCTCGCGCGATCCGGGGTTGCCGCGTGAGTTGCGCGAGATTGATCGCGTCTGGCACGATCTGGCGGAAACCGTGATCCGCGACGAGGCGGAACTCGAAGATACGATCCATGACAAATCCGTCCTGCTCAAGGAGGTGCATCACCGGGTCAAGAACAACCTGCAACTGATCGCCTCCATCGTGAACATGAAGGTGCGCAAGGCGAAAACCCCCGAGGCACGGTTTGCCCTCAAGGAGGTGCAGGGCCGTGTGATGAGCATCGCGACTGTGCACCGCAGCCTCTACGAGACTACGACAGAAGGCCGGGTGCGGGCCGACGAGTTGCTGCGCAGCACGATCGGCAAGCTGGTCAGCGCGAGCGTTGCCAATGAGGCGCATCTGAAAAGCACGGAGGAGTATGATCCGGTCGTGCTCTATCCCGATCAGGCGGTGCCTTTGTCCCTTCTGGCCACTGAGGCCACGACCAATGCGCTGAAATACATCGGTCGCCCGGAGGGGGAGATGCCCAGGATTGAGGTGCGCCTGAAGACCTTTGAGCCCGGCACGGCGCGTTTGACTGTGACCAACACCAAGGGCACGCCGCTTTTGCCACCCGAACAGGTGAACGGCACGGGGCTTGGCACCAATTTGATCAAGGCCTTTGCCCAACAATTGGGGGGCAAGCTGGAGGTTGAGGAAGGCGATGCTCTCTTCAGCGTTGCGGTGGATTTCCCGATCGCCTCCTTTGACGAGACCCAGACGGACAGCGAGATCGACGAGATCGACTGAGGATTGGCTCCTGAGCCCTGAACGGGGTGCATCAGGACGTGTGCCGTGTTTCGGGTCCCAATCCCCGGAACACGGCCAACCCCCAGACCAGAAGCGGGATGGCCACAAAACCGCCGACCGGCCCCCAAAGCCAGAGCCAGAAGCACAGCGACAGGAACACCAGGAGCGGGTTGACCTGCATATGTCGTCCGACCAGTGTCGGCGTGACGAACTGGCCTTCGAGGGTATTCAGCGCAATGAATGTCAGCGGCGGAAGGAAGGATGCCGCGCCGTCAAAGGCCATGATGCCCGCGATGAGCAGGGATACGGCGACCATCGCCGGGCCGATGTAGAGGATGAAATTCATCAGGGCCGCCACGACGCCCCAGAGCAGAGCGCCGGGCAGTCCCATGGCCGCAAGCCCCCCGGCAACAATCGCGCCGAAGCCGGTGTTGATCAGCGTGATGGTCAGGAAATAGCGCGACACCCGCGCGTCCGCATCGCGCAGGCAGGTGACGGATGGTCCTGCGGGATGGAGTTTCGAGAGGCCCTCGTAAACTTCGTCTCGCGACAGCAGGATGAAGAACAATGCCCCGGCAAAGAGCAGGATCTGGGCAAGCAGAGAGGGGGCGGCAAAGAGCGCGTCCCCGAGCGAGGGCAGGGCCACGGATTGCGACCCGTCCGAGCCGGAGGTGTCGGGAGAGATCGTGTCCTGCACCTCCTTGGTCACGTCGCTGATGCCGCGAAACACTTGGCGCAGGTGGCTGAGACCTTCTCTCAGCTCGTATTTGATGCTCGGGATTTGCGCATAGGCCTGTTCGATCACGGGTTCGGCCAGAAAGATCAGCGCTGCCAGAAGCGCCAGCACAGAGGCGAAGCTCATCAGTGCGCCCATCGCAGGCGGCACACCGAGGCGCTTCCAGAAGGCGGAGACCGGCGAGAGCACCACGGCACAGACGAAGGCCAGTACGAAAGGCGCAACCAGCGCCTGCGCCAGATCGAGCGCCGCGATTACGGCAATGAGCGTCAAGATGATCAAGGCCCAATGCCCTTGCGCGTTTCGCGTCATATTTTTGTCTCCATTTTGCAGAACAACGCAAAGGGCGGGGGGCGGGTTCCGGAGAACAGTCGATCACAGCTTGATTGCGGCCTGCCGAGATCATAACTTCAACGCAGACCGTCAGGCTCCCATTGCGCTGGGCCGACGCTAGGATGGTGCTGTTTCATATGTCTTTTCTCGAACCCGAGATTTTCCCCTTTCTGATCTCTGCCGGGCTTGTCCTGTTTCTTCTGGTCCTCGAACTTCTGTTGCTGACAACCGGCCTGTCGAGCGGGGGGCCCGAGGCGGAGCTGGGCGAGATGCCGGATCTTGATGTGGACCTCGTCGGGATGAGTGCGCCGGAGCTTGCGGTTGAATTGGACGTGCCGGTCGATCTGGCCGCCGAGATCGAAATCGGGTTGGCTGCGGCAGAGCTTCCCGAAGTGCCCGGTGAGGTCGCCTCGGTCCCGTCTTCCGGTGGGCTTCCCGATTTCCTCGGACTGCGCAAGCAACCCCTGACCATCTGGCTGGCGATTTTCCTCGCGCTCTTTGCCGGGGCGGGGCTTGCGCTGCAATCCGGGGTGATGGCCGTGTTCGGCCAGATGTTGCCCCGCCTCGTCGCCGTGCCGCTGGCGCTCATCCCCGCGCTTGGGCTCACCCGGACCCTTTCAGGCGCTCTGGCACGTTTGATCCCGCGCGATGAAACCGCCGCGATTTCCGAGCGCAGCCTCGGGCGCCGACGCGGCACCGTCACCGTCGGCACCGCCCGGCGCGGCAGCCCGGCGCAGGTGCGGATCACCGACGGTTACGGCAACACTCATTATGCCATGCTGGAGCCGCTCTCCGACAAGGACGAAATCCCGCAAGGGGCGGAAGTGCTCGTACTGCGGCCGCGCGGTGGAGAGTTGCGCCTCGTTCAGCTCGGGTGACACATCCTCAGACTTATGACCTACCACACTCTTGAAACAGGATATTCCAGATGAATCTCATTCTTGGCGTTGCCATGCCATTTCTGCTCATCATCGTCGCGTTCCTCGTCGTGGCGCTGGCCTTCGCGCGCATGTACAAACGCTCCACCCGCGAGGTCAGCCTCGTCAAAACCGGTACAGGCGGGCGCAAGGTGATCATCGACGGCGGCACTCTGGTGGTGCCGGTGTTGCATGAGGTCACCCGCATCAACATGCGGACCACCCGGCTCGAGGTGCGCCGCGACGGCAATTCCGCGCTGATCACCAAGGACCGGATGCGGGTCGATGTCGGCGTGGAATTCTACGTCACGGTGCAGGCGACCGAAGAGGGCATCGCGCGCGCCGCCCAGACGCTGGGCGACCGGACCTTCGACGAACGTGCGCTGCGCGAGATGGTCGAGGGCAAGCTGGTCGACGGTCTGCGTGCCGTTGCCGCCAAGATGGATCTCGACGATCTGCATGAAAACCGGGCGAATTTTGTCCAGCAGGTGCAGCAGACGGTCACTGAAGACCTGCGCAAGAACGGTCTCGAACTCGAATCCGTGTCGCTGACCGCGCTCGATCAGACGCCGCTTGGCGGGCTCGACGAGAACAACGTGTTCAACGCCGAAGGTCTCAAGAATCAGGCTGAGCGTATCGCCGACAGCCGCAAACAGCGTGCGGCCATCGAGGCGGAGGCGGAGGTTGCCGTGGCACGCTCGCGTCAGGAGGCGGAGGTGAAACGCTACGAGGTGGAGCGCGAACAGGAAGAAGCGCGCGTGGCTCAGCGTGTGAAGATGGAAGAACTCTCGGCGCGCGAAGCCTCCGAGAAAGCGCGCAAACACGAAGAGGCCGCGACAGCCGCCGAACAGGCGCGGATTGCGCGCGAGAAATCCATCGAGATCGCAGAGCAGGAACGTCGCAAGGCGATCGAGATTGCCGAACAGGAGCGTCAGATCGCGGTGGCCGAGAAATCGGAGGCCGAAAGCCAGGCGCGTGCGCGCGCCGATTTGGCGAAGGCCGAGGCGATCAAGGCGACCGAATCCATCGAGACGGAGCGCCGTGTGGCGGAAGGGGAGCGTCAGAAACGCCTGACCATCCTTGCCGCGGAAGAAGAGGCGGAGAGAAACGCGACTTCGATCCGGGTGGCGGCCAAAGCCGAGCGCGAAGCGGCAGACGACCGGGCGGCGGCAATGCGCGAACTGGCGCAGGCGGAAGCCGACAAGGTGACGATCCGCGCCGAGGCCGAAAAGGCCGAACAGCTCGCCCAGGCCGACGGGATGCGCGCCCAGAAACTCGCCGAAGCCGAAGGGACGCGGGCGCTGGCCGAGGCGGAAAACGGCTTGTCGGCGGCGATCATCGACTTCCGTCTCGCCAAGGCGCGGCTTGAAGCCATGCCGCAGATCGTCGCCGAAATGGTCAAGCCGGCCGAGAAAATCGGCGGGATCACCATTCACAAGGTCGATGGTTTGAATGGCGGTGGCGGCTCAGGCGTTGAGGCTCCGAAATCCGGCGGTGACGGTTTGGTCAATCAGGCCTTTGATGAGATGCGCAAAATGGCGTTTCAGCTTCCGGCGCTCGATGCAATTGGCAAGCAGGTTGGTCTGAACATGGAGAAGGGCATGAGCCAGATGGTGGCGGATGTTCTGGATGTGAAAGAGGCCGTGACACCCGCACCGAAAGTTCCCGAGACACCGGCCGAGTCTGAGGCATAAGCCGGGACAGGGCAAAACCGTGGACGGTCGCGAGGGGAGCCCCGTCGCGACCGTTTCCATTGTGCCAAGGCGATGGACAGTGCGCCATGCGCCGCGTTAAGCACATCGCATGGCATTCACACTCAAACAACTTCGCTATTTCATTGCCGTGGCCGAAACCGGCACTGTGTCTGGCGCGGCTCAGGCATTGGCGATTTCGCAGTCAGCCGTCACCGAAGCGATCCGAGAGCTTGAGACGGACCTCGGCGTGCCGCTCTTTACGCGCCATCCGCGTGGGCTCGATATCACCCATAAGGGACATCAGTTTCTGCGGCATGCGACGGGCATTCTGGCGGGTGTCTCGGATGCACGTCACGCCTTGACGCAGGAAAGCGAGGCGTTGACCGGGACGCTGCATGTCGGGGTGACCTCGCTTGTGGCGGGCTATGTGCTGTCCGATATTCTCGCGCGGTTTCGTCGCGCCAATCCGCAGGTCGAGGTGACGGCGCTCGAAGATACCGGCGACTATCTCGAACACCTTCTGGTGGGGGGCGAGCTGGATGTGGCGGTGATGGTGACCACCAATATGCGCGACCGCATGGCGCTTCAGACCGAGATCATCGACACCTCGCCCTATCAGCTCTGGTTGCCGAACGGGCATGAACTGACCACACGACCGTCGGTGTCGATCGAGGATCTGACGGACGAACCGATGATCATGCTCCGGATCGATGAGATCGAGGAGGCGACGCGCAAGCTTCTGTCGGCTTTCGGGGCACGCCCGCGCGTGGCGTTTCGCACCCGGTCGGTGGAGGCGGTGCGATCGCTTGTGGCGACGGGGGCGGGAATCGCGCTTTTGCCGGAGATGGTCTATCGCCGCTGGTCGCTCGAAGGCGACCGGATCGTGTCCCGCGATGTCTCCGGAAGCTTACCGGTTGTGCAGGTTGGAATCGTCTGGCGCAAAGGCGCGCCGCTGACGCGCGTGACGCGTGAATTTATTCTGGCGGCGCAAGCCCATAAAAACACGAAGTAAAATCACGGTATCAATATTTCCGATACCCAAAACCTGAGAATTGAATTTGTGAAACCGAAAAGAGTTTCACAGGTTTGTGCGCAAGGGAGACCAACCTCCCATTGCAACAGGGAAAGCCATGATGAAACAGATTTTCAAGGCCTGCGTGTCGGGCCTCGCGCTCACCGCGGCCACCGCCGTTCCGCTTCACGCCGCCGATATGATGACCGAACTTGGAGCGGGCGAAGGCACCGTCTCCATTGTCGCCTGGCCGGGCTATATCGAGCGCGGCGAAACCGATCCGGCCTTTGACTGGGTGACCAAATTCGAAGAGGCCACCAGCTGTAAGGTCGAGATCAAGACCGCGAACACCTCCGACGAGATGGTCGCGCTGATGAACGAAGGCGGGTTCGACCTTGTGACCGCCTCCGGCGACGCCTCGCTGCGCCTCATCGCGGGCGGGCGTGTGCAGCCGGTCAACACCGATCTGATCCCGAGCTGGTCGCGGGTCGATGACCGTCTGAAAGATGCGCCCTGGCACACCGTCAAAGGCACGCATTACGGCACGCCCTTCATGTGGGGGCCGAACGTGTTGATGTACAACACCGAAGCCTTCCCCGAAGCGCCGACCAGCTGGAATGTCGTTTTCGAAGAGATGACGCTCGCCGATGGCGCAAGCAACAAGGGCCGGGTGCAGGCCTATGACGGGCCGATCTATGTCGCCGACGCCGCGATGTACCTGATGGCGCATCAGCCGGAGCTGGGCATCACCAGCCCCTATGAACTCAATGAGGATCAATACGCCGCAGCGCTCGATCTTCTGCGGACCCAACGCACGCTCGTGTCGCGCTACTGGCATGACGCCTTCATCCAGATCGACGACTTCAAAAACGAAGGCATGGTCGCCTCGTCGTCCTGGCCCTTCATGGTCAACCTTTTGAAAGCCGACGGGGTGCCGGTCGCCTCCGTGATCCCGGAAGAGGGCGCGACGGGCTGGGCCGATACGCTCATGCTGCATGCCGATGCAGCACATCCGAACTGTGCCTATCAGTTCATGGAGCATTCGCTGAACTCGAACCTGCAATCCGACCTTTCCGTCTGGTTCGGCGCCGTGCCGTCCGTGCCGGAGGCCTGCGCCGACGGTTCGGGTATGCAGACCGCCGAGGGCTGTTCCGAGAACGGTCTCGACGATTTCGACAAGATCCGCTTCTGGCAAACTCCTGTGTCGAGCTGTGAAAGCCAGGGCAGCTGTGTGCCTTATTACCGCTGGGTCTCCGACTACATCGGTGTGATTGGCGGCCGCTGATTTCGCCAAAACCGCCCGGATCGTCAAAGGTCCGGGCGCCCTCCCTGAAAGACCAAAGATGACTGATGCAGTAACCTTCCGGGGCGTGTCGCGCCATTTCGGAATTGTGAAAGCCGTGGATGAGGTGGATCTCTCGATCCGGGACGGCGAGTTTTTTGCCATGCTCGGGCCGTCGGGGTCCGGCAAGACCACCTGCCTGCGCCTGATTGCAGGCTTCGAACAACCGACCGCGGGCCATATCGAGATTTTCGGCGAACGTGCCGAAGGTGTGCCGCCTTACCTGCGCAACGTGAACACCGTGTTCCAGAACTACGCGCTCTTCCCGCATATGAATGTGCGCGACAACGTGGCCTTCGGGCTTCGGGTCAAGGGTGTCGGCAAGGCCGAACGTCACCGCGCCGCGGAAGAGGCGCTGGAGCTTGTCGAGCTGGGCGGCTACGGCAATCGTCGTGCAGGCGAGCTTTCGGGCGGGCAGCGTCAACGTGTGGCTCTGGCCCGTGCTTTGGTCAACAAACCGCGCGTCGTTTTGCTCGACGAACCTCTGGGCGCGCTCGATCTCAAGCTGCGCGAACAGATGCAGGAAGAACTTCGGAAATTGCAGCGCGCGCTGGGCCTGACCTTTGTTTTCGTCACCCACGATCAGGACGAGGCCCTGTCGATGGCCGACCGTGTGGCGGTGTTTGCCGATGGCAAAATCCAACAGGTCGGCACCGCCGAGGACATCTACCGCCGCCCGAACACGCGCTTCGTGGCGGATTTCGTCGGCTCGTCGAACGTCCTTCCCGCCGATCTGGTGGGCGCGGGCGCGTCGGGACAATGGGCCTCTTTGCGCCCCGAAGATGTTGTGCTCGACGCTGCGGGCCGTGAGGCAACCGTGACCGGGCGCTATTTCCATGGGCGTGTGACGAAGCTCTCGCTCGATCTGGCGGGGCAAAGCCTCACCGCGTTGATCCCGGCGCGCGAGGATGCGCCCGAAATCGGTGAGACAACCAAGATTTCTTGGGACCCGGCCCGCGTGCATGTGATGGGGCAGGGCGCATGAGCGATCTCTCCTCAAATGCGGCCATTTTTGCCCCGCGTTCCGGCCCGCTGGCGCGCACGGTCGACTGGATCATTCGCCATCCGCGGATGTTCACCTTCCTCATGGTGTTGCCGATCACGCTTTGGTTGGGCATCGTCTATATCGGGGCATTAATCGCGCTTCTGATCCAGAGCTTTTTCTCCATCGACGAGTTCTCCGGCGTCGTTGTGCATGAGGTTACGCTCAAGACCTATGGCGAGCTTTTGCGGCCCTATAACCTCGACATCATCCTGCGTACGGTCGGCATGGCCGCCGCCGTTACTGTGGCCGCCGCCGTCGTCGCCTTTCCCATCGCCTATTTCGCGGCGCGTTACGCGAAGGGGAAATGGAAGGCGCTGTTCTATATCGGCGTGATGCTGCCCCTGTGGTCGAGCTATCTCGTCAAGGTCTACGCGTGGAAACTGGTGCTCGCGAAAGAGGGCATTCTGAACTGGGTCTTTGCCAAGCTGCATCTGACGTGGCTTTTGGACGGGCTCCTGTCGATCCCGGTGATTGGCGGCAATTCCCTGTCGGTGAGCTACATCGGCACCTTCCTCGTGTTTCTCTATATCTGGCTGCCGTATATGATCATCCCGGTGCAGGCCTCGCTGGAACGTGTCTCCAAAGACCTCACAGAGGCCGCCGCCGATCTGGGCGCGACGCCTAAGCAAAGCTTTCGCATGGTGTTGTTTCCGTTGGCGCTCCCGGGTGTTGTGGCGGGTTCCATCTTCACCTTTTCCCTGACGCTCGGCGATTACATCGTGCCGCAGATCGTCGGTAACTCGCGCCTTTTCATCGGGCAGGCGGTCTATACCCAACAGGGCACCGCCGGGAACATCCCGCTCGCCGCGGCCTTCACCGTGGTGCCGATCGTGATCATGGGGATTTACCTCTGGGGCGCGCGCAAAATGGGGGCTTTCGATGCACTCTGACACCCGTTCCCCTCTGGGCCTGAAAATTGCCGCCTTCGGAGGCTTGTTCTTCCTCCTCGCGCCGATTGCGCTCATCTTCCTCTATGCCTTTTCGACCGAGGAAAAGAGCTTTCAATGGCCACCGCCCGGCTTCACGACCAAATGGATCGGCGTCACTTTAGGGCGCGCGGATGTGTGGCAGGCCATGGGGCTTTCCGTCAAAGTCGCCGCGATCTCGACCGTTCTGGCGCTTCTCCTCGGCACTCTGACTGCCGCGGCCGTGGCCCGGTCCAAATTCTTCGGACGAGAGACCATTTCGCTTCTGGTGATCCTGCCCATCGCTTTGCCGGGGATCATCACCGGGATTTCACTGCGGTCCGCGTTCTCGCTTCTGGACATCCCGTTCAGCACTTGGACCATCGTTTTGGGGCATGCGACCTTTTGTATCGTGATCGTCTACAACAACGCGGTGGCCCGGTTCCGGCGCACGTCCGGGGCGTTGATTGATGCCTCTATGGATTTGGGCGCGGATGGGCTTCAGACCTTCCGCCTCGTGATCCTGCCCAATATCGCAACCGCCTTGCTGGCGGGGGGGATGCTGGCCTTTGCCCTCAGCTTCGATGAGGTCATCGTCACCACATTCACCGCCGGCAACCAGACCACCTTGCCGATCTGGATGCTCGAAGAGCTCGTCCGCCCGCGTCAACGCCCCGTGACCAATGTGGTTGCCATGGCAGTCGTGATCGTGACGGTCCTTCCGATCCTCGCGGCCTATTACCTGACCAAAGACGGCGAACACACCGCCGGTTCCGAGAAATAAGAACAGGGAGACACCCCCATGACGACCCTCATGAGCACGCAAATGCTGATCGGCGCGAAACTCGTTTCCGGCACCGAGACCGAGGAAAACATCCTCAACCCGCGCACGGGTGAGATCATCACGACCCTGCCCGAGGCCTCTCTGGCGCAGGTCGAGGAGGCGGTTTCGTCCGCCGAGAAAGCCTTTGAAAGCTGGTCCCGCACCACGCCCGCCGAGCGTTCCGGCTACCTTCTCAAAATCGCCGACAAGATCGAGGCGGAGGCGGAAAACCTCGCCGCCCTCGAAGCACTCAACTGCGGCAAACCCGGTCCTCTGGCCCTGGGCGACGAGCTGCCCGCGATCATCGACTGTTTCCGGTTTTTCGCAGGGGCCGTGCGCTGCATGACCGGGCCTGTGGCTGGCGAATATCTTGCGGGTCATACCTCGATGATCCGCCGCGATCCCATCGGGATCGTCGCCTCCATCGCGCCGTGGAACTATCCGCTGATGATGATGGCGTGGAAAATCGCGCCCGCCATCGGCGTGGGCAACACGGTTGTGTTCAAGCCCTCCGAGCAGACCCCGTTGACAGCCCTCGCCATGGCGAAAATCTTTGCCGAGGTCCTGCCGGAAGGTGTGGTGAACATCATTCTCGGGCGTGGTGAGACGGTCGGTTCCGCTCTGATCAACCACCCGAAAGTGGCGATGATCTCGCTCACCGGCGACATCGCGACCGGGCGCAAAATTCTCGAAGCCGCGAACAAGACGATCAAGCGCACCCATCTCGAACTGGGCGGCAAAGCACCGGTCATCGTGTTCAACGATGCCGATCTGGAGGCCACGGTGGCGGGGCTTCGGGCGTTCAGCTTCTACAACGCCGGTCAGGACTGTACCGCCGCGTGCCGCGTTTATGTTCAAGGCGAGGTTTACGACAAATTCGTCGCCGATCTGACGGCGACGGTCGCCGACATTCCCTTTGGCAATGAGGATGACAGCCTCAACGAGATCGGTCCGCTGATTTCTCTGCGGCAACGGGATCGTGTGGCGAGTTTCGTGACGCGGGCGCGTGAGGCCAATCATATCGAGATCACCACCGGCGGCGAGATCCCCGATGGACCGGGGTACTACTACAAACCGACCGTCGTTGCTGGTGCGCTTCAGACCGACGAAATCGTTCGGCGCGAGGTGTTTGGTCCGGTGGTGTCCGTCACCCGGTTCGACGAGCCGGAAGAGGCGATCAAATGGGCGAATGACAGCGATTACGGCCTCGCCTCCTCGGTCTGGACCAAGGATGTTTCGAAAGGCATGCAGGTGGCCGCCAAGCTGCAATATGGCTGCACATGGGTGAACACGCATTTCATGCTCACCAATGAAATGCCGCACGGGGGCATGAAGCAATCGGGCTATGGCAAGGACATGTCCTCTTATGCGCTCGAAGACTATTCCGTCGTGCGCCATGTGATGATCGCGCATTAACGGCACTTGCACAGCAGAAATACGGACGGGCGGTGTCAGGCATCGCCCGTTTTTTTCTGTTTGTGTGACACCCGGCGATGGCGCGCTAAATTTTTGAGACAGAATGACGCGATCTCTGCGTATAAAGGCGATGTCGTCTCACGTTACGTCAACCAAAAAGGACTTTCCTATGTCTCTTCCCCTGCGGGCGCTTCGCATTTCCGCCGCCATGTTCTGTTTCGCCGCGCCGTTTGCGGCCTATGCGCAGGGCGCACCCGAGGGGGCGGGGCAGGTGACGGAAGTGGGTGTCATGGCGCTGACGGAGACCGATGTGCCGTTTACGACGACCTTGCCGGGGCGCGCCGTGGCGAAGGAGCAGACAGAGATCCGTCCGCGCGTTGAGGGCGTGATCGAAGAGATCGTGTATACCGCCGGGCGGCGCGTGAATGAGGGGGATGTGCTGTTCCGGCTCGATGCGGAAACCTATGAGGCGGCGTTTGCCTCCGCCGAGGCCGCACGCGACAGTGCCGAGGCCACATTGACCACCGCGCAGGCGGCCTATGATCGCTATGCCAAGCTCGAAGGCGTCGGTGCCTCCACCTCCGATCTGGAAAGCGCGCGGGCGACTTTGGCACAAGCGAAGGCCAGCGTGAAAAGCGCCGAAGCGGATTTGCAACAGGCCCAGCTCGATCTCGATCGGGTCGAGATCAAAAGCCCGATTGCCGGTATCCCGGATGTGCCGGAATTCTCCGTCGGCTCGCTTGTCACGGCCAATCAAAGCGATGCTCTGACCACCGTGACGCGGCTCGATCCGATCTATGTCGACGTCACCGAAAGCTCGGCACGGCGGATGCGCATCCGAGAACAATTCGAGGAGGGCACATTGTCTCCCGGCAAGGAACTGGATGTGACGCTGACGCTTGAGAATGGCGAGGTTTACGACGGAAAAGGTACGATGGTCAGCCCGGGTGTGACGGTTTCGACCACAACAGGTTCCATCGACATGCGGTTCGAATTCGACAACCCAGATCGCATGATCCTGCCCGGCCAGTTCCTTCGTGTAGATGTCACGCTGGGCACCTCGAAGGCCATTCTGGTGCCACAGCGTGCGACGACGCGGCAATCGGATGGAACCCTGACGGCTTTCGTGGCCCAAGACGGCACGGCGCATCGGGTGACGCTGAGTTACAGCGGGACCTCCGACAACGCCTGGATTGTCACCGACGGGGTGTCGGTCGGCGATGAGATCATCCTCGACGGCCTCACTAACCTCGCCGATGGCGCGTCGATCACCACCGTTCCGGTGACGATCAACGCAGCCGGTGTGGTCGAGGATGCCACCACGACGTCCGAGGCCGACTAAGCCATGGTTCGTTTCTTCATCCACCGCCCCGTTTTCGCCTGGGTTCTGGCCATTGTGACCATGCTTGCGGGCCTCTTCGCCTATACCCAGCTGTCCGTGTCGCAATATCCCGACATCGCGCCCACAACCGTTCGTATCTCCGCGAGCTATTCCGGGGCCACCGCCGATGCGGTCGAGAACTCCGTGACCTCCGTGCTGGAAGATGCCCTGACTGGCATCGACGGCGTGCTCTACATGCAGAGTTCGTCGAGCGAGGGTTCCTCCTCGATCTCGCTCACATTCGATGAGAGCGTCGATCCGATTGATGCGCAAAACGAGGTCCAATCGAAAATCTCGCAGGTCGAAAGTCAGCTTCCCGACGCGGTTCAGGACTCTGGCGTGACCGTTTCGCGGTCGTCGTCTTCGATCCTGATGGTTGGTGCGATTGTCTCCACCGATGGCAGCTATTCCACAATTGAGTTGGGCGACATTCTCGACAATCAGGTCTCGGGTCCTGTGCAGCGCACCGATGGTGTGGGCGGGATCAACAGCTTCGGTTCCGGCTATGCGATGCGCATCTGGCTCGATCCGCTCAAGCTTGCGCAATATAACCTGACGCCTGCCGATGTGACGGATGCTGTGACGGCACAGAACACCACGGTGTCCGTTGGTTCGTTGGGCGAATTGCCCGTGGTCGAGGGCCAGCAGTTCACCGCGACCATCACCGCGCAGAGCCAGCTTACCTCCGTCGAGGAGTTTGAAAACATTCTTTTGACCACCGAAGAAGACGGGAGCACCGTCGTTTTGGGCGATGTCGCGGACATCGAGATCGGTCAGGAGGATTACGGCTCAGATGCGCGGTTCAACGGCGCGAATGCCGCGGGGTTCGGGGTCAACCTCGCCACGGGGGCGAACGCGGTCGATACGGCCAATGCCGTGCGCGAAACGCTCTCCGATCTGGAGGCCTCTTTGCCCGCGGGTGTGGAAATCCAATACGCTTATGACACCTCGCCCTTTGTCGAGTTGTCGATCGAAAAGGTCTATCATACGCTGATCGAGGCCATCGTGTTGGTGTTTCTCGTGATCCTCGTGTTCTTGCAAAAATGGCGGGCGACGATCATTCCGATCATCGCTGTGCCTGTGGTTCTGGCCGGGACATTCGCCGTGCTCGCCGCACTTGGATATTCGATCAACACGCTCACCATGTTCGCCATGGTGCTGGCCATCGGGCTTTTGGTCGATGACGCCATCGTCGTTGTGGAAAACGTCGAGCGCACCATTGAGGACGAGGGCCTTGCGCCGATGCCTGCAACCGAGAAAAGCATGGGGCAGATCACCGGCGCGCTCGTCGGTATCGCGCTTGTGCTCTCTGCCGTGTTCCTGCCTATGGCGTTTTTCGGTGGCTCGACCGGCGTGATTTACCGGCAGTTCTCGGTGACGATCATCACCGCCATGGTGCTGTCGGCGGCGGTCGCTCTGATCCTGACGCCGGCGCTTTGCGCCACCATCCTCAAGCCCGCGAAACATGGCGAAGGCATCGCCCCCGCGCGGTGGTTCAACCGCAATTTCGACCGGGCGAACGGCGGCTATACCTCTGCCGTGGCGCGCATTCTCAAACGGCCTTTCCTCATGATCCTTGTCCTCGCGGGCTTCCTCGCGGGCGCATGGGGCGTCTACACCCGTCTGCCGTCGTCGTTTTTACCACAGGAAGATCAGGGCGTGTTGATGGTCATGGTCAACCTTTCCGAAGGCTCGACCACGCCGCAGACAGAACAGGTTGTGACGCAGGTCGAGGACTATCTTTTGAACGACGAAAGCGCGGCCGTGGACAGTACCTTTGCGACGCTGGGCTTCGGCTTTAGCGGCACGGGGCAGAACACCGCGATGCTGTTCGTGAAGCTCAAGGATTTCGACGAGCGCGAAGGCGACGACCTTTCGGCCTCTGCCGTGGCGCAGCGGGCGACGATGCATTTCGCGGGGCTGCGCGCCGGGCAGGTGATGTTCATGCAGCCGCCCGCCATTCCGGGCCTCGGCAATACCTCCGGCTTCTCCATGGAGCTGGTGGATTACGGCAACACCGGGCGCGATGCATTGATCGCTGCGGCTGAAGAGCTTGAGACACTGGCCAATCAGGACGGGCGTCTGCAAAATATCGACGTTTCCGGCGTCGACAGCGAAGCGGTTCTCAAACTGATCATCGACCAGCAAAAGGCCGAAAGTTTCGGCGTGTCGGTGAGCGAGGTGAACTCCATCCTCTCGACCATCTTCGCGGGCTCGTCGGTCAACGATTTCGATCTGAACGGATCGCTGCGCCCGGTGATCGTCATGGCCGATGCCGCCTACCGGATGCAGCCCGAAGACATCGAGGACTGGTATGCCCGCAATACCGACGGCGATATGGTCTCGTTTGCGTCCTTCGTGACGACAGAATGGGTCTCCGTGTCGCCGACGCTGTCGCGCATGGATGCGATCGATTCCATCGAGATCTCCGGCTCCCCCGCCGATGGCACCAGTTCGGGCGAGGCGATGGATGCGATCCAGGCCCTCGCGGAAGGGTTGGACGGCGGTTATGGCGTGGCGTGGACGGGGCTGTCCTACCAAGAGCAGCAATCCGGCAACCAAGCGCCCTACCTCTACGCGCTCTCCGTGCTGGTCGTGTTCCTCTGTCTCGCGGCGCTTTATGAAAGCTGGTCGATCCCGTTCTCGGTGATGCTCTCCGTGCCGGTCGGTGTCTTTGGGGCGCTTCTGTTTGCATGGCTGTTCGATCAGTCGAACGACGTGTACTTCAAGGTCGGTATCCTCACCACCATCGGTCTTGCGGCGAAAAACGCGATCCTGATCGTCGAATTCGCGCGTGGGCTGGAGCAGAAGGGTATGAAAGCGGTCGAAGCCGCAGTCGAGGCCGCCAAGCTGCGCCTGCGTCCGATCCTGATGACCTCTCTGGCCTTCATGCTCGGGGTGCTGCCGCTGGCCAAGGCCTCGGGGGCCGGGGCATCGGCGCAGAATGCCATCGGTTTCGGTGTTCTGGGCGGGATGTCGGCGGCGACGTTCATCGGGATTTTCATGGTGCCGTCTTTCTACGTCATCGTGCGCAAACTGACGGATCGGAACGCCTGATCAAGGCCTTTCCAAACAATAAAGGGCACCGGCTTTCCGGTGCCCTTTATTGTCGTCAAAGCTGTGCTCAGCCTTTGGTGCTTTCCGCCGCTTTCACATTGGCTTTCACCGAGAGGAAACTGTCCGGTGTGACCGAAATCGTGTCGATCCCCGCCTCGACCAAAAGCTGCGCAAAGCCCGGATCGTTGCTCGGCGCCTGGCCGCAGAGACCGACCTTGCGCCCTTTGGCATGGGCTTTTTCGATCACCGTGCGGATCATCCAGAGCACCGCAGGATCGCGTTCGTCGAACTGATCTGCGAGCGCCTCCGAATCGCGGTCGATGCCGAGGGTGAGCTGCGTCAGGTCGTTCGATCCGATGGAGAAGCCGTCGAACCGGTCGGCAAAAGCGTCGGCGCTGATGACGTTCGAGGGGATCTCGCACATCACATAGACCTGAAGCCCGTTTTCGCCGCGTTTCAGCCCGTTTTCCTCCATCACGGCAAGCACCTTGTCGGCCTCGTCGAGGGTGCGGCAGAACGGGATCATCACGATCACATTATCGAACCCCATGTCTTCGCGAAGTTTTTTGATCGCTTTGCATTCAAGCGCGAAACCGTCCTTGTAGGCGTCCGAATAATACCGCGATGCGCCCCGGAACCCGATCATCGGGTTGCTTTCCTTGGGCTCGAACGTCGCGCCGCCCAGAAGGTCGGCATATTCGTTGGTTTTGAAGTCGCTCATGCGGATGATGGTCGGCGTCGGGTAATAGACGGCGGCAATCCGCGAGAGGCCCATGGCGAGCTTGTCGATGAAATACTCCGTCCGGTCGGCATAGCCGCGGGTGAGCGCGTCGATCTGCGCCTTGATCTCTTTGGTCGGAAGCTGGTCGTAGCGCGTCAGGGCAAGCGGGTGGACCTTCACCTCGTTGTTGATGACGAATTCCATCCGTGCGAGCCCCACGCCCTCCGCAGGCAGCCGCCACCACCGCATTGCGGCGGCCGGGTTGGCGAGGTTGAGCATGACGCGGGTTTTCGTTTCGGGCACGTCGTCGAGATGAATCTCACTGACGGAGACCTCGGCTTTGCCCTCGTAAATCACCCCGTCCTCGCCCTCGGCACAGGAGACGGTGATGCTCTGACCGTCATGCAGCACGCGGGTTGCATTGCCCGTGCCAACGATGGCCGGAACGCCCAGCTCACGGCTGATGATCGCGGCATGCGAGGTCCGTCCGCCATGGTCCGTCACAATGGCGGAGGCGCGTTTCATGATCGGCACCCAGTCGGGGTCGGTCGTGGAGGTCACAAGCACCGATCCGTCGACGAAACGGTCGATATGTTCGGCACTCTTGATGATGCAGACCTCGCCGGTGGCGACGGCTTCGCCAACGCTGAGACCTTTGGCAAGCACCTTGCCATGATCGCCGATCTTGTAGGATTTCATCGCGCCCGCCTTGGCGTGGGACTGGACCGTTTCAGGTCGCGCCTGCACGATGTAGAGCGTGCCGTCCTCGCCATCGCGCGCCCATTCCATGTCCATCGGACAGCCGTAATGTGCCTCGATGGTCGTCGCCATGCGAGCCAGTTCGAGGATTTCAGCGTCGGTCAGGACAAAGCTCTCCCGTTCCGCAAGCGAGGTCGGCACGTTGCGCGTGGCGGCGTTCTTGCCCGCTCTTTGCCCGGTGCCGTAGATCATCTTGATCTCTTTCGCCCCAAGCGCCTTGTGGATGATCGGGGTGGTCCCTGCCTTATCGAGGAAAGGTTTGTAGACCTGATATTCATCAGGGCTGACTGCGCCCTGAACAACGTTTTCACCAAGCCCCCAAGCGGCGGTGATCAAGGCCACCTTGTCGAACCCGCTTTCTGTGTCGAGGGAGAACATCACGCCCGAGCCGCCGAGATCGGAGCGCACCATGAGTTGCACGCCGACGGAGAGCGCGACATCGAGATGGTCGAAGCCCTTGAGTTCGCGATAGGTGATCGCGCGGTCGGTGAACAGCGAGGCGTAGCATCGCCGACAGGCCGACAGAAGCGCCTCTTCACCGACAACGTTCAGGAAGGTTTCCTGTTGCCCGGCGAAACTCGCGTCCGGCAGGTCTTCGGCGGTTGCAGAGGACCGCACCGCGACCGACGGGTTTTCGCGCCCGACCCGACGACCCAACTCGCGATAGGCCTCGCGAATGTCAGTCTCGATCTGTTTCGGCCAAGACCCGGAGCGGATGATCGCCCGGATCGCACTCCCGGCTTCGGCCAGGGTCGACCGCCCATCGGCCAGTTTGTCAAGCTCTTGCTCAAGTTTGTCACCGAAATTATTGGCCCCGAGGAACATGCGATAGGCCTCTGCGGTGGTGGCAAACCCCGGTGGCACACGAATGTCCGCCGCGCTCAGGGAGTGCAGCATTTCGCCCAAAGATGAGTTTTTGCCCCCAACCTTGGCGACATCGCCGCGTTTGAGATGTTCAAGCCATATGAGCGTGTCGCTGGTCGATTTCACATCAGAATAGGTCATGATCTTCCTCCCGTCTTTTCGGGTGGGACCATAGCAGAGTTCCGGTTTTCGAGGTATGACGTGCGTCAATTCACGAGTATTTTACCTCAGTTGCTCCATTTTTGCGCAGGTCGGACGCGGAGGAAACAGTGTGAAATTCTGAAACCTCCCCATATAGTTACCAAAGACTCGGGCTTTGGAGGTCGCGTAATGACCGATGATCAGGGCGGAACAGGCCAGACTGTGACAGGGACTGTGGTGGCCGTCCGCGGGGCGGTTGTGGATGTCGCTTTCCCGAAGGCGGGGCTGCCCGCCATCAACGAGGCTCTGCGCATCGACAGCCCGGAGCTTGTCCTTGAGGTTCAATCGCAACTCGACGGTGAAACCGTGCGCTGTATCGCGCTGCAATCGACCAACGGTTTGCGGCGGGGGGCGGTCGCTCTGGTGCTCGGAGGACCGATCGAGGTGCCGGTGGGCGAGGCGGTTCTCGGGCGGCTTCTGGATGTCACGGGCAAGGCTGGGGACAAGAAAGAGCCGCTGCCCGACAATGCGCCTCGCAAACCCATTCACCGCAGCCCGCCGCCGTTTCGCGCCGAATCCGGTGCGGCGGAGATCTTCCGGACGGGCATCAAGGTCATCGACCTTCTGACCCCTTTGGCGCAGGGCGGCAAGGCCGCGATGTTCGGGGGGGCGGGCGTCGGCAAGACCGTTTTGGTCATGGAACTGATCCGCGCCATGGTCGCGGGGTACAACGGCATCTCGGTGTTCTCAGGCATCGGCGAGCGGTCGCGCGAAGGTCATGAGATGCTTCTGGAAATGACCCAGACCGGCGTGCTCGACCGCACGGTTCTGGTCTATGGCCAGATGAACGAACCGCCCGGCGCGCGCTGGCGGGTGCCTTTGACGGCGCTGACCATTGCCGAGCATTTCCGCGACGAGGAGCAAAAGAACGTGCTCCTGTTGATGGACAATGTGTTCCGCTTTGTGCAGGCGGGCTCCGAGGTCTCGGGGCTTTTGGGGCGTCTGCCGTCGCGTGTGGGCTATCAACCGACACTCGCGACCGAAGTGGCGCAGTTGCAGGAGCGGATCGCCTCCGTGGGGAGTGCCGCCGTGACCGCCGTCGAGGCCGTCTATGTCCCAGCCGACGATTTCACCGACCCGGCGGTGACGACCATCGCGGGGCATGTGGATTCCATGGTGGTGCTGTCGCGCGCCATGGCCGCCGACGGGATGTATCCGGCGGTCGATCCGATTGCCTCTTCGTCCGTGTTGCTCGATCCGCTTTTGCTGGGCGAGGACCACGTCGCGGTGGCCACGGATGTGCGCCGCGCCATCGAGCATTACCGGGAATTGCAGGATGTGATTTCGCTTTTGGGGATGGAGGAGCTGGGCCGCGAAGACCGCCGCATCGTCGAACGCGCCCGCCGGTTGCAGCGCTTTCTGACCCAGCCGTTTTCCGTCACCGAAGCTTTCACCGGCATGAAAGGTCGCTCTGTCGATCTCAAGGACACGATTGCCGGATGTCGTGCCATTCTCGACGGCGAGGCGGACGGGTGGGACGAAGGCTCGCTTTACATGATCGGTACGCTCGATGAGGCGCGCGAAAAAGAGGAGGCTGCCCGGAAAGGGCAGAGCGCGGCATGAGCGGGGCGCTTCAGCTGACGATCACCACGCCGATGGCGGTGTTGGCCGACCACATCCCGGTGCTTTCCGTGCGGGCCGAGGACGCAAGCGGCAGTTTCGGCATCCTGCCCGGACACGCCGATGTTCTGACCGTTCTGACCGCCTCTGTTCTGCGCTGGAAAACTGTCGAAGGACAGGCGGGGTTCTGTGCGGTCGGTCCCGGTCTTTTGACTGTTTCGGGCGGGATTAGGGTCGATGTCGCCTGTCGCAAGGCGATCCCCGGCGAGGCGTTGGAGGCGCTCGAACAGGAAGTGCGGAGTTTCAAACAGGGGGAAACAGAGGCGGATCGTCAGGCGCGTGTCGAACAGATGCGGCTTCATGCCAATGCCGTGCGTCAGATGATGCGCTTCCTGCGCCCCGACCGGCCCGGTGTGCTCGACCATCCGCCTTCCGTGACACCGACAGGGGGCGAGACATGACCGCCCCCCGCCGCCCGCATGACGATGTCGAACAGGCCGCACGCCGCGCCGTCAGCCGTGAGAAAATGGGCCGCGATGTGCCGGAACCCTCGCTTGGCGCCCGTTTGGGGCAGATCGGCATTCTCGGCTGGGCCATCGTGACGCCGATCCTGATCGGTATCGTTTTGGGACGCCTTGCAGACCGGCATTTCGAGACGGGGATATTCTTTACCGCGCCCGCGATTTTTATCGGTGCAGGCATCGGGTTTTACAGCGCCTGGAAATGGATGCACAGCCAATGACCGAGCAAACCTATATCCTTCTCGGTCTGATCCTCGGCTTTGGTGTTGGGCTTTTGCATTTCGCCTCGCTCAGACGCGTGACGGCGATGTATCTATCGGGCAGTTCCACTGCGCGCGCGATCATTCTGCAACTGGGGCGCCTCGTTCTGGTTGCCGCTCTGCTCGTGTTCCTTGCGCTGAAAGGCGCGCTGCCCTTGCTGGCCGGGGCGGGGGGGCTGCTCCTTGCCCGCATCGTCATCCTGCGCCGCAGCCGGAAGGAGGGATGATGGACAACCCGCTTGCCATCGAACCGCTCTTTCACATCGGTCCGGTGCCGATCACCCAGCCCGTCGTGGTCACCTGGGCGATCATGCTGGCCCTTGGGGTGTTTTCCTTTGTCGCCACGCGCAATCTCAGGATCATCCCCACGAAAACCCAGACCGTTCTGGAGCTTTTCGTCACCACCATCGAGGGGCAGGTGCGCGATGTGATGAATGGCGATCCGAAACCCTATCGCACGTTGATCGGGACGATATTCCTGTTCATTCTTGTGGCCAACTGGTCCTCGCTCATTCCGGGGATCGAGCCGCCCACGGCGCATATCGAAACCGACGCCGCACTGGCGTTCATCGTCTTCGTTGCTATTCTCAGGTTCGGCATCGGGTCGCGCGGAATAAGGGGCTATCTCGCCACTTTCGCAGAGCCTACCTGGGTCATGATCCCGCTCAATATCGTCGAACAGATCACTCGCACCTTCTCCCTCATCGTCCGCCTCTTTGGCAATGTCATGAGCGGGGTGTTCGTGATCAGTATTGTGCTGTCGCTTGCCGGTCTCTTCGTGCCGATCCCGCTCATGGCGCTCGATCTGCTCACCGGCGCGGTACAGGCCTATATCTTTGCCATTCTCGCCACGGTTTTCATCGGTGCCGCCGTCGCCGAGACCCCATCCCCCCAGTCAAAGGAGGACATATCCCAATGACCGAAAATCTCATCGAAGTTGCCTCGGTTCTGGCCGCGGCCATTGCCGTCGGTCTCGGCTCCATCGGTCCCGCTCTGGGCGAAGGCCGTGCGGTCGCCGCCGCGATGGATGCCATCGCCCGCCAACCCGAAGCCGCAGGGACGCTGAGCCGGACGTTGTTTGTCGGTCTCGCGATGATCGAGACCATGGCCATCTACGCGCTGGTGATCGCGCTTCTGGTGCTGTTCGCCAACCCCTTCGTCTGAGGGGCGGTTCATGACCATCGACTGGTGGACCCTGGGTCTTCAGACCGTCAACGTCCTGATCCTTTTGTGGATTCTGGCGCGCTTCCTGTTCCGTCCCGTGGCGAAGATCATCGCGGAACGTCAGGCCGCCACCCATGCCGCATTGGACGAGGCCGAGGCCGCGAAAACCGCTGCCGAAACGGCCCGGGCCGAGGCGGAGGCCGCGAAACAGGCGGTTTTGAGCGAGCGTGCGGAGAAAATCGCCGAGGTCCGCAAGGACGCCGAGGCCGAGAAACAGCGCCTCATGACGGAGGTTCAGGCCGAGTTGGACACGGCGCGCGCGCAGGCGAAAGACGAGCTGGCGCGCCAAGGCAGGGCACAGCAAGAGGCGCTGTCGGAACAGGCCGGGGTGCTGGCCGGGGACATTGCCGAACGGCTTTTGGCGCGCCTGCCGAAAGAGGCCCGCGTGACTGGGTTCATCGACGGGCTTGTGGAGGCCGTGGCGCAATTGCCGGAAAGCACGCGCGCAGGGATCGGGTTGCACGGTCCGTTGCCGCTTCGGGCGGCGCAGATGCCGACGGAGGCGGAGATCGCCCAACTGCGCGACGGGCTTGGCAAGATCCTCGGGCGCGCGGTCGAGATCGAGGTGACGGAAGCGCCCGAACTGATCGCGGGGCTGGAACTCGACACGGCGACGGCCATCGTGCGCAACCATTTCCGCGCCGATCTGGACCGCATCATGGCGGAGGTGCGCAAGCATGACTGAGACCCCGGAGAACTGGCTCGACGACAAACGTGCAAAGCTGGCGCAGACCGATCTGGCGCCGGAGGCCGAGCCGGTCGGCTGGGTCGCCCGTGTCGCCGATGGCATCGCACAGGTCACCGGCCTGCCGGATGTCGCGTTGGGCGCTCTCCTGCGGTTCGAAAGCGGCGGCTATGCCTTTGCCCATAGTCTCGACCGGGAGGAAATCGCCGCCGTTCTGCTGGACGATACCGCCGCGGTGGCGGTGGGTGAGCGGGTGTCCGACACGGGCGACGTGCTGCGTGTGCCGGTGGGGGAAGCGCTTTTGGGGCGTGTCATCGACCCATTGGGGCGTCCGATGGACGGTCGCTCCGCGCCGCAAACGAAAGAGACGCTCCCGGTCGAACGCCCCGCGCCGGAGATCATCGAGCGCGATCTGGTGTCGGAACCTCTGGAAACCGGCGTTCTGGTGGTCGACAGCCTGTTTGCGCTGGGCCGGGGGCAGCGCGAGTTGATCGTCGGGGATCACGCAACGGGCAAGACCGCGCTGGCCGTCGATGCCATCGTCAACCAGAAGAACACCGATGTGATCTGCATCTACGTCGCCGTCGGCCAGCGCGCCACAGCGGTCGAGCGGGTCGTCTCCGCCGTGCGCGTACACGGTGCGCCGGAGCGGTGTATTTTCGTGGTCGGCACATCTTCCGCCCCCGCCGGTCTGCAATGGATGGCGCCGTTTGCGGGCATGACCATGGCGGAATATTTCCGTGACAAGGGGCAGGACGTTTTGATCGTGATCGACGATCTGACGCTGCATGCCGCGACACACCGCGAACTGGCATTGCTCACCCGAGAACCGCCGGGGCGGGAGGCCTATCCCGGCGATATCTTCTACCTCCACGCCCGGCTTCTGGAACGGGCGGCGAAACTGTCGCCCGAGCTGGGCGGCGGGTCGATCACCGCGCTGCCGATCGCGCAGACCGATGCCGGCAACCTGTCGGCCTATATCCCGACAAACCTGATCTCGATCACCGACGGTCAGATTGTTCTGAACACCCATCTGTTTTCCGCCAACCAACGCCCCGCCGTCGATGTCGGGCTGTCGGTCAGCCGGGTCGGCGGCAAGGCGCAGAAACCCGCGCTTCGGGCAGTGTCGGGCCGGGTGCGGCTCGATTATGCGCAGTTTCTCGAACTGGAAATGTTCACCCGGTTCGGCGGGATTTCCAACGCCAGGGTCAAGGCGCAGATCGCGCGTGGCGAACGTATCCGGGCGCTCCTGACCCAGCCGCGCTACAGCGGCTTGCGGTTGGTCGATCAGGTGGCTTTGCTGGCCGCTCTGGCCGATGGCGCGCTGGACGACGTGGCCCCAGAGGTGATCCCGAAGCTGAAAGCACAGCTTCCCGGCTGGCTCGACCGGACAGCGCCGGAACAGGTCACGGCGGTGATGCAGAGCGGGCAGCTTGACGATGATCTGCGCCCGGTGCTTGTGGCGGCGGTCAAGACCCTGGCGCAAACGCTTGGGGTCGCGTCATGAGTGAACGTTTTGCCGAGATTTCCGCGCGGATCGAGACGGTCCACAAGCTGTCGTCGGTGATCACGGCGATGCGCGGGATCGCGGCCTCGCGGGTGCAGGATGCGCACCGGCATCTCGACAGCATTCGCATCTATGCCGATACCATCGGTACGGCGATCGGACAGGCGCTGACGCTTCTGCCGCCGCCTGATGCCGCTCCCCGCCCTCAGAGAGAAGGCCGTCACGCGGTTCTGGTGTTTGCCGCTGAGCAGGGGTTTGCCGGGACCTATTCCGAGCGGGTGTTCGACGTGGCGAAAGGGGCGCTTTCGGAGGAGGCGGAGTTGTTCCTGATCGGGGATCGCGGGTTGTCGGTGGCGGAGGACCGGGGGCTGAGTGTCGCTTGGTCCGCGCCGATGATCCTGCATGCGGCCCAGACCGCGACGCTGGCCACGAAGATCACGGAGGCGATCTTTGCCGAACAGGGGCTCACGCGCGTCAGTCTGATTCATGCCTGTCCCGGGGGCACGGAAGAGATGAAGATTGCGATCAAAACCCTGGTGCCCTTCGATTACGGGCGCTTTCCAGAACCCAAGATACGGGTGGCACCGGAGATCACCCTGCCGCCGGGGCAACTCTTGCAAAGCCTTGTGGAAGAATACATTTTTGCCGAACTGAGCGAGGCGGTGATGCTCTCCTTCGCGGCGGAGAACGAGGCCCGGATGCGGGCGATGATCGCGGCGCAGGAGAACACCGAGGAGACGCTGGACGAGATGATCAAGACCTCGCGGCGGCTTCGGCAGGAAGAGATTACAGGTGAGATCGTGGAGCTTGCGACTGCAAGCCTCATGCAGGCCTGAGGAGGAGGGCCGATGGCCAAGACAGAGGACACCTGTGCGCGCAAACCCTTGCCCGTGCGGGAGGACATGCGGGAGATCGAACTGCCGGAGTGTCTGCCGAAATCGGAGCAGGAGGACGTGCAGGCGCCGGAGCTGATCCGCCGCATCATGGCCAGTCCGAACTATCGCCTGGCGGACGAGGATGTGGATTTCCTCAACGAAGACGAGATGCGCGGCGCGCGGCTGATGCTCGACTACCAGAAGGCGGAAATGCTGTTGCAGGAGCAGGGCATTGCCCATTCCATCGTGGTCTTTGGCGGGACGCGCATTCCGGAGCCCTACGTGGCGCGAGCGCGGGTGGATGAACTGCGACGCGAATGTGCGGCCTGTCCCGGGGATGCGGGGCTGAAACAGAAACTTGCGATTGCCGAGCGGGTGGCGGCGAAAAGCCGGTATTACGACGTGGCGCGCGACTTCGGGCGTCTCGTCGGTGCGGAGGAAGGTCCGCATGGCAACCGTCTGGTTGTCGTGACGGGTGGCGGGCCGGGGATGATGGAGGCGGCGAACCGGGGGGCTTCTGAGGCCGGGTCGCGCACCGTGGGGCTCAATATCAACCTGCCGCGCGAACAATTCCCGAACCCCTACATCACGCCGGACCTGTGTTTCCGCTTCCGCTATTTCGCCCTGCGCAAGCTGCATTTCCTGCTGCGCGCGCGGGCGCTTGTGGTGTTTCCCGGCGGATACGGCACGCTCGATGAGCTGTTCGAGACCCTGACGCTGATTCAGACACGGAAAATCCGTCCGGTGCCGGTGATTCTCGTCGGGCGGAGCTATTGGACCCGGGTGTTCGATGTCGATTTCCTCATGGAGGAAGGCGTGATCGACCCGGAGGACCGCGATCTGTTCTGGTTCGCGGAAGAGGCGCAGGAGATCTGGGACGACATCCTGCGCTGGTATGCGCGCACCGGGCGCGATCTCGTCGCCCCGCCTGAAAGGAGACCGGAATGAAAATTTCCTTCCACGGAGCCGCCCGCGAGGTGACGGGCTCGTGCCATCTGATCGAATGCGGGGGCAAGAAGATCCTTGTCGATTGCGGCATGTTTCAGGGCGGGCATGAGCTTCATGACGACAATGCCGCCGAGTTCGGGTTCAACCCGAAGGACATCGACGTGGTGTTGTTGACCCATGCCCATCTCGATCACTGCGGGCGACTGCCCTTGCTCGTGAAGCGCGGGTTCGAGGGCGAGATCATCGCCACATCGGCCTCCCGCGATCTGGCGCGGCTTGTGATGATGGATTCCGCGCATCTCCACGAAGAGGAGGCGCGGCGGCATCATCGTCATGGTGAGCGCGGCGGGCACAACGAGCCGCTCTACGACACGATGGACGCGCTCGATGCGGTCGATTCGTTCGGGCGCAATGCCGTCTATCGCCAGCCGATCCATCTGTTTCCCGGCATCACGGCGACCTATTTCGACGCGGGCCATATCCTTGGTTCCGCTTCGATCCGGCTTGAGCTTTCGGAAGACGGGCGGCGCAAGGTTGTGCTGTTCTCGGGCGATCTCGGGCCGCAAGAGCGTCCGCTTCTGAACAACCCGGTGCCGCCGGGGGATGTCGATGTGGTGATCATGGAGACCACTTACGGCGACCGCGATCACCGCAGTCTGGAGGCCTCGGTCGAAGAATTTTACGATGCGGTCAATGCCGCCGATGCCCGCGGTGGCAATGTCATCATCCCGACTTTTGCGCTGGAGCGGGCGCAGGAATTGCTTTGGTTTTTGCGCGACGGCATGACCAAGGGGCGCATCCGGCGGTCGATGGCGGTGTTCCTCGACTCGCCCATGGCGATCTCGGCGACGCGGATTTTCAAACGCCATCAGGACGTCATGCGCCCCGAACTGCGCGATCAGTTCCGGGAGGGCAAAGACCCGTTCGATCTGCCGGAGTTGCATTTCACCCGAGAGGCGCAAGACTCGATGGCACTCAACCGCATTCGTTCCGGTGCGGTGATCATGGCCGGCTCGGGCATGTGTACCGGCGGGCGGGTGCGCCATCACCTGCGTCATAACCTGTCACAGGCGGATTGTTCCGTGATTTTCGTGGGCTACGCCGCCGAGGGCACTTTGGCGCGGATCATCATCGACGGCGCGAAAGAGGTGAAACTCTTTGGCGAGATGATCCCTGTGCGGGCGCAAATCCATACGATCAACGGATTTTCCGCCCATGCCGATGCCGACGATCTGCGGCACTGGCTGGGGCAGACCGGCACGCCGGAACGTGTGTTCCTCGTCCATGGCGAGGCCCGCGCGATGAAGGCCTTTGCCGAGACGCTGGATGTGCCGGAGATCGAGATGCCCACCGTGGGGCAGAGTTTCGATCTCTGAGGTAAGACCGTCGACGAAAGTGGCGATGAAAAATTAGGCGCCCTGCCCGAATCTCCCGCGATTCCGGCAGGGCGTTGCGTTTTCGCCGTGAAGCCATCGGGGCCGCCTTCTAATCTGGCTGCAAACGAGACTGCGAAAGGGCGAAGTCAGGACTATGGCGATCTACGCATCCATTCACCACGTCACCCATTATAAATACGATCGCAACGTCGAGCTTGGCCCCCAGATCATCCGCCTGCGCCCCGCGCCGCATTCGCGCACCCGGGTGATTTCGCATTCGCTCAAGGTGACGCCCGCCGGGCATTTCGTAAACCATCAGCAAGACCCTTACGGCAACTGGCAGTCCCGTTTCGTCTTCCCGGAACCGGTGCGCGAGTTCAAAATCGAGGTCGATCTGGTCGCCGATATGACCGTCTATAACCCGTTCGATTTCTTCGTCGAGGAAAGTGCGGAACATTGGCCCTTTGAATATCCCGCCGATCTCAAGGACGACCTGGTGATCTACCGCACGCCGGAGCCCGAAGGTCCGCTTTTGGCGCAATTCATGGGGGCGCTCGATTTTCCGAAAGACGGGGAAAAGGTCCGCACGGTCGATTTCCTTGTCGGGCTGAACGCCAAGATTTCCGATTTCGTGGATTACACCATCCGGATGGAACCGGGGGTGCAGACGCCGGATGAGACGCTGTCGTGCAAATCCGGGTCGTGCCGCGACAGTTCATGGTTGCTGGTGCAGGTGCTGCGCCATCTGGGCTTTGCCGCGCGCTTTGTCTCCGGCTATCTCATTCAGCTCAAACCCGATCTTGAGGCGCTCGACGGTCCGTCCGGCACGGATCACGATTTCACCGATCTTCACGCCTGGTGCGAGGTGTTCCTTCCCGGTGCGGGCTGGATCGGCCTCGATCCGACCTCCGGGCTTTTGACCGGGGAAAGCCATATCCCGCTGGCTGCAACCCCGCATTACCGCAACGCAGCGCCCATCGCCGGGGGCTTTTCCTCGGTCGGGACACCCGAGGTCACCTTCGATTTCGACATGCAGGTCAAACGCGTGGCCGAACATCCCCGGATCACCAAGCCCTTCTCGGAGGAAAGCTGGGACAAACTTAACGCGCTGGGCCACAAGGTGGACGAGGCGCTGAAAGAGGGCGATGTGCGCCTGACCATGGGCGGCGAGCCGACCTTTGTGTCGATCGACGATTTCGAGAGCGATGAATGGAACACTGCCGCCGTCGGGCCGCAAAAACGCGGGTTGGCCGACAAGCTGATCCGCCGGTTGCAAACCCGTTTTGCGCCCGGTGGTTTCCTGCATTACGGGCAGGGCAAATGGTATCCGGGCGAAAGCCTGCCGCGCTGGACCTTTTCGCTTTACTGGCGCCATGACGGCAAACCGGTCTGGAAGAACCCCGATCTGATTGCCAAGGAAGACACGCCTGCCCCCGCCGGGGCAAAAGAAGCGGGCGATTTCATGAAAAGCTTTGCGGCCAACCTTGGCGTCGATCCGGAGAACGCCCAGCCGGCCTATGAAGACCCCGGCGAATGGATTTTGAAGGAATCGTTGTTGCCGGAAAACGTCACGCCGGAGAATTCCAAGCTCAAAAACCCCGAAGATCGCGCCCGCTATGCCCGCGTGTTCGGACGCGGGCTGACCGAGCCGTCGGGCTATGTTTTGCCGATCCAGCGGTGGCAATCGAAAGCGGGGTCGAGCTGGCTTTCCGAGCTATGGAAAACCCGGCGCGGGCATCTGTTCCTGATCCCCGGCGACAGCCCTGTGGGCTTCCGTTTGCCGCTCAATGCCTTGCCCTATATCCCGCCCGCGGCCTATCCCTATTCCTACCCCGCCGATCCGATGATGGATCACGCGCCTTTGCCGGATTTCCACGCAGCACTCGACGCGCGCCGCAAAAAGGTGCGCGAAGAGATCTCCCGGATGGAACAGGAAGAGGCCGCGCGCATCGCATTGGAGGCCAAGGAGCGCGCCGAGATGCTGCCCGAAACCACGGGCGAGCGCAGTCAGCCGGTGTCCGAGGCGCAGAGCGACGGTGTGGAACGGCAAAAGATCATGGCGCAGGGCGTCGATCCGAAAGGCGGTCAGGTGCGCACCGCGATCACCATCGAGCCGCGCGACGGGCGTTTGTGCCTATTCATGCCGCCCTGTGAGACGCTGGAGGATTATCTCGACCTGCTCGCCACGGCCGAAACCACCGCCGAGGAACTCGGTCTGCCGATTCATATCGAGGGCTATTCCCCGCCGCACGATCCGCGTCTCAATGTCATTCGCGTCGCCCCCGATCCGGGCGTGATCGAGGTGAACATTCACCCGGCCCATAGCTGGGACGATTGTGTGGCGACGACCGAGGCGATCTATGAAGAGGCGCGCCAGTCGCGGCTTGGCGCGGATAAGTTCATGATCGACGGGCGACATACCGGCACGGGCGGTGGCAACCACGTTGTGGTCGGCGGGGCGACCCCGTCGGACAGCCCGTTCCTGCGGCGTCCGGATTTGCTCAAGTCGCTGATCCTGATCTGGCAACGGCACCCGTCGCTGTCCTACCTGTTCTCTGGTCTCTTCATCGGGCCGACGAGCCAAGCTCCGCGCATCGACGAAGCGCGGCACGACACGCTTTACGAGCTGGAAATCGCGCTTTCGCAGATCAAACCTCCTTCGGAAGCTGCCGTGCCTCCCGCGTGGCTGGTCGATCGCCTGCTCAGAAACATGCTCACCGATGTGACCGGCAACACCCACCGGGCGGAGATTTGTATCGACAAGCTGTTTTCGCCGGATGGACCGACCGGACGCCTGGGCCTTGTGGAATTCCGCGGCTTCGAGATGCCGCCGGACCCGCGCATGTCTCTGGCGCAGCAACTCCTCCTGCGGGCCATCATCGCGCGCTGTTGGAATGCGCCCGTTGAGGGCAAGCCGGTGCGCTGGGGCACGGTGCTGCACGACCGGTTCATGTTGCCGCATTATTTGTGGGATGACCTTCTGTCGCTTCTGGCCGATCTCAAACATCACGGGTTCGACATGGACCCGGAATGGTACAAAGCGCAGGCCGAGTTCCGTTTCCCCTTCTGCGGGCAGATCGAGGCGGAGGGCGTGCATCTTGAGGTCCGCCAAGCGCTTGAGCCTTGGCATGTGCTGGGCGAAACCGGCGCGATTGGCGGCACTGTGCGCTACACGGATAGCTCCGTCGAGCGGCTTCAGGTCAAGATGACGACGCTGCATCAGGACCGCTATCGGATCATGTGCAACCGCCGCCCCGTGCCTTTGGCGAAAACCCAAACCTCCGGTGTTTCGGTCGCGGGCGTTCGGTTCAAAGCATGGCAACCGCCCGAAGCGCTGCACCCGGTTCTGCCGGTCAATGCGCCGTTGCATTTCGACATCTATGACGACTGGACGGGACGGACGATTGCGGGCTGCACCTACCATGTGGCGCATCCGGGCGGGCGGAACTATGACACTTTCCCGGTCAATGGCAACGAGGCCGAAGCGCGGCGTCTGGCGCGGTTCGAGCCCTATGGTCATACCCCCGGAAGCTATACACCGGGAACCGAAGTGCCGCACCCGGAGTTCCCCTTGACGCTTGACCTCAGACGGCCCATTGGGCTCATCTGAGATACCTGACGACGAGACTGGAACCCTGCGATGACGCAAAACCCGACACGGGTCTCCGCCCAGCCGGACCTGTTTGCCTCTTACGGGCAAACCCCCGGCGTGGCCGATGAGCTGTTCGATGCCACGGGCCAGATGCGGCCCGTGTGGCGTCGTTTTGTCGATCGGTTTTCCCGGCTGTCTCCTGAAGACATCCGCTCCCGCTTTGAGCGCGGGGATCAATACCTGCGCGATGCGGGCGTGTTTTACCGGCAATATTCCAACGATCCCCTCGCCGAACGCGCCTGGCCGCTCAGCCATATTCCGGTCATCCTGCATGAGTTGGAATGGGAGCATATATGCGCGGGTCTGACGCAACGCGCCGATCTGCTCGAACGAGTGATGGCCGATCTTTACGGCCCCGGCAGCCTTGTCAGTGACGGTCATCTGCCCGCCGAACTGGTGGCGCGCTCGCCGCAATGGTTGCGCCCGATGGTGGGGGTCGAGCCGCGCGGCGGGCATTACCTGCATTTCATCGCCTTCGAGATCGGGCGCTCGCCGGATGGCTCGTGGTTCGTTTTGGGCGACCGGACACAGGCGCCTTCGGGGGCGGGGTTCGCGCTTGAAAATCGGATGGCGACGGGGCGGATTTTCCCCGAACGCTTCCCGCGCGCGCATATTCACAAGCTTGCCGGGTTCTTTAGCGCCTTTCGCGAGGCGACCGAGGAACTGGCCTCGCCGTCTTACAAACACCCGCGCATGAGCGGCATCCTGACGCCCGGCCCGTCGAACGACACCTATTACGAACATACCTATATTGCGCGCTACCTCGGCATGATGCTGCTCGAAGGCGAGGACATCGTGGTCGAGAATGGCGAGGCCATGGTGCGGACCATTGAGGGGTTGCAGCCGCTTGGCATGCTCTGGCGCCGGATCGACGCCCTGTTTGCCGATCCGCTGGAATTCAACCCGACCTCGCAGATCGGCACGCCCGGTCTGATGGAAGCCGTGCGCAGCGGGCATCTGGCGATGGCCAATGCCTTTGGCTCGGGCATTTTGGAGATGCGGGCGATGATGGCGTTTCTGCCCCGGATCAGCGAGGTGCTTCTGGGCGAGGCTCTGAAACTTCCGAACATCGCGACCTGGTGGTGCGGTGGCGTGAACGAGCGCAAATATGTGTGCGACAATGCTCAGAACATGCTGATCAGCCCGGCAGATGCGGTCGATCTTCCGTTCGATCTTGGGGCAACGACGGCGCTGGGCGGGGAGTTTCGCGGCACGGCCATGGGGTCGATCACCGATTGGCTCGATCGCGAAGGCGACCGGTTGGTGGGACAGGAGGCGGTGACGCTTTCGACCACGCCCGCATGGGAAGACGATGGCGAGGCCGGAAGCCTCGTGCCGCGTCCGATGACCGTCCGGGTGTTCGCGGCGCGCACCGCGCAGGGCGGCTGGCATTTCATGAAGGGCGGCTATGCGCGGATCGGCAGTTCCGGCGACGCTACGGCGCTTGCGATGCAGCGTGGCGGGGCGGTGGCCGACGTTTGGGTGGTCTCCGACCGGCCTCTGCCGAAGGAAGGCCCGAAGCGTCAGGTGGAAGGCAATTATCGCCGCGTCAGCCCCGGCGTGCTTCCGGCGCGCGCCGCCGATAACCTGTACTGGCTCGGGCGCTATATGGAACGGACCGAGGATGCCGCGCGTCTGGTGCGGGCCTATCATTTGCGGCTGGCGGCCACCGACAACCGCAACGATCCGCGTCTGAAGATGTTGCGCGACTATCTCGAAGGCTTCGGGATCGACCTTGCCCAGCCGATGCCGGAGGCGCTGATCACCCGGATTGCGGCGGCGCGCAGTTGTGCCATGCGGGTGCGGGACCGGTTCTCGACCGATGGCATGTCGGCGCTCGGCGATCTGTTGAAAACCGCGACGCGGATGCTTGAGACGGTTCAGCCCGGCGATGACAGTGCGCGGGCCATGTCGGTTTTGGTGCGCAAGATCGCAGGGATCACCGGGCTCGTGCATGAAAACATGTACCGCTTTGCGGGCTGGCGGTTCCTGAGCTTCGGGCGTGCCCTTGAGCGCGCCGATGCGATGGCCGCCCTCTTGGCGGCGTTTTCCGATCCGAAAGCGCCCGAAGGCTCGCTCGATTTGGCCGTCGAGGTAGGGGATTCGATCATCACCCACCAGCGTCGGTATCGGGTTGAGAGCAATCGCGACACGGTGGTCGATCTTCTGGCGCTCGATGCCGACAACCCGCGCGGGCTTTTGTTCCTCGTGCGCGAGCTGCGCAAACATGCCGAGGCCTTTCCCAACGCCCAGCTGCATGGCCGTCCATCGGAATTGCTCCGGGTGATCCTGCCGCTTGAGACCGGGATCGCCTGTGCCCGGACCGAGGAAATGACGGTGGCGCGGTTCAATGCGATCCGGGGCGAGTTGGCGCGCATCTCCGATCTGCTGTCCTCGACCTATTTGAGGTAAGCCATGCTTTATGATGTCAGCCTGACGATTGACTATAGCTATGATTCCGCCTCCGACCGGACGCGCAACATCCTACGGCTTTTGCCGTCGGATATCCCCGGCGTGCAGACCGTGCGGCAAAGACTGCTAACGGTCCATCCGCGCCCGCAGGAGCGCCGCGACGGGCGTGATTTTTTCCTCAATGAAACCAGTATGGTGGCGTGGCACCGGCCGATTGACGCGCTGAAACTGCAACTCACCGCGCGGATCGAACGGTTTGAACCGGCGCAGATTTTCGATTTCTCGCCGCCGCTCGACGAATTGCACCATGAGCTGTTGATGGTGCCGTCCCTTGCCCCGGAGGCGCCGCATCATTTCATCGCCGCCTCGCCGCGCGTCGCACTTTCGGGGGCGATTACGGAGTATGCCTGGGAGTGCCTCAGCGAAGGCGTGACGGCCCTGGGGGCGGTCGAGGCCGTTGGGCGGGCGCTCAATCGGGATGTGGCTTTCGATCCGGAGGCAACGGATGTCGATACGCCGCCCGAGGAGGCGTTTGAGAAACGCCATGGCGTCTGTCAGGATTTCGCCCATGTGATGATTGCGGCCCTGCGCGGCATTGGCATTCCGGCGGGGTACGTGTCGGGCTTTCTGCGCACCTTCCCGCCGCCGGGTCAGCCCCGGCTCGAAGGCGCGGATGCGATGCATGCCTGGGTGCGCGCCTGGGTTGGCAACCAATTGGGTTGGATTGAATTCGACCCGACGAACAATCAGTTCGCCGGGACTGATTATATCACCATCGGCTATGGCCGCGATTACGAGGACGTGGCCCCCGTCCGGGGCGCGATGCGCACCTCCGGCGGGCATGAAACCTCACAGGCGGTCGATGTGCTGCCGATCGAAGAGGGCGCGGCTTAGACCGACGCCAGAAGGGCCTCGATATGCGCCGGCCCTGTGGGGCGGATGCCGGTGGGATTGAGCGCCTTGATCGAATAATAGCCGCGCGTGATGTGATCCATATTCACCGTGGACCGGATGCCCGGAATGCGCAGAATGCGCTCCATATAGGCCGAGAGGCGCGGGTAATCCGCGATCTGTTTGCGGTTGCATTTGAAGATGCCGTGATAGGCGGCGTCAAAGCGGATCAGGGTCACGAAGGTGCGAATATCCGTTTCGGTCAGATGTTCGCCGAACAGGAACGTGCCGGTCAGCCGGTCTTCCAGATCGTCGAGCATCTCGAACACGCCTTCGACCGCCTCATCGTAAGCCTCCTGCGAAGAGGTAAACCCTGCCTTGTAGACCCCGTTGTTGAGCTTGTCGTAAATCTGCGGGTTCAGCGCGTCGATCTCGGCTGCGAGGTCTTCCAGGTAGAGCCGGACATCCGAAGGCACGAGATGTTCGAAGGCCGTATCGAACATGCGAATGATATCGGCGCTCTCGTTGTTGACGATGGTTTCCGTCTTGGTGTCCCACAGAACCGGCACCGTGGCCCGCCCCGAAACATGCGGATCGGCGCGGGTGTAAAGTTCGTGAAGATAGGTGGAGCCGTACAGCGGATCGGCCGCGTCGGCGCCGGGATAGCCGCCGAATTGCCACCCCTGATCGGTCACCGTCGGGTTCAGCACCGTCACGGGAATGATTTCTTCGAGCCCTTTGAGCGCTCGCGCCATCAGAGTGCGCGAGGCCCAGGGGCAGATATAGGCGACGAAAAGCCGGTAACGCCCGGCTTCCGCCTTGAACCCGCCCACCCCGGTCGGCCCCGCAGAGCCGTCCGGCGTGATCCAGTTGCGAAAGCTCGACACCTGTCGCACGAAGCGGCCTTTCTTGTCGGCCTTCTGAACCGGGGTCCAGTTTTTCGTCCAAACGCCTTCAACAAGCATGATCATCCCCCTCAGTAATAGACGAAGCTGCGCATCGAGACGGAGCCGATGTCGATCGAGTCGTTCATGAACAGCAGATGGTCGTCCTTGTCCGAAGCCCCCGCGATGGTGAGCGCAGGCAGGTAGTGATCGAGCGATGGGTGCGCCATTTTCAACAGATTGCCGAGCCCCTGCCGGTCGCTCAGCGTGGCGTGGTCGCGCATTTGTAGACGGTCGGCAAAGAGATCGTCGAACTCTTCGGCCCAGTCATAGGGCTTGCCGCCCCAACGCATGGTGCGCAGGTTGTGAACCACGTTGCCGGAACCCAGAATCAGCACGCCGCGATTGCGCAGCTCCTTGAGCGCCTGTCCGATCTCAAGATGATGCGGCAGGTCCTTGGTCATGTCGATCGACAGCTGGAACACCGGCACATCGGCGCCCGGATAGAGGAATTTCAACACCGACCACGCGCCGTGATCGAGCCCCCAGGTGTCGTCGCCTTCGGCATGGTGGCTGGCCAGAAGGCTCACCACTTCTTTCGCCACATCGGGCGCTCCGGGGGCGGGGTATTGCTGGGCGAAAAGTTCGTCCGGGAAGCCATAGAAATCATGGATGGTTTTCGGCATGCGCGAAATATCCACCAGCGTCGACCCGCGGGTCATCCAATGCGCGGAGACCACGAGGATCGCCTGCGGATGCGGCAGGGCATTGCCGAGCGCAGACCAGCTGCGGGAATATTCGTTGTCTTCGATGGCGTTCATCGGGCTGCCATGGCCGAGGAACACGACCGGCATGCGGTCGGAGGATTTCAGGCTGTCTTTCAGCTGACGAAGCTGTTGCACGATGCTCATGGTCGTCTCCTTTCATCGCTCTTCCGAACGGTTTCGGGTCGAAGCGGTCTGATGTGTTGCCTGCAATATGCCGCTTGTGTCTCTTGAATAAAATAGCGAAGGTGTGGAATGACTATTACCGATATGTTCTTAATGAGGGTGCCATGGATCTGATTGATGGATTGCGAGCCTTTGTCGCCACGGCAGAGACGGGATCTTTCACCGGGGCGGCGGATCGGCTTGGGATCTCCAACCGACTGACCTCGAAATACGTGGCCGAGTTGGAAGAGCGCCTCGGCGTGCGTCTGTTGCAACGCACGACGCGGCGGGTCGGGTTGACGTCGTCGGGCGAAGAGCTTTTGTCGCGCGCGCCTGCGCTTCTCGACGATCTCGACGCCATGCTGGGCGAGGTCACAGAGGACACGCGCGGCTTTTCCGGCACGATCCGCATCTCCGCCCCCGTCACCTTTGGCGAGGTTTATGTCAAAGACCTTTTGGCGCGCTTTGCAGCACCGCATCCGGAGCTGATCATCGACCTGCGCCTGAGCGACGCCTATGTCGATCTCGCGTCCGGCGGCATTGATCTGGCCTTTCGGATCGGGGCCTCGGACGTGTCCTCGCTCAAACGTCGCAAACTTGGCATGCTGCGCTCGGTGCTCGTGGCCTCTCCGACCTATCTCGAAGCCCATGGCATTCCGGAAAAGCCCGAAGACCTGATGAATCACCAATGCATTCTCGATACCAACCGGCGCAATCCAACGCGCTGGCCCTTTGGCGTCGAAGGGCAAGAGGTGTTCGTGCAGGTGCCGGGGCGTTTCATGGTCAACAGTGCCCGTGCCGCCCGCGATCTGGCCGTCGCCGGGCACGGGATCGCCTTTTGCCCGACCTTCGTTTTGGGCGACGATCTCGAGGCGGGGCGGCTCGTTGCCTTGATGCCGAAGATTGCCAAGCCGGATCATCCCGTCAGCGTTGTCTATCTCGAAGGCCGCACCCTGCCGCGCAAGGTGCGGGCGCTGATCGACTTTGCGCTTCAGGATTTTCGCCGTACGGGCGGAATGGCGCCCGGAATGACAGAAAACGGGTAAAGTTTGACCTGAGCCAAGGTCAGGGTGCATCCTGATCCTGTAGCGTGACCCCGACATGAACCTTTTGGGCCCATTCGGGGCCCGCGAGACAGCTCGGGAGACATAGCCATGAAAACCGTCACCATCCTAGGACCGTCACAATCCGGCAAATCAGCATTGGCCGCGGCGCTGGCCGGGCTCGATACGGGCAAGCCCCGTTCGATCAGCCTGTTCGGTGAAACCGCGGTGATCCTGTTTCGCTATCTCGATGAGGATTGGGCGCTTTTGGATTGCCCCGGCGGGGCCGAAGGGCTGGCGCAGGCCGGTGCGGCGCTCGCGGTCAGCGATGCCGCCGTGCTCTGTGTCCCGGCGGAGGCCGAAGCGGCTGTGCTCGCCGCGCCTTACCTGCGGCTTCTGGAGGCCTCGGGGCTTCCGACGCTGATCTTCATCAACAAGGTGGATGCCGCCACCGACCGCACCGCCGAGATCGCCGCGGCGCTTCAGACCTATTCCGCCCATGGCATCGTCTTGCGCGAAGTGCCGATCCGTGAAAATGGCGAGATCACCGGCATGGTCGATCTGATTTCCGAACGTGCCTGGGCCTTCAAGGAAGGCGAGCGTTCGGCTCTGGTCGAAATGCCGGAGTCCGCCCGCGCGCGCGAAGCGGAGGCCCGCGCCGAGCTTTTGGAACATCTCGCCGATTTCGATGATCGACTGCTCGAAGAGTTGATCGAAGATCAGAAACCGATGTCCGACGAGCTTTACGAGGTGGCGACGAAAGTGTTGCAACACCACGATCTGATCCCCGCCTTCCTCGGCTCCGCCACGGGGGCCAACGGGCTGACGCGGCTGATGAAAAGCCTGCGTCACGAAGTCCCTGAGGTGACCACGCTCACCGAACGCTTTGGTGCAACGCCTGTGGCCGTCGGGATTTTTGCCGATCAGATCAAGCATCTTGGCAAGACCGTTCTGATCCGCGCCGTGGGCGAAACGTTGAAACCGGGCTCTGTCGTGATGGGGGGCACCATCGGCTCGCTGGTCGACATCGACACCAAAACCGCGCTTTCCGAACTGGCGCCGGGGGCGATGGGGCTGACCGTCAAAACCGATCACCTTGCGCTGCGCGCGCCGATCTATGGCGCGTCGGAGGCGATTGATACGCCCGATTGGGCCGTGCCGCACAAGCCGAAAAACCGCGTGCTTTTGGTGCCGCAAAACGAACGCGACGAGGCGCGGCTTTCGGCGGCGCTTGGCAAGCTTGCCGACATTGATCCGGGGCTGGCCATCGAGCAGGATGCGCAGAGCGGCAAGGCTGTTTTGGCCACGCAGGGTGCGCTGCATCAACGCCGTGTGCTTGAGAAACTCACCGATGTGTTCGGCGTTCCGGTCGAAACCCAACCGATCCCGCCCGCGCTCTGCGAGACCATTTCGAAACCGGGCGGCACCCATTATCGTCACCGCAAACAATCCGGCGGGGCCGGGCAATTTGCCGATGTGGTGATTGAGGTCGCGCCGCTGGCCCGTGGCGAAGGCTTTGTCTTCGAGGAGGTCGTCAAAGGTGGGGCGGTGCCGCGCAATTACATGTCCGCCGTCGAAGCGGGCGTGCGCGATGCCTTGGCCGAGGGGCCGAACGGTCTGCCTGTGGTGGATGTGAAAGTGACGCTCACGGATGGCAAACACCATGCCGTGGACAGCTCGGATTTCGCCTTCCGGACGGCGGCGAAAGCAGCGGTGCGTGAGGCGCTTGAGGCCTGCAAGCCCGTGGTGCTGCAACCGATCGACAAGATCGCGATCCATGTTCCAAGCGTCTATTCCGGCGGGCTGATGCCGATGGTCACCGGGCTCAAGGGGCAGGTGCTCGGTTTTGATGCCCATCCCGATGCCGCCGGTTGGGACGTGTTTAACGCGCTTTTGCCCGCGATGGCGGAAGGCGAGCTGTTCCAGTCCTTGGGTGGCGCGACCCGTGGCACGGCGTGGTTCGAGGCCGAACTCGATCATTACGAAGAAACTTTTGAGCCTCTCGCCCAACTTATGCCAGCGGAGTGAGACGAGAAAAGGCAAGCCATGGCGCCGTCGGGATGTCGTATCCCGGCGGTGTTTTTTGGATTGTTCGGATGATTTCCCCGTGGACGCGACGGAGAAAGCACCTATCTGCGTATCATGTTTTAACATCGGGCTTTTCGGCCCGTTTCCGTTTCGCTTGAAAGGTTTGTCATGAAAACCCCGTTGCGCCTGTTGATCGTCGCCCTTGTGGTTGTGGCCGGATATTTCGGCTGGACCTGGTACAAGGGCGATACCGAAACCACCCCGCCGCAGACGGCGGCGGTGACGCGAGGTTCGGTGCAGGAAACCGTTCTGGCCTCCGGCGTGATCGAGGCGAGTCAGCTTGTCAGCGTCGGTGCGCGTACCTCCGGTCAGATCGAAGAGCTGGCCGTGGCGTTGGGCGATACGGTGGCAGCGGGCGATCTGATTGCGCAGATCGACAGTGAGGATCAGCAGAACGATCTTTTGCAGGCGCAGGCCGATCTCGCCAATATCGAGGCGCAGATTGCCGCCAAGAAAGCCAATATCAAACAGGCCGAACTGACGCTGACGCGGGTCACGAGCCTGCATGCGCAGAATTATGCCTCGCAGGAAGATGTCGAGGCGGCCGAGGCCGATATGGAGGTGTATCAGGCCGAGCTTGATGCGCTGAATGCGCAGAGATCCAGTGCCGAGGTGACGGTTTCGACCGCCCAGATCGCCTTGGACCGCACCAAAGTCACCGCGCCGATGGCGGGGACGGTTGTGGCGGTTGTGGTGGACGAAGGCCAGACGGTGAACGCCAGCACCGATGCGCCGACCATCGTGAAACTCGCCAATCTCGACAAGATGATCGTCAAAGCCGAGATTTCGGAGGCCGATGTCGTGCATGTTGCGGCGGGACAGAAGGTCAGCTTCACCATTCTCGGCGAACCGGACAAAGCGTTTGACGCCGTGGTGCGCGACGTCGAACCTGCGCCGTCGGAGATCGAGGACAGCGACACGATCGATACCGACGAGGCGATCTATTACAACGGTCGGCTTGAGGTCGATAACCCCGATCACATGTTGCGCATCGGCATGACCACCGAAGTGTCCATCGTGCTCGATGAAGCGATTGACGTGCTGACGGTTCCGTCTTCTGCGCTCAATAGCGGCCCGGACGGCAAATATATGGTCGAGATTTATGACGCAGCCACCGGGACCAGCCATCCGCAGCCCATCGAGGTCGGGTTGAACAACAAGGTAACGGCGGAGATCACCTCTGGTCTGAACGAAGGCGATCTGATCGTGACCGGTGGTGCTGTGAGTGCGCCGAGTGCGTCGAGCAGCAATCGCATGGGCCCTCCGGGAATGTTCTGAGGGGGAGGTCATCATGAGTGAACCGCTTATTTCCGCGCGTGGCATCAGCCGCTCGTTTCAGGCCGGGGACGAAACCATCACCGTGCTGCGCGATGTCGATATCGACATATATCCCGGTGAAATGGTGGCGATTATCGGCGCCTCGGGCTCCGGCAAATCGACGCTGATGAACATTCTCGGGTGTCTCGATCGGGCCAGTTCCGGGACCTATGTCTTTGATGGCAAGGATGTGAGCGATCTCGAGCCGGATGAGCTGGCACAGCTCAGGCGCGAGCATTTCGGCTTTATTTTTCAACGCTATCAATTGCTTCCCGATCTCGACGCGGTGGGGAATGTCGAAGTGCCTGCGATTTACGCGGGGGCGAGCCGAGCGGCGCGGCGAGACCATGCAAAACATCTGCTGACCCAGCTTGGCCTCGATACCCGGCTCGATCACCGGCCCTCCGAACTGTCGGGGGGGCAGCAACAAAGGGTCTCCGTGGCGCGTGCCTTGATGAACGGCGGGGAGGTGATCCTGGCCGACGAACCCACCGGTGCGCTCGACAGCAAAAGCGGCGAGGATCTCATTGCCCTGCTCCGGGAATTGAACGCGAAGGGGCATACCATTGTCATGGTGACCCACGACCCGAAAGTGGCCGAACATGCGCACCGGATCGTCGAAATCAGTGACGGGCGGATCATTTCCGACACGCGCAAGGACGTTGGCGAGCCGTCACAAGCCACCATCGAACGCCCGATGAAACAGGTTTCCGGGCTGGGCGCGTCTTTCCGCCGTCTGACTGAGGCCTTCAACATTTCGCTCAAAGCCATGCTGGCGCATCGCACGCGGTCTTTCCTGACCATGCTCGGGATCATCATCGGCATCGCCTCCGTGGTGCTGGTGGTGGCGCTTGGCAACGGGTCGCAGGAGAAAGTCTTGGAGAACATCTCTTCTCTCGGGACGAACACGATCACCGTGCGGGCAGGCTCGGGCTTCGGGGCCCGCGGGGCCGGAAGGATCGAAACGCTTGTGCCTTCGGATGCCGATGCGCTGGCGCTGATGGATCTGGCAGACAGTGTCTCGCCCGCCGTCTCTTCTTCGGCAACCGTGCGCTATCGCAGCACGGAGGCATCGGCGACGATCAATGGCGTGTCGGGGGATTACTTTCAGGTCCATGCCTATGAAACCGTGACAGGATCGGTGTTCAGTACGGATGACGTCGACAGTTACGCGCAGGCGGCGGTGATCGACGAAGACACGCAGGATACGTTTTTTGACGACGGCACCGATCCTTTGGGCCAAGTGATTTTCCTCGGCAGTGTGCCGGTGCGTGTGATCGGTGTCGTGCGGTCTTCGGGGGCAACCTTTGGGCCGTCCTCTTTGAACGTCTGGGTGCCTTACACCACGTCCATGGCGCGGATTTCCGGGCAGGACTATCTCGACAGCATCGGGGTGCGTGTGGCGGACGATTACGACATGGATCAGGCCGAGGCAGAGATCACCGCACTGTTGAAAACCCGTCACGGGACAGAGGATTTCTTTCTGTCGAACTCCGATACGATTCGCGAAACCATCACCTCCACGACCCAGACGCTGACTTATCTCGTGGCAATGATCGCGGTGATTTCGTTGGTTGTGGGCGGTATCGGCGTGATGAACATCATGCTGGTCTCCGTGACCGAGCGGACCAAGGAAATCGGTGTGCGCATTGCTATCGGCGCAAGGCGTTCGGATATCGTCAGCCAGTTCCTGATCGAAGCGGTCATGGTCTGTCTGGTCGGCGGTGTACTTGGCATTCTCGGCGCGCTGACCGGTGGCTATCTGATTGAGGAATTCGCCTCCAGCGTGCGGTTGAGTTTCTCGACCACCGCGATTGCCGTGGCCTTCCTGTCCTCGACGCTGATCGGGATCACTTTCGGCTTTTTGCCGGCTCGTAATGCGGCACGGCTCGATCCCGTGGTGGCACTGAGCCGAGAGTGACGTACATATCTTGACTAAAAAACTAGGATAATCTATCCGGGGGCAAACGCCAGCTGAATGGATCAGCCAGCTACACGCATAGTATGGTGACTGACATGAATGACTCGGCTCTCTTTGCCTCTCTGCTCGACTTTCTCGCCAAGGGCGGTCCCTCGATCTGGGCGATCGCGGCGCTTTCGGTGATCACGCTGGCTCTGATCTTCTGGAAACTCTGGGATCTGGCCTATCTTGGTGCCTGGCGCAACACGTCCGCAGGAGAAGAAGCGCTCGCGCTCTGGGCGAATGGCGACACCGAAGGTGCCAAGGCGCGTTTGGCTGGCCGCAAGGGGCTGCGCTCGCGGTTCATTCGTGCGGCTTTTGCGGCCCATGGCAATCCCGCGTATGACGAGACCGGCGCTGAGGCCGAGACCACACGGGTTGCCAAGGGCTTTCTCGCTCGGGCGCGCTCCGGTCTGCGCCCGCTCGAATTGATCGCAACGATTGCCCCGCTGCTGGGTCTCTTGGGGACCGTGCTTGGCATGATCACCGCGTTTCAGACGCTTCAGGAAGCGGGTGCCAAGGCCGATCCGGCGCTGCTGGCGGGCGGCATCTGGGAGGCGCTTCTGACCACCGCCGCCGGTATGGCCGTGGCGATCCCGGCCTCCATCGCGTTTACCGGGTTCGAAGCGGTTGCCGACCGCCTGCGCCACGAGTTCGAAGACATGGCGACACGCATCTATCTGCGTCCCCGTGATGTGACGCAGCAACCCGTCCCGATGGCACAAGCGGCGGAGTGAACCATGGAGTTCAGCGAACCCCGGCGCAAACACCGGATGTCGCTCACCCCGATGATCGACGTGGTGTTCCTGCTTTTGGTGTTTTTCATGCTTGCCTCGCGCTTCGGCTCTCCGGCGCAACTGTCGCTGACGCTCGGTGGTGGCGCCTCGCAGGGCTATTCCGGTCCGCCGCGTCTGGTGCGTGTCGGGGCGGAAGAGCTGAAACTCAACGGTACTGTGCAGGGCGAAGAGGCACTGATCGAACAGTTGAAAGGGCTGGTGCAAAGCCCCGATGACATTGTGGTGCTTCGGCCTGACGATGAGGATGTGGCGCTGCAACGTCTGGTGGGGGTGATGGAATGGCTGGGCGAGTCCGGGTTTACCAATCTGGTTCTGGTGGAGTAAACGATGAATTTTTCTGATGCCCCCCGTCCTCAGCCCTCCGAGAGCGTCGTTCCGATGATCAACGTCGTCTTCCTGCTGCTGATCTTTTTTCTGATGACGGCTGAGATCGCGCCACCCGACCCGCTTGAACTCGAATTGCCCGAAGCCGGAACGGAGGCTGAAATTACCGCCCCCCTGCCGCTTTATCTGGCCAAGGACGGCACGCTCGCTTTTCGCGATGTGCAGGGCGAAGAGGCGGTGTTGCGGGCTTTGGAACTGGAGCGCATCGCGCTTTGCGCCGATGGGGGCTGTGAAGGTGCGAGCGGGCCGTCGATTGCCATGAGTGCGGATCGCGAGGTCTCGGCCGCGACACTGGCCGCGTTGCTGCCGAAATTGGCGGCACTCGGGTTTCCCAAGGTGGAACTTGTGACCCGGGCAGGAGGTGGAGCATGAATCGCGTTCTGACGGGCACCCTCTTTGTGTCGCTCGCGCTCGGTGCGCATCTTGCGGTGGCCGCAGTGGCGCTGATGGATCATTCCGCAGGCACGGCTGCCTCTGGTGAAGGCGGCGAGGATTTGTTGTCGCTTCAGGCGTCGAATGTGGCGCTGGCAGCCATGGTTGAGCGTTGGGAAGAGGTGCCGGAAGTGGCACCCGATCTGCCCAAGGTCCCGGAGCCGCCCAAGCCCGTCATGGAACCTTTGGAGGAAATTCCCGAGCTGGAACTGGCTCCGAGTGACATGGCTTTGCCCGTGCCGATGCAGCCGGTGGAACAAGCGGAGGTGTTCGACGCGCCGGAACCGCCGGAAGCCCCGGAACCGCCCAAACCCGCACCGAAGCCGGAAGCGAAACCTGCTCCGAAAGCGCAACAATCGCAGCAGGCGCAACAAGCCGTGCAAGGCACTGATCGGTCCAGTCAGGAGACCCGTGCCGCAGGTGCTGGTGGCGGGCAACAGGCGGGCGAGGCGCGCGCGTCGCAAGGCGCGGGGCTGAGTGCGGCGAAGCGCCAGTCGGCTCTATCGAGCTGGGGCGCAACCATCCGTTCGCGCATCGAACGCCGCAAGCGGGCACCGCGCGGGGTCGGGGACGGGATTGTGACCGTGAGCTTTCGGGTCAGCCGCGAGGGCGCTTTGCTGAGTGTCGGTGTGGCGAAAAGTTCGGGAAATCCGGTCCTCGATGCGGCGGCGGTTGAGGCGGTGAAGCGGGTTGGCCGTTTCCCCGCAGCGCCAGCGGAGCTGACCGACGCCAGCTACCCTATGAGCTTGCCGATTAGATTCGCCGGCTGAGCCGAGGGCACTGGTCTGATGGGGTGGAAGCGTCTAGCATGATGCGGACGCTTTCCACGGGAGCAGCCATGCCTGACCACTCAGCCGCTTATCTCGGGGCTTCCGGCCGGATCGGGGGCTATCTGCGTGCGGCGGAACGGCAACTCCCGGAAGACGCCCAGCGATTTCTTTGGCAATATCGGGTTTTAGAGAGGTGCGACGAGGGCGCTTTTCTCTGGCCCGATTTTCGTGACCCCACGGCTTTGGGGGCTGCGCAGATTCACCATGGTTTCGATCATATTTTGATCTTTTCTGGTGCAATCGGTGCAAAAGATGATCCCGAGGCGATGCAAGCCCATGTCACGAGTGTCGATCATGCGATCACTGCGGCGCTCCGAGCGGGGATCAGGCGCCTTCTGGTTGCCTCGTCTTCTGCCGTTTATGGCGCGGGGCGGGGAGAGCCGTTTTGCGAAGACGTCTCGCCCGCGCCGATCAATGCCTATGGTCGCGCCAAGGCCGCGATGGAAGACCTCTGCTCCCGGCGCGCGGCCACGGAAGGGATCGAGATTTGTGCGTTGCGGATCGGCAATGTCGCCGGCGCGGATATGCTTTTGGGCAATGCGATGCGCCGTTCCTCGGGCCCTTTGACACTCGATATTTTCCCGGACGGGCGGGGGCCGGAACGGTCCTATATTGGTCCGCTCACTTTGCTCTCGGTCTTGCGATCCCTGATTGCGACAGAGGCAAGGCTCCCGCCGGTGCTTAATCTGGCTGGTGGGAAGCCCGTGCAGATGTCCGATCTGCTCGATGCGGCGGGCGTGCCCTGGACTGCGCAGCCGCGGAGCGATACCGGTCATCAGCGCATCACGCTGGATGTGACGCGGCTGGCAAGGCTGTGTCCGGAGATTGATCTGGACGGCACGGCGCAAGAGATCGTTGCCGAATGGGCTGCTGTGAGGGCCACGGCATGAGCTTTGGAAAACGCATGTTCGACCTTTTTCTGGCGATGTGTCTCGGGCTATTGTTGCTGCCTGTGATCTGTGTGCTGGCGGGGCTGATCCTGCTCCGGGACGGGCGACCGGTGTTTTTCCTGTCCGAGCGGATGAAAACACCGGAGCAGGGATTTCACCTGATCAAGTTTCGGACCATGACCCGTTCGGCGACCGACAGCGGTGTGTCCGGTGGTGACAAGCAAGATCGGATCACGCGTACAGGCCGGTTTCTGCGCCGCAGCCGTCTCGATGAGCTGCCGCAGCTGTGGAATGTTTTCAGGGGTGATATGTCCTTTGTCGGGCCGCGCCCGCCTTTGCGGCTCTATGTCGAGCGCCACCCGGAGGTTTACCGTGCCGTGTTGCAGAACCGGCCTGGGGTGACAGGCCTTGCAACCCTGACGTTTCATGCCCACGAGGCGCGTCTTTTGGCCGATTGCGATACGCCAGAGGCGACGGATTCGGTTTATTCCCGTCGCTGTGTGCCCCGAAAGGCGCGGTTGGATTTGCTCTATCGGGAAAATGCAAACCTCTGTTTTGACATTAAAATCCTTTTTAAGACTGTGCTTGGCATTCTGAAATAGCGACCGGCTTGGCAGACCGACGCCGATGTCCTGACTTCGATCACATGTTTTCGGTGATGTTATGGGCTTGTTAACTCCGCTCTGACTAACTTGAGAAAAATGAGGCGGAGACGCAGTTTTAAGGCGAGTTTGTCGTGTACAGAAAAGTACTTATCGTTGGGTTGACGTCCCTTCCGCGCAATGTGATCCGCGCGGTGCTTCTAATGTCCGACTTTCTGGTTCTGACGCTTTCCCTTCTCATGAGCCTGCTTCTTTTGCCCGGAATGGCGACCGTCCGCGACAGCACGACCTTGCTGTGGCTCTGCGGAGCGTTGATGATCGGCGGGCTGTTGCTGAATGTGATGTTCCGACTGGATCGGATCAAGCTGGTCATGCTGAATGCACGGGACCTGATGACCATCGCCAGGTTTAGTGCCGGTATCGCCCTGGTGATCTGGGCGACGAGTGTTGCGCTCGAGCTGCCTCGTTTCGGACCCGCCGTATTGACCTTCGGGGTCTTTGCTTTCACGGGGCTTGCGACTTCGCGCGCCATTGCGGTTTCGATCCTCAGCGGTCTGCGGGAGTATTTGCACAGGCGTAAAAACGTGGCGATTTTTGGGGCTGGCGCGGCGGGTGTGCAACTGGCCTCGGCCATGGGGCAGTCGCCCGATCGGCGTGTGGTGGCTTTTTTCGACGACAATCCCGCGATGCAAGGCATGGACATCGGGGGGATACCGGTCCTGCCCTCCGGAAATCTGGTTTCGGATGTCTATCGAAATGCGATTTCCGAGGTGATGATTGCGTTGCCGGACAGTGCTCGCAAGCGTCGTGACGCGATCGTGGATCTGTGTGAACGCGTCGACATTCCGGTCAAGATCCTGCCGTCTTTCATCGACATGCTGGTCGAGCGCGGCAATACGCGGTTGCGGACGGTGGACCCCGACGAGGTGCTCGGTCGCGGCAAGGTCGATCTGGACACGCCGGAAATGGTCAAGAGCTATGCCGGGCGGGTGATCATGGTGACGGGTGCCGGAGGCTCCATCGGGTCGGAGCTTTGTCGCCAGCTTCTCAATTGCCAGCCCCAAAAGATCGTCTTGTTCGAACAGAACGAATACAATCTTTATGCGCTCGATCTCGAATTGCAGTCTCGGGCAAAGGCCCGCAACATCGAGGTTTTGCCGTATCTCGGTTCGGTCACGGATGCCGGTCGCTTGCGCCATGTGATGCGCCAGAACGGCGTGGAAATCGTTCTGCACGCGGCCGCCTACAAACACGTTCCTCTGGTCGAAAACAACGAAGTCGAAGGCGCGCGCAACAATGTCATGGGGACGAAAATCCTCGCCGATACGGCGGTGCAGGAGGGGGTCGAGCGCTTCATTCTCGTGTCGACCGACAAGGCCGTGCGCCCGACCAGCATCATGGGCGCAACGAAACGGATTTCCGAACTGATCATTCAGGACATTCAGACCCGCGCGCCACACACCAAATTCTCGATGGTCCGGTTCGGCAATGTACTGGGTTCGTCCGGGTCGGTCTTGCCGCTGTTTCAGGCCCAGATCGAAAGTGGCGGTCCCGTGACGGTCACGGATCCCGAGATACGTCGTTATTTCATGACGATTGCCGAGGCGTCGCGGCTTGTCCTTCTGGCCGGAGCCTATGCCAAAGGCGGCGACGTGTTCGTGCTCGACATGGGGCAGCCGCAGAAGATCATGGATCTGGCGCGTAAGTTGATTCAGCTTTCGGGGCGTCGTGTCAAAGACCCGCTGACCGGAGAGGGCGACATTGAGATCAAGATCATCGGCCTGCGCCCGGGCGAAAAGCTATATGAGGAACTTTTCGTTGATTTGGACAATCTGCGCAAAACACCGAATTCGAAAATCCTGCGGGCGGAAGAACATTGTCTCAGCCAGATCGAGGTCGCCGGTCTGTTGCGGGAAATTCAGGCGGCGATCGAGGTGTCGAATTCCGGCAAGCTTCGTCAGATTTTGATGCGTTGCACCCATGAAAACGACGTGTCCCCGCAGGTTCGAACCGGAACCGAGTCCCGGCTGTAACGATGGGGCTTTGCCGCCCAGCGTAAAGCCCTTTGCCTTTTACGGGCTGAAATGTGCGACGGTCTATGCCTTTGTCTCTTCCGATGTCGCGCGGCGGGCATGGTCAGCATGACCTTGTCGCCTTACCCCGGCTCGCATAGGTAAGAGAGAAGGACAGAGAAAGGCGGGGCACGATGATCACCTATCTCAAAGGCTATTCGAAGAAGAAGGACAGCTTCATGTCCTCCGTGGCTGAGGCCGATGGCGGGAGGCATGTGCTCCGAACGATCCCGATGTCCCTGCGCGATTTCCCGGAGACCCGAACACGGGTAGAGGCTGCCCTTTCTGTGGCGAAGCGGCAGCCGAAAGGCCCTCTGGGCCGTGCGCTCAAACGTCTTTTGATCCGGTTGCAATACAATGGATCGCGCCGCTATTTCTCGCGGCATCGGGATACGGTTGCGCTTTGTTGGAACGGGATAACCGGATCGCGCAGGGTGTTCATGGAGGGGGCAAAGGACGCAGGCGTGCCGACGCTCTATGCCGAGCTTGCGCCTTTTCCTGGGCGGATGCAGCTCGATCATACCGGGGTCAACGCGCTCGGCTCCCTGCCGCGCGATGCACGGTTTTATACCGCATGGGCCGCAGGGCGTCCGGACCGGCAGAATGAGGACTGGCGGCACCTCGGCGCCAATCTGACGGCGCGGGCGTCAAAGCGTGCAGATGTCGGTCAGGCGTCGGGGGCCGATCTCGCGGGGCAGAACTTTCTGTTTGTGCCGCTGCAAGTGCCGAACGACAGCCAGATCACCCTGTTCTCCGGCTGGGTCGGCTCTGTGCCGAACATGCTGGCTGCGCTGGCAAAAGCGGCGGCTGACCTGCCGGACGGCTGGCACATCCGGGTCAAGGAGCACCCCTCCGCCAAGACCTCTTTGGCATGGCCCTTGACCAGCGCGGTCGAGGCGGCGAAAGGGCGGATCGTGGTCGACAACCAGAGCGACACGTTCGAACAGGTCCGCGCGAGCCGTGGTGTGATCACCATCAATTCTTCCGTGGGGCTTCAGGCGTTTTTCTATGACAAACCGGTGATCGTTCTGGGCGAGGCGTTTTTCGCGATGCCGGGATTGGTCACGGTGGCGGACAGTCCCGAAGCCCTGAGCGGGGCCTTGTATCAGGCGGAATCGCTTTCCTTCGATCCCGAACTCAGAGCCGCTTTCATGAGTTATCTTGATCAGGTCCATTTCCCGCATGTATCGGACGACCCGATTGCGGGGGCGATGATCGACCAAAAGGCCGCACAAGCGCGAATTGAAGCCGCCAGAGTGGCTGCGCGGTGCTAAACCCCCTTTCTTCTCCTGCCCCTTTCGAGTAAGGCTCCGCGCCAGTCACCCTGGACGAATGAGGAGTGCCAAATGGGTTATAAAGTCGTCGTCGCGGGCGCCACGGGCAATGTGGGTCGCGAAATGCTGAACATCCTCGCCGAGCGCGAGTTTCCTGTCGATGAGATCGTGGCGCTGGCGTCACGCAAATCTCTCGGTACAGAAGTGAGCTTTGGCGACAAGACCCTGACCACCAAGGATCTCGACACGTTCGATTTCTCCGGCTGGGACATCGCCCTGTTTGCGGTCGGCTCCGACGCGACCAAAACCTACGCGCCGAAAGCGGCGGCGGCGGGCTGTGTCGTGATCGACAACTCGTCCCTCTATCGCTACGATCCGGAAATTCCGCTGATCGTGCCGGAAGTGAACCCGGATGCGATCGAGATGTACAAAAACAAGAACATCATCGCGAACCCGAACTGTTCCACCGCGCAGATGGTTGTGGCTCTGAAGCCGCTGCATGACCGTGCGAAAATCAAACGCGTTGTGGTGTCGACCTACCAATCCGTGTCTGGCGCGGGCAAGGAAGGCATCGACGAGCTTTGGGACCAGACCAAGGGCATGTATGTCCCGGGTCAGGAAGTTGCTCCCTCGAAATTCACCAAACAGATCGCCTTCAACGTGATCCCGCATATCGATGTCTTCATGGACTCGGGCGACACGAAAGAAGAATGGAAGATGGTCGCCGAGACCAAGAAGATCGTCGATCCGGCGATCAAGGTCACCGCGACCTGCGTGCGTGTGCCGGTGTTCGTCGGGCACTCCGAGTCGATCAACATCGAGTTCGAAGAGTTCCTTGACGAGGACGAAGCCCGCGAAATCCTGCGCACCGCGCCGGGCATTCTTGTGGTCGATAAGCGCGAAAACGGCGGCTATGTGACCCCGGTCGAATGTGTCGGCGACTTCGCGACCTTCATTTCCCGCATTCGTCAGGACGTCACCGTCGAGAATGGTCTGAACCTGTGGTGCGTCTCCGACAACCTGCGCAAGGGCGCGGCTCTGAATGCGGTTCAGATCGCTGAACTGCTCGGTCGTCGGGTGCTCAAGAAGGGCTGAGTTGTCCGGTATGGTCGAAAGACGGTAACTAAATTCTTAATAAAAGGGCGCTTGCGAGCGCCCTTTTATGTTGGGTTTCGTGGCGCCGATTCGCCACCTCAGAGGCATGATCACGGCTTTTCTGAGAAAGTCTGTGGTGATGGGCTTGTCTTCCGGGCAGGCATTACTGCGAAAAGCAGCAGTTTTTAAACAATCAACACTCTGAAATCTGAGCGAAATTTCGGACAAGCCAGAGTGGACGCGCAGTTAACTTTAAACTTTATTCATACACGCGGCGCATCTGTGGCGCTGTTATGCTTATTTTCGGCCTGACGACAGAGCCATGCAACGAAGGGGTAGGGTGATGTTTCGAGTGAAAATCGATCTTGGCGCGATGCGTCAACATGAGATCAAAAGGAACGACACGGGGGCATCGGACCGTTCAGTCGACCGTCTGGGTGACTGGGCGGAGGAATTGGCCAAGCCTCATCCGCAGCTCACCCGTGAAGATCTGTGCAAGACATTCCACGAGAAGTTTCAGGACGGCTGCCGCCGCGAAACCAAGATCGTCGCCTGACTGCGTGTCGGGGGATCGGCGAGCTTTCGCCATGCGCGGGCTGTGGCTTTGACGAAGGGGGAATTCCCCTTGCGCAAAGCTGAAGCGCATTGGACCTTTCCTCCGACCATTTAGGAGGAAATCATGTTCCCGAAATTTAGCCCGCGTGCCATTCTGACCCTGTCCTGTCTTGCCGGAAGCGCATTGATCGCGTTGCCCGCCTTCGCAGAGCGCTTCGAGGCGCGTAGCTTGGTCACCGAGGCGACGCTCTACCCGCAAGGCGCGATGATCACCCGCAATGCGACCGTCTCTCTGCCCGAAGGCGCGCATGAGATCGTCTTCGTCGACATTCCGACGCGTTATTCCTACGAGGAGATTGCGCGGAACATGCAGATCCGTGTCGAGGGGGGCGAACTTGGCCCAGTGGCTTACGGCATCGAAGACATCTCCAAAGCGCTGCTCATTCGTTCAGAGGCGGAGAAAGCCGCCTTGGCGCGTGTCGAGACGCTGGAAGGCGAGATCGATGACCGGCGCGCACAGATTGCGCAAATCGGGTTCGAGGCAGAGGCTGCCAAGGACACGCTCGCCTATCTCGCACGGCTGTCTGACGGAAGCGATGCGGAGCAAAGCGCGGCCACAGCGCGGATGATCCGCGAAGAATCCCTTGCCGCGCGGCTTGCGCAGCAGGACGCGGAGCGTCGGGCCAAGGCTGCAGAAGCGGCCATGGAAGACCTTGAGGCAGAACTGGCGGAGGCAACAAAGGCGCTTGAGCTTTTGGTGCCCTCCGACGAGAACCGTATCTCCATCACCTTGCCGGTGACCATGGAGCAGGCCGGCGATGTCGAGATCGGCTTTACCTACATGTCCAATGAGGCCGCCTGGCAGCCTCGGTATACCGCGCGGCTGAACACGGACGACAACTCCCTGTTGTTTACGCGTTCGGTCGTCGCCATGCAGGACACCGGCGAGCTTTGGACCGATGTTGCGCTCACCTTTGCCACGGACGATCCGACCCGCCGTAGTTTTCCGCAGGACGTCTATTCTCTGATCCGCCGTGTCTATGAACCGCGTCCCGTCGAGCCGCTGATGCGCACCATGGCCAGCGATGCGATGGAGGGGGGCTATGCCGAACCTGTTATGGAAGCACCAATGATGGTGCAGAAGATGAACACCAACCTTTCCGGCCTCAGTCAGACCTATAGCTACCCGACGCCTGCGACGCTCTATTCGGGCGAGGATGCGGTGGAATTCGCTCTGGCCACCGTCGATCTGTCGCCGGAGATTTTCGTGCGCGCCGTGCCGTTGCATGAGGAGGTGGGCTATCTGATGACGAGCTTCACAAATGAGACGGGAGAGATGCTGGTGCCCGGTCCGGTGCAGTTGATCCGCGACGGTGTGAACCTAGGTGAGGCGATGCTTGATACCCTGGTCGATGGCGGCGAGGCGGAGCTGGCCTTTGGGCCGGTGGATGGCATTTCCGTGAAGCGTGTGCTCTTGACCCGCAATGAAGGCGACCGCGGCATGATTTCCAAATCCAACGAGACGGAAACGGAATGGCGGATCGAGATCGCGAACCTGACCGCGCGCAGTTGGCCGATCGAGGTTCTGGATCGCGTCTCCGTGTCTGAACAGGACGAGTTGAAAGTGGACTGGTCCGCCTCCCCCTCGCCGGATGTCGAGGGTGTGGACGACAAACGCGGGGTGCTCGCATGGCATTTCGACCTTGAGGCGGGCGACAGCCAGAAAATCAGCCTGAGCGAAAATCTGCGCTGGCCGGAGGGCAAGATGCTGCAATGAGCGCGGCCATTCGTCAGGTGTGACGTATAATTTATACGGGAGTCCGGATCGCATCCGGGCCTCCGTGATTCGGAAATTTTAAGGCCATGTTAAGCCTGTCACAAAGCTGCCGCAGGAGGGTCAGATCACCGTCACGGGTCTCAAGACAAGTTAACCAATATTTAAGCGATGAAGAGAATTTTAACTTTTGAAATCCGACTTTTAACGGGGCGTTATCTCTTTGAATCTTAAGACATATTGTTTGTGCATCTGCGGGGAAAATCGCAAATGTCTCAAATTGTTTCCATGCTCCATTTCCGCCAATCGATCGTCCGTGTTCCCATGATCTCAAGGGTTCCGGGGGTTAGGAACGATGCGCGACGAAAGGATGGAAACATGATCAAGCTGATGAAGACCGCAGGCCAGTCCGTCGAGGCCAAAGGTGCGATCCTTTTCAACTGGGACGTGCATGTCCTTGAGGCTGCCGGGCGTCCCGCCAATCACAACCTGACACGGGAGGCGCGGCGGTCGAACGTGATCATCCTCGGGGGATATCGCAACGATCCGGACTATCGCCCGGACCTCGGTGCCCGCCTCGCGCTGGCCGCCTGATCGTCAGACATTCAGAAAGGACAGATCCATGACCGACTATTTCGCCAAAGCCCGCCAAGGCCGCATCATTGCGCTGAACCTGTATCAGAGCGGCGCCGTGATGTTTTTCCCGGAAGAGTTCGGCGAGATCGTCTCGACCGAGCGCTCGACGAGCCGCCATGTGGTGACGCAGATGAGCAAACCGATGTTCGTGCGTTCCGTCTCGGTGCAATCCGGTGCGCTGATCGAGGCACCGCGCCCGGAAGAGGCCGCCAACGCGCCCTTCGTCTTGACCGAAGAGCACGCCGTAGAAAACGTCCTGCGGCTGGTTGCCTGACCTGATGGGGTCAGGGCAGGGATCAGACCTGAACGAAGGTCTTGCTCTCGGGATCGTACTGGAGAAGGTCGCCGTCGCCGATGTCCGTCCAGAGCCCGTGAAGGGTGAGATTGCCTTTCTCGACGGCCTCGCGGACAAAGGGGAAGCTCATCAGGTTCTCGAGCGAGATCAGGATGGATTCCTTTTCCAGAGCATCTTTGCGTTGCTCTTCCGGCACATCGAGAACGCGCTCGTAGCCTGGGCGGAGGATGTCCATCCAGCGCCCGACGAATGAGGACTTTTCTTCAAGCTCCGGTGCATGGCCTGAGCACATGTCATAGCAGCCCTGAACGCCGCCGCAGTTGGAGTGCCCGAGGATCACGATATGGGCCACTTTCAGCGCGGTGACGGCATATTCCACCGCCGCCGAAGTGCCGTGGTGGTCGCCGTCGTCGGTGAAGGGCGGCACGAGGTTCGCGATGTTGCGGTGAATGAAGAATTCGCCCTGATCCGCCCCGAAGATTGAGGTCACATGCACACGGGAATCGCAACACGCGATGATGAAGGCGCGGGGGCGCTGACCCTCTTCCGCGAGCTTCTTGTACCAGGTGCGGTTCTCGTTGAAGGTCGTGGCCTTCCAGCCGTGATAGCGTTGGACCATGTAGTTCGGGAGGGGGCGTGCGTATTTCATCGGGTGAAACGTTCCTTTTCAGACGTCTGCTGCCAAATTGCAGCGAATGTAATGAGAGTTTTCGGGGAATTCGAGTGAGAAACTGCTTTGCATTAAACCTTTTCTTGAGGGTCTTGTTGCAAAGTTTCTGCATAGCGCGTGGGGGCGCATGAGATTTGTGGGGTAGAGACATGGTGGTGTCAAAGTTGCGGCCGGATGGGACGGTCGAAGTGGATCGTGATCGTTTGGATCAATTGTACAATCAGTTGGGAACCTCCGGCGCGGACGGGGTGGTGTCGCGCGCGATGGAGGAGCTGGCGGTGCGACTGGCCAAGGTCGACAGCAGCTATCGCAAGGGCCAGTTCGCGGAGATGCAGCGGGCGGCGCGTTCGATGATCGCGATTTCGGAACAGATCGGCATGGTCACTTTCGCCCGGGTCGCGGGGGATGTGAGTGCACTGGCCTTGACCGAGGACAGTACGGCGCTGGCCGCCTGTGTCGAGCGTCTGATGCGGATCGGTGAGAATTCCCTTCTGGCGGTCTGGGATTTGCAGGGGGCCTCTCTTTGAAGCGGGTCAGGGGCGAGACGGGTGCGTATGTCCCTTGCCGCACTCAAAGACGTCCCCGGACGCTTCGGCTTGCAGGTGGCATCGGATGAGCTAAGTTTGGCGTGACCGTCATGAAAGGCCTATCCGATGCCACTTTCCTTTGCCAAACCCGGCGCATCTTCCCTTCCGCTTTATCTGACCACGCCTGAAGATCTTGAGGCGAGGCTTGCGAGCCTTGAGCCTGCTCAGGTCGTTTGGGCAAGGGCGCAGGGGTTCAGTGCGAGCGCCGGAGCCGTGTGCCTCCTGCCGGGAGCGTATGGTATTGCAGGGGCTTTGGCCGGTTTGGGCAGTGCGAAAGAGCGTGCGCGTCAGAGATTCAGTCTCGGAGCGGTGCGTCCGAAACTGCCGAAGGGGACGTATCGCCTGGAGACGGAGCTCACGGGTGATACGCTCGATGAACAGCTCCTCGGCTGGCTGTTTTCCGGATATGTCTTTGACGTCTATGCACAAAAAAATGCGCCTGAAGCTGATCTGATCGCGCCCGAAGGCGTCGATGCCGCGCGGCTTGAAGCCATCGCTCTGGGTGAGGCGTTAACCCGCGATCTGATCAACACGCCCGCCAATGACATGGGGCCGGCGGAGCTCGAATTCGCCGCGCGAGCGCTGGCCGAAGAGCATGGCGCGGAGATTGCCGTGACCACAGGCACGGCGCTTTTGGACGACAACATGCCGATGATTCACGCCGTTGGGCGCGCCTCTCCGCGCGAGCCGCGCCTGATCGACATGCGCTGGGGACAGAGTGGTCCGACGCTGACGCTTGTAGGCAAGGGTGTGTGTTTCGACACCGGTGGGCTGAACCTCAAGCCGGGTTCCTCCATGGGGTTGATGAAAAAAGACATGGGTGGTGCGGCCACGGTGCTTGGCCTTGCAAAGATGATCATGGCGCTCGACCTGCCGCTGCAATTGCGGGTGTTGATCCCGGCAGTGGAAAATGCCGTGGACGGTTCCGCCTTCCGGCCGCAGGACATCCTGACCTCGCGCAAGGGGTTGACGGTCGAGATCAACAACACCGATGCGGAGGGGCGTCTGGTTCTGGCCGATGCTCTGGCACTGGCCGATGAAACGCCGCCCGATCTGGTGATCTCCATGGCGACGCTCACGGGGGCGGCACGTGTGGCGCTCGGTCCCGATGTGCCGCCGTTCTTTGCTACGGACACGAGGGATGCGACGATTCTGTCGCGGGCCTCCGCCAAGGTTGCCGATCCAGTCTGGCAACTGCCCTATTGGGAGCCTTACGAGACGATGATCGAACCGGGCATTGCCGATCTCGACAATGCGCCCTCGGGGGGGATGGCAGGGGCGATCACTGGCGCGCTTTTCCTGCGTCGGTTCGTGACCGAGACCCCGCGCTATATGCATTTCGACATTTACGGTTGGTGCCCGGCACCGCTTCCGGCGCGCCCGAAAGGCGGGGTGGGGCAGGGTGCGCGGGCGATTCTTGCCGCGCTTCCGGAGCTTTTGAAACTGTGAGCGATCGCCGCCTGACCCCCGCCAATGCGCGTGTCGCCCTGTCTGGTCATGCCTTGGGTGGGCAGGCCGAGGTCACTCCGACGCGTTACACCATTTCCTTGCCCGTTGCCGATCTGCGTGCGTCTCCAGGCGGGGCGCGAGATCGGCAGCTTCTCTGGGGCGAGGGATTCGATGTTCTGGAACTGCACGATGGCTGGGCCTTTGGCATTGCCGCGCGCGATGGCTATGTCGGCTATGTCGACGAGGCCGATCTCGGGCCGGAGCTGAGCGGGAGCCATACGATTTCCGCGCGCGCGACTCATCTTTATCCGCGTGACGATTTTAAGACCGAGGCGGTGACCAACCTGTCTTTCGGCTCACGCGTCAAGGTGGTCGACGAGCGGCGCAAATTCATGGAGATCGAAGGTGGGTTGTTCGTGCCGAAAGCCCATGTCCGCCCGATTGGTCGGCCCTTTTCAGACCCGGTGACCATTGCGCAGATATTTTTCGGAACGCCCTATCTCTGGGGCGGCAATTCCGCCTTTGGCATCGACTGTTCCGGTCTGGTGCAGGCGGGGCTTCTGGCCTGTGGCGTGCTCTGTCCGGGGGACAGCGATATGCAGATGAGCCTCGGGTCCGAGGCCACGGGCGGCTATCAGCGCGGCGATCTTTTGTTTTGGAAGGGCCATGTCGCGATGTGTGTCGACGCGGAGGTTTTGATCCACGCGAATGCGCATCATATGGCGGTGGCTTACGAGCCGATCGACCGGGCCATCGCGCGGATCGAGGCGCAGGGCGACGGGCAGGTGACGGCGCATCGCCGGGTGTGATTACTCCACCGGGCGGATCAGTTTGCGGTCGAACACCCTGAGCACCATGCGCAGATTGGCACCGCGTTTGAGGATTTGGCCATCCATGCCGATCACGGCATACATGCCCTGTCGACCGCGCAGTTTCGGGCGTTTTTCGATGCGATAGATCGGGTGCTCGGCTGTGCGGCGAAACACCGAGAAGACCGCGACATCTTTGAGAAAGGACATGCCGTAATCGCGCCATTCGCCGGCCGCGACCATGCGTCCGTAAAGTCCGAGAATGGCCCCAAGCTCATGGCGGTCGAAAGCGACCTTATCCGGTGGGCTGGGCGGCTGAGGGCCCGGGAAGGGCGTCGGCGTTTGTACATTCATGTATCGAGAGTGGGCGCATTTCCTCTGCAAATCAAGAAAACTCGTGAGCGCCCTGTGGATTGCCGCATTTCGGGCATGAAATCGCCCGGAATATTCCTTGCTCGACCCCTCATTTGGCCCGCTTCTGACGTCACAAATGGGGACAGAGCGAGAACGCTTTACCCCGGTGTCGCGGTTCAACAGCCCCCACCCAGTTCGCGGCACCGGGGATCTTGCTCAACCAACTTTCAGGGCCGAGGCAGGTGATCTGTCTCGGCTTTTCCTTTGTTGGCACCCGGCGACGCTTAGCCACACCAGACGCGGCTGATGTGACCGGCGTCATCAATTTCGATATTGGTGCGTTCCGGGCGATGATCCATGGTCACGGCCATGCCAGGCAGGATGATGCGGAAAGGCTGAGGAATTGTGAGCCCGTCGAGCGCGGATTGCGGTTCGCCGATCAGCGGGGTGACGAGAGCGGCGGCACAGGTTTGATGCGCGGTGCCTTCGGGCATGGCCGGAGTATCCTCCTGACAGGCGCTGAGAGTGATCAGAGACAGGACAAGCAAGGCGGCGATGCGGGTCATCGAGAGGCTCCGTAGCGGGCAAGAAACATGGCGACGGCGCTGTCGATGATGTCCTGTTTCTGACTCTCGTCAATTTCAAGGGACATCTGGAATGTGCGCATTGGTACGAGGCGAACTTTGCACAGTTCGGCGAATTGTTCCGCCGCAAGTTCGATATCGTCAATTTGCAATTCCCCGCGGGCGGTCGCGGTGGCGAGATATTGCGACAGGCGTTTTTTCACGAGACCCGGTCCGCTGTCGTAAAAACGCTGGCCGACCTCGGGAAACCGCAGGCTTTCGGCGACCGCAATGCGATAGACGGCTGTGCCGAAATCCGAGAGCAGGAAATCGAGGATCTTACGCCCGGCGGAGGGCAGCAATTCCTGCGGTGACTGGTTTTCGTCCATACGTTCGGTGAAGGCATCGGCCTGACGCGTGGCTTCAAGCGCTGCGACCTCGAGAAACAGTACGCGCTTGTCAGGCACGTAGCTGTAGAGCGTGGCCTTGGACACCTTGGCTTCGCGGGCGATGTCATCGACCGAGGCGCCTTCGAACCCGTCTCTGAGAAACACGGTCCGGGCGCCTTCGATCACCTGGGCATATTTGCGCCCCTTCTTGATGGTGGAATCTGTCTGGTCCATGGCTCTCTCTCTGATATGTCGAGTTTAATGCGTTCGGATTTGTGCGCCAATGCAAGAAAAAAGGCAGGCCATTGGCCTGCCCCAGTGCTCGACAGGGATGTCGATGGGCCGCACACGACACGCGGCCCTCGCCAAACTAAACTGGATGGTTTACTTTAACAAGTGACAAGCGCAATGACAGCGATGCTGCATGGCATATAAGGGGGTTGCAGAATGCCAAATGGACGCTATTTTAGAACCATTCTAAATTGAGGTCCAATATGCTCCCGGTACTCGCCAATCGCAGACGCTTTTCTGATCTGTCGGAACAGGAAATCATCGCGCTCGCCATTTCGTCCGAGGAAGATGACGCTCGAATCTATCGCCAATATGCCGAGAAGCTGCGCAACGATTTTCCGGACAGCGCTAAGATTTTCGATGGCATGGCAATTGAGGAGGACGGACATCGCGAAGCGTTGATTGCTTTGCATAAACGGCGCTTCGGCGATGTGATCCCGTTGATTCGGCGCGAACATGTGTCGGGCTATTATGCCCGCAATCCGGTGTGGCTGATCGAGAATCTGGGTCTCGAACGCATACGCGACGAGGCGCAAGCCATGGAGCAAAGCGCCGAAGCCTTTTACCGCAAGGCCGCCGAACGCACGCAGGATGCCGACACACGTGCGCTTCTGGGGAGGCTGGCCGCGGCAGAGGCCGGGCATGAGCGGCGGGCGGAGGAACTGGAGGATCAGTTTCTCGATGACGATACCCGTTCGGAAGAAGACAAGCATGCGCATCGCCAGTTCGTTTTGACCTGGGTTCAGCCGGGTCTGGCCGGGTTGATGGATGGTTCGGTCTCGACGCTCGCGCCGATCTTCGCCACCGCTTTTGCCACGCAAAACACCCATACCACCTTCCTCGTCGGTCTCGCGGCCTCTGTCGGGGCCGGGATTTCGATGGGATTTACCGAGGCGGCGCATGACGATGGCGTCATTTCCGGTCGGGGCTCCCCGATCAAGCGCGGGTTGGCCTCGGGGATCATGACCGCGGTCGGGGGGCTGGGCCATGCGCTGCCCTATCTGATCCCGGATTTCTGGACGGCGACCTTCATCGCCTTTGCCGTGGTGTTTATCGAATTGTGGGCCATCGCCTGGATTCAGAACCGATACATGGAAACGCCCTTCCTCCGGGCCGTTTTTCAGGTTGTGCTGGGCGGCGCACTGGTGTTCGCTGCGGGGGCGCTCATCGGCGGCGGCTGATCGAGTAGTTTTGCCAAGAAGAAGGCGGATGCCGTGACGAAAATCTATGTCGATGCAGATGCCTGCCCGGTGAAAGCCGAGGCGGAAAAGGTCGCGACGCGGCATCGTTTGCCCTGCCTTTTGGTCTGCAACGGTGGGCTGCGGCCGTCGCAGAACCCGTTCATGGAGCTTGTGATCGTCCCCGACGGGCCGGACGAGGCCGACAAATGGATCGCCGAGCGCGCCGGGCGTGGCGATGTGGTTGTGACGGGGGATATTCCCTTGGCGGCCAAGGCAGTTGAAGCCGGGGCGCGGGTTTTGAAACATGATGGCGAGGCGTTTACGCCTGCCAATATCGGCAACGCTCTGGCCATGCGCGATCTGATGTACGATCTGCGCGCCGCAGATCCGTTTCGCCAAGGCGGCGGCAAGGCCTTTACAAAAGCCGATCGGTCGCGCTTTCTGGACGCCTTGGAACGGGCCGTTCAGGCCGCCAAACGAGAGAGCGCATGACAGTAGAAGCGGTGATTTTCGACATCGGCAACGTGTTGATCGAATGGCAGCCAGAACGGCATTACGACGCGACGGTCGGGGTAGATCGGCGCAGGACCATGTTTGAGGCGGTCGATCTTCATGCGATGAACGATTTGATCGATCAGGGCTATGATTTCCGCGCGACAATCGAGGTGGCTGCGGCGCAACATCCTGAATTTCAGAGCGAAATCATGATGTGGTATTACGACTGGATCAAGATGGCGCAGCCCGCGATCCCACATTCGGTGAAGCTGTTGCGGGCGCTGCGCAAGAAAGGCGTGCCGGTTTTTGCGCTGACGAATTTCGGCATCGAGAGTTTCGAATTTGCCGAAACGCAATACCCGTTCCTGACCGAGTTCGACCGGCGCTATGTCTCCGGGCGGATGGGCTGCGTCAAACCGCATGCGATTATTTACGAGATGGTCGAGGCCGATTGTAAAATTCCGCCGCAGAACCTTTTGTTTACCGATGACCGAGAGGACAACATCGACACAGCCAAAGCGCGCGGTTGGCAGACACATCTGTTCGAAGGGCCGCTGGGCTGGGCGGAACGTTTGGTTGCGGAGGGGCTTTTGACCCCGCACGAGGCCTCAGCCTAGCGCGCGTTGGCCCAGCGGCACTTCCTTCACCGGAAGATGGACGATGGCCGAAAACGCACCGATGCCAACGCCGACCCACCAGACGGCGGTATAATCGCCATAAAGATCGTAAAGCCGCCCACCCAGCCAGACGCCCAGGAATGCGCCGAGCTGATGGGAAAAGAACACGATGCCATAGAGTGTGCCCATGTAGCGCAGCCCGTAGATATGCGCGACAAGGCCGGAGGTCAGCGGCACGGTGGCCAGCCACAGCGCGCCCATGACGACGGAGAAAACCAGCACAGAGGTGGGGGTGATCGGCAGCGCGATGAAGAGCGCCGCGGCCACTGTACGGCCGAGATAAATCCCGGTGAGCAGGTATTTCTTGGAAAACCGGTTGCCGAGCCAACCCGCCAGAAGCGTTCCGCCGATATTCGCGAGCCCGATGAGGGAGATCGAGATGGCACCAAGCGCGGAGGTCGTAGAAACGCCGAGTGAGGCCAAGGTGCCCGAGGGATCAATCGCGCCGCACATCTCCGTCACCATCGCCGGGAAATGTGCGGTGATGAAAGCGAGCTGATAGCCGCAGGAGAAGAAGCCGAGGAAAATGAGCGTATAGGTCGGATCGCGGAAGGCTTTGCCGAGGATCGCGCCGAGGCTCTCTTCCAACTCCGCCTTGGAGGCCAGAGCAGGGCTGCGCATCATCGGCAGCGCCATGAGGGTTGTGAGCACGGCGACGGCGAAGAGCAGGAAGACGTTTTGCCAGGACATGAAGCTCAGGAGCCATTCCGCCAGAGGGGCGCCAAACACCTGCCCGGCCGATCCCGCAGCCGTTGCGATGGCGAGCGACATGGAGCGATTCTCGGCCGATGACGCCCGACCGACGACCGCGAGAATGACGCCGAAACCCGTGCCTGCGATGCCAAACCCCACCAGCGTTTCATAGAATTGCAGGCCGATGGGCGAGACGGCATAGGAGGACAGAACCAGCCCGAGCGCATAGGTCACAGCGCCGAGGATGATCGCCTTGCGGTCCCCGATCCGCTCCGCCAGAGCGCCGAAAATCGGCTGACCGATGCCCCAGAACAGGTTCTGAACCGCAATCGCCAGAGAAAACTCCGCCCGCGGCCAGTTGAACTCCGCGGCAATCGGGATCTGGAACACGCCAAACGATGCGCGCACCGCAAAACTCACGATGATGACGATGCACCCGGCGATCAGAACCGGGGTGAACAGGGGCGCGCGCGTGTCGGACATCTTGGTCTCCTTTGCGCCATCCTCCCGGATCATACCCCCTTCGGTCAATCGAATGATCGCAATGGTTCGCATCATCTTTCCTTATGCGTTGCGGCGCAGTAAGGGAGAAGCATGGATACGCTGATGGACATTTACGCGGCCCGGGTGGCCGCAGGCACCTTGCGCGAAGACCCGGCGCAGATTGCGGTTTTGCCGCTTCTGGAACGGGTGCGCGCCGATCTTGCGCGGCTTCCGGCGAAGAAGGGGCTTCTGTCCCTGATCGGCGGGCGGAAAAAGCCCGAGCCTGTGCATGGGCTTTACCTTTGGGGCGGGGTCGGGCGCGGCAAATCCATGTTGATGGATCTGTTCTACGAACATGCGCCGGTGCCTGCGCGCCGCGTGCATTTCCATGCTTTCATGCAAGAGGTTCAGGCGGGGATCGAGGCCGCGCGGCGCGCCGGAACCGCCGATGCCATCGCGCCCGTGGTGGAGAAGATCGCCGAGGACATCCGGCTTTTGTGTTTCGATGAGATGCAGATCACCGATATTGCCGATGCGATGATTGTCGGGCGCTTGTTCGAAGGGCTGTTTGCCAAGGGTGTGACCGTTGTCACAACCTCGAACCGCGTTCCGGATGACCTTTACAAGGACGGGCTGAACCGTCAGCTTTTCCTGCCGTTCATCGAGATCATCAAACAGCGGCTCGACGTGCATCACCTGCACTCGCCGGTCGACTATCGCCAAGGCCGCCTGACCGGGACGCCGGTCTATTTCCATCCGGTCACACCCGATGTGCGCGCCACGATGGACGATATCTGGAACGATCTGACGGGTGGCGCGACGGAGAGCCTGACGCTAAAGGTTAAAGGCCGCGACGTCGTTTTGCCGAAGTTTCACAACGGCATCGCGCGGGCGACGTTCTGGGATCTCTGCGGTCAGATGTTCGGGCCGGGCGATTACCTTGTGATCGCGGATGCGGTGAAGCTTTTGATCCTCGAAGATATTCCGCGCTTGACGCGCAACAATTTCAACGAGGCCAAACGCTTCGTGACGCTGATCGACGCGCTTTACGAGGCCAAGGTGCGCACGGTCTGTTCCGCCGTCGATGAGCCGGAGCGGCTCTATATCGAAGGTGCAGGCGCGTTCGAGTTCGAGCGCACGGCATCGCGACTGCGCGAAATGCAGGACAAGGATTGGGGGGAAGAGGCGAAAGACTGATCAGCCTTTCGCCAAAATCTCCCGAACGCGTGGCGCGACTTCTTCGCCATAAAGCCGGATCGTATCCATCAGCGCCTCGTGAGACACAGGCCCGGACGAGATTTTCAAATCGAACCGGTCGAGCCCCAAAACGGCAACAGTCGCCGCGATCTTCTGCGCGACGGTCTCGGGCGAGCCGACCACCAAAGCCCCATGATCGACCTCGCGCTCGAATGCCTCGCGCGTCAGGGCTGGCCAGCCGCGGCTGTGGCCAACGCGGTGGTGCATGATCCGGTAACCTTCGAAATACCGATCCCGCGCTTCGGCGTCGGTGGCGGCAATATGGCCCGGCGAATGACACCCCAGCGGCAATTGCAGCGCACCCATTTTGTCGCGAATGTCGCGATAGAGATCGGTGAAGGGTTTGAACCGCGCCGGGCTGCCGCCGATGATGGCAAGGGTCATGGAAATGTCGTTGGTGGCGGCGCGGACGACCGAATCCGGGCTTCCGCCGACGCCGACCCAAACGGGGATCGGGCGTTCGGGCCGGGGATAGACCACTTGCGATTTGAGCGGCGGACGGTGACGCCCGGACCAGCTGACTTTCTCTTCGGTTGCCAGCAGCTTGAACAGTTCGAATTTCTCTTCGAACAACATCTCGTAATCCGACAGATCATAGCCAAACAGCGGAAAGCTTTCGGTAAAGGAGCCGCGCCCGAGCGTAATCTCGGCACGCCCGTTCGAGATCGCCTGAACCGTCGAGAACCGCTGAAACACCCGGATCGGATCGTCGGAGGACAGGACCGTCACCGCAGAGGTCAGTTTGATCTTTGAGGTCTGCGCCGCGATGGCGGCCAGCACCGGCTCAATCGCGGAAACAGCGAAATCGGGGCGGTGATGTTCGCCGACGCCGTACACGTCGATCCCGACCTGATCGGCCAGAATGCCTTCCTTGATCACATTGCGAATAACCTGCCCCTGCGGCAGCTCATTGCCTGCGGCGTCCCAAGTGACGTCGCCAAACGTGTCGATACCGAATTCCAAAGCCATGTTATAGGTCTCCTGTGTTGAGACCTAGATACCCGCACAAAACCGCCGCGCAAATACGTCTGCGCGCACAGACTCTGTTCGCCTTAGCCGTTGGTCTGAAGGATGTGCCCGGCCAGATAGAGCGATCCGCAGATCAGGATGCGCGCCTCAGGATTGTCGGCCACGATGGTGCGCACGGCGGTCAGAACGCTGTCGGATTCGATGGCGGCAAACCCTTCTGCGCGCGCCGTTGCGGCCGTCTCTGAGGCGGGCAGGGTGGCCTGCGCGTCAGGGATCGAGACGGCGATGAGGCGTTGGGCATGGCGTTGTAAGGGGCGCAGGTAACCTGCGATGTCCTTGGTGTTGAGCATGCCGCAAATCATATAGGTCGGGCGTTTCGGCAGGCGGTCGAGCGCCTCGGCCAGCGCTTCGCCCGCCGCCGGATTGTGCCCGCCATCGAGCCAAAGCTCGGTCTCCGGCGCGGCGTCGATCAGCGGGCCGTATTTGAGGCGCTGCATCCGGGCAGGCCAATAGGCCTTGGTCATCGCGGCCTCAAGCGCGTCGTCATCATAGCCGAGATGGCGCAGCGCTGCGATGGCGGCCCCGGCATTATGGACCTGATGACGCCCGATCAGATGCGGCATCGGCAGGTCGCGCAGCCCGGTTTCATCCTGAAAAATCAAACGCCCACGCTCTTCCCAGACATGCCATTCCTGCCCATAGCGCAGGAGAGGCGCGCCAAGACGGGCGGCGGTGGCTTCGATCACGTCGAGCGCCTCATCGGGCTGCGGGCCGACGACACAGGGCACGCCGCGTTTGATGATCCCGGCCTTCTCGCCCGCGATTGCGGTCAGCGTTTCACCTAGGAATTGCGTGTGGTCGATGGAAATCGGCGTGATGATCGTGAGTTCCGGTTTCTCGACCACATTGGTGGCGTCCAGCCGCCCGCCAAGCCCCACTTCGAGGAGGGTATAATCGGCAGGCACGCGCGACATGGCGAGAATGCCTGCCACAGTGGTGATCTCGAAATAGGTGATCGCCTCGCCGCCATTCGCGGCTTCGCATTCTTCGAGAACGGCCATGAGATCGTCTTCGGCAATCAGTTCGCCCGCCAGACGAATGCGCTCATGAAACCGCGCCAGATGCGGAGAGGTATAGGCGTGAACCGTCTTGCCTGCCGCTTCGAGGCCGGCGCGGATCATCGCCTGGGTCGAGCCCTTACCATTGGTCCCCGCCACGTGGATGGCGGGCGGCAATTTGCGCTCCGGGTGATCCAATGCGTCCAAAAGACGCCAGACACGGTCGAGAACAAGGTCGATGACCTTGGGATGCAGGGACATCAGCCTCTCAAGGATGACGTCGGAGGTCTTGGGGATCACTTTTTCGCGTCCTTCGCGGGAGCTTTGGCCTTCACGGCGGCCTCGGGGGCGATTTTCGGCGCGGCACCTTTGTCCTCCGGCGCAGGGGCCGGGAGATCGCCCATGACAGCGGGCGGCAAATTGCCCAGCATCCGCAGGATGGTGACAAGCTCATCCTTCAACTTCATGCGATGTGTCACGCGGTCGAGCATACCGTGATCGAGAAGATATTCGGCGCGCTGGAAGCCTTCGGGCAGTTTCTCGCGGATCGTTTGTTCGATCACGCGGGGACCGGCGAAACAGATCAGCGCATTGGGTTCGGCGATCTGGACATCGCCCAGCATCGCATAAGAGGCCGTCACACCGCCGGTGGTCGGGTGGGTCAGGACGACGATATAGGGCAGCCCCGCCTCTTTCAGCATTTCGATCGCCACAGTGGTGCGCGGCATCTGCATCAAGGAGAGAATCCCCTCCTGCATCCGGGCACCACCGGCGGCGGAGAACATTATGAAGGGGCGTTTCAATTCAATCGCGCGCTCGACACCGGCAATGAAGGCATTGCCGACATACATGCCCATGGAACCGCCCATGAAGGAGAAATCCTGAGCCGCAGCGACGACCGGCGTACGCCCGATCTCGCCCTCGGCTACCAGCATGGCTTCTTTCTCGCCAGTCGACTTCTGGGCCGCGCGCATGCGGTCGGGGTATTTCTTTTGATCGCGGAATTTCAGAGGGTCATCAATCGGTTCGGGAACCTTGACCTCGGAGAAAATCCCGCCGTCGAACATCGCCTTGAACCGCGCACGCGGCGTGATGTGCATGTGATGGTCGCAATTGGTGCAGACGTTCTGGTTCTCGGCCAGCTCGCGGTGAAACAGCATGGTGCCGCATTCCGGGCATTTCGTCCAAAGATTGTCCGGCGTGTCGTGTTTCGAGAAGAGCGAATTGATCTTCGGGCGGACGTAGTTCGAGATCCAGTTCATGGGTGCGCCTTTGGACGTTACGTTATCAGGGCCTCAGATAAGCCCCTCTGCCGTGAATTGCAATCAACGCCTGATCGCGAGCCGCGCGACAAGCCAACTGACGACCAGCAAGAGGCTCTGAAAGATGAGTGCTTTCGGGTCGGAGTAGAGCGTTTCGGGGCTGTCGGTCTGCATGAAAAGCCCGAAACCCGACATCATGTCCTGTTGCGGGGCAAATAGCATGGCGGTGAAGTTGTTCATGAAATGCAGGGCAATGGCGGGGCCAAGCGTGCCCGAGCGCATGGTCAGATCGCCCGCGAGCACGCCAAAGCCGATGGCCCAGAGTACGGGAAACAGGGCGGCGATGCCTTCGTTCGTTCCGCTCAGATGCAACAGTCCGAAGAGCACGGCGGAGGCGGTGAGCCCCAGCGGGTAGGACTTCGTGGCCCCGGCGATCTGGCTTTGCAGGTATCCACGGAAAAACACTTCTTCGGCGGTGACCTGCACCATCAGCCCAAGTGCCGCGAAGGGCAACCAGAACAGCCACATCCCGCCCGGCAGGTTTGCAACCGGTTCGGCCGGGCCGTCCCAAGGCAGAAACAGGGTGAGACAGGTGAAACCCGCGATCCATTTGAGTGTCACGAAGAACTGTGTCCGCAAGGCCAGAACAGGGCCGGTCAGGTCGCGCAGACGCCGATCATGCAGCCGCTCGGCCAGTTTGATCGCGGCCATGAGCAAAAGGGCAAACCCCGCAAGGATGATGAACAAACCGCCGGGGGTGGTGCCGACCATTGGACCGCGCGGGCCGAACTGGAAGGGCATGAGGGCGGGCGCAAGCCGTCCGACGAGGAGATAAAACAAGGGTGTGATGACCACGCCGATCACCAGCCCTGCCAAAAGCGCCAGCCCCACGCGCCAAAGCTCGGGGTGGCGCATTGCTGAGGCGATGATCGGGGCGTAGGGGTGTGTCGGTCGTGGCATGCTCTCTCTCATGACAGGCGTGTTGGGGGCAGAGGTAGCATGAGAGGCCCCGGCGTGAAAGCGGCGGAAACGCGCAGGAACTCGCCGATCCGTGATCCTGCCCGACTTGGAAGCGGCGGATGCGCAGGGTATAGGCGGCGCCAGACTGCGAGGAGAGTGACATGGTCTCGGTGATGGGCCCGGTGGGAACGGTTGCGAAAATGGTGATGGGGGCGGGGTTGATGCTCGGCCTTGCGGGCTGCGAGATGGACATGGCCGCGACGGGCACTTCCGTAGACCCGGCCCACCGCCCGGTGCGCGCCGTCACCCTTCCGATTAGCGGGGTGAGCGTTGCGGGGCCCTCGGGCTATTGTGTCGATCCGGTCTCGGTGCGCGACAACGCCAAGGGCAGCTTTGCACTTCTGGGCAATTGTAACGGTCTGAGCGGGCGCAACAACCCGGCGCTCAAGGGCAAGACGGCCGTCCTGACCCTCTCGGTTGCTACGCCGATGACGGAGACGGAAGAGTTCGATCCGCCGAGTTACGAGGCCTATTTCGCTTCCGAAACCGGACGCCGCGCTTTGTCGCGTAGCGGCTCGGCCAAGACCGTAGAGTTGATCGAAAGTGAGGCGCGGGGGGGCATGGTGCTCCTGCATGTGCGTGACAGCGCGCCGATGACCCTGCGCGGGCAGGGGCGGGAATATTGGCGCGCGCTTTTCCTCCTGGACGGGCGCCTCGTCACCGCAACCGCCACGCCTTTTGCCGAAGCGCCGATGTCCGCCGTGCAGCTGCGTGCCCTGTTGGACCGGTTCGTCACGGAATTGAAACGTCGCAATCCGGCTTGAGCTCTGAAACTGTTGCGGAAATGGAACCAAAGCGCGGAATTTCTCCTCGTTTGTTGAGTGGAAACCATTGTCGGTCATAGTAAGACTCTGGAAGTGAAAGAAAAGGTTGCGCGATGCGGCGTCGACTCAGGCAGATGATCGAAAAGCGGATCAACGCGCTGGCCACACGGCGCTGGGCGCGACGTGCGACGATGGCCGATGACCTGTCGCTCCCGACGCTGCGCCGGTTGCGCGGTCAGGCGCGCGGGCTCAGATGGGAGATCGACCGCTTCCTTTTCGTGGCCGACGGGCGTCTTGCCCTGCCGCTGATTGGCTCGAACGCGATGCAATTGCCACTCTACACCGACTGGTCGCATCGGCCGGAGCTTTGGCGCGGTCCGATCCCGCTTAAGGGGGCCTCTGCCGTGCCGACGAAGGCGCTCATTGGCTCCGAGGCGACGCTTTATCACGACTGTCAGATCTCTGAGCTGACCTATCGTCAGGTGCGCAACACCTCCGAGGAGGACCTCGCGCCCTTCGGTCTGCGCCTCGATGTGTTCCGGTTCGACGGCTCCTTCCTGTCGCTTTCGGTCGAGCTGCCGGACGAGGCCTGTCATGGCCTCAGCAAACGCCATCTCGTGCGGATGGATTATTCCATTGATCTTGAAAAAGGCATCGAGATTTTCGCAAGGCTCAATGTGAAACACGGGCCCAATATGGAGCAGGTTGTGCGCGAACTGCCGCTGCATACCGACGAGGGCTATGTCGAATTCGATCTGGCCTATACGAAGCTCAATGAGAAACGGGTGGAAAAGCTCTGGATCGACCTGATTTTCGAAGGCCCTGAGATGAATCAGATCGTCCTGCGGGATCTGACTTGTTCGCGCCGTCCGCGCGCGGACCTTTGATGCCGATTTTGACGGAGAACGGACATGGATGAGGTGACACTGGTCAAGACGCGGCTCCAAGCGGGGATCTGGGAAGGCGAATTGCACGTGCCGGAGGCGGTCGGTGTGCTGCCCGAGATCGAGGTGACCTATCTCGACCAGCCGGTGCAGGGCCATACGCTGAGCGAGGATTCTGAGCGCGAAGGCGTCTGGTTCTTTCGGTTTGCCGTGCCCTCCGAACTGCTCAATGACGGGGTCCAGACCTTCGTCTTCTCCGACCGGGAGACCGGTCGGGTGCTCAATTCCCTGACCCTGATGGCGGGCGATGTTCTGGCCGAAGACATCCGTGCCGAGATGGATCTGTTGCGACAAGAACTCGATATGCTCAAACGCGCCTTCCGTCGCCATTGTATCGAGACCGGGTCCAACTGATCTGACGCGGCGTCTTGCGTGACATGTGGCTGCCCCTTGCGCATTTTGGCGCGCAAAGGGAGGCACATCACATGACCCACTATCCGCATCTTCTGGCGCCGCTCGATCTCGGCTTTACCACTCTGCGCAACCGGACCCTGATGGGGTCGATGCACACCGGGCTCGAAGAACGCGGCGACTGGGACGCGGTGGCCGAATTCTACGCCGCGCGCGCCCGTGGTGGGGCGGGGATCATCGTCACCGGAGGTATGGCCCCCAGTGTCGAAGGCGGCGTGTTCCCCGGTGCGGCGGGGCTGTTTACGGATCGGGATATCGCGAACCACCGGATGGTGACGTATCGCGTTCATGCCGAGGGCGGCAAAATCGCGATGCAGATTCTCAACGCCGGGCGCTATGCCTATGGTCCGAACTGTGTTGCCCCCTCTGCGATCAAATCGCCGATTTCGCCGTTCAAACCGACCGAGCTGGACGAGGCGGGGATCGAGAAACAGATTTCCGATTACGCGACCGCCGCCGCCCGCGCCAAAGAGGCGGGGTATGATGGCGTCGAGGTGATGGGGTCCGAGGGTTACCTGATCAACCAGTTCCTCGTCACCCATACGAACCGGCGTGAAGATCGCTGGGGTGGGTGCTATGAAAACCGGATGCGCTTTCCCATCGAAGTGGTGAAACGTGTGCGGGAGGCCGTCGGCCCCGATTTCATCGTGATCTATCGTATCTCGATGATCGATCTGGTGCCCAATGGCTCGACCTGGGAAGAGGTCGTGCTCCTCGCCAAAGAGATCGAGAAAGCGGGGGCCACGATTCTCAATACCGGCATCGGCTGGCACGAGGCCCGCGTGCCGACCATCGCCACCTCCGTTCCTCGCGCTGCCTTTGCCGAGGTTACAAAACGCATGATGGGGGAGGTTACGATTCCCGTCATTACGTCGAACCGCATTAACCATCCGCAGGTTGCCGAAGATGTGTTGGCCGAGGGCTGTGCCGACATGGTTTCCATGGCGCGGCCGTTCCTTGCCGATCCCGACTTTGTCGTCAAAGCCGCGGCTGGCAAGGCGAATGAGATCGCGCCCTGCATCGCCTGCAATCAGGCCTGTCTGGACCATACTTTCTCCGGCAAGCTGACCTCCTGTCTTGTCAATCCGCGCGCCTGCCATGAGACGGAACTGCGTTACGATCCGGCGGCAGGGGTGAAAACCGTTGCCGTGGTCGGGGCCGGTCCCGCTGGCCTCATGACGGCGCTCGTGGCAAGCCAACGCGGCCACAAAGTCACGCTGTTCGACAAGGCAAATGAACTCGGCGGTCAGCTCAACATGGCCAAGCAAGTGCCGGGCAAAGAAGAATTCTTCGGCCTTGTCGATTGGTTCAAAACCATGGTCAAAACCTCCGCCATTGACCTGCGGCTCGAAACGGAGGCGACGACCGATCTGCTTGCGCCGTTCGACGAGGTGGTGATCGCCACCGGCGTTTCCCCCCGCGATCCGGACATTCCCGGTCAACATGACTATGGCAACACCGTGAGCTATATCGACCTTCTCAAAGGCCGGGTCACCGCCGGTCCGCGCGCTGTGGTGATCGGCGCGGGGGGCATTGGTTTCGATGTCGCCGAATACCTGACAACCTCGGAAAGCCCGACGCTGAACCTGACGGATTGGAAAGCCGAATGGGGGATCACCGATCCTGTGCAGGATCGTGGCGGCCTCTCGCCCGACGGTCCCAAACCCGACGCGCCCCTGCGCGAGGTGACGCTGCTTCAGCGCAAGGCAGAAAAGCCCGGCAAGCGGCTTGGTAAGACCACCGGTTGGATTCATCGCGCCACGCTTCAGATGAAAGGCGTGAAAATGATGGGCGGCGTCTCTTACGACCGGATCGTGCCGGGGGGGCTCTGGATCACCAAGGACGATACGCCGCAACTGATCGAGGCCGAGACCATCGTGCTCTGCGCCGGGCAGGTCTCGGAGCGCAGCCTCGCAGAAGCACTCGAAGCACAAGGCAAACCCTGCCATGTCATTGGGGGCGCCGATGTGGCCGCGGAACTCGACGCCAAACGCGCCATAGATCAGGGCGCGCGCCTCGCCGCCTCGCTCTAACCCGTTTCCTTTGTTGCAAAAATACTCCCGCCGGAGGCCTTCTTCGGCGGGGAAAGCGCACCGTCTCCCGATTGTTTCCGCGTTTCCGGACCCAAAACGATCACCGAGAGACCACGCTATTGTCCCCCATCTTCCCCATTCTTGCCCGATTTCGGAGGGATAACCCTTTCCCTAGGGGCCAAGATTTGTAGGTAAGATTAAATGGACCGACTGACGGAAATGGAAGCCTTTGCCACGGTTGTGGATCAGGGCGGTTTCACGGATGCAGCCAAGAAGATGGGGATTTCCAAGTCCGCCGTTTCCAAACATGTCTCTGCGCTTGAAGCCCGGTTGGGTGCTCGTTTGCTGAACCGCACCACCCGCCGTGTGTCCCCGACCGAGATCGGTCTTGCCTATTACGATCGCGCGCGCCGGGTGCTGAACGATGCCGGAGAGGCCGACGCGCTGGTGACCTCGATGCAATCTGCGCCCTCGGGCCTGTTGCGCATCTCTGTGGCCACAGATTTCGGTGTCAATCATCTCTCCCCTGTGCTGGGCGATTTCCTGTCCGAATTCCCGGACATTCAGGTCAACATGGTGCTGAACAACCGTTACGTCGAACTGATCTCCGAAGGCTTCGATATGGCCGTGCGCATCGGCGAGCTGGAAGACAGCACGCTGCGCGCCCGTAAGCTCACCGAGACCACCAAGCGCATGGTCGGCGCGCCTGCCTATTTCGAGAAATACGGCCGTCCGCAGAAGATCGACGATCTGAACGAGCACAAGCTCCTGCATTATTCCAATCAGGCCAATGGCGCCGTCTGGAAACTCACCGCCCCCTCGGGCGAAAAACGTCAGATTCGCACGGCGGGCTGGTTGACGGTGAACGATGGGCAGTCGCTGCTCAACGCCTGTATCTCCGGCCTCGGTATCGCCTATCTGCCGTCGTTTCTCTATGCGGACGCGATGGAAAAGGGCCTGATCGAGGAGGCGATCCCCGAATTGCCGCCGGAAACCCAAGGGATTTACGCCGTCTATCCGCCGGGCCGGTTCACCCAGCCGAAGGTGCGCGCCTTCATCGATTTCCTTGTTCATGCCTTTGCCGATAAAGGCCCGGACAAGTGGTAAACTGACTTCTCGTGGAAGAGAGGAGCGGAAGCTCTTACTGGGTCGAGGCGATCACCGCTTCGACCCTTCTGTTTTTCTCGCGCCCCTCTTCCGTCGCATTGGAGGTGCGCGGCGCAAGATAGCCGATGCCCTCCGCCGCGATCTGGCCGGGGGCGATGTCATAGAGTTGGATCAGCCGTTGCCGCACCGCTTCAGCGCGTTTGCGCGACAGGGCGGTGTTGCCCTCCAGCCCGCCGACAGTGTCGGTATGCCCGACGAGGGCGATACGCACTTCGGGGTGCGTTTTGAGATAGTCCGCGAGCCGCCGAAGTGAGGCGAAGGGGCCTTCGCCGAGATTGGACGCGCCAGTTTCAAAGATCAGGTCTTCCAAAACCACCCGGCCACGCGTCTTTAAGCGCTCGATCAGATCTTCGCTTTGAGGCGGTGCAGTGGTCCCTGATGTTGAAGGGGTTCGGAGCTCCACCTCGGGCGCATCGGATGGCGAGACCTTGCTGATCTGGAGATAACCCGCATCCCGCGCTTTGCTGCTCAGGGCGGAGACAAACCGCCCGTCCGGGTGTGCGGCCAGAAGATACTGAAAATCGCCGAGGTTCACGTGCATCGCGGGTTCCGGCAGAAGGTCGAGAAGATAGCGGAAATCGAACCCTCCACAGACCGTGTCGGCGCAGGCATAGAGCGTTGTAAATCCGTCCTGTTCAAGCTGCGTGCGCAGCGGTTCGATCATCTGGTAACTGGTCAGCGAGGTGCCGTTGAGCTTGTAGGCCACCTGTTCGATATCGCCCTCGGCCATGATCCGGGGCGTTTCCTCGCCCTGAAACGCGCCGCTGGGAAAGGGCTGGGCGGAGGCCAATTCCTCGCGCCGATCCGTCTCATTTGCCGCACCGGGCAGGTCGAGCGCCCATGCGCCGCTGGCAAGGGTGAGGAGAAAGGCGAAGGAAATCGGACGGATCATTGGACCTCGGACAGGGGTTTCGTGCGGTAGTGGTACTGTCCCGCTTCCTGCATTCCAAGCGAAGAATAGAGCGCCTGAGCACTCGTATTCGCACGGGTGACCTGAAGCGCGAGGCTGTTTGCACCCTGCGCACGCGCCCAATCGGCCGCGAGCGCCATCATCGCCCGGGCCAGGCCCTGACGGCGGTGTGCAGCAAAGGTTTCAAGCGCATGAAGGGCTGCGATCCCCTCATGGATTGCAACGAATCCGCTGCCCGCAGGTGTGTCGCCCAACCGTCCGAGCAGGGCGCATTTGGGGTCGGGGGCGCGTTCCATGACGGCAAGGCGTTCTGGGCCGATACCGCCCTCGGCCCAGATTTCCCGTTGGATTGCCACGGGGGGCCAGCAGGCATAGCCGCTTTTCGGGTTCGACGCGGGAAAGGTTTCCAGCGGGGCGATCAGGCAGGCGACCGGATCGAACATGCGATAACCGCGTGTTGCCAGTTCCGCATCAAATGCTTCTTCGCCACTGCGAATCTGAAACAGCGCGTCCCGCCCATCCGCTGCGAAACGCGCCTCAAGGGCGGCGAGCGTTTCGGGCGTATACGCGCCCTCCAAAGTCGCCGCCGACACCCGACTGCCGCCTCCCGCGCCATTGCGATAGGTGAACGGACCAAAGGACTTGCGCGTCAAAGGCGGCCATGTGGCCTCGAAAGCGGCAAAGAGGGCAGCGGGATCGGCCATCAGGCGTCGACGGGGAACAGCGCGGCAAGCTCAAGAAGCGCAGCTTCGATCTCCACCCCATCCTGTCCGCGGATCACGATATTGGTGCCAAAGGCGCCGTTGCGGTTGAACGGGTAGGAGCCCATAGAAAGATCGGGATATTTCTTCGCCAGCATGCCAAGCGGTTCGGCCACGGCGCTTTCCGGGCGGTCGATGCGATAGCTTTGCGACAGAAGCGGTTTACCGCCGGTGAGCGTCGGCAAAAGCCCCGCCACCATCGCCTCGAAAATATTCGGCACCCCGGCCATGACATGTACGTTTTCGACCGAAAAACCGGGCGCAATCGACACCGGGTTCTCAATCAGCGTCGCACTGTCGGGAATGCGGGCCATGCGCATGCGGGCCTCGTTGAACTCGACGCCACGCCCCTCGTAATGCGCGGTCAAAAGCGCGCGGGCATCGTCGCGGATGTCGATATGGAGGCCAAAGGCCTCGGCAATGCAATCGGCGGTGATGTCGTCATGGGTCGGTCCGATGCCGCCGGAGGTGAACACATGGGTGTATTTGCCCGCAAGCTCGCGTACCGTCGCGACGATCATCGGCGCATCGTCCGGCACCACCCGCGCCTCCTTGAGATCAATCCCCACGCGCGTCAACTCGCCCGCGAGGTGATACATGTTGGCATCCCGGGTGCGACCGGAGAGGATCTCGTCCCCGATGATCAGAATGGCGGCGGTGGGGTTGGCGGTGCGGGTCATCTCGGTCTCCTTGAGACTGTTTCCCAAACGGTATAGGCCTCTGACCATGCGCTTTCAATCGGACCTAATCCCCGCCACGCTTTTGCGTCGGTACAAACGCTTCCTCGCTGACATCCGTCTGCCGGACGGGCGCGAGGTCACGGCGCATTGTCCGAACCCCGGCTCGATGATGGGGCTGGCGGAGGAAGGCACGCGCGTTTGGGTCGAACCGAATGACGATCCGAAGAAAAAGCTCAAATACGGGCTGCGTCTTGTTGAATTGCCCGGCGCGATGGTGGTTGTGGACACCGGGATCGCGAACCGTGTGGTGAAGGAAGCTTTGACGGCAGGGCAGGTGCCCGGCCTCGAAGGCGAGGTGCGGGCCGAGGTGAAATACGGCGAAAACTCGCGTGCCGATTTCTTGGTGTCTCAAGGCGGGCGGAACATCTGGGTCGAGGTGAAATCTGTGACCCTGTCGCGTGAACCGGGCCTTGCCGAATTTCCCGATGCTAGAACCGCGCGCGGGGCGAAACATCTGGGCGAGCTTGCCGCGCGGGTGGCCGAGGGCGACCGGGCCGTGATGCTCTATCTGGTGTCTCGCGACGATTGCACATGTTTCGCTCCCGCCGCCGACATCGACCCGGCCTATGCCGAGGCGGAGCGCATGGCAAAGGCGGCGGGGGTCGAGGTCATGATATTTCCGATCCGGGCGACATCCGAGGCGGTGACTTTCGACGCAACCCCTGTGCGCGCGCTTTAGCCCTCCGGTACTGGCCCTTTCGCCTCGAAGGGCTTATATGAGCCGAATTAGACAAAGGAGTTGGACCCTTGGACGAGACGCATCGCGGCCGCATCACCAAAGACGGAATTCGCATCTACGAGGACGCCGATTATGCCGGTATGCTCGCGGCCGGGCAGGTCGCGGCGCAAATTCTCGACGAGGTGGCCCCGCTCGTGGTGCCGGGTGTGTCGACCGAAGAACTCGACGCTTTCATTGAGCGCCGTGTGGTGGAACTGGGCACGACCTCGGCGACCATCGGCTACAAGGGGTACAAACACGCCTCCTGCATTTCCGTGAACCATGTCGTCTGTCACGGCATTCCGGGTCACAAGACGCTCAAGGATGGCGACATCCTCAACATTGACGTGACGGTGATCAAGGACGGCTGGTTTGGCGACACTTCGCGCATGTATGTCGCGGGCAAGCTGTCGCGCAAGGCGGAGCGGTTGTTGCAGGTGACCTATGACAGCCTGATGATCGGCATCGAAGCGGTGAAGCCGGGCAACACCTTTGGCGACATCGGTCACGCGATCCAGACCTATGTCGAAGGCCACCGTATGTCGGTGGTGCGCGATTTCTGCGGTCACGGGTTGGGGCGGGTGTTCCACGCGCCGCCGAACGTGCTGCATTACGGCCGTCCGGGCTCCGGGCCGGTGCTCGAGGAGGGTATGTTCTTTACCATCGAGCCGATGGTGAACCTTGGCCGCCCCGAGACCAAGGTACTGTCGGACGACTGGACCGCCGTGACGCGGGACAAATCGCTCTCCGCGCAATACGAACATTCCATCGGCGTGACGGCCACAGGATGCGAGATTTTCACCCTCTCTCCGGGCAACCTGTTCCACCCGACCTACAAGGTCTGAGGCGCGAAACACCGGGTTTGGGTCACTTTATGAAAGGGCGGGGATTTTCTCGCCCTTTCCTTTTTTATTGGAATTACAATCGACTGACCGGATGGTCAGATAAAAGAACGGTGCTGGCTGTTGCGCATGGCGGGGCGCTGACATAGCAAATCTCCACGTCATCAAGGCCGCGGCCCGACCGGGCCGCACTCACAGCCCGAAGGAGGCTTGCCCATGAACCCCCTTTTGAAATCCGCCGCACTCGCGGCTCTTGTGTCTGTCACCGGGACGCTCTCGGCGGCCGCACAGGAGGTTACGCTCCGGTTCCAGCATTTCGTGTCCCCGCAAGCCGGTTCCGCGACCTATTTCATGGAGCCATGGGCGCGCAAGGTCGAGAAAGACAGCGGCGGCCGCATCAAGGTCGAGATCTACCCGTTGATGCAACTCGGTGGCAAAGCTGCGGACCAGTACGACCTGATCCGTGACGGTGCGGTTGATGGCGGTTGGATCATCCCGGGCTATCAGCCGGGCCGTTTCCCGGAGACCGAGGCGATCGAACTGCCGTTCCTCTCGTTGAAGTCGGCGGAACTTTCCTCGATGGCGGCCTGGGAATTCACCCAGGAGCACCTTTTGGACGATTTCGCGGACATTCACATCATCGCGGCGCATGCCCATGGTGAGGGGCTGGTTCACAAGAAAGGCGACCCGATCCGCAAGGCCGAGGATTTCAAAGGGCTGAAACTCCGTGCGCCGACCCGGACCTCGACTCTTCTTCTGGAAAAACTGGGCGCGACGCCTGTGGGCCTGCCGTCTCCGGCCTTCCCGGAAGCGCTCTCCAAAGGCGTGATCGACGGTGGGATCATCACATTCGCCATGTCGCCCTCGCTCAAACTCGACGAGTTGGCCGATGCGGAAACCGATGTGGCGGGGGACCGGTCGTTCTACAACCTCTATTTCCTCTGGGCGATGAACAAGGCGAAATACGACAGCCTGCCGGACGATCTGAAAGAGGTGATCGACCGCAACTCGGGCCTCATGGCGTCGCGCTGGTCCGGTGTGGCCTATGACATGGGCGACGAAGACGGGGTGAAGGTCATCGCCGCGAGCGGCAATGCCGTCAACGTGATGAGCGAAGAAGAAACCGCCAAAATCACCGCTTTGGGCGATGAGGTCGTCGCCGATTGGGTCGCAGAGATGGACGAAAAAGGTTACGACGGCGAAAAGCTCGTGGCCGATGTCGAGGCGGCGATGGAGCACGCTTATGACGCGGCGCCCTGGGTCGATGCCCATGGTGCGGCTTACAAGATCGCGACCGAGTGATTTCTGTGATCATTTGAGAAAAGGCCGCTCTGGGGCGGCCTTTTTTTGAGTATTTGATCGCAAAGGAGACTTAGAGCCCGAGCCTTGCAGGCAGGTCCGACATATCGGAGAGGTGTTCTGCCCCCTCTGCGATCAGGCGCGCGCCATCGCCGTGGCGGTCGAAGCCAAAGCACCGCATTCCGGCCCGGCGCGCCGCGATACAGCCCGAAGGGCTGTCGTCGATCACGACACAGTCTTCCGGCACAACCCCGAGCTGTTCGGCTGCGATCAGGAACAGACCCGGTTCGGGTTTGGCCGTGCCATGGGTATGGGCGGAATGGATGCGGCCCTTGAGGCGCGCGAAGACATCCGGGTACGCGCCGAGCGTCACATCCATCTTCTCCATCGGCCCGTTGGAGCCGACCGCATAGGGAATGCCCGCCGCGTCGAGCGCATCGAAGGCGGCTTCTATGCCGGGGATCAAAGGCACGCCCGCGCGCAGCATGTCGAAAACGCGGGGATAGACATCCTCCACCCAATTCTCGGGCAGATCGGCCCCGGCGGCCCGCGCCCGTTCGCCGACACGCGCCATGGTGCCGCCGACATATTGGGTTTCGAGATCGTGGAGCGAGACCTTGAGACCAAACTCTGCGAATTCCTGTTGCAGGAAGGCGAGCAAAGGCGGTTCGCTGTCGACGATCACCCCGTCACAATCGAAGATTACGGCTTTGGGTGTCATGCGGGCTCCAGAAAGTTGATTTTCGTATCGCCATATTTGCGCGTGTCGAGAAGGATCAAACCTTCGGGTGGCGTGATGGCGGCGCTGTCTTCCCAGACGACGAGCGCGCGTTTGGTCAGCCAATTGCCTGCGAGTGCGGCCGCAATCGCCAGTTCGCCCAGCCCCTTGGCATAGGGCGGATCGAGGAAGATCAGATCATACGGCTCGGACGGGTTCATTGGCAGACGCGTCGCATCCATGCGCATGAGCGTACAGTGCTCCTCCGCCCGGCATTTCTTGATGTTCTCCGAAATCAGCCCCTGCGCCTTGCGCCCGTCATCGACGAAGGTGACGCATTCGGCGCCGCGCGACAGGGCCTCAAGCCCCAACGCGCCGGTGCCTGCAAACAGGTCGAGCACGCGGGCGTCTTCAACGGCATCGCCATATTTCCCGGCGGTCAGAACGGAAAACAGGCTCTCGCGCACCCGGTCGGTGGTCGGGCGCAAATGCGCGGCCTCGTCGCCCTTGCCAACGGCCGCCAGAGCCAATCCGCGAAACTGTCCGGCAATGATCCGCATCAGCCGCGCATCAGCTCTTTGAGATCGGTGGCGGGATCGGCCACCTTGTCGGGGTCGGCGTTTTTGCCGCCCTCGATCAGCCGTTTCGCTACCATATAGCCGCGCGGATCGTTCATCGCGTCGATTGCGATGAGCTGTCCGTCCTTGTAATACCAATGCGAATGCGTGCCCGCGCCTTCGCGGATCACAACCCGGTCGTGGCCTGTGGACAGCCCCGCGATCTGAAGTTTGACGTCATATTGATCCGACCAGAACCAGGGTTTCGGCAGATAGGTCACATCCTGACCCAGCATGTTTTTCGCGACCACCTCGCCCTGATCAATCGCATTGCCGACGGATTCGAGCCGGATTTGCGCCCCCTCATGCGGGACCGAGGCGCAATCGCCCGCGGCGAAAATATCGGGGTCGGAGGTTGCGCCATGCAGATCGGTCTTGATGCCGTTCTCGATCACCAGCCCGGCCATTTCGGCAAGGTCCGTGCCGGGGAGGATGCCGACGCCGACGATGACGAAATCCACATCGAGCGTGGTGCCATCGGTCAATTCGGCGGCTTTCACTCGGCTATCCCCCGTGAGCTTCACAAGCCCCACGCCTTCGCGCAGATCGACGCCATGCGCGCGGTGCAGCGCCCGGAAATAGTCGGAGGTCTCTTTCGAGGCAACGCGCTGCAAAATCCGGTCGGCCATTTCGACGAGCGTGACCTTCAGCCTCTTCTTCGCCGCGACCGCTGCGGCCTCAAGCCCGATATACCCGCCGCCGACGATCAGAACGGATGCGCCTTCGCGGAACTCGGGCTCTATCGCATCGGCATCGGCCAGCGTGCGCATCGCATAGACGCCGCCCAAATTGCCGCCGATTGAGGCGGGCAAAAGGCGCGGTGCGGAGCCGGTGGTCAGCGCGAGCTTGTCATAGGACAGGGTTTCGTCGCCGATGCTGACGGTTTTCGCAACTGGGTCGATGCCGGTGACCTTGGTGCCGGTGCGCAGCGTAATATTTGCGTCGGCGTAATAGCTTTCGGGCCGCAAAAACATGCGATCCAGTTCCATTTCTCCCAAGAGATAGGCCTTGGACAGGGGCGGGCGCTGATAGGGCGGCACGGGTTCCTCGCCGATCAGAGTGATCTCTCCCTCGAAACCCTGCCCGCGCAGCGTGGTGACGATGCTTTGTCCGGCCTGTCCGGCACCGATAACGATGAAGTGGCTCATGATCTTTCCTCTGGTCGCGAAACGCCCCGACCCTATATCGTTGCAAGACAGAATGACAACGCACAGAGGATCATTACCATGACGATTTCGGTTGGAGACAGCCTGCCCGGCGGCAGCGTGCTCGAAATGACGGCGGAAGGACCCGCGCCCGTGGAGCTGGCGGACAAGTTCAAGGGGCGCAAGGTTGTGCTTTTTGGTCTGCCGGGGGCCTATACGGGCGTTTGCACCACGGCCCATGTGCCGAGCTTCATTCGCACCATGCCGAAGTTCAAGGACAAGGGCGTGGACGAGGTGATCTGCGTTTCCGTCAACGATCCGTTCGTGATGGGCGCCTGGGCCAAGGACACGGGCGCGGATGCGGCGGGGATCACCATGCTGGGCGATGCGGAGGCCGGATTTATCAAGGCGCTTGGCCTCGACTTTACCGCCCCTCCCGCAGGTCTGATCAACCGCTCGAAACGCTTCGCGCTTTATGCCGAAGACGGGGTTGTGAAGGTTCTCGAAGTTGAAACCAGCCCCGGTGAATGCACAATCTCGGCAGGCGAGTCGCTTGTCGAGAAAATCTGAAAAAGAACGCCCGGGAGTTGATCCCGGGCGTTTTCTCATTCGGCAGCGTTGATCACGGTCCGCGTCGGGAAGGGGATATCGACCCCGGCCTCGTCCATGGCTTCCTTGACCGCGCGCTTCATGTCGGTGGTGAAGGCGAAATAATCCGAAGATTTGACCCAGACACGGACGAGGAAATCGACCGAGAAATCGCCGAGATTGTTGACCTGAATAAACGGCTCCGGCTCGGTCATCGCCCGCGGATCGGCCATGATCGTCTTGCGGATCACCTCTTCGGCGGTTTTCAGATTGGCACCATAGCCGACGCCAAAGGTCCATTCGGCGCGCCGCGTTTGGTTTGTGGAATAGTTGGTGATGATATTGCCCCAAACCTGTGAGTTCGGCACGATCACCTGCACGTTCGACAGATCGGCAAGCTCGGTAAAATTGAGCGAAATATCCTTCACAGTGCCGGATTTGCCCGCAACCTCAACAAAATCGCCGTTTTTGAAGGGGCGAAACAGGATGATCATCACACCTGCTGCAATATTCGACAATGTACCCTGCAAAGCCAGACCGATGGCCAGACCCGCGGCACCGATGACGGCGACGATAGATGTGGTCTGAATGCCGAAGGTGTTGAGGATGATCAGAATGGTAAAGGCCAAAACGGCATAGCGCGCGATATTGGCGAGGAAGTTGAACAGCGTGTCGTCGAGGCTTTTGTAGCGCGCACCGATGGCGCGAATGCGGCGCCCGACCCAGCCCGAAATCATCATGCCCGCGATCAAAAGGAGCAGGGCGCCAAGGATAGAACCGGCAATCCCGGCAAGGAATTCAAGCGACAGGTAATCGCCCACCGTATGGCCGTTGTAGATTTCGTAATTCAGAAGTTTTTCAAACATGTGCCGCTGCCTCGTCCATTTTTTCTGCCAGTGCGATGTCTTTCGCGGTCAATCCGCCCGCATCATGGGTCGAAAGCGTGACTTCGACCGTGCGGTACACATTGCGCCAATCGGGGTGGTGATCGCGTTTCTCGGCGATAAGCGCAACCCGTGTCATAAACCCGAAAGCTTCGATAAAGTTCCGAAATACATAACGTTTTTCAATCGCGGTTCCGTCGGAACTTTCCGTCCAGCCCTGTGTCAAAAGCGGCGCAAGCGCCTCTTCGCGGGCTGTGCCTTTTAAAAGCTCAGTCATGATCTTCCTCCTCGGGGGTGGATTTGAACGGGCCATAGGAGGTCAAAACCTCGACCTCCTCGGCCACGGCGGCGCGTTCGGCCACAAGATACTCTTCCACAGCGCGGGCAAATCCCGGATCGGCAATCCAATGCAGCGAATGCGTCGTGTTGGGCAGATAGCCGCGCGCCAGTTTGTGTTCGCCCTGCGCGCCCGCTTCGACACGGCGCAAACCTTGGGCGATGGCATAGTCGATGGCCTGATAGTAGCAGAGTTCGAAATGCAGGCTCGGGTGATATTCGGTACAGCCCCAATAGCGCCCGAAAAGCCGCGTGCGCCCGATGAAATTCAACGCCCCGGCGATGGCGCGCCCGTCGCGGATCGCCAGAACCAGCAACACATCGTCGCGCATCGTGTCATGCAACTCATCGAAAAACGCCCGCGTCAGGTAGGGCGTGCCCCATTTGCGCCCGCCGGTGTCTTGATAAAACGTCCAGAACGCATCCCAATGGTCGGGTTTGATGTCGTCGCCGGTGAGCTGGACGATCTCGCCGCCAAACCCCTGCGCCTGTGCGCGTTCCTTGCGGATGTTCTTGCGCTTGCGCGACGAGAGGGCGGCGAGAAAATCGTCAAACGTCGCGTAGCCTGCGTTGTCCCAATGAAACTGCTGCCCGGTGCGATGCATCAGCCCCATGGTCCTCCCTGCCGCAACCTCGTCGTCGGCGCAAAACGTCAGGTGCAGGGAACTGAGGCGGTTTTGCTCCGCCACCTCGACCGCGCCTTGCACAAGTGCCGCCTGACCGACGCTCTCGAACCCCGGTCGGGTCAACAATCGCCGCCCTGTCACCGGAGTAAACGGCACGGCGATCTGGAGTTTCGGATAATACCGCCCGCCCGCGCGCTCATAGGCATGGGCCCAGTTGTGATCGAAGACATATTCGCCCTGGCTGTGGCTTTTGGCATACATCGGTGCGACGGCGATCACCTGATCCTCCGCCCGTGCCACCAGATAGCTCGGCTGCCAGCCGGTTCCGGGGCCGACCGAGCCGGAGCGTTCGAGTGCCATCAGGAACCGGTACGTGACAAACGGGTCCTCGGGCCGCCCCTCTCCCGGTGCGGCGCAGGTATCCCAGTCCTCGGGGGGCATTGCCCCGAGGCTGTTGATCAGGCTGATCTCGATCTGGTCCGTCATGAAAATCCTGCGCGCCACGTTCGGTTAGAAACTGGCACGCAGGTTCCGGGCGTCAAGTCGGCAGGTAGCCCTCGAAGGTGATATTCTCCGCGATCTCGCGGGCCTGAGCCTCGTCTTCCGGGCTTTTGATCGTCCAGCACAGAATATGCGCACCCGCCGATTTCAACTCGGTCACACGCGGCGAGGACAGGTCATCCCATTGGTGCGAAATGAAACAGGCACCCACCCGGTCATAATCCGGAATGTCCCGAAGCTCGGCCCGTCGTGCAGCCGGGACCAATTCGTCCTCCCGATTTGCCCAAGCGCTTGTCGTCAGACCGCGTGGAATATCGGGGCAGAGCTCGGCGAGTTTTGCGACCGAATGCGGGTTGAAGGACATGAGCGCCACCGGTCCCTTATAGTGCGCAAGCGCCCGCGCCGCAGCCTCTTCCAAGAGGCCGATCTTGGGGCCCATGGCGCCGTCCTGATCCTTTACCTCGATCAAAAGCGGCACTTGCCCGGCGACGGCATCGAGCACCTGTCCGAGTGTCGGCACTCCGACCTCACCGGTCTTGAAGCGCAGCTCCGCAAGTTCGGTGACATTGCGTTGGGCGAAAGGCCCGGAGCCCTCGGTCAGGCGGTGCAGGCTGTAATCGTGGAACACCATCGCCTCGCCGTCGGCGGACAGCTGGAGGTCGATCTCGATCCCGAACCCGCTGGCAATGGCGGTTTCGATGGCTTTCATATTGTTTTCGGCGCGGGTGTGATTGCCATCGTGCAAAGCGCGATGGGCAATCGGGGCCTTGAAAAAGGCGGGATCAAGCGTGGGCATCAGACCAGCTCGAAAATCGCTTCGATCTCGACCGCGACGCCTCGCGGCAGGCTGGCGGCGGAGACGGCGGAGCGGGCATGGCGTCCGGCCTCGCCAAGAACGGCGACCATGAGATTGGAAGCGCCGTTGACCACCTGCGGCTGTTCGATGAACTCGGCCGTAGAGTTGACGAACCCCACCAGTTTCACCAGCCGTTTCACCTTGGAGAAATCCCCGCCCACGGCGGCGTTGGCCTGCGCCAGAAGCGCCAGCGCACACCGCTCGGCGGCTTTTGCCCCGGCCTCGGTGTCGAGATCGGCCCCGAGCTTGCCGCAGATCAGCCCTTCAGGATCGGCGGAGATCTGGCCGGAGATGAAAAGCTGCTGGCCGCTCTGCACGAAAGGTACGTAATTGGCGGCGGGGGCAGGAGCGTCGGGCAGGGTGTGGCCGAGATCGGCGAGTTTGGCGGAAAGGTCCATGGTCAGTCCTTGGGTTCGAGTCGTCTTGATGCGCCGTCAGTCTTCGCGGAAGGCGCGCGTGAAGTAATCTGTGAGCGGTTTCGTCAGATAGGCAATGGGCGAGCGCTCCCCCGTTGCCATATAGGCCTCAACCGGCATGCCGGGAATAAGCACCGAGCCATCGGGCAGGCGCGCGCGTTGATCCTCAGAGATATGAATGTCGGCACGATAGTAACTTGCACCTGTGGCTTCATCCGTGAAAGCGTCCGGCGAAATACGGGTCACCTGACCTTCAAGTTCCGGTGTAGAGCGTCGGTTGAAAGAGGTAAAGCGCAGCCGCACCGGTTGGCCGGGATAGATCTGATCGACATGAGCCGGGCTGAGGGTGGCGGTGATGATCAGCGGACGATCTTGCGGCACGATGTACAGCACGGGCTGCGCGGGCTGAATCACGGCTCCGGGGCCGAAGACGGTCAGGTCAAAGACCACACCCGCAACAGGTGCGCGGATGTCGAGCCGGTCGAGCCGTGCCCGAAGCGCGCTGCGCTGCTCGCGCAGGTTGCCGATCTGGGCCTGAATGTCGCGCAACTCCGTGATGGCGCTCTCGCGCCGGTCGCTGCCCGCCTTGAGGATTTGTAACTCGATCTCGGTGATCTGCACCCGTGCCTGCGCCTGCGACGTATCGATGCGACCGATTTCGGCGGCAAGGCTCACCGCATCCCGGCGCAAACCGATCACCCGGCTTTGCTGAGTGAGGCCGCGGTCGAGCAGGGCGTTTTGCGCGGCGAGGTCTTCTTCAAGCAATTCAAGCTGTGCGGTCAGGGCGGCTTTCTGGCGGCCAAGCCCGTCGATCTGGACCTTGATCTGGCTGCGCTGCTTGTCGAACTGGCCGATCTCCGCCCGCGCCGTTTCGCGCCGGGCGGTGAACAGGTCGCGCTGTCCTGTGACCGAATGGGCCACTTGCGGGTCCTCCGCCATCCGTTTCCTGAGGTCTGCGGGCAGGGTGATCGCATCTGCACCATCTCGTTCGGCCTCAAGACCCGCGGCGCGAGCGATATATTCGAAAAGCTGGGTCTCGATCAGGGCAAGCTCGCTCAGATATTCGTCCGGCGACAGAGAAATCAGGAGCGTCCCTTTGCGCACCGGATCGCCCTCGGAGACATGCACGGCAGCCACTTCGCCACCGTCGCGATGCGCCACGGCCTGACGGTTTTGTTCCACCTGAACCTGTCCGGTCGCGACGACGGCCCCGTCGATCCGGGCGAAAACCGCCCAGCCGCCAAAACCGCCGATCAAGAGCGTGACGCACAGCAGGCCGAAGAGCACGATGCGGCGGGCGGGCCATGTCGCGGAGTGGGACTTGGCGGGCGGGCTCATTGCACACCCCCCATGTTTGAGGTCGGGCCGTTTCGGGAGCCGGTCTCAGTCCGGGCGTTCTGAATCTCGGTGGAATTCTTCACCATGTCGGACAGCACCTGATCGCGCGGACCGAAGGCACGGCGCATGCCGCCATCCAGCACAAGGAGCTTTTCGCATTCCTGAATGGCCGATGGGCGGTGCGCCATGATCAGCACGGCGCCGCCGTCCTTCTTGTGACGGCGGATGGCGGCGTTCAGGGCGAGAGAACCGGTGTTGTCGAGGTTGGCGTTCGGCTCATCGAGAATGACGATCACCGGATCGCCGTAAAAGGCGCGCGCGAGTCCGATGCGCTGCATCTGCCCCCCGGACAAAAGCCCGCCCGACGCAGCCACCGGCGTGTCGTAGCCTTCGGGCAGCGACAGGATCAGCTCATGCGCATCGGCCTTTTTCGCGGCGGAGACGACGGCCTCGGCATCGGGCGCGAGCGACAGTTTGGCGATGTTTTCGGCAATCGTGCCGTCGAAAAGCTGCACCTGTTGCGGCAGGTAACCGATGTAATCGCCGAGCGCTTCGGGGGCATATTGCGACAGTTTCGCGCCATCGAGCCGTATCGTGCCGCTGGCCGGTTGCCAGACCCCGGTCAGGGCGCGCGCTAATGTCGATTTCCCGGCCCCCGAAGGTCCGATCACGCCCAAGGCCTCGCCAGGGTTCAGATCGAAACCGATCATCCGGAGCGCGGCCTGCGGTTGCCCCGGCGGAATGACGGAGAGCTGATGCACCGTCAGCAGTGCGCGTGGGCGCGGCAGTTCGGTGCGGGGCTCCGGTTTGGGCGTTTTGCCCAGAAGTTCTGCCAGATCGGTCCAGCCCTGCTGTGCCTGTTGCACGATGGTCCATTGCCCGATCAGCAAATCGACGGGTTGCAGTGCCCGGCCCAGAAGGATGGAGCTCGCGATCATCGCGCCCGGCGTGATCTGACGTTCGAGCACGAGCCAGGCCCCCATGGCCAGCATGGAGGATTGCAGGAACAGACGCAGGGTACGGGACGCGGCGGCGAAACCGTGGGTCGTGTCCTCGCTCGTGACCGTCTTTTCAAGGGCGATGTCACGCATCCTGAGCCAGCGCCGATAAGCGGTCTCGCGCATGCCAAGCGCGGTGAGGGATTCGGCGGAGGCGCCTATGCGGCTGGCGGTCTGGCTGGCCTCGGCTTCGGCGCGGATCATCGCGTCCTGTGCGGGTCTGGCGAGGGTGCGGTGCCACAGCGCGACGGCGGCCAGAACCGCGCCTCCACCCGTGGCCAGAAGTCCGAGAGAGGGATGAAACAGCGAGATCCCCAGAAGAAAGATCGGGGTGAATGGCAGATCGTAAAGCGCGGCAAAAGCCGTGGAGCCGAAAAACCGGCGCAGAGCAGAGAGCTGGTCCATGGCGCGGCCCTTGCCGGCCTCGCGCGGGGTCATCGCGGCACGGGCAAGGGCGGCGTGGAACACCCGATCTTCAAGTGCGCTCTGAAACCGCGCCCCGATCCGCGACAAAAGCCGCGCGCGGGTGCCGTCGAGCAGGCCCATCATCAGGTAGAGAAAGCCGACGATCGCGAACAGCGCAAGCAAGGTGGCCTCGGACCCGGAGCCGAGCACCCGATCGTAGACCTGCAACATGAACAGCGGTCCGGTGAGCATCAAAAGGTTGATGCAGATGGAAAACAGCCCGACAGCCCAGAACAGGTTACGCGATTCTCTGCGAGCGTTGCGCAGCTCCCCTTGTCCGATGCGGCTGTGTTCACTCATGTGGCTGTCTTGTCCGGTTTTCGCGATATATGCGGGGTTGGACAGGCTTTGCCGCGCAACCGTGCACACTCTGTTGAAACTATGTCACAAGCTCATAACACCTGGAGGGTTAATATTGGGCTTTCATCCGTGTCATACTATCTGGGCATATATCTTATGACGGGAATGGCCTGTCACGTCCCGAACCGAAAGTCTGTTCATGATGCGAGTTCTCCAAACCCGGTTCACGCCGTCGATCGCCGCCCTCTCCCTCGGTGTGCTGGCGGGATGCGCCGCCGCGCCACAAACGGGCGGAATCAACGATCCCTATGAGGATGTGAACCGCAGCTGGCATGAGACCAACGTGGCGCTCGACCGTGCGGTGATCAAACCCGTTTCGACCGCCTATGGCACGGTGGTGCCCGACCCGCTGCGCAAGGGGCTGTCGAATGTTTCCGACACGCTGGGCATTCCGGGCACTGTCGTGAATGACGTGCTGCAATTGCGATTCGGCGATGCCCTGCACAACACGGCGCGTTTCGCGGTCAACGCCACGGTCGGTATCGCCGGGTTGTTCGATCCGGCCACCGGCATGGGGCTCGAGGAACGCGATTCCGATTTCGGCGAGACGCTTTACACCTGGGGTGTGGGTGAGGGGGCCTATGTCGTGCTGCCGGTTTACGGACCGTCGACGGAGCGCGATGCGTTCGGCCTGATCGTCGATATGGCGCTGGATCCGGTGGGCAACCTTTTGGGCAACCCGGAGAAAAGCTATAAGACGGGGCTGAAAGTCGCCGATCTGGCCGATACACGCTATCGTTACTCGGACCTCTACGAATCCGTGCTGTATGACAGCGCCGACAGCTATTCCCAGATGCGCCTGACCTATCTCGACAATCGCCGCTATGAGCTCGGCACGCCGATCGTTGCGGGCGCAGAGGGGGCGGAGCAGGCCACGACCTATGACATTTACGAGGACTTCTATGAGTGACTTCGGGTTCACACGCCGCATGACTCTCGCTGCGCTCGGCGCGGCTCTGGTGCTGCCCCGTGCGGCGCTGGCCTTTTCCGCATCGCAGGCGGAGGCGCTGATCGGCAAGGCCGTGGCGGATATCAACACCATCATCAATTCGGGCAAGTCCGAAGCGGCCATGTATGTCGAATTCGAGAAGGTGCTGGTGCGTTATGCCGACATGTCCAACATCGCGCGCTCGGTGCTCGGCCCGCCTGCCCGTTCCGCCTCGGGCGCGCAGTTGAACGCGTTCACCAAGGCGTTCCAGACCTATGTCGCCCGCAAATACGGCTCGCGCTTTCGGGAATTCATCGGTGGCAAGATTCAGGTCAACAGCACCCAGCAGATCAACTCGATCTATGATGTGCGTTGCACTGCGATCCTGAAGGGCGAAGCGCCCTTCGACATTTCCTTTATCGTGCACGATAAGGCTGGCAAGTTTATCGATTTGCAGATCGAAGGGATTTCGTTGTTGAAATCCGAACGGGCCGAAATCGGGGCGATGCTCGACAAGGCCGGTGGGTCGATCGACAAGCTGACGGCGACACTGGCCTGATCGAAACGGAAAAGATGGAATGAAAAACGCGCCCCGGGAGGCGCGTTTTTTGTTCAGTTGCCGTTGCCGAAAATCGCGCCCAGCAGATCGAGCAGCACATTATCGGCCTTGTTGTTGCCGCGCTGGCCGTTGCCCGAAGGCTGCACCCGTTGCACCGTGGGCGGCGCGGCGGGGCGGATCATCGGCAGGGGTTTGGGTTCGAGGCCGTTTTGCACCTCTGCCATGGTGCGTTGCCATATCTCGGCCGGAAGGCCGCCGCCGGTGACACCGGTCAGCGGAGAGTTGTCGTCGTACCCCATCCAGACGCCCGCAACGTAATCGGCGGTAAAGCCCATGAACCAGGCATCGCGCGCGGCCTGCGTCGTGCCGGTCTTGCCCGCGACCTCATAACCCGGGATTTGCGCCCGCGCGCCGGTGCCGGACTGGACGGCGTTGTACATCATGTAAATGAGCTGCTGGGCGCTATCCGGTGTAATGACCCGTTCGCCGAGCCCGCCTTCCTGTCCCATCAGTGGCGTGCTGTCGCCTTTGAGGCGCAGGGATTTGAGCCCGTAGGGCGACACGGAAGAACCGCCGTTCAGGATCCCGGCATAGGCTCCGGTCATCTCCAGAAGCGTGGATTCCGAGACACCGAGCGCCAGAGCCGGGCCTTGCGCCAGATCGCTTTCGATCCCGAAGCTCGACGCCACGGTGCGCACATTCTCAAGCCCCGCATCCATCGCCAGCTCGACCGCCGGGATGTTGTAGCTGTGTTTGAGTGCGTCGGTCAGGGTCACGGCACCATGGAACTTGCGGTCGTAGTTCTGCGGCGTCCACGGGCCGGAGCCGGGGATGTTCAGCGTGATCGGTTCGTCCACCACCACATCGTCATAGGACCATCCCATGTCCAACGCCGTGGCATAGACGAAGGGTTTGAAACTTGACCCGGGCTGGCGTTTCGCCTGTGTCGCCCGGTTGAAGGCGCCCGAGACCTTGAGCTTGCGCCCGCCCACCATGGCGCGCACAGCCCCGTCGGCGGACATCACCACGATGGCGGCCTGCGCTTCGGAACCTTCCTTGATCTTGTTCTCGAAAATCCAGGTGAGCGCCTCTTCGGCCGCGCTCTGGATGCGTTGGTCAAACGTGGTTTCGATCACCACGTCCTCGGTGGTGTCGCGGGTGAGAAAATCCGGCCCCGCACCCATGACCCAATCGGCAAAATACCCGCCCGCGCGTTTCTCGGCCGTTTCCGACAGTTCGGCGGGATGCGCCTTGGCATAGGTGCGTTCCTCGTCGGTGATATAGCCCTGCTCGTTCATCAGCAGGAGAACGATCCCCGCGCGTTCCTGCGAGCGTTGCAGGTTGTTCGTTGGCGCATAGCGGGTCGGGGCTTGCAACAGGCCCGCGAGCATGGCGGCCTCTGAGATGTTCACCTCGGCGGCGGATTTGCCGAAATAACGCTGGGCGGCGGCCTCGAACCCGTTCGCACCGGCCCCAAGATAGGCGCGGTTCATGTAGATCGAGAGGATCTCGTTCTTGGAATAGCGCGCCTCCATCGCCATGGCGAAGACCATTTCCTTGATCTTGCGCGCAATCGTGGTTTCGCGGCAGTCGTCCTCGTATTCGGTCTGGGTCTTCCACGTTTTCGGATCGTAGGGCACGCCGAGACAGAGAAGTTTCGCGGTCTGCTGCGTCAGGGTCGAGCCGCCGTGGCCGGACAGCGGGCTGCGCCCCTCCGACATGTTGATACGAATGGCGGAGGCGATGCCGCGCGGGCTGACGCCGAAGTGACGATAGAAGCGTTTGTCCTCCGTGGCGACGATCGCCTCTTTCAGATAGGGCGACACGGTGTCGGCGTTGATTTGCCCGCCGAACTGTTCGCCACGCCAGGCAAACACCGATCCGTCACGATCCAGCAGTGTGACCGAGCCACGCGCCCGTCCGTCGAGAAGCGAGTCATAGGGCGGCAGGCTCGAGTAGAGGTAGAACACCGCGATGCCGACGATCACCACAAGCGCGATCCCGGCCCGTGTCAGGGTGATCCAGATCAGTCGCCAAAGCCCGGCAATCAGGCGCACAAAGATGTTCGACGAACGCTTGCGCCCGCGCGTCGCACGCGGCTTTTTCGGCGCTTTCGGTTTTTGCGGCGCCTTGGGCTTTGTCTGGTGTTTTTGGGCCTTCTGGGTCGCGGGATAGCGTTTATCCGCCACCAGCCTGGGCTTTCCCCGGTTTGGTCCGGTCATGTCTTTTGCTCGATCTCGATCCGTTCTTAATTGCCGTGAGTGTAAAGACTTGGGCCGCAGATGTTGAGGGGAAAGTTGAGACGAAACGAGTCGCCTTTGCCCATTTATTTTGCGCTTATTTTTTAACCTTGATGCACAAAATGTATAATTCTTGAGCAGGGGCGCCTACAAATGACACACCCCTCCTGCGCGGATTCCTTGTGAAGCAACTCTTAACATCGTTTTGCTGACCCCGTGGCTGTCTTTCGGACGCCGCCCGCTCAAACGGAAGGGGAAAAACGTGAAACTCATTATTGCTGCAATCAAGCCGTTCAAGCTTGAAGAAGTCCGCGAAGCACTCACCGGTATCGGTGTGCGCGGCATGATGGTGACGGAGATCAAGGGTTTTGGCTCGCAATCCGGTCACACCGAAATCTACCGCGGTGCAGAATATGCCGTGAACTTCGTGCCGAAGGTGAAGCTCGAGATCGTTGTCGCCGATGCGATGGCCGATCAGGTCGTTGAAACCATCGCCAGCACCGCCAAGACCGACAAGATCGGCGACGGCAAGATTTTTGTCCTCGACGTGGAAGGCGCGACGCGCGTCCGTACCGGCGAGACCAACGACGACGCGATCTGATCGCGCTACCCGAAACGAAAGGGACTTGAGACACATGAAACTCACCAAATATCTCCCGCTCGCGGCTGCGCTGATCGCGCTCCCTGCCGTGGGTTTCGCGCAAGACGCGGACGTGACCCCGCCGAACGAAGAAATCGGCTATATCTTCACCACCTTTATGTTCCTCGTCACGGGCTTCCTCGTGATGTTTATGGGCGCGGGCTTCTCGATGCTCGAAGCGGGCCTCGTCCGCTCCAAAAACGTTGCCATGCAGCTCACCAAAAACATCGCGCTCTTCGCGATTGCCGGTGTGATGTACTATATCGTTGGTTACAACCTGATGTACCCGGGCGATGCCTGGTCCATCACCAACGTGCTCGGCGCCTTCTCCATGACCGGGCTTGAGCCGGTCGGCGGCTCCGCTGACACCGATCTGACCTATGCCTCCGTGGGTTCGGATTTCTTCTTCCAGCTGATGTTCTGTGCCACCACCGCGTCCATCGTGTCCGGTACGCTGGCTGAGCGCATCAAACTCTGGCCCTTCCTGATCTTCACCGTGTTCCTGACTGGCTTCATCTACCCGATCGAAGCGTCCTGGAAATGGGGCGGCGGCTTCCTCGATGCAAACTACGGTTTCCTCGACTTCGCCGGTTCCACCGTTGTGCACTCCGTGGGTGGCTGGGCTGCTCTGGCCGGCGCTCTCATCCTCGGCCCGCGTATCGGCAAATACAAAGACGGCAAAGTCACGGCTTTCCCGGGCTCCAACCTGCCGCTCGCTGCTCTGGGTACGTTCATCCTGTGGCTCGGCTGGTTCGGCTTCAACGGTGGTTCCCAGCTCTACATGGACACCGCTGGCAACGTGGCTGACATCTCCCGCATCATGGCGAACACCAACACCGCTGCTGCCGGTGGTGCGATTGCCGCGATGATCGTGACCCAGCTGATTTACGGCAAAGTCGACCTGACCATGGTCCTCAACGGTGCACTTGCTGGCCTCGTGTCCATCACCGCCGAACCGCTGACCCCGGGTCTCGGTGCTGCAACCCTGATTGGTGCCTTCGGTGGTGTCATTGTTGTCTTCGCGGTTCCGCTCTTGGACAAGCTGAAAATCGACGACGTCGTCGGCGCCATCCCGGTTCACCTCTTCTGCGGTATCTACGGCACCATCGCCGTGGTCTTCACCAACCCCGATGCGACCCTCGGCGGTCAGCTGATTTCTATCGTGATCGTCGGTGTCTTCACCTTCGTGGTCTCCGCCATCGTCTGGTTCATCCTGAAAATGGTCATGGGCATCCGCGTCTCCGAAGAAGAAGAGATCATGGGTCTCGACAAAGCGGAGCTCGGCATGGAAGCCTATCCGGAATTCTACAAAGGCTGATCCCTTCCTCAGTCTGAAAACCGACCCGGGCGTCACAAGCGCCCGGGTTTTTTGTTTCTTTCGGGGCGACAGCTTCGTCCTAACCTTTTCTCAACCATGCTGGCCTAGACCTGTCTTCGACCCTCTCAAACGTCGAGGCCCCGATGCTGCGCAAGACCTGCGTTTTGTTGATGATCCTGCTCTGGCCGCTCTCGCTTCTGGCCGAACCTGTGTCGCTTTTGCGGCCCAGCGGGCAGGCTTGGGATCTGGATCGGCAGCCTTTGGTGGTCAATCTGCCGCAACCGCTGTCCACGCCCTTGAGCGGTGCCGAAAGTTTCGGTCCGAGCCTGTTTGCCGGACGGGTCGAGGGCAGTTTCTTCGAGCCGCTGCCGCCGCGTCCGGAGGCACGTGCGAGGATCAGGGGACTTGCCCATGCGTCTGCGGATATCCTGCGCATCCGGGCGCTGATCGGTCGGGCGGAAAGCCCGCGTGACGGCTACGATGCGGTGCAGCATGGGGCGACGCGCAGGCCTGCGAAGAAACCGACGCAGATGACGCTGGGCGAGATTTTCGCATGGATCGACGCCACACCCGGCCAGCCTCATGCCATCGGCTATTATCAATTCATCCCCTCGACGCTTGCAGCACTCGTCACCGAGCTTGATCTCGGGCCGGAGGTGATCTTTACCCCCGCGGTTCAGGACCGGTTGGCGGACATCCTGCTGGCCGATGCCGGTGTCTATGAACTGCGCGCGGGGCAAATCACGCGGCACAGTTTCATGAACAATCTGGCGAAAATCTGGGCCGGTCTACCGACCGCCTCGGGCAAGTCGCATTACCATGGCTACGCCGGCAACAAAGCAACCATCACATGGGCCGAGTTCGACCGCGCCATGGCGGAGGTCTTTCCCGGATAAACGAAAACGAGCGCCCCGAAGAGCGCTCGTCTGAATGACAGGGGAGGAGGCGCTTACTGGGCCGGAACCTTTTTCGGCGCACCGGTTGCCATGTCGGTGCCGGTGTAGCCTTTGCCCGCCGCCTTCCATGCGCCAAAACCGCCTTCCATATGGCCGACCGGGCTGATGCCTGCGGCGGCACAGGCCATGGCGACCTTGCCGGACCGGACGCCGGAGCCGCAATGGAAGATGATGCGCTTGCCTTCCTGAGACGGCAGTTTTTCGGCAGAAAAGAAGGACAGCGGCAAAAGCAGCGCGCCCGGGATATGTTCGAATGCGTATTCCTGCGGAGTGCGCACGTCGATCAGGGCAATTTCATTCGCCTCAAAGGCTTCGGCGACCTCGTCAACGGTCCAGGTTTCGAAATTCAGCCCGTCTACGGTTTCAGTTTTCATGGCGTTTCCTTTTGTATTCGTCCGATGTGGATATATGCGTATTGATGCATGTAAGAGTCATCTTATCGTGACGCGATGCGACATTTTAAATCTAGCATGGAAACCACGAAAAAAGCGCGCCGAAGCGCGCTTTCAATCTCGAAATTTTGCATATGTTCACTTGCAGGTCTTGGCAATCGCCTCGGCCAGAAGCGGCACGGTCTCGGCATTGAGACCGGCAATGTTCATTCGCGAATCGCCGACCATATAGATGCCAAATTCCTCGCGCATCGTGAGCACTTCCTCAGGGGAGGCGCCGATGCGGGAGAACATGCCGCGGTGACGGGCGATGAAATCGAACCGGTCGCTGTTGGTCAGGCGTTTCAGCTCATCGGCGAGCTGTTGGCGCAGGCCCAGCATGCCAAGACGCACCTCTTCGAGTTCCGCCATCCAGTCGGCCTTGAGCGCCTCGTCATTCAGGATCATCGTCACCAGACGTGCGCCGTGATCCGGCGGGAAGGAATAGTTCTGGCGGTTGAGGAAGTTGAGCGTGCCTTGGGTCACGGCGGTCTGCTCGGCCTTCTCGGAGATCGCCATCAGGCAGCCGGTGCGCTCGCGGTAGATGCCGAAGTTTTTCGAGCACGAGGATGCCACCAGAAGTTCCGGCAGTTTGGAGGCCAGCAGACGGGTCGCCGCCGCATCGTCCTCAAGCCCGTCGCCAAAGCCCTGATAGGCGATGTCGACAAGCGCGGTCGCGCCTTTCTCGGCGATTAGATCGGCCACGAGACCGTATTGCTCCAGCGTCAGGTTCGCGCCCGTCGGGTTGTGACAGCAGCCATGCAGCAACACCACATCACCCGCTTTCAGCGCCTTGAGGCTCTCCATCATCGCATCGAAGTCGACGGTGCAGGAGGCCTCGTCGAAATAGGCGTATTCGGCGTGGTTCAGATGCATGAACTTGATGATCGACACGTGGTTCGGCCAGGTCGGGTTCGAGGTCCAGACGGTGGTCTCCGGATCGACGAGCTTGGCAAGTTCAAGCGCCTGACGCACGGCACCGGTGCCGCCCGGCGTCGCAATCGCACCCACGCGGGCATGGTCGACCGAGTCGCCCAGAACCATGGTCTTCATCGCCGCGCCAAAGGCCGGATCGCCAGAGAGCGCGGTGTAGCTCTTGGTGGTTTCCTCGTCCCAGAGCTTTTTCTCAGCCGCCTTGATTGCGCGCATGATCGGCGTATGGCCGGTCGCGTCCTTGTAGACGCCGACGCCAAGGTCGATCTTGGTCTCGCGCGGATCTTCGCGGTAGAACTGCATCAGTTGAAGGATTTTATCCGCCGGTTGCGGTTTCAGAGTGCTCAGCATTACGCCTCTCCAGTTGCGACTTTCAGGTCGCCATACATGCCCCATTCCGCCCAGGATCCGTCGTAAAGCGAGAAAGGTACGCCAAGACGGGTGAGCGCGAGGCCCAAAATCGCGGCGCTCGCCCCCGACCCGCAGGTGGTGATCGCCGGTTTGCTCAGATCGACGCCCGCGTTTTCGAAAATACGGCGCAGCGCCTCATTGGATTTCAATGTGCCATCGGGATTCAGAACCTCGGGAAACGGCACGTTGCGGGAATTCGGGATATGGCCGGAGGCAAGCCCGGGACGCGGTTCCGGCTCTTCGCCTTTGAACCGACCGGCAGAGCGCGCGTCGATAATGACGTAATCGCCGAGTTTTGAAGAGGCGGCCACCTGCGTCACATCGCGGACCAGCTCGGGCCGGGTTTCGACCACCATGTGCCGGTCGCGGATCACAGGCGGGATGTCGGTGAGCGGGCGGCCTTCGGATTTCCATTTCGGCAGACCGCCGTCCAGAACGGCGACATTGTCCTGTCCGAAATATTTGAACATCCACCAGACGCGCGGCGCGGAGAAAATCCCGGAGGTGTCATAGACCACAACCTGATGCCCGTCGCCGATGCCGAGCGCGCGCATGCGGGACATGAATTTCTCAACAGGCGGCAACATATGCGGCAGATTGGAGCGCAGATCGGCCACCTCGTCAATATCGACAAACCGCGCACCGGGAATGTGTTCGCGCTCGTATTCGGCGCGACAATCGCGCTTGTCGGCGGGCATGTACCAGCTGGCATCGATCAGCCTGAGCTCTGGCGCCTTGAGGTTGTCGGCAAGCCAGGCGGTGGACACCAGTGTTTTCGGATCGCTCTCGGGCATGTGACCTCTTTCGGTCCTGAAGACAGTCGTTCCTGCCTTAACGTTACCGGCTTGCGGGTGCAAGCGATGCGAGGGGCACAGGTGGCTTGCCGGGACACAAAATGTCGTGCGGAGGTGAAAAGCGCTCAGTCGCCGTGGCGCAAGAGCCGTTGCTTTTGACGGCCCCAGTCGCGTTTCGCCTCGGTTTCGCGCTTGTCGACGTTCTTTTTGCCCTTGGCGATGCCGAGTTTGATCTTCACCTTGCCGCGATGGTTGAAATACATCACCAGTGGCACAAGCGTCATGCCCTGACGCCCGGTGGCCTGCCAAAGCCGGGCCAACTCGCGCCGAGACACCAGTAACTTGCGCTTGCGGCGCTCTTCATGCGGGAACATCGCCTGTTCATAGGGGGCGATATAGGCGTTGGTCAGCCAGAGCTCGCCATTATCGACCGAGGCATAGCTTTCGGCGATATTGGATTGCCCGGTGCGCAGAGATTTGACCTCGGAGCCGGTGAGTATGATGCCGCATTCTATGTCATCCTCGATGGCATAGTCGTAGCGCGCGCGCCGGTTCTCGGCGATCACCTTGTAGTTCTTTTCTTCCGGGGTCTGTTTTTTCTTGGCCATAGTGGAACGTCAGATAGGCGTTCGGCGGCCATCTGTCCACTGTTCCGGCGGGAGGAAATCTGGCAAAACACGACGAAATATGACCGGAGCCCTTATGTTTCTCCAAATCCTTGTCGGAAGCGGCCTTATCCTCCTGTCGGTCTTCGTGGCCGCTTTGGGTTTTCTGATGCTCGAACTGGTGCTGCAACGGGCGCACAACTGGCTGATCCGCGAACCGCACCGTCCGAAATTGGCGCTCGTGCTCTTCGGCGCGGTGATGGCCGTGTTGTGGATGATCACGGCGGGGGTGTGGATCTGGGCGGTTGCGTTTCGTCTGTTGGGGCTGTTCGTGCATTTCGAGGAGGCGCTTTATTTCTCTCTCGAATCCTTCACGACACTGGGGTTCGGCGATTTGCTCTTGCCGGAAAAATGGCGTCTTCTCAGTGGCTTTGCCGCGACCAACGGGCTTTTGAACATTGGCATGATGACCGCGCTTCTGATGGAAGTGCTGCGCCATGTCCGACGCACCCAAATCGAAAGCCGACATATGTAACGAAAAGGGGCCGCAAAGGGCCCCTTTCCAATCCGAAAACAGTGATGTTCAGAGCAGCCCGGCGTGTTCCATCGCCGATTTGATCGCGGCTTTGGTCTCGTCCGACAGCGGCGTCAGCGGCAGGCGCACCTCGTCGGAGCACAGTCCCAGAAGCGACATTGCGTATTTCGCGCCGCACACACCGGGTTCAAGGAAGATCGCGAGGTGCAGCGGCATCAGCTTGTCGGTGATTTCGAGCGCTTTCGCGTAATCGCCCGCCTGCGTGGCGGCCTGCATCTCGGCACAAAGCTTCGGCGCGACGTTGGCGGTCACGGAGATACAGCCGACACCGCCATGGGCGTTGAACCCAAGCGCCGTGGCATCCTCGCCGGAGAGCTGACAGAAATCAGGCCCGCAGGCGATGCGGGTTTTCGGCACGCGGGACAGATCGCCGGTGGCATCCTTGACGCCGACGATGCGCGGCAGTTTCGCAAGCTCGGCCATGGTCGCGGTGGTCATGTCGATCACCGAACGGCCCGGAATGTTGTAGATCACGATCGGCAGGTCGGCGGCGTCGTGCATCGCGGTGAAATGCGCGATCAGGCCTTTTTGCGTCGGCTTGTTGTAATAGGGCGTCACCACGAGGGCGGCGTCGGCACCGACTTTTGCGGCATGGCGGATCAGGTTCAGCCCCTCGGCCGTGTTGTTCGATCCGGCGCCCGCAATGACCGGCACGCGGCCCGCGGCGGTCTCGACCACGATTTCGATCACCTGCTGGTGCTCGGCATGGCTGAGCGTCGGAGACTCGCCCGTGGTGCCGACGGGCACGATGCCCGATGAGCCTTCGGCGATATGCCACTCGACCAAGCGTTTGAGCGTCGCGACATCCAGCTCGCCGTTCTTGAACGGCGTCACCAGTGCAGGAATGGATCCTTTGAACATCGTACGCTCCTTTTTCGCAGTGAGGGTCTCAGGTCATTCGCGCCCTGAGTCGCCCGTGAAAGTTCCGGCGGAAACTAGCCGCCTTCGCGCCGGTTCACAAGAATCTGTGTTGCTGTCCTGCGCGCGCGCGTACATCCTTGGGAAAAACCGAGCAGTCCCCACAAGATACCCCGAAGGCCCAGATCCGATCATGATCAAGAAGACCGCCATGAAGACGGCTTATGCATTTGTATTCGCAGCATTTTCTGCAATGTCCGCCACCGCCTCTCCCGAATCGGATGCGCTGACGCGGGCCAATGCGGCATGGGCGGAGGGCGATTGGCGACTGGCGCGTGAGGAAGCCCGCGGGATCGGGCGCGACATCATCGACTGGCAATACCTGCGTATGGGGCGTGGCACATTCGCCGAGTATCGCGATTTTCTGAAAAGCCATGCGGATTGGCCGGGTCTGCCGCTTCTGGCGGAAAAGGGGGAGGCGGTGATCCCGACCGATGCCGACCCGCGCAGCGTGATCGACTATCTCACGGCCTATCCGCCGCAAACCGGCGCGGGTGCGCTGCGTCTGATCGCGGCCTATGAGGCGCTTGGCCAGTCCGCCGACGCCCAGGCCGAAGCCGCACTGGTCTGGAACACGCTGGCCTTGAAAGCCGAGGAGGAACAGGTCCTTCTGGCGCGCTATGGGGCGATCCTGAAATCGTCCCATGTGGCGCGCGCCGAGATGTTGCTCTGGCGGGATCGGTTCCGGGACGCGGAGCGGCTTGTGCCGAACCTGCCCGCGGGCTGGGACAAACTCATCGCCGCCACCGCCGTTCTGGTGCGCGACGAGGCGGGCGTGGACGAGGCGATTTCCGCCGTGCCGACGAGCCTCGCCGATCACCCGGTTTTGGCGCACGCGCGGTTCGAATGGCGGGTGCGTCGCGGGCGCAACGAGGATGCGGTGACGCTCTTGCTGCAACAGTCGGCGCCCGAGGGCTTGGGCAAGCCCGAGGTCTGGAGCGACCGCCGCCGCATGCTTGCGCGCCAGATGATGCGCGACGGCAAGTCACAGATCGCCTATACGGTCGCCGCCCGCCATGGGCTGACCCCGGACCAGAGCGACTATGCCGATCTCGAATGGCTCGCGGGCTATGTCGCGCTGCGCTATCTCAAGGAGCCGGGCAAGGCGCTCGATCATTTCAACCGCTTCCGCATGGCGGTGAGCACGCCGATTTCTCTGGGCCGCGCAGGCTATTGGGAGGGGCGCGCGCTCGAAGCCATGGGGGCGAAGGACGATGCCGCCGCCGCCTATGCTTTTGGCGCGCAGTTCCAGACCTCGTTCTACGGTTTGCTCGCGGGGGAGAAAATCGGCCGCTCCCTCGATCCGGCCCTGACCGGCGAGATGCGCTTTGCCGATTACAAACAGGCGTCCTTCATGGGATCCTCTGTGCTCAAGGCCGCATTGTTGCTTGAAGAGGCCGGGGATTTGCCGCAATCCGCGCGTTTCATGCGTCATCTGGGCGAAAGCCTCTCGCCGCAGGAGTTGGGGCAATTGGGCGATCTGGCGCTCGATCACGATCCCTACCTTGCGGTTCTGGTGGCGAAATTCGCCGCCGATCAGGGCATTGTGCTCAATCGCGCCTATTACCCGCTTCATGCGCTCGCGAAGGCCGATCTTCCGGTCGAGCCGGAACTCGCCATGGCCATCGCGCGGCGCGAAAGCGAATTCTACCCCATGGCGCAGAGCCACGTCGGTGCGCGCGGTCTGATGCAGCTCATGCCGCGCACCGGGGCCGCGATGGCGGAAAAGCTGGGGATCGAGGGCTATACCGACGGTCAGCTCTTCGATCCGATCGTCAACGCGCGGCTCGGCTCCGCTTATCTGGCGCAGCTCGAAGAGGAGTTTGGCAACAACGTCATGCTCATCGCAGTCGGCTACAACGCCGGGCCGTCGCGCGCCCGCGACTGGATCACCCGCTACGGCGATCCGCGCACGGGCAAGGTCGATCCGGTCGATTGGATCGAACACCTGCCGTTCCGCGAGACCCGCAATTACGTCATGCGGGTGGCCGAGAGCCTTCCGGTCTACCGCGCGCGTCTGCACGGAGAAACCGGGCCGATCCACCTGTCGAAAGAGCTTGCGGCGCGTTAAGCGCCCCGCACCTTGCGGGCGCGCAGGAAGGTGAACACGCCTGCGGCGACCACGATCGCCGCGCCGATCACGACATTGCTTCGGATCACGTCGCCAAAGACGAACAGCCCGAGCACGGCGGAAAACGGCAGTTGCAGATAGGCAAAGGGCTGGATCGCGGAGGCTTCCGATAGCTCATAAGCCTTGATCAGCAGGTAATGCGACGAGATCGAGGTCACACACAAAAGCCCCATCCAGAGCCAGTCCGTCGGAAGCATCGCTTCCCAGTACCAGACGCCGATCAGCGTGGTGACCACGGCACCCGCGATCCCGGTGTAGACAAAGGTCACATCTGCGCTGTCGAAGCGGGCGACATAGCGGTTGAGCAACCCGTAAAGCGCGAAACAAAAGGCGGCGGCGATGGGGAAAATCGCGTTGAGGGAAAACACGCCGCTGCCCGGCTGGATGATGATCATCACGCCGATGAACCCGACCGCGACCGAGGCCCACCGCCGCCAGCCGATATGTTCACCCAGCACCGGCCCGGACAGGGCGGTGATCAAAAGCGGGTAGGCGGCAAAAATCGCGGGCGCATCCACCAGCCCCATGCGCACGAAGGCGGTGATCATGATCAGCACTTCAAAGGCCAGAAGCGCACCGCGAAAGAATTGCAGGCGCGGGTGTGCCGAGCGCAGCACCGAGGCGAGCCGACCCTTGCGGGCCGCGAGCAACAGGACAAACCCCGCGAAGACCCAATAGCGGATCATCACGATCATAAAGACGTTATACGTCCCTGCGAGATGGCGGGAGATGCCGTCCTGCATCGCAAAGATGAAAGTCGCGGCGATCATCAGCCAGATGCCGAGCGCCGGGTTCTGTTTCGTCATGGTTTTGCCCCTTGGCTCATGTGACGTTTGCGGCCAAAACCAGGCGTGCGTTCGACGGCGAACCCCGCGTCGGTGAGTTTCTGACGCACATGGCCTGCTGCCGTATAGGTCGCGAACGTGCCGCCCTTTGCCGTGTGCCGTCCGACCTCACGCATCAGCTCTTCACCCCAAAGCTCCGGGTTCTTCGCGGGGGAAAACCCGTCGAGGAACCACGCATCTGCCTGACCGTCCCAATCGGCGAGGGTCTCGCGCGCATCGCCGATTCTCACCTCGACCTCGATTTGCCCCAACCGGAACCGGCGCTCACCTGTCTCCCATGCCGTTAAAAACGGTTTCGCAATCGCGGCGGCCTCGGGAAAAGCCTCAAGCGCCGTGGCAATGTCGGCGGCGGTCATCGGAAACGCCTCGAACGAGGTAAATCGCACCACGCCCGGCCCCTGCCAGATCAGCGCCAGTGCCAACATGTTGAGCCCGGTGCCGAACCCCAGCTCGGCCACCTGAAACCCGTCGCAAAGCCGTGCGGGCAGGGCATTTCCGGCAAGGAAAACATGTCGCGTTTCCTCAAGCCCGTTGCCGAGCGAGAAATAGGGATCGTCGAACTGTGTGGAGACAGGGATTTTCCCGTCACGCCATGCGATGCTGGCTGTCTGGTCGTTGGTCATGGGATGGCTTATGAGGGGATCGGTTTTGGCAGACCATGCTTTGGGTCGTGGTCACTTGCAACGGGTAAAAACGCAGATGGGCAGAGCGGAAATCACGATTTATGGCGCGGGTGCCTTCGGTCTGTCCTGCGGTTACGAGGCCGCGAAACGCGGTGCGAAGGTGCGGGTAATCGACCCTTACGGGGTCGGCCATGGCTCGTCCGGCGGCATCGTCGGGGCGCTCGCCCCGCATACGCCGGAGCGCTGGAATGCCAAGAAAGAGTTTCAGTTCCAAAGCCTGATCATGGCGCGCAGCCACTGGCCGGAGGTCGAGGCGACGGGGGGCGTCTCTTCGGGTTACGGCAATCTGGGGCGGGTGCAGGCCATCAAGGACGAGCGCCAATTGCAGCTTGCCCGCGAGCGCGAAGATCAGGCAAAAGAGCTGTGGCAGGGCAAGGCCGAGTGGCGTGTGGTGACGCAGGGCGAGACCGGCTATTGGGCGCCGATCAGCCCGACGGGCTTTCTCATTCACGACACGCTGTCGGCGCGGCTCAACCCGTGGCGGGCCTGTGCCGCATTGGCCGCCGCGATCACGGCATTGGGTGGCGAGGTCGTGACCGAAGGCCCGGAAGAGGGCGCGGTGATCCATGCCTCCGGCTGGTGGGGGCTCCGCGCGCTCAATGAGGCGTTCGGCAAAGAGGTCGGTAATGGCGTCAAGGGTCAGGCTATCCTTTTGGATCTCTCCCTTCCCGAAGCACCGCAGCTTTACGGCGAAAGCCTGCATGTCATCCCGCATGCGGACGGCACCACGGCGATCGGGTCCACATCGGAGCGCGACTTCGAAAGTCCAGACGCCACGGACGATCAAGCCGACGCGCTTCTGGCGCGTGCGCGCGACGCCGTGCCTGCGCTCCGGGATGCGCCGGAAATTCGCCGCTGGGCCGGGGTGCGCCCGCGCGCGAAATCCCGCGCGCCGATGCTGGGCGCCTGGCCCGACCGGGCCGGGCATTTCATTGCCAATGGCGGGTTCAAGATCGGCTATGGCATGGCGCCGCTTGCAGCACAGGTTTTGATTGACCTCGTGCTGGAGGGGCGCGACGCTGTTCCGGAAGAGTTCCGCGTGGAGGCGAGTCTATGAAAGTGACCTCTCTCGATCACCTCGTGCTGACCGTGGCCGACATCCCGGCGACGGTGGCGTTTTACACCGAGGCGCTGGGCATGGAGCCGGAAAAATTCCACCCTTCCGACGGCACAACGCGCCATGCGCTGCGCTTTGGGGCACAAAAGATCAACTTGCATCAGGCCGGGCAGGAATTCGAACCGAAAGCCGCCCATGTGCAGGCGGGCTCGGGCGATCTGTGTTTTTTGACGGATATGCCTGTGGCCGACTGGATGCGGCATCTGTCGGACAAAGGAATTTCCGTCGAGGAAGGCCCGGTCAGCCGCACCGGCGCGACCGGACCGCTTTTGTCGATCTATCTGCGCGACCCGGACGGCAATCTGATCGAGGTCTCAAACCGGCTTTGAGGCAGCGTCCCTGAGCTTGGTCATCAGCTTTTCAAGCCCGGCTTCGGTGCGCTCATTGATCAACCGCCCCTGAGCGTCGAAGGCATGCGAACTGTCGGCCACCAGCACTTCCGGGGCTTGCAGAATCTGCGCGTTGAACGGGGTCATCGCCCAGCGAAGGCTATATTGCGACCGCTCTCCGCCCGCGCGCCCGGCGGCGGCGGACATGATGGCCAGAGGCTTGCCGTCCCACGGGCTCAGACCGGTGCGGCTGATCCAGTCGAGCGCGTTCTTGAGAAGGCCGGGGATCATCTTGTTGTACTCGGGCGTCGATATTACCACCGCATCGGCATCGCGGATTTGCTCGGCGAGCGTCATGACTTCGGGCGGGATACCCTCCGCCTCAAGATCGGCGTCATAGAGCGGCAGCCGCAGGTTGGCCTCGGTGAACTCGCAAGGCCCAAAGAGCCGCACCGCTTCGTGCATCAGTTTCGTATTGGTCGAGGCGGCCCGCAGCGCGCCCGAGATGCCAAGAAGTTTGAGCATCAGAATTCTACCCCCTGTTGTGCCTTCACGCCGGATCGGAACGGGTGTTTCACCAGTTCCATCTCGGTCACCAGATCGGCGATCTCGATGATCTCGTCTTTCGCATTCCGCCCGGTCAGGACGACATGGGTCAGGGGCGGCTTCTCCGTGGTGAGAAACGCCACAACCTCCGCGACGTCGAGATAATCGTAGCGCAGCGCGATGTTGATCTCGTCGAGCAACACCATCCGGTTCTCCGGATCGTGGATCAGCTCCTTCGCCTTCTCCCACGCCGCCTTCGCCATTTCCGTATCGCGGGCCTTGTCCTGAGTTTCCCAGGTAAAGCCCTCGCCCATCGTGTAAAACTGGCAAATGTCGGAGAAATGTTCGGTGATCAGATCGCGTTCGCCACAATCCATCCCGCCCTTGATAAACTGCACCACGGCAGAGGGCATCCGATGCGCGATACAGCGGAAAATCATCCCGAAGGCGGCGGAGCTTTTGCCCTTGCCCTTGCCGGTATGGACGATGATCAGACCTTTCTGATCGGTCTTGGTCGCCATGATCTTGTCGCGGGCGGCCTTTTTCTTGGCCATCTTGGCGGCGTGGCGGTCAAGGTCGTTTTGGTCTGACATGCGTCCTCCCGGTCAGAAAAACAGTTGTACGAAGATCGGTGCGATCAACGAGGTGAAAATCGCGTTGAGCACCATGCCGATCCCGGCGAAAGCACCCGCCGTGCCATCGACCTGAAACGCCCGCGCCGTGCCGATGCCGTGCGCGGCCACACCTGTGGCAAAGCCGCGTGCCCGATAGTCGCGCACTCCGATGAGGTTGAGAAGGGGTGTCGTGACGACAGCGCCGATCACACCGGTGATCAGAACGAGCGCTACTGTCAGGGTCGACAACCCGCCGATGGTCTCGGACACGCCGATGGCGACCGGCGACGTCACGGCCTTGGGCACAAGCGACAGCAAGACTTCGCCGCGCAGGCCGCAGGCATAGCCAATCAAAGTGGCCGACACCATCGCGACCAGCCCGCCCGCGACGAGAGCGGCAAGCATCGGTACGGCGCTTTTCTTGATCCGTTCCCAGTTCTTCCAAAGCGGCACGGCGAGTGCCACGGTGGCCGGGCCGAGCAGGAAGTGAACGAATTGCGCACCTTCGAAATAGGTCGTGTAGCTGGTCTTGGTCATCACCAAAAGCGTCGACAACAGGATCATCGAGATCAGCACCGGGTTCACGAACGGCCGGTTGCCGGACAGGTTAAACGCGCCGAGACCGATCAGATAGGCCAGAAGCGTGAGCGTCAGCCACAAAAGCGGGCTGGTGGAGAGATAGCTCCAGATGTCGAGAATCTCAGTCATGATGGGCCTCGTCCTTATATCCGCGCGCCTGATTGACGAATTTGAACGTCAGCGCCCCCGCCGCGATGGACAGCACTGTCGATCCCACGATCGCGGCGGCCAGAGGCAGGCCGATGGTCGACATCTGATCGAGATATTGCACGATGCCGACGCCCGCAGGCACGAACAGAAGCGAGAGATGCGACAGCAGCCCGCTTGCAGTTTTCTCAATCGCGGGTCCAACACGGGGCCGCGTCAAAAGCAGGATCGCCAGAAGGATCATACCAATGACAGGACCGGGCAGGGGCAGGGAAAAGGAGCGGGCCAGGATTTCGCCGATCAGCTGAAATCCGAGGAGAATGCCGAAATGCAGGATCATATGCGTGCCTCTTTGCTGCGCCGGATGACGCGGCGGCAGTTTTACGCGCTTGCGCGAGGGCTGCAAGCACACAAGGCCGGGCAAATCAGGCATAGCGGACATGAAAAAGGCGCACCCCTCGGGGATGTGCCCTTCCCGTCAGATCGCGAGGCTTTATTCGGCCGGAACCGCCGTCGCCTGCGTGCGGCTGAAATGCTGGGCATTCAGGCGGAACACCAGCGCGATCATGGCGAACTGGAAGCCAAAGGCGATGGCGGTGATCGCCCAATAGATCACGCTGAATTTTTCGATCACCCCGGCCTGCACCAGACCGGCGTTGACGAAAAACTGGATCAGCACCGAAAGCGCCACCCCCGGACAGACCAAAGCATAAGAGCCGGGCGAGGTTTTCGAGCCAAAGACGAAATCCTTGAAATAGCCCTGACGTTTCAAAACGACGAGGCCGAGCCCGAGGAAGACGAATTGCAGCGACAGCATGCGCGCAAGGAACATCATCGTGCTGGCCGGGTCGGAATGACCGGCAAAGGTATGAAGCCCGTGCGCCTGACGCATGAAGAGGACCGACAGGATCGTCACGATCGGAATCACGATCAAAAGCGTCGGCCCGGATTCCTCATGGGTGCCGTAGTGCAGCATCGAGTTGAACGCCGTGGTCAGCGCGACCAGCGCATAGATCAGGGCCGCGACCGCGAAGAAGGTCGACAACACAAGGGCGATAGCGACGATCCACGGCACGGTGGACATGGCGGCAGGGGCGGCAAAGCCCACGCCCACCATCGACAGTGCGAAGGCCGGAAGCATCTGAGCGAAAGAGTTGTGCGAGGTCACATCGAACACGCCCCCCTTGGCAAGCACCCGCCCGAGGAAATCCCCGATGATCGACAGCGCGATCCAGCCGATGACCCCAAAGGCGATCATTGCGAAGGGGAAAAGATATTCCACCACGGTCCAGAGCCCCGGCACATAGACCATGCCCGCCACGAACAGCGCATTCACCGACATGGCCAACGCCAGCGGCATCGCCAGCAGGGTCGATTCGGCATTCGAGCTGCGCAGCGCCTGAAACCGCTCGGTCTTCTTGAGCGCCGCGTATTGGGCGAGATTCCAGATCAGGTGTTTGAGGTTGAGAAAGACGAAGACGGCAATGCCGAGCCAGGCCACCAGAATGGCGATTTTCATTGGCAGGGCACCGGTGGAAAAGGCGGCGAGGATGTCTTCGAACACCGGCACGGGGCGGCCCGGATGGGGCACCCAGAACATGAGATACATGAAGAAGGTGACAGAGAGGCCACCGGCGCCGAGCGAGGCGAGGAAGTACGTCGGGACGTAATGGTCCGCTGCACGTGTCGGTTTCATGGAAGGTCTCCTGAGATATATTCCTTTTGCCGAATGTATTTTGGGGAAAAGATATATCTATGACACATGTCAAAACGCCGCGCCACCAAGGCGTCGGCGACAAAACGCCGAATGCAATGCCGATTTTGCGGAAATTTGGCCTGTCTTTTGAGCCAACTGGTTCTTGGTGCAACAAAGCGCTAGGTGTTTGGCGCATCGTAACATGTTGTTCGGGGGGACAATGAAACTGGCGCGCATCACCACCTATCCGGTCAAAAGTCTGACCGGATCGGATCACGCAGCCGTCAAGGTTCAACCGATCGGCATCGAGGGCGATCGGCGCTGGGCAGTTGTCTATCCGAACGGGACCGTGGCGACGCGCCGGGAATTGCCGCGCATGGCGCATCTGAGCGCGGTCTGTACGCCCTATGGCCTCTCGATTTCCTTTGAAGGCGCGCGTCTCGATGTGCCCTATCCCTCTGGTGCCCCGACCTCGGCCAAAGTCTTTTCCAGCGTGATCGAAGGCGTCGAGGATGCGGGCAATTATGCCTCGCATTTCCTGTCCTCCGCGCTCGAACGCGAGGTGCGCCTCGTCTGGTTCCCCGACACGGCCCGCCGCCCGGTGTCCCGCGCCTATGCGGGGGAGGGGTATTTCACCGCTTTCTCAGATGGTTATCCGCTGCTTTTGACGACTCAGGCGTCTCTGGCCGAGTTGAACGCGGAACTGGCCGCCCCGGTCGAGATGCAGCGGTTTCGCCCCAATATCGTGATCGCCGGGGATGTCGAGCCCTGGTCCGAGGACACATGGCGGGTGATCCGCATCGGCTCCACGATCTTTCGCGTGGTCAAGCCCTGTGAGCGCTGTGTCATGGTCACTCAGGACCCGCAGACCGGCGAACAGACCCATCCGCGCGAACCGCTCGCGACTCTCGGGCGCATTCACCGCGCCGTCACCGGCAAGATCATCTTCGGTCAGAATCTGGTGGTCGAGGAAGAGGGCAACATCGTTCTGGGCGATGAGGTCGAGGTGCTGGAGCAAGGTCCGTCCAACATGCTCGATCCGAAGCGCGGCGGTGAGCAGTCGTTTTAGCTGACCCCATGGCATAAGCTGCGGGTTGCGTGAGCGTCCGGCTTTCAAGGTCCCCGAACCGGGGTTAACCCTTTGTTAACCATGTCCGACGACACTCGCGACATGAAACCGATCTTTCCCCTTCTTGTCCCTCTCCTCCTGTCCGGCTGCGTCGCCGACAGTCCCGCGCTCGGCTATTCCCGCGCGGGGTTTTATCCGGTGGAGATCGGCGGCAACAGCTATCGCGTCTACACCGAAGAAACCCGGAACTGCGTCGAGGTGCATCGCGTCAACATGGTCTTTCCTCCGCCCTCGCGCAGGCTGATCCTGACACAGATGGAAACCGCAGCCATGCAGGCCACAGGGTGCAAGATCAAGAAGGGCACGTTCATCGGCGATCAGGCGATGTCGAAAGGCCAGCTCGATTGTTCCGAAGGCCCCGGCGTTAAGGACTGGGTGCCCGGCACCTGCAACACGCGCCCTTGGGGATGAGCTTTACACCGGCTTCTGAAAGGTGATCGAGGTCGGTCGGTCATAGCCCGCATGTGCATTGCGCCCGGTTTCGACAAATCCGAGCCGGGTGAACACTGCATGGTTCTCCGTCAACTCCACCCGCGTCTCCAATTCCAACCGATCCAGCCCCAATGCGCGCGCACGCTCCTCCGCCACGCCGATCAAGGCTCGCGCCAATCCTTTGCCCTGCATCGCCTCCGCCACGGCGAGCTTGCCGATGTAAAGCTGTCCGGGCTTTTCCGTCAGGATCGCGCAGGCAATGAGCGGTGTACCAATGCCCCAAAGCTCCTTCGTTCGGGCGTCGTCTGTCAGGCTCTCAAGCGTCATCCGATGCATCGAAGACGGCGGATCGACTCGCCCCTTCATCCCGGCAAAAGCGGCTCTGATCAAACCAAGCGCCTCCGCCAAGCGCGGGTCTTCCGGCGCTATCCGTTCGGGTGTCATCGAAGCCTCTCCAAAAGCCCCCGCGCCGAATTCGACCGGGGTCGCCACAGCCCGCGCTCCATCGCCTCGATCAACCGCTCCGCAATCTCGCAGAGCGCGGGCGCATTGTGCTCGGCGATGAAGTCGCGCGTGTCATCGTCCTCGATAAAGGCGGCGTGCACCAGATCGAAATGATGGTCCTTCACCGCATGGGTCGTGGCGGCGAAGGCGAACATATAGTCCACCGTCGCGGCAATCTCGAACGCGCCCTTGTAGCCATGGCGTTTGACCCCCGCGATCCATTTCGGATTGACCACGCGGGACCGGACCACCCGACCGATCTCTTCGTCGAGTGTGCGGATCACAGGCCGTTCGGGACGGGAATGGTCGTTGTGGTAGATCGGGCGATCACGGCCCTGAAGCGTCGCCACCGCCGCCGCCGCCCCACCTTCGAACTGGTAATAATCGTCGCTGTCCAACAGGTCGTGTTCGCGGTTGTCCTGATTCTGCACGATGGCCTCGACCTCTGAAAGCCGCGCTTCGAACCCTGCGCGATCCTTCACACCTTCCTGGGCCGCACCGTAAGCATAGCCGCCCCATTCGAGATACGCCGCCGCCAGATCGGCCTTGTCCGTCCAGATCCGCTCGTCGATCATCGCCTGAAGCCCGGCGCCGTAAGCCCCCGGTTTCGACCCAAACACACGGGATTTGCCCTCTCCACGCCGCGCCCGTGCTGCCGCCGGGTTGTCCTCCTCGGGCTCATCAAGGGCCTGAACGGCCCGCGCCGCACTGTCGACAAGGGCGATCAATTGCGGGAAGGCATCGCGGAAAAACCCCGATACCCGAAGGGTCACATCCACACGAGGACGACCCAAAACAGAGGCGGGCAAGATGTCAAATCCGGTCACGCGACGCGACATCGTATCCCATGTCGGCTTGACGCCCATCAGCGCCAGAGCCTGCGCAATATCATCGCCGCCGGTCCGCATGTTCGCCGTGCCCCATGCGGTGATCAGCAGGCTGCGCGGCCAGTCGCCATGCTCCTGCAAATGTTGCTCGATCAGAAGATTGGCGGATTTCCAACCCAATTGCCACGCGGTCTGTGTCGGGACGGCGCGGGTATCGACCGAATAGAAATTCTTGCCGGTGGGCAGAACATCGAGCCGTCCGCGCGTCGGGGCACCGGAGGGGCCGGGCGGGACGAAGCGCCCGTCAAGCCCGGTCAGAAGCGCCTCCATCTCGGCGGGGCCACAGGCGGCGACCATGGGCAGAACTTCCGCCCGCAAGTTCTCAAGCACGGCCTGTGATGCGGGGCCGGGGGCGTCCAATCCCGCGTCCAGAAGCTGTGCGGAATAAAGCTCGATCCGCTCGACCGTATCGCCATGCGTCCGCCAGATGTCGGCGCTGGTTTCGATCAGGCACTCAGGTCGTTCATCCCCGAAGGCTTGCGCCATATCGCAGTCGAGCGGATCGAAATTCAGACCCAAATCCAGCGCAATCGCCCGAATGAGAGATGCATTCGGCCCCTTACCGTCGCCGCGCGGCACCCGCACCAGTGCAAGCGCCAGATCGCGCGCCAGACGTCCTTCGGGGGCGGTGCCAAAGATGTGCAGCCCGTCGCGGATCTGTGCCTCCTTGAGCTCGCACAGATAGGCGTCGAGCTTGGCCAGATCGCCATCCTCATCCGTGCCCGTCATGCCGACGTCGCGGTCCAGACCGGTCACGGAACTCAGGCTCAAAATCTCCCGGCGCAGGGTCGAGATGCGGCGCGGATCGACGCCTGCGGCTTCGAAATATTCGTCCACCAAAGCCTCCAGATCGCGCAACGGACCATAGGTTTCCGCGCGGGTGAGAGGTGGCGTCAGGTGGTCGATGATCACGGCCTGCGCCCGGCGTTTGGCCTGTGTTCCTTCGCCGGGATCGTTGACGATGAACGGGTAAAGATGCGGCATCGGGCCGAACACCGCCTCGGGCAGGCAGGCGTCCGAGAGCGCCACAGCCTTGCCCGGCAGCCATTCCATATTGCCATGCTTGCCCATATGGACCACCGCCTGCGCCCCGAAACTGTGCCGCAGGTAGAGGTAGAAGGCGAGGTAATTGTGCGGCGGCACGAGGTCCGGGGAATGGTAGGTCTCGGTCGGGTCGATGTTATAGCCGCGCGCGGGTTGCACGCCCACCACGACATTACCGAAGGTCAGGATCGAGAGGGCAAAACCCTCCTCGGTCGCGAAAGGATCGTCCTCCGGCTGGCCCCATCTCTCCTCGATCTGTTGCCGCACCGGCTCGGGCAGGGTCTCATAGCGCGCGCGATAGTCGGCAAGCGCCATCCGCACGCCGCCCTGCCGTGCCGCGCGATCCGTCAGCCAGTTGGTCGGGCCGCGCATAATCTGTTGCATCAGATCGTCGCTGTCGGGGGGCGGGGCGTCGACGGCGTAGCCCTCCGCCGCCAACCGGTGCAGTACGTTCACCGTCGCGGCGGGGGTGTCGAGGCCGACACCATTGGCGAGCCGCCCGTCCTTGTTCGGATAGTTCGCCAAAACCAGCGCGACTTTGCGTTCGGCGCGCGGCACGCGTCGCAGGCGTGCCCAGTTGGCGGCAAGCTCCGCGACAAAGCCAATCCGGCTCTCCTCCGCGCGATAGGTGGCGATGGTGCATTCGGTGGCGTCGTCACGGTAGGCCTCGCCCTTGAACGACACCGCGCGGGTCATCACCCGACCGTCCACCTCGGGCAGCGCGACGTTCATCGCGATGTCCCGGGCCGACAGCCCGCTGGTCCCCGTCTCCCATGCCTCATGCGACGATCCGGCCAGCACGACCTGAAACACCGGCGCGCCGTTGGTCGCGGGGTTGCTCAGGGGCGTGTCCGTGCCGCCGCTTTCCAGCGTGCCGACGGCAAAGGCGGTGCAATTGAGGATGACCTCCGGCGGGGCCTCCCGAAACAGGCTCTCCAATGTGGCGGCGGAGACTGGGTCTTTCAGGGAGGCGACAAAGACGGGCAGAGGGTTGAGGCCTCGTGCCATCAGCGCTTCGATCAGACCATTGATCGGGCCAAGCCCCGCGCCCTGCACCAGTGCGCGGTAGAACACCAGCGGTACGACGGGCGCGCCCTCGGTCCACAGCTTCTCAAGCTGACCGAGATCGGCAACACCCTTGCCCGGCCAATAGAGACCCGCCCGCAACAGCGGCTTGGCCGGGGCGGGTTTCTCGCCACCGTCGAGCATGGCGCGGGCATAGGACAGGAACGCGACCGCATTCTCCGCTCCGCCCTCGGTCAGATAGGACCAAAGCCGGTGATAATCCTCTGTCGAAACGGTCGAAAGCGCGGCCAGCTCCGCATCGGGTTTGTCATCGCCCGGAAGCGCGACAAAGGCCACGCCCGCCTCATGCAGCCGTGCGGCATATTGTTCGAGACCGTATTTCCAATAGCCCGCGCCCCCCAGCACGCGCGCGATCACCATCCGGGATTTGGTGGCGCATGTGTCGAGATGCAGATCGACCGACAGCGGGTGACGCAGATGCAGGAGCGAGGCAAGCCGCAGCGTCGGCGCCTCCGTCATCGCGGCACGGGCCTCCGACAAAAGCGCCAGTTCCGTGTCCGCCGCCGAGATCACCACCAGATCGGCGGGGCTTTGTCCAAGGTCCACGGCCTCGCTGCCGTCGTCGATCGAACCGGGGGTGGCGGCGAGCAGATGCATCGCTTCTCCTTGTCACGCCCCGCGTTTCGGGGCATTGCTCGGAAAACTCCAAAGAGGTCTCCGATGGATTATTCGAAAATGGGCGGGCCGAAAAAGCTCTCCGGCGCGCCGAAACATGGCGAGCACAAACGCCAGCAGCCGAAAGGCAAGCAAACGCCGAAAGCCGAGTTGCTGGCGCGGATGAAAGCGGCTGCGGATAAGAAGAAGGCCGACTGACGGCCTTCCCTTTACGCCTTCAACGCGGCTTCGATCGCGGCGCGGTCGAGCCCCGCCTCGCCGATGACGACAAGCTGCGACAGCCGTGGCGCGGTGCCGAAGGGCTGATCGAAATAGCTGTCGACGCGCGGCCCCACGGCCTGAAGCGTCAGGCGCATCGGCTTGTCCCGGACTGCGACAAACCCCTTGAGCCGCAGGATGTCATGGTCCCGGATCACCTTGGCGACCTGCTCGGCAAAGGCTTTCGGGTCCTCGATCTCGGGCCGGATCACCACGAAGCTCTCGAACTCGTCATGGCCGTGCTCATGGGGATGATCGTCGTGGTGGTCGTGATCATCATGATCGTCGTCATGATGGTGGTGATGTACCTCATGGCGGGCCTCAAGATCGCTCTCGGCGCCGATCCCCTGTCCCAAAAGCACATCCACCGGCAAAGCCCCCATGCTCGAGCGCAGGACATGCACGCCCGGCCGGGCCTCTCCCTTGAGCTTGCGCACCAGTGCTTCCGCCTGATCCTCACCCAGAAGATCCGCCTTGTTCACCACGATCATGTCGGCGCAGGCGATCTGATCCTCGAACAATTCGGACAGTGGTGTCTCATGATCGAGGTTCTCGTCCAGCTTGCGCTGGGCATCCACGGCGGCGACGTTATGGGCGAATTGCCCCTCGTCCACCGCTTTGCCATCGACCACGGTCACAACGCCATCGACGGTGACCTGTGTCGAAATTTCCGGCCAGTTGAAGGCCCGCACCAAAGGTTGCGGCAAGGCAAGCCCTGAGGTTTCGATCACGATGTGATCCGGCTTGTCTTCGCGCGCCAAAAGCTTTTGCATCGTCGGAATGAACTCATCGGCCACGGTGCAACAGATGCAGCCATTCGACAGCTCCATCACATCCTCGTCCCGACAGGTTGCATCGCCGCAGCCCTTGAGAATGTCGCCATCAATGCCAAGATCGCCGAATTCGTTGATGATGAGGGCAATGCGTTTGCCTTCGGCATTCGCCAACATGTGCCGGATCAGGGTCGTTTTGCCCGCACCGAGAAAGCCCGTCACGACGGTCGCAGGAATTTTCGCTGCCATATCAGTATCCTTTGAAAAACGCCGGGGCCAAAGCCCCGGCTCCGGCTCACGCCGACAGCGTGCGCGAGGACACGAGACCGGTCTTGCCCAGCCCCTTGATCGCTTTCGCACCCGCCAGAACTGCGAGATCCACCAGCGGCTCAAGGATGATGACGGTCATATAGGCACCGCCGAACATGCCGACCGCGGCAAGGCTTTCAGCCGAGAAACCCTGACCGTAAAACGCCCAGAACCCGACCCAGATCACGATCCCCGCCTGATAGGTGGTCGAAAGCGCCAGCGCCTGTTTGTAGGACACATCCGCATAGGCGGTGTCCGGCGCGATGATGCGCTGCGCCACCGCCTTGATACCGAACAAAGGCACCAGAAGCGTGGTGACGTTCATGCCGTATTGCGGCAGGTCGAAGGGGGCGAAAAACACGCCCTGCGCCAGAAGCCCGAGCGCCAGACCGAGTGCCGCGGGGGCCGCTCCGAACAGCAGGAACAAGGTGGAGCCGAGGATCAGGTGGACTTCGGAAACCCCCACCGGATAATGCGGCAGGACCTGAAAGAACACGAAAACGGCGGCGGTCGAAATCACGGTCCGGGCCAGAAACGACCCCACGCCCTGATCGCGCAGCGCGCCGATGCTTTCCTTGAGTGTGTAGAGACCAGCGCCAGCCGCGGTGGCATAAGACAGTGCGATCTTCGCACCGGTGACAATACCGGGTTCGATATGCATCGAATGATCCTCCATAGCCGTCATCCCCGACGGCGGGTTGAGTTATGTGGTCAGGGCAGGTCTCCTGGCTCGCGGGTCGAAGCGCTCTCGTCACCTTCCCAAGGTTTCCCTCAGTGGTATGCCGACGGGCACTCACCGCTTACAGTCGCGGGGGCGGCTGTGGCCTTGTGCTCCGGTATGGATCACACGCACCACATTCCCATTTCTCCCCGAACGCTTTTGCGTCTGTGCCGGGGAACCATGACGCGCCTATTTGGTGCGTGCAGCATGGCAGGGTCAAGCGTTTTGCGGCGTCCTGCCGTCGCTTCCCCCTCCACCGACCCCATATATGCAATATTTTGTGGATAACTCCGCCCTTTTCCCCATATCTCGCGTTGCCCCCGTTGACTCAAGCGCTCCCCTCCCGAACAGTTTTCTTTCACAAGGAATCAGGAACAGGCCGCTTTGCGTTTCACCCGTCTGCGTCTCAATGGCTTCAAAAGCTTTGTGGACCCCACCGATCTCGTGATCGCGGATGGGCTGACGGGGGTTGTCGGGCCGAACGGTTGCGGCAAATCCAATCTTCTCGAGGCGCTGCGCTGGGTGATGGGGGAAAACCGGCCCAAGGCGATGCGCGGTGCGGGCATGGAAGACGTGATCTTCGCAGGTGCCTCGACCCGTCCGGCGCGCAACTTTGCCGAAGTTTGCCTGATGATCGACAATTCGGAACGTCTCGCGCCCGCAGGGTTTAACGACAGCGATTCTGTCGAGATCATTCGCCGGATCACCCGGGACGCGGGCTCCGCCTACAAGGTGAATTCCAAGGATGTGCGCGCTCGCGACGTCTCCATGCTCTTCGCCGACGCCTCCACCGGTGCGCATTCGCCTGCGCTGGTGCGGCAGGGGCAAATCTCCGAACTGATCAACGCAAAACCCACGGCCCGCCGCCGCATCTTGGAGGAAGCCGCCGGGATTTCCGGCCTGTATCAGCGCCGCCACGAAGCGGAGTTGAAACTCAAGGGGGCGGAAACCAACCTCGCCCGGGTCGATGACGTGATCGAACAGCTCGCCAGCCAACTGGCTTCGCTTGCGCGTCAGGCGCGTCAGGCCGCGCGCTATCGCGAAATCGGGGTCGAGCTGCGCCATGCCGAGGGGCTTTTGCATTACCGGCGCTGGCGCGATGCGGATCATGCGCGCGCTGAGGCGGAAGACATCCTGCGCACCCGGTTGCGGCAAGCTTCCGAGGCTGAACGCCTCGCCCGAGAGGCCGCCAAACAGCGGGAAACTCTTGAAGAGGCTCTGCCGCCGCTCCGCGAGGAGGAGGCCATCGCCGCCGCCGTGTTGCAGCGTCTCACCGTGTCACGCGATCAGCTTTCCGACGAGGAGCGCCGGGCGCGTGAGATGATCGAAACCCTGTCGCGCCGGATCGATCAGTTGGTCGCCGACATGGCCCGCGAGGAGCAGCTCAACAAAGACGCGGGCGAAACCATCGCGCGGCTCGAATGGGAACAGCGGGAGTTGATCAAGGCCGCCGATGGTCATGAACCGCGCTTGTTGGCCGCGGCGGCGGAGGCCTCCGAGGCCAGCCAGATTCTGGCGGATCGCGAAACCGCGCTCACCCAGATGACCGAAGACGTCGCCCGTCTTGCGGCGCGGCACCAATCGGCGAACCGCTTGGTCGAGGACAATCGCAAAACGCTGGACCGTGCGCGCGGCGAGGCGGATCGCGCCCGCGGGGCCGTCGACGAGGCGCGGACCACGCTCGCCCGCTCCGCCGAAGTGCTCGAAGAAGCCGAGGTCCGACAGGAAGAGGCGGTCGCCCGCGCCGAAGAGGCCGAGGCGATGCTGATCGAGGCCGACGAAGCCCGGACAGAAGCACAATCGCGCGAGGCCGTGGCGCGTGCCGCGCGTTCGGAAGCGGAGGGCGAGGTGGGGGCGCTCAAGGCCGAAGTGGCGGCTTTGGCAAAAATGCTCGACCGCGATCAGATCGGCGGCAAGCAATTGCTCGATCTGGTCAAGGTCAAATCAGGATATGAAAAAGCGCTCGGTGCTGCGCTTTCCGATGATTTGCGACAGCCTGCGATTGAGGCCTATCAGGCCTCCGGTTGGGTCACCCTGCCGGATTACCCGGACGATCAGGACTTGCCCAACGGTGTCGAGCCGCTGGAAGACTATGTCACCGCCCCGCCGGTTCTCGGGCGTCGCCTGTCGCAAATCGGACTGGTGCGTGCGGAAGACGGCGCGCGGTTGCAGGCCGATCTCGAACCCGGTCAGCGGCTGGTGTCCATGGAAGGCGACCTGTGGCGTTGGGACGGCTATCGTGCGGGCGCAGAGGATGCGCCCTCCGCCGCCGCGCTGCGTTTGCAGCAACTCAACCGGCTCGAGGACCTGAAACAGGAGCTTGTGGCCGCCGAGGCCAAGGCCGGCGGTGCCGCTCAGGCGCATGAGCATCTCAAGGCCGAACTGACCCGACTGACCGAAGCCGACCGCATGGCCCGCGAGGCCCGCCGCGATGCGGATCGCGCGATGTCGGAGGCCGCGCGGACATTGTCGAAGGTCGAGAATGAAAAGACCTTGGCCGAGGGCAAGGTCGAAAACCTCGGTCTCGCCGTGGCCCGTCACGAGGAAGAGGCGCGCGGCGCCGATCAACGGCTGCGCGAGGCGGAAAAGGCGGTCAAGGACCTGCCCGATCTCGACGCCGCGCGCTCCGACATTGAGCAGGTGAAACTCGCCGTCGAGGCCGCGCGGATCACCATGATGACCAAGCGGTCGTCCCATGACGAGATCCGCCGCGAAGGCGAGGCGCGCACCCGGCGAAGCCAGGAAGTGACCAAAGAGCTGTCCGGTTGGCGGCACCGTCTCGATACGGCGGGCAAACGGATTGCCGAGCTTCAGGATCGTAAGGAAGCGACCGAGGAAGAGCTGTACGAAGCCGCCGCCCAGCCCGAGGAAATCGCCGAAAAACGCGAAGCCCTGCTGGCGCAGATCGAGGAGGCGGAGCACCGTCGCAAACGGGCCTCCGATGCGCTCTTTGTCGCGGAGGAAAGCCTGCGCGAGACGGTTCATGCGGAGCGCGAGGCGGAGCGGCTGGCCTCCGAGGCGCGTGAAACCCGCGCCGCCGCAGAGGCCCGTCGGGACGCGGCGAAGGAGACGGTGGAGGCCGCGATCGAGCGCATCCGCGAGGAGTTGGAAACCACGCCCGCGAAGCTTTTGGAAGAGCTCGCCGTCGACCCGGAGAAAATCCCGCCGCATGGTGAGATCGAGGTGGATGTGAACCGCCTCAAACGCCTGCGCGATAGTCTCGGTGCGGTGAACCTGCGGGCCGAGGAAGACGCGAAAGAGGTGCGTGAAGAACACGATACCCTCTTGAAAGAAAAGCAGGATCTCGAAGAGGCGATCAAAACGCTGCGCTCGGGGATTGCGTCCCTGAACCGGGAAGGCCGTGAACGCCTGCTCACCGCTTTCGAGCAGGTCAACAGCAACTTCTCCATGCTGTTCACCCACCTGTTCGGCGGTGGCGAAGCACGTCTCATGATGGTCGAAAGCGACGATCCTCTGGAGGCCGGGCTTGAGATCATGTGCCAGCCGCCGGGCAAGAAATTGTCGACCCTCTCGCTGCTCTCAGGTGGTGAACAGACGCTCACAGCACTCGCCCTGATTTTCGCCGTGTTCATGGCCAACCCGGCGCCGATCTGTGTGCTTGACGAGGTGGACGCGCCTCTGGACGACGCCAACGTGACCCGGTTCTGCGACATGCTCGACGAGATGACCCAGCGCACCGACACGCGGTTTCTGGTGATCACCCACCACGCCGTCACCATGGCCCGCATGGACCGCCTGTTCGGCGTGACCATGCAGGAACAGGGCGTCTCACAACTGGTTTCCGTGGACCTGAAAAAGGCCGAGGCGCTTGTTGCGTAACTTCGGTGTTGCGCGGTCTTTGATGGTGCGGACTCTTAAGACTTTTCCAACAATTCGTCTCTAATCCTAACGATGCCGTAATCCATTACGGTGACAGGAGGTGATGACACTGGAAGAACACTCGTTTCGCAAATGGATGGTGATCATTGCGGCGGCAACGCTCGCTGTGACAATCGTCCGCCTCTGGATCGGGCTGTAACCCGAAAAAGAGAGACCCGGCGGAGCTGCAACTCTGCCGGGTCATTTGGATGATGACACAGAATGTCTCATTTCGCTGTTTCAGACTCTAACAGATTCCTTACCAAACCGTAAAGCGCGCTCGGGAATATGCAATAAACATGGTTAACCGCGGCCCATGCCTTTGCCCATACCGCCTTGCCCCTCCGCTGGCGCATCCAGATCCTTGATCGACGCTTCCGCCTCGCCATTGATCCAATAGCCCGCTGCCTTGAGCCAGGGCAAAGGATGACCCATCGCCAAAACCGCCTCGCGCAATTGCTTGGCGATCCCCGCTTCGGTCGCGATCCAGACGAAAGTGCCGGGGGTCAGTTCGACCTGTGGCAGGGTATCGAGGAACGGCTTGGCCTCCGTGGCCTGATCCAGAGGGCGATGCAGCCAATGGATCGTCGCATCCGCCGCACTCTCGATTTTCTGCTCATCTTCGGCCCCCGGCACGGCGGCGAGCATCGTCACCTTCACGCCTGCGGGCAGTTCCTCAAGCTTGCGTCCCATCGCCGGAAGCGCGGTTTCATCGCCGATCAGGACCCAATGGGCAATCTCACCTTCGATCACCCGCGAGCCACGCGGGCCGCCGATCTGAACAGCGCTGCCGGGATGTGCCGACCGAGCCCAACTCGCCGCCGGGCCCTCGCCATGATCGGCAAAGTCGATCACCAGTTCCTGCGCCTCGGTGTCGAACCGGCGCGGTGTGTAATCGCGTTTCGCCATGCCGTCCGCACCGGGGACGAAAACCTTGAGGTGGTCGTCGAACGATCCGCTGGCGAAATCCGCAAGATCCGCACCGCTGAGCGTGACGCGGATCATATGCGGGGTCAGCCGTTCGGCCTTGGCCACGGTCAATTCGCGAAATTTCAGCTCGTGCCGCATGCGGCGGATGGTGGGGGCAGTCATGACGAGTCGCTTTCACTGGTTATTCAGATGTTTGCGCAAAACAAACTATTTTACTCAGAAAAAGCAAGCCCCGCGAAAAACACAGGGCCTGTGCATCTCGGATGTTTGCCCCCAAACCCTCTGATTTATAGGCGCGACAAAAGCGCGGCGGTCGGCCAGGCGTCGGCGGGCAGGCCGAGTTTCTCCTGAACGCTCTGCACCGCCTCGCGGGTTTTCTCGCCCAGAATACCGTCGATCCCGCCAACATCGTAGCCCATTTGGGTCAGCTTTTGTTGCAGTTGCTGCATCTGCGCGCCCGAAAGCCCCACATCTGGATTGCCCGCGCTATAGACCGGCGCGCCTTCGAGGCGGGTGGCGAAATAGGCGGCCGTGGTCACATAGACGAAGCTTTTGTTCCACTCGAAATAGACCTCGAAATTCGGATAGGCGAGGAAGGCCGGGCCGTTGCGCCCCATCGGCAGCAACACCGAAGCCTGCAAATTGCCATTGCCGAGCGAGCCGGAGCGCGGCTGGACGCCCAGTTTGGCCCATTGGCTGACGGTCATTTTATGATTGAGCCCGGTTTTCGACCAATCGAGATTGGCGGGCAGCACGATCTCCTGAAGCCACGGCTCATTCGCCCGCCAGCCGAGATGGCGCAGCATTTTCGCCCCGGACATCAGCGCATCGGGCGCAGAGGTCTTAAGCCGCACATGGCCGTCGCCGTCGCCATCGACACCGTTTTCCAAAATGTCTTTCGGCAGCATCTGCACCATGCCGATTTCCCCGGCCCAGGCGCCTTGCGTGGTCGCCGGATCGAAATCACCATGTTCGAACAGGGTCAGCGCGGCAAAGACCTGCGGCTGGAACAGCTCGGGACGGCGGCAGTCGTGCGACAGTGTCATCAGCGCGTTTAGCGTGTTGAAATTGCCCTGCACCTGGCCGAAATCCGTCTCCAGCGCCCAGAAGGCCAAAAGCACCCCGCGCGAGACACCATAGTCTCGTTCGATCCGATCGAAGACGCTCTTGTATTTCGCCGCATTGGCCGCGCCGTTCTGCATCCTGTTCTGGCTGATCAGCGCGCGGGAGAAGTCGATGAAATTCTTCTGGAACACGCCTTGCGCGCGGTCGGCTTTGATCACGGCCGGGTCTTGACGCGCGGCGGTAAAGAACTGATCGACGGCGGATTTGGAATGGCCTTGCTGTAGGGCGGACTGCTTCATCTGGTTGACAAAGCTTGAGAAATTTCCGCCGCAGGGCACATCCGCAAAGGCGGGAGAGGCAAGGGAGAGGGCGAGCACGAGGCCGAGAGAACGCATGGATTTACCTTTTAAAGTCATGTTGAGGGCACGATAGCGGGGCGCGCGGCGTCACGCAAATGACAGAACGGCGACGCAGATCAGGACAAAGGCCCAAGCGGCCCAGAGCCGCGCACAGGCGGCGTCGATGTCGCGGGGCGTGGCCTCGCGACCGTTCGGATTGACCCATGGATAGTCGCGCATTTCGCCGTGATAGGCGCGGGGACCGGAGAGCGCGACGCCAAGACTGCGCGACAAAGCGGCCTCGGGCCACCCGGCATTGGGCGACCGGTGCCGACGCGCCTCGGTGACGATCTCCCGCCAGAGCGACAGGGGCTTGTCCCATGGAAACAGCAAAAGCGCGGTCAGCCGCGCGGGGATCAGATTAAGCACATCGTCGAGCCTTGCCGCAGCCCAGCCGAACTCCCGATGCCGTTCTGTGCGATAGCCGATCATGCTGTCACCGGTGTTCACCACTTTATAAACGAGAATCCCCGGCAAACCCGCGACGAGGAACCAAAACGCAGGGGCGATCACCCCGTCGGAAAAATTCTCCGCCGCCGACTCGATGGCCCCGCGCGCCACGGCGGCTTCGTCCAGCTCTGAGGTGTCCCGACCGACGATCATCGACACGGCATAACGCCCCTCCGCCAGAGAGCGCTCCAGGCCGCGCGCCACGGCCTTCACATGCTCGACCAGCGATTTCTGCGCCAAAAGCACCGCACCGAGCAGGATTTCAACCAAGGGAATTTGCCGCAGCACAAGCCCCAGCGCCGCCGCCTCGATCACCAGCACGATCACCAAAAGAATGCCCTTGGCCTTGCGCGCCGCACCGCAATTGAACCGCCGATCCGCCCCGCCGATCAACCGCCCCATCAGCACCGCCGGATGCGGCACCCGGTCCCAAAGCCATTTCGGTTCCCCGAACACAGCGTCCAGCACCATGGCCAGGCAAAGCGCCAGCGCGGTGCTCACAGCGCGTGCTCCAAAGCGGCTTCCAATTGCCCCCAACGCTCGAAGGGCGGCAGGCCAAGCCGCAGCCAGCGACGGGAATAGGGAAAAAGCCGCGACCAGACATGATGCTCGGCCAGACGGGTCTGCACCGTATGGGCATCGCCCACATCGTAAAGCCGGAACAATGTGGTGCCACCCACGAGTTTCGCGCCTTTGGCCTCCATCATCTCGTCGAGATGCGCCGCCTCCTGCGCCAGTCTGATCCGCGTGCGGATCGCCCACACCGGATCGTTCAACGCCGCCGTGCCGATGGCAAGCGCCGGTCCCGATACCGCCCATGGCCCGATCAGAGACGCCAGACGGTCGATCAGATCCGGTGCGCCGATGGCAAAGCCGAGCCGTACCCCCGCCAGCCCCCAGAACTTGCCAAAGCTCTTGAGCACAATGGTGCGCCCGTCCCGCACTCGCGCGATATGGCTCTCCTCCGGCATCACATCACAGAAACTCTCGTCGATGATCGTCACGGGGGCGGTGAATTCCTCGTCCCGCCACAGCCGCCCGTCCGGGTTGTTCGGATGCACCGCGACCGAGACACTGGCCTTGCGCGTCGGGTCCGAGGTCATCACCTCCCAGCCCTGCGCCCCAAACGCCCCGGCATGTTCGTTATAGGTCGGCGGCTGGATCTCCACTCTGCCTTTCGGCCAGAGCGCAGGCAGGCGCGCAATCAGGCTCGACGCGCCCGGCGCGGCCAGCACGGCGGCGCCATGATGCACCTGCCAGAACCCGCGCGCCGCCTGCACCAGCGCATCCTGCGCCGCAGCATCCGGAAGCGCCGTCCAGGCGTTTAGCGGAATGTCGCCGACGGGATAAGGCGTCGGATTGATCCCGGTCGAGAGGTCGATCCAGTCGGCTTTCTCCCCGCCCCATCGGGCCACCGCGGCGTCCAGCCCACCGCCATGATCGCGCCGGTGACTCATGTCTCGTCATCCTTTTCGGTCGGCAAAGGCAGTTGCCGCGAGACGAAATGTCCCTTCACCCCCTGCGGCCAGTCGCGGAACGGCACCTGACCTGTGGCGGAGTCCGCATGCATCCGCGCATAGGCCACGATGGCCTCCGCGTCTGCCTCGGTTCCGTCAAATGTTCCAAGGGAATAGCCGATTTTTCCTGCGCCTTGCACGATCACGTTGCAGGCCCGTTCGCAGCCCATGGTGCAGCTCACCCGCCGGGTTTTGATCCCCGCCGGATCGGCCCGGCGTTCGATGGCGTCGGCCAGCCGCGCGCCATCGGTCTGCGACTCACCGCGCTCCGCCCAGTCGGCGCGCTTGCAGCCTTCGCAAATCGTGATCCATGTCGGTGCGGAAATGGGTGTGCTCTCTGTCATGCATCGTGTTTTGCCGCAGCCTGTACAGAGTGCAAGATAAAATCTTAGCTTTTTATGCTGTGCTGCGGCGACGGGCCTGATTGACCCTGCCGTTCATGCTTCGTTAGGGTATGCTATCGAAGCCGGAAATCGTCAAACAACGTTGAGCGGAGCAGCTTGCGGCAGGGGCCGGAGGCAATAAGAAACATGCAGGTATTGATCGTCGAAAGCAGCCCGGAGGTCGGGCGCGTCTGGCAACGCCATCTGGAACGTCACGGTATGACCGTGGCGCTCGTGACGGGGCAGGAAGAGGCGATTCAGAAGCTGCAAAGCTCCGCCCCCGACCTCATTGTGCTCGATCTGGTCCTGAACGAAGGCTCTGCCTTTGCCATTGCCGATTATGCCAATTATCGCCACCCGGACACGCGCGTGATCTTCACCACCAATTCGAGCTTCTTCTCCGACGGTTCGATCTTTCAGCATGTGGCCAATGCCTGCGCCTTTCTGCCGAAGGAAGTCGATCCGGAAGATCTGACCGCCATGGTGGAGCATTACGGCAAGACGGCCTCCTGAGCGTTTTGGCGTTTACCTCCGCCCGTGCGGCGCATCGAACTCCAGATCGGGCGTGACCGGCACGATCCGGTTCGGATTGATCGTGTCGTGGCTATAGTAATAGTGCCGCACGATATGATCGAAATGCGTCGTCTCGCGCACGCCGGGCATCTGATAAAGCTCCCGCGTGTAGCCCCAGAGGTTCGGGTACTCCTTCAACATCCGCCGATTGCATTTGAAATGCGTGTGATAGACCTTGTCGAAGCGCACCAACGTGGTGAACAGCCGCCAGTCGGCTTCGGTCACACGGTCCCCGGTGAGGTAACGGTTGTCCGCAAGAAGACCTTCGAGCCAGTCGAGACTGTCGAACAGCGGGCCGATGGCCTCGTCATAGGCCGCCTGCGTGGTGGCGAACCCGGCCTTGTAGACGCCGTTGTTGACCGTGTCGTAGATGCGGGCGTTCAGGGTCTCGATCTCCGCGCGCAGATCTTCGGGCCAGAAATCGAGCGTGTTGCCGGTGATGCCGTCAAAGGCCGAATTGAACATGCGGATGATTTCGGCGGATTCGTTGGAGACGATGGTGTTGCGGTGTTTGTCCCAAAGGATCGGCACCGTCACGCGGCCCGACATCTGCGGCGCTGCCTCGGTATAAATCTCGCGCAGGAAGCGCTTGCCCAAAAGCGTGTCGCCGGTGGCGCCTTCGAAATCCGTGGCAAAGGTCCAGCCGTCCTTGAGCATGTCCGGATGCACGACCGAGACGGAAATATGATCCTCAAGCCCTTTGAGCGCGCGAAAGATCAGCGTCCGGTGCGCCCAGGGGCAGGCATAGGAGACATAGAGGTGATAGCGCCCGCTTTCCGCCGCGAAGCCGCCTGTGCCCGAAGGCCCCGGCGCGCCGTCCGGGGTGATCCAGTTGCGAAATCCGGTGGTGGTCCGCTGGAACCGGCCACCGGAGGATTTGGTGTCGTACCACTGGTCATGCCAGATGCCGTCTTGCAGATAGCCCATCGGGGTCTCCTTTGTGTTCGGGACCGACCTAACCATTTTGGGCTTCTGTGCAAACAGGCCTGCGAGCGCATTGATGGTGCGCAGTTGCACAGAGTGACGGGGGGGGAGGCGAAAGCATTTGCGCGACATGGGGAGCCTGCCTATAGATAGGCCATGACGACGTCCCGACACGGGACCAGAGAGGTTGGCAGTGGCGGATCGACCCAATCCGGGGATCACGCGCAGCATCGTCAGACGTCCCAGCCTCCTTGATTTTTTGGACGGCCCCAAAAGGGCCAAAGACAAGGACTTGCCATGACATATCGTCTCGCCCCGTTCACCCATCTCTTCGGCCCATTTTCCGACGCGAGTCGCCCGTCCGCCGCCGAGAGCCTTCCTTCCGCAGGGCAAAGGGGCTGATCCATGAAAACCGGTGTGATGATTTGTGGCCATGGCTCGCGCAGCCAGGCCGCCGTGGACGAGTTTGCCGTTCTGGCAAAGAAACTCCCCGAATTGCTGCCCGCCGACTGGCTTGTGGACTACGGCTATCTGGAATTCGCCAACCCCGTGCTGCGTGACGGTCTCGACCGTCTGCGCGAGGCCGGATGCGATCGCATCCTCGCCGTGCCGGGCATGCTCTTCGCCGCCATGCATGCGAAAAACGACATCCCGACGGTGCTCAACACCTATGCTGCCAAACACGGGATCGAGGTCTCCTATGGCCGCGAACTGGGCGTCGATCCCAAAATGATCGCCGCCGCCGCAGGTCGTGTGCAAGACGCAGTCGACCGCGCCAATGCCACCCTCGGGGAGTTGCCTCTCCATGAGACCTGTCTCGTGGTCATCGGGCGCGGTGCCTCCGACCCGGACGCCAATGCCAATGTCGCCAAGATCGCGCGCCTTCTTTGGGAAGGCATGGGGTTCGGCTGGTGCGAAATCGGCTATTCCGGCGTCACCTTCCCGCTCGTCGAACCCTGCCTGCAACATGTCGCGAAGCTCGGCTACAAACGCGTCATTGTCTTCCCCTATTTCCTCTTCACCGGCATCCTGATCGACCGCATCTACGGCTTCACCGATCAGGTCGCCGCCGAACATCCCGACATCCAGTTCGTCAAGGCGGGCTACCTGAACGACCACCTGAAAGTTCTCGAAACCTTCGCCGAACGGGTGCTCGAACAGGATCATGACACGCCGATCCCGAATTGCGGCATCTGCGCTTATCGTGAACAGGTGCTCGCGCTTGAACACGGCCACCACCATCACATCCGCCCGGAGGATCGCCAACACCCGGCCTTCTCCCACACACCGCCGCCGACCTGTGTCCTGTGCAAATACCGCACCGAGGTGATCGGGTTTGAGGCCGAGGTGGGCGCGGTGCAGGAAAGTCATCACCACCATGTCGAGGGGCAGGGCGCCTCTGCGCCCGGCTCCAACGTGGCCGATTGCACGCTCTGCGACACGTTCTGCACGGGCCTGTGTCGGCTTGAGGCGGCGGATCGTCATCATGATCATCATCACCATGGCGATCACGGCCATCACCACCATCATGACCATCCGCATGATCACGGTCACCACCACCACGAACATGCCCACGATCACCACCACCCGGTCTATCCGCACGCCAACCACCCGCTCGGCCCCGAATCCGCGCGCAAACCCAAAGGCTGAGCCATGCGCCCTTATGAAAAGGACCCGCAGGCGATCTATGCCCAGAGTTTCGCGACCGTCCGGCGGGAGGCCCGGCTGGACCGGTTCGACCCGGGCATGGAGCGCCTCGCGATCCGCCTGATCCACGCCTGTGGCATGGTCGAGGTGGCGGATCGTCTGGCCTATTCGCCAAACGCTTACGCTGCCGGACACGCGGCGCTCGTAGCGGGCGCGCCGATCCTCTGCGATTGCGAAATGGCCGGGGCCGGGATCATCCGGCGCTATCTCCCGGCGGGCAACGAGGTGATCGTCACGCTCAACGCTCCCACCGTGCCGGAACGCGCCAAAGAGATCGGTACCACCCGCTCCGCCGCCGCCGTCGATCTCTGGGAACCCCATCTCGAAGGGGCTGTCGTTGCCATCGGCAATGCCCCCACCGCGCTGTTCCACCTTCTGGAGCGGATCGAACAGGGCTTTCCCAAACCCGTTCTGATCCTCGGCTTTCCGGTCGGTTTCGTCGGTGCCGCCGAATCCAAGGCCGAGCTTGCCGCCAATCCGCGCGGTTGCGAATTCATCGCGCTCCGCGGGCGGCGCGGCGGATCGGCCATCGCCTCCGCCGCCGTCAACGCGCTTGCCGTCGGTCTGCCGGAGATCGGCGAATGAGCGCGCCCTGGCTCCATGTCATCGGTATCGGCGACAACGGTCTCGACAGCCTCGCCCCCGCCACCCGCGCCGTGCTCGAAGACGCAGAGGTGATCTTCGGTGCAGAGCGCCATCATGGGTTGACGTCGTCTCTGACCGCCGAGCGCCGCGCCTGGCCCTCGCCCTTCGATGCGCTGATCTCCGATCTGAAATCCCTGCGTGGGCGTCGCGTCGCCGTGCTCGCCACGGGCGATCCGCTCTGGTACTCGGTCGGTGCCCGGATCGGTCGCGAACTCGACCCTTCCGAAATCCTCTATCACCCCCAGCTTTCCGCCTTCCAACTCGCCGCCTGTCGCATGGGCTGGTCGCTTGCCGATTGCGAAACCCTGACCATTCACGGTCGCCCGGCGGAGCAGGTCATTCCCTTCATTGCTGCATCGCAGCAATTGCTGATTTTGACAAAAGGATCAGAAAGCCCATCAAAAGTTGCGCAAATTTTGCGAGATCGGGGCTTTGCGCCTTCTCGCATGACAGTGCTCGCGCATATGGGCGGAACAGAGGAGGCGCGCTTTGACGGCACCGCCGCCGACTGGTCATATGAGGTGCCGGAGTTCCACACGCTCGCCGTCGAGCTGATCGCGGAAGAGGGCGCAACGCTGCTTCCTCGTTTCGGCCTCCCGGACCATGCATTTGTCTCAGACGGCAACATGACCAAGCAAGAGGTCCGCGCCGTGACCCTCGCCAAACTCGGCCCGGTGCGCGGCGGTCTGCTCTGGGACATCGGTTGCGGCTCCGGCTCCGTCGCCATCGAATGGATGCGCGCCGCCTGCGATGCCCGTGCCATCGGGATCGAGCACCGTGCCGACCGTCGCACTCTGGCGGCACAGAACGCCTTGGCGCTTGGTGCCCCCGCGCTCAAACTCATCGACGCCAAAGCACCCGGCGGTCTCGCCGATCTGCCCGCTCCCGATGCGGTGTTCATCGGCGGCGGCCTCACGCGTGAGGTGGTCGAGATTGCCCTTGCCGCGCTCAAGCCGCACGGGCGTCTCGTCGCCAATGCGGTGACGCTGGAGGGTGAGGCCATGCTCCTTGCGCTGCGCAGCGAATTTGGCGGCGACCTTTCTCGCCTCTCGGTGTCCCGCGCCAAACCCGTCGGCAGCCTCTCGGGCTGGAAACCCTTCATGCCCGTCACGCAATGGAGCCTCACGAAATGACCGGAACACTCTACGGCGTCGGTCTCGGCCCCGGCGATCCCGAGTTGATGACTCTCAAAGCGGCGCGCCTCATTGGAGGCGCGAAAGTCATCGCCTATCCGACGCTTGCCGGCGGCAACTCGTTCGCCCGCTCCATCGCGGCGGGTCACATCGCGCAAGACACGCGCGAGATCGTCATGGACATTCCCATGACCGTCGACCGCGCCCCGGCGCAGGCCGCCTACGATTTCGGGGCCGTCGCCATCCGAGCCGAACTGGACGTCGGTCATGACGTGGTCGTGTTGTGTGAAGGCGATCCGTTTTTCTACGGCTCCTTCATGTATCTTTACGCCCGTCTGCGCGCCGATTATCCGGTCGAGGTGGTCCCCGGCGTCAGCTCCGTCATGAGTTGCGCCGCCGTCGCGGGCCTGCCGCTCGCTGCGCGCAACGAGGTCGTGACCATCCTCCCCGCGCCGGAACTTGCCCGACGTTTGTCCGACACAAATCCGACGCAAATCCTACCGCCCTGTGACACCCTTGTGGTGATGAAACTCGGGCGTCATCTCAAAGCTGTTCGCAGCGTGATTGAGGCGGCCGGGCTGACCGACAAAGCGGTCTATATCGAGCGCGCATCCACCCCGGATGAAACGATCTTGCCGCTCGCGCAAGCACCTGAAAAAGCACCGTATTTTTCCATGATCCTCATTGTGAAAGGGGCCGATCCATGGCTGTGACCCCTGTTGTCGTGGCGCTGAGCGCGTCTGGCGAGACAACCGCCGCAAAAATCTCCGTCGCTCTCGGCGCAGAACTGCATGGCCGGGAAGGTCGCACCAGCGCAAAGATAAGCTTTCCCAATGCCTTAGACCATGTGCGCGACCTCTTCGCGGCGGGTATTCCAGTGATCGGCGTTTGCGCCTCCGGCATCCTGATCCGCGCCGTCGCGCCGCTTTTGAACGACAAGACGACCGAGCCGCCGGTGATCTCCGTTTCCGATGACGGCTCCGTCGTCGTGCCCCTCCTCGGCGGCCATCACGGTGCCAATCGTCTGGCGCAACAGATCGCGCAACTCCTTGATGCCAAAGCCGCAATCACCACCGCCGGAGACGTAGCGCTTGGCATCGCACTGGACGAACCGCCCTTGGGCTATCGCCTCGCAAACCCGGAAAACGCCAAATCTGCCATGGCGGCGCTGCTGGCCGGGGAGGGCGTTTCCCTTGAGGGGGAGAACATTTTCGAGCTGACAGATCAGGGCGGGGAGGTGGTGTTGTCGGTGACCGAAACGCCTGACCCGCCGGGACCGAAACGCCTCGTCTATCATCCGCAACGCTACGCCCTCGGCGTCGGCTGCGCGCGCAATGCCGACCCGGAAGAGCTTTGGCAAAACGTCTCGGATATGCTTTCGGATCAAGGGGTTGCGCTTGGGGCGATTGCCTCGGTCAACACCATTGATCTGAAGGCGGACGAACCGGCGATGAATGTTTTGGCGACGCGGCTTGGCGTGCCTTTGCGGCTTTTCACGGCGGCGGAGCTGGAGGCGCAAGCCGACCGTCTGGCCAACCCGTCGGAGGTCGTTTTCGCCGAGGTCGGCTGTCATGGCGTCGCGGAAGGCGCGGCCTTGGCGGCGGGGGGAACGCTGTTTGCGGAGAAGCGTAAGACAGCGAACACGACCTGTGCGCTGACCCGTTCGGAGGCGCCGCTCACAACGCTGAAAGGCCGCGCCAGAGGTCGGCTTTCGGTCGTCGGCATCGGGCCGGGGCAGGCGAGCTGGCGTACGCCGGAAGTGTCGAAATTAATCTCGGAAGCCGACGAACTGGTCGGTTATGGCCTTTATATTGATCTTCTCGGTCCGCTCGCCGCTGGCAAAATCCGCAGCGATTTCCCGCTGGGCGGCGAAGAGGATCGCTGCCGTTACGCGCTTGAGCAAGCGGCGAAAGGCAAGACTGTCGCGCTGGTCTGCTCCGGCGATGCAGGTATCTATGCCATGGGCGCGCTGGTTTTCGAATTGCTCGACCGCAAGCCGGAAGACCACGGTGTCTCAGATGCCGCGCGCCGGGTTGAGGTGATCTGCTCTCCGGGCGTGTCGGCGCTGCAAGGCGCTGCGGCGCGGGCCGGGGCACCCTTGGGCCATGATTTCTGCGCGATCTCTCTGTCGGACTTGCTGACCCCGCGCGACGACATCCTGCGCCGCCTCAAAGCCGCCGCCGAGGGCGATTTCGTCATCGCCTTCTACAACCCCGTCTCGAAAAAGCGCCGCACGCTTCTGGCCGAAGCGCGAGAGATCTTGTTGAAACACCGCCCGGCGGACACGCCCGTCATGCTGGCTTCGAACCTCGGGCGCTCGACGGAATATGTGCGCTACCGGCGTCTCGATGCGCTTGAGGTCGATGAGGTGGATATGCTCACCGTCGTGCTGGTCGGGTCGTCCAACACACGTTTGGTGCATCTTGGCGAAGGCCCGAGGATGTTCACGCCGCGCGGTTATGCCCGCCGCATCGACGGCGATTTACAAGGCGTCGGCAACCGCCATCTGGAGGACATGCAATGACGGTCTATTTCATCGGCGCTGGTCCCGGCGATCCGGAGCTTTTGACGAAAAAGGCGGAGCGGATCATCGGTCAATGTCCGGTCTGTCTTTACGCCGGGTCTCTGGTGCCGCCGGAGGTTGTCGGCTGTGCCCCTGAGGGGGCGCGGGTGCTTGATACTGCCCCTATGACGCTGGATGAAACCCACGCTGAAATCAAAGTGGCACATGAAAATGGCTTCAATGTCGCGCGTGTGCACAGCGGAGATCCCTCTCTCTATGGTGCCATTGCCGAACAGATTCGCCGTTTGAGGGCCGATGGTATTCCCTATGAGATCATTCCGGGTGTCCCCGCCTATGCCGCGGCAGCTGCGGCGCTGGGGCAGGAGTTGACCATTCCGGAGATCGCGCAGAGCATCGTTTTGACGCGGGTTTCGATGAAATCCACCTCCATGCCCGCGGGTGAAACGCTTGAGAATTTCGCGCGTACCGGCGCGACACTCGCCATTCATCTCGGCATTCGCAACCTGCGCGAAATCGAGCGCCAGCTTGCGCCGCATTATGGCGCTGACTGTCCGGTGGCGGTGGCCTATCGGGTCGGCTGGCCGGATCAGACGCTGATCCGGGGCACGCTGTCAGACATTCACGAAAAGGTCCGGGCGGCCAAGATCACGCGTACGGCTCTGATTCTCGTGGGGCCTGCGCTTGGCGAGGTGGCGGATTTCAAGGACTCTGCGCTTTACGATCCGGCCATGCCACATGTCTTGCGGCCCCGGGTGAAAGGGTAATCTGCGGCAATCGGGTGACGTTTGGCCCTCAGGCGCGAAACTGCCGTTAACGTTAACTTGACGCAAACCAATCCCGTGCCATCCTTATCACAGGACGACCGTCACGGAGGATGACATGACCGATGTTTTGCCGAAAGAGGTGCTTGAGGGGCTCGAACTGGCGCGCAAACGTGACCTGAAGAAACGGTCGCGGCTCCGGGTGAAGGTCGGCGATGCGACCTATCCGATCCTGCGGACATGGGACAATGGCTTTGCGCTGGATCGTGACAATGCCGATCATCTGCGCGGGCTGGTCGATGTCTTCGACGGGTCGAAACATCTGTATCAGGCGCTGATCGTGGCCTCTATGGAAGAGGATCACGAGATGAGTTTCGAGTTCAAGCGCGCGACCTGTGCTGCCGAGAAGCCGCCTTTGGATTACGACCGGCCCGATGACGCGCCGGTCGCACTTTTGCCGCGCTGATCACTGAAGATCGCTGAACGCCTCCTTGAGGCGGGAACAGGCGGTTTCGACAAGGCTGCGCGGTGTGGCAAGATTGAACCGCAGGTAAAGCTCACCGCCCTTGCCGAAGGTCGGCCCGTGGTTCGGCGCGATATGCGCGGTTTTCTCGACCCGCGCGGTGAACTCTTCGCGCGACATGCCGGTGCCGGAGAAATCGACCCAGGCGAGATAGGTGGCCTCCAACGGCATGGACGTCAGACCCGGGATCTCGGCAATGGCGGCATCGAAAATCTGGCGGTTGCCATCGAGGTAAGCGACCAGCTCATCGACCCAGACGGCCCCTTCCGGGCTATAGGCGGCGGTGGCCATTTCAAGACCGAAAGAGTTTGCCGAAATGCCAAGCGCCGCCATGCGGGAGGCGAATTTGGCGCGCAGTTTCGCGTCGGCGATGATCACATTGCCGGAATGCGTCCCGGCGATGTTAAAGGTCTTCGTCGTCGCCGACATCATGATCAGCCGGTCTTCGATCCCTTCGATCAGGGCCATCGGCGTGTGGGTATGACCGGGCATCACCAGATCGTGGTGAATTTCGTCGGACACGAGGATAAGGTTGTGGCGTTTGCAGAACGCAGCCACGCCCTCCAGCTCCGCGCGGGTCCAGACGCGCCCGCCCGGATTGTGCGGTGAGCAGAGCACAAGCATGGTTTCCTTGCCGGTCATGATCCTGTCCCAAGCGTCGAAATCCATGACATATTTGCCGCCGTCGAGCGCCAGAGGGCATTCGACGATCTCGCGACCGGCGGCTTTGATGACCCGATGAAACGCGTGGTAGACAGGTGTCATAAGGACGACCCCATCCCCCGGATTGGTAAACGCATCGATGCATAGCGCCGTGCCGTTCACCAACCCATGGGTGGTGAAAATCCACGCCGGGTCGATCGTCCAGCCATGACGGGTTTTCATCCACCACTGGATCGCGGCGTGGTACGCGCTCTCATCGCCGAAATAGCCGTAGACACCATGCGCCGCCATGTTCTCCAGTGCCTGTTGCACGGCGGTCGGTGGGCGGAAGTCCATATCCGCGACCCACATTGCGATGCCATCCTCGGCGGGAACGCCATAGATCTTTTCCATCATATCCCATTTGGCGCAATGGGTGCCGAAGCGGTTGATGATCGGGTCGAACAGCGGATTGGTCATGGAAGGCTCCCTGAAATCATTGCCCGCGAGCCTAATCGTCCCCTTGGTCGAAGGAAAACCGAAAATCCTGCCGATGGGGCTGCGCGTTTTCGGTGCTGCACAGTTGCGCGGCATCGGCGCAGGGATTACATGCATCTCATGACACTGAAACCGATCCTCATTCATCCCGACCCGCGCCTCAAAAAGCACTGCGATCCTGTCACCGAGTTCGACAAGGATCTCGCGCGTTTTGCCGACGATATGCTCGAGACCATGTACGATGCGCCGGGTATCGGTCTGGCCGCGCCGCAGGTCGGGCTGCTCAAGCGCCTCTTGGTGATGGACTGCGCCAAGGACACGAAATCCGGGCCGGAACCGATGGTTCTGGTGAATCCCGAGGTGACGTGGAAAAGCGACGAGCGGAACGTCTATGAGGAGGGCTGTCTGTCGATTCCCGGCCAATATGCCGATGTGGAGCGCCCGAAAATGGTCCGTGTCAGCTGGCAGGATGTCGAAGGCAAGTCGCACGAACAGGAGTTCGACGAATTGTGGGCCACCTGCGTTCAGCATGAGATCGACCATTTGGACGGGGTTCTGTTCATCGACTATCTCAAGCCGCTCAAGCGTCAGATGATCACCCGCAAGATGCAGAAGCTCAAACGCGAGAAGGCCCGTCTCTGATGGCTTTGCGCGAGATTCTGCTTTGGCCGGATGCGCGGCTGAGCACGTCCTGCGCGCCGGTGGATGACATCACGGACGACATTCGCACGCTCGTTTCCGACATGTTCGACACGATGTATAACGCCCCCGGTCGGGGCCTCGCAGGGCCGCAGGTTGGCGCAATGCTGCGGCTTTTCGTGATGGATGCGACTTGGAAGGAAGGGGAGAAATCCCCTCTCGTCGCAATTAATCCCGAGATCACGGCCCTGTCCGAGGACACTTGCGAGATGGACGAAGGCTGTCTTTCGATCCCCGGCATCACCGCGACCGTCACCCGCCCTGCGCGCATCACGCTCTCATGGACCGATCTCGACGGTCTGCGCCACACGCGCGAGATGAACGGGGTCGAGGCGCGCATCATTCAGCACGAATACGACCATCTCGACGGGTTGGTGCATTTCGACCGGCTCGATGCGAAAACCCGCGCCCGTCTTGAGGAGATTTACGCATGACCATTCGTCCCTTCTTGCCCTATCCCGACAAGCGGCTGAAAACCAAGGTGCCGCCGGTCGAGGCGATCACCGACGAGATCCGCGCCATCTGGGCCGATATGGTCGAGACCATGGACGCCATGCCGGGCTATGGCCTCGCCGGGCCGCAGATCGGCGTGATGCAACAATTGGCCGTGGTCGATTGTTCGGAGGAGCGTGGCAAGGCGATCAAACTTGCCAATCCCGAAGTGCTGCACGCCTCCGTGCAGCCGCGCGAACACGAGGAAGCCTCGCCGAACCTGCCCGGCATGTCCGCCGTGATCTCCCGCCCGCGCGCTGTCACCGTGCGGTTTCTCAACGAGGCGGGCGAGGTGGAAGAGCGCGATTTCGTCGGCCTCTGGGCGACTTCGGTGCAGCACCAGATCGACCACCTGAACGGCAAGATGTATTTCGACAACTTGAAGCCGGTGAAACGTCAGATGTTCCTGAAAAAGGCCAAGAAAGCCGGAGCGATGAAATGAGAGTGATCTTCATGGGCAGCCCCGAGTTTTCGGTTCCGGTGCTCGACGCGCTGGTCGAGGCGGGCCATGAGATCGCCTGCGTCTATTGCCAGCCGCCGCGTCCGGCGGGTCGGGGCAAGAAAGATCGCCCGACGCCCGTTCAGGCCCGTGCCGAAGAGCTGGGCCTGCCGGTGCGCCATCCGGTGAATTTCAAAGACCCGGCCGATGTCGCCGACTTCGCGGGGCTGAACGCCGAGATCGCCGTGGTTGTGGCCTATGGCCTCCTGCTGCCGCAAAGCATTCTCAATGCGCCGAAGCGTGGCTGTCTCAACATCCATGCCTCTCTCCTGCCGCGTTGGCGCGGGGCCGCACCGATCCATCGCGCGATCCTTGAGGGCGACGGCAAAACCGGCGTCTGCATCATGCAGATGGAGGCGGGGCTCGACACTGGCCCCGTTCTCTTGCGGCAGGAAACAGAGATCACGTCGGAGGACACCACCGCGCTCTTGCACGACCGTCTGTCCGAGATGGGCGCGGATGCGATCACAGTGGCGTTGGACGCCTTGGGACAGCTTACGCCAGAACCTCAGTCCGACGAGGGTGTGACCTACGCCAAGAAAATCGACAAATCCGAGGCGCATATCGACTGGACCCGCCCTGCCGCCGAGATCGACCGGCAAATCCGCGGCCTCTCGCCCTTTCCGGGCGCATGGGCCACGCTGAACGGGGAACGGATCAAATTCCATATGTCGCGCGTCACTGAGGGCGCGGGTATGCCCGGCGAGGTGATTGGCAGCTTCACCATCGCCTGCGGCGACGACGCGGTCGAAATTCTCACCGCGCAGCGCGAGGGCAAACGTGCTATGCCGGTGGCGGAGATTTTGAAAGGGCTGGATCTGCCGGAGGGCAGCCGGTTCGAGTGAGGGCAACGCCATGTTTCCAGTGATGATCGGCACTATCGTGATCGCGGGCATCGTCGGCTACGCCAGCGAGCGGACCGGCTTCACTCGCAATGGCATCCTGCCCTCAATCATCATCTGCGTTGGTGGCGCGTTTCTCGCCTATTTCATCCGGTTGATGTTCGGCATTGGGTTTGGGTCTCCGGGGCTGAATGCCATCGCCTCCTCGATCGGCGCGCTGCTCATCGTGCCGACCCATTGGCGGAGGCGCTGATCCGATGCCGGTTCTCTTCCTGATCATCGTCGGCGCGGCGGCGGGCTTTGTCGCCACCCGCATCATGGATCTGAAAACCGATCTGATCACCACCGTGGTCATCGGAATGCTGGGCGCCTTGATTGGTGGGCTGGTGCTCCGGTTTCTCCTGATGTTGTCGGGGGTGGCGGCGGGATTCGTCGGCGCGATCTTAGGCGCGATGGCTTTGATCTGGGCGTGGAAAGCCTTGAGGGCCCGCAAATGATCTGGCTTCTCTCCGTTCCCGGCATGATCGCGCGGATTCTCTTCGGCCTCGGGCTTTGGCTCATGTTCCGCCCCGGCGGTTGGTTCGTTGCCTGTTGCCTTGCGGTGGCGGCGACATGGTACATCAAGGCCTGAGGGCTCAGTTCCTCGGCGGGCGCGATTTATAGACCGGCAAAGACCAGCCCCAGATCATGCTGCCTGCGCGCAGCGTGAATGTCAGAATGCCACAGAGAATAAATTCCATAACGCGCGGAAGCTCCATATAAGACGCAAAAAGCAGCGCCAGCGCCCCGGCCAGCGCGGCGGAGGCGTAAAGCTCGCCTTGCTTGAGCACCAAGGGCACTTCGTTACAGACCACATCCCGCATCAACCCGCCAAAACAGCCGGTCGCCACCCCCATGAGCGCCACGATCACCGGCGGTTGCCCGAGCTTGAGCGCCACCCCGGCCCCCGCGGCGACCGCCACCGAAAGCGCCACGGCATCGGCCCACATCAGTGCCTTTTGACGGCTCTCGAACAGATGCGCGGTGAAAAACACCACGGCGGCTACGAGACAGGCGATGACGATATAGGTCGGGTCGGCGATCCAGAACACGGCGTCGCGGTTCAAAAGCACATCGCGCAACGTGCCGCCACCCACGGCGGTGAGGCAGGCGACAAAGGCAAAGCCGACCAGATCGAGCTGGGCGCGGGAGGCGGCGAGCGCGCCGGAGATCGCGAAGACGATCACGGAGGCATAATCGAGCGCCGCCAGAGGTGTCATGTCGCCGCTTTCTTGAACGGCGCCATGCCCGCGCGGGCCAACTCATCGGCGCGCTCGTTTTCCGGATGACCGGCGTGGCCCTTGACCCATTCCCATGTCACATCGTGGCGCTTTTGCGCCTCGTCGATGCGTTGCCAAAGATCGACATTCTTCACCGGTTTCTTTGCCGCGGTTTTCCAACCGTTGCGCTTCCAGCCGTGAATCCAACCCGTCACCCCGTTTTTCACATAGGCGCTGTCGGTGATCACCGTGATATGCGACGGACGTTCCAGCGTCTCGAGCGCAGTGATCGCCGCCAAAAGCTCCATGCGGTTGTTGGTGGTCTCCGCTTCGCCGCCCTTGAGCTCGCGCTCCTTCAGGACAGTGTCGCCGTCTTTCGCGACAAGCAAAGCGCCCCAGCCACCCGGGCCGGGATTTCCGGAGCAAGCCCCGTCGGTATATGCGTAAAATTCAGCCATGACAAAGCAGGGTGATATAGCGCCCGGCGGTGCCGTCAAGCCCCACGCCGTCAAACAGTCGCCGATCCGTGATCGTAAACCCTGCGGCGTTGAGCAGCCCTTCAAGCTCCGCCTCGCCGTAATAGGTGTAATAGCGTCCAAGCTTGTCCGGCCCGGCGCCCTCGCCCAGTTTCATGGCAATGTGAAACAGACCTTTGGGTTTCAGCGCGCGGTGAATGCGACTGAGCAGATCGGGCAGGGCATCACGTTTGGCATGAAGCAGGCTGAAATTGGCCCAGACGCCATCAAAACGGCCTGTCTCGGACAGCTCGTTGAACCGTGCCAGACGGGTCGTAACGCCCTTATGCTGCGCAGCAAGGCGCAGCATTTCTGCGGATGCGTCCCAGGCATCGACGTGAAATTCCTGGTTGGCGAACCAGCCGGAATATTGCCCGGGTCCGCAGCCGAAATCGAGGATGCGCGCGGCTTCGGGGAGTTTGTTTGCGAAGGCCTGCGCCTGCGGCAATTCAAAAAGCTGCGCGTTGCGTGCAGCATAGGCCCCGGCCTGCGCATCGTAGATCGCAATGGTCGGATCGCCCCCGCTCATGCAGGCTCCCGCAGCACACGCGGCACTTTGAATTCGACATTTTCCTGCGCCGTTTCCACCAGCTCGACGGTCACGTCATAGCGGGCGCGGAAGGCGTCGATCACCTCGTTGACCAGCACCTCGGGCGCGGAGGCCCCGGCGGTGATGCCGACCGAAGTGATGCCTTCGAGCGCGCGCCAGTCGATGTCAGGCGCCCGCTGCACGAGCTGGGAATAGGCGCAGCCATTGGCTTTGCCCACTTCGACCAGACGTTTGCTATTCGAACTATTCGGCGCACCGATGACCAAAAGAGCATCTATATTTGAGGCTATGGCTTTCACCGCCGCCTGCCGGTTGGTTGTGGCGTAGCAGATGTCTTCCTTGTGCGGCCCGACGATATTCGGGAAACGCGCGCGGAGCGCCGCAATCACATCGACCGTGTCATCGACCGACAATGTCGTCTGGGTGATGAAGGCCATGCGTTCCGGATCGCGTACCTCAAGCCCCGGCACATCGTCGGGCGTTTCGACCAGAAGAACCTCGCCCTCGGGCAGTTGTCCCATCGTCCCGATGGTCTCCGGGTGACCGGCGTGGCCGATCATGATCATCTGAAGCCCGTCGGCATGATGGCGCTCCGCCTCGATATGCACCTTGGACACCAGCGGGCAGGTGGCATCGACATAGACCATCTCGCGTTTGGCGGCCTCGGCAGGCACGGCTTTCGGCACGCCATGGGCGGAGAAAATCACCGGGCGGTCGTCGGGGCAATCGGTCAGCTCCTCGACGAAAATCGCGCCCTTGGCCTTGAGCCCGTCGACCACGAATTTGTTGTGAACGATCTCATGGCGGACAAAGACCGGCGGGCCCCATTTCTCGATCGCCATTTCCACGATCTTGATCGCCCGATCCACACCGGCGCAGAACCCGCGCGGCGCGGCAAGATAAAGCGTGAGAGGGGGGGGGGGGGTCGTATCGGTCATGGCGCGCTCCTGATCTTTTTCAGAGGTAGCTTTGAACGTGCCCGAGTGCAACGACGGGGAAAAGAAAAGCCCCCGGGGAGGGGGCTTTCTCGATCAGTTCTCGTAACCTTCGTCGTCGCGCGGTTCGCGCGGCGGGCGACCGATCACATCCTTGAGGTCGTTCAGCTCGATGAAATTGTCGGCCTGACGGCGCAGCTCATCGGCGATCATCGGCGGCTGGGTCTTGATCGTGGAGACCACGGAGACGCGCACGCCCTGGCGTTGCAGGCTTTCGACCAGCGGGCGGAAATCGCCGTCGCCGGAGAAGATCACGATGTGATCGACATGGGGCGCAAGCTCCATCGCATTCACCGCGAGCTCGATGTCCATGTTGCCCTTGATCTTGCGGCGACCCATCGAGTCGGTGAACTCCTTGGCGGGCTTCGTGACCATGGTGAACCCGTTGTAGTTCAGCCAGTCGACCAGCGGACGGATCGGCGAATAGTCGTCGTTTTCCAGAAGGGCGGTGTAGTAAAAAGCGCGCAGAAGTTTGCCGCGACGCATGAATTCCTGTCGGAGAAGTTTGTAATCGATATCGAATCCAAGCGATTTCGCTGCCGCATAAAGATTCGAACCATCGATGAACAAGGCAAGCCGTTCATCTTTGTAAAACATCTAAAGGTCCTTTTATCTTGTCTTTTTTGGACGACCGCTGGACGCGGTGCGTCAGTTGTTCTTGGCTTTCTGCACAGTGAAATAGTATGAAACCGGCCAAATCAACACTTGTCTAAATATATAGGGCGAACGGGTCAGGTGGGTAAACAAACCGACAACTGGGCAAAAAGGCGCGCATGGATTGCGTTTGGGGCGAATCTGCCGTCGACCGCCGGCGCGCCGATCGAGACATTGCGCGCGGCTGTGCGCGATTTGAAGGACGCAGATCTTGCGATCACGGCGGTGAGCTGCATGTACGAGACCCCCTGTTTCCCGAAAGGGGCTGGGCCGGATTACATCAATTTCGCCGCCGAGATCGAGACAAGCCTCGCCCCGGAGGCGCTTCTTGCCCGTCTCCATGAGGTCGAGCATTCCTTCGGCCGGGTGCGCAAGATCCGCTGGGCCGGGCGTCCGATCGATCTCGATCTGATGGCGGTGGAGGACGAGGTTCTGCCCGACATCGCTTCTGTAAACAGTTGGATCACACTGCCTTTGGCCGAGCAGAGCGTGCGCGCCCCGGACCAACTGATCCTGCCGCATCCGCGCATTCAGGACCGGGCTTTCATGCTGATTCCCTTCGCCGATCTCGCGCCCGACTGGCGGCACCCGATCCTCGGACAAACCGTGGCGGAGATGCTCGCGTCCCGTCCCGAGGCGGAGAAATCCGAGGTGAAACCCCTCGCAGGCCTCGAAATCCTGCCCGAATAGGGGTAGAATGAGTGGAAAGGGCGCTTGTCAAGGGCGGGGGGAGCGCCTAAATAGAGCCTTTGAATTGCACCCCCCGTCTGAACGATTGGAGATCCCATGGCCCGCGTGACCGTTGAAGATTGCGTCGACAAGGTTCCGAACCGCTTCGAGCTCGTGATGCTCGCCGCACACCGTGCCCGCGAAATCGCCGCAGGCTCCTCGCTGACCGTGGATCGCGACAACGACAAGAACCCGGTCGTCGCTCTGCGCGAGATCGCCGAGGAAACCCAATCCGCCGACGCGCTGCGCGAGCGGATGATCGAAAGCCATCAGACCCAGATCGAGGTCGATGAGCCGGAAGACGATCAGATGGCGCTTCTCATGGGCCAAGAGGCCGACAAGCCGGTCGAGGACGACATGTCCGAAGAGAAACTGCTGCGCGCGCTGATGGAAGCGCAGGGTCAAAACTAAGATGCGGGGCCCTATGGCCCCAATCCACGGAGTTCGCGGACCAAAATGATCGACGTCGAAGACCTGATCGCACTGGTCCGCAACTACAACCCCAAGACAAATGCCGATCTGATCCGCGAGGCCTATGCCTACGGGCGCGAGATGCATGAGGGGCAGTTCCGCCGCTCCGGGGAACCCTATTTCACCCACCCCGTCGCCGTCGCCGCCATCCTGACCGAGCAATCGCTCGACGATGCGACGATCATCACGGCACTTCTCCACGACACGATCGAAGACACCCGCGCCTCCTATCAGGAGGTCGCGCGCAAATTCGGCGAAGAGATCGCGGAGCTGGTCGATGGGGTGACGAAGCTTACCAACCTGCAACTCTCCTCGACAGAGACCAAACAGGCGGAAAACTTCCGCAAGCTGTTCATGGCGATGTCGAAGGACCTGCGGGTGATCCTCGTCAAACTCGCCGACCGTCTGCACAACATGCGGACGATCAAGTCGATGCGCCCGGAGAAACAGCTCCAGAAAGCGCGCGAGACCATGGACATCTATGCGCCTCTGGCGGGCCGCATGGGGATGCAGTGGATGCGCGAGGAGTTGGAGGATCTGTCTTTCCGTGTCATCAACCCGGAGGCGCGCAATTCGATCATCCGCCGTTTCATCACGCTGCAACGTGAGACCGGCGATGTGATCCACAAGATCACCAACGACATCCGCGCCGAGTTGGAGCGCGAGGACATCGACGCCGACGTGTTCGGGCGGGCCAAGAAACCCTATTCGATCTGGCGCAAGATGGAGGAGAAACAACAAAGCTTCTCCCGTCTCTCCGACATTTACGGCTTCCGCGTCATCACCCGCTCCGAGATGGATTGCTACCGCGTCCTCGGCGTGATCCACCAACGCTGGCGCGCCGTGCCGACCCGGTTCAAGGATTATATCTCGCAACCGAAATCCAACGGCTATCGCTCGATCCACACCACCGTGTCGGGGCGCGACGGCAAGCGGGTGGAGGTGCAGATCCGCACCCGGCAGATGCACGAGGTCGCGGAATCGGGCGTCGCCGCCCACTGGTCCTATCGCGACGGCGTGCGGGCGAAGAACCCCTTTGCCGTCGATCCGACGAAATGGCTGGCGAGCCTCACCGAGCGTTTCGAGAATGCCGAGGATCACTCCGAATTCCTCGAACACGTCAAGCTCGAGATGTATTCCGACAAGGTCTTCACCTTCACGCCCAAGGGCGAGGTGGTGTCCCTGCCGAAAGGCGCAACGCCGCTGGATTACGCCTATTCGATCCACACCCGGATCGGCGACAGTTGCGTGGGCGCCAAGGTGGACGGCATCCGTGTGCCGCTCTGGACCCGGCTGAAAAACGGTCAGTCGGTGGAAATTCTCACCGCCGAGGGCCAGCGTCCCCAAGGCACATGGCTCGACATCGTCGTGACCGGTCGCGCCAAGGCGGCGATCCGCAAGTCTCTGCGCGAGGAAGACCGCGAACGTTTCGTCAAGCTGGGCCGGGAACTGGCCCGCGTGGCCTTCGAACATGTCGGCAAGAAGGCGTCTGAAAAGGCGCTGGCGACCGCGGCGAAACAGATGTCTCTGGGCACTGCCGAAGAGCTGCTGGCCCGTCTGGGCTCTGCCGAGCTGGCCGCCTCCGACGTGGTGCGCACGGTCTATCCGGAGCTGGTGCGCGAAAGCTCGGCCATCGATTCGAAACGTGCGGTTCTGGGTCTCTCCGAGGGCGAAAGCTACAATCGCGCGCAATGTTGCCAACCGGTCCCCGGCGAGCGTATCGTCGGCATCACCTATCGCGGCAAGGGCGTGGTGATCCATGCCATCGATTGCCCCTGTCTCGAGGAGCTCGAGGCCGAGACCAACCGCTGGATCGACCTGCAATGGCATTCCGGGCCACATGCGCCGGAGTATACCGTTACGCTCGATATCACGATCTCGAACGACACCGGGGTGCTCGGGCGGATCTGCACGCTGATCGGTGAGCAGAAGGCGAATATCTCGGATTTGCGCTTCGAGGATCGCAAGCCCGATTTCTATCGGCTGATCGTCGATGTGGACCTGCGGGACGTCGAGCATCTTCATGCGGTGATGCTGGCGCTCGAGGCGGAAAGTGACGTGGCACGGGTGCGCCGGTACAGGAATTTGGACAGACGGCCCTGAGCGGCCCACGGGAGAGACGTTGGTTTTCAAACGCCGGGATAAGCTGACGCCGATGCAATGGCTGGCGCAAGCCCTCTGGCCGAAACGCGGCTGGGGGCGGGCCGTGCAATATCTGAAACACCGGCTGCACCGTCTTCCCGACACGCCGCACAAGATCGCCCGGGGCGTTTTCGCCGGCGTCTTCACCGTTTTCACCCCGTTCTTCGGTCTGCATTTCATCATCGCGGCGCTTCTGGCCAAGCTGATGCGCGGCAATGTCATCGCCGCTTTGCTCGCGACCTTTGTCGGCAACCCGCTGACCTATGTGCCGATCGGGGTGATCTCGCTCAAGATGGGGCATTTCCTCCTGGGCACCCGGTTCGATCCGAATCACGAGCGCAGTTTCATCGGCAAATTCTTTGATGCCGCCGACGATTTCTGGCGCAATTTCCTCGCGCTTTTCACCGACCGGGACACGAACTGGGACGCGCTGATCCGCTTCCTGCACGAGATCTTCTTTCCCTATCTGGTCGGAGGCATCATTCCCGGACTCATTGCGGGGCTTGCGGCCTATTATATCACCCTGCCGATGATCACCGCCTATCAGGCGCGCCGTCGCGGCAAGCTCAAGGCCAAGCTCGAAGAGCTGCGCCGCAAGAAACAGGCCAAGAAAGCCGCGCACAAGCCTTGATCGGCGCCATTAGAAATTGTCGGTTTTCTTTCCCGGCCCGCGCGCTATGGTCCGCTCAAACGCAAACCGTTTGGGAATAGGATCATGAGTGAGAAACTCCGTCTTGGCATGAACATCGACCACGTCGCCACCGTGCGCAATGCGCGTGGTTCGGCCTACCCGGACCCGGTGCGCGCCGCGAAACTGGCCGAAGAGGCGGGGGCCGACGGGATCACCGCGCATTTGCGCGAAGACCGTCGCCACATCACCGACGCGGACATCGAGGCGCTGGTGACGAACCTTTCCGTGCCGTTGAATCTGGAGATGGCCGCGACCGACGAGATGCAGAAAATTGCGCTGCGGCACAAACCGCACGCCATTTGTCTTGTCCCCGAAAAGCGCGAAGAACGCACCACCGAAGGCGGGCTTGAAGTGGCGCGTGAGGAAAACCGTTTGGCGCATTTCATCGCACCTCTGCGCGATGCGGGCTCCCGTGTGTCGATCTTTATTGCCGCCGACAGACCCCAGATCGAGGCGGCGCATCGCATCGGTGCTGCGGTGGTCGAGCTGCATACCGGGGCCTATTGCGATCTCCATGCGGAGGGCAAATTTTCCGAGCGCGACGACGAGTTGAAACGCCTCACCGACATGGCCGCTTTCGCCCATTCCTTGGGGCTCGAGGTCCATGCCGGTCACGGTCTGACCTATGACACCGTGCAACCCATCGCCGCCCTGCCGGAGATCGCCGAGCTGAACATCGGCCATTTCCTGATCGGTGAAGCGATTTTCCGCGGTATCATCCCGGCGATTCAGGAAATGCGTCGCCTGATGGACGAGGTGCGCGCAAGCCGGTAAGCTCACAGGATGAAAAACGCCCTGCTTGCTGTCTCGATCTGCCTCTCGCCTCTGCCTGCTCTCGCGGCCGAGATCGCGCCTTGCGACTGGCGCGCCTCAAGCGCGGCTCTTGTCGAGCCTTGGGAGGACAACAGCCGCAGTTTCGCCAATGGCGCGATCCGCGTGGCCTTGCTCGACACGGTCGAACCGGCAGCCGCCGCGTTTCATCTCCTGATCCTGACCCCGCCCTATACGGCGCTGGGCGAACGTCAGTGCCATGTGATCTCTGCGGCGGAGGACATGGGCTATCTCTCGCTCGATTTCGCCGCGCTGAATGCGCGTTACGATCCCGCGACCGGTCTGACACTGGACCTGCCGGGGGAACGCTATGAGGGGGAGGAGGCCCTGCCCGTCACCCTCACCCTGCGGATCGACCAGAGCGCCCCCGACCTTGTCGTTTCCGAAGGGGCCCGCGTCGAATGATCCTCGGCATCGGCTCCGATCTCGCCAATATCGACCGCATCTCCGCAACGCTCGACCGTTTCGGCGAGCGCTTCAAGAACCGTGTCTTCACCGAGGTCGAACAGGCCAAGGCCGAACGCCGCCGCGATGTGGCGGGCACCTACGCCAAACGCTGGGCCGCCAAGGAAGCCTGTTCCAAGGCGCTTGGCACGGGTCTTGCCATGGGGATTTCGTGGAAGGACATGGCGGTCAAGAACCTCCGCTCCGGGCAACCGGTGATGGAAGTCACGGGCTGGGCCAAAGAGCGCCTTGATGAGATGACGCCGCCGGGCCATGAGGCGATCATCCATGTTACGCTGACCGACGATCATCCCTGGGCGCAGGCTTTCGTGGTGATCGAGGCCCGTCCGATCTCGGTTTGACCCCGAAAACCCCGCCTTCACGGGCGTTTGGCTTGACTCCCTCTCGCGCGCCTTTCATATCCCGCATGACGTAAAACCGTTTCTCCCAAAGGACGAGAAGATGAGCAGCACCAAGGACAGTCTGGTCGAAACCATCAAAACCGTGGTCTACGCGCTGTTGATCGCGGGTATTTTCCGGACGTTGTTCTTCCAGCCCTTCTACATCCCGTCCTCCTCGATGAAAGACACGCTGCTGATCGGCGATTTCCTCTTCGTCAACAAGATGAGCTACGGCTATTCGAAATGGTCCTGCCCGAAGCTGGTGAATTTCCTCTGCCCGATTTCCGGTCGCATCCTCGACGGCGAACCCGAGCGTGGTGACATCGTCGTCTTCGAACATCCGACCCAGCACCGCACCTTCGTCAAACGCCTGATCGGCATGCCCGGCGATCAGGTCCAGATCCGCGATGGCGTGATCTTCCTCAATGGCGAAGAAGTGCCGCAGACGCCGGACGGGGCCTTTATCGAAACCTTCGAAAAGCAAGGCGCTGCGGGCCATTATCCGGCCTGTTCCAACACGCCCGGCGAAGGCGGCGATTGCGTGAAGGAAAAATACATCGAAACCCTGCCGGGCGGCCGTCAGCATTCGATCCTCAACATTCGCAACATCTCGCTCGACAACACGCCGGTCTACACCGTGCCCGAAGGCAATTACTTCTTCATGGGCGACAACCGCGACAACTCCGCCGACAGCCGTCTGGCACAATCGGCTGGCGGTGTCGGTTTCGTTCCCGAAGAATACCTTCTGGGCAAAGTGAGCCGGGTGATGTTCTCTTCCGCCGGCTCCCGCCTTGTCTATTTCTGGGACTGGCGCAAAGACCGCTTCTTCAAGGCTCTCCAGTGAAGATTTCCGCCGATATAAGTGCGTTCCAGACGCGGCTCGGGCATGAGTTCTCTCAGCCCGAATTGCTGCTGCGCGCGCTCACCCATAGTTCGATCTCCTCTCCGACCCGTCCCGACAACCAGCGTCTCGAATTCCTCGGCGACCGGGTGTTGGGCCTGACCATGGCGGAGGCCCTGTTCGAGAAAGACAAATCCGCCTCCGAAGGTCAGCTCGCGCCCCGGTTCAACGCGCTGGTGCGCAAGGAAACCTGCGCCGATGTGGCCCGCCAGATCGACCTTGGTGCGGTGCTGAAACTCGGGCGTTCCGAGATGATGTCCGGTGGCCGCCGCAAAGAGGCGTTGCTGGCCGACGCGATGGAGGCGGTGATCGCCGCCGTTTACCGCGATGCCGGTTTCGAGGTGGCGAAGGCGCTGGTGCGCAGGCTTTGGGGCAAACGCATCGACCGGGTCGAGGACGACGCCCGCGATCCGAAAACCGCGCTTCAGGAATGGGCACAGGCCCGCGGTCAGAAACCGCCGAGCTATGTCGAGGTGTCGCGCAAAGGCCCGGATCACGCGCCGGTCTTTACCATTGCCGTCACGCTGGAAAGCGGCGAGTCTGAGCGTTCAGAGGCCCCGTCCAAACGTCAGGCCGAACAAGCCGCCGCCAAGGCGCTTTTGCAAAAACTGGAGGCCTCGAATGGCTGAGACCACACGCGCGGGCTTTGTCGCCCTGATCGGCGAGCCGAATGCCGGGAAATCGACGCTTCTGAACCGTATGGTGGGCGCGAAAGTCTCCATCGTGACGCATAAGGTGCAAACCACCCGCGCCCGCATTCGCGGTGTCGCGATGGAAGGCGACAGCCAGATCGTTTTCGTCGACACGCCCGGTATTTTCAAACCCAAACGCCGCCTCGACCGCGCCATGGTCTCCGCCGCTTGGGGCGGGGCTGCGGATGCCGACATCGTCGTGCTTTTGATCGAGGCGCATAAGGGTATCACCGAGGGCGTTGAGGCCATTTTGGCCGCTTTGGACGAGCATTCGAACCCGAAGCAGAAAATCGCTTTGGCGATCAACAAGATCGACATGGTCGACGTGGAGAAGCTCCTCGCGCTGGCCAAAGGCATGAACGAACGCCGCAGCTTCGTGGAGACCTTCATGATTTCCGCGGAGAAGGGCAAAGGCGTCGACGATCTGCGCAAATGGCTCGCCCGTGAGCTGCCGGAAAGCCCGTGGCTTTACCCCGAGGACCAGATCGCCGATCTGCCGATGCGCATGATCGCGGCCGAGATCACCCGCGAGAAACTGACCCTCAACCTGCATCAGGAATTGCCCTATCAGCTCACCGTCGAGACCGAGCAATGGGAAGAGCGCAAGGATGGCTCCGCCCGTGTCGATCAGGTGATCTACGTTTCTCGTGACGGGCACAAAGGGATCATTCTCGGCAAGGGCGGCGAGACGATCAAACGCATTTCGCGCAGCGCGCGTGAGGAGCTTTCGGAGTTTCTGGGCCGCAAGGTTCACCTGTTTTTGCAGGTGAAAGTGCGCCCGAACTGGCTTGAAGAGGCGGAGCGCTACGGCGAAATGGGGCTCGATTTCAAAGACGGAAACTGAGCCCCGCAGGAGCCGTTTAATCCCCCTTTTGCGCTTTCTTGAATTTCGCCAGAGCAACCATGTTTGCGATGAAATTCACCAGCAAAAGCGCGAAGCCGACGAAGGTGAGCATCATCGCCGGACCCGGCGGCAGGCCCATGAGCGTCGGCGCCACGACCAAGGCGGCGCCGAGGAGCATGAGGACGATGAGGATCGGGTTCGGTTTGTATTTCGGTTCAGCCATGAATAGGTCCTTGAAACGGGTTTCGAGTGCGGTTCGATGGTTCCACGAAAAACGGCTCCGCCTGCGAAATCAACGTATTTACCTTAGGTAAGGACAGAAAGTGCGACTGACGGCTGAAATTTGGGTCTCTGCCTATCTGACGCGCTTGCGGCTTGCGGATATTCCGGCCTTCGTTGTGAAAAAGGGCGACGCCACGGCGGGGGCCGTGATGGTCAAGCTCAACACGCTCGACGGGCAGGCCAAGGTCTTTCAGCGGGAATTCAACCTGATGGAAGATCGCCGCGAATGGGTGTTGCTGACCGAGGGCGAAGAACGCGCTGTGGATGCGTCGCTTGCCAAGCAACGGTCTTTCGATCCCGATCTCTGGATCATCGAGGTGGAGGACCGTTTGGGCCGCACGCTTCTGGATGAGCCGGGCCTCAGTGATTGACCCCGCGCCTTTCGCAGGTCAGGGTTTTATGAGTATTTTTGCCAACGAAAAGCCGGAAGACGCATGATCGAGTGGCGCGATGAAGGGGTGGTTTTGGCCGTCCGCAAACATGGCGAGACCTCGGTGATTGTCGAGGTCTTCACCCCCGATCACGGGCGTCATGCGGGCGTGGTGCGGGGCGGCATTTCGCGCAAGATGACGCCGCATCTGCAACCGGGCGGGCAGGTCGCCGTGACGTGGAAAGCCCGGATCGAGGATCATCTCGGGATCTTTACCTTCGAACCGGTGAAAAGCCGCGCGCATGTGCTGGGCGATCCTCTGGCGCTTGCGGGCATGTCGGCGACGGCGGCGATGCTGTCTTTTCTCCTGCCCGAACGTGAGCCCCATGGCTATCTCTATGTCGACAGTCTCGCGTTGTTCGACCGGATCGGCACCGATCCGATGTGGCCCCTGGCCTATCTTCATTGGGAGGTGTCTTTGCTGGAGGAGCTGGGCTTCGGTCTCGATCTCTCGTCCTGTGCGGTCACCGGTTCGCCCGACGATCTGATTTACGTTTCGCCCAAGACGGGTCGTGCCGTTTCGCGGCAGGGCGCGGGTGACTGGGCGGATCGGCTTTTGCCCCTGCCTCAGTGCCTTCTCGGCCAGTCCTCTTTGGATTTCACAGAGATTGGGCAGGGGTTGCTGACCACCGGTCATTTCCTTGCCAAGATCGCCGCCGAGCTGTCCGACAAGGCCCTGCCTGCCGCGCGTAACCGGTTCCTTGATCGGCTCGCAAAAAAGGCGGCGCAGGAGGCACCGCCTTTCTAAGTGTCTTTCTGTCAGGTTCAGCCCAGCAAACGCCGCGCAATCACTTGCGCCTGAATCTCACCCGCGCCTTCGAAGATGTTCAAAATCCGCGCATCGCAGAGGATGCGGGAAATCTGATACTCCAGTGCAAACCCGTTGCCGCCATGGATTTGCAGCGCATTGTCCGCAGCCGCCCAAGCGACCCGCGCGCCCAAAAGCTTCGCCATCCCGGCCTCAAGGTCGCACCGGTGCCCGTGATCTTTCTCCCAAGCCGAATAATAGGTGAGCTGACGCGCCACCATGATCTCGACCGCCATCATCGCGAGCTTGCCCGACACGCGCGGGAACTCGATCAGCGATTTGCCGAACTGCTTGCGATCCTCGGCATATTGCATGCCCACCTCAAGCGCGTTCTGCGCCACACCGATGGCCCGCGCGGCGGTCTGGATACGGGCGCTCTCGAAGGTCTCCATGAGCTGTTTGAAGCCCTTGCCCTCTTCGCCGCCCAGAAGGTTTTCGGCCTTCACCTTGAACCCGTCAAAGCCCAGCTCGTATTCTTTCATCCCGCGATAGCCCAAGACCTCGATCTCACCGCCGGTCATGCCGGGGGTGGGGAAGGGGTTCTCGTCATCGCCGGGCGTTTTTTCGGCGAGGAACATCGACAGGCCTTTGTAATCCGAGGTGTTCGGATCGGTGCGGGCCAGAAGCGTCATCACATGGGTGCGCGCGGCGTGGGTGATCCAGGTTTTGTTGCCGGTGATCGTATAGGTCTCACCCTCTTTCACCGCACGGGTGCGCAGGGAGCCGAGGTCCGATCCGGTGTTCGGTTCGGTGAACACGGCGGTCGGCAGGATCTCGGCGGAGGAGAGCTTCGGCAGCCATTGCTGTTTCTGCTCTTCCGTGCCGCCGCCAAGGATCAGCTCCGCCGCGATCTCGGACCGCGTGCCCAGAGAACCGACGCCGATATAGCCGCGCGACAGCTCCTCAGACACCACGACCATCGCCGCTTTCGGGAAACCGAATCCGCCGTATTCCTCCGGGATCGTGAGGCCAAAAACGCCCAGCTCCGCCAGTTCCTCGATGATCTCCATCGGGATGAACTCGTCCTTGAGGTGCCATTCATGGGCAAAAGGCACGACCTTCTCATCGGCAAACCGGCGGAACTGATCGCGGATCATTTCCAGATCGTCGTCGAGCCCCGAAGCGCCAAAGGTCGCGTGGCCCGCATTGTCCCGCATCAGCTCGACAAGACGGCTGCGCGCGGCGATGGAATTGCCGCCGAGCATCAGCTTGACGACCTCGTTATGGCTCGGCTGAACGATGCCAAGGCCAAGATCGGCGGGGCGGCAAATCTCGCCCTGATTCATCGGGATGCCGCCGTAAATCTGGCTCAAATATTCCCCGAAAGCGATCTGATGGATCAGTTGCTCCATCTCGCCGAACTTGCCCTCCTCAGACAGGCGCTCGGCCCATTTCTGCATCTGTCGCAGGCTCTCGACATAGGTCGCAAGCCAGGCAAGCCCGTGCGCCGCCGTCTGATTGGCCTCAAGCTTGCGCCCGGAAATCCGGTCGCCGTCGAGAAACTCCGTGCGCAAAGCGGCGCGCGCACGGTCCAGAAGCGCCTCAGCCGGGCCGACGGAGGCCGCGGTCAGGGTCGGAAGGTTGGGCAAAATCGGGTTCGACATGGTCAACTCCTGTTGATCAAGGGCCATGGGAATCTCTCCTCCTCGGGGTCTTGTGTCTGTCTAATCACTTCGCAGTCGCAGCGCAATAATATTTTCTCTTAAGGTTTTATTTTGACGGAATATGTCGCAATGGAATTCAGGGCCTCGCTGGACCAATAAAACCGTATCGCTGGCTGCATCGACATGCCGCCTTGGCCCTGTACAGCGACCGTCCTCCGGCCCTATCAGGGGCCATGATCGACAGCCTTCTCACCCTCCTCACCTTCCCGCAGGTTCTCGCGGCCCTCGTCATCGCGCTCTTGGCGGGGTTCGTCAAAGGGGCGACGGGCTTTGCCATGCCGATGATCATTCTCTCTGGGCTTGGCTCCTTTCTGTCGCCCGAACTGGCGCTGGCGGGGCTGATCTTCCCGACCGTCGTCTCCAATGTCTGGCAGGCGTTGCGCGGCGGTGTCGGGGAAGCGGTGGAGGCGGCGATCCGCTACAAGCTCTACATCGCCGCTCTGCTGGTGATGATCATGCTCTCGGCGCAGCTCGTCGTGATCCTGCCGCAATCCGTGGTCTTCCTGTCGCTTGGGGTGATCGTCGTCCTGTTGGCGAGCTACCTGTTGATCGGGCGGGCGCTGACCATTCCCGAGCATCATCGCAGTTTCTACGATTTGGGTCTGGGTGCGATTTCCGGTGTGATCGGTGGCATTGCCGGGGTCTGGGGGCCGCTGACCGTCGCCTATCTCACCGCCGTGGACACGCCGAAAAAGCTCCAGATCAAGATCACCGGGGTGATTTTTGGCGCGGGCGCGATCACGCTTCTTCTGGCGCATTTGCGCTCCGGCGTGCTGAACGCCCAGACCATTCCGCTTTCCGCCATGCTGCTGCTGCCTGCGGTTCTGGGAATGGCCGTGGGGCAATGGGTGCAGGATCGGCTGGATCAGAAGAAATTCAAACGCGCCACGCTGTTCGTCCTGTTGATCGCGGGGGCGAACCTGATCCGGCGCGGGCTGTTTTAAAGACGTGGCGGTTTAATTCCGTTTTGCTGCCTCAAGCCGTAACTTGATCTCGGCCACCTTAGGATTCAGCGACATGAGAAAGGCGGCAATCGCCTCCGGCTCGCCGTCTTCCAGCCAGATCTCCGGCATCTGGTCGATGCCCTTTACCGCCATCGTCACGTCCTTCAGGATCGCCCCCTGGATGTCCGGCCCGTTCTCTCCGAGCGCCTCTTCGCCATGACAGGCGGAGCAATAGTCGAGAAAGGCCTGCTGCCCCGTCGCGATCAGCGCGGGGTCCGTGAGGCCGGTCTCCTCGGCAAAGCCGGGCAGGGCGAAAAGACATAAGGCGAGCAGGTATTTCATGCCGCCTGTCTGCCAGATCGCGGTGACATCCTTGTGACGGACAAAAGAAAACGCCCCGGCCGAAACCGGGGCGCTGAATGTCGCAGTCTCGTAGAGACTTACTTGATCGCGGCGGCTTTCACGTCGTCGTCGATATAGGGCAGGTACTGCTCGAAGTTCTCTTTGAACATTTTCACGAGCTTCTCGGCCTGCGCATCGTATTCCTCGTTCACGCTCCAGGTCTTGCGCGGGTCGAGCAGGACGTCGGCCACATCCGGCACGGAGACCGGCACTTCGAAGCCGAAGTTCGGGTCGGTGCGGAATTCGACGTCATGCAGCGAACCGTCGAGGGCGGCGTGCAGCAGGTTGCGGGTTGCCTTGATCGGCATCCGCGAGCCGGAGCCGAAGGCCCCGCCGGTCCAGCCGGTGTTCACCAGCCAGCAGGTCGCACCGTGCTTCGCGATCTTTTCGCGCAGCAGGTTGCCGTAGGCTTCCGGGCGACGCGGCATGAACGGTGCGCCGAAGCAGGTGGAGAAGGTCGGGATCGGTTCCACGACGCCCACTTCCGTGCCCGGGGTCTTCGAGGTGAAGCCGGAGAGGAAGTGATACATCGCCTGCGCCGGGGTCAGACGTGCGATCGGGGGCAGAACGCCAAAGGCGTCGCAGGTCAGAAGAATGATGTTCTTCGGATGGCCGCCCATCGCGGTGTCGGACGCGTTGGAGATATACTCCAGCGGGTAGGCACAGCGCATGTTCTCGGTCAGCGAGCTGTCCTTGAAGTCGAGCACTTTGGTGTGCTCGTCGTAGACCATGTTCTCGATCACGGTGCCGAATTTGAAGGTCGTGGCGTAGATCTCCGGCTCGGCTTCCGCCGAGAGGTTGATCGTCTTCGCGTAGCAGCCGCCTTCGAAGTTGAACGTGCCCTTGTCGGACCAGCCGTGCTCGTCGTCGCCGATCAGGACGCGGGACGGGTCGGCGGAGAGCGTCGTCTTGCCGGTGCCGGACAGACCGAAGAAGATCGCGGTGTCGACCGGGTTGTTCGGCGCGTGGTTGGCGGAGCAGTGCATCGCCATGATGCCTTTGCCCGGCAGGATGTAGTTGAGAAGCGTGAACACGCCCTTCTTGTTCTCGCCCGCATATTCGGTGTTGCCGATCAGGATCAGCTTTTTCTCGAAGTTCAGCGCGACGACGGTCTCCGACCGGCAGCCGTGACGTTCCGGGTCGGCCTTGAAGGACGGCACGTTGATGACGGTGAAATCGGCGGTGAAATCATCGAGCTCCTTGAGCTCCGGACGGCGCAGCATGGTGCGGCAGAACAGACCGTGCCACGCGAGCTCGGTGATCATGCGGACATCGAGACGATTTTCCGGGTCGGCGCCGCCATACAGATCCTCGACGAAGAACTCGCGGCCCTTCATGTGCTCAAGCATATCGGCGTAGAGCACGTCGAATTTCGCCGGGTCCATCGGCTTGTTGTTTTCCCACCAGATCGTGTCTTCCACGTCCGGAGTGCGCACAACGAATTTGTCTTTCGGAGAGCGCCCGGTGTGCTCGCCGGTGCTCACGAGGAAAGAACCCCCTTGGCCAAGCTCGCCTTCGCCACGTTTGATCGCTTCCTGGATCAGCGCGGGCTCAAGCAGGTTGTAATAGACAGTGCCAAGCCCGGTAATGCCTTGGTCCTCAAGAGTGAAAGCCGGGTTCACGCGTCCGGTCGTCATATGCAAAGCTCCCTCGCCGTGTCCTTGACGGCGTCTGTGGATAACATTTGATGGCGCGAAAGGGCCATTCGCGCCCGGGGCGGCCATGCGCCCGACGGTTGTGCTATATCACGCTTGTCGCTGTCGTAAACAGGACACAGGTCAAGGTTAGCGCAACCATGACCGAGGTAGCGCAAACAGATCAAACCCCTTCTTTTGCGGGCATAAAATCCATGCAGCCGGAATGGCCGGATGAGACATATTAGTCATTCCTTGTCTTTTTTGTCTTTCCATGGCTTTCAGTGCCGCAACTGATTCGCGGTTTCGCTTGATTTGACCTCGGGAAACGCGGAGTATGGCACAAAAAATGAACCAGTTGAGCAGTTGAAGGGAACCGACCATGTCTCGTATCGCCTTGGTTGATGACGACCGGAATATCCTGACCTCCGTGTCCATGACCCTGGAAGCCGAGGGCTTCGAGGTTGAAACCTACAATGACGGGCAGTCGGCCCTCGACGCATTCAACAAACGCCTGCCGGATATGGCCGTCTTCGACATCAAGATGCCGCGTATGGACGGCATGGACCTGTTGCAGCGTGTGCGTCAGAAAACCAACATGCCGGTGATTTTCCTGACCTCGAAAGACGATGAGATCGACGAGGTTCTGGGGCTGCGCATGGGCGCCGACGACTACGTCAAGAAACCGTTTTCCCAGCGTCTTCTGGTCGAACGCATCCGCGCGCTTCTGCGTCGTCAGGAGGCGATCGCAGGCATCGACGTGGTCGAGACCGAAGACACCAAGGTCATGGTGCGCGGCGAGCTGGAAATGGACCCGCTGCGTCACGCGGTGACCTGGAAAGGCAACGATGTGACCCTGACCGTCACCGAATTCCTGTTGCTTCAGGCCCTTGCGCAGCGTCCGGGCTTCGTGAAATCCCGCGATCAGCTGATGGATGTCGCCTATGACGATCAGGTCTATGTCGACGACCGGACCATCGACAGCCACATCAAGCGTCTGCGCAAGAAAATGCGCTCCGCCGATCCCGACTTCTCCGCCATCGAAACGCTTTACGGCATCGGCTACAGGTATAACGAGGAATAATGTCGTTTTCTTCCGGCACGGATCGCGCCGCTAAGCGTGGCACCGAGGACACGGATGTGGTGCTCGGCGACGACTGGGTTGCGCCGCGCACACTCGATGCGGATTTGCGCGCGAAGCGGGAGCGTCGCCGTTTCATCGCCGTGAACCGTTCGCCTCTGGCGCAGAAGATCATCACCTTCAACCTTGTCGCGATCATCCTGATGGTCGCTGGCATCCTCTATCTCAACCCGTTCCGCGACAGCCTCGTGGTGCAGCGCGAAATGGCGATGGTCACCGAGGCGGCGCTGGTGGCCGATATGCTGGAGCTGACGGCGGGCAAGGACGGCGCGCTCACCGCGGATGGCAGGGCAGAGGACATCGCCTCCGTGCTGCAAGTGCTGGAACTGCCGCTGCGCGAACATGTCTTCGTCTACGATACGACGGGTCGCCTGATCGCCTCGACCGAGGGCATGGCGCGTGTCGAAATGGCACAGGTGGCGGGGATCGAGCGCAATGACCGCTCCACCGTGATTTCCGATTTCCTCAATGGCATCTGGTCGGCGGTGACGCTCAGCAAAGGTGCGCAGGGCACACAGATTTCCGACGCCAAGGAACATATCGCGGGTCTTGCCGGTCAGGCGCTCAACAATGAAATTCACGTCAACACCAGCGTCAGTGCCCAGGGCTTCACGGTCTTCACCGTCGCCGCGCCGGTCACCGTCGAGGCGGAGGCGGGCAAACAGACCATCGGGGCGATCGTGCTCACCTCCGGCGAGGGCGAAATCGATGAACTGGTCCGGGTCGAGCGCGAGCAGATTCTTCAGGTCTTCGTCATTGCCATTCTGGTTTCCATCGGTCTGAGTCTCGTTCTGGCCTCGACCATCGCCAACCCGCTCGCGGATCTCGCCGCCGCCGCCGAGATCGGGCGCGACAAGAACAGCCGCAAGGTGGCGCCGGGTCGCGTGCGCATTCCCGACCTGTCGGGCCGTCCCGACGAGATCGGACGCCTGTCCTCGGCGCTCCGGGGCATGGTGTCCGCGCTCTATGATCGGATCGACGCCAACGAACAATTCGCCGCCGATGTGGCCCATGAGATCAAGAACCCGCTGGCCTCTCTGCGCTCCGCAGTTGGCTCGCTCAGGATGATCAAGAAAGAGGAACACCGCGCGAAACTGCTCGATGTGATCGAACACGATGTGCGCCGCCTCGACCGTCTGGTCTCCGACATCTCCAACGCCTCACGGCTCGACAGCGAGTTGGTGAAGGAGGAGGAAGAGGAGTTCAACCTGATCCAGATGCTGAGCAACCTGATCGACTACCTGTCGCAGGAGGCGCAGGAGAAGGGTGTCGAGTTCATCTCCGACATGCCCGACAAGCCGATCGTGATTTCCGGCCTTGAGGCGCGTCTGGCGCAGGTCTTCGTCAACCTGATCACCAATGCGGTCTCGTTCTGCGAGGATGGCGATGCGATCCGGGTCTGGGTCCGCAAACGCGATCACCGGGTACTGATCGTCGTCGAAGATACCGGTCCGGGCATCCCCGAAGAGGCGCTGACCAAGATTTTCAAACGCTTCTATTCGGAGCGTCCCGAAGGTCAGTTCGGCAACAACTCGGGTCTCGGTCTTGCGATCTCGAAACAGATCGTCGAGGCGCATGGTGGCGTGATCTGGGCCGAGAACATCCGCCCGACCGATGCCGACATCACCTCCGATCCGCTTGGGGCGCGTTTCGTCGTCGGTCTGCCGGTCTGAGCGATGGAGAGCGAGGGCGCGCCGCTCAATCTGCATGCCTCCTGTGTTGCGCTGGATGAAAACGCAGCACTCCTGATCACCGGCCCCTCCGGCTGCGGCAAGTCCACGCTGGCGCTCACCCTCATGGGGTTCGGCGCGCATCTGGTCGCGGATGATCGCACCGAACTGACGCGCGCAGGCGACACCCTGATTGCCAAGGCGCCGGAAACGATCTCCGGCATGATCGAGGCCTGCGGGGTCGGGCTTCTCTCCGCCCCCGCGCTGTCACATGCGCGCATCAGGGCAGTGGTCGATCTGTCTCAAACTGAACCCAACCGCTTGCCTCCGGCGCGGGAAACGGCTCTGATTGATGTCTCGATTCCCGTGTTTTTCAAGGTCGAGGGCCCCGGTTTCGCCCCCGCCCTGATCCAATGGCTCAAAGGAGGCCGGTGCGCGTGAGCACTCCCGAGGGTGTCCAGATCGCCCAGACCCAGATCACCCAGACCAAGACACCGCAACGCGTGGTGCTGATCACCGGCCCGTCGGGTGCCGGACGTTCCACGGCGATCAACGCGCTGGAGGATCTCGGTTACGAGGTGATCGACAACCTGCCGATGTCGATCCTGCCGCGTCTTTTGGAAGGCGAGGGGCTGAGCCGTCCGCTGGCGCTGGGTCTCGATGTGCGCAACCGCGATTTCTCCGTCAACGGGCTGATCGAGGTGATCGACGATCTGAGCCGCGATCCGGGCTGCGAGGCCGAGGTGCTCTATCTCGATTGCGCGCCCGAGGTGCTGATCCGCCGCTATTCCGAAACCCGCCGTCGTCACCCTTTGGCCCCCGCCGAAACCGTCGCGGACGGCGTGGCGCGTGAGGTCGATCTGCTGGTGGCGATCCGGACGCGAGCGGACATTCTGATCGACACCTCGGAGATGACACCGCATCAGCTGCGCGACGAGATCGAACGTTGGTTCGCCGAGGGGCGGGAGGCGGAAATGGCCGTCTCCGTTCACAGCTTTTCTTACAAACGGGGCATGCCGCGCGGCGTCGATATGGTGTTCGATGTGCGGTTTCTGGCGAATCCCTATTGGGACGCGGCCCTGCGCGGGTTGAACGGCACGGATGCGCGGGTGCAGGACTATGTCCAAAACGACCCGCGTTTTGCGGCGTTTTTCGATAAGGTGCTGGAGCTGACGCTGCTTCTGCTGCCGGCCTACAAGGAAGAGGGCAAGAAACACCTCTCCATCGCGTTTGGCTGTACCGGAGGGCAACACAGATCGGTCACGCTGGCCGAAATTCTCTCCAAAGCCCTTGCGGAACATAATTGGCCGGTGTCAATAAGGCACAGGGAACTTGAACGCCGCCAGGGCGGCAACTGATCGGGGTATGGGCGTGATCGGAATCGTCATCGTCGCGCATGGAGGGCTGGCCAGGGAATATCTGGCCGCCGTGGAACATGTCGTGGGCAAACAGACGGGGATCGAGGCGATTTCCATCGAACCCGATCACGACCGCTCCATGAAACAGCGCGAGATTTGCGAAGCGGCCGACGAGGTCGACACCGGCGACGGTGTGGTCGTCGTCACCGATATGTTCGGCGGCAGCCCGTCGAACCTCTCGCTGATGGCCTGTCATCACGATGACAGAAAAATCATTTACGGCGCGAACCTGCCGATGCTGATCAAGCTCGCCAAATCGCGCCACAAATCGGTTGCGGAAGCGGTCGGCAGTGCATTGGATGCAGGCCGTAAATACATCGACAGTTTCGATGTGCAGGGCCGCTGATATAGAGGGCCGCTGAGCCGAAACGTCTTGAGGAGGGCACATGGCGTCTGTGACACGCACACATGAGATCGTGAACGTGAAGGGGCTGCATGCCCGGGCGTCGGCGAAATTCGTGGAAACCGTCGAGGAGTTCGACGCCGAGGCCCATGTCTCGAAAGACGGGCTGAGCACCGGCGGCGACAGCATCATGGGGCTTTTGATGTTGGCAGCCTCGAAGGGAACGACTATTGACGTCACCACGACGGGTGCCGATGCGGCGGCTCTGGCCGATGCGATCGAGGCCCTGATCAAGGACAGATTTGGCGAGGATATGTAAAGTGTCTCACCCCGAAGACCAAGGGACGGAGATCCACGCCCCGAAACCAGGTGACCCGGATTTCGTGCGCTATGACGGGCGCAAGCTGTCCTACGCCGGGACGTTTTCCGATCCGTCCAAGGTTGCGGTGATCCGCACCATCGAATGGGTGACCGGCAAACTGCCGCTGCTGCGCCGCATTCGCCGGTTCGAACGGATGGGTACGCCGATGGGCCAGCCGTTCTTTTCCCAAGCGCTGAAGGTCATGGGGATCGAGGTGAAGACCCCCGCCGAACAGATTGCCAAGATCCCCGCCACCGGCCCGCTCGTGGTGGTGGCCAACCACCCGCACGGTCTGGTCGACGGTCTGGTGATGGCCGAGCTGATCGGCCAGGTGCGCACCGATTACAAGATCCTGACCCGCTCGCTTCTGACCGGCATTCAGGAGATCGACCCGTTCATGTTGCCCGTGCCGTTTCCGCACGAGCCCGACAGTCACCGCGAGTCGATCAAGATGCGCAACGAGGCGATGGAGACTTTGAAAGCCGGGGGGGTGATCATTCTCTTCCCCGCTGGCGCCGTGGCCTCGTCCGAGACCTGGTGGGGGCCGGTGAAGGAAAAACCGTGGAACCCGTTCACCGCCAAGATGGTGTTGAAATCCGGCGCGACCGTGTTGCCGATCTATTTCCCGGGACGCAACACGCGGCTCTATCAGATCGCCGACAAGATCGCCGCGAGTTTCCGTCAGGGGCTTTTGCTGCATGAGATCGCTCATGCGCTCGACAAGCCGCAGTCGCCGGTCATCGGCGATCCGCTGACACCTGTCGATCTCGAACCGTGGCAATCGAAGACCCGCGAGTTCATGGACTGGATGCGCTCGCACACGCTGGCTTTGGGTGGACGGACGGACTGAGGCGGGGCGGATTTCTGCCCGACAAAAGTCCGACAGAAGTCCGACGCAAATCCGACAGTCAAAAGGGGCCCTTGAGGCCCCTTTGTTTTGCGTCGACCTTAGCGCGTCGGTACCGGCGTTTCGCCCCGGTAATCGTAGAAGCCCCGCTGGGTTTTCCGCCCGAGCCACCCGGCCTCGACATATTTCGTCAAAAGCGGGCAGGGCCGGTATTTCGTATCGGCCAACCCGTCGTGCAGCACGTTCATGATCGCCAGACAGGTGTCGAGCCCGATGAAATCGGCAAGCTCCAGCGGCCCCATCGGATGGTTCGCGCCAAGCTTCATCGACTCGTCGATGGATTTGACCGATCCGACCCCTTCGTAAAGCGTATAGACCGCTTCGTTGATCATCGGCATCAGGATGCGATTGACGATGAAGGCCGGGAAATCTTCGGCGGAAGCGGCGGTTTTCCCGAGCGATTCGACCACACCCAAAAGCGTCTTGTAGGTTGCTTCATCGGTGGCGATGCCGCGAATAAGCTCGACGAGTTTCATCACCGGCACCGGATTCATGAAGTGGAACCCCATGAATTTTTCCGGCCGGTCGGTGCGCGACGCAAGCCGGGTGATCGAGATCGACGAGGTGTTCGAAGTCAGGATCGTCTCGGGTTTCAGATGCGGCAGCAGGCGTTCGAAAATCGCGTTCTTGACGTCCTCGCGTTCGGTCGCCGCTTCGATCACCAGATCGGTTTGCCCGAGGTCTTCGAGTTTGAGCGTCGTGCTGATCCGAGCAAGTGCGGCATCCCGTTCATCTTGCGTGATTTTTTCGCGGGACACCTGCCGGTCGAGGTTGCGTGTGACGGTCACGACGGCCTTGTCCAGAGCGTCCTGAGAGATGTCGTTGAGGAGCACCTCATAGCCTCCGAGCGCGAAGACATGGGCGATGCCGTTACCCATCTGACCGGCGCCGACGACGCCCACTTTCCTGATGCCCATGACGCTTCTCCTTGGAATGACTTGGCCAGAGTTTACGCGCGCTGCAAGGCCCGGTTCAAGGGGTAAGACAGCGAGGCTGACCTGTAAAATTCACGACGAATTGTCGGTTTAGCGATTTCGCAACCTGTCTCTGCGAATCTGGGCCTTGGGTGAAAATACGAACCAGTGGGTGGACACATGGCTTACCAAAACATGGGCGAAGGCGCCCTCAATTATAATCCGTGCCGCTATGGCAAATCGAAACTTCTCTTCCGGGGGCCGCAAAAAGACCTCGATGAGCCCTATGTCGCCTTCCTTGGCGGCACCGAGACCTATGGCAAATATGTCGATGTGCCCTTCACCGATCTGGTCGAGGCGGGTGCGGGCATCGAGACCGTGAACCTCGGCTGTGTGAATGCCGGTGTCGATGTGTTCCTGAGCGACGAAACCGTGCTCGAGATCTGCAAGAAATCAAAAATGACGGTGCTGCAAATTTCCGGCGCACAGAACATGTCGAACCGTTTTTATGCCGTGCATCAGCGTCGCAACGATCGCTTCCTGCGCGCCTCGACTTTGCTTCGAACGATCTATCGTGAGGTCGATTTCACCGATTTCAACTTCACGCGGCACCTGCTTCAGACGCTCGCTCACGCGTCGGAGGAGAAATTCTTCATGGTGCGTCAGGAGCTTCGCGACGCTTGGGTGGCCCGGATGCGCACCATGGCTATGAAACTTCACGGTGAGCTGATGCTGCTCTGGATTTCCGACCATTCTCTGGATGATCAGACGGCCTGCGATGCAATCGGAGCCGATCCGCTGTTCGTCAATCGCGAGATGATCGAGGAGATTCGTCCCTTGGTCAAAGACGTGGTGGAGGTGGTCGCCACGCCCGAGGAGATCGCGCAGGGCTATGATCTCATGGTCTATTCCGATCTGGATGCCCCGGCGGCGCGGGAGATGCTCGGCCCCGTCGTTCATTCCAAGGCCGCAACGGCGCTTCAGGATGCGCTTGCCCCCTATGTGTGAAACACGGGGTGAGCCGGAGAGCAAAAAGCCCGCCGTTTTGGCGGGCTTTTTGTCTTGATTTGTCTCAGTCGCTCAGAGTTTCTCGGTCAGTTCCGGCACGGCCTGGAACAGATCGGCGACGAGGCCGAAGTCGGCGACCTGGAAGATCGGGGCTTCTTCGTCCTTGTTGATCGCAACGATGACCTTCGAGTCCTTCATCCCCGCAAGGTGCTGGATCGCACCGGAGATGCCGCAGGCGATGTAAAGCTCGGGGGCCACGACCTTGCCCGTCTGACCGACCTGCCAGTCGTTCGGGGCGAACCCCGAGTCGACCGCCGCGCGAGACGCACCGACGGCGGCACCGAGCTTGTCGGCGAGCTTTTCGATGATGGCGAAGTCCTCTTCCGAGCCGACACCGCGCCCGCCGGAGACGACGATCTTGGCGGAGGTCAGTTCCGGGCGGTCGCTTTCGGCCACCTTGTCCTCGACGAAGGCCGACAGGCCTTTGTCGCCCGCGCTGGCAGCCGTTTCGATCGCGGCGGAGCCACCGACCCCAGCCGCCTCGAAGGTCGAGGTGCGGAAGGAAATGACTTTCACCGCATCGCCGGATTTCACCGTCTGAATCGCGTTGCCGGCGTAGACCGGGCGTTTGAACGTATCGGCGTCCACAACCTCGATCACGTCGGACAGGACCATCACGTCGAGAAGCGCGGCCACACGCGGCAGCACGTTTTTGCCGGTGGTGGTTGCCGGTGCGGTGATGTGGGAATAGCCGCCCGCCAGCGAGACGATCAGATCGGCGAGGTTTTCGGCCAGACCATGGGCATAGGCCGCATCGTCGGCGACCAGCACCTTGGTCACGCCGTCGATTTTCGCGGCCGCGTCGCCCGGCGCGCCACAGACCAGAAGCGTCACATCGCCAAGTTTCGCCGAAGCGGACACGGCTTTCGCGGTGGCGTCGAGCGCAACCGTGCCGCCCGCCACTTCTGCAAGACAGAGAACAGCCATCAGACGAGACCTCCCTCTTTGAGTTTCGCAATCAGCTCATCGACGGAGCCAACCTTGATCCCGGCTTCCCGTGCAGCGGGCTCTTCGGTTTTGACAACCGTCAGGCGCGGGGTGGTATCGACGCCGTAATCGGCGGCGGTTTTCTCGTCGAGCGGCTTTTTCTTCGCCTTCATGATGTTCGGCAACGACGCATAGCGCGGCTCGTTGAGGCGCAGGTCGGTGGTGACGATGGCCGGAAGGGCGACGGAAATGGTCTGAAGACCGCCATCCACCTCGCGGGTCACAACCGCCTTGCCATCCGCGATCAGCACTTCGGAGGCAAAGGTCGCCTGGCCCCAGCCCAGCAGGGCCGCAAGCATCTGGCCCGTCGCGTTCATATCGTTGTCGATCGCCTGTTTGCCGAGGATCACCAGTTCGGGGGCCTCTTCCGCGACGATCTTGGCGAGGATTTTCGCCACTGCGAGCGGCTCGATATCGACGCCCTGATCCTCGGTCACGAGAATGCCGCGATCCGCGCCCATGGCGAGCGCGTTGCGGATCGTATCCGTGGCTTTTTTCTCGCCGATGGAGACCACCACCACCTCGGTGGCCACTCCCGATTCCTTGAGGCGAATGGCCTCTTCCACAGCAATCTCGTCGAACGGGTTCATCGACATTTTCACGTTTGCAAGATCGACACCCGTGCCATCGGTCTTCACTTTGACCTTCACGTTGTAGTCGATCACGCGTTTGACAGGCACAAGCACCTTCATTGCGTAAACTCCCTATAGTCCCCCGTTTTCGGGGATGCTCAAAAGCTCTCCGGCGTTGTTGTTAGCCGTTTGCTGATGCAGAAAATAGCCCCTAACGGCAAAAAGACGCATCCTGAACGTCACGTTCGGGACATTTTGTGTCGCAGCGTCATATTCGCAGAATGGCTTAGCGGTTGGCCCCCGGAACCCAGAGAACATCCGTCCGGCCATCGTCATTCGCCATCCGCGCGGCGCAAAACAGCCAGTCGGACAGGCGGTTCAGATACTTGATCGCCGCCGGGTTCACATCGCCGTTTTCCTCAGAGGCCAGTTCGGTTGCGATCCGTTCGGCGCGGCGCGCCACGGTGCGGGCGTGATGAAGATGGGCAGACAGGGGCGTGCCCGCCGGAAGGATAAAGCTCCGGAGCGGTTCGAGCACGGCGGTCATGGCGTCGATCTCGGTTTCCAGTCGCTCGACCTGCGCGTCGATGATGCGCAGGACCGGGTAGCCCGCTTCGGAATCGGCGCCCATGTTGGGCCGTGCCAGATCGGCGCCGAGATCGAACAGGTCGTTTTGAATGCGGGACAGGGCCGCGTCGGTTTCGCCTTCGGCATGAAGTCTGGCAAGGCCGAGGATAGAATTGGTTTCGTCCACTGTGCCGTAAGAGGACACGCGGGTTGCGTGTTTCGGCGCGCGGGACATATCGCCCAAGGACGTGTCGCCCTTGTCGCCGGTGCGGGTGTAGATCTTGTTCAGAACAACCATGTCAGTTTCCAGATTTGCGCAGGGCCACGTAGATCACCACAAGGATCACCGCGCCCAATTGCGCGAGGATGCGGGCCTGCATGAGTTTGTTGGAGCGTTTCGCCCCCTCGACCCCGCCGCGTCCGAACTGGGCGATGCCAAGGGCGAGAATCAGCACGACGACGAGACAGGCCGCGATGATGACGGTGAGAAATGTGTCGGACATGAGCGGCTCCTCCTCGCTGAGTTCCGTGCCGAAGTCTTGGGTATCTCATCAGACATAGCGCGTTTGCGCGGCTGAACCTAGCCTTTCGCCATCATCCATTCGCTGAGCCGTGCGGGCAGAAAGCGCAGGGCGAGGGCGGTAAACACGGTGACTTTCGTCACCGGGTAGCGGGCCTTCGGATTGCGATCCTCAAGGGCGCGCAGGAGCTTCTCGGTGACCGCTTCGGGGCCAAGTTCAAAGGCATCCGGTTTGGTCGTGTCGGCATGAAGCCTTTGGGTGAGCTTGGTGTAGCGGTCGGATTGCGGGCTGTTTTGCCAGTCGATCCAGCGGTCGAATTGTTTGCGCGAATTGAGCCGGAAATCGGTGCGGATCGGGCCGGGCTGAATGAGTGAGACATGCACCCCCGTGCCAAGCATTTCGAGGCGCAGGGCCGTGGTCAGGGCCTCGAGCGCATGTTTCGTTGCCGAATAGGAGCCGCGGAATTTCGTGGTCATGAAGCCCAGCACGGAGGAACATTGCACGATCCGCCCGTGCCCTTGTTCGCGCATCACGCGCACGGCGCGTTGCGTCAGATCGTGCCAGCCGAAGAGGTTGGCTTCGAAATGCTGACGAAGGGCGGCGACGGGCAGGTCCTCGATCAGCGCGGGGATCGCATAGGCGCCGTTGTTGAACAGCGCATCGAGCGTCCCGTCGGTGCGCGCCATGACCTCCGTCCATGCGGCTTCGATGGAGGCGGGATCTTCGTAGTCGAGGCGGAGAGACTCAAGCCCTTTGGCGCTCAGGCGTGTCACATCCTCTTCGGATCGGCAGGTCGCGAAGACCCGCCAGCCCAGCGATTTCAGATGATGAGCGGCATGATAGCCGATGCCGCTGGAGCAGCCGGTGATCAGAATGGTGCGCATGAAAAAGCCTTTCCCGGAAGGTCCGGGAAAGGCTTAACTTATGAAAGACATCGAGGGAATGTCTTTCGCCTGATATGAGTTTATTGCGAGATCTCGGTGAGGAATTTCGCGGACATGTACCCTTCGACCCCGTCGCCCTCGACGGAGATTTTGACCCAACCGTTTTCGACCGGAGAAATCACGCGCACGATGTCCGCACGCACCATCTGACCCAGAACCTCATTCATGGTCGAGGGGCCGGAGCGGACGTTGACGCGGCTGGCGGTGACCTGTTTGAGGAGCATCTCAGGTTCGGCTGAGGCACTGAGAACGGCGGCCATCTTTTCCGGGTCGGTGACTGTGGTCGTCGCTATTTGCGGGGTGTAGGCGGCGGGTTGTGCCGTCAGACCGGCGTTATCCTCCGCTGTCAGGCTGGCCTGATGGACCAGCGGCTGGGCGACATTCGGCTCTGGCGTGGCGGCCTTGAGTTCGGCCAGCGTCGGGACGTAATCGCCCTGACGTGCGGAAGAGCCTCCGAACGCCTCGGTGAATGTGTCGGAGATCTGCACCATGAGCGGCATTTTCTCGACCTGATTTGCCTCGAATTCGGCCTGTTCCTTTGCGGAAAAATCCCGGCCGAACACCATGAAAGCAGTCCAAAGACCGCACAATGTGATCAAAGTCAAACGCAGCATGTTCAAGCCCCCCAGCTTGTTGTCCTAACGTTACCTGATCTCTCAACGCACGGAATGGGGAAAAGTTCCGCTTTCTTCCACCTAACATGGGTGTGGTGGCGAGCCGGGGATCAGATGCGCTTGCCCGGTCCGGGGCGGGCGGCTATTCATCGTTCCCATGAGCAGTGATTTGACCCAAGACCCCGACCACGAAGACGCGCCGCAGGGCGAGACCTTCGAACCTTTGCGCCGTGCGATCGGCGAGCGCTATCTGCAATATGCGCTCTCGACGATTATGCACCGGGCGCTGCCCGACGCGCGTGACGGTCTGAAACCCGTGCACCGGCGCATCCTCTACGCGATGCGTGAATTGCGTCTGTCGGCGAGCGGCGGCTTCCGCAAATCGGCGAAAATCTCCGGCGACGTGATGGGCAACTATCACCCGCATGGCGATGCCGCGATTTACGATGCGATGGCGCGTCTGGCGCAGGATTTCAACGTCCGGTATCCGCTGGTCGACGGTCAGGGGAACTTCGGCAACATCGACGGCGACAACCCGGCGGCGTCCCGATACACCGAGGCGCGGATGACCATTGCCGCCGAGGCGCTGCTCGAAGGCTTGAACGAGGACGCGGTCGATTACCGCGACAACTACGACGGCACGCTGCGCGAGCCGGAGGTGCTGCCCGCCGCCTTCCCGAACCTTTTGGCGAACGGGTCGTCGGGCATCGCGGTCGGTATGGCGACGAACATCCCTCCGCATAACATCGGCGAGCTGATCGACGCCTCGCTGCATATGATCAAGACGCCGGATGTGCGTGACGAGACCCTGCTCAATTACGTCAAAGGCCCGGATTTTCCGACGGGCGGCATCATCGTCGAGCCGCGCGAGAGCATGGCGAGAACCTATGCCACGGGGCGTGGATCGTTCCGTCTGCGGGCGAAATGGGAGGTCGAGGATCTGGGACGCGGCGTCTGGCAGATCGTCGTGACCGAAATTCCCTATCAGGTTCAGAAATCGAAGCTGATCGAAAAACTCGCCGAGCTGATCCAGACCAAGAAAGTGCCGATTCTCGCCGATGTGCGCGACGAGAGCGCCGAGGACATTCGTGTGGTCCTTGAGCCGAAATCGAAAAACGTCGATCCGGATGTGCTGATGAACACGCTGTTCCGCAACTCGGATCTGGAGACGCGGTTCTCGCTCAACATGAACGTGCTGATCGACGGGCGGACGCCGAAGGTGTGCTCGCTCAAAGAGGTGCTGCGCGCCTGGCTCGATCACCGTCGTGTCGTGTTGCAACGCCGCTCGCAGCACCGTCTGGAGAAAATCGACCACCGTTTGGAAGTGCTCGAAGGCTTCATCATTGCCTTCCTCAATCTGGATCGCGTGATCGACATCATCCGTTATGACGATGACCCGAAAACTGCCCTGATGGCGGAGGTTTGGGGCCGCGACGTGCCGCGTGCGATGACGGAAAAAGATTACGTCAGCCCGCTGCCCGCGCCCGAGGGCCAGGGCGAGCTGACCGAGGTGCAGGCCGAGGCGATCCTCAACATGCGCCTGCGGTCCTTGCGGCGCCTCGAAGAGATCGAGCTGATCCGCGAACGCGATGCGCTTTTGGAAGAGAAGGCCGGGCTTGTGGAACTCTTGGGCTCCGAAGATCTGCAATGGGTGCGCATTTCCGACGAGCTGAAAGAGACCAAGAAGAAATTCGGCAAGGATTACGGCCCGCGCGGCGCGCGTCTGACGCAATTCGCTGAAGCCGCCGAAATCGAGGACGTGCCCTTGGAGGCGATGATCGAGCGCGAGCCGGTCACTGTTGTTCTGTCGCAAATGGGTTGGATCAGGGCCATGTCGGGGCACATCGACCTGACCCGCGAGCTGAAATTCAAAGACGGCGACGGGCCGCGTTTCCTCTTCCATGCGGAAACCACGGACAAGCTGATCCTGATGGGCTCGAACGGGCGATTCTATACGCTTTCGGCCGCCAACCTGCCCGGCGGGCGCGGCATGGGCGAGCCTGTGCGGCTGATGATCGACCTGCCCAACGAGGTGGAGATCGTCGACATCTTCAAACACGATCCGGAAGGCAAATTGCTGGTCGCGTCCAACGCAGGCAACGGCTTCCAGATCGCCGAAAAAGACGTGGTGGCCCAGACCCGCACCGGCAAACAGGTTTTGAACGTCAAGGATGACGAAAAAGCCGTGATCGTGCACCGGATCAAGGGCGATCACGTTGCCGTCTGTTCGCAGAACCGTCGCTTCCTTGTCTTCCCGCTCGATGAGGTGCCCGAGCTTGGGCGCGGCAAGGGCGTGCGGCTCCAGAAATACAATCAGGCGCGTGGCGCGCAGGGCATGCTGGAACTCGATGGCGGGCTGAGCGATCTGACGACCTTCGATTGGGAGCAGGGGCTGAGCTGGACCATGGGCGGTGGCAACACTCGCAGCGAGAAAGACATGACCCAGTGGCTCGGCAAACGTGCCGGCGTTGGCAAAGCGCCGCCGCATGGCTTCCCGAGGGACAACAAGTTTAGCTGAAATCTCGGCGGTGATTTCAGACAGGTGATTTAAATGGCGCAGTTGTTGAGCACGGAATTCGAGGGACGCGTGGGGCCGGTTTTAAGGCTCTCGCTCTGGACCGCGATCCTCACAGTGCTCACGCTGGGCTTTTACCGTTTCTGGATGAAAACGCGGCTCAGACGGCATTTCTGGGCCGCGGTGCGCCCGGACGGGACGCCTTTGGAATATGTCGGCAAGGGCATTGAGAAATTCACCGGGTTTCTGATCGCGCTTGTCTTTCTCGCGCTCCTGATCGGGGTCCTGGCGCTCCTGCTGGTCTATGCCTCCTATGTGCTCTTCAATGAAGAGATCGAGGCCTACCTGGCGGCGGGTCTGCTGGCTCTGCCATTGTTCTACTTCGCGTCCTATCGGGCCAAACGCTATGTCTATGCCCGGACCCGCTGGCGCGGCATTCGCTTTGCGCTCGAACCAGCGGCGGGGAAATATGCGCTCGTGGCCATGGGGCATGTTTTGCTCGCGCTGGTGACCCTAGGCCTGCTGTGGCCGCGCATGACGTTCAAACTGGAAAAATTCCGCACGGACCGCACGTTTTTCGGCGATCAGCGTCTCCATCAGGGCGGTAAATGGACCGGGCTTCTTGGGGCCTTCCTGCCGGTTTTGCTGAGTGTCTGGGGGGCGGCCATCGCAGGCGGGCTCGTCTCATGGTGGTTTTCCGAGGGGGCGGATCCCGAGAACATGGTGATTGCCTTGCTGCCGCTGTTCATCTTCTTCGGTATGCTCGGGGGGACGTTTTTTTATACCCGCTACCGGGTCGTCGCCTTGCGCTATCTCGCCAATCATAAGTCGGCGGGGGGCATCGGCCTGATCTCAAACCTGTCCTTTTCCCGCGTCCTTGGCATCAACCTTGGCGGCTATCTTCTCACCAACCTCGCGACGGCGGCGGCCACTTTTGTCGTGGGGGCGCTGGCCTCGCTCATTCTCGTTGCGCTCTATCCGGGCCTGTCGGATTTCGGCATCTTCGCCTCGGGCGCGGTGTCTGAGGGCACCTCCATCGGTGAGGAGGGCATGCCCTCTGCCGAAATCACCGTCTTTTTCGCGCTGTTTCTCTATATGGTGACCTTCCTGTTCTTTTCCGTCTTCCGTCAATGTTTCGTCGTCTTCCCCACATGGCGCCATTACGCCAGCACCCTGTCGCTCACCGGGGGCGAACACCTTGCCCAAATCCGTCAGCGCGACCGCGACGAGGCGGGGCAGGCAGAGGGCATTGCCGAAGCCTTCGATCTGGGAGCTGCGATATGAGTGCGGCGGGGCCTTGGGCACCGATCCCGGACGGGGTGCGCTGCGAGTTGGTCGACGGTAAGACGGCGGCGCGTCATGTGGTCTATGCACTGCTGCGCGATGGCGCGCTCGATTTGTCCTACACGGATGAGGCGGGCATAGAGCTGCGCTGGAACTGGCCGTTGTCGCATCTGCGCCATGTCGAGGGGCAGGGCGATCTGACTTGGGGCAAGGCGCCTTTGGGCGTGTACAGCAATGTGATGACCCCGACCGCGCGGCTCTATGTCCGGGACGGGCATCTGCGGGCGGCGCTCGAGGCGGAGGCACCAAATCTCAAACGCAAGACCCCGGTGACGGGGAGGGGGCGGCTCATCGGGCTGATCCTCGGCGCGATGGCCTCCGTCGCCTTCATCGTCTTCGCGCTCATTCCGCTCATTGCCGATCGACTGGCCGCCGGTTTGCCGGTCGAGGGCGAGCGCGCGCTGGGCGACAAGACCTATCAGCAGGTACGCGACAGTTTCGGCACGGTTTTTCCGCTGAACGAATGCACTGGGGCAGGTGGTGTTCTGGCGCTCAAGGAGATGGAGACCAAGCTGCTCGGGGTTTCCGATCTCGACCGGGAGGCGGTGCAGTTCACTGTGCTCGATCACGACATGATCAACGCTTTCGCCCTGCCCGGGGGGCGGATCGTCGTCATGCGCGGGTTGATCGAGGCGGCGGACACCCCCGAAGAGGTCGCCGCCGTGATCGCGCATGAGATGGGCCATGTCGCGTATCGTGACCCGACCCGCCACGCGCTGCGTTCGGTCGGGACATTCGGCGTGCTGTCTCTGGTGTTCGGCGATTTCGCGGGGGGCACGGTGGTGCTTCTGGGCGTCAATCAGCTTGTGAATGCGCAATATTCCCAAGGCGCGGAAAGCGCCGCCGACGCCTATGCCCATGCGCTTTTGCCCAAGGCCGGGGTGTCGCCGGGTGCGCTTGCGCCGCTGTTCGAACGGCTGAAGGCGAAATACGGCGACAGCGAAGGACTCGCCGCCCATCTCGCCTCCCACCCGAAACTCGGCGACCGGGTGACGCGGGCCGAAGCCGCAGCGGCTGGGTTCGAAGGCGAGGAAACGCCGTTGCTTTCGCCGCGCGTCTGGCGCGATTTGCAGGCGATCTGCGGCGATGATAAGGGCGAGAAAAAGCGCAAAAGCAACAGCGTTGCGCCCTGAGCTCTTTGCCGTTACCAATTCCCCCCGACCATCAGGAGGATCTGTCCCGTGTTTCACATTGCCCGTCGCGTATTTCTCGGCCTCACGCTTCTTGCCCTGACCGCTTGCAGCGATGCCAAGGAGGTGACGGAAGAGACACCCCTGGTGAACCTCGGGGACTTTGCGTTTGGACATAACGTGGTGATCGCCAAGGATGCGACGAAGGCGCCGTTTTCGCGCACGGCCAGTGAAGACGAGATCGAAACCGAATTGAAATCCGCGATGCAGGCCCGTTTCGGCCGGTATGACGGCGACAAGCTCTATCACATCGGCATCAAGGTGGACGCCTATGGTCTCGCCGCTCCCGGTATCCCGGTCTTGTTCACGCCGAAATCCGTGCTCGTGCTGTCCGTCAATATTTGGGACGATTCGAAAGGGGTGAAGCTGACGGAGAAACCCAAGCTTCTGACCGTGTTCGAAGGCGCCTCCGGGGCGACGCTGGTTGGGTCGGGCATCACGCGCACGAAAGAGGAGCAACTCGAGATTCTGAGCCGCAACGCGGCGCTGAAAGTCGAGCGCTGGTTGCAGGAAAACGGCCAATGGTTCGGGGTTGAGCCCATCGCCCCTGAGAGCTCGGAGGCGGATGAGGCCAAGGCCGCGCTTGAAGTTCTTGCCCCCGAAGCGGCAACAGAGGCCGCAAATGGCAACTGACGCTTGATTTTCCTGTCCGAAGCCACTACCTAGCCCGCGATGTTAATTTCGGGCCAGATTTCCGGCCCTTCAAACCAAGAGGCGCCTCGATATGGCTAAAGGTAAGTTTGAGCGTAACAAACCGCACGTCAACATCGGCACGATCGGCCACGTTGACCACGGCAAGACCACTCTGACGGCAGCGATCACCAAATACTTCGGTGACTTCAAAGCCTATGACGAAATCGACGGTGCGCCGGAAGAAAAAGCTCGCGGGATCACGATCTCCACGGCTCACGTGGAATACGAGACCCCGAACCGTCACTACGCGCACGTCGACTGCCCCGGCCACGCCGACTATGTGAAAAACATGATCACCGGTGCGGCCCAGATGGACGGCGGTATCCTCGTGGTGAACGCGGCTGACGGCCCGATGCCGCAGACCCGTGAGCACATCCTGCTCGCCCGTCAGGTTGGCGTGCCGGCTCTCGTTGTGTTCCTGAACAAAGTCGACCAGGTCGACGACGAAGAGCTCCTCGAGCTCGTCGAAATGGAAGTGCGCGAACTTCTGTCCGCCTACGACTTCCCGGGCGACGATATTCCGATCATCGCAGGGTCCGCTCTGGCCGCTCTCGAAGGCCGTGACCCGGAGATTGGCGAAGAGAAGATCAAGGAACTGATGGCCGCTGTCGACGAGTACATCCCGACCCCGGCGCGTGCTGTCGACCAGCCGTTCCTGATGCCGATCGAAGACGTGTTCTCGATCTCCGGTCGTGGTACGGTTGTGACCGGCCGTGTGGAGCGCGGTGTGATCAACGTGGGCGACGAGATCGAAATCGTCGGCATCCGCGACACCAAGAAAACCACCTGTACCGGTGTTGAAATGTTCCGCAAACTGCTCGACCGCGGTGAAGCCGGCGACAACATCGGCGCTCTGCTGCGCGGTGTGGACCGTGAAGGCGTTGAGCGTGGTCAGGTTCTGTGTAAACCGGGCTCCGTGAACCCGCACACCAAATTCGAATCCGAGGTCTACATTCTGACCAAGGAAGAAGGTGGCCGTCACACCCCGTTCTTCGCGAACTACCGTCCGCAGTTCTACTTCCGTACGACGGACGTGACCGGGACCGTTGTTCTGCCGGAAGGCACCGAGATGGTGATGCCGGGCGACAACCTGAAATTCACGGTTGAGCTGATCGCTCCGATCGCGATGGAAGAAGGTCTTCGCTTCGCCATCCGCGAAGGCGGCCGCACCGTGGGTTCGGGCGTTGTGTCCAAAATCCTTGCTTAATCAGCTTCGCTGATTAAGAAATAGAAAGGGCTCCACGAAAGTGGGGCCCTTTTCGTTTCGGCGCGATGATGGCGACCTGCGGCACTCAAGCGGCGGCTTTTTCACGAGCCTGAACCATCCCGCGTTCGATGATCGACGCCGTCATGTCGAGGATGGACTGTGCCGAGGAGATCGCCTTGCGCCCCATCAGCGCCTCTGCGCGGGTCGTGTCGAAGGTCGGCCGATAGCCCAACTCGTTGAGGTTCGCCCGGACGTCGCCGTCGAACATCCCCATGATCCGCACCAGCCAATCGGGTGCGCTGCGCAGCGGCAGTTTGGAGCGGAGCCCCGGATAGGCTTTGGCCACGGTTTCGGCGATCTCGCGGATCGACATCGGGTCGAAACCCGCGGGATGACGTTTGCCCACGGCCGCGGGCGAAGTCATTGCCGCCACATGAATGCGCGCCAGATCGCGTGCGTCGGCAATGTTCAGATGCAGATCGGGCGACATCGGGAATCCGCCTTTCAGCATGCGCAACAGCACCGCTCCGGACACGCCCGCGTCATCGTCGATGAGCGGTCCGGTGATGAAGCCGGGCTGCACGGTCGCAAGCGGGAGATTTTCCGCTTTCGCAATCTCCCATGCGCGGCGCTCAGCATAGTATTTCGACTGGCCGTATGCAGTCAGTCGCCCTCCGTCCGGGTTTGACCACTGGCTTTCGGTAATGAATTTGGGCCGGTCGCCGGTGAGCCCGTAGTTCATCGTTATGATCGAGGAGGTAAGGACAACCCGCTCGACACCTGCACCGAGCGCGGCGTGCAGCGCGCGTTCCGTTCCGGAAACGGCAGGGCGAATCAAGGCCTGCGGGTCTTTCGGCATGGTGGTCACGAAGGGCGAGGCGGCGTGGATCATGAAGCGCGCTCCTTTTGCCGCGTCTGACCAGCCGGTGTCGTCGAGCAGGTCGAGTTTTACGAAGTTGAGGCGGGAGATGTCGGCGCCGGCGCGGGCAAGGGCTGCGCGTGTTGCATCTGCGCGGGCGGGATTGCGGAGACTTCCGCGAACATGGTAGCCGGAATTGAGAAGGTCGAGCGCAAGGTGGCCTCCGAGAAAGCCGGTGACGCCGGTAAGAAGGACGGTATCGGTCATTTTGGGTCTCGCATGATTGCAATTGAACGATATGAACGATATTCGTTCATATCGTAAAGTTAAGCGCCTTGCGCAAAGGCTGAAAGGGCCCATGCCATGACACAAGATCGGACCAGCGACCGGATCGTCGACGCGGCACGAGAGTTGTTCATGGAAAACGGTCTGCGCGGCACGTCCATGGAAGCCATTGCCCGCGCCGCAAACGTTGCGAAACCAACGCTTTACGGCCGTTTCAAGAGCAAGGACGAGGTGTTCGAAGCTGTCGTGGCGCAAGTGATCGACATCCTTGGGGCAGCGATTCGCGAGGGGACAACCTGTGACGGCGACTTGCCGGATCGGGTCGCCGGGGGGCTGCTCGCCAAATATGCCGTATTGAACCGCCTGCTGGGCGACTCACCGCATGCGCGCGAATTGATCGAAGCGCCGAAACGGGACACAAGCGACGCGTTCGCCCGGTTCGAAGCCGAGTTGCTGGGCAGGCTGTCGGATGAAATCGCCGTCGAGTTTCCAGACGAAGCGGAGCGCTTTGCGCGGCTTGCGATCAGCTGTGCCGATGGGATCAACCGGCTGGGCGAGGGGCGCGCCGACATCGAGGCGGACATTCGCTTCATGGTGCAGCGACTTCTCAAAGCCTGACGCAGGACAAGCAGTCCGATGCCGCAGAAGGTGAGAAAGCCAGCACAAGCTGTCTGTCTGAAGGGTCGGGCGGCGTCTGTCTGACCGGAAGTCTGCGGAGGGGCTGAAAACCGCCACGGAAGGGTGTGAAACCCTCTTGCAAACCTTTTCGCCTTCGCGTAGGTCGTGGCTCGGCCTTAGGGGTATAGCTCAGTTGGTAGAGCGACGGTCTCCAAAACCGTAGGTCGCGGGTTCGAACCCTGCTGCCCCTGCCATTTCACCGGACATTCTCTTCAATATGAACGTGCGATGGGCATGCGGGCTTGAAATTGCCGTTCCGCTCGCGTATCTGCGCCGGGTAATCAGAGGTTCAGGACGAAAAGATGGCCACGAAAACCAACCCGATTCAGTTCATCCAGCAGGTTCGCTCGGAGGCGGCGAAGATCGTCTGGCCGACGCGTCGCGAGGTGATGCTGACCACGTTGATGGTGTTCATCATGGCCGCGCTGACCGCGACCTTCTTCTTCCTCGTGGACCTGATCATCCGCACCGGGCTTACAGGGTTCCTGAACCTGTTCGGCTGAGCCCGTTTCGGCTATAGAAAACTCCGAGGAGGAGTTTCCCATGGCCAAATTTTTCAAGAGCATCACCGATCCTCTGCGCCGCATTGTCGAGCGTCAGAGGATTTTCTTTGTGGCGACCGCCGCCGAAGGCGCGCGGGTGAACGTCTCGCCGCGCCCAACCGCCGACACGCTCAGGATCACCGGGCCGAACGAGGCGATGTATCTCGACATGACGGGTTCGGGTGCGGAAACCGCGGCGCATCTGCGGGCGGACGGGCGGATGACGATGATGTTCTGTTCCTTCGAGGAACAGCCGATGATCGTCCGGTTCTTCGGCGCCGGGCGTTCGGTTCTGAAGGGCACGGAAGAGTTCGACACGCTTCTTGCGAATTACTTCGACGGCAAGGATTTGCCGGGCAGCCGACAGATCGTGGTGATGGCGGTCGAGGCGACCCAAAGCTCTTGTGGGTACGGTGTGCCGTTCTTCGAGTATACCGGCGAGCGTTCGACCCTGCGTGACTGGAGCGAGCGCAAGGGCGATGCCGGAATTGCCGACTATCTCACTGAGAAGAACCTTGTGTCGCAGGACGGTTTGCCCACCGGGTTCGAGAGCGTGGTCGACGCCCTAAAGGGTTGAACTTGCGTCCGTGAGCGTATAGAGCGGGCGCACTCTTGCGAGACGGGCGTGCAGCGATTCGAGTTGCGCGCCGCTTTATTGTTTCGGGGAGCTGTGCCGAAAGGTGCGGTGGGAATTAACGAGACTCGGTGCAAACCGGGGAAAACGAAAAGGCAAAGGCACCATGGCGAAGCGTTGGTATTCGGTGAGCGTTCTCTCGAACTTCGAGAAAAAAGTCGCCGAAGCGATCAAAACGGCCGTGGAAGAAAAAGGCCTTCAGGATCAGATCGAAGAAGTTCTGGTGCCGACCGAAGAGGTCATCGAGGTGCGCCGGGGCAAAAAGGTGACGACCGAGCGTCGTTTCATGCCGGGCTATGTGCTTGTTCGTATGGAAATGACCGACCAGGGCTATCACCTGATCAACTCGATCAACCGGGTGACCGGCTTCCTGGGTTCTTTCGGCAAGCCGATGCCGATGCGCGATTCTGAGGTTCAGGCGATCCTGGGCCGTGTCGAGGAAAACGCGGAAGCACCGCGGACCACGATCACCTTCGAGATCGGCGAGCAAGTCTCTGTCGCCGAAGGTGCCTTCGAGGGCTTCGACGGGATGGTCGAGGAAGTGGATGACGCCAACCAGCGCCTGAAAGTCTCCGTGTCGATCTTTGGCCGGGCCACCCCGGTCGAACTGGAATTCACTCAGGTCAACAAACGGGCCTGAATGGCGCGCCCTTCGGGGCGCATGAGCCGTGGGAGGCGAGGGCGACGCGTCGTCCGGACCAGACCACACAACGAAAGTGGTCGCAAAACGCGTTTTGCGATCGTTGGAAAGGAAAAAGCCAATGGCTAAGAAACTCGCAGGCAAAATGAAGCTGCAAGTGCCCGCCGGTGCAGCGAACCCGTCCCCGCCCGTGGGCCCGGCGCTCGGTCAGCGCGGCATCAACATCATGGAATTCTGTAAGGCGTTCAACGCCAAGACGCAGGATATGGAGCCCGGTGCGCCGTGCCCGACCGTGATCACCTACTACTCCGACAAATCCTTCTCGATGGACATCAAGACGCCGCCGGCTTCTTATTACCTCAAGAAGGCTGCTGGTCTCAAACCCGTCGGCAAACGCAACCGCCCCAAAGGCGCTGTGAACCCGGGCCGCGAGACCATCGCAACCGTGACCATCGCGCAAGTGCGTGAAATTGCCGAAGCGAAGATGAAAGATCTCAACGCCAACGACATCGAAGGCGCAATGCAGATCATCGTCGGCTCCGCGAAATCCATGGGCATCGAGGTGAAGTAATGGCGAAACTTGGCAAACGTACCGTCGCTGCTCGCGCAGCTTTCGCTGGCAAAGAAAACATCTCCGTCGAGGATGCCGTTGCGCTGATCAAAGCCAACGCCTCCGCCAAATTCGATGAGACCGTTGAGATTGCGTTGAACCTCGGCGTCGACCCGCGTCACGCTGACCAGATGGTCCGCGGCGTTGTGACCCTGCCGAACGGCACCGGTAAATCCGTGCGCGTGGCTGTGTTCGCCCGTGGCGCGAAAGCCGACGAAGCGACCGCCGCCGGTGCGGACATCGTGGGCGCCGAAGACCTGATGGAAACCATTCAGGGCGGCACCATCGAGTTCGATCGCTGCATCGCGACCCCGGACATGATGCCGATCGTCGGCCGTCTGGGTAAGATCCTCGGCCCGCGCAACCTGATGCCGAACCCCAAGGTCGGCACCGTGACCATGGACGTCAAAGCGGCTGTTGAAGCTGCCAAAGGCGGCGAAGTGCAGTTCAAGGCTGAAAAAGCCGGTGTTGTGCACTGTGGCGTTGGCAAAGCATCCTTCGATGCCGCCAAACTGGCCGAAAACATCCGCGCTTTCGTGGATGCGGTTCAGAAAGCCCGTCCGACCGGCGCGAAAGGCACCTACATGAAGAAAGTGTCCCTTTCTTCGACGATGGGCCCGGGCGTTTCGGTCTCCGTGGACTCCGCGACTGGCAACTAAGTCAGCGTCTCGCGAATGTGATACGCGACGGGCGAAAAGTGTATTTTGTAGAAATGCATGATCGCCTTTCCACTTAGGATAAGATTTGAAAGGTGCTCCGTTTGGGGCGCCTTTTGCTTTCTTGTGCTTTTCTTCGGGGAGAGGCATATCGGGGGCATTATGGCGAACAAAACTTCCCAGCGGCGCAGGCGCAAGCCTTATGAACCCTCGCGTTTCTTGACTTGGGCCATGACGCTTTTCACCCTGATTGGCGTGTTGTTCGCGGTCATCGGGGGCCGACTCCTGGGCGATCCTGCGCGCTTTAAGGCCCATGCGAGAGAGGTTCCGGTTGAAATCGTTGCCTTCATACCGCGCCCGACAACGGGGGCGAAAAATGCTTTCTCTCTTAAGCTGGCTGCCACAGGCCGAGATGGTGAACGTGTTGAGGTCTACGACAATTACGCTCGCATGCGTTGGCCTTATCGTGTGGGGCAGGTTGTCGATGGCTATATGGATGACGCAGACGGTCGGATTGAGACGCCTTTGACATTGTCTGGAGCAAGTCGTTTGGGCGGCGGGCTGTTCTTCTTTCTGGGGGCGGGAGGCGCGCTGGTCTGTGGTTTTGTGTTGATCTATGATCTCCGCAACCGTCGGGTTTGGCGGCGAATGCGTCATTAAGCGCCAGGCTCTCTCGGAAGGCTTGCACTCTCGATTAATCCCCTCTAAACACCCTCTTGCAGCCCAGCGTGCGATTCGTCGTGCGCTGTTTTGCATTTCGTCCAAGACGGTGGGTGACCGGGATATGCCGGTCATAATTCCTGCCTGAGACGGGAAGACGACAAGTTTCTCCGCAGGCTTGGCCTCGGGCGACTTTGGCGCAGCCCCGTAACGGACTTCGTGCCGGTTCTGGCCGGTAGAATTGAGCCGGGAGGGGAAACTCTCCCATACTTGGAGTAAAACTGTGGATAGAGCACAAAAAGAAAAAATGGTCGAAGAGCTCGGCCAGATCTTTGACAGCTCTGGCGTCGTTGTGGTTGCCCACTACGAAGGTCTCACGGTTGCTGAAATGCAGGACCTGCGCGCGCGTATGCGTGAAGCTGGCGGGTCCGTCCGCGTTGCCAAGAACAAGCTCGCCAAAATCGCCCTCGATGGAAAGCCCTGCGCAAGCGTTGCTGAATTCCTGACGGGCATGACCGTTCTCACCTATTCGGAAGATCCTGTGGCTGCGGCCAAGGTCGCCGATGCTTACGCCAAAGATAACGAGAAATTCGTGATCCTCGGCGGTGCAATGGGTGAAAACGCTCTCGACGTCGCCGGTGTGAAAGCCGTGGCACAGATGCCGTCCCGCGAGGAGCTTATTGCCTCCATCGTTGGCTGCATTGGTGCACCTGCTTCCAACATCGCTGGCGCGATTGGCGCTCCTGCTTCGAACATCGCTGGTATCCTGTCTACGATCGAAGACAAGGCTGCGGCATAAGCAATTAGAGACCGACGTGGTTGTAAACACACGCGTTGGAACACATCTTAAACGAACGGAAACAGTACAATGGCTGATCTGAAGAAACTTGCAGAAGAGATCGTGGGTCTCACCCTTCTCGAAGCACAAGAACTGAAAACCATCCTCAAAGACGAGTATGGCATCGAGCCCGCCGCTGGCGGCGCCGTGATGATGGCTGGCCCGGCAGGCGACGCTGGTGCCGCTGCTGAAGAGAAGACCGAATTCGACGTCGTTCTCAAAGACGCTGGCGCTTCCAAAATCAACGTCATCAAAGAAGTCCGCGGCATCACCGGCCTGGGCCTCAAAGAAGCCAAAGAGCTCGTTGAAGCTGGCGGCAAAATCAAAGAAGGCGTGTCCAAGGACGAAGCCGAAGACATCAAAGGCAAACTCGAAGCCGCTGGCGCGACCGTCGAGCTGGCCTAAGTGCCTCGGCCTCAGGGCCAATGAAATCATGGGCTGGACCGGGACTTTTCCGGTCCAGCTTAACCTGTCTTAGAAAGGGCCTTTGCGCATCGGGCGCAGGAAAAGGTCTTTTCTCAGGAGAGGTTCAAAGGTCGGGAGCCCCTTTTGGGTCGGGGGCAGGAATAGACCGAACCCCTCTGTTTCGTCAGGGCACAGCCGCCGGCACCCAACGGTGATTGTCGCTCGCGAAAATTCGAAAGGTTTAGACGCTTATGGCATCGTCCTTCCTTGGCCAAAAACGGCTCCGCCGCTCTTACGGCAAAATCCGCGAAGTCCTCGAAATGCCGAACCTCATCGAGGTTCAGAAATCTTCCTACGAACTGTTCCTGAAATCCGGTGACGCTCCCGAGCCGCTCGACGGCGAAGGCATCAAAGGCGTGTTCCAGTCGGTTTTCCCGATCAAGGATTTCAACGAGACCGCCGTTCTCGAATTCGTGCGCTACGAACTCGAATCCCCGAAATACGACGTCGAAGAGTGCATGCAGCGCGACATGACCTACAGCGCCCCGCTGAAAGTCACGCTTCGCCTCATCGTGTTCGATGTGGACGAGGACACCGGCGCGAAGTCCGTGAAGGACATCAAGGAACAGGACGTGTTCATGGGCGACATGCCCCTGATGACGCCGAACGGCACCTTTATCGTGAACGGTACCGAGCGTGTGATCGTGTCCCAGATGCACCGCTCTCCGGGCGTGTTCTTCGATCACGACAAGGGCAAAACCCATTCCTCGGGCAAACTGCTGTTCGCCTGCCGGATCATCCCGTACCGCGGCTCCTGGCTCGATTTCGAATTCGACGCCAAGGACATCGTGTTCGCCCGTATCGACCGTCGCCGCAAACTGCCGGTGACGACCCTGCTCTATGCGCTGGGTCTCGATCAGGAGCAAATTTGCGACGCCTATTACAACACGGTCGATTTCAAGCTCGAAAAGAACAAAGGTTGGGTGACCAAGTTCTTCCCCGAGCGTGTGCGCGGCACCCGTCCGACCTATGATCTCGTGGACGCCGCCACCGGCGAAGTGATCTGTAAAGCGGGCGACAAGATGACCCCGCGGGCGGTGAAGAAAATCATCGACGAGGCGCAGATCACCGAGCTTCTCGTGCCCTTCGAACACATCGTCGGCAAGTTCGTCGCGAAAGACATCATCAACGAAGAAAACGGCGCGATCTATGTCGAGGCCGGTGATGAGTTGACGCTTGAGATGGACAAAGACGGCGACGTGATCGGCGGTTCCCTCAAAGAGCTGCTGGACGCGGGCATCACCGATATTCCGGTTCTCGACATCGACAACGTGAACGTCGGCCCGTACATCCGCAACACGATGGAAGCCGACAAGAACATGAACCGCGAAACCGCGCTCATGGACATCTATCGCGTTATGCGTCCGGGCGAACCGCCGACCGTCGAGGCCGCCTCGACCCTGTTCGACAGCCTGTTCTTCGACAGCGAGCGCTACGACCTCTCTGCCGTGGGCCGCGTGAAAATGAACATGCGCCTCGATCTGGATGCGCCGGACACCCAGCGTACACTGCGTCGCGACGACATCATCGCCTGTATCAAAGGCCTCGTCGAGCTGCGTGACGGCCATGGCGACGTGGACGACATCGACCACCTCGGCAACCGTCGTGTGCGCTCTGTCGGCGAGCTGATGGAAAACCAGTACCGCGTCGGCCTTCTGCGTATGGAACGTGCGATCAAGGAGCGGATGTCCTCCGTCGAGATCGACACGGTCATGCCGCAAGACCTGATCAACGCGAAACCGGCCGCCGCCGCCGTGCGCGAATTCTTCGGCTCCTCGCAGCTGTCGCAGTTCATGGACCAAACCAACCCGCTCTCCGAAGTGACGCACAAGCGTCGTCTTTCGGCGCTCGGGCCGGGCGGTCTGACCCGCGAGCGTGCGGGCTTCGAGGTTCGCGACGTGCACGTGACCCACTACGGTCGCATGTGCCCGATTGAGACGCCGGAAGGGCCGAACATCGGTCTGATCAACTCGCTGGCCACTTTCGCCCGCGTGAACAAATACGGCTTCATCGAGACTCCGTATCGCAAGGTCATCGACGGTCACGTGACCGACGACGTGCAATACATGTCCGCGACCGAAGAAATGCGTCACACCGTGGCGCAGGCCAACGCATCGCTCGACGCCGAAGGCAAATTCACCGACGATCTCGTGTCCACCCGTCAGTCGGGCGAACACGCTCTGAACCCGCCGGCCTCCGTCGATTTGATCGACGTGTCGCCGAAACAGCTGGTCTCCGTCGGTGCGGCGCTCATTCCGTTCCTTGAAAACGACGACGCCAACCGTGCTCTCATGGGCGCGAACATGCAACGTCAGGCCGTGCCGCTTCTGCGCGCGGAAGCGCCGCTTGTCGGCACCGGGATGGAAGCCAAAGTCGCCATCGACTCCGGCGCTGCCATTCAGGCGAAGCGTGCGGGTATCATCGACCAGGTCGACGCGACCCGTATCGTGATCCGCGCCACGTCCGACCTGGAGCTGGGCGATGCGGGCGTGGACATCTACCGTCTGCGCAAGTTCCAGCGCTCGAACCAGAACACCTGTATCAACCAGCGCCCGCTGGTGAACGTGGGTCAACGGGTCGAGAAGGGCGAAGTGATCGCCGACGGTCCGTCCACCGATATGGGGGAACTGGCGCTCGGCAAGAACATCATCGTCGCCTTCATGCCGTGGAACGGCTACAACTACGAAGACTCCATCCTGATCTCCGAACGCATTGCGCGTGACGACGTCTTCACCTCGATCCACATCGAGGAATTCGAAGTCGCCGCTCGCGATACGAAGCTCGGGCCGGAAGAGATCACCCGTGACATTCCGAACGTCGGTGAGGAAGCTCTGCGCAACCTCGACGAGGCCGGGATCGTCTACATCGGCGCTCACGTCGAGCCGGGTGACATCCTTGTCGGTAAGATCACGCCGAAGGGCGAAAGCCCGATGACGCCGGAGGAAAAACTCCTGCGCGCCATCTTCGGTGAGAAAGCCTCCGACGTGCGGGATACCTCGCTGCGCGTGAAACCGGGTGACTACGGCACCGTGGTGGAAGTCCGCGTGTTCAACCGTCATGGCGTCGAGAAAGACGAGCGTTCGCTGCAAATCGAACGTGAGGAAATCGAACGTCTGGCGCGTGACCGCGACGACGAAATGGCCATTCTGGACCGCAACATCTACGCGCGTCTGAAAGACCTGATCATGGGCAAAGTCATCGCCAAAGGTCCGAAAGGCGTCAAAGCCGGTGTGACCGTGGATGACGAGCTGCTCGGTCAGCTGTCCCGTGGTCAGTGGTGGCAGCTCGCCCTCGAAGACGAGGACGATGCCCAGATCGTCGAGGCCCTGAACGCTCAGTACGAGGCCCAGAAACGGGCGCTTGAGCATCGGTTCGAGGACAAGGTCGAGAAAGTCCGTCGTGGCGACGATCTGCCGCCGGGCGTGATGAAAATGGTCAAAGTCTTCATCGCCGTGAAGCGCAAGCTTCAGCCGGGCGATAAGATGGCCGGTCGTCACGGCAACAAAGGTGTGGTGTCGCGCGTCGTTCCGATGGAAGACATGCCGTTCCTCGCCGATGGGACCCCGGTCGACTTCTGTCTCAACCCGCTGGGTGTGCCGTCGCGTATGAACGTCGGTCAGATCCTCGAGATCCACATGGGCTGGGCCGCACGCGGTCTCGGTATCCAGGTGGATGACGCTCTGGCAGAATACCGTCGTTCCGGCGATATGACCCCGGTGCGCGATGCGATGAAATTCGTCTACGGCGAAGAAGTCTTCGAAGAAGGCATCGCAGGCATGGACGACGATCTTCTCATCGAGGCCGCCTCGAACATCGTCAACGGTGTGCCGATTGCGACCCCGGTCTTCGACGGTGCGAAAGAGGCCGACATCAACGACGCTCTGCGCCGTGCCGGATTCGACACCTCCGGTCAGTCCGTCCTGTTCGACGGTCGTACCGGCGAGCAATTCGCTCGGAAGGTGACGGTTGGTAAGAAGTACATGCTGAAACTTCACCACCTCGTCGACGACAAGATCCACGCCCGTTCGACCGGGCCGTACTCCCTCGTCACCCAGCAGCCGCTCGGTGGTAAGGCGCAGTTCGGTGGTCAGCGGTTCGGTGAGATGGAGGTTTGGGCTCTCGAAGCGTATGGCGCCGCCTACACGCTGCAAGAGATGCTCACCGTCAAGTCGGATGACGTGGCCGGTCGTGCCAAGGTCTACGAGTCGATCGTCAAGGGCGAAGACAACTTTGAAGCCGGCGTGCCGGAGAGCTTCAACGTGCTTGTCAAAGAAGTCCGTGGCCTCGGCCTCAACATGGAACTCCTGGACTCGGAGGGTGAGGAGTAAGGGCCTCGGCCTTTACCCTCCCTCCCTTTCCGAGACACTCTGAGGAACTCAATAGATGAACCAGGAACTCACAACCAACCCGTTCAACCCGCTGGCGCAGCCGTCGACGTTTGACGAGATCAAGGTCTCTCTGGCGTCCCCGGAACGCATCCTGTCGTGGTCCTACGGTGAGATCAAAAAGCCCGAGACCATCAACTACCGGACCTTCAAGCCGGAGCGTGACGGTCTGTTCTGTGCGCGGATTTTTGGCCCGATCAAAGACTACGAATGTCTCTGCGGCAAATATAAGCGCATGAAATATCGCGGCGTCGTCTGCGAAAAATGCGGTGTTGAAGTCACCCTCCAGAAAGTGCGTCGCGAGCGCATGGGCCACATCGAACTGGCCGCTCCCGTTGCGCACATCTGGTTCCTGAAATCGCTCCCGAGCCGGATCGGCCTCATGCTCGACATGACGCTGCGCGATCTGGAGCGCGTGCTGTATTTCGAAAACTATGTGGTGATCGAACCGGGTCTGACGGACCTCTCCTATGGTCAGATGATGACCGAAGAAGAGTATATGGACGCGCAAGACCTCTACGGCATGGACGCGTTCGAAGCCGACATCGGCGCCGAAGCGATCCGCAAGATGCTCGCCAACATCGATCTGGAGTCCACCGCAGAACAGCTGCGCGAAGACCTCAAAGAGGCGACCGGTGAGCTCAAGCCCAAGAAGATCATCAAGCGTCTGAAAATCGTCGAGTCCTTCCTCGAATCCGGCAACCGTCCGGAGTGGATGATCCTGACCGTGATCCCCGTGATCCCGCCGGAGCTCCGCCCGCTGGTGCCGCTCGATGGTGGCCGTTTCGCGACCTCCGATCTCAACGATCTTTATCGTCGTGTGATCAACCGGAACAACCGTCTGAAACGCCTGATCGAGCTGCGTGCGCCGGACATCATCGTCCGCAACGAAAAGCGGATGCTGCAAGAGTCGGTTGACGCTCTGTTCGACAACGGCCGTCGTGGTCGCGTCATCACCGGTGCGAACAAACGCCCGCTGAAGTCGCTCTCCGACATGCTGAAAGGGAAACAGGGTCGTTTCCGTCAGAACCTTTTGGGTAAACGCGTCGACTTCTCCGGTCGTTCGGTCATCGTGACCGGTCCGGAACTGAAGCTGCACCAATGCGGTCTGCCGAAGAAGATGGCGCTCGAACTGTTCAAGCCGTTCATCTACTCGCGGCTTGAGGCCAAAGGTCTGTCTTCGACCGTGAAGCAAGCGAAGAAGCTGGTTGAAAAAGAACGTCCGGAAGTTTGGGACATCCTCGACGAGGTGATCCGCGAACACCCGGTGTTCCTCAACCGCGCTCCGACGCTGCACCGTCTCGGCATCCAAGCGTTCGAACCCACGCTGATCGAAGGTAAAGCGATCCAGCTGCACCCGCTCGTCTGTTCGGCCTTCAACGCCGACTTCGACGGGGACCAGATGGCCGTTCACGTGCCGCTGTCGCTCGAAGCCCAGCTTGAAGCCCGCGTCCTGATGATGTCCACGAACAACGTGCTGTCGCCCGCCAACGGCGCGCCGATCATCGTTCCGTCGCAGGATATGATCTTGGGCCTTTATTACATCACCATGCAGCGTGATGGGATGAAGGGCGAAGGCATGGTCTTCTCCGACATCGAAGAAGTCGAATACGCCCTGACTGCCGGCGAAGTGCACCTGCACGCCAAGATCACCGCGCGGATCAAGCAGATCGACGAGCACGGTCAGGAAGTTTGGGAGCGTCACGAAACGACCCCGGGTCGTCTGCGTCTCGGCACGCTGTTGCCGCTCAACGCAAAAGCACCGTTCTCTCTCGTGAACCAGCTTCTGCGGAAGAAAGACGTGCAGCGTGTCATCGATACCGTCTACCGGTATTGCGGTCAGAAAGAGTCGGTGATCTTCTGTGATCAGATCATGTCCCTCGGGTTCAAAGAGGCGTTCAAGGCCGGGATTTCCTTCGGCAAGGACGACATGGTGATCCCGGACACCAAGTGGACCATCGTCGATGGCACCCGCGATCAGGTGAAAGACTTTGAACAACAGTACATGGACGGTCTGATCACTCAGGGCGAAAAGTACAACAAAGTCGTCGACGCCTGGGCCAAGTGTAACGACAAGGTCACCGAGGCGATGATGAACACCATCTCGGCGCCGAAGTACGACGAGACCGGTGCCGAACAGGAACCGAACTCAGTTTACATGATGGCCCACTCCGGGGCCCGTGGTTCCGTGACCCAGATGAAACAGCTGGGCGGGATGCGCGGCCTGATGGCGAAACCCTCGGGCGAGATTATCGAAACGCCGATTATCTCGAACTTTAAAGAGGGTCTGACCGTGCTCGAGTACTTCAACTCGACCCACGGTGCGCGGAAAGGTCTGTCGGATACGGCGCTTAAAACGGCGAACTCCGGTTACCTGACCCGTCGTCTCGTCGACGTGGCGCAAGACTGTATCGTGCGCGAAGTCGATTGTGGCACGGATCGCGCGGTGACCGCCGAAGCCGCCGTCAACGACGGTGAAGTGGTTGCGACTCTGGCCGAGCGTATCCTCGGTCGTGTGTCCGCCGATGACGTTCTGCGTCCGGGTACCGATGAGGTGCTGGTGTCGAAGAACGAGCTGATCGACGAACGCAAAGCCGACGCCATCGAGGCGGCCGGTGTCGCGTCCATGCGCATCCGCAGCCCGCTGACCTGTGAAGCCGAAGAAGGCGTCTGCGCCATGTGCTATGGCCGTGACCTTGCGCGTGGTACTCTGGTGAACCAGGGCGAAGCCGTGGGCATCATCGCGGCTCAGTCCATCGGGGAACCGGGGACGCAGCTGACGATGCGGACCTTCCACATCGGCGGTGTTGCTCAGGGTGGTCAGCAGTCCTTCCAGGAATCCAACCAGGAAGGCAAGATCGAGTTCCGTGAAGCGAACCTGCTTGAGAACAAGCACGGCGAGCAGATCGTCATGGGCCGCAACATGAAACTTGCGATCATGGACGAGAACGGTGTGGAGCGTGCCTCCTACAAGCTCGGTTACGGCACCAAGGTCTTCGTCACCGAAGGTCAGACCATCGGTCGTGGTGTGAAGCTGTTCGAATGGGACCCGTACACCCTGCCGATCATCGCGGAGAAAACCGGTAAAGCGAAATTCGTCGACCTTATCACGGGCCTCTCGGTTCGTGACGAGACCGACGATGCGACCGGCATGACCCAGAAAATCGTGTCCGACTGGCGCTCCGTGCCGCGCGGCGGCGATCTGAAGCCGGAGATCCTGATCCTCGACGCAGATGGCGAAGTGCTGCGCAACGAAGCCGGGAACCCCGTGACCTATCTGATGTCCGTGGACGCCATCCTCTCCATCGAGGACGGTCAGGACATTCAGGCCGGTGACGTGGTTGCGCGTATCCCGCGTGAAGGTGCGAAGACCAAGGACATCACCGGGGGTCTGCCGCGTGTGGCCGAACTGTTCGAAGCCCGTCGCCCGAAAGATCACGCGATCATCGCCGAAATCGATGGTTACGTGCGCTTCGGCAAGGACTACAAGAACAAGCGTCGCATCACGATCGAACCGTCGGACGACACCAAGGAACCCGTCGAATACATGGTGCCGAAAGGCAAGCACATCCCGGTGGCCGAAGGCGACTTCGTGCACAAGGGTGACTACATCATGGACGGCAACCCGGCGCCGCACGACATCCTTGCCATCATGGGCGTCGAAGCACTGGCGAACTACATGATTGACGAGGTGCAGGACGTCTATCGCCTGCAAGGTGTGAAGATCAACGATAAGCACATCGAAGTCATCGTGCGTCAGATGTTGCAGAAATGGGAGATCTCGGACTCGGGTGACACCACTCTGCTCAAGGGCGAAGCGGTCGATAAGGTCGAGTTCGACGAGGCCAACGCGAAAGCCGAAGCCAAGGGCGGGCGTGCCGCGAAAGGTCAGCCGATCCTCCTCGGGATCACCAAGGCCTCGCTGCAAACGCGCTCCTTCATCTCGGCGGCCTCCTTCCAGGAGACCACCCGTGTTCTCACCGAGGCGTCCGTTCAGGGCAAACGCGACAAGCTTGTCGGCCTCAAAGAGAACATCATCGTGGGTCGCCTGATCCCGGCCGGGACCGGTGGCGCCACCCAGCGCGTCCGCCGCATTGCCGCCGAGCGCGACAACGTGGTGATCGAAGAAGCCCGTGCAGAGGCCGAAGCCGCCGCACAACTCGCGGCCCCGATCATGGATGTGATGGGCGGTGAGGCGGAAGACACGCTCTTCGTCGACACCCCGGAAGGTTCCTTCGACGAGTAAGTCGACCTGTCAGAAAAACGAAAGGCCCTGCGGAAACGCGGGGCCTTTTGCTTTGGGGATGGCGGGAAGCGGCGGGTTGCGTCAGGTGCGATGCGGTCAAGTGAACCGCACCACCTCGCCTTGATGAAACACCCACCGCGGGTCTTTTGTCGCGTCAAACCCATGCACCTTGGCCAGCCGTTCGACGTAATCCATGCAGCACAGGTGATGCAGCCGCATCAGCTCCGGCTCTCGGGAGAACTCGCCATAGACCGCATCGAAGCGATCCGTGTATTTCAACGCGCTCTCGTCCAGCTCCTCGTTGCGGTTCTTGCCGCGAAAGAACGTCTCCGTGTAGCGATCCTTGCCCGCAACGGTGGATTTCGTCCCCATCTTGAGCGCGAAACTTTCCCATGTGCGCGAGGCGTAATGGTTGAGCTGGGCATATTCATGGGTGATCCAGCGGGACTGGGTCATCATCACCGGGCTGTCTTTTGGATGATAGCGCCGCATCGTCGCCCCGTCGCAGCGCTTGAGCTGGTTGGGCGGTGTGCCCCAGGCGCCCTTGCCGCGCCAGCCTTTCGGGGAATGCACCCCCAGACGCCAGAAATCCGTTGGCCAGCGCACCAGCGTTTTGAAAAACACATTGCCCTTGTGACGGCGCTCGGAAGTTCTGAGAAAACGGCGGTGGGTCGGCACGTCTTCCCATCGCAGATAGCCATTGTCCCCGAAACACCGCCAGTGCACGGCGATGGCATGGGTCTCCGCCATATCGAATTGCGCCAGAAGATCGTCGAGCAGCCCGTCGCCGACATGCACCACGAGAAACTCATCGACGTCGATGTTGAACACCCAGTCTGCCGCCCGGATGCGCGGATGTTTCGACATCAGCTTCAGTGTGGTCTGTTTCACCGGGCGGTCGGGTTCGGGTACATAGGGCACGGCGGTCAGTACGCCTGCCGCATCGAGCGCCTGCAACAGCTCCGGCGAATGATCGGTGCAGTCGTTGTAAAACACCACCAGATGGTCGAAGCCCAACATGAGATACCAAGCGACCCACTCAAGGATGAACGGCCCCTCGTTGCGCATGGTCGTGACGACGAGACGTTCTCCCATTTCCGATCACCCTTACCCGAACTTGCGGTTCACTATGCATGGCCCGGTTCGCAGGGCAAGCCCGGCACATGGCCTCTTCCCAGAGGCCGCGCGCGATGATAGCGGGGAACGGAAAGGATGCCCCATGACGACCATGCTCTCACGCCTGCCCGACAACACCCGTGGCGCGGTGCTCATGGCGCTGTCCATGGCGGCGTTCACCACCAACGACAGTTTCATGAAAGGCGTGCTGGCCGAGGTGCCGATCTCTCATGCGCTGTTTGTGCGTTCCCTGATGAGTCTCGTGATGCTCTATGTGGTCCTCACGCCGATCATCGGCCCGGTGCGCTTCAATCTTGCGCGGCGGGACTGGGCGCTTGTCGTCCTGCGCTCGTTTGCCGAAGTGGTTGCCGCGATGTGTTTCCTCACCGCAGTCAAACATGTGCCGCTCGCCAATGCCACGGCGATCATGCAGACCATGCCGCTGTCGATCACCATCGCAGGTTGGTTGCTGTTTCGCGATCCGCTTGGCTGGCGGCGCATGACCGCGATTTTTGTCGGGTTCTTTGGCGTTCTGATGATCGTGCAGCCCGGCACGGAAGGGTTCAGTGCCTATGGGCTCTGGGCCGTGGCCGCGATGCTTTGCGTGACGGTGCGCGACATCATCGTGCGCAAGATGCACGAGAGCGTGCCTAACTCGACAGTGACTTTCGGCGCAATCGTGGCCGTAGGGATCGTGACGGGGCTGCTGTCTCTGGGGATCGACTGGGCACCGATGACGATGAAAACCTCCGCGCAGCTTTTGGGCTCGGCCAGCTTTGTGCTGGTGGGCTATGTGCTTTCGGTCGCGGTGATGCGGGTGGGCGAGATGTCCTTTGTCTCGCCGTTTCGCTATACCGCGCTGATCTGGGCGCTGGTGATCGGTTTCTTTGCCTTCGGGGAATGGCCGAACCTTCTGGCACTCTGCGGGGCAGGGACCATCGCGGCGACGGGCATCTATACGGTGCTGCGTGAGGCGCGGATGAAACGCAGGCGGACCTGACGGGGCCGCAGCTGTTGACAAGCCTCTCGACTCTACCTATACCGCGCCCCATCCGGCTCAGGGTCTGACTCTGTTTGCCGACTCTCAAATCGTAGTGATCAAGATGCGGGCCACTTTGAGGCCCTCATCCTCTGGGAACTCACCGCGTCGTTCGCCTCGGAATGGGAACGATTGCGGGTTTTCGTGTTATGCGCATGTCGCCTGACACAACCATCGTAATCGCCCCGGCAAAAGCCGAGGTTCACAGAAGTCTAGGAAACGGGAAAGAGCCCTATGCCGACGATTCAGCAGCTGATCCGCAAACCGCGTCAGCCCAAACGTAAGGTTTCCAAGTCGCAGCACTTGGAACAATGCCCCCAGAAGCGTGGCGTCTGCACGCGCGTCTACACCACCACCCCGAAGAAACCGAACTCCGCTATGCGGAAAGTTGCGAAGGTCCGCCTGACCAACGGTTTCGAGGTCATCTCCTACATCCCGGGTGAAAGCCACAACCTTCAGGAACACTCCGTGGTTCTGATCCGCGGCGGCCGGGTAAAAGACCTTCCGGGTGTGCGTTACCACATCCTCCGCGGTGTCCTCGACACCCAAGGCGTCAAAGACCGTAAACAGCGTCGCTCGAAATACGGCGCGAAGCGTCCGAAGTAAGGAGATCTCAGAATGTCTCGTCGTCACGCCGCTGAGAAGCGCGAAGTCCTGCCCGACGCCAAATATGGCGATCGCGTGCTGACCAAATTCATGAACAACCTGATGATCGACGGCAAAAAGTCGGTCGCAGAGAAAATCGTCTACAACGCGCTCGATCGCGTTGAGTCGAAACTCAAAAAAGCTCCGGTGGAAGTCTTCCACGAAGCCCTCGACAACGTGAAACCGTCCGTCGAAGTGCGCTCCCGCCGTGTGGGCGGTGCCACCTATCAGGTGCCCGTCGAAGTGCGTACCGAGCGTCGCGAAGCTCTGGCCATCCGCTGGCTGATCAACGCGTCCCGTGCTCGCAACGAGAACACGATGGAAGAACGTCTTGCCGGTGAGCTGCTCGACGCGGTAAATGGCCGTGGCGCTGCTGTGAAAAAGCGCGAAGACACCCATAAGATGGCCGACGCCAACAAAGCGTTCAGCCATTACCGCTGGTAACAAAACCGAAGGACACGAGCCCAATGGCACGCGATTATCCCCTCGACCGGTACCGCAACTTCGGTATCATGGCGCATATCGACGCTGGTAAAACCACCACGTCGGAACGCATCCTCTACTACACCGGGAAGTCCCACAACATCGGTGAGGTGCACGACGGTGCAGCCACCATGGACTGGATGGAGCAGGAGCAGGAACGCGGCATCACCATCACTTCCGCTGCGACGACCACCTTCTGGGAACGCACCGAAGACGGTGAAAACGCCCAAACCCCGAAACACCGCTTCAACATCATCGACACTCCCGGCCACGTGGACTTCACCATCGAGGTGGAACGTTCGCTCGCCGTGCTCGACGGTGCGGTTGCCGTGCTCGACGCCAACGCCGGCGTTGAGCCGCAAACCGAAACCGTGTGGCGTCAGGCTGACCGCTACAAGGTTCCGCGTATCGTGTTCGTCAACAAGATGGACAAGATCGGCGCTGACTTCTTCAACTGCGTGCGCATGATCGAAGACCGTACCGGCGCCCGTCCGGTTCCGGTTGCGATTCCAATCGGTGCCGAAACCGAGCTCGAAGGTCTTCTCGACCTCGTACTGATGAAGGAATGGCTCTGGAAAGGCGACGACCTCGGCGCGTCCTGGGTTCTCGAAGACATCCGTCCGGAGCTTCAGGATCAGGCCGACGAATGGCGTGGCAAAATGATCGAAGCCGCCGTCGAAATGGACGACGACGCGATGATGGCCTACCTCGAAGGCGAAGAGCCGGACGTTCCGACGCTCCGCGCGCTGATCCGTAAGGGCTGCCTGTCGATGACCTTCGTGCCGATGCTCGGCGGTTCCGCGTTCAAGAACAAAGGCGTCCAGCCGCTCCTGAACGCTGTGATCGACTACCTCCCGTCCCCGCTGGATGTCCCGGATTACATGGGCTTCAAACCGGGCGACGAGGAAGAGGTGCGGAACATCGCCCGCCGTGCGGACGACAACCTGCCCTTCGCCGGTCTCGCATTCAAGATCATGAACGACCCGTTCGTGGGCTCGCTGACCTTCACCCGGATCTACTCCGGCGTGATGAACAAAGGCGACAGCATCCTGAACTCCACCAAAGGTAAGAAAGAGCGCATCGGTCGTATGATGATGATGCACTCCAACAACCGTGAGGAGATCGAAGAAGGCTTCGCTGGCGACATCATCGCTCTGGCCGGTCTGAAAGACACGACCACCGGTGACACGCTCTGCGACGCCAAAGATCCGGTCGTGCTCGAAACCATGACCTTCCCGGATCCGGTGATCGAGATCGCGGTCGAGCCCAAAACCAAGGGTGACCAGGAGAAAATGTCCGCAGGTCTGGCACGTCTTGCTGCCGAAGACCCGTCCTTCCGCGTCGAAACCGACCTCGAGTCCGGTCAGACCATCATGAAGGGCATGGGCGAACTTCACCTCGACATCCTCGTCGACCGTCTGAAGCGCGAGTTCAAAGTGGAAGCCAACATCGGTGCGCCGCAGGTGGCCTACCGTGAGACCATCTCCCACAAGATCGAGCACTCCTACACCCACAAGAAACAGTCCGGTGGTTCCGGTCAGTTCGCTGAGGTGAAACTGGAGATCGTTCCGACCGAGCCGGGCGAAGGCTACTCCTTCGAGTCCAAAATCGTTGGCGGTGCGGTTCCGAAGGAATACATCCCGGGTGTCGAAAAAGGCATCAAATCCGTGATGGACTCCGGTCCGCTCGCGGGCTTCCCGGTGATCGACTTCAAAGTGGCGCTGCTGGACGGTAAGTTCCACGACGTCGACTCCTCGGTTCTGGCGTTCGAAATCGCGTCTCGTATGTGCATGCGTGAAGGTCTCAAAAAGGCCGGCGCGAAACTGCTCGAGCCGATGATGAAAGTCGAAGTTGTGACCCCGGAAGAATACACCGGCGGTATCATCGGCGACCTCACCTCCCGTCGCGGGCAGGTGACCGGCCAAGAACCGCGCGGCAACGCGGTGGCGATCAACGCTTTCGTGCCGCTCGCCAACATGTTCGGCTACATCAACACCCTGCGCTCCATGTCCTCGGGCCGTGCGCAGTTCACGATGCAGTTTGACCATTACGAGCCGGTGCCGAGCAACATCTCGGAAGAAATCCAGGCGAAATACGCGTAAGCGTCGCCTCAGCCCAAAATCGGGGATCGGGTGTTCCGATCCCCACACTGAATTAGACAGGAGGCCTCTATGGCTAAAGGTAAGTTTGAGCGTAACAAACCGCACGTCAACATCGGCACGATCGGCCACGTTGACCACGGCAAGACCACTCTGACGGCAGCGATCACCAAATACTTCGGTGACTTCAAAGCCTATGACGAAATCGACGGTGCGCCGGAAGAAAAAGCTCGCGGGATCACGATCTCCACGGCTCACGTGGAATACGAGACCCCGAACCGTCACTACGCGCACGTCGACTGCCCCGGCCACGCCGACTATGTGAAAAACATGATCACCGGTGCGGCCCAGATGGACGGCGGTATCCTCGTGGTGAACGCGGCTGACGGCCCGATGCCGCAGACCCGTGAGCACATCCTGCTCGCCCGTCAGGTTGGCGTGCCGGCTCTCGTTGTGTTCCTGAACAAAGTCGACCAGGTCGACGACGAAGAGCTCCTCGAGCTCGTCGAAATGGAAGTGCGCGAACTTCTGTCCGCCTACGACTTCCCGGGCGACGATATTCCGATCATCGCAGGGTCCGCTCTGGCCGCTCTCGAAGGCCGTGACCCGGAGATTGGCGAAGAGAAGATCAAGGAACTGATGGCCGCTGTCGACGAGTACATCCCGACCCCGGCGCGTGCTGTCGACCAGCCGTTCCTGATGCCGATCGAAGACGTGTTCTCGATCTCCGGTCGTGGTACGGTTGTGACCGGCCGTGTGGAGCGCGGTGTGATCAACGTGGGCGACGAGATCGAAATCGTCGGCATCCGCGACACCAAGAAAACCACCTGTACCGGTGTTGAAATGTTCCGCAAACTGCTCGACCGCGGTGAAGCCGGCGACAACATCGGCGCTCTGCTGCGCGGTGTGGACCGTGAAGGCGTTGAGCGTGGTCAGGTTCTGTGTAAACCGGGCTCCGTGAACCCGCACACCAAATTCGAATCCGAGGTCTACATTCTGACCAAGGAAGAAGGTGGCCGTCACACCCCGTTCTTCGCGAACTACCGTCCGCAGTTCTACTTCCGTACGACGGACGTGACCGGGACCGTTGTTCTGCCGGAAGGCACCGAGATGGTGATGCCGGGCGACAACCTGAAATTCACGGTTGAGCTGATCGCTCCGATCGCGATGGAAGAAGGTCTTCGCTTCGCCATCCGCGAAGGCGGCCGCACCGTGGGTTCGGGCGTTGTGTCCAAAATCCTTGCTTAAGATCGCATAGTCAGCTTGCTGACGATCGAATGAGAAAGGGCGCTCTTCGGAGCGCCCTTTTTTGTTCGAATGCGGACCACGCATGGGAAGCAAAGCGACGGTGCAAGCGTCGGGTGGCAGTTGGCTTTGCTTGCAAAGGCAATGAGAACCCGGGGCCGGTGGGCCAATTAAAATATTAATTTGAGTATCGCGTATCCAACGATGCCTATGACGGCAAAACCAACGATGCCGCCCCAAATAGGACTCTCTTTTGCGGCTGGTGCCAAAGCCGCTTTCGGAGCGTTCTTTTTCGCAGAGGCTCGTTTGCCCCCACTCGGTTTTGTGGAATAACTCAAGCCTGTACCGGGTGTGCTGGCGGTCGTTTTCACTCCACGTTTGCTGATATTCGTTGTTAAACCCTTCCCGCCGATACTTAGTGAGGAACGGGTCTTTCCAACATTAAGCCTAACGCCGGGAGCTATTTTGAACGATTTTTTGACTCGAAAGCCCATTAGAAATTCCTTTTCCATAATTACATGCAAAATGAGACCGGCGATGATTGCTAGACAAGAGTTTTCTTGTTCGACGTCTTGTAGATAGATGAAGAACTGAGCTTGAAAGCTATTTGACCCAAAGTCTTCGTGAAAAGGGACAAAACCCTTGCCACAAAGCCCATCCCCCTCTATATCGCGCGAGTTCTCTTTCGGGAGAACGCATGAAGAGGGATTCGCAAATGGTCTGATATGACCCTGAGCCCCCGCTTCATAAGGTTCGACGAGGGTGTCCGATGAGCGGGCATCTTCCTCTCAACCTCAATAAGCCTATGAAAGGCAATGCTATGCAAGGCCAGAACATCCGTATTCGGCTGAAGGCATTTGATTTCCGCGTGCTCGACGCATCGACCCAGGAAATCGTCAACACGGCGAAGCGCACCGGCGCTCAGGTCCGTGGCCCGATCCCTCTGCCGAACAAGATTGAGAAGTTCACGGTTCTCCGTGGTCCTCACATCGACAAAAAATCCCGCGACCAGTTCGAGATCCGCACGCACAAGCGTCTTCTCGACATCGTTGATCCGACCCCCCAGACCGTGGACGCGCTGATGAAGCTCGACCTCGCCGCTGGCGTGGATGTCGAGATCAAAGTCTGAGGAGGGCAATAGAGATGTTGCGCTCTGGTGTTATCGCGAAAAAGGTCGGCATGACCCGCCTTTTCATGGAAGACGGCAAACAGATCCCTGTGACCGTTCTTCTGCTCGACAATCTGCAAGTGGTTGCTCAGCGCACCACCGAGAAAGACGGCTACACCGCCGTTCAGCTCGGCGCTGGCTCCGCAAAAGCAAAACGGACCTCCCAAGCCATGCGTGGTCACTTCGCTGCGGCGAACGTGGCTCCGAAACGCAAAGTGGCTGAGTTCCGCGTGGACGAAGACAAGCTGATCGAAGTGGGTGCGGAAATCTCCGCCAACCACTACCTCGAAGGTCAGTTCGTTGACGTTTCCGGCACGTCCATCGGTAAAGGTTTTGCCGGTGCCATGAAACGCCACAACTTCGGCGGTCTGCGCGCCTCCCACGGTGTGTCCATCTCCCACCGTTCCCACGGTTCTACCGGTCAGTGTCAAGAACCGGGCCGTGTGTTCAAAGGGAAAAAGATGGCCGGTCACATGGGTGCTGCCCGTGTCACCACCCAAAACCTCCAAGTTGTCCGCACCGACGCCGACCGTGGCCTGATCATGGTCAAAGGCGCTGTTCCGGGCTCCAAAGGCGGCTGGGTCACCATCAAAGACGCCGTGAAGAAAGCAGCCCCGGCTGATCTTCCGCTTCCGGCTGCTCTGAAATCCGCTGCCTCTGAAGCGACCGCCGCTCCGGCTGTCGAAGCTCCGGCAGAAGGGGGTGAAGCATGAAACTTGACGTGATCAAACTCGACGGCGCCAAGGCTGGCACGCTGGATCTGGACGAAGCTCTCTTCGGTCTCGAACCGCGCGCTGACATTCTGCACCGTGTGGTCCGCTGGCAGCGTAACAACGCGCAGCAGGGCACCCACAAGGTGAAGACGAAGTCTGAAGTGTCCTACTCCACCAAGAAGATTTACCGCCAAAAAGGCACCGGTGGCGCTCGCCACGGCTCCCGCAAGGCACCGATCTTCCGCAAAGGTGGTATCTACAAAGGCCCGACCCCGCGGTCTCACGGCCACGATCTTACGAAGAAATTCCGTAAGCTCGGCCTGAAACACGCGCTCTCCGCGAAAGCCGCAACCGGCAATCTCGTGGTTCTGGACGAAGCGAAACTCGCCGAAGCCAAAACCGCTCTGCTGGCCAAAGCTGTCAAGGAACAGGGCTGGAAACGCGTGCTGATCATCGACGGCGCCGACATCGACGCGAACTTCAAAGCTGCGGCTGCGAACATCGCCGGTGTGGACGTGCTGCCGACCATTGGCGCCAACGTCTACGACATCCTGAAACGTGACACGCTCGTGATCACCAAAGCAGGTGTCGAAGCTCTGGAGGCTCGCCTGAAATGACCAACAAAGCTGAACTCTACGACGTGATCCGCAAGCCGATCATCACCGAGAAAGCCACCATGGCTTCTGAAAACGGTGCCGTGGTTTTTGAAGTCGCCATCGACTCCAACAAACCGCAGATCAAAGAAGCTGTGGAAACGCTCTTCGGTGTGAAGGTGAAAGCGGTGAACACCGTTGTCACCAAAGGCAAAACCAAACGCTTCCGCGGCATGCCGGGCAAGCGTAAGGACGTGAAAAAAGCCTACGTCACCCTCGAAGACGGCAACGCGATCGACGTGTCCACCGGTCTCTAAGTTTTAGAGATAGGTTCGAAATGAAGAAGCCCCTCGGTGAGAGCCGGGGGGCTTTTTGTTCTGCCGGTCGAGCCTTACCCAACCTGCCGCAACATCTGCTTTGCACGCCGCCAGCGCAGGAACTCGCGACTCCGGTCGACGAAACGTGCGAGGTCTTCCGCGACCATATGCTCATGCAGGGCGCGCAGGGTGGGCGTTCCGACGGTCGGACTTTTCCACAGGCGACCGATCAGATGGTAATGCGCGATGTCGCAGCTTCCCGGTTCCGGATCGCCCCAGCCCATGATGTTGTAATTGTACCGCTGCGGCAGGATCTTGGTCGGGGTGCCGCAACGGGCCCCGAGTGCGGAGAGGGTGATCTGATCGAGATTGTCCCGCTGCGCGGCAAAGGCAACCTGGTGATCGAGATCGAGCGTCATGTCGAGCCATTCCCGTCCGACGTGGATGTTCCCGTCCTGGGTCCGCTCGCGGAACAGGACGACACCGGCGTTGAAATAGGGCGGGTAATCGAGGTTCGGGCGGCGCAATGTGCCTGGCCGCTCCTGCGGCATGGGAACCCCCATTTGCGCATAGAGCGGCTCCCAGTCCTGCGCTGTCGGTACGGCAGAGGTGAGGAAGTCCGAGAGCACCGCCGCCACGGTGGCATCACCGAGCGCCGCTTCGAAATCGACGGGGCCACAAAACACGACATCCGTGTCGAGAAAGACCGCGATGTCGCCCTCGCGCTCATCGGCGGCGGCAAGGAGCTTGTTGCCGATCGGGTAGGGTTTGCGCCAGTCACGCCCTTTGGGCGCGGGGATGGGGCGCAGCGCGATCCCGGCCTGCTCGAACAGCCGCATCAGTGTCTCCGGCAGCTCCGTTCCCGGCCGGACATAGGCATAAAACCGGCACCGCCCCGCCATATGTTGGAGGATGGAGGCGGCGAGGAAATGCGCCTGAGTTTCGAGTTTCGGACCGTCGACGACAAAGAAGACACTGATCAAAAGGATTTCTCCCAATCCCGGGTATTTGCCCGCTGACCATGGCAGAGAAATCCCGGCGGCAACAGTGGGCGCATGGGGTTTCTGTCGGTGAGGGCGCGGCTTCAATGCACCACCGCGCGGGATCAAGGCGTGCCGTTGCGCGAGGCCTGCCCGTGTCACGCCGAAAGCGTCATCCAGCAGGATCGGGTTGGTGCTTTGGCCATCTTCGTGTAACGGTCATTTCATGGAGTAACTTGGCTGGGATAACGTGCGCCGATCAGAAGGTGGTGCGCCACCTCACGGGCAGGCGCTGGCGCTCAGATCCCACCCAGAGTGGATTATTTCCACTCCGCACTAGACTCCCCCCTCAACACCCACTATACCCCGCCCATCTCACGGCCCCGGATTCGTTCTTGGGGCCCGTGATTTGTGTGGGACGAGGACCGCAAGGACCCCGGCCTTAGACGAAAACGGGTCGTAGCCGCATCGGCTACATGAGATGACCCAAAGCAAACGGAAGACAGAAACTATGGCACTCAAGTCGTATAAACCGACGACGCCTGGCCAGCGTGGGCTGGTTCTGATCGACCGTTCGGAGCTTTGGAAAGGGCGCCCGGTCAAATCTCTCACCGAGGGTTTGACCAAGAACGGCGGCCGGAACAACACCGGACGGATCACGATGCGCCGCAAAGGCGGCGGGGCAAAGCGTCTCTATCGCATCGTCGACTTCAAACGCACCAAGTTTGACGTCGCTGCAACCGTGGAACGGATCGAATATGACCCGAACCGCACCGCGTTCATCGCGCTCATCAAATACGAAGACGGCGAACAGGCTTACATCCTGGCTCCGCAGCGTCTGGCCGTCGGTGACAAAGTCATCGCCTCCGCCAAAGCTGACGTGAAGCCCGGCAACGCCATGCCGTTCTCCGGTCTGCCGATCGGTACGATCGTCCACAACGTCGAGATGAAACCGGGCAAAGGCGGCCAGATCGCCCGTGCTGCCGGCACCTACGCTCAGTTCGTTGGTCGTGACGGTGGTTACGCCCAGATCCGTCTTTCCTCCGGCGAGCTGCGTCTCGTGCGTCAGGAATGCATGGCTACGGTCGGCGCCGTGTCCAACCCCGACAACTCCAACCAGAACATCGGTAAAGCCGGTCGTAACCGCCACAAAGGCATTCGTCCGTCCGTCCGCGGTGTTGTCATGAACCCGATCGACCACCCGCACGGCGGTGGTGAAGGCCGTACCTCTGGTGGCCGTCACCCGGTGACTCCGTGGGGCAAGCCGACGAAAGGCGCGAAAACGCGCAAGAACAAAGCGACGGACAAATTCATCGTTCGCTCGCGTCACGCTCGGAAGAAGGGTCGCTAAGATATGGCACGTTCTGTCTGGAAAGGCCCGTTTGTGGACGCTTACGTCCTCAAGAAAGCCGAAAAATCCCGCGAGAGCGGCCGCAACGAGGTCATCAAGATCTGGTCGCGTCGTTCCACCATCCTGCCTCAGTTCGTTGGTCTCACCTTTGGTGTGTACAACGGTCAGAAGCACATCCCCGTCAACGTCACGGAAGACATGATCGGTCAGAAGTTCGGTGAATACGCGCCGACCCGCACCTATTACGGTCACGCCGCCGACAAAAAAGCGAAACGGAAATAAGTCATGGGTAAGGTTGCAAATCCCCGTCGCGTGGCTGACAACGAAGCCATGGCGAAAGCCAAAATGCTTCGCGTTTCCCCGCAAAAACTGAACCTCGTGGCCCAGATGATCCGCGGCAAGAAAGTCGACAAGGCCCTCACGGACCTGACTTTCTCCAACAAGCGTATCGCTCAGGACGTGAAGAAATGCCTTCAGTCCGCGATCGCCAACGCCGAGAACAACCACAACCTCGACGTCGATGAGCTCATCGTCGCTGAAGCATGGGTTGGCAAAAACCTCACCATGAAACGCGGTCGCCCGCGTGCCCGTGGTCGTTTTGGCAAGATCATGAAGCCGTTCGCGGAAATCACCATCAAGGTGCGTCAAGTTGAGGAGCAAAACTAATGGGTCATAAGGTTAACCCGATTGGCATGCGTCTCCAGGTCAACCGCACCTGGGACAGCCGCTGGTACGCTGACACGAAAGATTACGGCGATCTTCTTCTCGAAGACCTCAAAATCCGTGATTTCATCAAGGAAGAATGCAAGCAGGCCGGTGTGTCGCGCGTCATCATCGAGCGCCCGCACAAAAAATGCCGCGTGACCATTCACACCGCCCGTCCGGGCGTCATCATCGGCAAAAAAGGTGCGGACATCGAGACGCTCCGCAAAAAAGTTGCCGCGATGACCGATTCCGAGCTGCACCTCAACATCGTTGAAGTGCGCAAGCCGGAACTGGACGCTGCTCTGGTGGCCGAGTCCATCGCCCAGCAACTCGAGCGTCGTGTGTCCTTCCGTCGTGCCATGAAACGCGCCGTGCAGAACGCCATGCGCATGGGTGCCCTCGGCATCCGCGTGAACGTTGCCGGTCGTCTCGGTGGTGCTGAAATCGCGCGTACCGAATGGTACCGCGAAGGCCGCGTGCCGCTTCACACCCTGCGTGCAGACATCGACTACGCGCATGCTGAAGCATCGACAGCTTACGGCATCATCGGCATCAAAACCTGGATCTTCAAAGGCGAGATCATGGAACACGACCCGCAGGCTCGTGACCGTCGCGCCGAAGAAGCCCAAGCCGGTCCGGCACCTCGCGGTGACCGCGGCGGCCGTCGCTAAGGAGGTCTGAGACATGCTTCAGCCAAAGCGTACAAAATTCCGCAAAATGCACAAAGGCCGGATTCACGGTGAGGCAAAAGGCGGTTCGGATCTGACCTTCGGCACCTTCGGCCTCAAAGCCGTTGAGCCCGAGCGTATCACTGCACGTCAGATCGAAGCAGCTCGTCGTGCCATGACGCGTCACATGAAGCGTCAGGGTCGTGTTTGGATCCGCATTTTCCCGGACACCCCGGTGACCGCGAAGCCCGTCGAAGTTCGTATGGGTAAAGGTAAAGGCTCCGTGGACCGTTGGGTCTGCAAAGTCAAACCGGGCCGCGTGATGTTCGAGCTGGACGGCGTGTCGGAAGAAGTCGCCCGCGAAGCCCTGCGCCTCGCTGCGATGAAACTCCCGATCAAAACCCGCACGGTCGCGAAAGAAGACTGGTAAGAGTCGAAAACGCGTAAGCGTTTTCTGACCAGCGTGCGGCAGTTGCTTTTCATAGAAAAGCAATGAGAGCACGCTCCGGTTGAGAATAAGAAACCCCCGCTGAGAGATCGGCGGGGGTTTTGTTTTTCCGACGGTGAGGGGTTTTCACCCCACCTCAATCTCCAACTCAAAGCTCAACTCCGACGACACCCCATTGCCCCAGAACCCGCCTTCGATCGGCATGGTGCCCATCTGGTCCGGGGCGGCTGAGAGGGCGACGTGGCCGTCCGTGACCGCCACCCCATGGGTCGGATCATACCCCTGCCACCCCACTCCCGACAGCCAGACTTCCGGCCAGGCGTGCAGGTGGCGCTTGCCGTCCGGCGTTTCTGCCTTGGCCTGATAGCCCGACACGAAGCGCGCGGGGATGCCGAGACTGCGGCAGGCGGCGATGAACAGCACGGCGAGATCGCGGCACGCGCCCCTGCCGATGCGAAGGGTCTCTTCCGCCGTCTGGGCATAGCCGGTCGGCCGGATATGCCGATCTGTCCGCCGATACAGGGTTTCGGTCAGCAGCTCGAGAAACCGCGGTACATCCCCGGCCTCAGCCAGAAGATCGCGGGCAAAACCAGTGACGCTGTCCTCGGGGAGGAGATGCAGATAGGTCGCCATGTTCGGCTGATCCGAGACCGGCGTCGGATGACCCGTCTCGCAGGTAAAGCGGCTGACGATGTGCAGCACATCGGTTTCGCCCGCAAAACCCACACGGGTTTCCGGCGTGCCAAAAGCCGACAGCCCATCCTCGCGCCAGACGGGCGTGGGCGTGATCTCATAGCGATGATCGAGCGCATGCACCCCGTAGGGTTTGAGACGCAAAAGCTGATCTCCGAGCCGCACGGGCGCGGAATAGCGATAAAGGGTGTCGTGGCGAACGGTGAAGCGCATGCGAGCCTCCTTTCAACAGAAGGTCATGCTGCGACTGCGAAATCAAGCGCGAAGCCCCTTGTCTCACGCGGGAGGACCTCCATATCAGAAGGCCAGGCCCTGAATGAGACAAAGATGCGCGCACAGATTTCCGAATTCATCGAACGACCTATCTTCCGCCATACCATCATGGCGGTCATCCTGTTCAACGCCGTGATCCTGGGGCTTGAGACCTCGGAACGGATCATGGCGCGGGCCGGATGGCTGATCGAGACGCTCGACATGATCTGTCTGAGCATCTTCGTGCTGGAACTGGCCCTGAAAATCTACGCGCAGGGGCCGCGGTTCTTTCGCGATGGCTGGAACTGGTTCGATACGGTGATCGTCGGCATGTCGCTCTCTCCGGTCGGGGAGGGGCTGTCGGTACTTCGCGCCCTGCGGATCCTGCGATTGCTGCGTGTCGTCTCCGTCGTGCCAAGCCTGCGCCGGGTGGTCGAGGCCTTCATCATGGCCTTGCCGGGGATGGCCTCGGTCTTCCTGCTCACCGGCATCATCTTTTACATCGGCTCGGTCATTGCGACGAAACTCTACGGGCCGACATTTCCCGAATGGTTCGGCACGCTGGGAGCCTCGCTCTACACGCTGTTTCAGGTCATGACGCTGGAAAGCTGGTCCATGGGCATCGTGCGCCCGGTGATGGAGGTGCATCCCGAAAGCTGGCTGTTCTTTGTGCCCTTTATTCTGGTCACGGCCTTTGCCGTGCTCAACCTCGTCGTGGGTCTGATCGTCTCCACGATGCAGGATGCCCATGCTGAGGAAAGCAACGCCGCGACAGACAGCTATCGCGACGATGTGTTGGGGCGTCTCGAGCGGATCGAGAGGGCGCTGGAGCGGCGCTGAGTTACTCGTCGGCCCGGGGCTCCGCCCGTTCGCAACTCAAACGCTCCCCCGGAGCGTTTGTCGCGCCGAGGCGCGAACCGTTACTCACCCCATTTGTAGTTAAAGCTCACCGACACCCGGTCGAACTCGCTTTGATTCATCATCACCTCATGGCGCAGCCAGCTTTCCCAAAGCATGATGTCGCCCGCTTCCGGCGAGAGGTAGATGAAATTCTGCATCTCCCGGCGGGCGTCTTTCTTGCGGGCGGGGGCGCCCATCATCATGACGTGACGCGGATCTTCGAGACGCAGCGAGGAGGCGCCTTCCGGCATGGCGACATAGGTCGTCCCGGAGATCACCGAATGCGGGTGAATATGCGCGGAGTGATAGCCGCCCTCCGGCAGGATGTTGATCCAGAGATCTTCGAGCACCAGCTTGCGGTCGCCCAGATCGAATTCGAGGTCTTCGGCGAATTTCGCGACGTGCTGGTCGAGGCTCTCGACGATGTCCTTGAAGATCGGAAAGCGCCAGGGCAGGTCGGTGAGAGAGGCGTAGGAGGTATAGCCCGGATAGCCCTTATCATCGCACCATTGCTGCCCGGCTTCGTCGTCCTCGGCGATGGCATAGCAGCTATCAAAAAGTTCGTCCTGATCGACCTCCGGGGAGAACTCGTTCAGTTTCGCTTTGTAGAGACGGGTGACGAAAAGGGATTCGATGTCGGCCATGGGGAAAGCTCCTTTGACAGGTTTGGCCTGTCATAGCGCGCGGGGGAGGGCTTGGCGAGGGGGCAGGCCCCATGATTGCAACGGGCGGCAACAGATGTCATGCCTGTCGCGGATCGAGTTGTAAATTAAGAGGTTTCAATGACTGATGGCGAAACGCGCGCGCAGCGACGAGAGGCCCAGAGCACCTATATCAAGCAACGCTGTGCCGAATGGCAGGCTCAGTGGCATGCGTTCTACGATGATGATCCGGCGCTCATTGACGCGGGTGAATTCCCTCCAGAGACACGGCTTCCGGCCCGCGTTTCAGAGGATAATCGTCTCAATTTCGGTCTGACTTGGGCCACACCTGAGACACGGCGAGCTTGTTTTGCGCTCTTGCCCAAGGGGGCGGAACTCGCGCAGCATTTCGAGTCATTTATGACCGATCCAATGACGCCATTGAACCAGCAAGGCGCGAAGGCTTTGGCAGCGGAACTCGTGGCCTGTCTCGAAACCTGTGACCTGAACGAAGAGGTGGATTGGTCGGACATGCCACTTGTTCTCGAGGACGGAGATGCTGTCGCAGGTCGTTCGGATGATATTGCCATGCTTCTGGAGCGAGATTTCTTTGAGCCAGACCCCGAAGATATCTGGGCCTCGGTTGCGGCGGCTCTGTTTGTGAATGAGATGCTCTATGTTGCGGCGGGGAACTATTATGAGTTGGCGCATTGGTTTTCCGCCCTCCTGACCTGCCCGGAAGAGGAGAAGGTGCATCGTCTGGTGTATCAGTTGTGGCTGGGCGGGTGGCAGGTTGGAGTGGCCGCTGAGGGACCCGTCCTGATCTGGCGACCCCGCACCGATCCTCAAATGCAAGCGATCCTCTAACTTTCCCTTGCCACGCCACCCCCAACCCCTTATAGAGCGGCATCTCACAGATTCCCTTCAGGGGAGTCGTGTGTATTGACATAACCCACCGGACCGAATGTCACCCCGAATAAGGGCGCATTCCGGTGCTACCAGGAACCAAGGAGAGGCGCCAAATGAACGCCCAGGAATTGCGTGCGAAAACGCCGGACGAGCTCAAAACTGAGCTTGCCAATCTGAAAAAAGAATCCTTCAACCTGCGTTTCCAGCAGGCCACGGGTCAGCTCGAAAACACCGCTCAGATCCGCAAAGCGCGCCGCACAGCCGCTCTTGTGAAAACCATTCTGAACGAAAAAGCCAAGTCGGCTGAGTAAGGAGAGCGACCTATGCCCAAGCGTATTCTTTCCGGGGTCGTGACCTCGAACCAGAACGAACAGACCGTGACCGTGCTCGTCGAGCGCCGTTTCAAACACCCGGTTCTGAAAAAAACCATCCGTAAGTCCAAAAAATACCGGGCTCACGATGAGAACAACCAATTCAACGTCGGCGACACCGTCCGTATCCAGGAATGTGCACCGAAGTCGAAAACCAAGCGTTGGGAAGTGCTCGCCTGATCTCGATCAGACAAGCCTCCTCCCAGCTTAATCGAAACCCTGGGGGCACCGATCACTGCAGATCGCCCCAAAGGTCGGGAGAAACCAAATGATCCAGATGCAGACCAATCTGGATGTCGCTGACAACTCCGGCGCTCGCCGAGTTCAGTGCATCAAGGTCCTCGGCGGTTCCCACCGTCGTTACGCCTCCGTGGGCGACATCATCGTGGTGTCGGTCAAGGAAGCGATTCCGCGTGGCCGTGTGAAAAAAGGGGACGTCCGTAAGGCCGTCGTCGTTCGCACCGCCAAGGAAGTCCGTCGCGAAGACGGCACCGCGATCCGTTTCGATCGCAACGCCGCCGTCATCCTCAACAACAACAACGAGCCCGTTGGTACCCGTATCTTCGGCCCGGTTGTTCGCGAACTTCGTGCGAAAAACTTCATGAAGATCATCTCGCTCGCTCCGGAGGTGCTCTAATGGCTGCTAAGCTGAAAAAAGGCGACAAGGTCGTCGTCCTCGCCGGCAAGGACAAAGGCAAACAGGGTGAAATCACCTCTGTCATGCCGTCCAAAGGCAAGGCCATCGTGGAAGGCATCAACATTGCCATCCGTCACGCACGCGCCACGCAGGGCGAGCAAGGCGGCCGCAAGCCGATCGCCATGCCGATCGACCTGTCGAACCTCGCGCTGCTCGATGCCAACGGCAAAGCCACCCGCGTCGGTTTCCGCATGGAAGGCGATCAGAAAGTGCGCTTCGCCAAAACCACGGGAGACGTGATCTGATGCTCGACACCACCGATTACACCCCGCGTCTTAAAGCCGCTTACAAAGACAGCATCCGTGCTGCTCTGAAAGAAGAGTTCGGCTACAAGAACGACATGCAGATCCCGCGTCTGGACAAAATTGTCCTGAACATCGGCTGCGGTGCGGAAGCTGTGAAAGACTCCAAAAAAGCGAAATCCGCTCAGGAAGATCTTTCCGCGATCGCCGGTCAGAAAGCGCTCGTCACGAAAGCCAAGAAATCCATCGCTGGTTTCCGCGTTCGTGAAGACATGCCGCTCGGTGCGAAAGTCACCCTGCGCGGCGACCGCATGTATGAATTCCTCGATCGTCTGATCACGATTGCCATGCCCCGCATCCGCGACTTCCGCGGCGTGCCCGGCACCTCTTTCGACGGCCGTGGCAACTACGCCATGGGCCTGAAAGAGCACATCGTGTTCCCCGAGATCAACTTCGACAAAGTCGACGAAGTCTGGGGGATGGACATCGTCATCGCGACCACCGCGAAGACGGACGCAGAAGCCAAGAGCCTGTTGAAAGCTTTCAACATGCCCTTCAACAGCTAATCGCGCGAGGAGTTTGAGAACATGGCAAAGAAATCCATGATCGCACGCGAGCGCAAGCGCGAGAAGCTGGTGGCGAAATACGCCGCCAAGCGCGCTGCTCTCAAAGAGGTCGTCTACGACCAGGACAAGCCGATGGAAGAGCGTTTCCGCGCGTCCCTGAAGCTTGCTGAACTGCCGCGCAACAGCTCGGCTACCCGTCTGCACAACCGTTGTCAGCTGACCGGCCGTCCCCACGCTTACTACCGTAAGCTGAAGGTGTCCCGGATCATGCTGCGGGAACTCGGCTCCTTCGGCCAGATCCCCGGTCTGGTGAAATCGAGCTGGTAAGGGAGAGAGAATATGAACGATCCTATCGGCGATATGCTCACCCGTATCCGTAACGCTCAAATGCGTGGCAAATCCACCGTCTCCACCCCGGCTTCCAAGCTGCGCGGCTGGGTTCTGGATGTGCTGCTCGACGAGGGTTACATCCGCGGCTATGAGAAAGGCACCGACGTCAACGGTCACCCGACCCTTGAAATCAGCCTGAAATACTTCGAAGGCACCCCGGTTATCCGCGAACTGAAACGGGTCTCCAAACCCGGTCGTCGCGTGTACCTCGGTGTCAAGGACATCCCGTCGGTCCGTCAGGGCCTTGGTGTGTCGATTGTCTCCACCCCGAAGGGTGTGATGTCGGACGCAAACGCTCGTGCCAACAATGTTGGTGGCGAAGTGCTTTGCACCGTCTTCTAAGGAGGTCTCTCGATGTCTCGTATTGGTAAGAAACCGGTCGAGCTGCCCAGCGGCGTTTCCGCCTCTGTGTCCGGCCAGACCATCGAAGTGAAAGGCCCGAAGGGCACTCACTCCTTCACCGCCACGGACGATGTGACCCTCGCTGTCGAAGACAACACCGTCACCGTCACCCCCCGTGGTAAATCGAAGCGCGCTCGCCAGCAGTGGGGCATGTCCCGCACCATGGTCGCCAATATGGTGACCGGTGTGACCGACGGCTTCAAGAAAGAGCTCGAAATCAACGGTGTTGGTTATCGTGCTGCGATGCAGGGCAACGTGCTCAAACTCAACCTGGGTTACTCCCACGAAGTGAACTTCGAGGTTCCGGCCGGCGTCACTGTGACGTCTGCGAAACCGACCGAGATCACTGTGGAAGGTTCCGACCCGCAACTCGTCGGTCAAGTCGCGGCCAACATCCGCGAATGGCGCAAACCCGAGCCCTACAAAGGCAAAGGTATCAAGTACAAAGGCGAGTTCATCTTCCGTAAGGAAGGGAAGAAGAAGTAAGGACGCTCATCATGGCAAACAGCAAACGGACCCTGTTTCTGAAACGCCGCCTGCGCGTTCGGAACAAACTTCGCAAGAACAATGTCGGCAAGCTTCGCCTGTCGATCCATCGTTCGAACAAGAACATCAGCGCTCAGCTGATCGACGACGTTCAGGGCAAAACCCTGGCCGCTGCCTCCTCGCTCGAGAAAGATCTCGGCGTGGTCGGCAAGAACAACGTCGAAGCCGCCGCCAAAGTTGGCGCGGCGATCGCAGAGCGCGCGAAGAAAGCCGGTGTCGAAGAATGCTACTTCGACCGTGGTGGCTTCCTCTTCCACGGCAAGGTGAAGGCTCTCGCCGACGCTGCCCGTGAAGGTGGTCTGAAGTTCTAAGACTTGAGGGAGGGGGGCAATGCTCCCCTTCCCGATGATCCGGGTCGGGCGCCTTTCGGGCGCCCTTCACTAAGGATCGAGTTCAACGGCGTTTTTCGAAGCGCCACCTCCAAAAGGAAAGTTCTATGGCAGAACGTGAAAACCGCCGGGATCGTCGCGAGCGCGAGGAAGCCCCGGAATTCGCAGATCGTCTTGTCGCGATCAACCGTGTGTCCAAAACCGTCAAAGGTGGTAAGCGCTTCGGCTTCGCCGCTCTCGTGGTTGTAGGCGACCAAAAAGGCCGCGTCGGCTTCGGCAAAGGCAAAGCGAAAGAGGTCCCCGAGGCCATCCGCAAAGCCACCGAGCAAGCCAAGCGCCAAATGATCCGCGTGCCGCTCAAAGAAGGCCGCACCCTGCACCACGACATCGAAGGTCGTCACGGTGCCGGTCGCGTCGTGATGCGCACCGCCCCGCAAGGTACCGGGATCATCGCCGGTGGTCCGATGCGCGCCGTGTTCGAAATGCTCGGCATTCAGGACGTGGTTGCCAAATCCATCGGCTCCCAGAACCCGTACAACATGATCCGCGCCACGCTGGACGGCCTCAAACTCGAAGCCTCCCCGCGCTCCGTGGCTCAGCGTCGCGGCAAGAAAGTCGCCGACATCCTGAAAAAGGATGAACCGGCTGCTGAAGCTGCTGAAGCGTAAGGAGACTGACTCATGGCTAAAACCATCGTTGTGAAACAGATCGGCTCCCCGATCCGTCGCCCCGCGAAACAGCGTCAGACCCTGATCGGTCTCGGCCTGAACAAGATGCACAAAACCCGCGAGCTGGAGGACACCCCCTCCGTGCGTGGCATGGTCAACTCCATCCCGCACCTCGTCGAAATCGTCGAAGAGCGTGGGTAAGCGCTGATCGGGGCGCAAGCCCCGACCGCAAGATTTCAAACGCCCTGCCTTCCCGGTGGGGCGTTTTTCTTTTGAAAATTCATATCGGTCGGGAATAAACCCGCCCTGCGCACTGTATCTCTCATGTCTGCACCAGCGCAGGCGATGTTTTTTGGAGATCAGACATGCTCAAGACCCTTCCCCTTGCGGCGGCCCTTGCCGCTTTCGCCACCACCGCCTTCGCCGCCGACGCCCCCGTCGTGACCGGCAAGCTGGGCGAGGCCACCTATCTGATGGACGCAGGTACCCACATGACGCTCTACACTTTCGACAAGGACGAAAAGGGCGTGTCGAACTGCTATGACATGTGCGCCGCCAACTGGCCGCCGGTCGTGGGCGATGCCGACATGGAGCTGCCCTCCGGCTATTCCCTGATCACCCGCAAGGAAGGTTATGAGCAGGTGGCCTACAAGGGCATGCCGCTCTATGGTTGGGTCAAGGACGAAAAACCCGGCGACATGACCGGTGAGGGCGTGAACGGCGTCTGGCACGTCGCCCGCCCGTAACAGCGCATATCAGGCCGGGGAGGGGCGACCCTCCCCATTGATCCTTCCGGGAGGCGTCATGCCGCGGTTCAGACAGGAATTGAAAGAGGCCCTGCCGTCGCTCTGGCGTTACGCCTATGTCTTGACGCGAGACCGCAGCCGGGCCGACGATCTCGTTCAGGACTGTGCCGAGCGCGCCCTGCGCAAGCGGCATCTCTGGCAGGCGGATCGTCCGATCCGACCGTGGCTTGCGAAAATGGCGCTGAACATTCACCGCAACGGGTTGCGGACATCTGCTGCGCGCCACATCCATGTTGCCTATGACGAGGCCGATCTCTCGCCCCATGCGCTGCCCTCGGCGGAGCAGGGGCTTGAGGCCATGGAGATACTGCGTCGGGTGGACGCTTTGCCCCCCGAACAGCGCGAAGTGCTTTTGCTCGTGGTCATCGATGGCTTGAGCTATGCCGAGGCGGCGGGCGTTCTCGACATCCCGATCGGCACGGTGATGTCGCGGATCTCGCGCGCCCGTGCGAGTTTGAAACAGGAGCCGACACCGGGACCGCCCGTGCGGCTGAGGAGTGTGACATGACGGATGCGCAGGATTTCGACATTCATCGCTATCTCGATGGGGAAATGACCCGTGACGAATCCCTCGCGTTCGAGCGCCGGATGGAGCATGACGAGGCGCTTGCCACACAGGTTGCGGAGATGGTGCAAGATATGGACAGGTTGCGCGCCGCGGTTCCGACCCCGTCCGAGGCGCATCTGGACAACCTCCTGTCCCGCGCCGAACCTGCCGCCCGCCCGATCTGGGGGCAACTGGCCGCGGCGGTCGTGCTCTTGGCCGTGGGCTTTGGTGGCGGGCTTCTGACGCGTGGGCCGGGAGCTGCGCCGGACATGGCCAGCGATGTGCTCGCCCAGGCTTCCGCCGCCCACGCGCTTTATTCCGTCGAGGTGGTGCATCCGGTCGAAGTGCCCGCCTCCGAACGCGATCACCTCAAGGGCTGGCTCAGCAATCGTCTGGGGGCCGAGGTGCGCATTCCCGATCTGACCGGCGCGGGGCTGTCTCTCGTTGGCGGGCGGCTTTTGCCCTTCGAACAGGGGGCCGCCGCGCAATTCATGTATGAGGATGCGGAGGGCACCCGCGTGACCCTCTATCTGACGCCCGCGCAGAGCCGTGGCACCTCGGCGCTGCGTTACGGCCAGAAAGATACGCTGTCTGCCGCCTATTGGCAGGACGGTTTCTGGCATTACGCCCTCGTCGGCCCGATGGCGCGCGACGGTCTCGCCAGAATCGCTCAGTCGGTACAAGGCGCGCTGTTCTGAGTTTTAACAGTTCAGAAACAAGTTGAGCGAAAAGCCTCGGTCCCGCCGCATTGCTTTCGGCGGGCGTTAACACTTCCGGGCGACACTTTCCCTGTACCAACCCGCCACGCCCACAGGGGCAGGCGATCTCGTGACAGTGAAAGGAACCGACCGATGACCGCATTTACCAAAGCCCTGCAAGACTGGATGATCAATTTCATGGCCAGCATCCCGGCCTTTGACCTCTCCGTGTTCGACATGCCGGAACCCGGAGAGCGCTGGGTTAAGTCGCATTACAGGCGTCACGGCTGATCGGCGAATACGTTTTGAGCTTATATGTACAAAATTTAACCAGTTTTAAAACTGCTTGCATTGTGTGCATAGCGGCCTCTCGAAAACTGGGGGATGTCATTCGTCCGGACTCCCCCTACATCGGCGGCACATCGAAAGAGACCCCATTTCCGGGGCATTCCGGCCCCGTTCAATAAAGGACAAGAAAAATGGCTCACTACACTGACACCACCCGCGTTTCCGGTTTCGGCTTTTCTCTGCGCAACATGATTGCCCGCCTGCGCGAGGCCCATGCCCGCCAGCGCGCCTATGCCGACACCTACAACCAACTCAACGCCCTCTCCGACCATGAATTGCACGACATCGGTCTGGGGCGCTCCGACATCATGGACATCGCCCGGCAAACCGCCGCGCGTATCTGACACGCACACGATCATCGCAAAAGACTCTCCGAGAGGATCCGACATGCAACGCGCCGCCTCCCTCCTGAAACCGAACCGCCTGATGGCCGCCCTGCGCGACCGCTGGCATGCCGGTCCGATCCCGTGCTGGAAAGACTACCTGCGCGCCACCGCCGAGTGAGGCACCGGGCAGGCCGCTGTCGAGACATCGCTGGACAAGACAGACACCCCGCAGGAGACTGTGGGGTGTTTTGGTTGGGTGATTTAAATTGAAAATTAATGTATTATGACTATATTATAGGTGAGTTAATTTAGGCAGTGTTTGTAAAGTCGTATGGGAGAGTTGTCATGAGTGTGAAGACATACCGGTATATGCACTATGTAGGTACGATGCTGGCCATCGGTGCCGCCCTCGTTGTGCTGATTTCCGTTACTATTTCTGCGCTCTGAGATTTATTTCGGTTGTGCTGCAAAAAACGCGGTTCCGACAATCATGCCCAAATGAAGATTGCCAAGAATCGACTGAAGCGCGGCAAACATTCGGGCGTCCGTCGCTGGTCTGAAGTCGCCAAAGCCTAATGTTGAGAACGTTACGGTCGAGAAATAAATGTAATCTCTGACTGAAGGCGCGATATTTTGGTCCGGCCCTATAATTTCATATATTCTATAGATGAGCGAGAAACTCATTATCGATAGGCTTATTGATATAAGTGTATCAACAGCAAGGCGAGCTGGGTTGGGCCAAAAATTCTGAGATGTCAAAAACGGAATGGCAGCAATTACCAGTAAGAAATATGCGAACGACCAGATAAGCGCTACAAACGCGACAAAACGCTGACCTGAAATGTCAAGACGGGGAATGGCTGCTTCGGCTATAAGAGCCAATACGATAACAAGTGATAGCAGGCTCCAAACTTTCCGGCCATTGCTTCCAAATGTACTGGTGCGTTTCGGGAATAAGAATTTCAAGATATAAAGCCCTAATTGGATAGTGTCGGAGAATGTAATAGCCATTCTTGCATTCTTAAACAGCTCAGTCTATACGCCCCCGGTGGACAACCCTGTCCATCAGAATCAACACATGTAAGCCGTGTTTGCCCGCTCCGTCGCTGGAGGGCACATCCGGCAAGGAGAAGCGACATGAAACTGCACGAACTGCGCGACAATCCCGGCGCAACCAAAGCCCGCACCCGCGTTGGCCGTGGCCCCGGCTCCGGCAAAGGTAAAATGGGTGGCCGTGGTATCAAAGGTCAGAAATCCCGTTCCGGCGTGGCCATCAATGGCTACGAAGGCGGCCAGATGCCGCTCTACCAGCGTCTTCCGAAACGCGGCTTCACCAAGCCGAACGCGAAGAAATACGCTGCCGTGAACCTCGGCCTGATCGAGAAATTCATCGAAGCCGGCAAGCTCGACGCCGCCAACGTGACCGAAGAGACCCTCGTGACCTCCGGTCTCGTGCGTCGCAAGCTCGACGGCATCCGCGTTCTGGCCAAAGGCGATGTGAAATCCAAACTCACCATCACCGTGACCGGCGCGTCGAAATCCGCTATCGAGGCTGTTGAAAAAGCCGGCGGTTCGCTGACCGTTGCCGTGAAGGCCGACGCGGCAGCCGAATAAGGCTTGTGGCAAGGGCCTTCGCCCCTTACATCAAGACCTGAGTTTTCCAAGCGCCGCCCCCCGGAAAGCCGGACGGGCGGCGCTGACGTGAATAGAGAGACCATATGGCATCCGCAGCAGAACAAATGGCGGCGAACCTCGACTGGGGCACCCTCGGGAAGGCCAAGGAGCTTCGCCAGCGTATCTTTTTCACCATCGGTCTGTTGATCGTCTACCGTCTCGGGACCTTCATCCCGGTGCCGGGCATCGACGGCAACGCGCTCAAAGACTTCATGGATCAGGCGGCCTCGGGCCTCGGCGGTATTCTGTCGATGTTCACCGGCGGCGCGCTCGGCCGGATGGGGATTTTTGCCCTCGGCATCATGCCCTACATCTCCGCCTCCATCATCGTCCAGCTTCTGACCTCGATGGTTCCCTCGCTCGAGAACCTCAAGAAAGAGGGCGAAGCGGGGCGCAAGAAGATCAACCAATACACCCGGTTCGGCACGGTCGCTCTGGCGCTGTTCCAGGCTTACGGTCTCGCCGCCTCGCTTGAGGCCGGGAACCTCGCCCACGATCCGGGTTGGTATTTCCGCGCGGGCGTCGTGATCACCCTCGTCGGCGGCACCATGTTCCTGATGTGGCTCGGTGAGCAGATCACCAATCGCGGCATTGGCAACGGCATCTCGCTGATCATCTTCGTCGGCATCGTCGCCGAGATCCCCAGCGCTCTGGCGCAGTTCTTCGCCTCCGGCCGCTCCGGTGCGATCTCTCCCTTCGTGACGCTGATCGTGATCGCCATGGTCGTGGCCGTGATCGCCTTCGTGGTCTTCATGGAACGCGCGCTGCGCAAGGTGCATATCCAGTACCCGCGTCGCCAGCAGGGCATGAAAATCTATGACGCGCAGTCGTCGCACCTGCCGATCAAGGTGAACCCGGCGGGCGTGATCCCGGCGATCTTCGCCTCCTCGCTGCTGCTCTTGCCGACCACCATCGCGACCTTCTCGGGGCAAAGCGATGTCGGTCCGGTGATGTCCACGATCCTCGCCTATTTCGGGCCGGGTCAGCCGCTTTACCTTCTGTTCTTCACGGTGATGATCGTCTTCTTCGCCTATTTCTACACCGCCAACGTCGCCTTCAAATCGGAAGACGTGGCCAAGAACCTGAAGAACCAGAACGGGTTCATTCCCGGCATCCGTCCGGGGAAGAAGACCGAGGAACACCTCGATTACATCGTGGCCCGTCTCCTCGTGATCGGCTCCGCCTATTTGGCCGCAGTTTGTCTGTTGCCGGAAATTCTGCGCAGCCAGTTCGCCATTCCCTTTTACTTTGGCGGCACTTCTGTGTTGATTGTGGTATCGGTGACGATGGACACGATTCAGCAAATCCAGTCCCACCTGCTGGCACACCAGTATGAGGGGCTGATCGAGAAATCTCAGCTGCGTGGGAGGAAGCGCAGCAAAAGAGGGACAACAAGACGATGAATATTATTCTGCTTGGACCGCCGGGTGCGGGCAAGGGAACTCAGGCACAACGTCTCGTGGAGGAGCGGGGCATGGTGCAGCTTTCGACCGGGGACATGCTGCGCGAAGCACGCACCTCCGGCACCGAAATGGGCAAAAAGGTCGCGGCGATCATGGATGCCGGTCAGCTTGTGACCGACGAAATCGTGATCGGCCTGATCGAAGAGAAAATCCAGCACGGCTCCGCCGGCGGGTTCATCTTCGACGGTTTCCCGCGCACTCTGGGTCAGGCGGACGCGCTCAACGAGCTGCTGTCCCGCAACGGCGCCCAGCTCGAGGCGGTGATCCTGCTCGAAGTCGATGACGAGACGCTGGTCAAGCGCATCGTCAATCGCGCCGTCGAAGCCGCCGCCGCTGGCAAGCCGGTGCGCGCCGACGACAACGAAGAGAGCGTCAAGATCCGGCTGATGGAATATTACAAAAAGACCTCTCCGCTCATTGGCTACTACTACGCCAAGGGCGATCTGAAGACCGTTGACGGTCTTCAGAGCATGGACCAGGTCACTGCGGATATTGCAAAGGCGCTGGCCTGAAGACTTCAATCGCCGGAAGGCCTTGACCCTCCGGCGATTCGCCTCTATGGCAACCCATCCCCTCTGGGGTAAAAGATTCGCAAACGGGTCGTTTCAACGCATGTTCGCCCGGACGCAATCATCACCTGAATTCAGCTGTCGCTCGCGAGGGACCCCCCGCGAGCTTCCGTTGTGAAAAAAGGTTCCGGGGTTACGGAACCGCAACGAAAGGAAAGTCAACGTGGCACGTATCGCCGGCGTCAACATCCCGACCGCCAAGCGCGTTCCGATCGCGCTCACCTATATCACGGGCATTGGTAACACCTCTGCCGTCGCCATCTGCGAAGCCGTCGGCATCGACCTCACCCGTCGTGTCAACGAGCTGTCCGACGCCGAAGTCCTCGCCATCCGCGAGCACATCGACGCGAACTACACCGTCGAAGGCGATCTTCGTCGTGAAACCCAGATGAACATCAAGCGTCTCATGGACCTCGGCTGCTACCGCGGCCTGCGTCACCGCCGGAACCTCCCGGTTCGCGGTCAGCGCACCCACACCAACGCTCGCACCCGCAAAGGCCCGGCAAAGGCCATCGCTGGTAAGAAGAAATAAGGGGAGATCTGAAACATGGCACGCGATACTCGTCGTACTGCGAAGAAAAAAGTTTCCAAGAACATCGCCGCTGGCGTTGCTCACGTGAACTCCACCTTCAACAACACCAAAATCCTGATCTCCGACGTGCAAGGCAACGCGATCTCCTGGTCGTCCGCTGGCACCATGGGCTTCAAAGGCTCCCGGAAATCCACGCCCTACGCTGCTCAGATGGCAGCCGAAGACGCGGGTAAAAAAGCTCAGGATCACGGCGTGAAAACCCTCGAAGTCGAAGTTCAGGGCCCCGGCTCTGGCCGTGAGTCCGCTCTGCGCGCTCTGGCGGCTGTCGGCTTCAACATCACGTCCATCCGCGACGTCACCCCGATTGCACACAACGGTTGCCGCCCGCCGAAACGTCGTCGGGTGTAATCGAAGTTACGATTTTTGGATCGCGGGCCATGTTTGCCCGCGGTCCGTTTTTGCGTTTTGAGACCCCTCGGGCGTTCTTTCGCTTTAGGACATGGGCGTTAGAACAAGAATGGAGGCACCAGCATGATCCACAAGAATTGGGCCGAGCTCATTAAACCGCAACAGCTTGAAGTGAAACCGGGCAACGAACCGGCACGTCAGGCGACCATCGTTGCCGAACCGCTCGAGCGCGGCTTCGGTCTGACACTGGGCAACGCGCTGCGTCGCGTGCTGATGTCGTCGCTGCAAGGCGCGGCCATCACCTCCGTTCAGATCGACAACGTCCTGCACGAGTTCTCCTCGGTCGCGGGCGTGCGTGAAGACGTCACCGACGTCATCCTGAACCTCAAAGGCGTGTCGCTGCGCATGGAAGTCGAAGGGCCGAAGCGTCTCTCGATCTCCGCCAAAGGTCCGATGGTCGTGACCGCCGGTGACATTTCCGAATCGGCTGGCATCGAGGTCCTGAACAAGGATCACGTGATCTGCCACCTCGACGATGGCGCCGATCTGTTCATGGAGCTGACGGTCAACACCGGCAAAGGCTATGTCTCTGCCGACAAGAACAAACCGGAAGATGCGCCGATCGGCCTGATCCCGGTCGATGCGATCTATTCGCCGGTCAAGAAAGTGTCCTACGACGTGCAGCCGACCCGTGAAGGTCAGGTGCTCGACTATGACAAGCTGACGATGAAAATCGAAACCGACGGCTCCGTGACCCCGGAAGACGCCGTGGCCTATGCTGCGCGCATCCTTCAGGATCAACTGGGCATCTTCGTGAACTTCGACGAGCCGGAATCGGCTGGTCGTCAGGAAGAAGACGATGGTCTCGAGTTCAACCCGCTTCTCCTGAAGAAAGTGGACGAGCTGGAACTGTCTGTCCGGTCTGCGAACTGCCTGAAAAACGACAACATCGTTTACATCGGCGATCTGATCCAGAAAACCGAAGCCGAGATGCTCCGCACCCCGAACTTCGGCCGCAAGTCGCTCAACGAGATCAAAGAGGTTCTGTCCGGCATGGGCCTGCACCTCGGCATGGATGTCGAAGAGTGGCCGCCTGAGAACATCGAAGAGCTGGCGAAGAAATTCGAAGACCAGTTCTGAGTGAAATTTTGAGGGTCGGTAAAAGGTCCGACGTTTGTCCGACAAAAGTCCGACGCTTTGCCGACCCTCAAATCCGGGCATTTTGCCCACCGAAGACCCGGGCATTCCGCCCCAAGGAGAACCGGTGACACGCATCGCCGGTCAGACAAAGCAAAACACGCTAAGGAGATAGAAAATGCGTCACGCTAAAGGTTACCGCCGCCTCAACCGGACCCACGAACACCGCAAAGCGATGTTCTCCAACATGGCTGGCTCGCTC